>JAJFHV010000016.1 GCA_021775415.1 Hyphomicrobiales bacterium | reverse complement strand
GCCGACGCTATCGTCGTTGAGCCGGAGCCAGTAGAATACGTCCGCATCTGTGATGCATACGGTTCCGGGTTCTTTTATATCCCGGGAACAGAAACATGCATCAGCTTTAACGGCTTCGTGCGTTCTTCTTACGAAAAAACTCACCTTGAAGCCAACGATCCAACTCTACCAGGTGGCGCTGTAATCGGCGGTGTTCTTGGTGGTGCTGTAGCCGCTACTGGTTTTGCTGCCACACGTGCTGATGCAAACTTTACGCTTTGGGGACAGCGGGCTCGTTTGAACATCGACACACGCAACGAGACTGATTGGGGCACATTGCGCGCCCAGTATCGTCTTGAAGCTGGTCAGTCTAACGTTGACGTTGACGTCGACATGGACCGTGCATTGATCTCAATCGCCGGTTTCCGTTTCGGTTTCTCCGACAACTACTGGACAACCAACCACGGTTATGGCTGGGTTAACGCTGAATCAGTAGCATCAGTTGCTTCGGGTATTATTTACCCAGACGGCTTCTACGGCTTTGATGATGCTACCCTTGCTGACTACACTTGGGCAGCAGACGGTCTTGCAATCACAGTTGGTGCTGACGATCCACGCATCGACTATGGTCGTGACGCATTCGGTAACGCTACCAATGCTGGTGGTACCGATGGTCGTGCCAACTTCTATGCCGGTTTTAATTACTCCGGTGATGGATGGGGCATTGCCGGTACTGCAGTACACGATTCCCTTGCACCTGAAGTCGTAGCTTTAGGCGCCAATAATACTGTTACCGATATCGGTGGCTGGGCATACAAAGTCAGTGCAAACATCGATCTCTCCAGCATGGCACCTGGTGCTAGCCTTTGGGGCATGTACATGACTGATGGCGACTACAACACCGCCTATGTGCACTCCAATCTGCTGACAGAAAACGCTGAAAGTGTTTGGGGTGTTGCCTACGGCATGGACCTGACGGATGAAGTTCAGTTCTGGGCCAACTACTACCACATTGAAGGCGGTAGAGCTTGTGCTGGCTCTACCGGCGCTGGTTTCAATCGTCCTGCAGGAGCGGTGTCTGTTGCCGGTGCTGGCTGTGTGATTGCTGGCGTTCCTGTCTTCGGTGGCGGTATGACCGAAGGCGACACAGAGCAGTGGTCTGTTGGCCTTAACTGGTACCCTGCCGCGGCCCCTGGCTTCCACGTCAAGGCTTCTTACACCCAGGGTGAATCCGAGCGTTCGGCTTCCTATCTGGTAAACGGTACTGGAGCTCAGGTAGCCGGCGCAAGCTTCGACTACGACAACTGGGAAGTTACGGTTCGCCGCGATTTCTAATACCGAGACTCCAGTGGCGCCACGAACCAGCGCCTGAATTAGAACATTTACTAACCCGCCAGGCTTGCTTGGCGGGTATTTTGTTATTCGTTGAATGTCCGCTTTGGGTCATTAGAGGATATAGAGTGATCTTAATGTGATGTCCGCTCTACCCCTGAAAGCGGACATCTCTCAAACCGCCTCGACGAATGAGTCCAACACCCGTTTTTGGCCGGCCTTGTCAAAGTCGATGGTGAGTTTGTTGCCGTCGATGGAAACGATGTTGCCATTGCCGAACTTCAGATGAAATACCCGGTCGCCGATGCCGAAGTTTGAGGCCGCCTGATTGATGGACGAGGCGACGAGTTCGCCTTCAATCGTCGCGCCGCCTCTTGTTCTGGGTCCAGATCGTGTGCCCCAGTTGCGGGCCGTATCGCCTGATGCATCACCCCGGTTTTTGGCACGTTGCCAGCCCGGCGTTGAGTAGGCGTTGTCAAACGGGTCGGATGTATCAAACCTGCTTGCGCCATATTTGCCTCCAGCGCCTGCCGCGCCATAGCCGCCATAGGAGGATGAACCTTCGTTTACTTCCACATGGGCTTCAGGCAGTTCATCGACAAAGCGTGAAGGAATGGTTGATTGCCATAACCCGTGTATGCGGCGGTTGGAAACAAACCAGATGTAACAGCGCGTGCGTGCACGGGTAATGCCGACATAGGCGAGCCTGCGTTCTTCCTCCAGCCCGACGCGGCCTGACTCATCCAGTGAGCGTTGATGGGGAAACAGGCCTTCCTCCCAGCCGGGCAAGAATACCGTATCGAATTCCAGCCCCTTGGCCGAGTGCAGCGTCATCAGTGACACGGCATCAAGGTCCTCGTTCAGGTCCACATCCATCACCAGAGACACATGCTCGAGGAACCCGCGCATCGATTCAAATTCTTCCATCGAGCGGATAAGTTCTTTCAGATTTTCCAGCCGGCCCGGCGCATCGGCGGCGCGGTTGTTCTGCCACATTTCCGTATAACCGGATTCTTCCAGAATCATCTCGGCAAGTTCGTTGTGGGGCAGGGCCTCCAGCTCACCGGACCAGCGGGAAAAATTATCCAATTGCTGTTTAAGCGTTGAGCGAACCTTGGGCTTCAGTTCTTCGGTGTCAGTGAGTTCGCGCGCTGCCTGCAATAGAGGAATTTGGCGAGCGCGGGCACTGTCGTGGATAACACGCAGGGTGGTTTCACCAATGCCGCGCTTGGGCGTGTTGATGATGCGCTCAAACGCCAGATCATCTGCCGGCTGACAGACGACGCGGAAATACGCCATCGCATCCCGGATTTCCATGCGCTCGTAGAATCTCGGTCCACCGATGACGCGATAGTTAAGTCCGAGTTGCACAAACCGGTCCTCGAACTCGCGCATCTGAAAGGAGGCTCGAACCAGAATTGCCATTTCGTTGAGGGCGTGGTCCTTGCGCTGCAGAGATTCGATCTCCTCGCCAATTGAGCGGGCTTCCTCTTCCGAATCCCAACCTGCCGTGACCGAGACTTTCGCATCATCCGGATCGGCCGCATCGGTAAACAGCGTTTTACCGAGCCTTCCCTCATTATGCGTGATCAAATGCGATGCGGCACCCAGAATGTGAGCGGTGGAGCGGTAATTGCGTTCCAGCCGGATCACCTTCGCGCCGGGAAAATCCTTCTCAAACCGCAGGATGTTGTCTACCTCGGCGCCGCGCCAGCCATAGATCGACTGGTCATCATCGCCCACACAACACAGATTAGGGCTTTGTTTGTTTGAACTCACGCGAGTAGCTTCGCTACCGCTCCGTGGGGGCGGCGTTTCCACGCCGGTCGCTTTTCGCTCCTGCCCTTCGGGCGTTGGTTCCTCCGTATCTCGCGTGAGCGGAGAGTTTTGCGCCAGCAGCCGCAACCACATATATTGCGCGGTGTTGGTGTCCTGATACTCGTCGACCAGAATGTATCGAAACCGCTGCTGGTAATCCTTCAGCACTTCCGGGTTTTCACGAAACAGCCTTATGGTTTCCGTCAGCAAATCGCCGAAATCACAGGCGTTGAGGATTTTCAGCCGCTCCTGATATTGTTGGTAAAGGTCGCGACCCTTGCCATCGCCAAAGGCTCGCGCCTCACCCTCAGATATCTGGTCCGGCGCCAGTCCCTTGTTCTTCCAGCTATCAATGTGTCCGGCGAGCTGGCGTGCGGGCCAGCGCTTGTCGTCAATCCCATCGGCACGGATCAACTGTTTCAGCAGACGTATCTGGTCGTCGGTATCGAGGATGGTGAAATCGGGCTTCAGGCCAACCAGTTCGGCATTGCGGCGCAGCATTTTTACGCCGATCGAATGGAAGGTTCCAAGCCAGGGCATGCCCTCCACCGTGTCGCCGACATAACGCGCAATGCGGTTTTTCATTTCGCGCGCTGCCTTGTTGGTGAAGGTGACGGCCAGAATTTGGGAGGGCCAGGCATTTCCTGTTGCCAGAATATGTGCGATGCGGGTGGTGAGAACCCGGGTCTTGCCGGTGCCTGCACCGGCCAACACGAGTACCGGACCATCAAGCGTTTCTACCGCCTCAATTTGTTCCGGGTTCAGGCCCTCGAAATAGTCCGGTTGGTTGCCGCCAGACTTGGCCGCAAGCGCACGCGCAGCTATCCCGCCTTGAGCAGGTTGCGCACGCAAATCATCGTTATCTTGCGGAACAGGATTTAGTGGGTTCGGCATTTGTTCTTTTTAGCGATTCTTATGAAAAAGAACAGCTTTGATTGTGTTTAGTCGACCTTTGCGGCCCTGACGGCGACTTCGACTTTCCAGTCCGGATTGGCAAGGCCACAAACAAGTGTGGTTGAGGCGAGTTTGTCATGTCCCAGCAATCGGGTTCGGATTTCCCGGCTCATTGCGACCTGGCTGTGGTCTGTCACGATTGTCCAGACTTCAACAATGTTCGTCTTGTCCATCCCTGCAGCTTCGAGAACGGCGAAGGTATTTGTCCAACATAGCTCGTGTTGAGTCTCAAGATCATCCGGCAACTCACCCTGGGGCGTGACACCGACCTGGCCGGATACGAACAGCAATCGGGCATTGGCCGGAACCTCTACCGCCTGACTGTAAGCGGAAAAGGGTGGGGGTGCTTTGTCTGTTTTAATTACCTTGGTCATTGTTCAACCTTTCGTTTCAGGAAGGGGTTCGGAAACCCTACCTTCTTTGATCCGCCGTTTGGTGCCCTCAATCTGATTGGTACGGGCATCGTCATCCAGTCTGCTGCCAAGTTGATCAAGTCGCAAGCCCGGCGTGTCGATGATTGGAAGGCCTGCTTCAGTCATCCCTTCAAACCGGGCAGAGAGAGCTTCTTTCTTGCGAACCTGATGGGGCTGTAAATCATCAAACTGGCGTGGTGTGATTGGCTCTCCAAGCACAAGATCACCAGCTTCGACTGCGGATTTTACCAAGTTCTCGCCCGCACTGGATCGAACGATGATGCCGTTAAACCCTTCATCTTCGCCGGTTGGCCCTCCGCCGGGCCAGACATCGGCGGCGGCAATATCGGCTGCTTCGCCCAGCGCATCCGGGCAGAGTTTGCAACGGGTTTCCAGTTCCCATGTACCTTCGTCTTCCCACTGTTCCTGATAGGTTTTTGTAAAACTGCGGCCGTCTTTTGTTTCAACCGTGGTGAGGCCTGGATTGCCGTAGCCACGGTAGCGGAACAGGCTAAGCTCTTCTTCGGCTAGGCCTAATTCTTTCAGAAGTCCCTGGGATTTTCCCAGTCGGGATTGACCGCCGCAAACCATCACCATTCGCATGATGCACAGTTCATCCACCCTTGCATCAGTTTGAGCAAACGCATGCACTGCGCCGATGTCACAGGGTTTGGCAATAATGGCAAAAGGTTCGCCGCGATCCAGTGCTTCAATAAAACCGGCCAGAGGAGCAACTGGCCCATATCGTGATCCGGCGCGGATGGAGGCTTGTTCAGGTGTGTCGCTGATCACCCAGTGCGAGCGCATTGGTCGATCAGCGTCTGCCATTACGTGCAGTACGAAATTTACTTTTTTACTACTGAGCAAATGCGCACCGAGCGCACTTAACACTCCGCCCGTTGCAGCGCGAAACCGTAAGTCTGGATCACCGGCCCAGGCATAGCGCATTGTTGAATGCGCGCCCCAGACATCGTCAGTTTCCATATCGGGCTCAGCTCGCGGTTTTGCAATCACGCCGGGGCAGGCGGCTAGTAGCTGGGTTTCTTCTTCTGGTGTGAAGATGTCAGCAGGCGCTGGACGCAAACCGCCATAGCTGGTCATTTCCATTTTGACCCGGCCCTTGGTCACGGCTTCGCACAGGCCGCAGCCAATACACAAGCCGCTGGTAACGACCTCTGCGATGCTTTTCGCAGTACGGCTCATGCTTGTAGCCGATGTTTGTACAGATGGTCGTAGTGCGGTTTCATGCGTCGATAAACCTGCTGTACGCGGTGCGCGCAATCGGCGATTTCAACATATTTTCGCTCCTGCTGTTTTAGACCCGTCGATTTTGCAAGGTTGGAGTGAAACGACCCGCCATCCCACCAGCTGTGGGCGGCAGGATTGCCCCCCGGCTCCCAGGTGAGTGCTTCCTCGATGTAGGGAATGCCAACCGCATTGCAGAATGCCTCGGTAACTTTTTCCGGTTCTTCCAGCAAGTCGTCACTGTCGACAACGGGAGGTGGAGAACCATCGAATGCGTGTAGCAAATCGAACAGCGCACGCTGCTCTGGAAAGCCAACTTCGCCTTCATGAAAATCCGGCCACTTGTTGTGCATTGAGGTGATGGTTTTTGCGGGATCCCTGATCAGGAATGCATGGGTGAAATTGGACAGGAATTCCCGATCCCACATGTGATTGATGTAGTGAGGGAAGTCTTTCAAAAACACCGGGCCTTTCTTGGCGCGGTTTTGAACATCCTCCCAAACGCTTTCCAGCGTCAGGCCGGGAGTAGTTACCGCACCCGGCTCGAAGCGGTGCCACAATGGTTCCTCACCCTGGTACCAGGCCTCGCCAAAGGGTTCATGCAGGCAGTCCATATCACCGCGCTGACGCATCATCCATTCAAACGCGGTTGAAGTGGAGCGGGGGACTACCCAAAGGGCAACAATCTTATGCATTCGAAAGGCTCTCCAGCAATTTGCCTCTTTTCTCGGTAGGTGCAATTCCAAGCGACTTGAAGATGCGCCAGTAGAGTGCGGTATCATGGCCAATAACGGGTTTGCCCAGTTGCTCTTCCAGTGCGGGAGTGAGGTGAACCGGACGCTGGGGAATTCCGTTTGGGCCGGTTCGAAAATTGCACATGCCGTTGATCAGGATTGCATCAGCTTCCGGAGCCTGCTCAGCCACATACTCGAAGGATTTCCATGCAAGGTCGCCCTCGAATACCCAGCGCCAGGAATTCACTTCTTCCTGGTCCTTAAACCATCCCTGGTCATGAAAGTTTCCAGCCCAGACCACATCGAAACCCGCTTCTTTTAGAAAGCCGACTGTGCCTTGCCACCATTCGGGCCAGTGATAGGCTGCATTCAGCGCTACCTTTTCCACATTCATGGCCCGAAGCGCCTCGACCATTGCGTAACCGGCCATATGAAACGGAACGCCGTGTTTTTCCGACAAGTCTTCACAATGCTGCCGCACGCCTTCAACGCCGAGACCACAGGCATGGACCCAATTTGATCCGACTTGCCCGGCCACATCCACCCCGTTCCGGGCCATGCAATGTACGAAATCATCCAGCATTCCAAAGTTCTGTTTTCGTTGATCGAGCCCGTGCACGTAATCCGGCGCGTGTAACATCCAGCCGTGGACGCCGACGCTGTCCGGACACATGCGAAGAAAATCGGATGGAGCCGCATCATAATCAAACGGTGGGCAGGTAAAACCTACCTGATGTGGAAACAGTTTATGCTCAGGCTTCCATTCTTCGGGCATCAACATTTCAAAGTATTACCTTTCCGGCTTTTGCAGCCGCCTGCAGCCCTTTTTCGTGTTTGGGTAATCCGTCGCCAATTTGCACCCAGGGCAAGTGCTCGGACCAGAATATATGTGCGGTGGGATTGTAGAGTTCCGGCTGGTCCAGTGTTGCAGCGTATAGGTGGGTTTCGTTCGGAAAGACTTCCGTTTCAAAGGACAAGGGCGAGCCGCAATCCTTGCAGTAGCTGCGGGTTACTCCCGGTGAAGAGGAGTAGCACTTTCGGGGCCCCTGCCACTCGGTCTTGTCCCTTTCCACCCCGAGCCAGCTAACGTAATCGGACGAGGCAGCGCGTCGACAGTCTTCGCAATGGCAAAGGGCTGCCCAAAGGATTTCACCGGATGCGCGCCAATTCACCGCTCCGCAAAAACAACGGCCTGTCATCTCAACCATCAACCGCCTCGCGCATCCATTGTTGCAGTGCTTTTATCGAGTGCTCGGAATTTACGCCGCACTTCGGGTCCAGAACCAGTGGACCTGGATTGTAACCACGGCTTTTCAGACCGCGTTGTACCGACTCCACCAGATGAATGTCTTCCTCAACCGTAGTTCCACGATCCTGAACCGCAAGATCATGGACAATTTTGGAAGGTTTGCCGTCAACCGAGTACCAACCGCGCCAGACGACGACATGATCTGCATCCACAGCGCGCCAGTGATAGGTGTTCAGTACATTGCCGGGGTAGACCTGAAACGAAAACATTGGCCACAGGAACCAGGATGAATACTCACCGGCATGGGCATTTGATGCCAAATCAATCGGGTAGGTCATATTATCGAGGTTTTGACACTCGGTGGTGTGCCTCAGGCAATGACCATGCGGTTGTATGTCATAGGTTTCTGGTTTCACCACACCGGTCGCAAAGGTCGGATGGTTGAGTGAACAATGATAGCATTCGGAGTAGTTTTCGACGGATACCTTCCAGTTGCAGTTCTCAGAAATTTCCACCCATTCAACGGGTTTCAGCTGTTCGATATCGGGCACAAAATCTGCGAGTTGTGCGCGAGCATCGGGAAACCATTCATCCATCGGCTTTGCATTTTGATCCAGATTGACAAACAGGAACCCGTTGAAGTTTTCGATGCGGACCGATGTAAGGCAGATTTTAGTGCGGTCAAAACCTGGAACTGAATTCACATTGGGACCTGAACGCAACTCACCGGTCAATTCGTAAGTCCACGCGTGATACGGACAGACAATCAGTTTGGCATTACCTGCATCTTTGACGAGTTCGTGGGCGCGGTGTTGGCAGACATTGTAATAGGCGCGTATTTCACCATCCTGGTCGCGAATGCAGAACAGGCTTTCCCCGGCAATTTCAAACGCGAAGTAGTCACCGGGATTTTTCACCTTTGATGCGTGTCCGGCGAACTGCCATGACTTCGCAAACAATCCCTGTTGTTCAACACGAAAAATTTCCGGCTCCGTGTAATAGCGAGCTTCGAGGGAGCGCAGGGGGTTGTTCATTTCATTCATTTGTTCGGCCTTTGCCTTCAATCCAGTGTAATTATCAAATGGGTATTCCGTCCATCCCGATTGCGACCTTCAGGATATTGCATTGTCGCAAATTTCGCTGGCAAAAATGTACCTGTCAGGGATAGTTTTCCGGCGGGTATCAATTTGAAACGGGTTTTACAAAGATGGGCACTTCCCCACCTGACCAAGCTAGAGTAGTCATCGTCGGCGGTGGGGTGATGGGGTGCGGGCTTGCCTATCATCTGGCGCATGAAGGCTGGAGCGATGTGGTGTTGCTGGAAAAGGCGGAGCTAACATCCGGCTCGACCTGGCATGCGGCAGGACAGATTACCCATTCAACTTCATCATTCGGGCTTGGCAAGTGTGTTGACTATAATATCGGGCTCTACTCGGGTGCGCTTGAAAAGGAAACCGGGCAATCGGTGACCTGGCATGGGTGCGGTTCATTTCGCCTGGCCTACACGGATGATGAAATGGATTGGTTGCGCCACACCATGAGTGTTGCCCAATCCCTTGGTTTTAATATTGAACTGGTTGGGCCGGATCGCATTCGCAAACTGCATCCGTTTTACGATCTTGATGGGGTACAGGGGGCGCTTCACACGCCTGATGATGGTCATGTGGATCCGTCTGGTGTGACGCAGGCGATGGCAATTGGTGCGCGAAATCTCGGGGTGAATATCATTCGCCGTTGCCGTGCAACAGACATCAAGCAATTGCCAACTGGTGAGTGGAAAGTCTCGACTGAATCGGGTGACATCACTTGTGAGCACGTGGTCAATGCGGGTGGCACCTACGCACGCCAGATGGGGGAGTGGAGCGGTCTGCAACTGCCCATGACCTCCATGACACACCACTATTTTGTTACGGATACGGTTCCTGAGTTCCAGGACTTGGAAACGGAGTTGCCGGTGATCCGTGATGACAAGCTGGTGTCCGGATACATTCGGATGGAACAGAAATCCGGATTGATTGGGATTTATGAAAAAGCCAATCCGAATGCTGTCTGGCTGGATGAGTGTCCCTGGGAAGCCGAAAACGAATTGTTTGCGGCAGACTATGACCGCATCATGCCATGGCTTGAAAACGCGATGGACCGGATGCCGATATTCGCTGATCTCGGGATAAAACGCGAAGTGCACGGTGCTATCTCCCACCCCCCGGATGGCAATCCGCTGATCGGCCCGGCACCGGGTGTCAAAAACTACTGGTGTTGTTGCGGCACACAGATCGGCATTGGCTGGGGCCCGGGATTGTCACGCGAATTGGCGCGCTGGATGGTGCATGGCGCTTCTGATATCTCAATGCGTGAATATGATCCGCGCCGGTTTGGCAACTATGCCAAGAAGGACTGGCAGGTGATTAAGGCGAAAGAAGATTATTGCCTGCGTCATGAAATTCCGTTTCCGCATTTCAACCGGCTTGAAGGACGCCCGATCAAGCCAAGCCCGCTGTATGAACGCTTGAAGGAAAAGGGTGCAGTGTACGAGGAAGTCTATGGTCACGAGCGTCCACGCTGGTTTGCCCGTGACGGTGTTGCGCAAGAAGATCACTATTCTTTCCGTCGCAATGAAGTGCACGACATGGTTGGTGTCGAAGTTAACGCGGTGCGTGGTGGCGTTGGTATCATGGATATTACTGCATTTACCAAAGTCGAAGTCACCGGTGCAGATGCTACTGAGTTTCTGGATCGCCTTGTGCCCAACAAGCTACCGGCGAAGGTTGGTGGTATTGCTCTTACGCATTTGCTCAACCGTCGTGGACGGATTGAAATCGAACTCACCATCGTCAAATTCGCAGAGGACCTGTTCTATCTGGTCTGTGCGGCATTCTTTGAGCAACGGCTGCTTGATCATCTCAATCAACGAATGAATGGCGAGACGCTGAGTATTATCAACCGGTCATACGATTGGTCAGCGCTTGCCCTGCAGGGGCCGAAGTCGCGGGCAGTCCTGGCGGAAAATACCGATGCGGCATTGGATAATGCGAACTTTCGCTGGCTAAGCGCACAAGAGATTGCAATTGCGGGGAAACCCATGTGGGCATTTCGCATGTCCTATGCCGGTGAATTGGGTTGGGAAATCCACGGCCCCCGGGAGGATATGTTGAGCGTATATGATGCGCTGTGGGCATCCGGCGAAGCATTTGGCGTAGCAGATTACGGCTCCTTCGCAATGAATGTCATGCGGATGGAAAAGATGTTCAAGGGAGCAGGTGAACTAACCAACGAAGTAACGTTGCCGGAAGCTGACGTGATGAGGTTTGTCAAAATGGACAAGGGTGAGTTTGAGGGGAAGTCGCAAACACAAGCGAGCCTCGACAAGCCCTTGCCGTGGATATGCGCCTATATTTCGATTGATCCGGATGGCGTTGAAGATGGCCATGGTGGAGAAGCTGTTTTGATGAATGGCAAAGTCGTGGGTTCGACCGCATCGGTCGCCTACGGACATAGTGTTGGGACAACTCTTGCCTTTGCATACATAAAGCCGGAAGCTGCAACACCAGGCACAGAGCTTGAGGTGGTTGTCATGGGGATGCCACGCAGGGCTCGCGTGTTGGGGGAAGCCGCCTATGATCCTGAAAACCATTTACCAAGGACGGATAGCTGATGAGTGAAACTGCGATACCGGAAACCATGCGTGCATTTGTTCTCACCGGACACGGTGACATGGACAAGCTGGTGTTTCATGATGACTGGCCAACACCCAAACCGGAGTCGGGCGAGGTGCTCATCAAGGTGCACGCCGCCGGGTTGAACAATACGGATGTGAACACGAGATCTGGCTGGTATTCCAAGGCGGTTACAGAGGCTACGACTGGTGGTGCTTACGACACAGTGGATGAAGAAGACCCATCCTGGGGCGGTGCGCCACTGGCCTTTCCACGCATTCAGGGCGGTGATGTGGCTGGTACTGTTGTTTCTGTGGGAGAAGGGGCTGATGAGGATTTGATTGGCCAGAGGGTCATGGTTGATACGGTCATTCGCGATTGGGATGAGCCGCTGAACATGGACAAGTGCGGCTATCTTGGTTCGGAGTGCGATGGCGGATTTGCGGATTACATGAAGATAGACGAGCGCAATGTTCATCCAATCAATTGTGATTTGAGCAATGCGGAGCTCGCGACATTTGCGATTGCCTATTCAACCGCTGAGAACCTGCTTAATCGGGCCGAAGTCAATCGCGCGGATACGGTTCTAATTCCCGGTGCTTCGGGAGGTGTTGGATCCGCGCTTGTGCAGCTTGCAAACCAGCGCGGTGCAACCACCATCGCAATGGCCAGTGAATCCAAGCATGAAGCGCTTGCCGCAATCAGTCCTGATCATATTTTGCCCCGCAAGCCGGACAATCTCAAAGCTGCGCTCAAGCAGGCAATTGGTTCTGAAACGGTCAGTGTCGTTGCAGACGTGGTGGGTGGTGATCAATGGCCAAGTTTTATCGATGTGCTTCAGCGCGGTGGTCGATATTCATGTTCTGGAGCGATTGCTGGTCCGATTGTCGAGTTTGATCTTCGAACCTTCTATCTTCATGATCTCACGTTCACCGGTGCTACCGTCTTGCCACTGCATATTTTTCCGGATTTGGTTGGCTACATCGAGAGCGGCGAAATCAAACCGATTTTAGCGCAGGCGTTTCCACTCGAAAAATTGCACGAAGCCCAACAGACTTTCATCGACAAGCAGCATATGGGCAACATTGTTGTGACGATGGACTAGAGGTCCCATGAAAATTACGCGTATTTCCGTCTATCACAAAGACTTGCCACTCAAGGATCCGTACTGGCTCTCCGGAGGGCGGTTGAAGTTCGAAGTGCTCGACGCAACCTTTGTCAAACTCGATACCGATGCCGGGATTACCGGTTGGGGTGAGGGAACCCCCTGGGGTCACACCTATGTACCCGCGCACGGTCCGGGCATTCGTGCCGGGATTGAGACGATGGCGAATGCCGTTCTTGGCCTTGATCCGCGCAAAGTTGAACTGGTGGAGCGGGCGATGGATTTGTGCCTGCCCGGGCATCTTTATGCAAAGTCACCGATCGATATGGCCTGCTGGGACATTATGGGCAAGGCGTTCGACATGCCGATTGCCGATCTGCTCGGGGGGAAGCGCGAAGATGGAACCCCTGCCGCCACGTCGGTCTCGTCAGGTGCGCCGGATTACATGATGGGGATCATCAACCAGTATCGCCAATATGGTTACGTGGCTCATTCCGCCAAAGTGGGTGGTAGTGATACCGCCAAGGACATCGAGCGCATTCGCCATATTGAGGAAAACCGGCGACCGGATGAAATCATTTTGTACGATGTCAATCGGGCCTGGACGCGGCGTGAGGCGAGCATTGTAATGAATGCGGTTGCCGATCTTGGGGTTACCTTTGAACAACCGGGTGAAACCCTCGATGACATTGCGGAAATCAGGAAGGTTACCACCTCGCCGATCAGCGTGGATGAAACACTGGTGACGTTGCAGGATGCATGCCGCATCGCCAGGGAGGGCATTGCGGATGTGTTCGGCATTAAGCTCAATCGGGTGGGTGGACTCTCCAAGGCGCGGCGTATGCGGGATGTGGCAATGGCGCATGGTATTCAGATGTTTGTCATGGCAACCGGTGGTTCCGTGCTAGCCGATACGGAAGCAGCGCACCTTGCCCAATCTATTCCTTCAGAATTTATCCGTGCCTGCTGGTCATGTCAGGATATGCTAACCTTGGATGTAGCGCCCGGCAGCGGACCGCGCACGAAGGACGGCTTTATTACAATCGATGACACGCCGGGGCTTGGTGTAACACCAGATGAGGCGATACTCGGTGATCCGGTTGTGGTTTATGAATAGGACGGTCTCACGATGACTACTCAACAAGACTGGATTGAACGCGCCCGGAAAGTATTGCCAGGGGGAGGATTCGGGAATTTTGATCCGGGTGTCATCATCAGCCATGGTGAGGGGTCTCGCGTATGGGATGAAGATGGCAACGAATATATCGACTATTTGATTGGCTCCGGTCCGATGTTGCTGGGCCATGGTCATCCGGAAGTGATTGAGGCGGTGAAAGAACAGCTCGGCTCCGGTATGACTTTCTTTGCCAACAATGCCCGTGGTGTTGAACTGGCTGAAGAGATTGTTTCGGCAATGGCCTGTGCCGAGCAGGTGCGATACGTCTCAAGTGGTGGCGAGGCGGACATGTATGCGATGCGGCTTGCGCGTGCCGCAACCGGTCGCGACAAGATCATGAAATTTGAAGGTGGCTATCATGGCATGTCGGCGGAAGCGCAGATGAGCCTTGCACCATCAAAGCTTGTAAACTTTCCGAACGCCGTGCCGGATTCAGCTGGAATTCCACAATCAGTGCGCGATGAAATGTTGATTGCGCCCTTCAACGACATCGAGTTTGCTCGCTCTTTGATTAGTGAGCATGCCAAAGAGATTGCCTGCATCATTGTTGAACCTTTGCAGCGGATCATTCCACCAGCACCGGGTTTCCTGGAAGCGATCCGGGAGGAGTGTACCAAGCACGGTATCATTCTGGTATTCGATGAAATTGTTACGGGTTTTCGCTTTGCCTATGGGGGTGCGCAGGAACTTTATGGCGTTGTGCCGGACGTCTGCACGCTGGGTAAAATTATCGGTGGTGGATTTGCGCTTGCAGCGATTGCCGGGCGGGCTGACATCATGGATCATTTCGACAAAGCGAAAGTCGGTGAAGACGGATTTTTGATGCAGCTTGGAACCCTCAGTGGCAATCCGGTTGCAGCGGTTGCGGGATTGAAGACCATGGAAATCCTGCGTCGACCCGGAGCATTTGAAAAGATCCGCGCGAACGGCAAGGCTATTCAGGAAGCTCTCGAGGAGCATCTCACTGCTGTGGGAATTGATCACCAAATTGTAGGAGACCCAACATTGTTTGATGTGGTTTTCACATCCAATCCGGTCAGGAATTATCGTGATGTGCTGGCTGCGGATACAAAACAGAATGCGAAGTTCAACGCGGCGCTGCGTGAAAAAGGCATTTTCAAATCACCCGGAAAAACCTATCCTTCGCTCGCATTGACTGACGAAGACTTGGCGCAGACAGTTGATGCGATAGAATATGCTTCTACCGCATTGGTGAGCTAGTTTTCAGTTGCATGTGATGATTCCGAAAGCGGCAATAAGTGTTTGATGTATTTGGACTAATTCTTCCGTTGTTTGGCCTTATCCTGATCGGCTTTATTGGTGCACGGGTTACCCGCCAGCCGATGGAAGCGCTTGGTTGGCTTAACACGTTCATCATCTATTTCGCCTTGCCCGCGCTATTTTTCAAACTGCTTTCCAAGACGCCCGTTGAGCAGCTAGCGAGTTGGGATTTTCTTGCAGCCAACATTGGCGTGACGTTTGGAATTTTCACATTTACTTTCCTGCTTGGGTTTTTAATGAGCAGGGGACAGATTGCAGTTGCGACCATTCAAGGTCTCGCTGGAGCGTATGGCAATATAGGTTACATGGGGCCGGCACTTGCGATCCTTGCACTTGGCGAACAAGCCGCAATTCCAGTGGCAATCATCTTCTGTTTTGAAAACATCATGCATTTTGCGATGGCACCTGCGATGATGGCCATCTCAGGCCAGAAGAAGCAAACTACCTTTCAGCTCATCGTAGAAGTTGTCCGTAAGATTTCCTTTCATCCGTTTATCATCGCGACAGCCGTCGGTGTTGTTGCGGCATTCATGAAGTTTGTGCCGCCGGTGCCGATTGAGCGGCTGATCGATTATCTTGCTCAGGCAGCCGCACCCTGTGCGCTGTTTGCCATGGGGGTGACGATTGGGTTGCGTCCACTCAATCGCATACCTAGCGCGCTGGCCTATATCGTACCGATCAAACTGATCGTGCACCCGGTCATGATGTATCTGGTGCTTAGCTATGCCGGTGATTTTGATCCCATCTGGATGTACTCGGCCGTCCTGCTTGCATCACTTCCAACGGCCACAAATGTGTTCGTGATTGCTCAGCAGTATGATGTCTGGGTAGAACGTGCTTCTGCGAGCGTGATGTTGACCACAGTCGTGTCCGTTGCGACCGTATCGATATTGTTGTTCGGGATCACCACAGGTTACATCCCTGCGGATCTGTTTCCTAAATAAGATTTATGTCGCCTTGCAGGCTGCTGCGAAGTAGCCGCCAGCGGCTGTAAAATTCATCACTACCCACATGGGTCAGACGCACATGGCGATTGCCATTGAAGCCGTTTCGCGCATGCAGCACACGGGCGTTGTCAAACACCAGCGCTTCACCATCCATCAGCAAATGCTCCATATGATATTTGCTGTCATAGGAGAGCTCAAACAATTTGGCGAGTGCATCGTAGACCGGTTCAACCATGTCACCAGGCAGATCAATCGGACCCATGGTGCGATCGTTCAGGCGAAACTCCGAAATGTTGCCAAAATAATCGAGGCTGATTACCGGAGCCTCAGCGCGTAATCCAACACCATCTGTAAATCTGCGATGGGGGATGGGTGCCCGGGTCAAAAGTTCATATTGCTTCGGGTACATCTTCTTGAAATCTTCCGCGAGCTTGAATCCATCAGTCATAACTGAAGCACCACCGCCATCTTCGCTTGCCCGGATTGAATGAAAGATCATAATGCCGGGCGGCGGTTCGCGAAAGTTTTCGTCGGTGTGGGGGCGCAAGGGAACCGGGGCGTTGGCAATGACAACCGGATTTGGCGTCGAGATGATTTCGAAAACCCTTCCGTAATGGGTTTCACGCACATAACTGAGCAGGCTTGCCAGTTCTTCCGTAGCGCTCACTTCAGCTGGTACATTCCGCAATAGGCAAATGCCATGGGTGCGCACGCTGTCATAAAGTTTGAGTAGTTCTGCATCGTCTTCCCGTGCCTTTGGATAATCAACTTCCGGAACATTTCCTGTTATTGATGCATCCCAGGTTATCGGGTGATGTCGACGTTTGCGCCGCTCGTTATCGGCATAACAATGCGCCCGGAGCCAAGCTGGATCGAATTTTGTAACGTGATGGCCCTCCAGCCACTTTATCTGCACCATGCCGTCAACAAGGTTCGCTTCATTTGAGTAGGAGTCTGGCAGCATGCCGAGTTCAAAGAACCGGTGTCCGCCGCTGTGATCTCCGCATTCCTCGCAGCTACAATTGTCGCGTAGCCAAACCATATGAAATTCAGAGCGATGACCATCATCCCAGTCAATTCTTAGCAGGTGCTCATCACTTTCAATCGCTGTGATCTCATAGGCTGTTTCGGTGCGGTTTCGCGCAACATGTGAAGCTTGCATCAGACTCTCCCGTTAGCGAGAATTGTGTGGCTTTCAAATGTTAGTTAAAGCGACCGAATTGGTCTAGGGGCACCAAGCAATTGAGAAAGCGGGCGGGAATCGCCCCAATCAGGTATCCACCCGGTCAACTTCCTTGCCGGACTGGATCGCCAGCGCAACGCCTTCCGGCAAAGGATCCCAGCCATGTTCATCAAGCGGCACACTGGCAAGCAGTGTCGTGCTTGGGTCTGCCAGATGCACGTTTAATCCATCGCAGGTGTATTCCGGTCCCTGGTGGCAGGCCATGCAGTTCCTGATGCTGAGACCAGGAGCCCTGGGGTCACTGAACCCTCCATTTTCCTCGTAAATTCGCCGATGTGCGTGGGCAAACAGGGTATCCCCATCGCTGTAAAGAAAGTTTGCCGAGCCCCGTTCTTTCATTTCTCCGGCGAACTCTGCGAACACTGAAAGGCGCTCATCAACCGGTGGGATCACCTCAGATCGCTCCAGCCATAGCGTGCGCATCCGCTCCAACAACAGACAGAAGGCCAGTTCAGAATCTGTGTCGCCCAAGGGTTCATAGTGCAGGATCTGTTTGTCATGGTCATCATGAAGGCCGTTTAGGGTCCCATTGTGGGCAAACACATGCATATGGCCGCCAAGGGCACGGCGAAACGGATGCGTGTTTTTCAGTGAGGGTGTACCGACGGTTGCAAGCCTGACATGGGCTATCACGCAACTGCTCGATCTTCCTTCATCGGAAATGTATTTGGCCAGCGGGCTATCGCTTGCAGGAAGCGCCTCCTTGACCATGAAGACGTCATTCTCCTCAAAATAGGCAATGCCCCAACCAGACTTGTTTTTGTGGGTCAGCCCACCATGCTTTGCAAACTCATTGAGCGAGTAGTTCAATGTTGATGGGGTACGCGATGACATCGCAAAAAGTTCACACATATTGATAACCCTTCATGTCCAAACGCCAGTTGCAATCACTGCTGTTGTAATATCATCGGCGCTGTTATTCGTCTTTGAAACTGTTTGAAGTCAAATAACATTTTTGCGGGAAATGAGTGATCGGGGTTTTATCTGTCCTCGCTTAAGCGTGACAGGCCTCCAGTAGTTGCCGGTAGGAATCAAGTCCAAATTCTCTCGCCATTGTATCCTCCCATTTTCTGTCCATTGCGCCGGCGGTATCCGAAGAAAGCTGATTACCTTCGCCCGATATACCCTGGCGGACTTTTGAAGAGTTGCCTCCGGTTGGCAGACCGCATGCTTCATCGCGGGATTCCCTGATTAGATGATCATCAAACTGATGAGCATGTTGTTTCATGAACTCGATACCAGACTGTCTCACGGCCAATTCATGCAATTCGTCATCAAGCGGACAGTTGATAAAGTTGGCGATACGCCGGACGGTGTCGGGTAAATCTTGCCTCATTTGCTCGAAACAAAGCAGCAGGACATTTTCACGGCTTCCTTGTCGCCACCACGAGGCAGCATGTTGCCAATAGTTCTGACTGCCGTCCCGCACCAGGAAATATTCCGTCGCGAACTCATCAAGGGATATTGTTCCGGTTTCAAATACCCAGCCCTCGAAAAACCGATACATTGAAACCAGCGCGTCGCTCGGATCCCGATAGACGTTGATGTAGCGCCCACCCTTCGGGATATCATCCCAACCAAGATGGGATTTGAATGCACGGGGACTGGCAATCTGCGGAGCATCGACGTCCATATTCATATCATGGGCAAGTTCCAGCCAGGGTACCACTTCGGTTATCTCAGAAAAATCCATGGAGCCACGAGTTCGCAAACCATGCACGATCTGCTGGGTCCAGGTAGTGCCGCATTTTGGGTAGGGCGTAATGAACACGTCGGTTGATTGAGGTTTATAAGCCAATCCCCTGCCTACGCCCTCGCCGGTGGCAAAGTTTGACATAACGGTGAGCATTTCGGCAATCGAAGTGGCGCGCTTTAGCATTGCAATTTCTTTCGTTGATTATTCAATTCTAATTGGAAAATGAACTATCCCGATAAACCTCTTCGCCTGCAAGCAGGGTCCACAGCACTTTGGTCTTGCTGATCTGGCGGTGCTTCACCTTAAAAAGGTTCTGGTCGAGAACAACAAGGTCAGCGTATTTGCCAACTTCCAGCGACCCGGTGCGATCTTCCTGCCTTAGCGTGTAGGCTCCGTTGATGGTGTAGGCGCGGATCACCGCATCCATGTCCGGCAAGTGTTGGCCTTTGCGGGTGCGGGCATTTTGCATGCCGACAAACGGGTTCATCGTGCTGACATCATAGTCGCTGGAAAGATTTATGATTGCGCCTGTTTCGTAAACTGTTTTCAAGGGGATCGCGGCGTTTGCCCGTTTTCCGATCAGGTAATTTGTATCACGTCGGTACTCGTGTGGATGGGTCCAATCTCCCGCCACCTGAAAATCCGCGATGACGCCAAGTTCTTTGAAACGCGGTGCATCCACCTTGTCCATGATCTCGAGATGGGTGAGACGATGCCGGCGTTTCTCGCCGTCACCATTGATCTTTGCCGCAGCTTCAATTGCATTGAGGGATTCATGAATGCCACGATCACCCAGTGCATGAATGTGAAAGTCGAATCCAACCTTCTCCAGCTCCGTGATGTACTTGGTCATTCGGGCTTGTGAAAAATAATTGAGCCCTCGGTTACCCGGTATCAATCCGTAATCATAATCGTATGGTTGCTTCATGGCGGCGCTCCCGATACCGGGTACGCCATCGCTGTACAGCTTGATTTGAGAGGCTCTTAACAGCCGGTCCGGATCATTTGAATACATGGCTTTGAGGGTTTCAATTTGATCGTCACCAAACTGCGGATATCCCCAAAGCCCCATGACGACTCGGGCCGTAAGGGTTCCTTCGCGCTCTGCCCGTTGCCAGACTTTGTGATGGTCTCGGGTCCAGTAAACCCGCGCATCGGCAATCGAGGTGATGCCGTTTTCGGCAAGCTTGTCCAAGCCTTCCAACAGGCCTTCATAGGCAAGGTTGAGCAGGTGCTTGTTCGGTTTAAGCGGTAGTTCCCAGATCATGTTGCCGGCATTGTCTATCAACAGGCCATTGGGTTTGCCGGTTTTCTTGTCCTTGACGATGACACCCCCCACCGGATTGGGCGTCTCAGCGGTAATCCCTGCAAGCTCAAGCGCCTTTGTGTTCACCCACATGGAATGGGAAGTGAACTCCATCATGATTGCCGGGCGATCTGGAACCGCCTGATCAAGCAGTTTGGCCGGGGGAATTTTTGTTCCGAGGACGTCGTCGATGTAGTGACCCCAGCCGGTTACCCATTCGCTGTCACTTTGTTGAGCAGCGCATTTGCGAATTTTTGAGAGTTGGCTTTTTGCCCGGCGACCTGCCGTTAAAATACAATCTCCCAAAGCAAGGTTGTTTGCTTCCAGCGGATGTGTATGCACATCGTGAATTCCCGGCATCACAAATCGGCCGTTCAAATCCACGACTTTTGTGCTGTCCAGGATATGGTCTTCAGCCGCCTCATTGCTGCCAGAAAAGATGATCCGACCATCTTTGATGGCGATCGCGTTTACCCAGGGCTGTTTGGCATTCACCGTATAAATTTCACCATTGTGCAATACGAGGTCTGCGGCCTGGGCGACTTTGCTTGGAGCCGTCATGAGCACAATCAGTAAACACAAAGTAAGGCAGCAAGCCAACCGGGAGTGTAGGGGATTTGATGACATGGGCGGTCCATATACTTTTGAATTGCAGGCCAATTGCCGGAAACCTGTCAGTGAAAATCCTCAAGGTCAAATTTTATTGTCTGACTTCAAGATAACCGTGATTGCGGGTGCTGTTGCGAATAGTTTGTTCCTAATCTAGCCTAGACCTCCGTAAAGAAGGAATCGGGACCGTCATGATTGCCGCTGAACAGATTGTAAGTTTTGTTGAATATTATCTGGTCGCTGGTGCGGTAGTTGCAGGATTGTTTTTGATTTTTGGAATTGAACGGGTGGAACCAGGCTCAAAAGGCAGCTTTGTTTTTCGGGCGTTGCTGGTGCCGGGGCTGTGCATGCTCTGGCCACTGGTTTTGTGGCGCTGGTACCTGGTTCATAATTCAGTTGGTGAAAAATCATGAAGCGTTCACTTCAGCGCGGTCATCGAAAGATCTGGATGGTGCTTGGTATATTATTGCCGCTGATTTTGTTGGCGGGTCTCTTTGTGAAGCAGACTGTGCCGCCTGATCGTCCGGCTGTCCAAATCGAACCGGCGAAGGAATAGCTATTGAGTGTCCAATTCAAGCCGGTCCTTTGGAACCGCAACAAGATCATTTATGATGCAGTGCTACTGTCTGCAGTGTTTATCTACATTTTGGCGTATCTGCGCATCGGACCAATGTTTCAGGAGGTTAGTTTGCCACTTGATGGTGCGATCCTGAGGATGCGGGCGTTCGGATCTTGTGCGTTTTTGTTGCTGACCTGTGCGTTGTGCATCGGACCGCTGGCGCGAATTGATAACCGGTTTTTGCCGCTGCTCTATAACCGCAGGCATCTGGGTGTGATGACGGCAAGTGTTGCCAGCGTTCATGCAAGCTATGTGCTGGGTTGGTATTTCGCGTTCAGCCCGGTCGATCCGTATGTCGCGTTGTTGGCAGCGAATACCAGCTATGGTCAGTTACTTGGATTTCCGTTTGAGGCATTTGGGGTTTTTGCCCTTGTTGTGCTGTTGGCGCTTGCGTTCACCAGCCATGATTTCTGGTTGAGTTTTCTGTCACCACCGGTGTGGAAGACCCTGCATATGGGGCTTTATTTTGCTTATGGTTCGATTGTGCTGCACATCGTGCTCGGTTCCCTGCAAGCGGCGAGCGATCCGGTATTCACTACAGTTGTAACGATCTGCGTTGTTGCGGTCTGTTCGCTTCATCTGATTGCGGTCCGACTTGGTTCTCAAGCTGATGCTGCAATGGCACTGGTGCCAGCCGGTGATACCGCCAAGCCTTGGGTAGAGGCCTGCAAGATAGATGACATTGAGGACAAGCGTGCAGTTGTTGTGGCGCTTGGAGACGATGAAAGGGTTGCGATTTTCCGCCACAAGGAAACGCTATCAGCAGTCAGTAATGTGTGTGCCCATCAAAACGGCCCGCTGGGAGAGGGAAAGATTATTGCTGATTGCATTACCTGTCCCTGGCACGGATACATGTACCGGCTTGCGGATGGACGCTCGCCTCCGCCGTTTGAAGAAAAGATTTCCACCTACCGCCTGAAGCTCAAAGGC
Source organism: Hyphomicrobiales bacterium (assembly GCA_021775415.1). Taxonomy (GTDB): domain Bacteria; phylum Pseudomonadota; class Alphaproteobacteria; order Rhizobiales; family Rhizobiaceae; genus JAALLB01. Next base: position 133,348 of record JAJFHV010000016.1, on the reverse strand, counting down.
GATTTGGTGCTGCTCGATCCTGAGGCCCTGCCGCCTGGAACCTATGTTGAACCAGTAAAGCTCGGGAGGCGCAAATGAGTATCGCGCCAAATCGGGAACCGGGTCGTCCGCGGCCGTTTTATATGGGGTTCAGCAAGAAGATACCCAAAGCGCTGTTTCCATTCCTGATGGTGACATTCGCGCTGTTTGTCAGTGGATTTGCGGCAATTGCGATGATGTTGTCTGCTTCGCAAGGTGACCCGGGTCCGGGCCGGTTTAGCCAACGCTATCAGACAACCGGCATTTTGGAACTGCATCCATTTCCGGTGCTGCGACTACCAGCGGGTGAGAACGGTGAACCGGCAACAACCTTGATGATGTCGGGGCAGGGCAAACGTGGGGTTCTTGAAGAAGCGAACGGTCTTGATGGCAAGGCGGTCAGCGCGCAGGGCGTTCTTCTCAAGCGCGGTGAAATAGAGATGTTGCAGATTGGTGGCAAGATGAGGCTTGTGGCTTCAGATGAAGTTGCTGCCTATACGCCTGCGCCCCGCAAACAACTTGGCAAATGGCGGCTTACAGGTGAAATTTGTGACGGCAAGTGCAACGCCGGTGCGATGCGGCCGGGAAGAGGGCTTGCACACAAGGCGTGCGCGAATTTCTGCATGATTGGCGGTATTCCGCCGGTGTTTGTCAGCACCGGGCCGGTTGCTGGCAGTACGTTTTTTCTGCTGGCAGACAAGAATGGTAATGTGCTGGATGAGCGCATTTACGATCTGACCGCCCTCATGATTGAGGTGGAGGGTGAGGTCGAACGCCTCGATAATCTCAATGTCTTAAAGATGGATATTGATACGGTAAGGAAATTGCGATGAACGGAGCATCGATATTTCGTTTGGTCGTGTCAGTTGTCCTGACAGCGTTGGCGATTGCCGCATGCTGGTGGTTGTGGACAGAAGTACCGAAATACGCTCGCTTCGCGATGCTTCAGGATTTTCGTTTTCTGATGTCCGTTCTTGTTATTTTCTTGTTGCTTAGCCTCGTAAATCCTGTAGTGGATCGGCTGTGGGCGCTTCTAACCGGTGACAAGAGCGCAGACCATTGAGCCTGTTTATTCGAACAGCTGCAATTTTTGTTTATGTGCTGGCGATACTGACCGGTTTAAAATCCTTCTCGGATTTGATGACCGGAACAGCGGAGCTTAACGGTCATTGGTGGCTTTCCGCGTTGCTGCTTGCTGCCACTTTCGCCGCTGCAACAGGAGCGTGGTTTGTGGACCGAAAGTTCTGCAGGGCGGATCGGGTGGAAGCTGAGCGATCTGAAGAATAGCAATCTGAAATTTCAAACAGCCATGCACTGATAGTTGAGATAAAGTTACCTGTGGTGAATGGTGCGATAGTCCGATCTGTGCCAGTCTCCGCTTTCAACGATTTTCAGGAAGTAATTCATGATTCAAAAAGCATGCTACAATATTTTTACTGCCTTTGTGTTGATCAGCGCACTGTTTGCAGGTGCCGCGCTGGCAGGTGACCGGCATGCGGGATACAATTATCCTGAGCCCCAAACCGAAGAACTATACAAATCTCCTGTGCCTCCCATCCCGGGCGTCAGTCGACGTTCCAGGATTTCGTTCATCGTGGGATTGGATCAGTTGCAAAAGAAGTATCCTTATCCACCTGGCTATCACATGTACGCCAAAGGTGCTGAAAGCGAAAAGCTGATTATCGTGGCTGTGGAGGAGGGGCGCTACAACACTCTGTATCGGTTGAGAGCGCTGTTGGCATCAATGACTTCCGATGCGCGAACCTCTCCCTTGTTTGCCAAGATCGGACAAGTCGAGCGGCTGGGTTTTTATGACCTTGCCCGCATGGCCGGATTCAAGTGGATCACCATAACAAATGGCAAGGACATCGCGCACCGGGTGGTGATTGAGTAACTACTCGCCGCGCGGGTAGCGGTTTTCTTCTTCCAGCACATTCAAGTCCATGTGGTTGCGCATGTAGCGTTCCGATGCCTTTTGCAATGGCTGGAAATCCCACGGATAGTATTCCCCATTACGCAGTGCTTCATAGACGACCCAGCGGGCAGCCTGACTGGCACGGACCTCTGTATCAAAGCGAAGTAAATCCCACCTTTCTGCCACCGCCAATGACATGCGTTCGACTATCTTTTTGTGGGCCGGATCCCCAACAAGATTGGTTCGTTCATGCGGATCATTCTTCAAATCGAACAACAAAGGTGGGTCAATTTCGCAGACGCTGAACTTGTATCGGCCGTCAACGAGACAGACCAAAGGTGCATAGGAGGCTTCGGCCGCATATTCTATTGGCACCGGTTCGGGGCGTTTCTCTCCGTTTGAAATCGGCACAAGACTGTGGCCGTCGGTCCATGGCATGAAGCTCGTGAGGTCGATGCCTGCCAGTTCGCACAGGGTTGGATTGATGTCGAGATTGGAAACCGGTTGTTTGACACTGCCGGGTTTCATGCCCGGTGCTGCGATCATCAATGGGGTGCGGGAAGAACCCTCAAAGAAACTCATCTTGAACCATAATCCGCGCTCACCAATCATGTCGCCGTGATCGGAACAGAACATAATGATGGTGTCTTCGTCCATCCTTCCACCCTCAAGAGCGGTCAGGACTTCACCAATCTTGTCGTCGATGTAGGAAATGTTGGCAAAGTAGGCGCGTCTTGAACGGCGAATGTCTTCCTTCTTAATGTCGTACTTTGTGTAATCGTTGGCGAGAAAGATTCGTTGGGAGTGGGCATCATGTTTATCAAACGGAATCGTTGGCACCTCTGGATCCAGATGCTCGCAGTCTTCATATAGATCCCAGTATTTGCGGCGCGCCACATAGGGATCATGTGGATGGGTGAAGCTGACCGTCAGGCACCAGGGACGATCATCCAGCCGCCTTGAGAGCTGATAAAGTTTTTGTGTCGCGAAATACGCGACCTCATCATCGTATTCATGCTGGTGGCTGGTTTCGGCAATGCCAGCGTTGTTTACTGAAGCAAGCGTGTGGTACCACCATTCAATTCGCTCTCCGGGTTTGCGATAGTCCGGCGTCCAGCCAAAGTCAGCCGGATATATATCCGTCGTCAACCGCTCTTCAAAACCATGCAACTGGTCAGCGCCAACAAAATGCATCTTGCCCGAAAGGCAGGTGTGGTAACCGGCGCTGCGCAGATGGTGCGCATAGGTTGGAACTGTAGAGGGGAATTCTGCAGCATTGTCATACACACCGGTACGTGAAGGCAATTGGCCCGACATGAACGATGCCCGACCTGGTGCGCACAGAGGACTGGCAGTGTAATTTTTGGCAAACCGGGTTGCGCGTTTCGCCAGTTTTTTCAAATTTGGTGCATGCAGGAATTTTGCCGGACCACCATCGGGAAACAGTGTTCCATTCAGTTGATCGACCATGAAGATCAAAATATTGGGTTTTTTGGACATTGTAATTGGCCCTCTGCCAGAGTGTCATTGTAGCCGGGTAGTTTCCACAATGTTGGAAACCTACCGGCGAAAAAAGGCTGCGTGTCACAATTGCGGTGTGACAACTCACCGACACATCATTTTGTCAGCAGGGGAAAGCCCAACTTCAATGATGCATCTGCTACTGACGTTCACGGGGAGGGGGCTGATAAGTCAGTCTACGCAGGTGAGACAGTGTGTGTACTCCGCTTGATCTTGATGTGAATTTCCTTCCAGATCACCATATCTTTGAATGCGTTCGTCTGCATTCCAAAAATTGCACATTCATGTCGCATATTAAAATTTCAAAATGACCTTTGATAATAGTTTAATGCTAAACTATATAGTTTATAGTTGAACTAAATGGAGTCCGAAAATGAATCCCGATCGTAGAAAAATTCTGAAGGTCATGGGTGGTGGCGTGATTGTCGCGGCCGCTGCAGCAGGTGGATTTCTAACCACCCGCACCCCCCATCGTGCCCTTGCACCCTGGAAAGAGACCCATGCGCTTTCCAGCAATGAGGATCCGCGCCGCATAGCGCTTTCCCATGCAATTCTTGCGCCGAATCCGCACAATCGTCAGCCCTGGCTGGTGGACTTGGTAGGTGCGGATACGGTTGAGCTTTACTGCGATCTTAATCGTCGCCTACCGCATACAGACCCCTTTGATCGACAGATCACGATTGGTCTGGGCTGTTTTCTTGAAGTGCTGGACATTGCGGCCAATGCTGCCGGATGGCGAACAGAAATCGAAACCTTTCCCGGGGGTGAGAATTTCCCGCGGCTTGATAAGCGGCCAGTGGCGCGGATCAAATTTGTTGAAGATGGTGCCTTGAATGCGGATCCCCTGTTTGACCAAATTTTCTTGAGGCGATCAAACAAGGATGAACTTGATGTGTCACGACCGGTCGCGACAAGTGATGTTGCGGCAATTACCGGTTCTGCGAAGCACGAAACTCTCCAGGGCATGGTCACGGATGCAGCGCAGATAGAGAGGATGCGAAAACTGACCTGGGAAGCGCTCGATACGGAAATTCGGACCTACCTCCCAGCTAAGGAGAGTGTGGATCTGATGCGTGTGGGCAAAGCGGAAATTGAGGCCAATCCGGATGGTATTGATCTGGGCGGAGCATTTTTGGAGAGCCTGAGCCTTTTAGGTCAACTCGATCCCAAGGGGATGCTTGATCAAAACAGTGCCATGTTTTCCCAGTCTGTTGCGATTTTGAAACCTTCCATGATGTCGGCCATGGGGTATGTGTATGTCAAAACGGCTGGCAACACGCGTAAGGATCAAATTGCCGCCGGACGCGATTATGTGCGTTTTAATTTTAAAGCAACAGAACTTGGGATTGCCATGCACCCGGTGTCACAATCGCTGCAGGAATATGAGGAGGTTGCGCCCTACTACTTGGCGGCTCGCGATGAGTTGGGGGTTGCGGAGAGTGAAACGCTGCAAATGCTGGCAACTATAGGATATGGTGCTAAACCCGAGCCCAGCCCCCGCTGGGGTTATGAAACCAGAATTCGAAAAGGCGCATGACGATGAAAGGCTCGCTGCAATGAGTGAACCGGATACGGAGACCTATTTCCGGTTTTTCAATGAAATCGGAATCATCAACCAGCTTGTTTCAAACCGTGTGGAACGTATGCTTCCACACGGTTTGACCATGTCGCAGTTTACGGTGCTCAATCACTTTAGCCGTGGTCTTCCATCAAAATCGCCACTAGGGCTCGCCAATGCGTTTCAGGTGACGAAGGGAGCGATGACCAACACGCTGAAGCAACTTGACGGCAAGGGCTTCATTGCAATTGAGCCGCATGAAAGTGACGGGCGCTCAAAAATCGTTTCGATAACTGATCGGGGACGCGTTGCGCACCGGGATGCATTGGCCGAAATCGCGAAGGCGATGAGCGCCTTTGTCGAGATTGTTGGAAGAGATGAGATCGACAACGCAATACCGATGCTTCAGAAAGTTCGCATCTGGCTTGATGAAAACCGGACCTGATCTCACGCACGATTGAGAATGATGATCAGTGTTTGTAATCCGGTTCTTCGCGATCGAGGATTTCTTTCAGGTCTGATAAATGGCGCCCATCTGAATTTCCATACCGCTCGATTTCGCTGGCGGTTTTTTCCGCAACTTCGTCAGATAGTACCCTCAAAGGTTGGCCTGTCCAAAGTGCCTTGATGTAAGTCTCGGCAGCGCGCTCAAAATAATAAAGCCGGTCGAAAGTGTCCGCCACCGTATCCCCAATAATCATGACGCCGTGATTGCCCATGACCATCACCTTGACTTTGGGATCAGATAGAAGCTGCGAACAGCGTTCGCCCTCTTCCTCAAAGGCAAGGCCTCCGTACTCATTATCTACAACATGGCGGTTGAAGAAAATCGCGCTGTTTTGGTCGATCGGTTTCAATGTGCTGTCGGCAAGACTTGCGAGCACGGTTGCATGAACGGAATGTACGTGCAGCACACAGCGCGCATGCGGGCAATTGCGATGCACGGCACCGTGAAGGCCCCATGCGGTCTCATCCGGCGCATCCGGTCGGTCAAGTGTTGAAGGATCATTGGCGTCCAGCAACAGAAGGTCACTCGCCTTGATCAACGAAAAGTGCCGCTGATTAGGGTTGATCAGGAACCGGGAACCATCATCGTTTACGGCAAGCGAAAAATGATTGGCAACCGCCTCGTGCATGTTGAAGCGCACAGTCCAACGAAATGCGGCAGCAAGGTCAACGCGCTCTTGATAGAAGGGAAGGTTGGAAAGATTGTCGCCTTCCGTGTGTAGGGGTTCAACGCTCATCGACCAATCCTCTTTCATGCTAGATGGCAATCAACTGGAATTTGTCATAGAGCGGGGATGCGGACAAGCGGAAAACTGTTTGCCCCAATCAATTTTGCGGGCTGCTTTCCCTGTTCAATCGGAGTGAACGTGTCATTTTCTCCCCACAATCCTGCTTTAGCGGCCTATGAAACCAATTGGCGGGAATTCCATTGTGATTTCATATCTGGCGAGTGTTCTAAAAAAAATGGTTCTGTTGATTATAATCCTGTTTTTGCTGCCTGCAGGGCTGTCGCTTGGCTGGTGGAGTTTGAAGGAACGCCCATCAAGTTGGCGCACAGCCAATTGGCAAAGTGCGGACGTGCTGCCAGACCCGGGCAAGGATAATTCTGCCGCTGTTTACGTGATGGTTGCGCGAACCGGTGGCATGAAGGGGGCTCTCTCATTGCACAGCTGGATTGTCACCAAGCAGGCAGGAGCTACCCGATACAGCCGATATGACAAATTGGGGTGGGGTGAGCCGGTTCGCCGCAATGCCTATGCGGCCGATGCTCGCTGGTATTCAAACGCACCGGAGATCATATTTGAATTGCATGGGGATCTGGCAAATGGCCTCATTCCGAATATCGAATCTGCAATTAAATCCTATCCGCATTCCGAGCGGGGAGGGTATCGCATCTGGCCCGGCCCGAATTCAAACAGCTTTGTTGCGCATGTAGTGAACGCGGTGCCTGAGTTGGGGATTGCGCTTCCTTCCAATGCGGTGGGTCGCGACTATCTTTCCGGTAACAGGCGCATTCAAATTGATCCGGACTGGCGAAACCTCATTGTGACCTGGGATGGGCTGATCGGATTTGCGATTGGTGCGAGGAATGGATTCGAGATTCATTTCATGGGGTTAGTCGCAGGCGTTGATATTTTGAATCCTGCGCTCAAGCTGCCGGGATTTGGCCGAATGGAGTTTTCCAGTGTCGCAAATGCATTTCGCGCCCGGTAGAAAATTAGCCTTTTTCCTCTTCTGATTATTTTGCTGCACCGAAGCCTCAACGTTTGGTAATATACCTGTTCGTTGATTTGCTGAGTCGGGAAGGTAGAAGACGTGAAGCAAGGTATCCCGGCAGAGGGTGATAACGTTCGGCTCGCGGTCTTCTCTGTCATATTTGCCGTGTTTGCACTGTCGCTTGGTGATGCGCTTATAAAATTGATCAGCACCGGTTTTCAGCTCTGGCAGTTGTTTGTGATGCGCTCGGTAATTACCGTTCCAGTGTTGATCACAATCATCAAGCTGCGAGAACCAGACGCCTCGTTTATTCCGCTCCATTTTGGCTGGACCCTGTTGAGGAGCCTGATGCTCACCTTGATGTGGGTGATCTACTATGCGGCCTTGCCGAAAGTTGAACTTTCTGTAGCTGCTGCTGTCTACTACACCTTGCCGCTGTTCATAACGTTATTTGCCGCGATCTTTGTGGGGGAAAAAGTTGGTGCACTTGGCTGGTTTGCCATGGCGCTGGGATTTGGCGGAGTGCTGTTGATACTGCGGCCCCAGGCCGAGGACTTTAACGCGCACGCATTGCTACCGCTTGTGTCCGCCATATTGTTTGCATTCTCGATGATTTTGACGCGGACAAAATGTCGGGGCGAAAGTCCGTTGGTTCTGTCTTTTGCTCTAAATGTCACGTTCATAGGGGTGGGCAGCATCGCAACGCTTCTCATTGCATTGTGGTCCCCAACGGAAAGCCAAGTTGGAGCTAACACTTTTCTGTTGGGAGAATGGACTGCCATGGGTTCATGGGAATGGATTGCTATGGTTCTGTTGGCAACTTCGATAATCATTGGCAGTGTATTTGCGGCAATCGCCTATCAGTCGGGTCCATCATCAACTGTTGCTGCATTTGATTTTTCCTATTTGGCCTTCGCGGCCCTATGGGGCCTATTATTCTTTGGCGAAGTACCGGATGCCATTACTGCAGCCGGCATAGTGCTGATTGCAGCGGCCGGGTTGATTGCCGTGCGGAAGTAAACACCGGCGATCTCCAACGCCGGTGTTTTTTCTGCTCAATCCAGTAAGAAATTCAGTCGTTTATCCGTCTTTGATGGAGTGATTTCCAGTATCTCGGCAGTCACGACTTTTTCTGCTACGAACGGGTCTGTCTCTACTCTGCTTTTCAAGTCTGAAAGAGTTGTGTTGTGAGCCATGATCCCGCCACCCGCATTGGGTTGCAAGCTGCCGACCAACAAAAACACGCCATCGTCAAATCCACGCTTAATCCACGTGTTGTGGCCTTCCATGAACTGGCTGGCATTCGCTTTGTTGCCCGAAAATTTCAGAAGCACCATGAACATTGATTTATTACTCCTGCTGATTGGTGTGTCGGTTCGCTCTGCTAACAGTAAACGTCAAGCTGCAAGATCGACACTGTCCGGGAAGTAGTTCTTGCTAACCCGTTCAATCCAAGCCGGTATGGTTGGATGGCTGTTGATAAGATCGGCAAATGGGGACTTTTCTGGTGAAACTGCCATAGCTGCGAGTTGGGCTGCGACTGCAATATCTGCAAAACAGGCTCGGTCGCCGAACAGGAAGGATTTGTCGCCGAGATAATCAGCGATAGCGTTCACATCTTTGCCGATGCGTTCCACCAACATTTCTGTTGGAAAACGAGCGATACCATTTGTCATCAAACCAGCAACAACCTGGCTTCTTACAGTGTCTGAAATTTCCGCCGGAGCACCTGAGAAGAACAGTGCCTTGATGTGTTCCCAGTTTGCATCATTGTTCCAGCGGTCGTTTACGGTGGCGAAATAGATATGTTCTTCCGCCATGCGGTTAAATGCATGGGCGGTAGCGCGTTGTTCTGGAGTTAACCAGCTACCGAAATCCGCGCCATAATTTTTCTCGAGATGCTGTTGGATGAAACTGCTGTCCGGGATGATTTGGTCGCCATCCTTCAGCACCGGAAACTTGTGCATGGGGCTTTTTTCGAGGTCTGCCGCAAAGTCAGGCTTCCAGTCGAGGTTTGCCATGTTCAACAGGCCCATGGCTTTGAGGCACGGGGAGCTGGCACTTGCCAGTCCGAAGGCTGGGCCGAAGGTTTGTAGTTCGAGCATTTTAGTTCCTTGGGTTGGGGTTCAACTATGAAGCCAGATTGATAGCAATATGCTCCTGACAGTTATTGGCAGCAGTGGTAAGCTAATTTGAATTTCTCCAAAGGGACTGGAAAACATGAGCCGTTCTGACCGCCTCATTCGACTTGTGCAGGCAATGCGCCGCTTGCCGTCACCGGTTACAGCAAGCCGGCTTGCCGACGAGATGGAAGTATCTCAACGCAGTATCTATCGCGACATTCAAAGTTTGCGCACGTCGGGCGCCATTATCGACGGTGAAGCGGGGTATGGTTACACGCTGACGGAGGATTCTTCACTGCCGCCAATGCAGTTTGAGGCAGATGAGGTAGAGGCGTTGGCGCTTGGGCTCACTACCGTTGCAAAACTCGGCAATTCCGAGTTCACCTATGCGGCGCAAAATGCGTTGGCGAAATTGGAGGCGAGTCTTCCCGCTGATATGCGGCTGCGATTGCGCCATTCGACAGTCGGTACGTTTCTTTTTAGGCAGCATCCCGAATCTGATGTTGAGCTTTCGCGATTACGCGAAGCGATCTGGGATGAACAGGTAGTCCATCTAAGCTACCTGGATTTAAAGGAACAACATTCTGAGCGTAAAATCTGGCCGCTGAGTGTCTGCTTTTTTGACAAGGTGCAAGCCATCGTCGCCTGGTGCTGTCTGCGTGAAGATTTTCGTATGTTCAGGCTCGACCGCATTCAATCGATTGAGTTTCTGGATGAATCGTTTCGACCCAGACGGGTAGGGCTGTTGCGGGAGTATTTCCAGCAACAGTCTGGAAGTGGTTGATTGTCGACCAATCTATTGCCGGTGTTCTTCTTCACTGGCATCTACCAGAGATTTGTTAAAATAGGCGAGTGCACGAACCTGTGTTGCCCAGCCAATGATTTTGTTGTCTCCACTTTCATCATCTATGACCGGCAGGCGCTGGTGGCCGCCATCATCGAAGGTTCTAAGTGCGGACTCCAGATTGTCAGACCGGTTAAGTGCGGTGTTTTCAGGTTCGGGATTGAAAAATTCCGGCTCTGCCCCGTCATCAACCGGCGTCATGAAGTCCTCAACTTTTGTTGTTCGCATCATGTAGCGGTGCGGGCCATCACGGAAGAACAGGCCTCGCATTTCAAGCTGCCATTCGAAGTATGAATGACCATGGATTGCCTGGTTGATGCCGGTTGAAATTGACACGGCAAGCAACAGGGCGATGGTCAGCGCATAGCCGCCGGTCAACTCAAATACGATCATGGTGGTTGAGAACGGGGCGCCCAACACAGCGGCCGCGACCGCACCCATGCCAATAATTGAGTAGAGCCCCTGACTGGATGACAGTTCGGGAAAGACCCCGGATGCAATCAAACCAAATGCCCCGCCGGTCATTGCGCCGATATAGAGCGCGGGCGAGAATACCCCACCGCCAAATCTTGACGCCAGGGTGATCGCAGTTGCAGCGGTTTTTGCAAACAACAGTCCGAACATCAGCTCGATGGAAAGCTGGTTTTTGAGTGCCTGGTCGGTAGCCTCATAACCAACGCCCAGAACTTGCGGGAACAGCAAGGCAATCGCACCAATCATCAGGCCACCAATTATCGGCCTGATGTAAAGCGAAATATGGATATGGCGGGCGACATAATCCGTGCTCACCAGTGCAAACTGAAACAGCACTGAAACCAGCGCACAAACGATACCCAATAGAGCGAAAGCAGGTATCTCCCAAAATGATGTGATTTGATAATCCGGGATATCGAAGGCAGCGATGTCACCGAACCACAACCTTGAAAAAACCGTTCCGCCAACCGAGGCAATAACAATCGGTACGAAAGAGCGTCTTGAATAGTGACCGAGTATTATTTCGTGAGCAAACAGCACACCGGCAATCGGAGCATTAAAGGACGCGGAAACTGCTGCAGCCACGCCGCTTGCCAGAAGGGTCTTGTTGGACCAGAGGGGCAGTTTGAACAATCCGGCAAGCAGCGCAGAAATTGCGGCTCCCAGATGTACAATTGGACCTTCACGCCCGGCACTCGCACCTGACCCCAGCGATACGACAGTAAGCGCTGCCGACCACAGTGCCGGCTTCATCTCAATGTCGCGGCCCTCGCGTGTGCGGGCTTCGATCACATCCGGTACACCGCTGGTACGCCTTAGAGGCACAAGATGCACGAGACCCGCGCCTACCACCGCCCCACCAACAGCAGGCGCCAACAAAACAACATACCAGGGCAGGCCCTTTACAATGGTTGAAATGTTTTCAGAACTGTCACCCAACCAGACAAGTTGGACAGCACCGATCAGCTCGCGAAAGACGATGGCAGCGATTGAAACACCGGAGCCTATGAGAATTGCTGCCAGCCATACCTGGAGTTGTCTGGTGGATAAAAATTCCCGGACATTCGGCTCAATCCACCCATAAACCAGGGAAGGCAGCCTTGAGATGATTTCCGGCATCTGACGATGTGGCATTTGGCACACTGAACTATTTGTAGTGTCTTGGTTTTTTCACAACTGGGGAGTTGGCGCAAGCATCCCAACAAATTCGTGATGATTGCATGGTGTCAGGTAGTCCGGTATCTAAGTACGGCGATAGCTGATGACAGTCTGGAGAATGCAGTGGCCTTAAAGGATCTGGAAGTTTTCGAGCGCAACGAGGAGGGAATCGAGACGGCGATTGGTATCCTCAAACAGCGCTTCGGCGAAAAGCTGAAAACTTCCCAAGCCTTGCGCGAGCAGCATTGTCACACGACGACCTATATCCCAGGTCAACTTCCAGATGCCGTTGTGTTTGCAGGATCCAGCGAAGATGTTCAGGAAACGGTTCGCGTTTGTGCAGAGCACCATGTGCCCGTCATTCCCTTTGGTACTGGCACATCACTGGAAGGCGGGGTCAATGCACCGGCAGGTGGAATATCAATTGACCTCAACGAGATGAATGCGATCCTTTCGGTTAATGATGAAGATCTTGATGTAACTGTACAAGCAGGCGTTACGCGTGAGGCACTCAATGAGCATTTGCGCGACACCGGACTGTTTTTCCCAATCGATCCTGGAGCCAATGCTTCACTCGGTGGCATGGCTGCAACCCGGGCCTCGGGCACCAATGCGGTGCGCTACGGTACAATGCGGGAGAACGTCATCAGCCTGACGGCTGTGATGCCGGATGGAAGGATTGTTAAAACCGGAAACCGCGCACGGAAATCTTCTGCGGGTTATGATTTGACACGATTGCTGGTGGGTTCGGAAGGTACGCTCGGGATCATCACGGAGTTGACGGTTCGCCTGTTCGGTATTCCCGAAGCAATGTCTGCAGCGATTTGTTCATTTCCAACGGTAGAGGCCGCGTGCAACACAACCATTCTCGCGATGCAGAGCGGGTTGCCGATGGCACGCATTGAATTGCTTGATGCGGAAACCGTCAAGGCAGTGAATGAGTATTCAAACCTTTCATATCCAGTTTCGCCGTTGTTAATGCTCGAATTTCATGGCTCTGAAAATGGAGTAAAGGAACAGGCAGAACTGTTTGGCGCGATAGCCGATGAATTTGGTGGCAGTGGATTTGACTGGGTAACGAAAACCGAAGACCGCAACCGCATGTGGAAAGCCCGCCATGACGTATATTGGGCGACGACTGCACAGGACAAATCACGACGTGGTCTTTCGACAGATGTATGTGTGCCGATATCACGCTTGGCGGAGTGTGTTACTCAAACCCAGGCTGATATTGCGGAAGCAGGATTGTACGGCCCGGTTGTGGGGCATGTGGGGGACGGAAATTTTCATGCGCTTATCATGGTTGATGAAAATGATCCGGCAGAAGTTGAACGCGCGGAAACGGTAATGGAAAAACTGGCAATGCGCGCGCTGGCGATGGAAGGTACTTGTACCGGCGAACACGGCATTGGTCAGGGTAAGCGAAGATTTATACGCCTGGAGCATGGCGCTGGTGCGGATGTTATGGCAGCTCTCAAAATAGCCATAGACCCGCGCAACATTATGAACCCCGGAAAGGTTCTTGGCCTGGGGGATTGACGGAATTGAGTGGTCTGAATTTTCTGAAATTCATGATCCGGGAGTGAGTTGTTGTTATATCGGTTGTTCGTTATTGCTGGGGCACTTGTTGTCGCCGTGCTGTTTACGGCGCTGATTGCCCCAATCTTTATCGACTGGAGTGCCTACAAGGCTGACTTTGAGCGTGAAGCTTCACGGGTAGTTGGACAACCGGTTGTTGTGGGCGGTGACGTTACTCTGCGTATCCTGCCGCTGCCTTCGGTAAGTTTTGAAGATCTGGAAGTTGGCCGCAATCTTGACGGCTCACCGCTGATGAATGTTGAGCGGTTTTCGTTTAATGCGGAACTCATGCCGTTCCTTTCCGGCGAAGTGCGTATCGTGGACATGGCGATGTTGCGGCCGCAACTCAATTTGAAGATTGAAGAAAAAGGCACTATTGCCTGGACCAGTCGAAAAGAGCTGCTGGTCGACCCTGGCCGAATTAATATAGACAAGCTGGTAGTTGAAAACGGATCGATCTCGATAGATGGGCTAGCGGGTGGGCGTCGACTGAATTTAGAGAATATTCAGGCCGAATTCAGCGCCAAGTCACTACTCGGACCTTGGCGGATTGATGCGAATGCAATGGTGGAGGGAACTTCATCCAGCTTTCAGATTGCCACTGGAACCCTGCAGGACACCGGTGCGGTTCGAGTGAAAATTGAAGCGAGCAGGGCCGATCAGCCCTATCGCCTGTTGCTTGACGGGCCAGTAAGTCTGGAAAATGAAGTGCTTTCCTGGCGTGGCGCGTTCAAGGTTTCACCGCTTCCCCAGGCACAGATCGCAGCCATGGAAGTGCAAAGTGCACCACTTCCGGTGGTTTCTGAAGGGCGTTTTGAAACAACCCCTGAAACGGTGAAAATACCCGAGTACCGTTTGGAAGTGGGCGCGCGTGAGGACCCGTACACGGTTACGGGCGAGGGGATTGCGGACATCCGGAAAACCGTATTTTTCAGGCTCAAGGTTGATGGGCGTCAGATTGACCTGGACAGGCTCAAGCTCTCCCAGGCGATAACAGGCCTTACAAGTCTTGAACAACGAATTGGTGCCCTGCGGTCGGTGCTTGAACGTGTACCGGTTCCTTTCATTGATGGGGAAATCGACATCGTGCTGCCGGCGATTGTTGCTGGTGATACTTTTATTCGGGAAGTATCGGCAGTCGTTCGGCCTCTCGGGAAAGGCTGGGATGTTCGCTCGCTGTCTGCAATTTTGCCGGGTAACACAAAGTTTGAGGCGAGTGGCCGGGTAGGTCTTGGGGATGATTTCGGATTTAATGGCGCTTTGGTTGTTGCTTCTCGCCAGCCAACCGGTTTTGCATCCTGGGTTTCCGGCGAGGTTGATCCGGCATTTCGACGTCTCAAGTCTGTCGGAATGGCAGCTGATGTTACGATTTCACAGCAACAAGCAACGTTTGACAACCTGCAACTGATTCTGGACAAGGCTGTGCTTCATGGCAAGCTGCAGCGGTTGGCCCCGGCGAATGGTCAACCAGGAATTGTTACGCAGCTCGAGGGAGACCGGATCAATCTTGATGATCTGAAAGCGATTTACTCGCTAACCCGCGAACCCGGCAATTCCGATCTCACCAACCATGATCTGGACATCGAAATTGAGGCGAAGGTTCTTGAGGGCAATTTTGTTGGACAGAGTTTTACCGCTCAAGATGTCGATGCCCATGTGCAGGTGCGAGACGGTGCAGTTTCGGTAGAGCGGCTGAATGCCGGTGAATTCTTTGGTGCGCGTATTGAGAGCGCCGGGCGGATAGAAAACCTGCTTGATAAACCAAATGGAAATATGAAGCTTACCGTTACAGGTGCCCATGCGGACGGGCTTTTGTCTTTGGCGGATAAATTGCACGAAGGGGTGCCGCTGATTGATGTGCTTCGTTCTGATCCCGCGCTTACGTCAAATACTTCTATTGAGGTGGAGTTGGATACCAGGGCCAGGGATGCCGGGTCACGGGGACAGGCGTTGGTTAGCGGGGTAATGGGTGGCACCAACATCGATTTTCGTGTCGGGTTTAATGGCCGACTGGAAACATTCGCAGATACGCAATTGAACATTACCGGCTCGGTTGAGAACGATTCACCAGAGCGACTTTTGCGGCAGTTGGGATTTGATACCCTGCCGGTTGACGCACCTGGACCGCTTTCCGCTACGCTTGAACTTTCAGGTAAGGCAAAAGACGGATTTACAACATTTGTAGCAGCTGATGCAGCGGGTACAAATGCGACCGCCAAGGGAACTTTGAAATCTTCGGATTGGCGCGAATTTGATACCGACTTGGAGCTGACCCTGGGCTCGGCCGACATCGCGCCCTATCTGTTGGTTTCGGGGTACCGGATACCCGGCGTTGGTCTGGATTCCAAATTGCCTGCTTCGCTATCCCTGGGTTTGAGGCACAGTCCGGCAGAGACGCGGTTTCACAGCTTGAAAGGCCAACTTGGCAACAACAAATTTTCAGGCGAATTGAGCTTGAAGCGATTTGGGCTTGCGCGACCCAGACTTGAAGGCAACCTGGATCTTGGTCACCTGTCGCTCCCGCTGATTTCAAACAGTATATTCGGTGGAGATATTTCGCCGATTTCACCAATTGATATCGGCCCCGAAGTTTGGAGTGAGGAAAACTTCGGCGAGCCAATATACAAGGGTCATGATGCAAAAATCGATCTCAGGGCGGAGGTGATTAATTTGGGTGGGGGCCTGGTTGGGACCAAGCCCTCGTTTGAATTGGTGTTGCTTAACAACACGCTTAATCTCAATCAGGCCCGATTCGGGCTACTGGGTGGCGAAGCAAGCGCGAACCTTGGCCTCAAGAACTCAGAGGGAACTGTCGTTGGAGATTTGCGCTTTGAGCTGGAGAGCATCGATGCGGAAAAATTTACAAAACACATTGGGGCACGTGGGGTATTTACAGGAAAATTGTCGGTCAACGGGACGTTGGAGTCTGCCGGGCGCAGCCTCTCGGGGATGGTAGCATCTGCAACTGGCAGTGGTGTCGTGGATGTTTCGCCAGGGATATTGAGCGGAATTGATCCGGCCAGTTTTGAAAACATGCTTGCACGGTCTGATTCAGAGGATTTTGAAATAGGCAAAGAGCAGGTAACCGCATTGGTCGAGGATACGGTTCTCATCGCTTCTTTCCCGACTGAAGCAATTAATGCATCCTACACAGCCAGCCAGGGAAAGATCGTCATCAGAAATATCGCAAGTAATTCGCAAGGCAGTAAGCTGGCCGGTAATCTTGAAGTTGACCTGGTCGCCGGTGAATTCAACGCGAATGCAGTGATGCGGTTTGATCCTGGAAAAGAGGCCATAAGTGGAGCTGACCCAGAATTAGGGTTTGCCTGGAGTGGGACAATTTTCGAACCCAAACTTTCGATCGATACCGGTACTTTGGAGGGGTTTTTGTCGTTGCGTGCATTTGAGCGCAGCCAGCGGCGGGTGGAAATTATGGAAGCATCGGTGTTGGAAAAGCAACGCCTTCGGCGTGACGTTCAACTGGCCCATGCCAAGGTTCTATACCGGGAGCGCAAGGAAGAAGAGGCACGTTTAATCCTTGAAGAACAGCTTCGCATTATCCGGGAAGAAGAAGAGCGCAAGAGGCTCGAAGAAGCTGAAAGGGAAGAAGAAGAGCGGCAGGCAGAAATTGCTCGCGAAGCGGAGGCTGCCCGCAATGCGGAAGAAGCCCGAAAAGCTGAGGAAGCCCGTCTCGCCGAGGAAGAACGCCAGATTGAGGAGGCTCGCAAGGCGGAAGCGGACCGCATTGCTGAAGAAGAGCGGCAGGCTGAAGAGGCTCATCTCGCCGAGGAAGCGCTCAAAGCAGAAGAAGCCCGTGTTGTAGAAGAAGCTGAAGCGAAGCAGGCGGAACTAAACGCTGTAGAAAACTCCCAACAAGGTGCCAGCCAAAACAGTCAACCGGAGGAGCCAACTTCGGGCGGGAATAACAAATGGCTTCGAAAAAATATTATTGAGAATTTGGAGAAGTTGTTCCAGACAAAGTAATATTGTTCTCTTTCAATGACTTAAGTACAAACAGGCGGAGAGCGGATGAAAGGTTTTCATCCGGTTGGCGTGAACCATCAATCTGTGAAATGAGCTTGGCCAAGGGCAATTTGCCTGCCTTGGTGATTTCAACAAGCTCCTGGTAAAATTCATCTTCAATCGAGAAACTGGTCCGGTGACCACGAATGCTGACCGAGTGTTTGCGCAGCATCAGTTTATCACCTTTGCCGAACAGCTCATTTTTTCTTGCGGAAGGTGTCGAGCGACACAATTTCTGCGCCTTCGCTCTCGATAGCTTTCTGCTCTTTGGGCTTTTCGTTTTTTGCAGAAGCCTTTGCAGCAGGCTTTGATGGCGCTTTGCTTTCAGCCTTTGATGCAGTTGGGGCAGATTTTTTCTTTGCAGTCTTCTTGGCAACTTTTGGCGTCAGGGCAACTTGGGGCACGGACCGGGCGACGGGCTTTTCAGTCTTTTCTTCTTCGTCGAAGTCGCCATCACTGTTTGCAGCTTCAAGGTGACTGGTGTCAAACTGAACCCCGAATTTCACGTGAGGGTCAAAGAACCCCTTGAGTGCGGAAAAAGGAATGCGAAGACGCTCAAGAATTTCATCAAACGACAGATCGATTTCAAAACCGGCCTCGGTAACTTTCAAATCCCAGTAGGAATGTTGAATAACGATGGTCATTTCTTCGGGGTAGCGCTCACGCATACGGGCTGAAACCCGAACGCCGGGATGATCCGTGCGGAAGGTAATAAAAAAATGGTGATCACCTGGAAGGCCGGCAACGGAAACTTCTTCCAGCACTTTACGGATAACTTCGCGCAGCGCTTCCTGGGTTAGCACGTCATAGCGTATCAAATCTTCGGGTTGTTTTTCTTCAGTCATGGTTTGCGACCCGGAGAGTGTTTTACATATAACTACAAATTCAGTGAAGGCTTCTGTTGCCAGGTGCCTTCGAACCCCGCCTGACGGCGCAAACCGTCAGGGCTTATATTTGAAGTTGTCGCACTGCTTACGCGGCGAGACGAACCTCTGCATAGTTGTCATTTGCAACTATTAAGTTTGGCCCGATATCGGCGGGTACCATACCGAACGAAAACACTGTCTTTACACCCTCGTCGATCCTATTTCGCCCCCCTCAAAAGCCATTCAAAACTGAATTGCTGACAGAATGGTTTTTGGTGGAGGCGCCGGGTACCGCCCCCGGGTCCGAATGGTTTATTGCACAGGCAATTTATCGTCATAGCTGGTTGCCCAGCACGACATATATAACGTGTAATTGGGCCATTTTAAAGGTGGAAAACGTCTCCAGGGTATTAGAACCCAAACTTTGTTAATTGTTTCAGGCAGTAGTGACGTTAGGGAAACACCGTGATAACCTTTTTTTGTTGGTGGAGTATTCATGTGAATACCCGATACATTTGAGTAGTTTCAGAGGAGTAAAACTATGAGCGACTATCTTGCGGATGTTCAGCGGTATGACGCTGGCGCTGACCCGGATGTGGTTTCAAAAATCGTCAAGCATCTTGGTATCGCCTTGCAAAGCAAGGATGCATCTCTCGTGTCTTGTTCAGATTCCAGCGAACTCGACCGGGTTCGGGAAAAGTGGTGCATGAAAAAACTTGGCCATACAGATGAAGCCGGGTGCGACGCGGTTATCGCAAGTGTTTGTGAAACCATGAGTGGTGATCGCAACAAACAGCGGGTGACATTTTATTATCTGGTTGCAAAAGAGCACGGACAACTCGGCGATCTTTAGGCTTTATCGGTGATTGAATTATAAAACCCCTGCTGTTCACAGTGGGGGTTTTTTATTCACGCTGACTTTGGCAGTTTCTTATCAAAACTGGCCGCAGGTTTGGGGCAAGAACTAAATAACCCTGCAACAAAATGTGAGATATATTGTTTCTTGCTTTTTTTGAGGCAATCGTTCAGGTCATATGACCCCGAAACCTGATACGAAGATCTGATGTTTCCACTTTCGCATATGATGAAGGCCTTCATCCAAAAAGGCTCGCTGACCGTAATTGACGCTGACGGTAAACGGCACTTGTTTTCCGGTGAACCAGGTCTTGATGTCACCATGCGTCTCAAAGACAAGGCGCTTTATAAAAGCCTGGTATTTAATTCCGAACTTGCAGCTGGTGAAGCCTATATGGATGGCACCATGGTATTCGAAGATGGCTCGACGCTGCGCGATTTCCTTCAATTGTTCTCCCACAATCGCCTATCGCTAGGTTCCTATCCGCTGCAAAAGGCAATTCGTGCAGTTAAAATGCGGTTTCGCAAGTACCAGCAGTCAAACCGCAAGGGTCAGGCACAGCAGAATGTTTCGCACCACTACGACCTCGGCAATGAATTCTACAAACTCTTCCTCGACAAGAACATGCTGTATTCGTGTGCCTATTTTCGCAATGACAAGGAAACACTGGAAAAAGCCCAACGCAACAAGCTGAGATTGCTTGCCGCCAAACTCAATTTACAGCCCGGTCAAAAGGTGCTGGATATTGGGTGTGGATGGGGTGATCTGGCGCTTTATCTCGCATCACTTGAAGATGTGAAGGTGCTTGGTGTTACGCTTTCAAGGGAACAGCAGGCACTTGCCAGTGAACGGGCAAAAAAGATGGGACTTTCTGACCGGGTGGAATTCCGTCTTCAGGACTACCGGGAAGTCGATGACCAGTTTGACCGGATAGTCTCAGTCGGCATGTTCGAACATGTGGGGGTTCATCACTACGATGAGTTCTTCAAAAAGGTGAACACGCTGATGCCCGATGACGGGCTTGCGGTCATTCACTCGATTGGTCACATGAGTCCTCCGGGCATGGCCAGCTCCTGGCTTCGCAAATACATTTTTCCGGGAGCCTATTCTCCGGCGCTTTCAGAAGTGTTTGAAGTAATTGAACAAAACAATCTGTGGTGCAGCGACCTTGAGTTTCTTCGGGTTCATTATGCCAAGACACTGGCACACTGGGTGGAGCGGTTCGACAAGAACCGGGATCAGGTTGTTGAGATGTATGACGAGCGGTTCGCGCGGATGTGGGAGTTCTATCTGATAAGCTGCGAATTGATGTTCAGGACCGGCAGCCAGCTTGTGTTCCACATGCAATTGTCTCGAAACCGGGATGGAGCACCGATTGTCCGGGATTATATCACCGATAATCAACGGACGCTTGAAAAGCGCGAAAAGGAACTAAGGCTCAAACTTTGATGACAGGCTTCCTGCGTTGTTTGTTGGTTTTTGCATTTGTCAGTCTTGCTGCCAATTTAGCTGGCACGAGCAAAGCCAGCGCACAGGAAAGTTGCAAACTTGCGCTTATCCTGGCGCTGGATTCATCTTCTTCAGTTGATCAGGCAGAATACGAGTTTCAACTTAAGGGTCTGGCGGCTGCGCTCCTCGATGCGGAAGTCAAACGAATGATTGCGGAGCAGGGCGGTATCAACTTGATGGCTTTCGAGTGGAGCGGTCGTTTCAATCAGGAAGTAATCGTGGGTTGGAGATATTTGACCAGTGAACTGGAGGTTTCGGAGTTTGCTTTGGCGCTCGCCAGTCACCAGCGGGTACGCAGTGACTATCCAACAGCAATGGGCTACGCGTTGGGATATGCCGCCGGATTGTTTCGACAGTTGCCGCAGCAATGTTTGAGGCAGGTTGTGGATGTGTCGGGTGACGGGGTTCACAATGATGGGTTCAACCCGCAGATTGCCTATCGTACCTTTGAATTTGATGCTATTTCGGTAAATGGTCTGGTGATCAAGGGAGCAGATCCCGACCCGGAGCAATATTACCGGGAAAACGTTGTTCACGGCCCCGGATCATTTTTGGTGGTTGCCAATAATTTCAATGACTATGGCGAAGCCATCAAGCAAAAGCTGCTGCGTGAAATCGGTCCGCAGAACATCTCACAGCTTGAAATCCAGTGAGGAGTATATCCGGTGCAAAGCTGTTGTTTACCGCCTTTGCCGGACTAACACTGTTTCAGCCCTCAATCACCAATGCACAAACCAAAGATTGCAGTCTTGCCCTGGTGTTGGGCATCGATGCTTCGCTCAGCGTTGATCAGTCAGAATACCGGCTGCAAATGTCGGGAACTGCCGCAGCTCTTATGGATCCAATGGTTATGGATGCAATTTTGACAGTCGATGGCATGTATCTCTCAGCTTTTGAATGGAGTGGATCCAGCAGCCAGAAGCTCATATTCGACTGGATCCGGCTTGATACCCGGCAGGATATTATTGAAGTTGCACAGACACTTTCTGACCATGGTCGCCAATCGCGCCACAATTCCACGGCAATTGGCCATGCGCTGCGGTTTGCATCGGATTTGCTTCGCGATCTGCCCGCGCCCTGTTTCAGGAAGGTGATTGATCTATCTGGAGATGGCGCAAACAATGAAGGCTTTGAACCAAAGATCGCGTATCGCACATTCGATTTTGAAGGCATTTCGGTCAATGGCCTCGTCATACTGGACTCCGGCCTTAATCCCGAAAGCTTCTATACTGATCCGGTGATCTACTATGGCGGGGAAGTGCTGAAGGGTGCCGGTTCATTCTTGATTATTGCCGGTGGCTTCAGTGATTTTGAAAGGGCAATGCGGCAAAAACTGCTGCGTGAAATTCTACCCGGTCCTGTCAGTGCCAATAATCTGTAGTCTCACCCATTGTCAGATGGTCCGCGTCGCCAGGTGTGATCACGCTTCAAAAAATCGTGCAGGGTTTTGCCAGCCTCATCGGCGAACTTGAATTCGGTAAGGGAAAAATCCTTGATCCGGTCCAGCCGGAAGGTTCTGAAATCCACCCGCAATTCACACCATCCGGCGAGCAACCAAACCGGGCCAAAATAGGCAAGTGACAACGGCCGAACAGTTCGTTCTGATCCTGTTCCTCCCGCATCTTCGTATTTAAAGCTGACTTTGCGCCGATCTCGAAGGGCCTGACGCAGATCGGGCATCTCAAATGTGATCGGTTCCATATAGGTGTGTTCAGGCGCCAATAGGGCGGTATTGGCCATGTATTTGCGAAGATGCTCTGGAACCACGGCCTGAACCTTGGCGATCACGTCGGTTGCAGCAGCAGATAGCGCAGGATCAGCCCAGGATTCCACAATCCTTGCACCCAAAACCAGCGCCTCGATTTCAGGCTCCTTGAACATCAGTGGCGGCAGGTCAAATCCGTCATGCAGCACATAGCCAACGCCCGCTTCGCCCTCAATTGGCACGCCGGTTGCCATTAAATCCTGAATATCGCGGTAGATTGTACGCTCTGAGACCTCAAGCTCGGCACTAAGATCGGCCGCCCGGGTAAGCCCCTTGCGGCGGATAATCTGGATGATTTCAAAAAGGCGGTCAGCGCGTCTCATAATTCCCGATCTTTGCGGATTATTTCGACCAATTCCACATCATTTTATACACTCCTGACACCACGTTGTCAGTAGGTGTCAGTACTCCTGACGCCATGCTGTCAGGAGGGATATTGCATACTCCATTCATCGCCGAAGACCACACAAAAATCAAAGGTTCGAAGGCACGCAAACAACATCGACAGGAGAAAAGAAAATGCAAACAATCCACGGAAGTTTCCCAATCCCTGCAACAAACTACGAAGAGCTTCACACGGCAAAAATCGTAACTTCAGTTCTACGGCCTTTCAAGGCCATTGCGCGGATGTTGCGAGACCGTCAGGAAACAAGGAACTTGCTCAATCTTGATCCGCATTTGTTGAAGGATATCGGTCTGGAACGCTCAGATATAGTCGATGCATTGAATGCGGGCTTGCTGAGAGGCACCAGTGAGCATCTAAATATCCGGCGTTCGGAAAATCGCAAAAATCGTTGATTTCATTTCTTGTAAACCGGTTTAAAGTGCGGGCTTGAGAATCAGATTTCAGGCCCGCACTTTCATGCAACAATATCTCGATCTTATGAAGGACATTCTTGAGCATGGTAGCGATCGCGGCGACCGTACAGGAACCGGGACCCGATCGGTATTTGGTCGACAATTGAGGTTTGACCTGGCTCAGGGATTTCCGGTTGTTACCACCAAGAAACTGCACTTGCGCTCGATTATCATTGAGTTGTTGTGGTTCCTCAGAGGAGACACCAACATAAAATGGTTGAAGGACAATGGTGTTTCCATCTGGGATGATTGGGCCGATGAAAATGGTGATCTTGGTCCGGTGTACGGCTATCAGTGGCGATCGTGGCCAGCGCCCGATGGCACAAGCTTCGATCAAATATCCGCACTGGTCAAAGGGTTGAAGGAAAACCCGAATTCACGACGTCACATCATCAGCGCGTGGAACCCGGCAATGGTTGACGATATGGCCTTGCCACCTTGCCATTGTCTGTTTCAGTTTTACGTCGCGGATGGAAAACTCTCGTGCCAACTTTACCAGCGTTCGGCGGATATTTTTCTGGGTGTGCCGTTCAATATCGCTTCTTACGCCCTGCTGACGATGATGCTGGCTCAAGTGTGCGACCTGGAGCCGGGTGATTTTGTTCATACCTTTGGGGATGCGCATTTGTATCAAGATCATTTTGAACAGGCGCGCGAACAGATTGGTCGCAAGCCGAAGCAACTGCCAAAAATGCATCTCAATCAAGAGCGGGGCAATCTCGATGAGTTTGTCTATGAGGACTTTGTGTTGGAAAATTACCAGTCTCATCCCCACATCAAGGCAAAGGTATCTGTATGACAAAAAGACTTCCACTTGCTCTGGTCGTGGCTGTTGCAAATAATGGCATGATTGGTCGTGACGGAGACATGCCGTGGAAACTTTCAACGGATCTGAAGCGGTTCAAGCGCGATACCATGGGCAACCCCATCATAATGGGTCGCAAAACATTCCAGGCAATCGGGATGGTGTTGCCGGGACGACTTAATATAGTTATCTCGAGATCAGAGTTTGATGTGGAGGGCACAGTCCATGCAAAGAGCATTGAGGAAGCCCTTGAAACAGCCAGTGCCTGGGGCAGGGAAAACGGCTCGAAGGAAATATGCGTGGTTGGTGGCGGTCAGATATACCGTGAAACGCTACCGCTGGCGGCCCGGTTGTATGTGACCCATGTTATGGCTGAACCGGATGGGGATACGCGTTTTCCGGAGATAGTCGAGGCAGATTGGCAGCCGGTCTTGCGCGAAGAAGTGCCGAAAGGTGAAAAAGATACGGCAGAAACGCTTTATGTGGTTTATGAACGCGTCAAAGCTGTTCCTTGAAAGCAGCGACGCGGGTACTTATAACCGATATAGAATGAATTCATGACATTTCGTTTCACACAGGCTATCAACTTGCCGGGAACGACACAAAAAGGATATTGAATGCCCTGGAGTAATCAATCTGGCGGAGGCCAGAACGGCGGTGGTGATAAAGGCGGCCCGTGGGGGCAAGGACCAACGCCACCACGCGGAAGCGGAGGGGGTGGAACGCCTCCTGATCTTGAAGACATTATTCGCAAAGGCCAGGACCAGTTGCGCAAGGCAATTCCCGGTGGCGGACGATTCAGTCCCATGGCTGGAGTTCTCGCGCTGTTGGCGCTTGCGGTACTTTATGCATTTCAGGCAATTTACACGATCCAGCCGGATGAGCTTGGCGTTGAACTGAGATTCGGCAAGCCAAAGACTGAAGTTTCGACTCCGGGCATCCACTTTCATTTGTGGCCGGTTGAAACTTACGAGGTTGCCAATATTCGTGAGAACCAGATCAACATTGGTTCTTCTGGACGCGCCGGTGATCCGGGGCTGATGCTGTCAGGCGACCAGAACATCGTTGATGTGGCATTCACGGTTCTCTTCCAGGTGATCTCACCGAAAGATTATCTCTTTAATGTGAGCGATCCGGAAGGCATGGTTCGCCAGGTGGCCGAGAGCGCGATGCGCGAAATAGTTGGGCGTCGTCCAGCCCAGGATATTTTCCGAGACAACAGGGCTGACATCGCTGATCAGGTGCGCAATATTATTCAAACGACACTGGACCAGTATGGTGCCGGGATTCAGATCAACACTTTGAACATCGAGGATGTGGCCCCACCACGCGAGGTTGCTGACTCCTTTGACGAAGTGCAGCGTGCTGAACAGGATGAAGACCGGTTTGTCGAAGAGGCTAACAAGTACTCCAACCGGATTTTGGGTGCTGCCCGAGGTGAGGGTGCTCAAATTCTTGAAGATGCAGCGGCCTACAAAAACCGGGTTGTTGAAGAGGCAAAAGGTGAGGCTCAGCGCTTTATCTCGGTCTATAATGAATATGCCAAGGCACCGGAAGTTACCCGCAAGCGCCTGTTCCTGGAAACGATGGAAAATGTGCTTAGAGATTCAAACAAGGTAATTGTCGAGCAGGGCAGCGGCCAGGGTGTTGTGCCATATCTGCCATTGCCTGAAATTAACAAACGCCGCGATCCAGCAGCGGGAGAGCAACAATGATGAACCGTATGCCCTTATTGCTAGTGCTATTGGCACTGGCTGGTTATCTGCTGTTTAATTCACTGTTTGTAGTGAACGAGCGCGAGCAGGCAATTGTACTCAGGTTTGGTGAGATCAAGCGCGTTGAAACCGAGCCGGGATTATACTTTAAACTCCCGCTTTCCATGTTCGAGTTGGACAATGTGCAAATCGTGGAAGACCGCCTTTTGCGCTTTGATCTTGATGACATTCGCGTGCAGGTATCAGGTGGTAAGTTCTACGAGGTGGATGCATTCCTGACCTACCGCATTGCAGACGCGCGTCTATTCCGGGGAACTGTATCCGGTAGTTTGCAACTGGCAGAACAACGGCTTAGAACCCGCCTCGATGCTGCTTTGCGTCGGGTATATGGTCTGCGGGACTTCCAGGCTGCATTGTCTGCAGCACGTGCTGAAATGATGCGCGAAGTGCGCGATCAGATCCGCCCGGATGCTACCTCACTGGGACTTGAACTGGATGACGTGCGTATCCGCAGGACAGATTTGACGGCAGAAGTTTCCGAGCAAACCTTTGCCCGTATGAACGCCGAACGTTTGGCGGAAGCTGAGCGACTTCGTGCCCGTGGGCAGGAAGCTGCGCGCCGGATCAAGGCCCGTGCTGACCGTCAGGTTGTGGAGATCAAGGCTGCGGCGCAAAGGGATGGTGAAATTCTGCGAGGCGAGGGTGAAGGTGAGCGGAACTCAATCTTTGCTGATGCATTTGGCCGGGACGCAGAGTTCTTTGAATTCTATCGCTCAATGATCGCTTATTCGACCGCTTTGCAGCAGTCCGGCACAACCATGGTATTGTCACCAAACTCGGATTTCTTCCGTTACTTCACAGACCCCAACGGGAAGTCTGAATGAACTGCCTCACATTGGTCCGGCAATGAACGATTTTGTTGTTGCGCTGGGCCTCGTGTTGGTGATCGAAGGGATGATATATGCACTGTTTCCGAACGGTGTGCGACGGATGGCGGATGAAATTCCGAAAATTCCAGATTCGACCCTGAGAGTCTTTGGTCTGGCAGCAATTTGCATTGGTTTTTTTGTCGTTTGGATGATGCGAGGGTAGGTTGCGAGGCGAAATCAATTTCGATGACCCAAAGTTGATTAACCCAGATCATAACAAGGCCTTTTTTGAGCTTCCTGATCAGGCTATGTCTGATGCAACTGAATTCACCGCGAAACTGCCTCTTTGGAAAAACGAGAGTGCATAGTAACTGGAAGGACTGATCTCGATGATCGTCAGAGCTATCACTGGAAAAATTATTCGTTGTCAGCTTGTGCTGATGCTTGGTATTGCGATTAGCCTTTTCACATTGCCTGGCACCTCTAATCAGACCCTGGCGCAATCGGCCGGGCCGGCTTCTGTGGCTGATGTTGCTGAAAGATTGCTTGATGCGGTTGTAAATATTTCGACCTCGCAAAAAGTTGCTGCCCAACGCCCATCCGCACCTGTACCAAAGGTACCGGAAGGTTCGCCATTTCAGGATTTCTTTGACGAGCTTTTCCCGAATGGGCCAGAGGGGGGAAACAACGGCCCCAAAACACGCCAGTCACTTGGCTCGGGATTTGTAATTGATCCTTCCGGCATTATCATTACCAACAATCACGTGATTGCTGATGCAGATGAGATTACCGTCAACTTTTCGGATGGTACAAAACTTACCGCTGAACTGCTTGGCAAGGATTTAAAAACCGACATTGCAGTGCTGAAGGTTACACCGGAAAAGCCGCTTACAGCGGTTCCATTCGGAGACTCTGACAAGGCGCGGATCGGTGATTGGGTGATGGCAATCGGCAATCCATTCGGGCTTGGCGGCTCTGTTACGCTGGGAATTGTTTCTGCGATTGGACGCGACATTAATTCTGGCCCTTATGATAATTTCATTCAAACCGATGCGGCGATCAACCGGGGTAACTCCGGTGGTCCACTGTTCAACATGAGGGGTGAAGTGGTCGGTATTAACACAGCCATCATCTCCCCGTCTGGTGGTTCGATTGGTATTGGATTTTCAATTCCGGCAAGTCTGGCAAAACGCGTAATTGATCAGCTCATTGAATTTGGTGAGACCCGTCGCGGCTGGCTTGGTGTGCAAATACAGACCGTGACCGATGAAATTGCCGAAAGCCTTGGTCTTGAAGAAGCCAGTGGTGCCCTCGTTAGCGGCCTGGTGAAAGACGGCCCCGCTGAAAAGAGCGGTATCAAGTCCGGAGATGTTATCTTGACGTTTAACGGCAAGGTGGTCGGAACAATGCGTGACCTCCCAATTATCGTTGCAGATACTCCTGTCGATACGGAAGTCGAAGTGGAAGTATTGCGCAAGGGTGAACGCAAAACGATTGGCGTGAAACTTGGCCGGCTTGAGGATGGCGAAAAACAACTGGTAGTCTCTAGCGATGAAGCGGAGCCGGAGCCTGAAGAACAACCTACTCAAACATTTCTCGGCCTTAAACTTACTGAACTCAATGAAAAAACCCGAGCAGAAGCCAAGATTTCTGAAGATATCAATGGTCTCTTGATTGTCGAAGTCGATGGTGGCTCCGCGGCTGAGGACAAAGGGATCATGGCCGGGGAACTGGTTGTTCAGATCGGGCAGGAGCCGGTGTTGACGCTGAAAGACGCCGAAAATCAAATTGCGAAGCTTAAGGAAAAGAGCCGGAAGAACGCGTTGTTGATGATATCTTCTGCTACTGGTGACATACGATTTGTCGTCGTGCGGATGGAATAGAACTTCCTGTCAAACCAGATTACGAGGGCGCTTCGGCGCCCTTTTTGTTGACGGTTGTTTGATGTGGGTTTTCAAGTTTCAGCTTATGTACCTTTCGAAGCGAAAATCCCTCATGGCCCTGCTTCGAAATTGTGGTAATGGGCAGCATGAAATTTGACGAAGATATCGTTTTGATTGCCGGACCGACCGCCAGCGGCAAGACTGCACTTGCGCTTTCGATTGCCGAGAAGAGTGGTGGCGTAATTCTCAATGCAGATTCGATGCAGGTTTACAGCGAACTAAAAATTCTTTCAGCAAGACCGGGCAAAGAGGACGAAGCGCGATGTCCGCATTATCTGTTTGGTCATGTGCCAGTAAGCGAACCCTACTCGGTTGCCCGGTGGTTGGATGACATTGCGCCACTGATCGACCGGTTTAAACGCCAACGTCGCCAAATTGTTGTTGCAGGTGGAACCGGACTTTATTTTACGGCGCTTCTGGGCGGGCTGTCGCCGATGCCCGAAATCAAGCCTGAAATCCGGGCCAAGTGGCGTGTACGGGCGAAAGAGGCGCTGCACGATGAACTAACGCGCCTTGATCCTGCCTCGGCAAAACTATTTGAGCCCGGTGATACACAACGCATTATTCGCGCGTTGGAGGTCTTCGACACTACGGGTGTTTCAATTACCGAGTGGCAGAAGCACAAGGGGCGGAACCTGCTTTGCGATGATGACAGCGTGAAAAAACTCCTGCTGCTTCCTCCAAGACCCATGCTGCATCAGCGCATAGAAACCCGTTTTGGTCAGATGGTGGAAGCGGGCGCGGTAGAAGAGGTGCAGGCTTTGTTGGCACTTGGTCTTTCTCGCGATTTACCTGCGCTCAAGGCTATTGGTGTGCCGCAGCTTGCCAGTTATCTTGCTGGTGAGCTGACCCTGGATGAGGCGATGAAACGGGCAATAGCTGCCACACGGCAATACTCCAAGCGCCAATCAACCTGGTTTCGCAATACCTTTGATGCGGATTGGCAGGTAATCGGAGATTGATATCACGCCTGTAACTGCAAATTTAATGTACCGGATTCACCGGATTTTCAATGCAATTTCCGGGGCATGAGCGTTAGCCATAACTCATTACAGCTTTAATGAGTTGCGAGTTTAAATATCAATCGGCCAGCGTTACGTCAGCAGAATACCAAAATTCAATGGTTGTGACCTGGAATTGTAGGTTTGGTATTTTTGCAATCTGCTATAATCGTGATTCCAAATAGCGGCTTGACGTCATCGCGAACCGTGCTAGTGTCCCGCCCGAAACAACGGATGTGCGAGACAATGCATAAAATTCTAGTGGTGATGGAGCGTACACGGGTGACGGGTCGATAGAACCGTCGCGAAAGCAACGTGTGCGCCAAACAAGCTCCCAAACGGGGGCTTTTTTTATGTCTGTTAACAGGTGACAGATAGGGTGAAATGGAAAACAGGAACTTACAGGTACGATGAGCAAGACACGGAAAATGACCGGTGCGGAAATGGTGGTTCAGGCGTTGATCGACAACGGCGTGGACACAATCTTTGGATATCCGGGGGGCGCGGTTCTGCCAATTTATGACGAAATTTTTCAACAGGAAGAACTACGTCATGTACTGGTTCGCCATGAGCAGGGTGCGGGTCATGCCGCAGAGGGATATGCACGCTCCACCGGTAGGGTTGGCTGTCTTTTGGTGACTTCCGGACCGGGGGCCACCAATGCGGTGACACCGCTGCAGGATGCATTGATGGATTCTGTGCCAATTCTTTGCATAACCGGCCAAGTACCGACCCCTTTAATTGGGTCTGATGCGTTTCAGGAGGCAGATACGGTTGGGATCACACGGCCCTGCACCAAGCACAACTGGCTGGTGCGCGATGTTGATGAGCTTGCCATGGTTTTGCACGAGGCGTTTTATGTGGCGCTTAGCGGCAGACCCGGCCCGGTTCTGGTCGATATTCCAAAGGATGTTCAGTTCGCTACGGGGACATATTTTCCACCAAGCGAGTTTTCCCATTCCAGCTATTCACCAGTCGTAAGCGGGGATGTCGATCAAATTCGTGAAGCAGTGGAGTTGATGGCTTCGGCAAAAAAACCGCTGATCTACTCCGGCGGTGGTGTTGTCAATTCCGGACCCGAAGCAAGTAAACTGCTGCGCGAACTGGCAGAGATAACCGGATTTCCGATCACATCCACATTGATGGGGCTTGGAGCATACCCTGCAAGTGGCGAGCACTGGCTCGGCATGCTTGGTATGCACGGAACCTATGAAGCCAATTGGGCAATGCATGACTGTGACGTCATGATTTGTGTCGGAGCGCGTTTTGATGACCGGATTACCGGACGCATTGATGCATTTTCACCCCAGTCAAAGAAAATACATATTGATGTCGATCCGTCTTCCATCGGCAAGAATGTCCGTGCGGATGTTCCGATCATCGGTGATGTGGGTCACGTGCTTGAGGACATGGTCCGTTTATGGCGGGCGCATGATACAAAACCTCAGCCAGCAGATATGAAAAAATGGTGGGCGCAGATTGATAAGTGGCGTGCTCGCGACAGTCTTGCCTACAAACCATCCAAGAAGGTGATCATGCCGCAATATGCGATAGAGCGGCTGTATGAGCTAACCAAGGATCGTGACACCTACATCACGA
Source organism: Hyphomicrobiales bacterium (assembly GCA_021775415.1). Taxonomy (GTDB): domain Bacteria; phylum Pseudomonadota; class Alphaproteobacteria; order Rhizobiales; family Rhizobiaceae; genus JAALLB01. The sequence goes on along the minus strand of JAJFHV010000016.1, from coordinate 102,127 downwards.
CGGAGGTGGGTCAACACCAGATGTGGGCAGCGCAACACTACCATTTTGAAGAACCTAATCGCTGGATGACTTCTGGCGGGCTCGGCACAATGGGTTATGGTTTGCCGGCTGCATTTGGTGTTCAGATCGCTCACCCGGATTCACTGGTGATCGATATCGCGGGTGATGCATCCGTATTAATGACCATTCAGGAAATGTCGGCGGCGGTGCAGCATAATGCACCGATCAAGATATTCATTTTGAACAACCAGTATATGGGCATGGTGCGCCAGTGGCAGCAATTGCTGCATGGTAATCGCTTGTCCCATTCATACACCGAGGCGTTACCGGATTTTGTAAAGCTTGCCGAAGCCTATGGCGGTGTGGGAATTCGATGCCAAAAGCCGGATGAACTGGATGACGCAATTCAGGAGATGATTGATGTGGATGCACCGGTGATCTTCGATTGCCGGGTCGCCAATCTTGCGAACTGTTTCCCGATGATCCCGTCTGGCAAACCGCACAATGAAATGCTGCTGGCTGATGAGGCAACGGACGAAGCAGTTGGATCTGCAATTGATGAGAAGGGTAAGGCACTGGTTTGAACAATCCAGTTGGTTCCGCTCGGATAAATTCGATGGACTACGCTCTGCTGGTAATCCTGGCGGCGATATTTGGTGCGAGTTTTCTATTCACCAAAGTGTCAGTTCAGGAAATTCCGCCAGCGACACTGGTTGCAATGCGATTGGCAATTGCTGCGGTGATCCTCTATGTGGCCGCGCGTATGGCCGGGCAGGCGCTTCCGGCGCTTGGGCCGGTATGGTGGCCAATTGCGATCGCCGCACTGTTTGGAAGTACGCTGCCGTTTTTCCTGATTTCCTGGGGACAGGTGAAGGTTGATGCGGGACTCTCTGCAATTTTGATGGCGACAATGCCGCTAATTACACTGGTGCTGGCGCATTTTTTTACGGCGGATGAGAAGCTCAATGTTTTCAAGCTTGCCGGATTTTGCCTCGGGCTTGTCGGTGTTGCGGTGTTGATTGGGTTCGACAAGCTTGCAAGTCTGGGCGATGAAACCATACGCCAGTATGCGCTTACGGCTGCGGCGTGTTGTTATGCAATCAATGCGATTGTTACCAAGCAGTTGATCGGGCTTCCGCGGCGAGCGACGGCAGCTGCATTGATGCTTGCTGCATTTTTGATGGTGTTGCCGTTTAGCCTGTTGGTTGATGCGCCCTGGCAATTGAGACCTTCGCTGGAAGTGTGGGGAGCCGTTGTGGTCCTCGGGATTGGCCCGACAGCGATTGGAACATTGATGATTTTTGCAATCGTCAAGCGGCAGGGTGCAGCGTTCCTGTCGCAGATTAACTTTCTGGTGCCGGTGTTTGGTGTGTTGTGGGCGGTGTTGTTCTTGGCTGAGCGATTGCCCGCAAATGCCATTATTGCGTTAGCGCTAATCCTTGCGGGTGTGGCAATTGCCCGTATAAAACTTGAGACAACATGATTCTGAGGTCAAAACCATGAATGCAAAAAAAGCTCACCAATCCGGCACTGGCTCTGCCTACTTCATTGTTGAGGAAACCGAAAAGCCCCGGTCCCACGTGTTGGCTGTTCTGGTGGACAACCAGCCGGGCGTGCTTGCCAGGGTAATTGGGCTGTTTTCCGGACGTGGTTACAACATCGAAAGCCTGACGGTTTCTGAAACCAGTCATGACAAACATTTGTCGCGGATTACGGTAGTATCATCCGGAACACTGCATGTGCTTGATCAGATCAAGAAGCAGTTGGAGCGCATGGTGCCTGTCCACCGGGTGATTGATTTAACCCTGATTGCGGAATTGAAAGGCTATGAAAAGCCCCTGGAACGCGAACTGGCAATGGTAAAGGTTGCTGGCAAGGGCGAAAACCGGGTTGAGGCGATGCGACTTGCCGATGCTTTTCGGGCCCAGGTCATTGATGCTTCAACTGAACATTTCACGTTTGAGATTACTGGCCGGATTAGCAAGGTTGAGCAGTTCATTGCGATCATGGAACCACTGGGTCTGGTCGAAGTCTGCCGCACCGGCGTTGCAGCCGTAAGCCGGGGCAAGGACGGGATGTAGTCAGCTCTCTTCCCGAGGATCAGGCTTAGTTACAGTGTTTTCCGGATCTTGCGGGTCTTCATCTGATTGCAGAGAAACTTCATCAATGGTTGGATCGTTTGCTTCAGCAGTTTCATCGATGTCGTCTTCGTCCGTTTCTTCGTCCAGCAGTTCCTCAATTTTTTCACCAACGCTATCGGCCAGTTTTTCTGTGGCTGATTTCACCTGCGGGAAGACTTCTGTGTAAAGCGGTTTGACCGCGGTGTGCATGCCATAGGCATTTTTGGCCGTAGAGATTACACCATTCTTCAATAGCTCAGATTTGAGTGCTGCGGCAGTTGCGGGATCAAGTGCCAGCAATCGCTGGAGCATTCCAAGATTGCACTTGTTGTGGGCCCGTACGATGGTTTCCGCCCATTTGTAGGTCGCGGCAGGAACTGCTGCACTTGCCACGGGAGCCGATGCAGCGCCTGCAAATGCAGGCAGGCGGACCGCAGGTGCGAGAGCGAATGCGGCGAGGCTTGAAAGGAATTGGCGTCTGTTCATATGCTCAAGATAAGCATAAGTTTTTCAATTTCCAGTGGCTTGACAGAATTCAATATATAGGTCAACAATGCTGACCTAGCTGGAGAACTAAAATGTCCTTTGAAGTCCTGTTGGCGTTAACCGGATTTGCCCTGGTTGCCTCTACCACGCCCGGGCCCAACAATTTGATGGTTCTGACTTCCGGTGTGAACTACGGATTTGTCAAAACCATTCCGCACATGCTGGGGATTATTTTTGGTTTTTCCTTCATGATTGCCTGCATTGCGTTGGGGCTTTGGCAGATACTGGAGCGTTCCCCCGGTGTGTTTACCGCAATTAAATTTGCAGGCGCTGCTTATCTGATTTACCTCGCATGGCGCATTGCCAACTCTGGACCAATGAAAGACGGGGATGAAAAAGGGCGCCCGATGAGATTCCTGGAAGCAGCTGCCTTCCAGTGGGTAAATCCCAAGGGTTGGGTGATGGGAGTGACGGCAGTTGCTGTCTACACAAACCCGGCAAACTTCACGGTATCTGCTGCTATCGTCGTTGTTGTATTCGCGCTGTCAACCGTCCCCGCAAATGCTGTTTGGTGTGGGTTTGGTGTCGGTTTGCGCGAGTGGTTATCCGATCCAAAACGACTTCGTATTTTCAATATTTCCATGGCGGTGTTGTTGGTTGCCAGTCTTTGGCCGATGCTGCGCTGAGTTGGCTTTTTCATACGTCCGAATCGTGCCATTGATCTGGGATGGATTTTTCCCCCGAACAAGACCAGGCACTCGTAGCGGTTAACCGCTGGCTCAAAGCAGGAGAGCGGCAGATATTCCGCCTGTTTGGTTACGCCGGAACTGGTAAAACTACTCTGGCGCGGCATTTGGCGGAGGGCGTTGACGGCGATGTGTTGTTTGCTGCGTTCACCGGGAAAGCGGCGCAGGTATTACGCTCCAGAGGGGCTACCAAGGCTTCCACCATCCACTCGCTGATCTACCGGCCAAGGGGAGAGGAAACGGTTGAGGACACGGACACCGGCAAGAAGGAAGTCCTGCCGATGTTTTCGCTTAACCGACAGAGCTCCGTTTCCAAGGCAGCGATGATTATCATTGACGAGTGTTCAATGGTTGATGAGGAACTCGGTCGTGACCTTTTGTCGTTTGGTACGCCGGTTTTGGTGCTGGGAGATCCGGGTCAATTGCCTCCGGTTTCCGGTGCCGGTTTTTTTACCGAACACGAGCCGGATATATTGCTGGAGTCCATTCACCGGCAAGCGCTCGACAATCCTGTTATCGAGATCGCCCGCCAGGTACGTGAGGGTAGTCAGGTGATGATCGGTGACTATGGCGATGCGGTCAGGGTCATTTCAAAGTCAGATGTAACAACGGAAGTGGTGCTAGGAGCCGACCAGGTACTTGTTGGAACAAATCGGACGCGCAGGCGATACAATCAGCGGCTTCGGGATTTGAAAGATTTTGAAGGGCCGCTCCCTGCAGCAGGTGACAAACTGGTGTGCCTCAGGAACGATCCCAAGAAGGGTCTGCTCAATGGTTCCCTCTGGCAAGTTACCAGTGCGGCCCGGACCGTCAAACCCTCAATGAATGTTCTGATCCGTTCGGAAGATGATGGAATTGAACGATATTCGGCGAAAGTCAAACTGCTAAAAGCGGCATTTGAGGAGCCGGAGCGGGAAGTGCCGTGGCAAATTCGGCGACGTCATGATGAATTTGATTACGGTTATGCTTTGACGGTTCACAAAGCACAGGGTTCGCAATGGAATGAAGTGGTATTATTTGATGAAAGCTATGCGTTTCGCGAGCATCGGGATCGTTGGCTTTACACTGCAATTACCCGCGCTGCGGAGCGTCTAACCATCATCAAATAACGGCTGAATTTAATTCACTTTTTCAGAACAAATTAACCAAATTTGCGTATCAAAGAGCTTGCTAGTGTGGATTTGGGCGTATTCCGAGGAATACTTTATGGGTAGCCGGCATATTAGTCGTTGGAAAACCGCTTCTTGGTGCATGCGTGGTTGTTACGTGCTCACCCTGGGTTTGGTCGCGGCGATTTGCATGAAATTTTACGCCGAACAGGGCGAACAGAATCATCGTATCGTTGATGTACAGGCGCTAACCAGTCAGTTTGGCAAGGTCAGTGTGGCAATGCGGGTCCTTGCGGACAAGGCTGATCAAATTGCCGTAGAAACACCTGAAAAGCTATCTAATCCCCGGGTGGAAGCGCTGTTGCGTAGTAAAACGATCGAACAGCGTCGGCAAATCCTGTCTAACCAACCGATGGATCAGGCGATAATTCCATTCAAGAAAGCGCTGTTGTTTTATCAAAACAAGGCGCGCGTTGAAGTCGAAACGTTGCACAAGATTTGGAACGGGTTAGATGGTCATTTGATTACAGTGGTATTGGACCGTTCGCGGTACATGAAACTGGATGATCCGTTTAAGGATCACTATTCAATGTTGTCACCCAGGAAAATTGAGGAAGCAAAGACCACTGCTGACATTCATTGGGTCGCGCGGGAAATTTTTTCAGCCTTTGATAACATTGTGACGGTCAGCAATCTCCAGGCGGTGGAGAGCCTGCACAATTATGGCAACATACAGGCGGGCGCCCAGGGTGTTCTCCTAGAAAGATTTCTGCTGATTACACTTGGGGCGCTGGTAATTCTTGGATTGGCGGTATTCCTGCCGCTCGATATCTTCATCCAGAAAATGATGCGCCGCATCGTGGAAAAAACCGGGCAGGCTGAACGTGGCCGATCGCGTTTGGAAATTCTTGCAAACATCAATGCAGACTGGATATGGGAAATGGATGAAAACCTCCGGTTTTCCTATTTTTCAGAACCATTTGAGGAAGTCACTCATGTGAAACCGGAGATGCTTCTTGGCAAGACGCGCAGAGAAACCGGCATTCCCGGGCTGAAACCGGAAGAGCTTGAAGCGCATCTGAAACTCCTTGAGGATCGTGAGCCATTTGTAGACGTGACACACTCGCGAAAAAACAGGAGTGGAAATGACATCTGGCTCTCAGTCAGCGGTAATCCCATTTTTGACGAGGCCAATCAGTTCAAGGGATACCTAGGGGTTGGTCGTGATGTGACCGAGAACATACAGCGCCAGTTTGAGTTGGAGGAAGCTCGGGCCAAGGCTCAATCTGCCGATCGGGCCAAATCGGAATTTCTTGCAAATATGAGCCATGAAATTCGCACTCCCATGAATGGGGTAATGGGTATGGCGGAATTGCTGGCCAGAACCGAACTCAACGAAAAGCAGAAAACCTTCGCCGACATCATCGTCAAGTCAGGTGCTTCGCTGTTGACGATTATCAATGATATACTGGACTTCTCCAAAATTGATGCGGGTCAAATGGAACTTGACCCGGTACCGTTTGTCCTGGTGGAAGCGATTGAAGATGTTGCTACCCTGGTCTCATCCAAGATTGCTGAAAAAGATCTGGAACTCTCGGTTCGCATTGCGCCAGATTTGCCCGAAATGTATGAGGGTGATGTGGGTCGATTGCGACAGATCGTTACCAATTTGCTCGGCAATGCAGTGAAATTTACCGAGCAAGGTCATATTTTTATTGATGTTGATGGCAAGAAAGATGAAAGCGGCAACACCAAATTGCATTTCAGAATTGAAGATACGGGCATCGGCATTGCACCGGAGACGTGTGATCGGATATTCGAAAAATTCTCGCAAGTGGATAACTCTGCGACTCGCAAGCATGAAGGAACCGGGCTCGGCCTGACAATTTCGTATTCACTTGTGAAATTGATGGGTGGAGAAATTGGAGTTCAATCGAAACAAGGTGAAGGCTCGACATTTTGGTTTGATGTCAGTCTGCCAATTCATGGCGAGGAAATGCCCAAGAACGCTACGCCGCAGAAAATGTCGGGTGCGAGGATTTTGATTGTAGACGACAATGAGGTGAACCGCTCTATCCTGTCCGAACAAATGGCCACCTGGAATTTCGATTCCGCTGCGGCTGCAAGTGGCAAGGAGGCGCTCTCTGTTTTGAAAGCTGCTGCCGAGCAGGGTATCACGCCTGACGCAGTGGTGCTTGATTATCACATGCCAGACATGACCGGTAGCGATGTAGCTGCAGCCATTCGTGCAGATTCTAAAACCCGTGACGTGCCAATTGTGATGTTGACGTCGGTGGATCAAATGGAAGATGGGCGGATGTTCTCATCTTTAGGAATTCAGGGACACCTGATAAAACCTGCCCGCTCCGCCTTGTTGCTTGAAACCATAGTTCGGGTGCTGCAAGAAAAGCGACCACATGGTGAACATTTAAATCCTGGCATTGCCATGGCAAAGAGTATTGGCGCTGCAAATCCATCCAAAGATTCTCAGAAAATTCACGCGGTTGAAGTGGCAGGCAAACCTGCTGTTGAGCAGGTGGTCGACGAGGGTAATGATGATACGATTGAAGTGCTTTTGGTGGAAGACAATGAGGTTAACCAGCTCCTCTTTACCCAAATTCTGATAAGTACTGAAATTTCATTCATGATCGCAAACGACGGCGAAGAGGCATTGGAGCTTTATACACGCCACAAGCCAAAGGTTATCTGTATGGACGTTTCCCTGCCGGGAATGGATGGTTTTGAAGTCACCCAGGAAATTCGCAGACGCGAACACGATAGCGGAAAACGCACTCCGGTGATTGGCGTTACCGCCCACGCGATCGAAGGCGACAAGGAAAGGTGTCTTGAATCCGGGATGGACGATTATCTTCCCAAACCGGTTTCTCCTGACATGCTGGAGGAAAAAATTAACTTCTGGCTCAAGCGGGACAGCGCGATTACCAAAGTTGCATGACAGTTTGAAAAATTTGCGATTTACAGGTTTTTGACCTTGATTGTGTGACCGGTTAATTCCAAAGATCAAAGGGTAATTGGAAACCTCTTATGCTAGCAAAGTTGTCAGTCAATGTTAACGCCATTGCTTTGTTGCGCAATCGCAGGGATTTGCCTTGGCCAAGCGTTACCGCGCTTGGGCGTGTTGCACTGCAATCGGGGGCTGCAGGCTTGACCGTTCACCCGAGACCGGACCAACGCCACATTCGTTTTTCGGATCTTCCAGAGCTTCGCGCGCTGATTGATGATGAGTTTGCGGGACGCGAATTTAACATTGAGGGCTACCCTACAGAAGAGTTTTTGGCGCTTGCCGAGGCGAACGAACCGGAGCAGGTCACACTGGTTCCGGATGATCGGGATCAACCAACGTCGGATCACGGTTGGGATTTTATAGGCAAAGGAAACTTTCTGAGATCGGTGGTGCAGCGGTTGAAGGACAACGGCACACGGGTTTCCCTGTTTTGTGATCCGGATGCATCAAAAGAGGAAATTGATATCGCCTCTGAAACAGGCGCTGACCGGATTGAGCTTTATACCGGCCCATACGGTGGTTGTTACGATGATGAAGCTGCGGCAAGTGCCTGCCTGGCTGATCTTGAACAAACAGCCGGCTATGCGAAATCATTGGGGTTGGGTGTAAATGCCGGGCACGACTTGACCGTATCAAATTTACCCGCACTGGCCGCGGTTGTTCCCAATTTGATGGAGGTCTCTATCGGTCACGGGTTAACCGCTGAAGCACTGGAACACGGTATGGCCAAAGCAGTTGAGCGGTTTATTGAAGCCTTGGGGTAGAGCTAGCTAAGCGGGCTGTTGAAGTGCGATGCGTGCTTCCTGAAAGGTTATCAACTTACGCTGGCTTTGATCCCACAATGCCAAGCGCACACAGCGGAAACTTTCGAGCAGCGTAATCCGACAAACCTCGTACAGCTCCGGGTGGTCTTTCAGCACGTGGGGCAGCTTGTAGAATGGAATGTGGCTACAAAGATGATGCACATGATGAACGCCGATATTGCCGGTCAGCCATTTGAGCGGTGCCGGCAAATCGTAGTGGGAACTGCCATGCAGAGCTGCGTCGTGGCGGTCCCATTCGGAGGCATTTTCCCAGGAGGTATCTTCAAACTGGTGTTGGATATAAAACAGCCAAACGCCGACAGATGCGGCCAACATGGTAACGGGAAGCTGTATCATCACGAATTCTTTGAATCCGATCAGCCAAATAATTGCTGTAGCTGCAAGCAGAATGGCGAGATTGGTACCCATTGTACTGAGCCATGGCTTCCAGCCACGCTGCATCATGCCTACCGGCAAGCGGTGTTGCAAAATGAAGATATAAGCGGGTCCGATAACAAACAAGACAATTGGATTTCGGTATATGCGGTAGGTAATCTGGCCCCATGTTGAGCGTTCGCGGTACTCTTTCAGCGTGAGTGTATCGATGTCGCCAATTCCACGGTGGTCAAGACTGCCACAACCGGCGTGGTGCATGGCGTGATTGTGTTGCCAAAAACTATAGGGAGTAAAGGTAAGAACGCCGAAGATGCGGCCCACCCAATTGTTTGCGGAATTATTTTCAAAGAGTGATCCGTGCCCACAATCGTGCTGGAGCATAAACAGCCGCACCAAAAATCCTGCAGTCGGAATGGCCAGTAGAAGCGTTGCGATATAGCTCACATCAAGTGCTGCCCACATCAACAGCCAAAGTGCAACAAACGGTATTAAGGTAATTGCAATCTCGGTGATGGCGCGGATATTACTGGATTGGCGATAGTGCAATAGAATTTGCACCCACGCTTTTGCATCCAGGGAAGCTGTACTGATCGGCACAGATTTTTGGATATTCATGAATAAAATAAAATTTGTCGTTGAATTGGAGGGATCAGGCAATTGCGCCTGATCCCGAATTCAATTCAAGAAACAAAAATGCCCCTTGCCAGATTAAACGAGTTCGATCTCGCTAACGGCAGTTTTGCCACTACGCGAATCGGTCTCGGTGCTGTATTTTACCTTCTGACCTTCGTTGAGGCCATTTATTCCTGCGCGTTCCAAAGCGGTGGCGTGGACAAATGCATCTTTGGAGCCATCTTCTGGCTCGATAAAGCCGAAGCCTTTTTGTGAGTTATAAAATTTTACTGTTCCGTTAGTCATAGTAGTAGCCTTTCGTGGCTGTGTTTGCGCTGGACTTGCCGCAATTTACGGCAACTCCGCAGTTATTCGATTTTGAAAAGAAATCTGAACAGTGCGCAACCATATACGAAGAGGCGGACCAACAAGAGTTCGGCAAATATCGACGACAAACGATTATACGCCAACGGGGCAAGGTGCAAGTCTAGAGTTTGTAAAAGGAATCGGCATATCGGCGCGCAAACCCCGAAAAATCCGATTTTTGCCAGGTTTTCACGTTGCAGTGATTAGCTCAATTGGGTACTTGGTTGCATCTTGCAAGGTACCGTACCGTACGGTACTATGTTATAAAATATGAAAGGTGATGTTTTTTTGGACCAGCAGACCGATAACAGTATCAACGCAGAAAATGGACCATCCGCGCGGCAGCAGGAGGTGCTGACAGCCGTGCTTGATCTGATGGTCGAGGAGGGGGACCGGTTTTCGATGGCATCTGTTGCCCGGCGTGCGAGTTGCTCCAAGGAAACGCTGTACAAATGGTTTGGTGACCGTGACGGCCTGCTGACAGCGACAGTGCAACGACAGGCGTCAAAAGTTGCAATGCCGGAACTGGATCGACAGGAGATTACGTTGGAAAGTTTCCGGCGCGGGCTGGTGGGGTTTGCCATCAGCTGGATACAGGTGATTACTGGAGATGTTTCGGCGGCGCTCAATCAATTGGCAATATCCCACGCAAGTTCCGGCAAGAGCCGTTTGGGTGAAATTGTTTTGAACAATGGTCCAAGCGAAATGGCGCGGCGCTTGAAACCGATTTTTCAGTTGGGCAGGGATGCCGGACTTATCCAATTCGATAATATTGATACGATTTTTCGAAGCTATTTTGGACTTGTGGTTGCCGACTGGCAGATCAGGAAGCTGCTTGGTGAGAAAACCAGACCATCCAGCAAAGGCATTGAAGATACCGCTGTTCGGGCGGTTGACCAGTTTCTCATCCTTTATGGGGTGAATGAAAAAACCAACAATATCAACGTGTAAACAGGAGAGTACCATGCGCGTATATTATGACAGGGATGCAGATCTCAATTTGATCAAAGGCAAGAAAGTTTGCATTATCGGCTACGGTAGTCAGGGTCGTGCCCATGCATTGAATTTGAAAGATTCAGGCGCAAAGGATGTGATCGTTGCCCTGCGAGAAGGTTCTGCCACTGCAAAGAAAGCAGAGGCTGACGGTTTCAAGGTTATGAGTGTTGCTGATGCTGCCAAGGTGTCTGACCTGATGATGATGGCGGCACCGGATGAATTGCAGGCCGGTATCTGGAGTGATCACATTGCTGGCAATATTCGCGATGGTGCGGCGATTGCATTTGCTCATGGCTTGAACGTTCATTTCAACCTGATTGAGCCGGGCAAGAATATTGACGTTGTGATGGTGGCGCCAAAGGGACCGGGTCACACGGTGCGCGGTGAATACCAAAAGGGTGGTGGCGTGCCTTGTCTGATCGCAATTCATCAGGATGCATCAGGCAATGCCCATGAGTTGGCGCTTTCCTACGCTTGTGGTGTTGGCGGTGGTCGCTCAGGAGTAATTGAAACAACTTTCCAGGAAGAATGCGAAACCGATTTGTTCGGTGAACAGGTTGTCTTGTGTGGTGGTCTGGTTGAACTCATCCGGGCGGGTTTTGAAACCCTGGTGGAAGCAGGCTATGCGCCTGAAATGGCATATTTTGAATGCCTGCATGAGGTGAAGCTGATTGTTGACCTGATTTATGAAGGCGGTATCGCCAACATGAACTATTCCATTTCCAATACTGCCGAGTGGGGTGAATATGCTTCTGGTCCACGCATCATCACAGCTGAAACAAAAGCCGAGATGAAACGGGTGCTAAAAGACATCCAGACTGGCAAGTTTACATCGGAATGGATGCAGGAGTGGCATTCAGGTGCAGCGCGCTTTAAAGGCACACGCCGGATGAACGACAATCACCAGATCGAGGAAGTTGGTGAAAAACTCCGGGGCATGATGCCGTGGATCAAGTCGAACCAGTTGGTTGACAAAGACAAGAACTAGTCTTCAGTCTGAAATTCCAAAGTGACAGAAAAGCCGGGGGAAACTCCGGCTTTTTTACATTTACCGTCATCCTCAATCTTTCTGCGATGTGGGATCCATTGGCACAAATCTTGCTTGTTTAAGGTTATCGCGATCTATGGAGGCTGATAATGACACATTTTACCACTGTATCACCCGAGCAGGCGGCCCTGGCCAATGAACGCCGTGCGGAGCATCGCCGCCGGGTATTAAAGGGTGGATCCATCCTGTTCAACAAGGGCTATGGCGCATTGGGCTGCAAGGTCCGCAATTTAAACGATCAGGGTGCGCTACTGGAGTTGGGTGAGACAACCGGCATGCCGCAGAGTTTTGATTTTCAGGTTACCGGTGAGAAGAAAACAAAATCCGCTTCAATTATCTGGCGTGATCTCAATCGTATCGGTGTCCGGTTCGACTAACCCCTTAGCGTCTCTTGATTTCCTCCGTCCCTGATGTCTTATGAGTGCAATGGACGACAGGATAACAGGAAATCTAGATGCCCGATAATACGGTAATCCTTGAAAAGGAACTGATGATCAATCAGGCGTTGGACCACCCGGTCAATCTCAACGGCAAGGGTGGTTAAGATACATGGCCCTTCGCATTGCCACCTTCAACGCTGAAAACCTGATGCAGCGGTTCGATTTTTCCGGTTACCGCAATGAACTGCGCCGCGACCGCACCCTTCAAATGGTCGATGTGAAGGATGAAAAACATTATCAGGCGTTGGAGCAGGCACGGGTTATTGCCCACACGGACGATACCATGCAGTTGACCGCACTGGCGATTGCCGATGTGCAAGCCGATATTTTGTGCATGCAGGAAGTGGAGAACCTGGAAGCGCTGCAAGCGTTTGAATATGGCTATTTGTTCAAAATGGTTGGGCATGGATATCGTCACCGTTATTTGGTGGAGGGTAACGACACACGTGGCATTGATGTAGCGTTGATGACCCGGGATGAGACGGCCGACGGACAAAAAATTGAAGTCACTTCGGTCGAGAGCCATGCCGGTTTAACCTATGCAAAAGCCGGATTGATGAACAAGCAGCTTGAGGAATTGGGAATAGAGTCTGCGGACAAAGTGTTTCGCCGGGATTGCCTGGAAGTTGATCTCAAAATCGGCAATCAGAAACTGACACTGTTTATTGTTCACTTCAAATCCATGGGCTCCGGACGCAATGGTTTTGATGGGCGGGCTTATACGATGCCGGTCCGCGTTGCCGAGGCAGAAGCAACGCGTCAAATCATTGAAGCAAAATTTGGTGAAGGTAAAACCGCGAACAAACGCTGGATGATTTGTGGCGATCTCAATGACTATCGATCGCGCATCATAGTTGAGGGGACAAAACAGTCTGGTTACGGCTTTCAACCAGCAGCAGAAGACCGGTGCGGACACGATGCCCTTTTGCGCGATGGATTTGCCATTAATCTGGTAGAGCGCAAGCCGGAAATGGACCAGTGGACATTGTATCATTCGCGCGGGCCTGAAGAGCAGCACTTGTGCCAACTGGATTATCTGCTTGCCTCACCAGCACTTGCGACAAGTAATCCGAAGGCAGTTCCAGATATTATACGCAATGGCCAGCCCTATCGCACGGTGTTTCCAAAGGGCCAGGACGTGGAGCGATATCCACGCACCGGCTGGGACCGACCCAAGGCTTCTGACCATTGCCCGGTGGCGGTCACGCTACATCTGATGTGAGGGTGGTGACGCCAATTTAGTCTAGTGCGGATCCGCAAGCGTTGATATTGTATTTCCGCTTTCGGTGGTAAAGGCTACTTCACTAGCCTTACGGAAAAAAATTACACCGCATTAATCTCGAAAGCCCTAGCGCTGTGATTTAGCCGCTGCTAATTTGTGCTGTCATTAGATTGTCCAATTATCTCATCTTCACTCCAAAAACCGAGATCGCACATGATTACGCACGTTCCACAAGCTGTATTCAGAACCCGTATCCGTAATGATAAGCTGTCGGGGCCAAACCCTTTTGAATGGTGCAACCTAACAACTGCCGACATTTTCGAAGGGAAGAATATTGTAGTTTTAGCTGTCCCAGGAGCATTCACACCTGCCTGTTCTGACACTCATCTACCAGGTTTTGAAAACGGCTACGAAGAGTTTCTTGAGATGGGCATTGATCAAGTTGTATGTGTATCCGTCAATGATGCCTTTGTCATGTTTCAGTGGGCGAAATCGCAGGACGTTACGAAAGTCTTTATGCTTCCTGACGGCAATGGCGAATTTACCCGTAAAATGGGGATGCTGGTTGAACGAACCTCACAAGGTCTTGGCTTGCGGAGTTGGCGCTATTCAATGCATGTGTGCAACGGTGAAATTGATAAAGTATTTTCAGAGCCGGGCTTTCAAGACAATCCCGAGGGTGTACCGGTGCAGGTATCTGACGCTGAGACGATGCTGAATTACCTAAAACAGCGAAACTAACCAACCCCAAATTTATCGTTCGTGCTTTGTGCAACATTTTTGATTTGACCCTGGCGTTCGACCACGGGATCGCAAACGGGCATTACCCAGGTCGCGGGTTGACTGGTAGGTCAGCCATCTACAAAGTCTTGGCAAACAGGGGAGATACTAATCATGAGCTCAGCTTCATCTTCTACACCGTCAGGACATTTCCTGCCCAAATGGTTTTGGATTATTATCGGCCTTCAGGTTGCCATCGTATCTTTTTTTGCGCTGTCAACGCTGTTTAATCCTCCACCGGATTTCAACTATACGACAATGACCTATATCACGCGTAATCTGACTGCAGTGCTTGCGATCGTCCTGGCCGTCTGGCTGCGCAGCCGTACTGCTTTGTTTGTCGCATTGGCGGCACGCTGTGTGACTGACATCGTAGATGCGACAACTGTTTTTACGATGAACGCCACCTATCTTAATTCTGTGGTTCCGATGGTTGTGGCATTGCTGATCATCCCCGCAATTATCGGCATTGCTTATCTGTGGAAGCACATGCAGGACAGTTGAACATCTCTGACACGACCGTACTTCTTTGTGGATAGTCGGCAGGCCCACCTTGGCTCATCGATGCCGTCATGTCCGCTTTTGGGGGTAATGCAGACATCACGACTTACCAGACCGACTTCTGCTTCTGACCAAAACGGACATACCTGCATCGGTTTCAAATATTAGCTTCGTGCAAAAAGGTGATTTTTGGTGTCGCGCGGCGTTATGCCCAAAATAGCAAAAACAGCACACAAATCCCGATGAACCAGATTGCGATCGGTATTGTTGAAAAGTTGTGACGAGTGCGAATTCTCCACTTAGGCATCGCTGATTTTGTACACACTCATAATCCAACGCAAATTTGGTTTTTCAAGTTGAACAGACATATTTTGGTTATCTGGGCAAAAGTCCATTATTTAAGCTCCGGAAGACGGTAGCCGCTCATCCCAGAATTGACCCGGGAGAGTCGCTTGGCGGGTTTCCGGTGTTGGGGAATCCGCAGGGGAAACTGCTTTAATGCCAAAAATTGTCTCCCAGAATTGCCCCAGAAAACGAATTTGAAAACATTCTGGACCCCAGCATCAATTAGCCGATACGGCACTGTACGGGCTTTAAAATAGCTCGATCAATGTCTCTTGTTGAGGGTAAAGCGCACATTACATAAATATGGCGTTATGCCGCTAACGACCCAAAGCGGACTCCACGAATAGTGAACCCTCTGCAACTTGTTGCTCCGCCGGGCTTTTTGGTAGACTTTTTTATCTAATTGCCAAGCGCTGGTTTAACTCGCATCCACAAGGGTTGGGATACCAGATACATCGACTTCGCGCTCTGCCTTCCATGCATCATGAGCAGCCTGCATACGTAACCAGACACCAGCGCCAGTCCCCAATAACTTACCGATCCTGACCGCAGTATTTGCGGAGACAGGTTTGCGCTCACTTGCTATGTCGTACAGCTGTTGGCGGGAAATTCCGAGCATTTTAGATATTTCGGTTTTTGTGTATGCCGCGTCCAAAAGCCAATCCTTGAGCATCGCGCCTGGGTGGGTGGGACAACGGTTGGCTTCATGCTTGGCAGGAACCGTCATTGGGTTTCTCCTGGTGGTTTAGCGCCTTACTCCAAACCCGCGCAAACCACAAAAACTCGGTTACAGCCGGAGATAATCCGTAAAATGTAAACAATCCGCTTACACGCGTCAACAGATAGCTTACAAGTTGGAATTTAGGCTGTAGTTTCAGGGTATTACTGCATTGATGAAGCGGATACAAAGAAATATCCAGAGACGGACAAAGGTCCAAAACTAACTTTCGGGAACAACAGCAGCCCCGAATACCCACATAGAATGCAGGGAGGTAAGTCTTACAATAATCGCGTTAAAAATGTGTTGATGATGAAGCTGCTAACCCATTTCCCAAGTCGTGGGCGTGTCATCCAACTTGTTGCCGGTCGGGTGTAAATCCTTCAAAGATCCGATGGCTAACTGCTGCTACCTTGGCAACGTCCTACCGCGCCGAATGTCCGCTAATGACCCAAAGCGGACATTGCGCCCTAGCAGTCTGACGATCTATGTTAACCGGGTTATGTGTTCGAAATACAAGTCTACGCGGTGTCAAGCAGCGATGTTCTGCCTGCAGTAACAGGAAGCCTTGATTGGAACCTCTGCACGCGCCACTGCTTTGTCCAGTTGCAGCTTCACTTGGCCTAATTCGACAGTCTCACCCCGATGGACAAGACATTCGTGCAGACCATGCAAGCTCCAGACATTGCCTGGGTGCTGACAAGCACGACTGAGTGTGGAATCAAGACCGAGGTCTGCCCGAAAGACCGCTTCGGCTTCCTCATAGTGGCCCTGTTCGATCAGAAGGGCACCCAGCGCATGTCGTGTTGGCTGCATCCAGCCCCAAGGCTCATCATAGGGTAGGTTGTCATCAAGTTCGACTGACTTCCGTAGATGTTCAAAGGCTCTATCGTGGTTGCCTTTGTGATATTCCAATTCACCGAGCAGCATCTGCTCCGCAACCATCAGTATGTCCCGGCACGTATTGTTGAATAGCATTCGGCTCTCAGGCACGCTACCGCGGGCTCCAAAAAACAAGTCGCGTTCTGCTTCTGCCTCGGCGAGTTTTCCTGTGTTTGCGAATGCAATGGCACGGGCATAGTGCATCATTGCAGTCGTTACGCTATACAACTCTGAATCTGTAGGCAGATCTTGGGCAAGAATATCGCTCCACCGCCCAAAGCGAATGAGAACGTGCTGCTTCATCGGGATAAAGCCCTCGAACCAATCTGCCATGACGCGCAAAAAATCTTCTGGGATAGTCGTTATGAGTTCTTCAGCAGTTTCCAACGCAACCGTGGGCTGACCAAGAAACATCGCCCCATAAATCTTGAAATGGTAGTTATGGCAGCGATAGACAGAGTAAAAATTGTCAGCGCCTGCCTGTTTTAGAAATTTGCAGTCCGCGAGAGTAGCCACGTGGTTTCTTGAGACTACATTTTGATAGTCACCGCACAAAACGTCGATGTGGGTGGGCATGTGAAGTAGGTGTCCGGCATCGGGGACGAGGGTGCTCAGTACATCACCTTGGCGCAATGCGCGTTCGGGATGTGGCGACATTTCCATCAGATGAACGTACATGTGAAGCAGACCGGGATGCTCCCAGGCTCCATCAAGTGTATCAAAGGCATTGTCCAGAACCGAGATCGCCTCCAGGGTGTCTGCGCCTTTAGCCGGCTTTCCGGACGGCAGGTCCCAAAGCTGCCAGGGTGTGCGATTCATTATAGCTTCAGCAAACAGGCAACAGATATCGAGATCGGTGTTGTGCGCGTTATAAACCTGGCGCATTGCGTCGGCGTAGCCATTGTTCCAAGGAGCAAAGTCCTCAATCGATGCATTCTCTGGGTAACGGTGCACGATTGCTTCGATCAAAGCGCTCTCAAAGGCGGAAACCCTATCCTTGAGCTTTTCCGCATATCTGATTGCCTGACGGGCGCGGATCAAACAATCGGGTTTTTCATCCTCCTCAAACGCTTCCCATGGCTTGTTGTAATTCGGGCCTATTGCATAAGCGATACCCCAGTGGGCCATGGCACAATCTGCATCCGCTTCAAGTGCTTTGTCAAAGCACACAATCGCTTCCTCATGATTATAGGCATAGGTCCACACCAAACCGCGATCGAACCAGAGTTGAGCGCTATCAGATGTCGTCGTAACTTTTCTAGAGTATGTCCCCAAATCATAATAAGGCATTGCTCGTACTCCCCTTCAGATCAATTCATTCAGAGAATTGTAGCCCACAAGTTCGTTGCCGATCAATTGGAGTAGAATTCAGTTAAAATGTCCGTTTCTGGCATAAAGCAGAAATGGAACGCTGACACCAAGACATCCGCTTTCGGGAGTAAAGTTGACATTTCCCAAATAAATCTATCCCCGCCCTCAAAACCTAATGCACAATCCTCGCACTGTCGTTCTGCACAAACATCGGACGATCGCCAATTGACGGTGGAATGACAGATGCGGAGCGGCGGTGGCCATGTCTATCATTCCGGCGCAAGCACCATTGACGCACTTCGTTATCGTTTGAGCTGGTCGCTCAAACGCGAAGGGCTCATTGACTTGCAGGGTGGCAGGACGTGGGCGGCTTAGTAAGGTGCGGTGACCTCTGGTCAGAAATTGCGGATAGCAATTTCAGCACCGAACGCCCGAAGCGTGACGACACGCAAGGGCCACCCGGCGGTTCGCAGCGCTGCTCACCGCGTTCATCGCTGAAAACAGCTTTACTGTTTTCTTCGCTTGTCAGCGAACCACTCTTCACTCTCCGCGCGGGGCCTGGCGCCCAGCACACACGGGCATTTTCTCCGGTATCCGGGTCCCGCGTTTGTGCATTTCACATATATGACGCCGCCTCAAAAAGGGGTGAGTGAACAATGATGCATGCCCCACGCATTTAGAATCAGCTATAGAAGTCTCATGCTTTCGCTTTTTGAAATAGCCGCACTGCTGCTGGCGCTTTCGGCCCTATTTGGCTGGATCAATCATGTGGTGTTGAAATTGCCACATACGATTGGCCTGCTGTTGATGGCATTGGTGGCGTCGCTGGTACTATTGATGTTGGAGCAGGTGTTCCCGGCACTTGGCGTGACAGATACATTGCAGGGTGCCATTGGCCAGATTGATTTTTACTCAACCGTCATGGAGGGGATGCTGGCATTCTTGTTGTTTGCCGGCGCGCTTCATGTGGATTTTGAATTTCTTGCCGACCAAAAATGGCCCATCGGTTTGATGGCAACGGTCGGGGTTTTAATCTCGACGTTTTTGGTGGGAACCGGATTTTGGTATCTGACTGACCTGTTCGGTTTTGGGGTGCCGTTTGTCTGGGCGCTTGTGTTCGGTGCGCTGATATCGCCAACCGATCCGGTTGCGGTTTTGAGCCTGCTGAAATCAATCAACATTCCGGCAGCACTCAAGGCAAAAATTGCTGGTGAATCCCTGTTTAATGACGGCGTCGGTGTGGTGGTTTTCACAATTCTTGTGGCAGTTGCCACAGGCGCGGGGGGCAATCACGGCGAAGTTGATTTCGCCCATATTGCCGAACTGTTTGTGGTCGAGGCACTGGGTGGAGCAGTACTCGGGCTGGTGACTGGATGGATTGCGTATCGGGCCATGGCAACCATGGATGAATACACGCTGGAAGTGCTGATCTCGATCGGCGTGGTGGCCGCGACCTATGCCATTGCGTTGCGGATGCACCTGTCCGGTCCGATTGCTGTCGTCGTCGCTGGACTTCTGGTCGGCAACAGGGGCGTACGGGTTGGGATGAGCGAGCATACGCGTGAGCATTTGTTTGCGTTCTGGGAATTGCTGGATGAGATCCTGAACTCCGTTCTGTTCTTGCTGATAGGTCTGGAAATCCTGGTGCTCACGATTGATCCTTCACACGGCTGGCTCGCGGCCGCTACAATTCCGCTTGTGCTTGCTGCCAGACTGGTTGCCGTATCACTGCCGATTTTCAGCCTGTCGCATTGGCTCGTTTTCACAAAAGGCGCGATCCCAGTGCTTACCTGGGGCGGTCTTCGAGGTGGCATATCGGTCGCATTGGTTCTGTCCTTGCCGGACAATGAAAACAAACCGCTTATCCTGACGGTTACCTATGCGGTTGTATTGTTTTCCGTCATCATTCAGGGGCTGACGGTCAAATCTGTAATCAGCCGGACTGTTGATCGCACATTGTTGTAGGGACACGTTAAATGGCGCGAAAATATTATATGTTGGATGTTTTTACGGATCGTCCTCTTTCGGGCAACCAATTGGCTGTCGTGCTGGAGAGTGATGGCCTGGAAGATGATGCGATGCAGAAAATCGCTGCTGAATTCAATGTCCCTGAAACCGTTTTTGTGTTGCCTGCGTCATCAGCTGAATCCCGTGCCAGAATCAAGATTTTCACGCCGGTGCGTGAGTTGCCATTTGCAGGCCATCCGACTGTTGGTTCAGCAGTGCTGTTGGCGACACTTGATGAGATGCCGGCGGCCGGCAGTTCACTGGTACTGGAAGAAGGTGTCGGTCCGGTTTCGTGTGACATTATGGGTGTAGACGGAAATCGGTCCGCCCGGTTCGAATTGCCGAAAGCGCCGGTGCGGCTTGAATGGGGGTTCGATGCAGCGTTGCTTGCAGCATCGATTGGCGTCGCGCAAGAAGATATCGGGTTTGACGCACATGAGGTAACTGCCTGGGATGGTGGCATTCCATATGTGCTGGTTCCGGTGAACAGCCTGGAGGCCGTTGTCTCCATAAAAGTGGACACGGCAAAACTGGCAACGATTGAGCGAATCTTTGATGGCCACCTTGCCGATGTTTATGTTTACGCAAAGGGCGGTGTTGAGAGTGGTACCAATTTTCACGCGCGGATGTTCGCGCCAGAGAACGGAATTCCCGAAGACCCGGCCACAGGCAGTGCGGTTGCGTCGATGTGCGGGCAGCTTGCGGCGGTTGAAATTCCTGACAACGGCAGCAGAAAATTCACCATCGAACAGGGTTATGAAATGGGCAGGCCTTCAAAGATTTTCGTAGATATCGAGAAGGCGGGAGACACAATTTCGACCGCAGGTATCAGCGGTAATGCGGTAATCGTTGGTGAAGGAAAGCTGCTGATCTAAGTGGCTGATATAGATGTTTGTGCGATACGGCGAAACCAGCCATGCCTTCCGCCCTGCATGGCTGGTCTCCAGAGATGCCAGGGCATAACACCAAGCGGTGAAACCCTGCATCCCGTCTGAATTCCCGCTCATCGTATGGTTGGCAAAGACCGGCAACCGGGAAAACATGTGTTGTGCATTCTGCTTACGGGCGGTTACTCAAGATTGAGAATAGCCCGTGCTTCGACCAATACGGAGACGCAGCCGTTCGCATCTCCTGCCTGCTGTTTGTTGAGCGCTGAGGCGCGGGCAGATTCAACCTTTGTTGCTTCCTCGGCAGTGATATTGGCTGAACCCAATGCGACGGTGACCTGTTCAATCATGTCAGAGCAGTCATCGGCCATTGCGGGCAATACACCTGCACTTGAAATAAACAGCGCCATCGCTACGAGCGTCGGCAGTTTGGACCTGGTACTTTTAACTGGCGTTTTCATGTTCGCCTCCTGTTGTTTCCGTTGTGGCGGAGAAGAGAGGATCGAACTTGAATTGGGCCAGAATGGGTAAAAAAAACGAACAAAATGCGTTTTGATTTCGACGAAACCTGCCATTAAGGTCACACACATTCTAGATTCCAGCAAATCAAAATGCTGCATCATCAAGTGATATTACGTGAGGTTTCAATTGGACGAGGATTGCTCTATTGAACCGGGAACAAAAACACAATAATCACCCGGGCAATCCAAGGGTAACGCGGAGTGCCCTTAAAAGGTGGAGGAGATGCCATGTCTGATTTTCTGGATATTGAAACGCTTGCGCTGCATGCAGGTCATGTGCCGGACAAGGAGTTTGGCTCGCGTGCGGTTCCGATCCACCAAACCACCTCTTACATGTTCAAGAATTCCCGCCATGCAGCAGCGCTCTATAACATGGAGGAAGGCGGGCATCTTTATTCACGGATATCCAATCCGACCGTTGCCGTGCTTGAGCAGCGTCTGGCCGCCATGGAGGGTGGGGCGGCATGCGTGGCAACCGCGTCGGGAATGGCTGCCCTTCACCTCATAACCACGATGTTAGTCAGTGCTGGCGACCATATTGTTTCAACTGCCCAGCTTTATGGCGCGAATATCAATTTGCTTAAAAACACCATGCCACGCTTCGGGGTCGAGACGACCTTTGTGCATGGCCGCGACCTCAAGGGGTTGGAAGCTGCCATTCAACCCAACACCAAGTTTATCTTCTGCGAGTTGATTGGAAACCCCGGCCTTGATGTGCTGGACATTGATGCAGTGGTGAAGATGGCCGAGAAAGCGGGAATTCCGGTCGTAATGGATGCCACCTTCTGTACGCCATTTCTGTTCAAGCCGTTGGAGCACGGCGTTAGTGTTGTAATGCATTCTCTTACCAAGTGGATTGGTGGACACGGTATTGCCATTGGCGGGGCAGTAGTTGAAGGGGGCAGTTTCAACTGGGGCGCAAGTGACAAGTTTCCAACGCTCACTTCACCGCATTATGCGTTGGACGGCATCGTGTTTTGGGAAGAGTTCGGCCCGACTGCGCTCACCATGCGCATGCGGGCGGAGGGGATGTATAATTTTGGCCCATCGCTTTCGCCAACCAATGCATTTTATTTTCTGCAGGGTATAGAGACATTGCCGCTGCGGATGGAACGCCACATCAAAAATACGCGGGCAATGCTGGAATATCTTCAAGGCCATGAAATGGTTAGTTGGGTCAAGCACCCGGAACTCGAAGATCATCCAGATCATGCGGTGGCGATGAAGCTGCTTCCAAAGGGGGCTGGCTCAATGATCGGGTTTGGTGTGAAAGGTGGTCGTAAGGCGGGAGCGGTGTTTATCGAAAACGTGCAGGTTGCGTCGCACCTTGCCAATGTGGGAGATGCGAAGACACTTGTTATTCATCCGGCCTCGACAACTCACTCGCATATTTCTGCGGAAGACATGAAGGCTGGGGGATTGACCGAGGACATGATCCGCCTGTCGGTGGGGCTTGAAAATTTTGATGACCTCAAGGCTGATTTTGACCGGGCATTGAAGGCCGCAGCGCGTGCGACGGGAAACAAATAATGCGATTTGAGATTAACGGATCGGAAGTCTACGTCACCACTGGTGGAAAGGATCATCAAGAGAGAAATCCCTGGATGGTTTTCCTGCACGGTGCAGGCGGTAGTCATCTTGCATGGTCGCAACAGACGCGATCCTTTGCCTATAATGGTTACAATGTGGTGGCACCGGATTTTCCCGGCCATAACCTGTCTGCTGGTGACCCCCTTAAATCAGTTGAAGCCCAGGCAGATTGGCTCGCTGCGGTGATGGATCACCTGTCGATCAAGTCTGCAATACTGGTTGGACACAGTCAGGGTGGACTGGTCTGCCTCGACTTGTCGACAAAACGGCCAGAACTCATTGAAAAGATTGTGTTTGTTGCGACTGCTGCGGCAATTCCTGTTAATAACATGCTGACAAGTACGGCTGAGGAGCATGAGCCCAAGGCCAAGGAAGCGATGACTTCCTGGGGGTTGGGGCCGGAAGCACATCAGTTTGATAATACGGTTCCGGGTTTTTCCCACATCGGTGTTGGCTTGCGGGTAATGGACTTAAATGCCGAGGGTGCCTTGCCCGCTGATTTGCACGCGTGTGATGATTATGCGGGAGGGATTGAGGTTGCAAAGGCCATCAAAACTCCGACGATGTGCGTGATGGCCGGGAAGGATCGAATGACACCACTCAAGTTTGGTAAGCAGCTTTCCGAGGCACTGCCCAACAACACGCTTCATGTGATTGAGAAATCGGGTCACATGCTGCCACTTGAGTATCCTCGTGAACTTAACGATTATATTCGCGAATTTTTAAACACAAAATACTGATTAATTTTGGAGGTAGTTGATGAGCACCAATTCCGGTTCTGCCATTAAAAAAGTGTGTGTAATCGGTGCGGGTACCATGGGCTCGGGCATTGCTGCGCAGGTTTCAAATGCCGGACTTGAAGTGCTGCTGCTCGACATCGCATCCGGGGAAGGTTCGCGCAACAAACCTGCTGAAGACGCTATGGAGCGGATCAAGAAATCCGATCCGCCATTGTTGATGAAGCAGGAAAATGCGGCACTTATTTCGACCGGCAATATCGAAGATGACCTTGGTGCTGCAGGTCAGTGTGACTGGATTGTCGAGGCAATTGTTGAGCGGTTGGATATCAAGCGAACGCTCTACTCCAATTTGATGCCGCATTTGAAACCGACCACGCTGGTTTCATCCAACACTTCCACCATTCCGATTTCCTTGCTGATGGAGGATATGCCGGTCGAGTTGCGGCAGCGTTTCTGCATCACGCACTTCTTTAATCCGGTGCGCTATATGCGGTTGCTTGAGCTTGTCGAAGGTGAAGAGACGCGCCGCGACGTGATTGATACGCTGGCTGATTTCAGCGACCGAATGCTGGGCAAGGGCGTGGTTCAATGTGCGGACACGCCCGGGTTTTTAGGTAACCGCGTCGGGGTGTTTGCCTTGCAGGCGGCAATCCACGAAGCGGTTTCCCTAAAGCTTACCATCGAGGAAGCGGATGCGATTTTTGGCCGCCCGATGGGGATACCCAAAACCGGAGCGTTTGGTCTTTATGATCTGATTGGCCTTGATCTGATGGGTGATGTGGTGCGTTCGCTCAACAGTATTCTCGATCAAGGTGATCCGTTTCACGAGGTTGGTGGTGAGAACTTAGTCGTCAACGGCAGAGTGAAAGCCGGGTTCACGGGTAACAAAGGCAAGGGTGGTTTTTACCGGGAAGACGAGGCTGGGCAGAAGTTTGCCCATGATCTTGAAACCGGGGAGTGGCGCCCGCGAGCGGAATCTCCACCGGAATTGGTATTGCGCGGCGAAAAAGAAGGGCTTGCGGTGTTACTCGAGGGGGATGACAATTTATCCCAATTTGCCTGGCGCGTGCTGGCGAGAATTCTAACCTACTCCGCCGGCCTTCTTCCAGAAGTTACCCATTCTCCTCAGGACATCGATGATGCGATGAAGCTCGGCTATAATTGGGTGCAGGGTCCATTCGAAATGATCGATGTGATTGGATCTGCGAAGTTTGTAGAAAGACTTCAATCAGAAAACTGGTACGTGCCGGAGTATCTGCGAGATCTGGATGGCCAGCCTGTATATGCCGTGAAAAACAAGACGTTGAAGGTTCGCCATTGGGGTGGTGATCTTCACCCAGTCAAATTGCCGGAAGGCGTTACGCGTTTCCACATGCTTAGACGAACTCTCGTTCCGGTGTTTGAGAATGCTGGTGCCAGCCTTTTTCATCTTGATGACGGAACAAGGCTGGTGGAGTTTCATACCAAGGCAAATGCACTGGATGCGGACTGCATGGATGTTGTCAACAGGACGGCATACGATCCAGGTCCGGGTATCATTGTTCATAATGACGCCCAACATTTTTCGGCCGGGGTCAACCTCGAACGATTTATGGAAATGATCGAGGCCAAGAATTGGGATGGTATTGATGCCTTCCTGCTAGGGTTCCAAAAAGCAGTTGCGGCTCTGTGTTATTGCCCAGTGCCGGTTGTAGGTGCACCTTCCGGTCTTGCAATTGGTGGTGGGTTTGAGGTGTTGGCTCATTGCGACATGGTGGTTGCTCATGCCAATTCGGTTCTGGGTCTGGTTGAGTCTGTGGTTGGCTTGGTACCTGGTGGTGGTGGGGTAAAGGAAATCTACTGGCGGTGGTACCAGCACACGGGTGATTGGGAAAAAGCAGCGCGTAATACATTCAACCAGATCGGCTACGGTCAAACAGCAAGCTCACCGGATGAAGCGGCTCCACTGATGTATTTTCTGCCTGAACGGGACCGTCAGGTAATGAACCGCGACCGGTTAATTGAAGGAGCGCGTGCCGCACTTGGTGATTTGGCAACTGGTTACAAGCCCCGGGAAAGCCCGGAATTCGAACTTGCCGGTGGTGCGGCTTATGCTGAAATGGTTGAATTTCTGGAAAAGGGTGTCGCAAAGGGCATGTTCTTTCCGCACGATTTGACTGTTGGAAGTGCCATTGCCCGCATTGTCACTGGGGGTCATGATTCGGGTAAGGATTTGGTTAGCGAAGAGGCAATGTTTGCCCGGGAACGGAGCAGTTTTATTGAGCTTGCCAAGACACCGCAAACGCTTGAACGTATCAAACACTTATTGCGTGTTGGGACCGCACTTAGGAATTAAGTCCAAGTAATATCAGTATAATACAAATGTAATAAGTACAAAATAATATATGTATCCTACATACAAGTTTTTTATTTAGGGTATAGCGTAATATATGGTCTTGGGTATAAACTTTGAGGTGGCCGGGCCCCACAACCCACACAGCCTGGTCAATGTCGCAAGCGCCTTGTATTATCAACCCACACACGATAACGGGCGGTCTTTCCTCGGATTTTCCACCTGTCAGGGCGTTTGCGGCGCCTTCATTACCGATACTCCCAAACAACAATTCGAGCCGTGGTGATCTCTCGTTGTAATTTTTCATTCCCTGTGATTGAAATTGAACTCAAGCCCTAACCCACGGAGTAACCAATGAAACTTTGGTATGCAATTGCATCACCCTTTGCCCGCAAAGTCATGATTTTGGCGCATGAAGCCGGGATCGCAGCTCAAATTGAGATAGTTGACACAGCGACGTCACCTTTGAAGACCGACGCCAGCCTGCTTCCTCACAATCCGCTTGGCAAAATCCCGACCCTGTTGCTGGAGGACGGGCATGTGTTGTTCGATAGTCGGGTGATTTGTGAATATCTCGACAGTATCCACGATGGCGAAAAGCTGTTCCCGCAGTCGGGTATGGACAGGTACAACGCGCTTGTTACCCAGTCGATTGGGGATGGCATCATGGATGCGGCAGTCCTGACCCGCTATGAGAAGGCGATGCGGCCAGAAAACAAGCAATGGCAGGAGTGGATTGATGGACAGATGGCGAAGATAATCACCGCGCTCGATACACTGGAGATGTGGCGTGGGGCAAAACTGCCGGAAATGCACATTGGTTCGATATCTGTTGCGGCAGCGTTGGGATATCTTGAACTTCGCTATCCGGATTTTGACTGGCGCAAGGATCGTCCAGTGCTCACACAGATGTATGCGACATTCTCGAAGCGCACCAGCATGATTGAGACAGATCCGAATAAAGGCTGACGAATTTTACGTGGCTTTAGTGCTGTCCATGAAATGAGAAGCAATCCAGCCATGAAAATGGTGGGTTGCTTCATCCATCACCGGTGAAAAATGCCCGCCATCAAATCCGGAAGCCCTGCGACCGTGATACATTGCCTGAATCACATCAACGTCTTCCTTGAAGATGGATTTCCACATTGAGGCATTGGTGTTCCGCATTGTTTCCCATTCTTCGTCCCGCATTGACGGGTCTGCGTAATAAAGCTCGATGTGCTCATCCGTCTCGCCGGGGCTTTTGGGTTCGATGACGATCGCGAAAGTGTGGTCCTTGTGAACTCCAATTTGCACATTGGGATAAAACGCAACGTATTCCGCCTCGGTGTCCCATTTCTTTGACAAGTTGCTGAAGAAAGCAAAATTGCGCCCGCCCTCGTCATAGGAAGCATTGAAAGCCCGGGTTAACTGGCCCGACCAAGGGGCTTTGCTGAGAATATTCTCGTGGTCTTCGAGTTTTGAAATTTCGTTCAGACCTGGATGGATAAACGGCAAATGGTATGCTTCGCAGAAATTTTCAACCGCCAGTTTCCAGTTGGTTTTGAGATTCAACAGTTTGAAAGAAGAATCTTCCCCGCCGTGATAGATTGGCTGCTCAAACTCCTTCCAGCGTTCCAGCGCGGTCTTGAAAACCTCCTCAAACGGCTTTGCACCACCAGAAAGGTTTACAAAAACCACGTCCTTGAAAATGTGGGAACGCACTTCTATCAGGCCCAACTCGTCCTTGTTGATGTCCTTGTGGTGATGAATTCCCGGTCCACCCACATGCGGGGTTTGTTTCAGTTTACCTTCAGTGGAGTAACACCAGGCGTGATAGCGGCAGCGCAGCAGCCCTGTTGTCTTGCCCGGCTCCTCCACGAGACGCACGCCGCGATGGCGGCAGGCATTGTGAAACACCCGGACCTTGTGATCGCGCCCATGGACAATAACCAGTGGTTCACCGAGGAAAAAGACCGGTTTCACATCCCCGGGTTCAGGCACATCTTTGGCAAAGCCAATGCCGGCCCAGTTCGGCGCAAATACTTTTTCCTTTTCCGCCGCCATCGATTCTTCGGAAGTGTAAAACCAGTTTGGCAGGCCGGTGGCCTTTTCAATGGGTGCAGACGCTTTTTTCAATTCATCCTGGAAATGTACGTTCACGGCGGTATCTCCGGTGTGTTTGTCAAAGTACACGATATTGCGGTTTCACGAAAGCATGTCAGAGCTTGTGGTCGCGCTAAATGTCTGTTCACGACATCAATGTCGCGCAGGAAAAACCTGCTTAATTGGGACTCACAAACACATCAGTTCCGCAAGGCGCTGAAATTAATACCCTGAATACGCAACGTGTAATGTGCCGGTCAGCAGGCACCCAGCAGATTGGACAAAGTTGCTATGTCGCCGCCTTCTGACAAACGATCCACCGCATTTTCAATTGCCCTTGCACGCTCTTTTCCCAATACAGGGTCCGCATAAGCGTGAAACTTATCCCTCATCTCAGCGCTTGAAAAGGGTTCTTCCGGATCACCCCGGGCCTCGAAGGGGCCAGAATCAAGACGGGTACCATCTCGAAGGCCGAAAGTTACCGAGGCAATCCGGTTTGCAGGAAATTTCTCATTATACGCAACCTGCTCATCAAGCTTCATGCCGGTTGAAAGGCGGAGAATTTCAGGATCCTTGAGGCTTTCTCCATTGATCTGTTCCGGGCCGAGCTTTCCTTTGACGATCATTGCCGCAACCGGGAAAGGCAGGGAATACTGGGCCTGCTCGGTGGTTAACGGAGCGCTGGTAGCAAGGCGAATGGCCTCATGAAAACTGTCACACTCGACATATTCGATGTCATTTGAGGTGAGGTTGTGCTTTTCAAGCAGGCTTCTCGCCGCCTCCACTGGTGCCTGTGCCCAACGGCAAACCGGATAGGGTTTGATGTATTGCTCGTTCACCAACCATCGCTCTCCCATATCTGCCCAATGGTGAGCGACATCATCGCCTTCAATCGTAATAGCCGGTGCTCCGGTGAACCCATCCTGGGCAAGGAAAGCTGCGGAGGTACCAGCCATCGCTCCCCAGCCCGATCCATCCTTGACCATGGTTGGGTGATCAATCGCCCGCATCATTTGACTGCGCGGTCCGTGATATTCTGCAATGCCGATTGCTTCACGCATGGTCGGGATATCTAGCTCCAGTGCCCTTGCGCCCAGTGCTGCACAGGTAACCGCCATCCACGCTCCGGATGTATGGTAATCGGCAACAGATGCATGTAGCGCAACACCGGCGCGCGAGCCGATTTCATAGCCCAGAATGATACGGTGCAGGAATTCTGCTCCGTCTTCGAGCCCTGTCGCCTGTGCAAACGCAAGGACTGATGGAAGCAATGCACACCCGACATGTCCCTTGCATAATTTATAGCCGTCATGGGCATCGACACTGTCGATCATCATTCCGCCGGCAAGTGCTGCGCCAACCGGACTGGATAGCCTCCCATCAAACAGGATTGGAACTGCGGAATTTACACCCCCGAAATGGTTTGCCGCATGATTTGTGATTGCCTTTGACAACGGAGTTTGGCTTCCCGCAGCGGCAACGCAAATCAGGTCGAGGATGAGATCCTTGGCAGTTGCAATCGCTTGATCAGGGAAATCCCCAGGCTGGGTTTCAAGCAGAAACTGAGCGAAACTTTGAGCGACAGGCTGCGACCTTGAAAAACCTGCTTCTGATTGTTCAATATTCATCAGGGCAATTTCCCATTGGAAAGTGTTATTTGGAAATCATGTTATAGATTAGCAGAGGTTGCTCCAAGCCTGAAATTTCAGGCAGGCTTTATTCCGGTAAGCATCTCGCGTTTGGTACCAAATCCCTGTTTTCGTTCTACCGAAAATCCTGCTGCCTCGAGATTTCGACGCACAGCACCTGCCGCTGAATAGGTTGCAAAGCTGCCAGCCGGTTTTGTTGCAGTAGAAACATGCTGCATCAACTCTACATTCCAAAGCTCTGGATTCTTTGCCGGTGAGAAACCGTCCAGATACCATGCATCAGCTTCCAGTTGAAGTTGGGGAAGGCGGACATTGGCATCACTCATGAAAACAGTCAGACGAATATCTTCTGCAAAATCCTCATCGATAATTTCAAACTCCGGATTCCAAACTTCAGCAAGTCGAGCTGCGAGCTCATCAAGCGCCGGCCATTGAGAAAGAGCCTTGGCCATGTCCTCGTTGGACATTGGGAATTGCTCGAACGAAACAAATTGCAAATGCGCACCGGCTGGCTTCAGTTCGTTCCATTGCCGGATGGTTTCCAGAAAATTCAAGCCGGTGCCAAAGCCCAGTTCTGCAATGGTGCATTGCGTCATTTTCGGCCAGCGGGTGGTAAGTCCATTGCCATCGATAAAAACATGTGCGGTCTCTGCCCGGCCATCGATGCGGGAATAGTAGGGATCATCAAATTGGATGGAGCGAGGGAGTGTGTTTTCATCCCACTCTACATCGTTTCTGGATTTGCTTTTGTTTTGAATCGTTTATGCCTATTGGATGAATGTTTGAGTCAGGCGCATTATACAATGATCAAACCAAAAAATCCCATAGATTGCGTGGTCATTGGTGCGGGCATTCTTGGTCTGTGGGCAGCCCGACATGCAATCAGGCGTGGTGAGCAGGTGTTGGTCATTGAGAAGCGCCAGGTGGGTGCTGGGGCCTCCGGTGGGTTTCTTGGGGCACTGATGCCGCATATGCCGGACAGCTGGAACGCCAAAAAGCAGATGCAGTTTGAGGGGCTTGCCTCGCTTGAGGATGTAATTGCCGAACTGGAAGCAGATACGGGAATTGAGTGCGGGTTTCACCGTTGCGGGCGTTTAATGCCACTGGTGCACGAGGGCATGCGGAACATCATGGGCCAACGCATCGCAGGTGCAAACGAACACTGGCAGGACAAGTTTCAGATGGAGATGTTGGATCAACCGTTACAAGATTGGTTGTCCAGCAACATCGCTCAATACGGTGCAAGTTTTGACAGTCTTTCTGCCCGGGTTGATCCGCGAAAATATTTGGCTGCATTGAGAGCTTTTATTGAATCGCGTGCAAGTTTGCTGGAAGGAAAGGAGGTCGTATCGGTTGAGCCAGATGCAAATCGGGTAATATTGAAATCAGGTGAAATAATCCACGCAGACCGTATTGTGGTTTCCAATGGTTGGGAGGCCTATCCATTGCTGCAACCGTTCATGGGCTCAATGAACAATGACAAGTCGATTGGCCGGGGGGTCAAGGGGCAGGCCGTGTTGGTTGAATACAATCATGATGACACATTGCCGATTGTCTATCATGACGGAACCTACGTCGTGCCGCATGCCGGGAACCGGGTGGCGATTGGTTCAACTTCGCTTAGAGACTGGCAGGAAAGTGCCTATCCTGAGCCGGATACCTTCGATCCAACCGATATGGAGTTTTATGAAAAAGCCCTGCAATTAGTGCCTGTGTTACGCAGCGCTCCGATTGTTGAACGCTGGGCCGGAGTTCGCCCCCGAAATACCCTGGAGGGACGCGGCACCGAGCCGTTTTTGGGGCCTGTGCCTGGTCGTGAAAATCTGTTTGCCCTTGTCGGTGGGTTCAAGATTACTTTTGGGGTGGCGCATGTTGACTGGATTGGTGACTTTGCCAGTCGCTATGGTTCCCCCGCGACGTCGTACCCAGAACAGTTCAAATCATAGAAATCGTCTGATAGTCTCCGCTGAAATTGAATGATCCGGCGGGGCCCGCGTTACTTGCGGTATGAAGCGCCGGGCAGGCGGAGAAGTAGAAAATGGCAAAGTTTCCGGAACGGGCAAAAGTCGTCATCATTGGCCTTGGCGGCATTGTTGGGGCGTCGGTAGTGCATCACCTGATTGAACGGGGCTGGGACGATATTGTCGGTATCGACAAATCCGCCGTGCCCACCGATATCGGTTCAACGGCTCACGCTTCCGATTTTTGCTACGCTACCGCGCATGATCACATGACGTGTTACACGACCATGTATTCAATCGATTTTTACGAGAAGATGGGAAACTACTCGCGGGTAGGCGGGCTGGAAGTGGCGCGCAAGGGCGATGATGACCGTATGGCTGAACTCAAGCGCAAGGTTGATTCCGGCAAGGCATTTGGAACCAACGCAGTGATGATTTCGGCAGCCGAGGCCAAGGAGAAATTCCCGCTATTAGAGGAAGATGTCATTCAGGGTGCCCTGTGGGACCCAGACGCTGGCTTGGTTTCTCCGCGGTCCCAGACAGTTGTTGGTAAACTGGTTGAAGCAGCGGAAGCCACAGGCAAGCTTCAGAGCTTCCAGAACACACCGGCCACCGGGCTGAAAATTGTTGACGGTCATATCAAGGGCGTTGTTACCGAAAGAGGTACGATCGAGGCAGATTACGTCGTCGTTTGTGCTGGCCTTTGGGGCCGTTTGATTGCCGGGATGGCTGGCGAGGATCTGCCGGTCATGCCGGTTGACCATCCACTTACCTTCTTTGGACCGTATGAGGAGTTTGCTGGAACTGGCAAGGATATTGGTTGGCCGCTGCTGCGCGACCAGGGCAATTCGGCCTATATGCGTGATACGGGTGATCCGAATACACCGGAAGGTGGTCAGATCGAGTTCGGTTATTATGAGGAAAAAGATCCGCGCATGTGTCATCCGCGCGATCTGCTGGAAAAAGAGGAAGCCCGGCTTTCACCTTCCCAGCGCGATCTTGAGATTGAGCAAATCCTCGAGCCGCTGGAACGCGCCATAGAGTTGACGCCAATTCTGGGCGAATTGGGATATGATGAAAGACACTCATTCAATGGGCTGCTGCAGGTCACCAGCGATGGCGGACCATCGATCGGAGAATCACAGAAAGTTCGTGGCCTTTGGTATGCGGTTTCGGTGTGGGTGAAAGATGGTCCAGGCACCGGCAAGGTGATTGCTGACTGGATGACGGACGGACGCACGGAAGTTGATCACCATGGAATTGATGTGGTGCGTTTTTATCCGCATCAGTTGGAGGAGCAATTCATCCAAGATCGTTGTTATGAGACGGCATTCAAAATCTACAATCCGGCTGTGCATAATCGCGAACCGTATTCGAAAGGCCGTGATGTGCGCCATAGCCCGTTTTATGAGCGCGAGAAGGCCCTGGGTGGGTACTTCATGGAGATTTCCGGCTGGGAGCGTGCACATGGTTACGCCGCCAACGAGCATCTTCTTGAAAAATATGGCGACCGGGTACCTGAGCGACAGGCTGAGTGGGACAATCGTCATTTCTGGCGTGTATCAAATGCCGAGCATCTGGAAATGAGTGAGAATGTAGGCATGGTGAATCTCTCCCACTTTTCCCTTTATGATGTCTCCGGCCCGGATCATGAGGCGCTGATGGAGTATATCTGCGTCGCCAAGGTTGGCGATACCGTGAAACCCGGCAAGGGGGTCTACACCCATTTTCTGGATGAAAAAGGTGGCATTCGTGCTGATTTGACGGTTATTCGCATGGAAGACCGTTACCGGGTGATTGATGGTGCCGATGCGGGTAACCGCGACTTTGTCTACATGAAGCGCACTGCTCAGGAGCGTGGGTTTGATGTCACAATTGAAGATCGGACAACGGACTTTGGCTGTCTCGGTATATGGGGACCAAATGCGCGCAAGACATTGCAGGCAGTTGCCGATGATCCCGAAGCATTGAGCCATGAGAATTTCCCGTTTGCCGCTATTCGTCAAATCAAGGTCAATGGGGTTGATGTGACGGCATTCCGTATTTCCTATGTGGGTGAACAGGGCTGGGAGTTGCACTTCAAGTTTGAAGACGGATTGCCATTGTGGCATGCATTGGCAGGCGAGGGAGTTACACCTGTCGGCATTGAAACCTATGCCAACAGCCGCCGGTTGGAAAAGAGCCTGCGCTTGCAGAATGCGGATCTGTTGACGGAGTACAATTTGCTGGAAGCAGATCTTGCCCGGCCAAAAGTCAAGGAAGCAGAT
Source organism: Hyphomicrobiales bacterium (assembly GCA_021775415.1). GTDB lineage: Bacteria > Pseudomonadota > Alphaproteobacteria > Rhizobiales > Rhizobiaceae > JAALLB01. The sequence continues at coordinate 68,182 of JAJFHV010000016.1, read as the reverse complement.
TTCCACGGCAAGGAGGCATATCTCGCGCATCGTGCAAAAGAGCATCAAGCAGCCTATCTGTGCACGCTGACCGTTGAGAACAATGTGGATGGCGATGGAGTTGCTCGCTATCCAATGGGCAATTGCCCGATCCTTGATCCTGAAACCAAGGACGTGTTGATCGACAGCGAGGGACGACGAAGCTTCACCACCAGCATTGCTTTTGGTCCTACCATTGGCAAGAATATCGGTCTTGCCTACCTGCCGCACGAGTATGCGCAGGAAGGTCGTGACCTGGTGCTGGAATATTTTGGCGAGCAATTCCCGGTCAAGGTTCAAGGCGTTGGCTACAAGCCGCTTTACGATCCGGAGAATCTGAAGCCAAGATCGTAGTCAAGCAGATCCCATGAAATGATTGGGCTCGAACAGGAAATCCGAACTGAGTTTTTGTACGGGTTTTGAATTCGAGCCGGAATCACGAACCAATTTCCTGCGTAACAAAGCGTGAGCAAGGCAACACAATTCAGTCTGAATTGGCGGGCCTAAGACGGCGTATTGGAAACAGGAATTTGTGATTCTCCCAAACCCGTGAATTTCGCCCAATTGAAGTTTGAGTTACCTGGCCGGCTAATCTCCGGAATCCAGGGGTGTTTTTTGCGGCCAAATTTCCGGAAGGGAGCACCAAGTGGTGTTGCTCACCGGATGTTCCTGTTTCCGCCAATAACTATAGGTGTGAATACGTGACTCTCCCTCTTTCCTTTATCCGTTGTGCCATTCGTGGTGCAGTAATCTCCGGCTTGTGCATGACCGTCGCAACAGTTGGTATCAGTCTTGCGCCAGTTGGCGATGCAGAGGCTGGAACCTACTCGATTGCGAAAGCTTATGTAGGACTGCATGAACGCAAGCACAGGGCCAAGCTGACGCGCTATGTCGGTGTTAATCCAAGCCGGACACCGTGGTGTGGTGCCTTTGCCGGTGCCGTGGTGAAGCGCAGCGGTAAAACGCCTCCGGCGGGATTCATGAAAGCGACAAGCTGGCGCAATTGGGGCAGCGGTGTTTCTTTGAAGCAGGCACGCAAGGGGGATGTGGTTCTTGTGCGCACCAGCTATGGTCATCATGTGGGGTTTTTCGCCGGGATGGATGGCAACCGGGTGAGAGTTCTGGGTGGTAACCAGTCAAATCAGGTAAAGGTTTCCAGTTACAAGGCCGGCAGCATTCGGGCCATACGTCGTGGCGGAGCGAGCGGTCTCAAGGTTGGAACCAATAAGAATCGCACCTATGCTAATGCCTGGTGGAAAAACACGCGCGGAGAAAATGGTGCCCGAAAAAACCAAAGTTTTAGCTATGGTTTCTCGGCTATGCCGCGCGCTGGTGGTGAGCGCGGCAACCGTTGTTTCAACTGGTTTGGCAGAAGCTTCGGATCAGCATGTACCAACAAGCACGGTACACGTGGTGGACGCGCTCAACGCGGCTACCTGGAGCAACGTTGAACCGGGTCTGCGTGTCCTTCGGATCACGATGGATGACGGGTTGGTCCTTACCGCTCATGGTATTTCGCCGGAGCATTTCCGCTTTTCCATCGCTTTGCAAAATGATCCAGGTGGCGAGCGGGTTGGAAGTGCTGGCAATGACCGTGCTGCAGTATTGGCGGTCAATGGCGGATTTTTCGCAACAACCGGGGAGGGGATGCTTTCCCCGGTTGGCTATCTGCGCGTCGGTGGTAATCGCCTGTCGAAGGGCTGGACCGATGCAGGTGGTTTTATTGCGATTGAAAACGGCAGGGTGTCCTTAACGCCGGTTATCGCCGGTACGCCGCAAGGTGACATGGATGTGCTGCAATCAAAACCAATGATGATTGAACCGGGCAGGCGTTGGGCAATGCGTACCAACCGGAAAAAACTCAAGCGGCGTACGCTGTTGTGCCTCAGGGATAGTGGCGAAGCGGTTCTCATAATCATATCCCGGCGGGGCATGAGCCTGTATGAAGCGGGCTGGATGATGCGTTCTCCTGATGTTGGTGGCTATTTTGATTGCGCATCTGCGGTCGCGCTGGATGGTGGACGATCCACTCAGGTCTACTATGAAGGGCATCCGGAGTATTCGCTTTCCGGCTTCACACCGGTGCACAATTTTTTGCTCGTAAACCGGCGCGGTGAGTGAGAGACGTGGTTCCACATTCACTCGATCCTTTCAGAACAGTGTCTTGAAGGTTTTGGCGGCGGCCAGTCGCCAACTGAGGCGATAGCCGAAGCGCTTGCGCACCCGCGTAGCCGTGGTGAAGCCACTGGCGCGAGCGCAAATGAAATGCACAAAAGCAGGACCCGGATACCGGAAAAATGTCCTGTGTGCTGGACCGCCGGGTCCTGCGCGGAGATTTGATGTCAGCGTCGGGCTATTCAAGCACACTGTCCCAACCGAGCCTCTCTGCAACTTTCGTGAAAGGCCCTCGAACGACGTCGCTCTCGGGCATTCCGCGCTGAAATTGCTACTCGCAATTTCTGGCCGCAAGGCCAACGCGCTGCATTAAGCCGCCCACGTTGCATCCAAACTATCCATGGCGAGGGGTATATTTTTGCGGCCCGGATTACTGAGGTTTGATTTCCCCCGGGTAGCCTACATTGATTAATGCATTTTCCAGTTGGTTGTGTCGGTATGGCTTCCGGATGACTACAAACTCCTTTTCCAAATCGTGCTGCTTTCCTGAATATCCAGTTGTAAGTATGATTTTGATATTTTGATTTCTCGCACGAACCTGACGAGCAAGATCGACACCAGTTGTGCCGCCGGGCATTATGATATCTGTGAACAAAAGATCGATATCAGGTTCGCTTGATACAGTGTCCAATGCCTGTTTTGCGTTACTTGCCTCTAAGACTGCATAATTCAACATCTCAAATCGCTTGGATGTAACGCTCCTCACATGATCATCATCTTCTACAACAAGCACCTTTTCCCCACGCCCATTCACCACATTATCCTGTAGAGCCTCAGTCAGGGTATTTGATTTGTTTTCCGTAGCAGCAACAGGAATTGTGATGCTAATTTTAGTTCCTGTCCCAACACTGCTGTCGACAGTGATATTTCCACCCGCCTGATTTACGAATCCGTAGACGACACTCAAGCCCAATCCAACACCCTGTCCAGAATTCTTGGTAGAGTAAAATGGTTCAAATATGCGGTCCTGAACATCTGGCGATATTCCAACACCTGAATCAGATATCGATAATATTGCAAATCGGCTCGATGGCATCTCTTTACGTTCGGGAGAAATTGGGTGATCTCCGTCCGATATTCTGGTTTCGATTGCAATTTTCCCGCCATCAGGCATGGAATCTCGAGCATTAATCGCCAGATTGATTAAGGCATTCTTGAACTGCGTAATCTCGGTGGAAACAATGAGTGTGTCCGAACACAAATTTAGATCGATATTATATAGTTCACCAAATGTTCGCCTTAGTATACCGACGGTCTCGTCCACAACTTCATTAACGTTGATTTGTTCGACCGCAAGCTCGCGTTGTTCAGAAAAGACCATAAGATTGTTGATCAAATCCGCGCCAAGATTGGTGGCCTCAATTGCCTCATTAAGCAGAACGCCCTGGTGTTTATTCCCTTTGTTGGACTTATCGAGTAACTCCAAATTCCCCAAAATTATTGTAAGTATGTTATTGAAATCATGCGCAATTCCTCCCGTCAAATGACCAAGGGCCTCCATCTTTTGTACCTGGAGATTTTTTGATTCTATCTGCTTGTCCCGACTGATGTCCCGGATCGTAAACAAAATTTCTGACAGCAAACCTTTTTCATCAAATGACGGTTTTCGAAACTCGTGAATGTGGCGAATATTTCCATCAGGCAAATTCACACGGTATTCAAATTCTGAACTGCCTTCTCGTTGATCGATCTTTTTGAAATTACGAAATCTTTCCCGATCATCGCGGTGGATGCGTTTCATCCAGTTATCGGTATCTGCTGATTGTTCAATGAACTCTTCAATCGACAAATCATAGACATCGGCATATTTGTCTGAACAATAATCACATCTGCGGGAATGGACATTCCAAACAGCATAACCCAATCCTGCAAGCTCTGCGGCTTGCTGCAATCGTTCATCAGTTTCTGCAAGTGCTGCCTCGACCCGCTTGAATTCTGTAATGTCAGTAACGACCGCACCCAGACCCGAAACCGTTCCGGTCTCATCGAAGACGGGAAATTTCACAGTATGAAGTGTCCGTGGGCCCAATTCAGTTTCAACCAGGTGCTGAGCCACTTCAGTTTTGCCGCTTTTGATCACACGCAAATCATGACCACGCGTTATTTTGCTCATTGCTGAATAATGTACGTCTTGTGGCAAACACCCTACAACGTCCTCATTTCTTACATTGAACAGCCGTTCAAACTGACGATTGATTTGAAGATACTTTCCGTCCACATCCTTCAAATAAATTTCAACCGGTGCGTTATCAAAGATAGCCTGCAGCCGATTTTGACTTAATCAAAGGGCAATCTCCGTTTCTTTTCGCTGGGTCACATTTTGACTGACACCCATTATTGAATTCAGTTGACCTTCGGTGTTGCTGATTGGAGCAAAACAGCTTTCAAAATGGGCTGGGTGTGAATTTAATTTTAGTGTAAACTCGAAATTCGAGGATACTCCCTGCAAAGCTTTGTTGAACAATTTTTTAATGCGTTGTTGGTCGCCTGAAGCAAGTAATGAAATATAGTCAACACCAATAATTTCATTTTCGTGATCAAGCCCCATCATCCGAAGGCCGGCAGCGTTCATATTGGTTATTTGGCCCTGGAGATTAAGCCTGTGTATGCAAACCGGCGCCGCATCAAACAATTCATGAAAATCATCTTTGAAGTTCGACACCGGCTCGGGGGAAAACGAGCCTGATTTGAGTTTCTTGTCCATTGCTTGTCACCAATTCCCGGTTACTCAACGACAATGCAAAAACCCTACCGGAACTCCCCACTACTGTGTGTTGTATAAAAACAATCGTATCTGCAAGATTATATAACGTCCAGTGCCGGACGTTTACCATCCCTCTTTAAATTGTTGAATTAGTGCTCATGTCCGCTTTCCCCCCGAACGCGGAAGTTCAGGAATCCGTATTTGGTGCAAGTTATCCTGCTGGTAAATAGGGAATCGATCCAGCTGCATCAGTATCATCAATGACATGTAAGCGGCTAACGCTGCCGTCCTGACGGGCCTTTGCAAATGGTGCGTATTCCGGATCACCGGCAAATGCCTGGACTGCATCCATCGAAGGAAATTCGAGCAGCGCAACGAGTGTTGATTCCAGCGGCTCCCCTTCAACTGTGGTTATATTGCCGCTACGGGACAAGTACTTGCCGCCGTGTTTGTGAACAATATCATGAACATTCGCCGCATAATCGGGAATCCAACCCTCATCGGTAACGGTTACATCTGCAATTACATAAACAGTCATGGTGCGCCCCTTTTTTTGCAATCCATCAGGAAACGTAGGTCACGTCCCGGGTATTGTCCACTATGAAAAATGTTCACCTTGGGTTATTGCAGGACCAAAACACAGCGACTGATCAAAAAACTCCTGCGGCCGAAATTCCTGCGTGACAATCGCTTCCAAATTCACTAGATAATTTTACAGCGGATGGCGATGGCGTCGTCAATTTATCCGCTTCAGCCCGGCTTTTGCCGTTCTGTCCTGTACGCCCGGATATCTTCACCGGGCACGAAACTACCGCCCGGAATTTCGTGCGGAGATTCAAATGCAGAGACCTGATTTTTTCTCAATTGAAAATGGCGAGAAGGCGGTATTGCCCTTCTCGGAACAAGAATACGCAAACCGTCTTGCCAAGCTGCGGCAACACATGGCCGAGGCAGACCTTGATGTGGTGTGGTTCACTTCAATGCAGAACATCGCCTATTTTTCAGGCTTTCTGTACTGCGCGTTCGGCAGGCCCTATGGGTGTATCGTAACGCCGGAGCGCTGTGTGACCGTTTCAGCGAACATCGATATGGGACAGCCCTGGCGCAGGTCTGTCAGCGAGAATGTAATCTTCACCGACTGGAAGCGTGGAAATTACCTGCGTGCGGTTCAATCAATTGCCGGTGACCCGAGCCGTATTGGGGTCGAACACGATCACCTGACCCTGGAAATGCACGGCAAAATTACCGCGGTGTTTTCAGGCGCAGAACTGGTTGATGTTTCAGCTGCTGTCATGCGCTCTCGGATGGTTAAGTCAGCGGAAGAAATCGCACTCATAAAAGAAGGTGCGCGGGTTGCTGATCACGGTGGGGAAGCGCTGAAAGCCGCAATCCGTGTCGGTACAAGAGAAATTGATGTGGCAATGGCGGGACGCAATGCGATGGAGCTCGAAATCGCCCGATCTCATCCCGACAGTGAGTTGCGCGACAATTGGGTGTGGTTCCAGTCCGGCATCAATACAGATGGTGCACATAATCCGGTCACCACACGTGAATTGCAGCTGGGGGACATTCTCTCACTCAACATGTTCCCGATGATCTCGGCATATTATACCGCTCTTGAACGTACTTTGTTTTTGGGAGAGCCTGATGCGCGCAGCCTTGAAATCTGGGAAGCAAATGTTGCGGTGCATGAGCGCGGGATTGAATTGATCAAGCCGGGTGCGGTTTGTTCCGAGATTGTTGCCGAGCTCAACGAGATGTTTGCAGAGCGTGATTTGCTGCAATACCGGACTTTTGGTTATGGCCATTCATTCGGCGTGCTTTCGCACTACTATGGGCGTGAAGCCGGGCTGGAACTGCGTGAGGATATCGATACGGTTCTGGAACCGGGCATGGTTGTGTCGATGGAACCCATGCTGACAATCCCTGAGGGTGAAGCAGGTGCCGGTGGCTATCGTGAGCATGACATTCTGGTTGTGGGTGAAAGTGATGCGGAAAACATTACCAAGTTTCAGTTCGGTCCGGAACACAATATCATCACATAAGAGACTTCTGCAGCCCGTCGTCAGCAACGGCGATGGGCTGTTCTTAACTGCGTTCCTGCAATGGTGATTTTCCGTACATCTCACGGTAGCACTTGGAAAAGTGCGAAGCGGAAACAAATCCGCAGGCTATCGCCACATCGACAACGGCCATCGTTGATTGCATGAGCAGGTGCCGGGCACGATCCAGTCGGATTTCGAGGTAGTAGCGGGCAGGGGAGCGCCCCATATATTGCTGGAACAACCGCTCTATCTGTCGGCGGGAGAGGCCAACAAATTCTGCGATTTCTATCAATTGCAGGGGTTCGGCAATGTTTGCTTCCATAAACTCAATGATAGAAAGTACCTTGGCATTTTGAACTCCAAGCCGGGCACGTAGGGGCAGCCGTTGACGATCATTCGGGTTGCGTACCCGGTCTGTCAGCGCTTGCTCACATACCCGGTTCACGAGCTCCTCACCCAGATCTTTCTCGACCATCGACAACATCATGTCGAGTGCGGCGGTGCCGCCAGCGCAGGTCCAGATGTTGCCATCCATTTCATAGAGATCGGCATATACATCAACGTCGGGAAAGTTCTCTGCAAAGCCCGGCAGGTTTTCCCAGTGAATTGCGCAACGCTTGCCTTTCAGGAGGCCGGCGGCGGCCAGAAGAAAAGCGGCCGTACAAAGACCACCGATGGTAACACCACTATTCTTGTTTTCGCGGATGTAGGCAAAGAGCGATTTGTTTACTGCATTTTCGACTTGCAGGCCGGAGCAGAAGAAGGTGTTGGAGGGGCGCCTGGAAGAGGATAACGCATGCCGCTCCTGGTCAAGGCTGGATGTAACGGCAACCTCCACACCATTTGAGGCATATACAGGATTTCCATCCATGGAACTTAATCGCCAATGATAGTACTCTTCACCCAGCATGCGATTTGCGATGCGCAGGGGCTCAATAGCAGTTGCAAAAGCAATCATTGAAAAATTTGGCACGAGATAAAATACGATTGAACGCCCGGCAGTTTGAGCAATTCTTCTGTCTTTGTCGTGCTGCAGATCGATTTGATTCATTTCCAAAATCCGCAATTTCATGTCCTGCCAGCGACACTGACAGAATCGAAAAATGTTGCAATAAAAAAACACACTGCCCCTGAAAAAGTGATAATGCGCTGAAATCGCACTTTAATGCAGTGGTAGTAAAATCTAAAAATACTCAGTAATAACAATGAGATAAATAATAATATTAGGTCAAATATTTCGTAACAAGGCGCCTGCTCATATCCCGCAAATTTCCTCTCCAGCCGGTGTTCCGGGTTGCTGGATGGGAATTTGTTGTCAATCAACATCACCATAGCGACCTGAAGTGACCTAAGGTAATGTTGCGATGCAGTAGATTTGGGGCAGGTTCTCCTTTCTTGATTGCAGCAGAAATTGTCTGTAGCCATAGGGTGTATTTACTGAAATTTGAGCGGACGGATGAGAGGGTCTTAAGGATGGCGCGAGGTCAGGGAAGACCAGGAATGCATGTTTCGCAAGGGGGAACTGTTGCGGGGCCTTCTCAGGTGGAAGTGCAGAACCTCATTGGCATGATGCAAGCCGGACAACATCGAGAGGTCGCAAACAAGGCAAAGAAACTTCTCAAGAAATTTCCCGAAGCGTTGATCCTTTATAATTTGATGAGCGCTGCGCAATTGAGCCAGGAGAACTTTTCCGGCGCGGTGATAACGCTTGAGAAAGCGCTGGCGTTAAAGCCTGACTTTGTCGACGGTGAATACAATCTTGCCATTGCGTATATGAATCTCGAACGGTTGGATGAGGCAATCAGTCATTTTGAAAATGTAATCAGGCAAAAGCCGGATCTTGCCGAGGCTTTCAACAATCTCGGTGCTACATACCTGAAGTTGAATCGGCAGATTGCAGCAGTCGAAAACTACGAGAAGGCGCTTGAACTCAAACCGGATTTTGTGCCTGCAATTCGAAATCTGGGTGCAGCGCTAAGAGATTTGGGGCGGTTGGAAGAGTCTGAAAAGTGGCTTACCAAACTAACCCTGCTGCAGCCGCGTTTTGCAGCCGGCCATTACAGTCTCGGCATGACTTTGAAGGAGCTTGGCAAAACGGACAAAGCCTTTTCATGTTTTGATGCGGCGCTGAAACTTGATCCGGAAATGCGTGAAGTCAATTATGAATTCGCGATTATATACAAAGCGAACGGTGAGTATGAAAAAGCGGTCGAAGCCTTCGACAAAGTTGGTACGGTTGATTCCAGGGTGCGGGCCATGGAAGCGTTGCTTGAAGCAGGCAAAAGGCAGGAATTACTGGACAGACTTGCTTCGATAAACGAGGCGGAGCCGCGAAATCTCAGGGCATCAGCTTTGAGTGCTTATGTCAGCCACCAATATGAGATCGAAAACACCCATCCATTCTGCACAAGTCCGCTGGATTTTGTGTCGATTTACAATACTCAATCAGAGCCCGGCTATAATACTGAGTTTCTTCAGTCTTTGATGATAGCGGCAGACGATTTAGCGGTTGTGCAGGACCGAAACACGACCCAGGGAGGCCTGCAAACGCATGGCAATTTGTTTGATCCGGTTCTCGAGAGCGAAGTGTTTACTCGCCTGGAAGCAATTGTCCGCGCAAAGCTGGAGTTGTATCGCGAAGAGTTTCATGATGCCGCGGATGGGATTGTTGGTGATTTTCCAAAGAACTACACGCTGTCCGGATGGCGGGTAAAACTGATGAAGTCGGGTCATCAAAGGCCACACATCCATGCTGGCGGTTGGGTCAGCGGCGTGTTTTATCTGAAAATTCCAGAGCAGATGAGCGGTAATGAGGGGGCTATCGCTTTCAGCTTGCACGGATATGACTATCCAATCCTCAAGCAGGATATTCCTGAAAAAGAGCATGTTCCTTCAGCGGGCGATTTGGTTTTGTTTCCCTCATCGCTGTTTCACCGAACCATACCGTTTGATTCCGATGAGGAACGTCAGTGCATAGCATTTGATGTGGTGCCAATCAGAAACTAGTCGGCAATTTTTTCGATGCCATATCCGGCAATATGATCAAGCCAGAAGTCACTTTTCGTGGCGATAAAATCATAGCCTACACGGCTGTTTTTCTTGATCGCGGCCAGTTCATCGAGTGATGTGATTTCGCGGCAGGCATTCTCGCCGGATAAAAATATTTTCATCTTGAGATCTTCGAGGAAATATTTTGAAACTTCATGTGTGGGGTCTGAACCGTGGTCTTCAAAGATCACCAGGCAATCCGTGTTTGCCAAACGGCGGGCACCTTTCATGGCTTCGATTTCAACACCTTCAACATCCAGTTTCAAAATGATCGGTTTTTTACCCATCTTTGGAATATCATCCAGGGCCAGGGTCTCGACCATTCCACCGGTTGTTCCACCTTCGTCGGGAATGATTGATCGGGCCTCATGTTTTGCGCCGTACAAATTTACTGTTTCGCCGCTCTTTGAAAAAACCGCGTTATGGCGGGTTTCAAAACGGTTGTTGTTGTTTTCCGAATTCTTTTGAAGGATTGAGAATGTATCCGGGTCCGCTTCAATCGAAATTGCCGACTTGTTGCCATATGCGTCGCTGGCAACAATAGCGGACATGTAACCGTAGTTCGCGCCACAATCGATGAAGAGGTAATCGACGTCTCGCATTGCTACCAGAAACCGCTCAATATCCGGACAGTAGCTGACCCGATTGTATAAAAGCCTGCTCCAATAGGCGTCGCCATAGGGAAATTCAAACACAGTGTCGTCTAAAAGCTGTGTCCGGATTGGCTGGTCGCTTGGTAGAATTGTGCGGACAATCCGTGCCGCATAGGAAAACCCGCAAAAGTCGGCAGGCCGGGTCATCCAGGCTGCAATCCGCATCAGTTCGAGACCCGCGCGCTCAATCAGATTGCCACCAGATATTTTACCGTCTGCAAAATCAAAGTGAATTGCGTTATTGCTCGAATCCATAACTTTGTCCGTTACCCCAATGTAGCGATGGGCAGATATGGCACATAAATGGTGTGTCTTTGCTTAACGAATTCCAGTTTGGCCATGCGTGGCAAGGTGATGGTTAATTTTTCATTTGTAGACCCTAAATTGAAACCGGCGGAATTTCTTCCGCCGGTCTCATTCGCCACCGGGGGAGGGGTGCAGATTTACCTGCTACGGCGATTCATTTTAGAAATATTCTCCAGTTCCTGAGCTGCGTTCTGGCTTAGTGGCAGATCGCTTGCCCAGATAACATCAGCGCGGGTTAAGCCAATATCATTGAGTATCCTGTTATCCAATTTTGTCAGGTGCTGGAGCGCTTCCCGGTTCAGACGGTGCTGTTTGCGGGCTTTTGACCATGTATTGAATCGGGCAATGGCGTAGTTGGTTTTTTGAGAAAGCCAGGCATGGATGGAATCCTGTGACTCTACGCATTTTGGGGTCTGGATCGTGTGAGTATGCATGATTTGTCTCCTTCAATTTTAGGGTTCAGGAGACTTCGCGAATGTCTCGCCCTTGATATAGGGGAGAATTCATGCTTCAATCAAACGAATAGTTTTCATCGTATCTATCAAAATAATTGTAAGATAGGAGCAATAAGAATGAATGCACCACAAAATATTCAAGCGCCGCTGTTGGAGTTAGATCTGTTAAAGACCCTGGTTGCGATTGCCGAGACCGGTAATTTCAGTGCTGCAGCTGATGTGGTTCACCGTACACCGTCTGCGGTTTCCATGCAGGTGAAGCGCATGGAAGAATTGCTTGGCAGGCCGGTTTTTGCCCGTGATTCGCGTTCAGTAAATCTGACGGCGGATGGAGAAATTCTGCTCACTCATGCAAGACGCCTGCTGGCACTCAACCGGGAGATGATTTCGAGATTCATCATGCCAGATGTTTCCGGAGAAGTGCGGCTTGGGGCGGGTGATGATGTGGCGGAACGCTTTTTGCCGAACATGTTGAGGCGATTCGCGGACAGTCATCCATGTGTGACAGTCAATGTGGTCGTGGACAATTCAGACAATCTGATTGCCCGTATTCAAAACCGGCAAATTGACCTGGCAATACTGACTTGCGGTTCCGAGTGCCCAGGTGCGGAGGGGCTGGAAGTCCTTATGGAAGAGGGGCTTGTTTGGGCCGCCCTTAAAGGAGGAGTGGCAGTAGAACAAAATCCATTGCCGGTTTCAGTTTGGGAAGAAAATTGCAGCTGGCGCAAGGCTGGGTTGGAAGGGCTTGAACGCATTGGCCGTGCTTACAGGATTGCTTTTCAAAGCGCACATACTTCCGGGCAAAGAGCCGCATTGCTTGCTGATCTTGCTGTTGCGCCCTTGCCGGCATCTTCGCTGGGCGGGGATATTATTGAAGTAAATCCGGCCTGCGAGCTACCAACTTTGCCGAGTTACACTTTTGGATTATTGTTGCGGGAAGAGCCTTCCGCATCGATCAGAGCAGCTGCAGATCACATCCGCGCGAGTTTTGCGCAAAGGTAATGTTCTATACCCGGGAACGCCGACGTCTGCGCCTGCCGCCCGCTTCGTTTCCAGCATTTGCATCTGACACTTGCTGTTTTTCCGGGAGTGTCACTACCTTTGAAAGCTGCGGGAACGCATCTGATTTGTTGGGCAATGCCATTGCATTGACGAAATGGTCCTGAAAATCCGGTTCCAGCGCGGTTTCAATCTTTTCAATATTTCTGACAGTTTGTTCAATCTCGCGTCGATAGTCACGATTTAGCAGTGCCATCTTTGCGCCATAACCGGCGGCATTGCCCACGGCCTTGACATTTTCCAGGTCACAATCAGGGATGAGGCCCAGGACCATTGCGTATTTTGGATCAATGAATGTGCCAAACGCGCCAGCGAAGCTGATTGAATCGACTTCTGTTATTTCCAGTTTGTCCATCAACAGCTTGATGCCCGCATATAGGGCGGCCTTTGCCAGCTGGATTGCGCGCACGTCAGTTTGCTTGATTGTGAGCTCTTGTTTACCGCGCCACAGCACGTAAGAGAATGTACGCCCGTCCTCGATGATCCGGTCTGATTTTGCGGCAAGTGTTCCGTCAATCACGCCGTCTTCGGAAATAATGCCTGCCAGAAACATTTCGGCGACAACTTCAATAATTGCGGAGCCGCATACGCCGGTGACGCCAAGTTTTTCGGATTTTTCCTCAAAACCTTCTTCATCGGACCATTTTTCGACACCGATGATGCGAACCTTCGGTTCCAGTGTGACCGGGTCAATTCGTACGCGCTCAATTGCGCCGGGCGCGGCGCGCTGCCCACAGGAGATTTCGGCACCCTCGAACGCCGGACCAGTGGGTGAGGATGCTGCGACGGTGCGTTCAGAACTACCGAGTACAATCTCTGCATTGGTGCCGACGTCGACGACAAGCATTTTCTTGTCCTGACGGTGTGGGCCCTCGCAAAGGGTGACGGCTGCCGCATCTGCACCAACGTGGCCCGCGATGCAGGGCAATACATATACGCGCGCGCCTTCAGAAACTTCCAGATCGAGTTCGCTGGCCCATGTGTGAACACACCCGGATACAGCAAGCGCAAAGGGTGCGCCGCCAAGTTCAGTCGGGTCAATTCCCAAAAACAGGTGGTGCATGATCGGATTGCCGACAAAAACCATATCAAGAATATCGTGTACGTCGGCACCGGATTCTTCGCATACATTCGCAATCAACCCGTTGAGCGCCTCACGAACCGCGACCGTCATGCCTTCGCGACCATCCGGGTTCATCATCACGTAGGAGACCCGGCTCATCAAATCTTCGCCGAAGCGTATTTGCGGGTTTGAAGTGCCCGAAGAGGCAATGGTCAAACCGGACAACAGGGATACCAGATGCATGGCAATTGTTGTTGAACCGATGTCACAGGCGATGCCATAGGCTTCATTTTTGAGGCCCGGATACAGCCCGATCAAAGAAGGACGGGAGGTTTCGAGATCGCGATGGATTGCGGCCGTGACTTTCCAGTCGCCCTTGCGCAATATTCCTTGCACTTCCGTCAGTAGGTGATGGTCGACAATCAGGTCAGTAATGCCCCAATCATCCTCCAGTGCCTGCTTTACACGATCCAGGTCGCCAAGCGGCTTGTGCATGTCGGGTTCTTCAATCTCGACATAACACAGGGTAAGAGCCGGATTGCGCTCAATGAACCGGCCATCATCAACCTTGCGCACCACCTGTGCGTTGACCTGCACATCCTGCGGGATGTCGATAACGAGGTCGCCTTCAATGGTTGAAGAGCAGGAGAGGCGACGGCCATCTTTCAGGTCGCGCTTTTCCGCGTAGCGGGTTTCTTTGGCGCCAAAAGCAGATATGTGCTCGTTGGAAGAAGTGATGCCGTGTTTGGCAAACTGGCCTTCCTGTACCTCAACCTGACAGCGGCCGCAGATGCCACGTCCACCACACACCGATTCCACATATACGCCAAGCTCTCTGGCGGCATCCAGAATTGGTGTGCCCTTGGCAAACCTTCCACGTTTACCGGAAGGCATGAACAGGACGAGGGGGTCAGTCAAATTTCACCTCCTCGGTGATTAACTTCAAGCGGCAACTCCCCGGCGTGCCGAACGCCCGCCACGACGACCACCTTTGGCGCCACCGGCGCTGACTGCGGATGCGGGTTGGCCTGCAGCAGCTGGCGTGTGGTCCCGGTAGATAGAAATCCAGTTAGCACAGTTTTCGTCCGTACCATTCAAAACATTTGCGCCATGCACAGCTTCCATTTCTGCCGGACGGCAGGGGTTCATGATGGCGCTGGTCATGCCAGAGGCGATAACCATTGGAATAAAGGCCGCATTGATGCCGTGGCGATGCGGCAGGCCAAACGAAATGTTGGAAAGCCCGCAGGTGGTGTTCACGCCGAGTTCATCACGAAGGCGACGCACAAGCCTGAAAACCTGCTGACCGGCAGTCCCCATCGCGCCAATTGGCATGACGAGTGGATCAACCACGATGTCGTGTGGTTTGATGCCGTAGTCTGCAGCGTGTTCCACAATCTTTTTGGCGACGGCGAAACGTACGTCCGGGTCTTCGGAGATGCCGGTTTCATCGTTGGATATGGCAACCACCGGTACGTCGTATTTCTTGATCAGCGGCAGGATTGCTTCGAGTTTTTCGGGTTCGCCTGTGACCGAGTTTACCAGGGGACGCCCCTTTGCAACTCTCAGACCGGCTTCGATGGCTGAAGTGACTGACGAATCAATTGAAATTGGTACATCGACCAACCCTTGAACAATCTCGATGGTTCTAACCAACAGGGGAGGTTCGGTTGTGTTGGGGTCAACCGCAGTAACGCCCGCATTAACATCAAGAATTGTGGCGCCAGCTGCAACCTGGGCAAGTGCATCGCTTTCAACTGTTGAGAAATTACCCTCAACCATTTCCGCAGCAAGCTTTTTGCGGCCAGTTGGATTGATCCGTTCACCAATCACGCAGAATGGCTGGTCGAAACCTATGATTACTTCCCGGGAGTGGGAGGCGACGATCGTGTGTGTCATCTGTTCAACCTTTCAGCGGCACATATGGCCGGTATCGTTATAAACCTTGGATTTCCATGCACCTTTGACTCCTAGAAAAACGCCTGCTCAGGCGACATGATCTAACCTTTTTACGACTCTGGTGCATTGGCAGGAAAATTGATATAACACGTCAAAATAAATAACATCAAGACATAAAGATATCTTTATATTGATGTTTACATTTGTCCGATATGTGTTACACAAGACCCAACAACGCGATTTCAGGAGGCCCTCATGGCAAATGTAAGTTTCGAATATTTTCCTGGCAGATCAGGCGAGGCGACCAATCTGCTTCAGGAAACAGTGGCAGTATTGTCTGCTTACCAGCCGGAATTTCAGAGTGTTACCTTTGGTGCGCAGGGTTCAGAAAAGAACGCAACCTTCGATACAGTACAGGCGCTTGCCAGGAGTTCGGGGGTTCCGACGGTAAGTCACCTCACATATTCGGGACTGGACCGGGGACAGGTTGATGCTTTTGCAGATGCGCTGTGGGAGGCCGGATTGAAAAAACTGGTTGCCTTGCGTGGAGACGCGTCCTTCCAAAATGGTGGCAGTCCGGCATTTCGTGATACGGCAGAATTTGTCCGTTCCCTGCTTGAAGCGCATCCATTTGACATTACCGTTGCCTGTTATCCTGAAACCCATCCGCTATCTGAATCGTCTGAAGCCGATCTAGAGGTGCTAAAAGCAAAGCAGGAAGCCGGTGCAAGTGCAGCAATTACCCAGTTCTTCTTCGACAACTCGGTGTTTTATGATTTTGTCGAGCGGGCGAGGGCATTTGGTATCACCTTGCCGATCATTCCCGGGATCTTGCCGATCCACAATTTTCCCAAGATGTGCAAAATGGCTGGAAAATGCGGTGCAACAGTTCCCGAATTTGTCAAAAATGCATTCGCTGACGGGCATTGTGCCGGTTCTACACCTTATGAAATTTCGGCAGAGTTGTTGAAAGCCCAGGTGCATGATCTTGCCTGCGCAGGGTATGAGACCATTCACATTTACACGCTTAACCGGGTACCGCTTGCGGATGTTGCAGCGGAAACATTTCTTGATGCGCATAAAGACCTGACACGCGCAGTCGCCTAAAACTACTCTCCTCCCGGAAGTGGTCTGTGGGAAATCTGAGCAGGCAGTATGTTCTGCCCGGATTTCCCATTTTTTTGAACGTTACGCTTGGTCTTTAGCGTAGCTTACAACTTCAAATTCGATGTCGTCACTGTCTTTAAAGTAGAACCGTCTTCCCGGTTCATAGTCGCCGTGTGAAAAGGTCTCGTAACCCATCTCAAGCACTCTTTTTTCAATTTCATCAAGATCCTGAACAACAACACCGACATGATTTAACCCACCCCGAATCACATAGCTCTCGGCGTCTGGGGTTCGAGTATCCCCACTGGAGTAAACGGCCAGATAGCTATCATTTGAGCCGACGTGATAGGTGATGCCGTTGTTTATTGCATCGCCGTGCCAGCGTACCTTCCAGTCAAACAGTTCACACAGGCGTTTTGCAGTTGCCGCAGGTTCGCTGACGGTGATGTTTACGTGTTCTAATGTTGCATGTGCCATGAAATTCTCCTTTAGTTTGGAACGTTGTTAGTTGCCGATTGAGCGAATTTTTTTGGGGTGAGCCAGCTTTTGTAACTCCAGTGATGCATTTTGATCACTGGGCAGGCGGATTGCCCAATCCAGGTCTGCTCGAGTAATGCCGATGTCACGCAGAATGGTCTCATTCAGCATCAGCATGTGCCGAATTTCAACGCGATCTCGACGCCGCTTTTTCCAAGCAAGGACCTTAATTTTCAGGTGAGTAGAAGATTTCCTAATAACCTCTATTACACGCTCGATCGTGCTTTGGTGGTTGTTTTGCAAATGTATCCACGGGGCAGTTTTTGTCGCTTGAGCTCTCATTGCCATCTCCTTTTATCTAACTGATTGACAAGCTGCTGAGTGTAAGATAATTCCCCAACCTAACTTTAGGTCAAGGTATTATTTTGGAAAAATTATGGCTGTATCAATCAACATCACAATCGGGCAGTTGGCAGAACGGACCGGCCTGTCAGTTTCAGCAATTCGTTATTATGAAACGCAGGGGCTGGTATCATCCGAGCGTAGTGCAGGCGGCCAACGGCGGTTCTTACGCTCAGATATACGACGGTTGTCGTTTGTGCTGATCGCTCAGCAGGTGGGTTTTACGATTGAACAAATCCGCAACCAGATGGCCTCCTTGCCGGAAGGGCGAACGCCCAACAAGAAAGACTGGACCAGGATGAGCAAAGGGTTTCGAAAGGAACTGGATGCAAAAATTGAAGCGTTGGTTCAAATGCGCGAACAATTGGATGGCTGTATTGGTTGCGGTTGCCTGTCGCTTACCAGATGCTCTTTATATAATCCGGCAGACAGAGCCGGGTTGAAAGGGGTTGGGCCACGCTATTTGCTGGGGGACAGGCCGGAGTCCACCGAGAAACAGGCGAACTCCAATGGTTAGGTTCAAACAGTCCAGGTGCCGCGCTCAGTCAACCACTCGGCAGATTTTTTTACGCCGCCAAATGGGAAAACGTGGATTTGCTTGATTGCGCTGTGCGGTGTGACAAGAGCACTTTTTTCAATCGGGTCAACGATTTCATTTGGGTCGAAGCCCGCGACCATGGTCATGACAGAGCCAGCGCGCTTCTTGAGAAATGAAATCGAGTTTCCGACACCACACATCGCGGCAAACTTGATGAGTGTAGTAAGTTTGGCAGGGCCTGCCACACCAAGATGGACCGGCAAATTGACACCCTGTCCCGAGAGTCCTTCAGCCCATTTGGTGAAATTCTCTGCAGCAAACCCGAACTGGGTAACAATACGCATGTCAATGTTGGTACGCTCGGAAAATGCCTGTTTCAGTTTCAGCGCCTCGAGCGCAACATCATCGTTGAAATCAGGTGAGCCTTCAGGATGCCCGGCAACGCCCATATGGGTAATGCCATATTGATCGAACAGGCCGGTTTCCAGCACTTCCATGGTCGAGGCAAAATCGCCTGCTTCTTTTTCCAGACCGCCACCAATAACAAGTACGTCTGTGACACCTGCTTCGCCGGTCATCATTTTGATGCGTTCTTCAAGTGCTGCTTTGGTGGTTAGTCGACGTGACGCAAAATGGGGTACTGCGGTGTAGCCCAAATCCTTTATCCGCTTGGCACCTGCGGTCAGGGTTTCAGCCGGGTCCGTTCCAACATCGGTAATGTAAACACGTGTACCAGCAGGAAACAGACCTGGAAGGTCTTCGTTCTCAACAGCCTGTTTGGGTGAAATCTCAATTGAGGCGGCGATTTTTTGTGTCATCAGAATTTCCTAAACTACTCTTCTTTGCCGCCGGTTTTTACCAGCGCCACAAGGCGTTCCTTGTCGTATTGAGCTTCAAGATCACCGGCTGCTTTTTCGGCTTCTGCTTCAAGATCATCGCTTACTTCGACTGGATCGGCCCTACGCCACTCGGCAAGGTAGTCATCTGTTTCAGCAGCACCGGTACGCATCGCGCACATGTCGATTGCTTCTGTGAAGCGCAATGAAAGCTCGCGTTTGGCAACCGACCTGCGGCCGGCCTTGACGATCACCTGCGCAGGAATATCCCGCCAGTAAACTACCTGTAATTGCGCCATCAAATTCTCCTGAAGTTGCCTTTGGAACACTTCCTCCGACGGGCGGAGAATGTTTCAAACACTGAATTTGCGATGCACCACACACGACGCATCCAAAGACAAATGCGACGCTTAGGGTCTGAACCCATTTGGGAAACGGAACTTCATTGGAGGCAAAATGACGTGTTTCAAGGAGGAAAACGCAGGTGATGCTGACGTATCAGCGAGGCTTTTCGACGCTGAAACAGGTTATTTTGACCCAACCGTCTGCGGCAGCGTTCAAATTTCTCCGATTGTCGTTGAAATCTCCTCATGGACCTCAAGTCTAATCAGTCGATTTCGCCTAAATCGGAAAAACTTGTCCAGCTGTGCAGTCCGCTTCCCAATTGAGTCCAGCCCCTAACCCTCCGGCAGAAACACCAAGACGAAGCTTGTGAATGAAATCACCATTACCGCATCCTGATTGAGTCCTTCATGGACAACTTCCATTACCCACCAACCCGGACGTGAATTGCTTTGCCGGATTGATTTGTTCCGGTTGGTGTAGGTGATGGTGTCACCGGCATAGACCGGCTTCAACCAACTCAGGTCGTTGAATCCCGGTGAGGGGCCATATTCCGGTGGTTGTATACCCTGCTTTTCAAGTTCTGCTGCGCGCTTAGATGCAAAAGCGCGGTGTAATTTCATCCAAACTGACGCTGTATGCCAGCCGGATGCACAAAGCCCACCGAACAGGCTCTGTTTTGCTGCCGCTGGATCGGTATGAAACAGCTGGGTGTCAAATTTGTTTGCGAACCGAAGAATTTCATCCGGCTCAAAGCAATAACTGCCGATTACTGCCTCAAATCCGGGTTGGAGGTGATCCGGGATAGTTGTCATTTTGCAACCTGCGGATTGTTCAGGCGGAATATGTTAGTGGTGATCATGGAGAGGACCTGCTCACCCTGTTGATTTTCTGTGTGGTGGTGTATGCGCAAAATTGCGTTTTCAGGTTTGGATTTCGACTGGCGGGAAGAAAGGACACTGGATTTTCCAGAAAGCGTATCCCCGGGATAGACCGGTCTCGTCCAGCGACATTCTTCCAGTCCGTACGCACCTTCGGAAGTTGAATCCAGCAAATAGCTGTCACAAATCATCCGCATGGTTATGCAACAGGTATGGAAACCTGAGGCACACAGTTTACCAAGTGCAGTTTTTTTTGCGGCCTGTTCATCAATATGAAACGGGGCCGGGTCAAATTCCTTAGCGAATTCAATGATTTCTTCTTTTGTCACCAACTTTGGGCCAAACGGCAATTCAAGACCCACAGGCATGGTTTCAAAAGCGTAGTAGGGCATTGAGGTTCCTTGTGGATGGAAAGTCACAGCGGGGCAGAAATTATGGTTAACCATTGATTAAGATATTGATTTTGTCCCCTATGGCAATGCACCAACATGCGTTAGAGTATCCGGAGTATGGGGTAAAGACGTGTGGCGGCGTCAAAGAGTAACAAGTATGGTCGCGACAATTTTCACGAAATGGCTGGTACAAAGATGGTCCGGCAAAGCAGGGCTCATCGTTTTGCTGCTTGTGGTCGCCTGTGCCTCACGTCCCGACGAAACTGCCGAGATCCGGACGCTTACTCCAACCGAGGCGGTTGATTTGGCTCAGGGTCCCAGTATTCCTGAAACGCCTGAGAATTACCGGCCTGGCGGTGAAGATGGTATTCATACGATCGTCGCGTTTTCTGCCGGTGGGGCAGATGGGGCATTTGGTGCAGGCGTATTGTCCGGGTGGACCGCTCACGGCACACGGCCTGATTTTGATGTCGTAACTGGTGTCTCGACTGGAGCGCTGCTCGCGGTTTTGGCCTTTCTGGGGCCGGAATATGATCCGTTGATCGAGGAACTTTATACCTCACAAACCAATGAAACGATTTTTCGCAAACTTGGCCTGGGTGGCCTGTTTGGCGATAGCCTGTACGACAACAAGCCCTTTCAGGCGCAGTTGGAAGCGGTAGTGACAGAAGAGTTTGTTGCAAAAATCGCAGAAGAACATCGCAAGGGCAGAAGGCTGTATGTGGCAACTACAAACCTGGATGCTGGTGAAGTGGTGATTTGGGATATGGGAAAAATCGCCCAGGGGGGGCGAACCAACCCGCTACAGCATTTCCAAAAAGTATTGCGGGCCTCAGCGGCGGTGCCCGGGTATTTTGAACCGGTTTACATAAAACCAAAGCGCGGGGTGCAGCTTCGTCAGGCACATGTGGATGGGGGTGTTAAGGAGCCGGTTGTATTTTCAAAGTTCATGGCGCGATCACCGGCCGCTAAAAAGCAGCTATTCATGGTGATAAATGGTACGACGCGGCGCTATAACGCTTCACAACCAGTCAAGCCTACATTGGCAGATATCACCCGGAAAACCATTTCTGAACTGATCCGTGAACTGCAACACGACACAATCTTCCGTCACTATGTTGATGCAAAAAACACCGGCATTGCATTCCACATTACATCAATTCCGGATTCCATTCCGATTGCGCAGGAATCCCTGAATTTTGATAAGGTGCGGATGCGCAAGTTGTTTAATGCCGGTCGAGCCATTGGTGCGCAGGGAATTAGCGCATGGCATACGAGGCCACCGCAAACAGACCTGCAGGATCGGCAGATCGTGAAAGTGGAGCAGCAATAACGCTTCTTGAAGTCTGTTAGGCAATTTCCGCCAGAGCAGGGATCAGGTCACCATAGCCGGTAAATTGCCGTTCATATTCCAGCCCCAAAAATTCTGCAGCTTTTCGTGCCTTTTCATCCAGCTCGGGATCATCTGTCTGCGCCAGATACAGGGCTTTCGTATAATTGCTGAAATAGATTTCCAGCAACTCCGGATGCTTGTCGAGGCCTAGCGGGCGTTTCAGGAACGTCTCAAAGTGCCGGGCAAGAAAATCCGTGATGAAGAATGTTGTCATGTATGCATCGTCTGATTTGGCGAATGTCTGATTGCCCATGTAGAAGGAAAAACAATGTGGCCCCTCAATGCGGGCGACGCCATGTTTTTCACATACCTTGTCCAGTTCGCCGCCAGTGCCGCAGTCGGCGTACCCGGCAAAGACGTGCTCATATCCGTCGTCGCGGGCTTTAAGGATAGCAGTTTCCATAGCAGGAGCGATTTTTTCAGGATGATGATGGAAGTCTGCTGGCAAGCATTTCAGATCCACGTGATCAAATCCGAGTTGCTCGTTCACTGCCATTACCTCACGCGCAATCATTCCGCAGGCAATGACGCGGAGTTTGGTTTTTTGAGCAGTGGTGGCTGGCTTATCACTCATGAGTTCAGTTTACAGATTGATTCAAGTACCTAACAGCCTGATTCCGACATTTGGTATAAGGGGTTGAAATACCATATAAAAAGGGACGTCGAAATTTCAATCCCAACGCCCCCAAAATACTTCAACTCTGTGTGAGCTTATCCAGCTGCCATCTGGTTGTGTTTCTTAGCCATGAATTCCTTGGCGGTTTCAACGGCCACAGCTGCGTCACGACAATAGGCATCCGCACCAATTGCGGCGCCAAATTCTTCGTTAAGCGGAGCACCGCCAACCAGGACAACGTAGTCATCGCGAACGCCCTTTTCGATCATCGTGTCGATTACAACCTTCATGTAGGGCATGGTAGTCGTGAGTAGTGCTGACATGCCCAGGATATCCGGCTTATGTTCATCAATAGCAGCGAAGTACTCATCCACATCGGTGTTAATGCCGATGTTGTGCACGTCGAAACCCGCGCCTTCCATCATCATGCCAACAAGGTTTTTGCCGATGTCATGGATATCGCCTTTAACGGTGCCGATAACCATTGAACCCACCTTGGGCGCACCGGTTTCTGCAAGCAGTGGCCGCAGAATAAACATACCCCCCTTCATTGCATTGGCCGCAAGCAGAACTTCCGGCACAAACAGAATGCCATCGCGAAAGTCGATGCCGACAATTCGCATGCCTTCAACGAGAGCTTTTGTTAGTACGTCATAGGGAGTCCATTTGCGTCCAAGCAGGATATTGACGGCTTCTTCGATTTCCTCTTTGAGGCCATCGTAAAGATCGTCATGCATTTGTGCCACAAGTTCTGTGTCATCTAATTCCGAGAGGATGATTTCGTCTTCGTCCGACATTGGCTTTGTCTCCTACGTGCCCCCAAGAGCACCTGATTGCAACGCTCATAACCCCAGCGGGGCACTTGCCTAAAAGTACTGTCGCACAATTTGCGCGAATTTCTCCATTTAGCAAACGATTATTCAATTGTCGTACCTGTTAAGCGACTTTATCGTGGCGCATGCAGAACATGCGAGATTTCCAAAAACGCCAGCTTACGACGCATTGAGGCAGTCTGCTTTCGTATTCTGGCTTACATAGGGCATGATAAGGGGCAACAATCCCACTCAGATACATATGTTTTCAGGATGAGAGTTATGACTGACACAGAGGAAAAAACAGGCAAAGCAGAAGGCGGACGGGGTGGCCGCAGAGGAGCCAGCGGCGGCGCGTCTGCAAGGCGACAAGCGCGTTCTGGTGTCAATTTGGTCAGCCTTCCTTATATCCACAGGCAGCTTGATCCTGTTGATATTTTGAGCACCGAAGCGGTTGAGATAATCGAACATAATGCTGATATCCTGATGGAGGAGATTGGCGTCGTGTATTCCGACGACGCGGAAGCGCTCAAAATGTGGAAAGATGCCGGTGCTGACGTGAAGGGTGATCGGGTTCACCTCCCCAAGGGCCTGTGTCGCGAATTGATGAAAACTGCGCCCTCGAGCTTTACCCAACATGCGCGAAATCCTGCACGGTCCGTTGAGATTGGTGGAAAGACGACGGTGTTTGCACCGGTTTACGGACCACCATTTGTGCGCGACCTTGATGGCGCGCGGCGATATGCGACGATTGAGGATTTCCAGAATTTTGTGAAACTCGCCTATATGGCTCCTGCCATGCATCATTCAGGCGGTACGGTGTGTGAACCGTGTGACATTGCGGTTAACAAGCGCCACCTTGATATGGTTTATTCCCACATCAAATACTCCGACAAACCCTTTATGGGATCGGTTACCGCACCAGAGCGGGCGGAAGATACCGTCAAGATGGCACAGATTCTGTTTGGCGAAGAGTTTGTCGATCAGAATTGTGTTCTCGTCAGCCTTGTGAACTGTAATTCACCGATGACACTCGATGGTACGATGTTGGGTGCGTTGAAAACCTATGCACGCGCCAATCAGGCCTCGATCGTTTCACCATTCATCGTTGGTGGTGCTATGTCGCCGGTGACGGTTGCCGGAACGCTTACCCAGGTGCTTTGTGAGGCTACAAGCGCGGTTGCGTTCTCGCAGCTATGCCGGCCAGGTAGTCCGGTGATTTTCGGTACGTTTGCCACTTCGATTTCCATGCAATCTGGTGCGCCATCCTTTGGAACACCGGAGCCTGCACAGGTCTTGATGGGAGCCGCTCAATTTGCCCGTCGCTATAATCTACCATTCCGTTCCGGTGGTTCTCTGACGGGTGCCAAATTGCCGGATGCGCAGGCTGCCTATGAAAGTGCCAATACATTGTGGCCAGCCATGGCCGGCGGGGTGAACTTCATGCTGCATTCGGCCGGTTGGTTGGAAGGTGGTCTGGTTTCATCGTATGACAAGTTCATCATGGATTGTGATCAGTTGGCAGCGGCACAAAAGTTTGCTGCAGGCGTGGACATGAGTGAAAACGGTCAAGCGATGTCAGCGATCCGTGAAGTTGGGCCCGGTAGCCACTATCTTGGTTGTGACCACACTCAAAACAACTTCAAGACAGCGTTTTTTGCCTCGAATGTTGCAGATAACAACTCCTTTGAACAATGGGAGATTGAAGGTGAGCTTCGCAATGATCAGCGTGCCAACAAAGTCGCCCGCACCTGGCTTGAATCCTATGAGGCTCCAGCGCTTGATCAGGGGGTTGATGAAGCGCTTACAGAGTTTATCCGGGAGAAGAAGGATTCCATGCCCGACGCTTTCACCTGAAGTGAGAGCAGATCCCTGGAAACACGCGCCAGGGAAAAAGTGGGCAACACGATCGTCCACAATGTTTGGAAACTTGCTTCAGATGGCAAGATGTCCAAATAGGTCTCTTGATGTCTGAGCGAAGCGAAATTGGATCAAATGCAGCCGGGTTGGTCGAGGCGCTCGACAATCAAAAACTTATTGTTTTTGGGGTGTTGGAAATCGCCAAAGAAGATTGTCCGGCAGGCGAGGAAGCGCTTTGCGGCAAGTCCGCCATTATGGTGGGTAACGCCGGGCCGGACCTCTGGGCTGTATTTTCGAAATCAGCTGAATTCAAGGATGGGCTGGCTGATTCGCTCAACCGATGGACGGAGCGGGTGATTGGTACGATTGCCGAGCAGTACAATTGCCGGGCGCTTTATCCATTTGGCGAGCCGTTCTGGCCGTTTCAGCGCTTGGCACAACGTGCCAGCGGGATCAGGCCTTCCCCGCTTGGAATTTTGATCCACCCCGAATACGGACTGTGGCATGCGTTTCGTGCTGTCTTGGTGTTCGAAGGGAAAGGTGAGCTCGCCGATGAAGTTCAGAGCCTGATGCAGGCGTCGGGAGACTTAACGCACCCTTGTGATACATGCGTTGACAAGCCCTGTCTGACTGCTTGCCCAGTCGGCGCATTTTCCGGCGAAGCCCTGGATGTGAAAGCCTGTTTTTCCCACATCGATTCAACCAGTGATCCCAAATGCATGCAGCTTGGCTGTCGGGCGCGAGATGCATGCCCGATTGGTGTCCAATATAGAAATACCGACGCTCAGGTTCGATTTCACATGAAATCCTACCGGTCCTAGCCTTCAGTCACTGCTCACAGGCTTCGTAGAATGGATCGTACACTCCTGTGGGGGCGCACTTGCCAGAAAGCATGTTCGTGATGCGGGCTATGCGTTTGTCATATTGCTGTTTGTTTTTCTCGGGGTGCCGCTTGTCCGGCCCGATCAACATGCCAACCAGGCCTAAAAATTCCTGTTCTCCCAATTCTGCGAAAGGCTTGCCAAAATATGTCGAGGCTGCCTGCTCAAACCCTCGAATTTTTTGTTCGTGATTGCGACCCAGATAGGCGTGGTTCAACATGATGTCGAGTTGGTGTTGTTTGGAGAAGTTTCTGTTGAGAACCAGCCAGGCAATCAGACTCTGCTCAAGTTTTGCGAAGCCCGGATAAAATTTATCGAAATACATGTATTTGGCCAGACCCTGGGTAATGGTTGTCATACCCTGACCAGGGGATGTGAAGTCCAGACCATTGTGATCATAGAAGCCCGGATCCTCTACTTTAAGAATGATATCCAGTTGATCCTTTGACAGGTCTGCTGCTTTCAAAGCCAGGTTTTCTTGCTTGTACAGGTCAAGGAGTTCGGGTGTTTTTTCGTGAGCAACCCATAGTCTGTAGCTCTCATACGAGGTTAGGAGTATCAGCAGCATTGCGATTGAAAGAAGTGCTTTTTTCATGTTCCACCTGACAGTTGTTTCTGTCAGGTTGATTGGAAACAAATATCGACGAGAGTATGGCCGGTGCTACGGATCAGGCCCTTCTTCGGCCCTTGCGTTCCCGCTTTGGCATGTCGTCGTTTGCGGCGGCCGGTTTGTTGACCATCGTCCCGATCTTTTCTTCAATCAGTGTAAGTGCAGGCCGGTGGCGTGGTGAGTGGTCATCAATTGCCTTGCGCATTAAAGCCAGATGCTCGCAGGAAGTGCCGCAGCAGCCGCCGACTATTTTTGCGCCTGAATCAATTGCCAGTCTTGTGTATTCATGCATCAACTCTGGCGTACCGGTATAGACAACCTTGTCGCCCTGTATCTGTGGGATGCCACAGTTTGCCTTTGCGATGACAATAGCGTTTGGATCCGCTTCCGTTATATCGAGAATTGAAGCCAGAAGGTCGGATGCACCTACGCCGCAATTCGCACCAATGGCTAATGGTTTGTCTGCCGGTGATTGAACGACCGCTGGAACTTCCGCAGGGGGCAGACCCATCATAGTGCGCCCGGCCGTATCAAAAGAGGCGGTGATCACATATGCCAACCCGGTTTGAGTTGCAGCCATAGCCGCTGCCTGAATTTCTTCCGGTGAAGACATGGTTTCAATCCACAGAACATCGGCACCACCGGCAATCAGGCCATCCATCTGTTCACGAAACGAGAGTACCGCCTGGTCAAAGGTTAATTCACCAAGCGGAACCATCAATTCACCAGTCGGTCCGACCGATCCCGCAACAATTACCGGATGGTCGGTAGCGTCGGCAATTTCCCGCGCAATTTCAGCTGCCCGCTTGTTGAGTTCATGCACCCGGTGATCTGCATGATGCAGCTTCAGTCGGTGACTGGTTCCGCCGAAGGAGTTGGTGAGGATAATATCGGAACCTGCGTCGACAAATCCTTGATGCAATTTGCGAATGTTGTCTGGTCTGTCCACGTTCCAAAGTTCCGGCGCAGCACCTGCTTCAAGGCCCATGGCAAACAGGTTGGTGCCGGTTGCTCCATCCGCAAGCAGCACACCTTTTTCCTCTATCAATTGGGCCAAGCGATTGTTCATTTTCCGCATCCTCGTGGGGTCATCAGTTTTCTGCAATGATATTACCATATAAAGATTTCTTTATATTACCCTAAAATCTGGATAATTGAAAGGGTAAATTGAATTTTGTGTATTTTTTTGAACAGCAGTCTGGTGCTGAGCATTTTCTATTTGGTTTTCGAAAAAATCCGGAATGGAGGCAAAAAAGCGCCCTTGTTAAGTAACGGGTAACCCAATTCTAACCGGCTGTTTACCCTATTGGCCTATAAACAGCTCCAAGCGGCCGACAAAGCCGCTTTTTCCCGGATCAGGTACTGCGTACCGGGGCAGAGTTTTGAACCAGGTTGTGTTTAGGTTCATTAAAGCCGGTCACTAATAAGTGGCCGGCTTTTTGTATTCATGAGTATAAAGTCTAGCTTGCAGAATTAATGCCGCCACCTTACTCAGGTGTATTACGACAGGTAATCTGGTTGAGTGCATACATAACGCCAGGTAATCCAGTAGAATACAGCAGAGGGCGGATATGTATTCAATCGCTGAAAAACTTATCAGGCGGCTTAATTCGGGTGGGAGTGAAAAAATTGAAATTTCACGAGATGACACTCGTCTCGCGACAGCGGTATTGCTTTATCGTGTTATCCAGGTAGACGGTCGAATCCGACCCGAGGAAGTCGAGCTCTATCGCCGAATTCTTGAAAAGCACTTCGATGTAAGTCCAGATGAGCTTTCATTGTTTGAGTCTGCAGTTGAAGACGCATCACAAGCAGAAAACACACTTGCACCTTTTGTTGATCTGGTGAGAAAAATGCCCGAGGAAAAGAGACGTGAAATTGTTGAGTTCATGCGCGATATTTCTCTAAGCGACAATGAATTTCACGAATTTGAGGTCAATCTGGTTGGTCGAACTGCCGAGTTGCTGGATATAGAACTCTAATCCGGAACCTTGTTTGCAATAATGTTGTCGATCAGGCGGACATCCCCGATCCATGCTGCTGCGAGCAACCGGGCAGGGCGGTCAAGAGTTTTTAACTCGTCGAGATCGTCTTCTGCTCTCAGTTCAAGGTAATCAACTTTCGAAAAACCTGCTTCTTCAAGAGAAGCTATTGCAGTTTTGCAGACCACACTAATTTTTTGACCCTCTAATATTGCGTTGCGGGCTTTGACAAGTGTGGCGTTAAGTTTGGGCGCTGTTTTTCGGGCCGTTGCGCTTAAACGGACATTTCGTGAAGACATGGCTAGTCCATCCTTTTCACGAACGGTCGGGACACCGGCAATTTCAATCGGGATATTCAAATCTTGAACCAGTCGCCGTACCAGTGAGAGTTGCTGGAAGTCCTTTTCACCAAAACAGGCAACATCTGCACCAGTCTGCAAAAACAGTTTGGTTACGATTGTTGCAACCCCGTCAAAATGACCGGGTCGGTGTTTGCCGCACAAAATGTCTGATGCACCGGCCACGGTGACTTCTGTTGTGAAGCCTTTGGGATACATTTCTTCCGCATCAGGTGCAAAAAGTACGTCAACATCCAGATCCGCCAGTTTGCTGCGATCGGATTCTTCGTTGCGTGGGTATTTTTCCAAATCAGCCTTGTTGTTGAACTGGGTTGGGTTGACGAACAGGGAGACAACCACATGGTCAGCAACCCCGCGCGCATGGCGTACCAAGCTTAAATGGCCCTCGTGAAGTCCTCCCATTGTTGGAACCAGCGCGGTGCGCGCGCCCTTTGAGCGCCAGCGATTTACGCACGATCTGATTTCTTCGATGTTTCGAAGGGTCTTGATGGTCATTTTCGTAATCTAATCGCCAGCGTAGTCATAAACATGTTCGGGCGCTGGAAACTGTCGTGCGCGAACGTCTTCGGCATATTGACGAGCGCATTCTTCAACCTTTTCACCGAGAAGCGCATAGCGCTTTACAAATTTTGGGCGAAACTCGGTGAACATGCCCATCAGATCATCCATGACGAGAATTTGCCCGTCACAGTGCACGGATGCGCCAATGCCGATTGTGGGTATTTCCAGCTCTTTTGTGATGCGGCGGGCGAGGGGATCTGGAATTTTTTCGCAGACCACAGAAAATGCGCCTGCTTCCTGCACCGCTTTGGCATCATCGAAAATGCCATCGGCGTCGTTTCCGGTACCCTGGGTTTTGTATCCCCCGAAAACGTTTACCGATTGGGGGGTCAAACCAACATGCGCCATAACCGGGATGCTGCGCGATACCAAAAACTCGATGGTTTCCGCCATTGCCCGGCCACCTTCAAGTTTTACCGCTCCACATTCCGTTGTGCGCATCAATCGGGCGGCGTTTTCAAAAGCCTGTTCTTTGCTTTGCTCGTAGGAACCGAACGGCATATCAACAACCATAAGAGCCTGCTTTATTCCTCGGCGAACTGCTTTACCGTGCATTTCCATCATGTCCATGGTGACGCCAAGCGTATTGGGCAGGCCGTGCATTACCATGCCAACACTATCTCCAACCAAAACCAGGTCACAGTGAGCATCAATCATCCTGGCGACCGGGGTTGTGTAGGCTGCAAGGCAAACGATGGGTGTTTTTCCCTTTCGCTCCGAGATGTCAGGTGGTGTTAGGGATTTGATTTTTGCACTGACACTCATTGGATCACCTTCCTGGCAAGGGCTCGTCGCTGCAGTATTCTGGTCAATATCGCCCAATGTGAATTGAACATTGGTCTAAATCACGGAGCGGGTTGGCACAAGCAATATGGTGCGATGTCAAATGCCTCAAACTTTCAGCAATAAGCATGAGCCTTGAATTTTACGTGAACTCGCCTCGAAAGATGGAAATTCATCCCACATT
This sequence comes from Hyphomicrobiales bacterium, assembly GCA_021775415.1. GTDB lineage: Bacteria > Pseudomonadota > Alphaproteobacteria > Rhizobiales > Rhizobiaceae > JAALLB01. The sequence goes on along the minus strand of JAJFHV010000016.1, from coordinate 37,741 downwards.
GAACTAAGCTTTCCCGAAGGGCAGTAGAAAAAGTATATACCCAGGAGGCAAGCATGAGAGTTTTTCTTTTCGCAATTGCTATTTTATTTGGATTAATGAGCATTCCGGCCTATTCGGCTGCAATCGAGGCGCGCATTGATCTTTCTCAGCAAAAGATGAGTGTTTATCAGCATGGGCAGCTGAAATATGTTTGGCCTGTTTCGACGGCGCGACGCGGCAAAGTTACACCCACCGGAACCTGGAGGGCAAAATGGCTTTCCAAAAACCACCGTTCAAGCCGTTATAATAATGCGCCGATGCCTTATTCGATCTTCTATAGTGGAAATTTTGCCATTCATGGTACGAACCAGATCAAGCGCCTCGGGCGTCCAGCCTCTGCCGGTTGCGTGCGGCTGCACCCTGACAATGCGCGAATTCTGTTCAACATGACGGCCCGTGCCGGTCTTAGGAACATGAAGGTCCGTATAACGTACTGATAGCGATCAATTCCCGGTTTTTTTCGCTGCACTTCGTTCGTGCCATTGAGCCATAAATTTGGGCCGCCAGCGCTTGTGTAGCCAAAGCCACTGCTCTGGGTGTTCGCGAACCCACCCCGCGACTACGTCGTTCACATTCTGAATCAACACATCTGTATCAATTGTGCCGTCCGCCAGACGTGGAATTTCGAGAGCGGGCTGGATTTCTATCCGAAACCGGCTACCTGGTAAACGAACACATCGTGCCGGGTATATTGGGCAATCATACTGGCGTACCAGTTTCGCAAGCAAAGGATTGGCCAAGGTTTCACGGCCCAGAAAATCGACCCGGACACCGCGCGCGAAGAACTGGTCTACCAAAACCCCGACTTTACCACCTTCATCCATTACATTGGCGAGTGCCCATGATGCGCCCGCCTTGGAGGGTACCAAGTGCCCCATTGTTGTTGTTCGTGCCGAGAGCACTTTTTCTGCCAGGTATTTGTTGTTGGGTGGACGAAACAATGCGGTGATGTTGAGGCCATAAGCGGCCGCTGCAATGGGTAGAATTTCCCAGTTTCCTGTGTGGCCCGTAAAACAAATTGCCGGCCCGTCATGCGCCTTTAATTTCTCAAAATTTTCGTTTCCGGTAATTTCGACACGACCACGAGATTGATCTTCTTCATCCAGATCAAATATCTGATCGAGATAAACATATTCGGCTCCAAGACGCCCAAGATTGGTCCACATGTCCCGCAGGATTTGCTCGATTTCGGTGTCGTCTTTTTCTGGAAATGCAAGCTTCAGATTTTTGCGTGCCAGTTTGGTGCGCGGGAACATCATGCCCGCCATGCGACCAATCTTACCCCAAAATTCAATTGCTGAATCGGGCGGGAAGAATTTCAAACCGCTGGTTGCGGCGAAGAACAACTGGGCCAGAAGCCAGTCCCGCGTGTTGCGAAGGCCAAGATAGGTTTTGCGCACAAGTGCAGAATTCGACATCAGGAAAAGCGTAACCTTGGTTGAAAGTGCCGGTTAGTCGTTCACCCGCATGATGATTTTGCCGAATACCTTGCGGGTTTCCATGCGCTCCAGGGCAGTGGCCACATCACCAAACTCGACTTGCGAATCGACAACCGGATGTACCAGGCCCTTGGCCATTTTTTCCATCGCGTCCGCCATGTTTTCCATACGGCAGCCAAACGAGCCAATCAGACGCAACTGCTGTTGAAACAGTTGCATGAGATTGGTTGTGGCGGATACGCCGCTGGTTGAACCGCAGGTGACCAGACGTCCGCCGCGCCGCATGCACAACATGCTGCCCTGCCAGGTGTCAGTGCCGACATGTTCGAACACCACATCAACACCCTTCTTTTTGGTCAACTTGCGCACGACACCTTCGAACCGGTCTTCACGATAATTGATGACGTGGTCTGCACCGAGCTCAAGGCATTTTTCGATTTTGTCATCAGACCCGACCGTTGTGATGATTTTCGCGCCGACATTCTTTGCAAGCTGGATTGCAGCTGATCCGATGCCTGATCCACCTGCATGTATGAGTACGGTTTCGCCGGACAGCAGCTTCGCGTTGTCAAACAACATGTGTTCGACCGTCCCGAAGGTTACCGGTGCAAGGGCTGCACCAATGTCATCCACGCCTGGAGGGGCCGGGACGAGATTTCGCGCTGGCATGTTTGACAATTCCTGGGCATAGCCATCGAAATGAAATCCGTGCACACCGGTTGGGTTTTCACAGTGATTGTCTCGACCCTCCTTGCAGGGGCGACACAGACCGCATGTCGGCGCCCCGTAAATTGAGACCAGATCTCCGGTCTTCAAACCGGACACTCCCGGGCCAAGGGCTGCAACTTCGGCGGAAGCTTCCGCCCCAACCGTCATTGGCAGATCACGCTTGGCGAAGGCCATACCGCGCCAACCCCATACATCTATGTGATTGAGCGCAACAACCTTGATTTTGAGTTGTACTTCGCCCTCTCCTGGAGGCGGAGGAGGGGGGACATCCCTAACCGAGATGTCACGTTCTGATATTAGTTGAAGGGCGCGCAATTGTGTCTCCGAATTTCAATGATTGAGTATGTCAGGCGGCTTCACGGCCGAACACGAGGCAGGCATTTTGCCCGCCAAATCCAAACGAGTTGGACAATATGGTGGAAACACTGGCATCACGTTTTTTGTTTGGAACGACATCAAGCGGAATATCCGGGTCCGGGTTATCATAATTGATTGTCGGAGGAATCACCCCGTTATGCATGGTGAGGAATGAAAATACAGCCTCCACCGCTCCACCGGCTGTTAGCGTATGACCGATCATCGATTTGTTGGACGAGATCGGAATATCATGAATGTGGTCACCAAATACTGCATGCAGCGAATTATATTCCATACGGTCATTTTCAGGTGTGGAGGTACCGTGGGCATTTACATAATCCACCTCTTCAGCGGTCACACCGGCATCTTCAAGGGCTGCAGAAATTGCGGTGATCACCGGAAAACCATCGGGGCTTGAGCGGGTGCGATGGAAACTATCCGCCTTTTCGCCCACACCGCGCACGACACCAAGGACTTTCGCTCCGCGGTTTGTTGCGTGTTCCAACGTTTCAAGCACGAGTGCTGCAGAACCTTCAGACATGACAAATCCATCCCGATCTTTTGAGAACGGCTTGGAGGCTTTTTCGGGGATGTCATTTTGCGTGGTAAGTGCAGAAAGAAGCGAAAAGCGAATAAGCCCTTCGGCAGTTACCGAACCATCTGATGCAACACACAAAGCTGCGTCTGTATCCCCCCGGCGAATGGCCTCAATACCCTGCTGTATCGCGGTTGCACCAGATGCACATGCGGTTGAGAGGGAGATTGGCAGGCCTTTGGTGCCAAACTTCTCCGCAAGCTGAAATGCAATTGTACCCAGTTGGATAAGATCATGCATTTTTTCCTGCTTGTGCTCCCGGGCAGAAGCCAGAAGCCGTTCATAACCGGGTTCTCCAGTGTCACTCCGCGCCATAAGATCAAAGCGGTGTTGCCATTCAAGCTCCACCGGTGGTGCTGCAAAATAAAGTGGCCCGGGAAATCCGTCGCGTCCATACCCGGCTGTTGTCAAAGCCTCTTCAGTGGTTGAATCTGCCATCGCGTAGGAAATTCCTGGAGCAGAGATTTCTTCCGGCTGCATGAAATCCACAGTACCTGCAATATGGGTGCTGAGGCCTTCAGTTGAAAACCGCTTGACCTTGTGAATTCCGGATGTGCCAGACGTCAGCGCCTGCCAGTTGTCTTCGATACCCTGACCCAGCGAGGTTACAGCCCCCATACCGGTGACCACTATAATGGGGCGGCCTTTGTGATCGGTGTATTTATCAGACATCAATATTCTCCTTGGCTTGCACTCAAGCCTTCTCGATAACAGCCATTCCTTCACCGCAGAAATGGCCAATAGCGGTTACCAGAATTTTGGAAACTGATTGAGGTGCAGGATTTTCTCCATCCTCGAATGGAGGGTAAAACCCATCGTGCTTCAGGGCAAGGGCTGCAAGTGCAACGCCTGCCGGGAAATTTGCTTCAAGTGGCTGGCCAATTTCAGTGCCATAGGCGCGGGTTGCCAAGCCATCACCAAACTGTTGTTTCAAAAATTCAAACTCAATTGAGGTAGCGTCTGAAACCCCGGTGGCGCCGGAAACAACTGCATCTGGTCCGTTTTCGGTCAGGTCCAGTTTATCTGCCATCCCTGAAAGCCGCGAACTGGATTTATCCTTGTCGCGGGATCCGAGATCGGAGGCAACTCCTGAAAGTTTTGCGTAGGGCTTTGCGCCGCGTTTTTTGGCGTGTTCAGCTTCTTCAAGAACAAGAAATGCCCCAACGCTGCCCATTCGCATGCCGCCGCCATTAGCCTGACGTTCATGAATGCCCTCGCCCTTACCGCGATACAGGAAGTGGCCCAACTCATGGGGTAACAGGGCGTCCGGGCGGTCCGCATTGTAGGAGCCGCCAACCAGTAAATGAGTGCTTTGACCGGACGCAATGCGGGAGACCGCATTTTCAATTGCTGTCACGCCTGCAGCTTCTTCGCCCATGTAGGTGCGGGAGGAGCCGGTAACCTTGTGCACGATTGAGATATTGCCCGCCAGCAAGTTGGATAATTGCGCCAAGAAGAGAGTAGGGCGCAAATCCGAGGGGAGGCGGTCCAAAATCAGCTTCTCGCGATCATTGGAAGACATGGCGTCTTGCATAATCGAGTTATCAGTTTCGATATCCCGCTCACCACCGCCGGCTGCAACAACCAGATCCATGGAGGCGCACAATTCTTCGTTTTCTTTCAGGCCTGCATCTTCCAGCGCGAGACCGGCAGTGTAGGTGCCAAGGCGCTGCCAGTTTTCCATCTGTCGTTGGTCACCACGGCGCGGGATTTGGACTGACCAATCCATCTCGGGAAGCGGGTGTACCGCGTAAGGGGCAACAACCTCAGTGTCGATAATTGGTGCCGGTGCTTTTGTGCCGCCCAGCGTATTCCAATGAAGCTCCGCGCCTTCGCCAAAACAGGAGACAAGGCCGATGCCGGTGATCCATACTTCGTGATTATTGGCAGCCATGTTGGTGTTCCGATTGTCTCAAAAAGCAAGAAAATTTGTAATTCCAACCGCTTGCAGGACAAGCAATCGTGTTCGCTAAAACCCTATCCAGACTTCTTCATGTCTGCAACCTGAGCCTTGATGGTTTCCTGTAAATCAGGGCTTGGAAAGGGTTTGATTGTAAAGGTCAATTGCGCATTGGCAACCCGTTTGCCGTCTGCGCGGATTTCTGCGCGCGTTACCGCAAAACCCGATCCTTCGTGTTCAATTTCCGCCTTGATCTCGAGTTCGGTTTTCGGGCCGACGAAATCGCGCATTTTACCTTCTTTTACACCAGCAAGCAGCGGTATTTTTTCAAAGTTAATTGTATGCATGATGAGGATACCGGAAGCCTGAGCCATGGTCTCAATCATCAAAACCCCCGGTACCAGCGGGTGACCGGGAAAATGGCCTTCGAATACCGTGCTTTCGTCAGGTACGGTCGAATGCGCATTAAGAACCTTGGTATCAAGATCCACTGCGCTGATCCGGTCGATCATCTGAAAATATTCAAGCTGCATGGTAGTCCATCAATAAAAAACTGGCCCCATGATGGGGCCAGGCAAAATTCTGGTCCGATAGTCTCAGGCTTTGGCAGTGACAAGTTCGTCGATTTTGCCGCAGAGGTTTTTCATTACAAAATATTCTGCTGTTGAAGCCTTGCCGTCATTGACTTCCTGAGTCCATGTTTCAAGTGGGATCTTGATGCCGAACTCCTTGTCGATCGCAAATACGATGTCGAGGAAATCCAGGCTGTCGATGCCAAGATCGTCAATTGTGTGGCTTTCCGGCGTGATTTCTTCGCGCGAAATCTCACTGGTTTCGGATATGATGTCTGCTACTTTGTCGAAAGTTGACACGTTGTTTGCCTCTTTTATTTCAGGTCCAAGACGGTGGGGTGATATTCATCAAAGGGATGATTTGCCAGTCAGGAACAAATTCAAATTCGTGTCGTCAAGCAGATGCCTGAAAACCTGACGCGCTTTTATCCAGAGTCTGGCGAATTGTCCAGTATTCTAACGTCGCAGAATTGTATTTACTAGAACCTTATTCAGCTGAAAGCGATTGCGCCGCCCAGCACGTCTGGTATTGCCTGCACCTCATTCAACGCCCAGCGCAGTTCTTCCAGTTCAAAACCGCTTAAGTTTGAAGGCGCTATGGAGTTTGAAAGGTAGATACCTGCATCCAGATCGCGCAATTGCTGCTTTAAAATCAGTCCCAGAAATATCCGGTGCGATTCTTTCAGGTTTTCCAGCGTATGCGACTGATCGGGTTCCTTTTCTTTTACAGCGTTTAGCCGACCAGGTGTTGAGTTTGCAGCAATGCGATGTTTGATTGCCAGAACCCGAGCGGTGGAAAACACCGGCATCAAGCCCGCACGCTTTAGTTCTATCCGACCGTTGTCGGTCTTGAATTTTCCAAACCAACGCAGAATGGAGGGAAATTTGGCGGCATTCATGGACAATAATTTTATGAAGTTTCGTGATTTGGAGGCGGCAATGAGGGCATCGTGCTCGATTTCAGCCAACAAGGTTTCATCACCGCACACTGAAGCTGCATCAAAAAAGATATCGGAATTCATGATGTCTTGAGGATTGCTACGGGTAATCCAGTGTTCGATGTTTTCGCGCCAGAGTTTCTTGTTCATGCGCCAATCAGGATTGCTGGCCATAATGTTGCCGGTGCACAGTGGAACGCCAGCCTGATTGAGAATCATTGTGGCACGGGTTCCCATTTCCTCGAACCATTTGTCCTGCGGTCCGCCGGGCTCGCCTTTTTCAAGTATGATGGCATTATCCTGATCCATCGCCAGCAGGCTTTCGCCCCGCCCACCGGAACCCAGCACCATCATAGTCCAGGGTTCGGGTGCGTTGCCCTTGCCGCCTTTCACCATTTCGGCCTGTGCCAGTTCACAGGCGCGACGGGTGAGGGCGCGTAACTCATGCGAAATGATTGCTGCAATGTTGCGCGCGTCAACTTGCTCAAACACCAGTCCACGGGCAATTTCCGCAAGTTCAGGCCAAATTGTTGCGAGCTCCTCCGCAGTTTGAGCACGTTCTATGTTTTCCCCTAATACAGAGGCGTCTTGTGAACGCTGTTTCAGAAGATCTCTGGTTGTTATGGCCCCTGCAACACTGCCATCTGCGTCAAACACAGCTAGATGACGAACATTATCTGTCGCCATGCGCGAATTCGCCTTGTAGACGTAATCGGATGCACCAACCCCCATTAGAGGTCGAGTGCAGTGCAGGTCGACTTTTTCCCCGAGTGCACCGGGGCCAGACTTTGCCAGTGCCCGCAGCAGGTCACGTTCTGTAAAAATGCCATGTGGGCCGTCTTGCTTTTCCGGTGCAACAAACACCGAACTGATGTTTTCGGACGTCAATTGCGTCATTACTGCACTCAGAGTCTTGGACGGTTTAACAATCACCGGTGGTGAATTCATAATTTCACCAACCGTGTGTCGATAGGGAAAACTATCAATGCGGGCATACTCGTTGACTTGGCGGACATTGAGGGCAGTTTCGTCGTGAATGTCGTGCCAACCGCCCTGAGCTTGCGTGGATTGCGTGATGCGATTGCTGGCCCGTTTTGCGGTCGCATAGGTAAAGATCGATTTTTCCGCCAGTTTTGGCACCAATGACTGGAAAACTTTCGCAGTCATTATGGCGTCAGCAAGGGCGTTATGGCGGTCTTGAGTAGGGACTCCAAGCCAGGCGGCCAGGGTTTCCAGTGAACGATTTGGAAGTTGTGGCGCAACCAATTGGGCCAACAGCTGGATGTCGAGGTTAGGGGGAGGCGTCCATTCATCGCCAGAGCGTGCGTGTTCCGCTTTGAGAACCGCGAGATCAAAGCCAATCGAACATCCAATTATTAGCGGTGGTTTGAAGAACTTATCCAGTTTGTTTGCCGCCGTTTTAAAATCATCGGCTGATTTTACGTGCGCATCGGTAATTCCATGAATTGCCGTGGATTGAGCCGGAATGGGGGAACGTGGATTGACCAGTAAATCAAAGGTGTTTTCGAAATCGCATTTACCGTCCTGCACTTTGACGGCACCAATTTGTACAATCCGGTCAGTTTGGGTGTTCAAACCAGTGGTTTCTGTATCGAGAACCAATGCGGATATCGATACCAACGGCGTTGCACGCTTGAGGTGAGGCCAAACAGTCATGTACCAAGAATGCGACGACCGGGAAAATTTGTCGATACGACTAGGGTCTGAAGCGACTAATTGCCCGGATTTGCCAATTCGTAGAGACCTCGGGCTATCTCACCCTCCAGTGGGAATGACAACATGCCCATCACGGAATATCCAAGCAACCAGGGCACCAGGTAAAACCGGAACATGAAAAAGAACCAGGCGACATAAAGCGGTACCATCAAGTCAGCAAGGAATCCCGGCGTAATGGGCGCAAATATTTTGAGGATAGGATTGGTGACACGGACAAAAAACCGGCTGAAGAAGAAGGGAGAATCTTCCGGCAGGAAAACACCCATGGCTGCGCGCGCTATGAGCGTCCACATAATCATGCCGAACAGATAATCGATGATGATTACCCAAAGTGGAAAATCTCCAAACTCGCCTTGCATAACTATCTTTCCCCGTTTCGCGAACGACCTTACAAAAGATCAGGGGCGGAACAAATGTTCCGCCCCCAATAATTGTTTTTACTAAACAGTTAGTGAGTGCTGTCAAGGATGGCTTTGCCACCTGGATAGCGAACTTCATCAACCATTGCTTGTGTTTCAGCGTCTGGCTCTGGTGTCATCAATGAGACGACGACCATTGCAATAAGGCTCACCGGCATGCCGATGATACCGAACCGCAATCCATCAAGACCAAGGATCTTGTCGCCACCGTTCTGAACATAGATCAGATACAGTGTACCTGCCGCGAAGCCGCAGACCATGCCTGCAATCGCGCCTGCCGCATTTGCCCGTTTCCACCAAATGCCAAGCACCAGTGGGAAGAACAAACCGGAGTTTGCGAAGCAGAACGCCCAGGCAACTGCACCAAGAATACCGGTGAGTTTCAGGGACGCCACGAATGCACCAGCAGCACCAATCACGATAAGCAGGACACGGGCCACGATGAGACGTGTTTTCGTATCAGCTTTAGGATCGATGATTTTATAGTACAGGTCGTGAGACAGAGCGTTGGCAATCGCCAAGAGCAATCCATCCGCAGTGGACATCGCAGCAGCCATACCACCCGCGGCCACAAGGCCGGAGATGACGTATGGAAGACCGGCGATTTCCGGTGTCGCCAGAACGACGATACCTGAGCGCATGAAGAACTCGTTGATTTGCAGGATGCCATCGGCGTTACTATCCGAGACATTCAGCATTCCAACACTGGTCCAGTTCTGGATCCAGGCGAGGTTTTTGACTTCTTCAATGGACCTGCCGATGACGCTGGTTGCCAGATCAGGATCCAAAAGCTGCAACTTCGTAAGCGTAGCAAGCGCTGGCGCTGTGAAGTAGAGCAGGAAGATGAACAGTAGTGAAAAGGCAACCGACTTACGGGCCTGACGCACGGATGGCGTTGTAAAGTAACGCATCAAGATGTGCGGCAGAGACGCAGTACCGGTCATCATGGCAACCGCGAGGCTAACCATCAGCCAGGCACTCATGCCTTCGCCAGGAGCGTTGTGGAGCACTGTCAGTGCCTTCATACCAGCAAACTTTTCTGTTGGCGCTGTGCCAACTCCAAGTATGCCTTCAAGTTCGGCAATCCTAGCGGCTGCCTCACCATATCCGAAGTGCGGTATGATCCCGAAGCCCTGTGTATTGGACATCCAGATAACCGGAACCAGATAGGCGATAATCAGCACGATGTACTGCGCCACCTGAGTCCAGGTCACCGCCCGCATGCCGCCAAGCATGGAGCAAATGAGAATGCCGAAAAGGCCGAACCAAACACCGTATTCAAACGGGATCTGAAGTGCACGCGCTGCAATCGTTCCTGTGGCATTGATTTGCGCCGTCACATAAGTGAACGATGCAACCACGAGGACAACCACCGCACAGAAGCGGGCCAGATTTCCGCCGTAACGGGTGCCAATGAAGTCAGGCACTGTGTAGCAGCCGAATTTTCTCAAATACGGTGCCATGAGTGAGTTCACCAGAACGTAACCACCGGTCCAACCGACAATGAAGCCAAGATAGCCGTAACCACCGAAGTAGATACCGCCAGCAAGAGCCACAAACGAAGCACCGGACATCCAGTCCGCCGCAGTCGCCATGCCATTGTAAACCGCCGGGACTTCACGTCCGGCAACGTAATAGGCATCCACCTCCATGGTGCGCGACAGCCACCCAATCAGGGCATAAATCGCGATCGTGAAGGCAACGAACAAAATACCGATGGTCGCAGCACTCACGCCCATCTGTTCGAGGATTGCCATTAAAATGATAAAGACGACGAACCCGCCTGTGTACAAACCGTACACTCGACCTAGGTTGTCTAGGAAATTACCTTTCATGCCGCAATCCCCCCCTATTCGCCTACGCCGAATTCATCGTCGATCGCGTCCTGGCGCCAATTTTGAAAGAAAATCAGCAGAACGAAAACGGCCAATGAACCCTGGACGCACATGTAGTATCCCAACTCGAAGCCCAGAAAGGACATGGAGTTAAGGGCTTTTGCATTCCAAGGAATCACCATGGAGAAAATAAACCAGATGAACAGGACAAAAAATGTCAGGTTCCGGGTTTTACTCCAGTGACCCTCTTTGGATTTAGATGTGTCAGACACAGCCACCTCCCCTTAAGAGAGACACCATCAACAATCTTCATTGAATAATGGCATCATGGTTGATATTCACTTCAATTCATTCAAAGTGAATGGACACGCACGTCCCCAAGGACTCGCGTATGGGCCAAAAAGTTACACAAAAATGACACAATTGAAACTGCTTTGTCCTGTTTTGCACCCCGACCTTCGTATAACGGAAAGGGGCGGCTGAATGCGTCGAATTTTGAGCTTTTTCGCGCTGTTTCGTGGACGTTTCAGCGTTTTCAAGAAACATCATCCGATTCTCAAATCGGAAAATTTTGGTGAATTTCTGGCAACGCGCGCGTCCTTTATCGCGCAAAAAGCGCTATATGGGTATTTGAAAACCCGGATGGGAATCGCCTATCCAAACATGTTTCAGGACGACGTCTTTGTTCAGTCCATGAACATCGCCAAATGGAATATATACGCTGCCTGTCTTTCCGATCTGGCAATCTATATGGCCGCAAATGCGTTTGGGGATGAGCCGGACAAGTCCAAGGCAGTCGAGCTTGCCACATACTGGCATCACCGGATTATTCGCGAACGGTTTGACGTGGCAGAAGATTTTAATGGCGATACAAAGGTGTTTTTGAAGGATTTTGAAAAGCGTATCAAAACCGTCGATTGGGAAGCTGCGGGCGTCGGCGAGGGAGCATTCCAGATCAGCCCGCCAGCGCTCATTCGTTGGGCTCCGATTGATCCAGGATACAAGAAACTGGACGAACCACTGGTGCTAAATTCCATCCGTTTTGCGTGGCAGGCCATTCGCCGCGAATATGTCAAACTGCTTGATCGTCAACGCTTTCTCGCAGACTGGAAAATCTATCGAAAAGAAGCCCGGCTTGTCGAAAAATCGTGAAACTATATCAGGATTGGCGATAGAATCTGGCAGAGCAGTTCACATACCGTCCAGGGAGATTTCAGTATGCTTGACCGGGTAAATTCTCGAGACGACCTTCGCCTTCCAGACGCACTTGTTTCCGGGCTTGAGAATTGCATTTCGCCGGCTGAATCTGCCTTCTGTATTCCGCCGGAATGTTATTCCAGCGACGTACACCTTGCCCGCGAAACAGAATTGATCTTTCGAAAGAAGTGGATTGGTATCGGCCATGCGGGCCGGTTCAAGCAGGCAGGCGACTACGAAACGATGCAAATTGGTGGCGTGCCAATCATCGTTCTCAGAGACAAGGATGGCAAACTACGTGCCTATGCCAATTCCTGTCGGCATCGTGGGGCCCGTCTTCTCGAAGGTAATGGCAATTGTTCGGGTATCCGATGCCCGTTCCACAGTTGGGCCTACAAGCTCGATGGCAGCCTTGCCGGTGTTCCCCATATCGAAGAGATGCCGGATTTTGACCGGTCGCAATACGGGTTGATTGAGTTTCGTGCCGGCGAGGCAGCAGGGCTGGGGTTTGTGTGTCTCGATAAAAATGCGCCAGATTTGGAAACGCAGGTTGGCGATTTGGCGAAATTACATTCGCCCTGGCCGATGGATACGCTGGTTCCAACGCGTAGCTACAAGTTTGAAGTGCAGTGCAACTGGAAGACATTTCTGGATGTGTTCAATGAGTATTATCATCTGCCTTACGTTCATCCGGATTCCATTAACAGCGTTTACGCCCCGCCCGCACCGGCGAATATCGTGACCGGTGCCTATGCCAGCCAGTATGGTGAGACTGATGGCACCGGTGGGCTTTTGGTAAACCAGCAGGATTTCGCATTGCCGAACATGGCCGGACTTGATCCGACCGTCGCAAACGGGGTTCGCTATACTTGGGTGTTTCCGAACATGACGTTTGCAGCCAGCAGTGATGCGTTGTGGATTTATGAGTCCAACCCGATAGATGCAAACCGAAGCATGATTACCCAAACTGCCTGCTTTGAAAAGGAAACCACAGAGCGCTCCGATTTTGCCGAAGCTGCAGAGCAATATTATATCCGACTGGATGCCGCCATTGCGGAAGACATTCCGGCACTGGAAAATCAACAGCTTGGATTAAAATCACCTTTTGCAGAGCAGGGACGGTTTTCGCCGAATCTGGAAGCCAATGTGGCCTCCTTTGCAAACTGGTATGCGAAGACGATGCTCGCGCAGAACTAAAACATAAATGTTCTGACTAAGCCTGTTGTTTTAGCGCTGTGACTTCTATCTCGATTTTCATCCGAGCGTCAGCCAATCCAGCCTGAAACATTGTTGCGGCGGGTTTTGCGGATGCAAAATATTTTCTGAGCACCGGCCAACAGGGTTCAAAGTCCGATGCTTCCGGCAAGATGTAATGCACCCGCACCACATCATCGATTGAGCTGCCGGCCTGCTCCAGCGCCCAGCAGATGTTTTTCAAACATTGCTTGGTCTGTTCTGTCACATCGTCGGAAATTTCCATCGTCTCGTAGTCAAATCCGGTTGTGCCTGCCACGAATACCCAATTACCGTCCACGACAGCACGTGAGTAACCAATATGCTCTTCAAAGGGAGAGCCTTGTGAAATGCGCTGCCTTGTCATGTTTTGTTATCCTCTTCCCCGATAGGTTGGAACGCCCTGGTCCGGTAGCCAAAGGTCCTGTGGGGGCTTGCCGGTCTGCCAAAACACATCAATTGGAATGCCGCCGCGCGGATACCAGTAGCCGCCAATGCGCAACCATTTGGGTTTCAACACATTCACCAATTTCTTGCCTATCCCCACGGTACAGTCCTCGTGAAATGCGCCGTGATTGCGGAATGAACCCAGATAAAGTTTCAGGGATTTGGATTCCACCAACCATCGATTGGGCACATAATCGATCACCAGATGGGCAAAATCCGGTTGTCCGGTCATCGGGCAAAGGGATGTAAATTCCGGGGCGGTAAAACGTACCAGATAATCATTGCCTTTTTGCGAGTTTGGAACCCGCTCCAAAACAGCACTTTCCGGGTCCACCGGGAGTGCAGTTTCAGAACCAAGTTGGGTAAGGCCCGTTGTATCGGTTTTGGTCATGGCAAATGGAATTCCGTTTGTTATCGAACGAGATGCATATAGGGCAACATTCCCATCCGCAAGAATAGACGCTTGTCGTTATTCATTTTTGGATTATTCTTGGCGGTGTATTTTGTGGAGCCAATCCTATGTCACTCATCGAACCTGTTTCAGAACTTGTTAAAAATGTCAGTGCGCCATTCAACCAGGCGCGAGCGATGCCGACCGGTGTTTACACAAGCGAGGCGTTCCTCAAACGGGAGTTGGAGGATGTGTTTTCGAAGGACTGGGTTTGCGTTGGACGCGCAAGTGCGTTGGCCAACAAGGGAGATTTCATCACCTATGAATTGGCGGGACAGCCAGTCTTTGTCGTGAGAGACAGTTCCGGTGAGTTGCGTGCCATGTCAAATGTTTGCCTGCACCGAATGTCCACCCTGCTGGAAGGCTCGGGTAATCGTAAGGCGATCGTCTGCCCCTACCATGCCTGGACCTATAATCTCGACGGTTCACTGCGCGGTGCACCGGCGATGGATCAAAACGAGGGGTTCTGCAAGGCGGACTACAAGCTGCCGCAGATCCGATGCGAGGAGTGGCTCGGCTGGGTGATGGTAACGCTCAACAAAGACGCGCCATCGGTTGGTTCCGAACTGGCGGAAGTTGAGACACTGATCGACGATTTCCAGATGGAAAACTATATCGAAACATTTCACGAAACCCATGTCTGGGATACCAACTGGAAAATCCTCGCCGAAAATTTCATGGAAAGTTATCATTTGCCGGTCTGTCATGCGGGAACGATTGGCGGTCTTTCCAAGCTTGAAGAAATGGTGTGCGTTCCGGGCAGCAAGGCATTCAACTATCATACGATCCTCAAGGACGACACGCTGAAGATTGCGCTGGCGCACGCGGACAACACGCGGATCAAAGGCGAGCGCCGCCGCACGACATTTTTGCTGGCGGTATATCCGAGCCTGCTGATTACGCTTACGCCCGGTTATTTCTGGTACCTATCGCTGCACCCAAAAGGCGTTGGTCAGGTGCACATCACGTTTGGTGGCGGGATGTCGCCGGAATATGTCAATTCGCCGGAGGCGCAAACTCAACTGGCACAGGTCAAAGCATTGCTGGATGAAGTAAATGTGGAAGACCGGGGGTGCACCGAAAAGGTATTCCGCGGAATATGCGCGGGTGCTGCAAAGCCAGGGCATTTGAGCCATCTTGAGCGCCCCAATTTCGACTTTGCGCAGTATCTGGCAGCTCGTACGGGTGGGTTTGAACGGGGATTGTAAGGGATTTTAGCCTCCCCTTATGATCCAAAGCGGACAAACTCAAGATGAGATGCTGGCCCAAATATAAACAGCAAACGAGAGGCCGCTGGCGACGCTTCGCACCCAATGACGGGGTGCCCACTGGTTGAGTAAATTTTCGGTCTGGGCTTTGGAGCGTTTTACCTTGGTGTCCAGTAGCTGGTCATTGATCGGTTTTAGAACGATTAAAGTATAGGGTATCACAGAAACAAGCAGTGCAGCCCCAACCACCCAAAGACCGCTTCCACCCAAGAACCACTGTGCAAGGCCTGCCAATGTACCGCCGATCGCTGATGCGATTTGCATTGGTGCGGCAAGATTGTACATCGGTGGAAAGAATTTCTCGGCAACCGGAACACCCGCTTTCATTGTAGCTGGATGCTGCGCGATGGAAATATACACTGCGGCACCAAAGAACGTTCCACAAAAAAACAGCGCCAAAAACTCAACCAGTATCATTAATTCTCGCCCATCGTTGTCTACCTTTTAACAATGTATTTTTAACCGTCACGGTGAATACATCAAACCTTTGCCCGAACAACAAAATGCAGCCCGAGCGGATCGCAATCTTCACCATTGACCGGTGTGAGGTCCTGGGGACATGCGGACATGACTGCGATCATGTCCATCTCAGCCTTGAACACCATCCGGTCGCCGGGTTTTGACAGCGGTGCGAGCCACTGGGTTGCACCATCCTTGCCCACCGGGATGTTCATCCACAGATTGAACGGGGCCGGGATGGCCGGTGCCTTCAAGCCAATGGCAATCATCGCCATTCGCAAATTATCCGCGCAATTGTCATGATATTCGGTGCAGCCAAGCTGCTGGTATCGTTGATGATCGCAGGAAGCGATTATCGTGTCATGTATGCCAGGTGAGGTGTCTTCAATGATAGTCATCAATGTTCGACGATTGTTGGTGACAAGGGGATCGCCGACTTTGGGGAATATGGAATTGAGCGAAGTGTGCACATGCTCCATCGATATGTATTCCTGCAGATCATCGGCACAAAATGCCCAGAAATCACAGACCTGGGTGCCGTGGGTATTTTGAACTTCCAGCAATTGACCCGATTGCACGTTGACGGCCATCCCGCAACGGGCTGCGATCTCGTAACGCTTTGCGAGCTCAGGTGTGCCGTCAGGGGAGAGGGCCAATTGCAGGGATTGGTTTTCGCCATCGGGGCGGCCTGGATTGAAGTTTGGTGCCATTTGAGTAACGGATTATCCCGGATCGCGTTTCAGCGACTGGCACATGCAGTGTACGCCGCCGCCGCCCTGGGTGATCATCGACATGTCCGGGTCGTAAATGGTGAATCCGAGCGCCTTGAGCTTGTCTTTCAAGGTGTAACTCTTCTCAGGCAGAAGAACCCGGTCCTCGCCGAGTGCCACCACGTTGCAACCAAGGGCAAGTGTGTCCCTAAAGGGAACCTCAACAATCTCGATGTTTTTGGATTTAAGCCAGTCGACCACATCCGGATTGGTACTATCGAGGCAAACGGCTGCCAGTTTCGGCGCAAGCATCACAACCATTAAATCAATGTGCACATAGAAGGGATCAATGTCGGTAAGTTTTACTTCCCAGCCTTCCGCCTCGAACCAGTTTTTCAGTTGTACAGCGGATTGCTCCTGGCTTCGGCCTTCATCACCCTCCCAGCCGATGAGGACGGTTCCTGGTTCGATGACATTGAAGTCTCCGCCTTCAAATGTTCCAGCCGTAACATAATCATAAATTGGGATACCAAGTCGCTGATAGGTTTCAATGGCACGGAAATTCTCGCCGCGCCGCCACCACTGGGCCATGTTGGTGATAACGGCTCCGAACGGAGTCATAACGGAAGAATCGCGTGCAAATACCTGGTAGGGCAGGTTGGGATCGCTTTCCAGTGTATGTACGTTGACACCGGCAGAGGTGTAGGCGCTGACCATTTCCTTGTGCTGGGCAATTGCCGTTTTTTGATTGAACTGGGCATTGTTGCGAATGGATTTCTTGGAAACGGAGCTGGTTTTCAACCATTTGAAATTGTCTGCAGGGCCAAGCAGCACATCGCGCAAGGTACCGTAGTCGGAATCCGACCCCCAGCTGTTGAGTTTTGGGGTTCCGCCGCCTTCCCGCCGAGCTCGCAGGCTGAATTCATTTTCCACACGTTTATCCATTTTGAAGCTTCCTCGCGAATTTCGTAAAAAACAATCTTATACAACTATTGTCTAAGTGCCATCCGGTTTTCAAGAATTCTTCTTCCTGTTCTGTCGCTCTCGCCAGACGACCAATAATCCCCCACCAATGATCAGGAACACTCCTGGAATTAGCCGATCAAACGGCGCTTCGGCAAAAAACACCCAGCCCAGGGCAAAGGAAAACGGAATGCCGAAATACTCAAACGGCGACAAATTGCTGGGTTCGGTCATCCGGTAAGCTGAAATCAGGCAATACACCGCAGCACCTCCGGCGATGCCAATGCCGATCAACCAGAACCAGTCCTCCATCCGCTCAATGGCGACAAATCCATCTGTTAGAAACACCAGTGCAGTTGATCCAACGAATGCAGCGACGATCGAGTAGATGTTAATGGTGGCGGTTGGAACCGTTTCATCAAACAGCCGGGCTGTTACGCTGACGCTGGCATATCCAACAGCAGCACCAAGCGGCAGTATTGTGTACCAGTTAAATACATCGCTCGTCGGGCGCATTACCAGAAGGATGCCGACAAATCCGATTAAAACAGCCATCCAGCGCCAGGTTCCAACTGTGTGTCCAAGCAGGGGAATGGATAGAGCAGTGACGAACAAAGGACCGGCAAATGCAATCGTTGAGGCAGTGGCAAACTCCATCTTTATCAAGGACAGATAAAAACAGAACTGCGCTAATACGACAAATGCGCCGCGTCCCAGCGCCAGCTTCCATTGCCGGATATAAATTGGTCGTCCTGCCTCATGCCATTGTTTTGAAAAATACAGCACCAGCAGGCTTGGAATCAGGCCGAACAGGTTTCGAAACATGGACAATTGTTGAGGCGGGTAACGTTCACCCAGATGTTTGATGATCGCACCCATTATGTCGAACAGAAATATTGCGAACAGGATTGTGACGACTGCCTGGGTGAATGGCGACAGGTTTTTCATCAAATGTTTCCAAACAGCCAATGCGATGAAATGCAATTTGATGACGCTACACGAGCCTGAGATTTTTGCTAGCAAATTCAAATATCCGCGGATCAGCCAGTTGCTTGACCAACCAATGTAGTCACTTGCGGCCATCCCTTGCGATGCATGTCACTCACAAAATATAGAGCAAAGTGGGTATCAAAATAGCTTGTAAGCTAAAACGACAGGATTATGATCGAGAAATGCACTGCGCGAATTCTGAGAATAGACCATGACAACTAATTCTCCTTATCCGCAGCTTCACTGCTGCAGGAGCCTGTAACAATTTGCGACTGATAATTTCCCTCTCAGCGCTACTGATTTCGGTGCTTTTTGTGCAGGTGGGTACGGGCTCGCTTGGCCCACTCGATGCACTTTCCGGGCTTGAACTGGGTTTCTCACCGACTGAAATCGGGTATCTGGGGTCGGCGCACTTTCTAGGTTTTTTTGTTGGGTGTGTGGTCAGCCCTTATCTTGTTGTGCGGACCGGACATTCAAGGGCGTTTGCTGTTATGGCAGCCGCCTCTACAATCTCGATCATTCTGCATCCGGTGTTGCAGGAACCCTGGTTTTGGATGTTGCTGAGAGGCATTACCGGATTTGCGGTCGCTGGTGCTTACACGGTGATTGAAAGCTGGTTGCAGGCGAAACTGAATAACTCCAACCGGGGTACGGTGTTTTCGATCTACCGGATGGTGGACATGAGCGGAACCCTGCTTTCACAGCTGGTGATTGCGGGGCTGACGCCTGCTCACTACATCTCGTATAATGTGATTGCCGTGGTGGCGTGTCTTGCCCTGTTACCTTTGGCGTTGACACAGACTTCACTTCCAGCTTTGCCAAAAACGCCATCCTTCAAGCCGCTTTTTGTTTACCAGTTGTCGCCTCTGGCAGCCATTGGGGTCATTGTGGTTGGGCTAACAAATTCATCTTTCCGAATGGTAGCACCCGTGTACGCAAAACAGTCGGGTCTGCCACAAGGCGGTATCGCGGTGTTTCTGACACTTGCCGTCGTGGGGGGGCTTGCAGCTCAACTGCCTGCTGGAATAATTGCAGATCGGCTCAACCGGAGGATCACGTTGATAGGTTTCAGCGTATTCGCAATGCTGGTTTGCACCGCTATTTCATTCGATATCCAGATGGAAATTGCAGGGGTGCCTTTTGTCTATATCGGCGGCTTTTTGTTCGGCTTTGCGACGTTGCCGATTTATTCAATCTGTGCTTCGCATGCCAGTGACTTTGCCAAACGTGACGAGTTTCTGGAGATGAGTGCTTCGTTGATATTTTTCTATGCGGTTGGTGCCGTGGTTGCTCCATCCTTTGCAGGCTATCTGATTGAAGCTTATGGCCCACCAGCAATGTTCAGTTTTATCCTGGTAGCGCATGGGGTCTTGCTTGCTTACACGTTCTGGCGTTATTTCCGCCGTCCCGTTTCTGGCAAGCCCCGGCCATACCGTTACATACCCCGGACTACCATGTTCATTGTTGATCTGGTGCGACGAAAAAAGAACGGGCGTTAGCCAACAGTTGTTTTATCTGGGCTTTTTGCCAAATACCTTGATGTACTCCGCAGCACCGCCCTTTGCGAGTGCCTTGGCTTGGGCAACCCAGTTTTCCCGTTCGATCCTGCCCTTGAATTTGAGCTTCTCATCGACCCAGTCGCGTTCTGGCCTTTTCCAACCGGCCACCTGTTTGTAGGTGTAGATACCCAGCCCATGCAGAATTTTTTCAATCTTCGGACCAACGCCTGAAATCAATTTCAGGTCGTCCAGTTTGGCTGGCTTTGCCACGCGGGCAGGAGCGTCCGCAGATTTTTTGACAACCGTCTTTCTGGTTGCAGACTTAGCCCTGGATTTGGTTGCAACAGCGGCAAGTGAAGCTGCGGGTGCGGCACGGGACACAGATTTTGCAACTTTCTTTTTCGCTGACGTTACTTTCTTGGATGACTTTTTCTTGCCGGAGGTGATCACCGGTTCCATGCTGTCGAATTCATCAGCTGAGAGATGACATTTGATGGTGTGCCCGGAAGCCATCTTGATATTTGGTGGAACTTCGGTTTCGCACAGATTGCCCGGAACATGAGACTTCCAGCCACAGCGAGTCTGGAAAGGACAGCCTGGTGGGGGATCCATCGCCGAGGGGATGTCACCTTCAAGCACGATGTGCTTTTTCTGGACACTGGTATCAGCGATTGGAACCGCTGAAAGCAATGCCTCTGTGTAAGGATGATAAGGTGGTGCGAATATCTGGTCAGTAGTACCCAGTTCAACCACGTGCCCAAGATACATCACCATGACGCGATCCGAGAGATACCGCACAATGGAAAGATCGTGCGAAATAAATAGAAGCGTGGTTTTGTTTTCGCGCTGAATTTCCATCAGCAGGTCTGTAACTGCAGCCTGAACAGACACATCAAGAGCGGAAACTGGCTCATCGGCCACGACGATTTGTGCATCACCGGCAAAAGCCCGCGCAATACCAACCCGCTGCTTTTGTCCGCCTGAGAGTTGGCGTGGCATACGCTCGGCAAATTCCCGTGGCAATTTCACCAAATCGAGAAGTTTCAACATGCGCTGGCGGCGATCCGGCTCGTCCTCGCCAATCTGGAAGATCTCGAGGGCCCGAATGATTTGCCGACCAACGGTCATGGATGGATTAAGCGTATCGAACGGGTTCTGGAAAACCATCTGCACTGTGGACACCGTATGGGTATCGCGGTCCTCAATCGGAACATCCTGGATTTGCTTGTTGCCGAGAAGAATTGTGCCCTCTGTCGCGGTTTCAAGACCCATCAGGACTTTCGCGAATGTAGATTTGCCGCAACCTGATTCACCCACTATCGCCAGCGTCTCGGATTCGCGAGCTTCAAAGCTCAAAGTTTCGTTTGCCTTCACAACACGGGTTTCGCCACCGCCAAACATCTTGTTGGCGGAAACTTCGTAGTATTTTTTCAGATTGTCCATCTTGAGGACAACCTTGCCAAATTCATTTGCTTCTACTTCTTCTGCTTTGGTAACTTCCGCGCTCCAGTCTATCTCGGCAATTCTCAAGCACCGGCTCTCATGGCGGTCATGCCCCCGAATGGGGTGCATCTTGATTTCCTCATGATTGCAAAGTCCCTTCTTGAAGTAGTCACACCGGGGTCCGAAATTGCAACCATTTGGGCGCTCATGGGGAAGGGGAAAGTTGCCCGGGATGGCCACAAGCGGGTGCTCATTCTTGTCTGCGCCGGGCAGGGGAATTGAGCGAAACAGCGCCTGGGTATAAGGATGCTGCATCTTGTCAAAGACATCCTTGATGGAACCGGTTTCAACCGCCTCACCAGAATACATCACACAAATGCGGTCGCATGTTTCGAGTACCAAACCAAGGTTGTGGCTGATGAACAGCATCGAGGTGCCATATTTTTTTCCGAGGTCTTTGACCAGTGCAACAATACCAGCTTCCACGGTCACATCGAGGGCTGTGGTCGGTTCGTCGAGGATCAAAAGCGCGGGCTTTGACATCAACGCCATCGCGATGACGATACGTTGCTGCTGGCCACCTGAAAGCTGGTGAGGGTAGGCATTAATGATGCGTTCTGGATCTGGAAGCTTCACATCCCTGATCACTTCAAGCGCCATTTCCCGCGCTTCTGCTGCGCTTACCCCCTGGTGGATCATGGGCACTTCCATCAACTGGCTGCCAACCTTCATCGCCGGGTTCAGCGATGCCATCGGCTCCTGGTAAATCATGGCAATTTCTGAACCGCGAATGTCCCGCAACTCCTCATCGCTCATCTTGTTGAGATCACGGCCCTTGAACTTTATGGAGCCGCCAACAATCTGGCCGTTAACGCCAAGATCCTGCATCACGCCCAATGCCACAGTGGATTTACCACAGCCGGATTCACCGACCAGCCCCATCGCTTCCCCCGGCTTGACGGTGCAAGAAAAATCCATCACCGCCGGAATTTCAAACAGCCTTGTCATGAAGCTGATCGACAGGTTTTTAATCTCGAGAATAGGGCCCTTATATGCTTTTTTGGTCATGGTTTTCTCCCTAGTCCCTGAGGCTTTCTTCGCGCAAGCCATCGGCAAGCAGGTTCAATCCGAGCACCAGACTCATCAGCGCAAAGGCTGGCGGCAGTGCAGGGTGCGGGTAGATGGAAAGCAGTTTGCGTCCTTCATTGATGGTTGATCCCCAATCAGGGCTTTCCGGGCTCACACCAAGACCAAAGAACCCAAGGGTTCCAAGAAGGATGGTGGTGTAGCCAATCCGCAGGCAGAAATCGACAATCAGCGGTCCGCGGGCATTTGGAAGAATTTCCCAGAGCATGACGTACCACGGACCTTCGCCCCTGGTTTGGGCTGCGGCCACATAGTCCCGCGTCTTGATGTCCAAAACCAGACCTCGAACAATACGGAAAACTGTTGGTGAATTCACAAAAACCACCGCCACGAAAATGTTCAAGAGGTTAGGATCCATATAAAAGAAGCCGGTAGGATCTGCGTTAAATGCCAGTCCTGAATATGCCCAAAGTCCTAGGATCAGGGTCATCGCGACATATAAATTACGCTTTTTCGGCTGGGTATAGAATCTGGAGTTCAGCAATATCGTGAAGAACACGATCGGGAAGAGGAAGAGGACCGCCGCCAGATAAATCGGAATCCCGGTCTCACGAATTTCGGGTGTTACCAGCAGGTAGAAAAGCAAGATCACCGGAAACGACAGAACCAGATTGGCAAGAAACGACATGCCTGTGTCATATCGGCCACCATAGTAGCCGGCAGGTACGCCCAAGGTTACTCCAACCATAAATGCAAAGGTGGTTGCAGCAGGTGCAATAATGAGAACCTGACGGCTACCCATTACCATTCTGGAAAACACATCGCGGGCGAGATTGTCACCCCCCAGCAGAAACCATGTATCCTCGACGCCCACCAAGGGGGTTCCGGGAACTTTGTTTTTCATGCCCGAAAATTGTTCAAGTGGTTGAATCGTAATAATCGCATCTGCAAAGATTGCGGTGAACACCCAGAACATCACGATGGCAAAACCGAACATACCGATAACGCTGTCGAACAATTTACCATAGAGACCTAGCTTCCGTTTCAGGAAAATAGAAATGATAAACACCGCGATCAACGATACAAAGACCGGTGTAAACTGAGCGAACATGTGGCCGAAAATCTGAATCCATGAAAGTGTCATTGTTATATCCCCCTACGATACGCGTATGCGTGGATTGAGGAAGACATAGCCGATATCGGATATCAGCTGGGTCACCAGGACCACAATTACAGCCACAATCGAGCAGGACAGCAGCAGTTCAATATCATTATTTCCCGCAGCCTGTACGAGTGTCCAGCCGAAGCCCTTGTAGTTGAACAGGATTTCAACAATCACGACACCAGTGAGCAAGAATGGGAACTGAAGCATGATCACCGTGAAGGGTGCGATCAGTGCGTTGCGTAACGCGTGTTTTATTACAATGTTTGCAAACGAAACGCCCTTGAGCCGCGCGGTTCGAATGTACTGAGCGGTCATGACTTCGGCCATTGATGCCCGTGTCATTCGGGCAATGTAACCCACACCGTATAAGGCAATCGTCAAAACTGGCAGCGTGAAGTTTACGAAAGTGGCATCATCCACCGCAGATGTCGCCGTACCCTTGAACCATTTCAGTCCAAACGCGGAAGATGCGAACACCGCAATCAGGATCACGCCGGATACATATTCAGGGGTAGCTGATGTGGCGATTGCAAAGGTTGAAAGCGATCGGTCGGTTCGCGATCCTTCACGCATCCCCGCAAGAATACCAATAACCAGTGCCATCGGCACCATTACCAGAAACGCGAACAGCATCAGTTTTCCAGTCGCACCCAGGCGTCGCCCAATGATAGTGCTGACTGGCTCTTTGAATACGGTTGAAAATCCGAAATCACCCTGCAGAACACCGCAAAAGTTTGGTGCAGTCTCGGGTGTGTTAGAGGTTCGAATGCAGCGCCCCGTAATTTTCCCTTCTTCTTCGTCGGTGTGCCTAAATCCCGGCACTATGCCCAACCATTCTCCGTAGCGCTTGAAAACATTTTGTGTGTAGCCGCGATTGTCGAGCCAGGAGATAACCTGTTCATCAGACATCCGCATATTACCCTCGGTTTTTGCCAGTTTTTCGAGGTTTGGATACAAATTAGTCAGAAAGAAAACGACAAATGTCAGACACAGCGCGGTCAGAATCATCAAGCCTGACCGCTTTAAAATGAACATTCCCATTGGGTTCCCCTACCTCTGCTCTGTTAGTGGGTCTGATATCGACCCCACCCGGCAAAAATTTCAATCCTTGCACAGCCCCCTGTGCAATAAGTCTCGCATTCAAAAAAGGGGCCGTATTGACGGCCCCTTTTGAAGTTTTTGTTTATGCAGAATATCCAAGCTTGTGAAGATGGATTTCAAATGTTGGATGCTTTTCAGCGTTTACAACACCTTCTTTGTTGTGGCGATACAGGGAACGCCAGTAAGGCTGGATGATAACGCCTTCGTCCTGCATGATCTTTTCGATCTTCGCCATTACCACGCGACGCTTGTCCGCATCAGCAATGCCGTTTGCTTCATCAAGAAGTGAATCAAACTCGGCATTCGCAAAGCCTGCTTCATTCCAAGCTTCACCCGAGCGGTATGCAAGGCCCAAGACCTGAACACCCAATGGACGCATGTTCCAGTTCGTGGAGGAGAATGGGTATTTCGCCCAGTCATTCCAGAATGTTGAACCTGGCAACACAGTACGCTTGACCTTGATGCCTGCGTCACGAAGCTGGGCTGCCACGGAATCCGTGGTGTTTTTGCGCCAGTCATCATCGATCGACTTCAACTCATGCTCATAATCGGCCATGCCGGCTTCAGTCATCAATGCCAACGCACCTGCAGGATCGCGGACCTGTTTTGGCAATTCCGCATATTCCGGGTGGATCGGACAAACATGATGGTTTTCCGCCACCGTACCAAGACCCGCAACGCCGAGCTCCAGCAGAACATTGTTGTCGCAAGCCATAGCCAATGCGCGGCGAACCCGTGAGTCTGCGTAGGGTTTTTGACCATCAATTTCTGCGGCGGCATTTGGCCGGATCACGATGGTTGCAGCCGTAATAGCTTCTGACCTGTTCCAGCCAAGTCCATCCATGACTTCAACGAAATCACCGGTGGTTTCATATAGCATATCGACTTCATCTGCTTCCGCAGCGGCGACAAATGCAGCCGGATCAGTGCCAAGATCGATGAATTCGATACGGTCAAGATACGCACCTTCACCCCACCATGTGTGACCTTCGTTTCTAACAAGTACGCCCTTAACACCAACTTCCATGGATTCAGGCTTGTAAGGGCCCGTTCCAACCGGATTGGCCAGCATGCCCTCACCGGTATTGTCGTGTGAAGAATGGACAATCGCTGCGGGATAATCGGCCATACCGGCGATGATGGTAATATCAGGCTTTGGAAGTGCCAGTTTAACCGTGTGGCTGTCGGTTGCGGTAATCGCACCGTCAATTGCCTTTTCGGTCGTGCCATCAATCAATGCTGACATGCGACCGGCCATTGAGTTGCCCTCGACCGACTTGTCACACCAGCCAACAATGTTACGCACCACATCATCTGCGGTAAAATCTTCGCCATTGTTCCACTTCACACCCTTGCGGACATGCAATGTGTATTCAGTGGCGTCGTCATTGACTTCCCAGCTTTCAACGAGGCGGCCCTCAAAAGTACCATCGCGATTGTATTGTACGAGATACTCGAGCCATCCACGTGCGAAGTTTGCGATCTGACTCCAGTCAAAGGTGCGTGGATCTTTAAGAGCGCGAACTTCCTGTTGAATGCGCAGGGTGCCACCCTGTTTTGCAGCGGCTACTGCCTCAGTCGGTGCGACCAGGCCAAGCATGCCATAGGCGGTAGCTGCGGTTGCGCCAAAAATACTGGCGGTTGCCAGAAATTCGCGACGATCAATATCGCTACCTATTTTTGCGGTCTCGGCTGATTCCAAGACGTGGGACGGCATAGGTGCGCCGTCTTTTTTGAAAAATTTCATTGATTCCTCCCGGTGTTTAAAAACACATCAAGGTCACTCTATTTGCGGAGTGTTATCGATGCTGAAGATAGCTTCACCCAACTTGGGACATTTGTCCAGTACCCTTTATGGGCTATGAGCGACGTGCAGGGTATCGTGCGCGACACAATTCTTCATTTCCAATCGCTTATATTGGGTGTAACGGGCTGCAGAATTTCGGGAAACCAAAATTGTTATCACAACTTGAAAATATGACTGCATTTGCCGGAATCAGCGTGTCGCTGTTCGTGGTGGTTCTTGCAGTCTTTCTGTTGGGAGGGATTGTTAAGGGCATATTGGGGTTTGGTTTGCCTCTGATCACTATAGGGTTACTTCCGTTTTTCATACCGGTCGAACTTGCCATAGTGATTTCAGCGGTCGTTCAGCCGTTCACAAATGTCGGACAATTGATAACGTCTGGAAATCCCAGACAAGCGGTCGCCTGCACGTGGCCGGTCATATTGACCTTGGGTCCTGGAGTGGCATTGGGGGCCTGGTATCTTAGCGGTGTCAGTGCTGATGGTCTGTTGTTGATTGCCGGATGTGCGGTCGTTGCGTTCTCGTTGACCAACCTGACCGGTTTCACGATTTCAATTTCACCCCGCAGGTCAATGGTTGCCGGTCTTGCCACTGGTTTTGTTGCCGGAGTGATTGGAGCCCTGACAGCCATCAATGGCATGATCTTCATCATGTATCTGGTGGGTCTTGGCGTTGAACGTCGGGTGTTCCGCTCATCTATTGCGCTTTTGTTTATTGTTTCGGCATTGTTTATCGCCTCTGGGTACTGGGCGGTGGGTTTCCTCGACATGGGCAGGGCTATGCTGGCACTCGCATGTGTCGTGCCTTCATTTATTGGAATGTGGATTGGAAATGCAATTGGCGAACGCATGCCGAATGAGGGATTTCGCAAGGCGGTCCTTATTGCATTATTGATTATTGGCGCCGGCTTTGTGGTGAGAGGCATCGGGTTTGGTTGAAATCAAGCGTGGTTTGCTTGTCCAACCAGGTCCATGAACCCGCGTACCAGTTTGCTGTCCTGGCGTTCTTTTAGGCAAAGCAACGCCTCGTCCATGGTTAATCCGGAAGCTGATATTGGAATTTTGACCAAGCTGGGGTCATGGCCAAATTCAGCTTCCGAAACGATCCCCACTCCACCACCTGCTGCAACAATTTCGCGAACTGCCTCGCGCCCTTCAGCCTCTATTTGCATGGCAAGTTCAATGCCTTGTTTTTCTGCGAATTCCTCCAGCTTTTCACGGGTTTTTGATCCGGGCTCTCGCAGTACCAGTGGATATTTTGACAACTCACGCAGGGTCACCGATTTCTTTGTGGCAATCGCACTCGCTTCCGGTGCAAAGGCGACAATTGGGGTTGAGCTCATCAATACACTTTTGTATTCGCTGCCCTTGGGAACTTCGCCGACCACGCCAATATCGGCTTCATAACTATTCAGGTTGCTCAAAACATTGTGCGAATTTCCCACACGTATTGATACAAAGACTTCTGGATATTTTTCCCGGAATGCACCTAAGATGTGAACCATGTGATGAGTCGAATCCACCATGAGCCGGAGTGTCCCGGTTCTAAGGGCGCGCGATTCTGAAAGAAACTCGTATGCGTGTTGCTCTACTTCAAACATCCGGTGAGTGATTTTTAATAGTTCCTCGCCTGCATCGGTCACCGAAACCTGTTTTTTTCGGCGGTCAAAAAGCCTTACATCGTATTCGGATTCCAGCTTGCGCACCTGATCGGAGATCGCCGGTTGCGTCAAATGCAGCGCTTCTGCCGCCCTGGAAAATCCGCCATGTAGTGCTACATGATGAAATGCACGAAGTTGGACATAGCGCATTGAAGGTCTCTTTCGTTACTATCGATAAATCATATACATAGATAAGAACTAACGTTTTGATCAATGCAACAAAAAAGCCGAATTCACACATAGAAAGTTAGGAACCCGATGCAATTTTCCGCAGTAATTCTACATCTCGCAGGCGCGGTTGTGCTGCTGCTTTATTCAACGCGACTGGTTCGTACCGGTTTGGAACGGGCTTCGGGACCAGCGCTGCGCGACCTGCTTTTGACCACCCGGCGAAACACCATCATGAATGTGGTTGCCGGTGTGTTTGTTGCTATTTTTCTGCAAAGTTCAACCGCTGTTGCGTTACTGGTGTCCGATTTCGCTGCGTCCGGGTTGCTGGGTGTTGCAGCAGCGCTCTCAATTCTGCTTGGTGCAGATTTGGGAACTGCAATTGTTGTTCAAATCCTGAGTTTCAATCTGGGGTGGTTGATCCCCGCCCTGTTGGTGATTGGCGGTTTGTTGTTTCTGCGGGTCAGGGAACGGACTCTGAAGCAAACGGGTCGCGCCATTATTGGCGTTGCCTTTATTCTGCTTTCTCTCAAAATGATCGGTGAAGCGACAATTCCGTTGCGCGAAAATCCACAACTTCCCCTGATAGTCGGGTATCTCAGTCAGGACGTAGTCTCGGCCTTTGTGCTGGGTGGCATTCTGGCCTTTGCGTTTCATTCAAGTGTTGCTGCAGTGCTGTTGTTCGCAGCGTTCAGTGCGCAGGGACTGTTGCCAATCGATGCCGGTTTGCCGCTTGTGCTCGGCGCCAATGCCGGGGGCGGGCTGGTCGCTGTCTGGTTGACGCGCATGTCGAACATCAAGGCACGCCGAATTACCGCCGGGAATTTTATTTTCCGTGGAGTCGGCGCAGTGATTGTACTGGTCGCAATTCAATATGTTGACCTCCCGTATCAGGAACTGGGCAGTACCGAGACGCGTCAACTGGTAAACTTCCATCTTCTGTTTAACGCAGCGCTTGTGGTTTTTTGTTTGCCGCTTGTTTCTCTCTTGGCGAAAGTCTGTGAGCGTTTGATCCGTGACCCTGCAGTGGAAGACGGCGATGACCTTAAACCCGCCAGCGCTCTCGACCGTGGTGTGTTTCAATACCCAGAACTTGCACTTGCCAGTGTGACCAGGGAACTTTTGCGGATGGCGGGAATTGTTGAAGTGATGGTCACGCCAATCATGGATTTCTTTGTGACATCCAGTCCGAAAAAAGTGAATCAGATCAAACAATTGGACCTGGAGGTGAACAAGGCACATACGGAAATAAAACTGTACATTGCCGAGTTGGGACAAGGAGAACTTGAGCCGGACGACGTTCGTCGCTGCAACGAGCTTACTGCGTTTGCGGTCAATCTGGAGCGGGTCGGTGATATCGTTGCGAAGGACCTTTTGTCGTTGACGGTGCAGATGCACAAGAACGGTCTGAAGTTTTCTGACGAGGGCAGGGAGGAACTCACGAGCCTGCACGAGCGAGTAATGGCGAACACGCAGCTCGCACTCAATGTGCTGGTGTCTGAAGATCTGGATTCGGCCAAACAACTGATTGAGGAAAAAGACCGAATGCGTAAGCTAGAACGCGAAAGTCATGCCCGGCATTTGGCGCGGCTTGGAAGTGGCACGCCGGAAAGTATTGCGACCAGTGATATCCATCTGGAAACGATGCGGGCGCTGCGTGAGATCAATTCGCGGTTTGCAGGTTTCGCCTATCCCATCCTGGACAAGAGTGGCGTCCTGCTTGACAGCCGGCTGGCGAGCGAAGTTCGGTAGCATATGTTAAATTTATAGGTCGATATAATATATCGATTTTACATATATAACAGATCACCATAATTGGTGAGAGGAAATTGGACAATTCAGGGAGACGGCGGTCATGTCGGTAGTCGAGCAGATCAAGCAAGCGGAAACGATCGAGGCGCCAAGATTGGGTGAGCCATATCTGCTAACCCCAGGTCCCTTGACCACTGCGTACGGCGTGAAAGAAGCGATGCTCCGGGACTGGGGTTCGCGGGATGCTGAATTTATCGCGATGACTGCCGAAATGCGCGAGCGGGTGCTGACAATTGCCGGACTGAACGCGCCGGAATTTGACTGCGTTCCCATGCAGGGAAGCGGCACATTTGCTGTTGAAGCTATGATGGGATCGTTGCTTCCTCGTGACGGTAAAGCGCTTGTACTGGCCAATGGTGCTTACGGTCTCAGAATTGCAAAAATTCTGGAGCGCATTGGTCGCGACCATACATTGATTGACAAAGGTGACTATCTGCCACCCAGAGGCGAAGAAGTCAGTGCCGCACTTTCTGCTGATCCAAAGATCACGCATGTGGTGGTTGTTCATTGTGAGACAAGTTCAGGCATTCTCAATCCGATTGAAGAAATTGCCGAAGCGACAGAGGCTGCAGGCTGCAAGCTGTTTGTTGATGCGATGAGCGCCTTTGGAGCAATTCCGATTGATTTGCAGCGGGTTCGGTATGCCGCGCTTGCCGCATCTTCCAACAAGTGTATTGAAGGCGTGCCGGGGATCGGGTTTGTTGTTGCGCCAAAGTCTGAACTGGAAGCGGCAAAAGGCAATTGTCATTCGCTTAGTCTTGATCTGCACGATCAATGGGTTGGTCTCAACAACAATGGTCAGTGGCGCTATACACCTCCTACCCATGTGCTGGCCGCATTCGTTGAAGCCTTGCGACGGCACGCGGCTGAAGGCGGTGTTGCTGCCCGTGGTGGACGGTATTCCGGCAATCGCGACATACTTGTGGAAGGCATGCGCGGACTTGGATTTGAAACCCTGTTGAGCGATCGCTGGCTTTCTCCCATCATTATCACGTTCTTTTACCCATCCAGTTCGGCGTTCGACTTTAACCGGTTTTATGATTTGATCCGAGACCGGGGCATTGTGATTTATCCAGGCAAACTTACCGTGGCGGACAGCTTCAGAATTGGCTGCATCGGCCAGCTTGGTGAAGATGTCATGCGGCAAGTGGTTGAAGCATCTGCCGCCGCACTAAGAGAAATGGATATCCAGGATGCGTCACCACCGGCGGAAGCGTTAGCCGAGCGCGAAAAGCTGTCTGCCTAGAACCAAACCATTCATTGAAATAAAATCACACGGAACGAAATAATGAACGATATGTCTCCCTCCCAAGTTACCGCCAATGGCCGCGTTTATGCCAATCCAAAAACCTGTGCGATAGCGGTATGTCTTGATGGTTGTGAACCAGCCTATCTTGAAGAAGCGATTGCAGCCGGATTGATGCCGACGCTGGAACGCATTCGCAATACCGGCACGGTTCGCCTGGCCCACAGTGTTATTCCGAGTTTTACCAATCCGAACAACATGTCGATTGCGACCGGTCGTCCTCCGGCGGTGCACGGGATTTGCGGGAATTTTCTTTACGATCCCGATACTGGTGAAGAAGTGATGATGAATGATCCGAAGTTTCTTCGCGCTCCAACCCTGTTCAAGGCGTTTTACGATGCAGGCAAGAAAGTTGCCATTGTCACCGCAAAAGACAAATTGCGGGCGCTGCTTGGACACGGACTGGCATTTGATGAGGATCGGGCAATTTGCTTTTCATCCGAGAAATCTGACCAGTCAACCAAAGCTGAACATGGTATCGACAACGCATCGAAATGGATGGGGATGGCGGTACCCGAGGTTTATTCGGCCGAGCTTTCAGAAATGGTGTTTGTTGCCGGTGTGAAACTGCTGAAGGAATTCAAGCCCGATGTGATGTATCTGACAACAACTGACTACATCCAGCACAAATACGAGCCCGGCCATCCGATTGCTAATGCGTTCTATGAAATGTTCGACAAGTATCTGACCGAACTTGATGCCATGGGTGCAGCGATTGTGGTCACTGCTGATCACGGCATGAAGCCTAAGCACAATGAGGATGGATCACCGGACGTGCTTTATATTCAGGATTTGCTGGATGAATGGCTTGGAGAGGCCAAAGCCCGGGTTATCCTGCCGATTACCGACCCGTATGTAGTTCACCATGGTGCGCTTGGTTCTTTTGCAACAGCCTATCTCCCGGATGGTGCGGATCAGGCTGATATCATCAGAAGGCTCGACGCTATGGATGAAGTGTTGCTTGTGGTTGGCAAGGAAGATGCCTGTAAACGGTTTGAACTTCCGGGAGACCGCATTGGAGACATCGTGGTTATCTCCACTGTCAACAAGACCCTTGGCACCAGCGAACACCGTCATGATCTGGCAGCGCTGAATGAGCCACTTCGCTCTCATGGTGGGCTTACAGAGCAGGTTGTACCGTTTATTGTGAACCGGGTATTGCCGGATTTGCCAAATGAACCAGAACTACGCAATTTTGATGCCTTCAATATCGCCTGCATGGCGGCAGCACTTTAGATATTTGTAAATTCAGGAAACAGACATGTTGAAATCAGCAATTGATGTCCGTCATGATGCGATGCGGATCGGTGGGGAAAAAGTAACGACCAAAGATGTGGTGGAGATACATTATCCCTACACAGACGAGGTGATTGGAACGGTTCCGGCGGGGACGTCAGAGCACGCTGCACGTGCCTTTGAAATCGCAGCGAACTACGTGCCAAAACTAACCCGTTATGAGCGTCAAAAAATACTGTTTCGCACGGCTGAGCTGATTCAGGAGAGACGGGAAGAAATTGCTCATTGGCTGACCCTGGAACTGGGTATCTGCAAGCAGCATTCATTGTATGAGACCGGGCGCTCCTATGACGTGTTCATGCTGGCAGGCCAGCTTGCCATTCTTGATGACGGGCAGATTTTTTCCTGTGATTTGACCCCGCATGGCAAGGATCGCAAGATTTACACCAAGCGCGAACCGGTTGGAGCGATATCGGCGATCACGCCGTTCAACCATCCGCTCAACATGGTGTCCCACAAGATTGCACCTGCAATTGCGACCAACAATTGTGTGGTCTGCAAACCAACCGAGCTTACACCTCTGACGGCGATTACGCTTGCGGATATTCTTTATGATGCGGGACTACCGCACGAGATGTTCCAGATCGTAACGGGCATGCCGCAGGATATTGGTAACGAGATGATTACCAATGAAAACATCGATATCATTACATTTACCGGTGGTGTTCCGGTCGGCAAAATGATTGCGGACAAGGCCGGTTACAAGCGTACGGCTCTGGAACTTGGCGGCAATGATCCATTGATTGTTTTGAATGACCTAAGCGATGCGGATCTTGAGAAGGCTGCAACAATTGCGGTTGCCGGCGCGACGGGTAATTCCGGTCAGCGTTGCACTGCGATAAAACGCATTTTGGTGCAGGAATCCATTGCTGACAAACTGGTGCCGTTGATCACTGAAAAGGCAAAGGCAATCAAGTTTGGTGATCCGCAAGACCCGGAGACGCAACTTGGCTGTGTTGTTCACGCAAAGGCTGCAGAAACCTTTGAGCGTCGTGTCTATGATGCGGAAAAGGTCGGCGGCAAGGTGCTGTACGATCCAGGCAGGGAAGGGGCATTGTTGCCACCAATCACCGTTGATCATGTGCCGCATGATTGCGAACTGGTGATGGAAGAAACTTTCGGTCCAATTGTGCCTATCGTGCGGGTGCCGGACAATGATGATGCATTGATGGATATTTCGAACTCAACCCAGTTTGGGCTTTCTGCCGGGGTATGTACCAATGATTTGAACCGGGCCATTTCTTATATAAATGGGCTGGATGTGGGCACGGTCAATGTCTGGGAACAACCGGGCTACCGTATTGAGATGTCGCCGTTTGGGGGGATCAAGGATTCCGGCAATGGGGTCAAAGAAGGCGTGTTGGAGGCGATGAAGTTTTTCACCAACGTCAAGACTTACTCCTTGCCATGGCCACGTTAGGACATGCCCCGGATTGGGACCGCAAGCTGAACTAGCTTTAATACTGGTAATCAGCGCTGCATTTTTGCATGCGTTCTGGAATGCCCTGCTCAAGGGATCGCAAGATCGTGTGCTGGGTATGGCGATGATGACTTCTGGTCCTGGTATAGTCGGGCTGGTTATGGTTTGGCTCTTTTTACCTCCGGCTCGGGAGAGTTGGCCGTTCATCATAGCGTCAACGATCATTCATTATTTTTACTATGGATTTTTATTACTCTCCTATCGTTTGGGTGATCTGTCGCATGTTTATCCAATCGCGCGGGGTATCGCGCCGGTACTGGTTGCCGTTGGAGCATTTGTGTTTGCCGGTGAGATTTTGCCACCGATTGCATGGTTGGCGATTGGAATGGTTTCGTGTGGAATTGGGGTATTGTTCCTTTTCAACCACAAGGGTGTATCCGATAAACGGGCAATCGCTACTGCGCTGATCACAGGACTAACGATTGCCACCTACTCAGTCGTGGACGGATTGGGTGTGCGACACTCACAAAATCCGCTGGGTTACATTGGGTGGCTGTTTGTTCTCAAATGGTTTGCAGTGCCGGTATTTTTCTATCTTCGCCGCTCTGTTGTGTTCACAACGCCAGCGAAAGTGTATCTGCTCGGGCTTGCAGGCGGCGTGATTTCCTGCCTGGCTTACGGCCTGGTGATTTATGCAAAAGGAATAGCGCCTCTAGGAGCGGTTTCGGCGGTTCGGGAATCGAGCGTTATCATTGCCGCACTGATTGGCGTCATCTGGTTCAAGGAGAGGCCGTGGAAACCGCGCATACTGGCCGCGCTCATCGTAGCGACAGGTGTGATCCTGCTGGCGACCTCTTAGCTCAAACTCACTGCCCAGCGCTCTCCACCCCGTTTTTTGTAATCTGCATGTCGGAGAGTGCATGATGGGCATGGGTCATACGATGGTCGAGCATCTTTGTGGATAGTCGCTGAAGTTCGCCGGCGTATGCTGGATTAGCTGCCAAGTTGTCTGCTTCTTGTGGATCGGCAGACAAGTCAAACAGCAGGGGCGGCAGCCCACCATTGAAGTGCACATATTTGAACTGTTTTTCTCGAAGGATTGCGTAATTGGATTGCTTTGTGGTCACTCCAAACTCCCGCTGATAACGGGTTGGCGTTATCGGGTCAGACAAATCGATCTCAGCGAACATGTAATCGCGCCAATTTTCCGGTCTGGTGCCTTCAAGGAACGGGTTGAGGGCTTGACCATTTATTCCTGCTGGAATTTGCTGGCCTGCCCACTGTAACAAGGTTGCGCCAACATCGATTGACTGGGTGAATTCCTCGATGGTTATTCCTGCGGTTTTGCGGTTGCGCGGGTCACGAATGATCAATGGCACATGAAGGGCCGGATCGTGAAAACTGTTCTTGCCCCATTGAAAATGATCGCCAAGCATCTCGCCATGATCGGATGTGAAAATGATCAAGGTGTCGTCGTATTGACCAGCGTCTTTCAATGAGCCCATCAAGCGGCCAAGGTTGTCGTCCAGTTCACTGATCAAGCCAAAATAGACCGCGCGTATTTCTGCAACTTCTTCATCGGAAAGCGCGTCCATGTGGCCATTAAATCCGTAAAACAGGTTATGGTTGGCGGGTTCACAAAAAAACGCCGAGTAAAAGGGATGCTTTGATTTTTGATCCACAATCGTGTGTGGGCGGTCTGGTGTGGGAACCGCATCAGGTGAATACATTTCATTGTATGGGGCAGGGGCGACAAAGGGTGGATGCGGTTTTATGTAGGAGACCATCGCAAACCAGTCTGCCTGCGTGCGTACCGATAATTCCTGCATGGTGCGGTTGGTAAGGAATGCGGTGTCGCTGTCTTGTGCACTGTAAAGTGCGGGATCGGAAATACGGGGATTGTTTGATTGAGCCTGCGGAGTTGGCCGATACAATTCCGTGGGATCAAGCGGTATCTCATAGCCCTTGGATTTTAGTTCCCCGCGCCAAGACTGTGAACCGGAATCCTGTCGCAATCGGACGATCTCCGTAAATCCAGGTGCAACGCCTTCATAGGTCTTCAAGGACGGGTCGTTGGGATGTATTCCAGTGGGATCTGTGCTTGCATCGGTGTAACCAAACAGCATTGGCTCGTAGCCGGCCTTGCGCATTTCTGTCGCAATGGTCGGATGGGCGTTGGAAAGCGGTGCCCCATTTCGCACAGAGCGATGGTTCATTGCATACAGGCCAGTAAGCAAACTAGCCCGCGCCGGACCGCAAGGCGTTGTAGCCGTGTAGTGTTGGTTGAACGTGACACTTTCCTGCATGAGTGCGCGCAGGTTTGGCATTTCAATGCCGTCAGCCAGCGCTCCATTCAGGCAATCTGCCCGCATCTGGTCAACAACAATCAACAGGATATTTCCGGACAAATCAGTGGCTTTCCATAATCAGGTTGGGTGTCTGGAGACCATGAGTGGCGATTTTTCAACCAAATGCAATAGTCTGATTTTTCGCCAGATTGCGGGGCGATTTAGATTATAGCTTTTTCCTTTCAACCCATAATTTTTACTTCTAGGTTGGTTGGAACAATAGATTTCAAGGATGTCGGAATCCTGCTGCAAGATGTGCGGTTGTCGCGAGTTCATTTGATGAGTTGCCAAATCAACGACGCGGGCGAGGGGGGCGTGATCTCCGGTTGGTACTCGGCCAGACTGAGACCAAGGTTTGCTTGACACCAAGTGGGATCAAGGCTTTGATGAATGCGTTGTCAAAAAACTGTCGTCAGAACGGTTTACGTCGATGACACCACTAATTTATTCTCGGGAGGAGATATTCATGAAACGATTTTTACTAACCAGCACCGCTGTGCTTGCCTTGACGGGCGTGGCGTATGCGGGCGGGTGTCCAGAAGCAACCGTTGCCGATTCGAAGGGCGTGGCTGCAGGGGCATTTCCGCAACAATATGAACTTTCTGAATTTCAGACGGCGGCAGGCTGCACTCTATCATTTCAGGAGAACCCTTCAATCGGTGCTCTGAATGGTAAAATTCGCGGTAACCCGGCAATGCCTGATTTGGCTTCCCGTCTGCCTGAAGAGCCTCTTGTGGTTGCACCCTATGACATGATCGGCAAGTATGGCGGCACGTTCAATGCGCTGTCGAACGCGACCGAGGCCGGCACGTCTGACTTTATGTCGGTGCGTCACGTGAATCTGGTACGCTTTGCCGACGATCTGGTGACGATCGTACCGAACGTCGCAAAAAGCTGGTCCTGGAACGATGACTTTACACAACTGACGTTTGTTCTTCGTGAGGGCCACAAATGGTCGGACGGCGAACCGTTTGGTGCTGAAGATGTCGAGTTTTGGTACGAAAACCTGAATATGGACACCAACGTGATCGAAGTCCCGAAAGCCTGGTTACTGGCTGGTGGTGAGCAGATGACAGTTGACGTTATCGATCCGCTCACAGTGCGTTTCAACATGCCGTCACCAAAACTGGGTTTCCTGGCACACTTTGCAAACCATTATGGGCAAGGCTTCCAACCCAAGCATTTCCTTGGGCAATATCATCCTGACATCAATCCGGATGCCGACACATTGGCCCAATCACTCGGTTTCGAGAATGGCTATGATCTTATAAAAGCCTATTATGGTAGTTCCGACTGGATGGATACACCGACACCTATGTTGACCCATCCTGACAAGGTCGCAAATCTGCCTCTTG
>JAJFHV010000015.1 GCA_021775415.1 Hyphomicrobiales bacterium | reverse complement strand
ACCATCAATCTGGTCATAGGCCTTGAACTCACCAAAATACTTGGTAATCGCTGCCGTCAACGTCGTCTTGCCGTGGTCAACATGGCCAATCGTGCCAATGTTGCAATGCGGCTTGTTACGTTCAAATTTCTCTTTTGCCATCTGGCTTCTCCATCCGTTGGCGCGGCCTCATCCACGCAGCTGGGTTAAACAATTATCCGGCGAATTTTTCCTGGATTTCCTGGGAAACCGCTGTTGGAACCGGTGCGTAATGATCAAACTGCATCGAATACTGGGCACGGCCCTGAGACATAGAACGCAGATTGTCGACATACTTGAACATATTGGCGAGCGGTACGTGGGCATTGACCACAGTCGCAACGCCACGAACTTCCTGACCCTGGATCATGCCACGGCGTGAATTCAGATCACCAATCACATCACCCACATAATCTTCCGGGGTAACAACCTCGACGGCCATAATCGGCTCAAGCAACTGAGCACCAGCCTGACGCGCGCCGTCACGGAATGCAGCGCGGGCCGCAATCTCGAACGCAAGAACGCTTGAGTCCACGTCGTGGTAGGCGCCATCAATCAAAGTCGCTTTAACGCCAAGCATCGGGAAGCCAGCAAGCGGACCAGAAGAAAGAACGCTCTGGATACCCTTCTGGACGCCTGGAATGTATTCCTTCGGAACGTTACCGCCAACGATCTTGGAGACGAATTCGAACTCTTCGCTCTCTGTATTTGGTTCGAAGATGATTTTCACACGCGCAAACTGACCAGAACCGCCGGACTGCTTTTTATGCGTGTAGTCAATTTCAGCAAGCTTGGTGATGGTTTCGCGGTAAGCCACCTGCGGCGCGCCGACATTGGCTTCCACATTGAACTCACGACGCATGCGATCAACCAGAATATCAAGGTGCAATTCACCCATGCCAGCAATAATGGTCTGACCTGATTCCTCGTCTGATTTGACGCGGAATGAAGGATCTTCAGCAGCCAGGCGGTTGAGCGCAACGCCCATTTTCTCCTGGTCAACCTTGGTTTTTGGCTCAATAGCGATCTGGATCACCGGCTCAGGGAATTCCATCCGCTCAAGGATCACCTGCTTGGTTGGATCGCAAAGCGTATCACCAGTGGTTGTTTCCTTAAGGCCTGCAATCGCAACAATGTCACCAGCAAATGCTTCCTTGATGTCTTCACGATCATTCGAATGCATCAACAGCATGCGGCCAACGCGCTCGCGCTTGTCTTTCACAGTGTTTTGAACAGACGAACCAGTTTCGATCTTGCCCGAATAAATTCGACAGAAGGTCAACGTACCAACAAACGGGTCATTCATGATCTTGAATGCAAGGATACCAAGCGGCTCTTCATCAGATGCCTCACGGGTAATAGCTTCTTCCGTCCGGGCATCAATACCCTTAACAGCCGGGATATCGACCGGGCTTGGCAGAAAGTCAACCACTGCATCAAGAAGCGGCTGTACGCCTTTGTTTTTAAAGGCTGATCCGCACAGAACTGGGTAGTATTCAGCCGCGATTGTACCGATGCGGATCAACGCGCGAAGCTTCTCCGCTGAAGGCTCTTCACCTTCAAGATATGCTTCCATCGCAACTTCATCATTCTCGACCGCAGACTCAATCATCTCTTCGCGATATTTCAGTGCCGTTTCCATGAGATCTTCGGGAATATCGACCACATCCCACTCAGCACCAAGGTTCTCTGACTTCCAGATCAGCGCCTTCATTTCAATCAGATCAACTACACCGACGAAATCGTTTTCAGCGCCAACAGGAATCTGAAGCACCAATGGTTTGCCGCCCAGGCGCTCCTTGATCATTTTGACTGAGTTGAAGAAATCCGCACCGATCTTATCCATCTTGTTGACGAAAATCATGCGGGGAACGTTGTATTTGTCAGCCTGCCGCCAAACAGTCTCTGTTTGAGGCTCTACGCCAGCGTTGGCATCGAGCAGCGCAATCGCGCCATCAAGTACACGCAATGAACGCTCGACCTCAATGGTGAAGTCCACGTGACCTGGCGTGTCGATGATATTGAAACGTTTCTTTGTGCCATCACGACCTTTCCAGAAGGTAGTCGTTGCAGCGGAAGTAATTGTGATACCGCGCTCCTGCTCCTGCTCCATCCAATCCATTGTCGCAGCGCCATCATGCACTTCACCAATCTTGTGGCTTTTGCCGGTGTAATACAGAATGCGTTCTGTAGTCGTGGTTTTACCGGCATCAATGTGGGCCATGATGCCAAAGTTGCGGTAGTCTTCAATCTTGTATTCGCGGGCCATTGCCTTGAACCTTTAGTAAAACTCGCTGGAGTTAGCTGTTACCAGCGATAATGCGAGAACGCTTTGTTGGCATCTGCCATCTTGTGCGTATCTTCGCGTTTTTTGACTGCTGAGCCACGGTTGTTTGATGCATCCAGAATTTCACCGGACAGACGACTAATCATCGTGGTTTCGTTTCTTTTTCTCGCTGCGGCGATTACCCAGCGAATTGCCAACGCTTGGCGGCGCTCGGTACGCACTTCAACTGGAACCTGATAGGTTGCACCACCAACGCGACGCGAACGCACTTCCACACTTGGAGCAACATTTTCAAGCGCCGTATGAAAAGCCTCAATCGGGTTTTGCTTGGCTTTCTGCTCAACTTCATCAAGCGCACCGTAAACGATGCTCTCAGCGACTGATTTTTTGCCATCCAACATGATCGAATTCATGAATTTGGACAAAACCAAATCACCGAATTTCGGATCAGGGTTGATTTCACGTTTTTCTGCGCGGTGACGACGAGACATGTTCTATCTTGCTCCTGGCGACTTACTTGGGACGCTTCGCGCCGTATTTCGAACGACGTTGCCTGCGGTCCTTGACGCCTTGAGTATCAAGCACGCCGCGAATGATATGGTAACGAACACCTGGAAGGTCTTTTACGCGTCCGCCGCGGATCATGACCACTGAGTGTTCCTGCAAATTGTGCCCCTCACCGGGGATATAACCGATAACTTCAAAACCGTTAGTCAGCCGGATCTTGGCGACTTTACGAAGAGCCGAGTTCGGCTTCTTTGGAGTTGTCGTATAAACGCGGGTACAAACCCCACGCTTTTGAGGACAGGCCTCCATTGCCGGCACCTTGCTGCGTTTGACAGCTGCCTTGCGTGGATTACGAACCAATTGGTTGATGGTAGGCATAAAACCTGGACCCTTGTAGTTCTGCCGGTTTTCGACCGGACACATGAATTAAAGGCAATGCCGTGCATTTCGCCGAGACATTACCCATGCAACAAAGGTTCTCCCGAAAGCTAGTGCGCTTGGCGGGGAACCCATATTCAAAACAGAGGACCGAAAAACGGTCATGTATTTCAATTTTATTCGTTTGGACAAACCTTGTTTGAACCTTAAGTCCAGAACTAGACGTTCCGAAGCAAGTGGCTCACATCGGCTTGTTGAGCGTGGTAATAGTGACTTGAAAGAACTGCGTCAAGCCCTTGAACACCCCGGATGAGCGGATTTTTGGTTCAAATCAGCTATTTGGCATTTTTTTAGCTGCACGCAGCCAAATCAAGGCGTTTATTTGGAGAATCGGCTTAAGTTTCCGCCTATTGCAGGAGTTTAAACACCACGCTCATAAAAGTCTGGGACCCCATGGCGAACGAAAACATTCGCTCCCGGTTGAACGCGCGCATACAAGTCGATCACATCTTGATTGATCATCCGAAAACACCCACTGGATGCCTTATTGCCGATTGAAAATGGCCGGTTGGTGCCGTGGATTCGATACATTGTATCCTTGCCATCCTTGAACAAATACAACGCACGGGCACCCAGGGGATTTTCAATGCCAGCCGGCATACCATCCTCAAACTCTGCCAGTTTGGGGCTTCTTTCAATCATTTCAGCAGGCGGTGTCCAGGTTGGCCATTTTTGCTTCCACTTGACCTGTGCGTCGCCGGCCCATTCAAATCCTTCGCGACCCACTGCAATTCCATAGCGCAGAGCCTTTCCACCCGGTTGGATCAGATACAAGAATGGTCCAGTCGTATCGATTACGATGGTGCCTGATTTTTGGTCTCCCCGGTAGTCCACGGTTTGGCGCAGATACCGTTTACGCATCTTCTCGTATTGAAATCCGGGCAATGCAACTTCCGAATCTTCCATTGGTGCATAGGCAAATGCGTAATTAACTTCCAATGGCTCGTTGATGGCTGAAGCAAGTCCCGCAGTTGGCGTGGTGTTGGAACAGGCCGACACCAGAATCAATGCAGAAATCGCCGCGGCACTTGCCAAGGCGCGCTTCAAACCGGAACCACCCGGTAATTTCAGAACTGCTGAAGTTTTACTCAATACAAACATTTTCGACCCTCGTTGAGACGCACAACCTGCATAGTATCAGGTTGCCTGCGCTCTCCAGTCGCCCCATAACTGTAATTGTCCTGCAATCCAGTGCAAAATGCAAATGACCCTGACAATTTAGGTTAACGGACATCTGATAGCTAATGTTGTTTGCTTGACGCATACAACACGTCAAGGAATGATGATTAAACATACAAATATGGGCGACATTTGGTCAAAACAGACACACCCTTGAAAGGAACGCGAACACAATGAATGATGCGTCGAAGAAAGAGCCGGAAGGCACCTGCCATGGAAGTTGTCATTGTGGTGCGGTCGAGTTCGAGGTGACGCTTGAAAATGGCCTGGATGGCGTTCATCACTGCAATTGCTCCATGTGCCGTCGCCGAAGCGCGTACGCTTGTGCAGTATCGCTTGAAAAACTGAAAGTCGTATCGGGTGAAGAAAACCTGACGCTGTATCAGTGGGGCACCAAAACCGCGAAACACTATTTCTGCAAAACCTGCGGTATCTATACCCACCATCAACGGCGCAGCAATCCCAACCAGTTCAGCTTCAACATCGCCTGTCTCGATGATGTGATCCCGTTTGACTACGGACCCGCCCCGGTGGGCGACGGGATAAATCACATCAAGGATCGCGAGAAGTGACCAAAACGGAGTGCCGTTAAAGCTTCGTTTCCCGGTCAAACAAAAGAGTAAATTTCACGCGGATTATCCACGATCAAAGTGGATACCTGTTCCTCGGAAAGACCGCGTTTGCGCAGGCGCGGGACCACATTGGTGATCAGATGATCATAACCAAGTCCTCCATACGCATGCAGGCGGTGCTTGGTCGCAACATCATGGGAGAGCAATATCTGCTTTTCATACCCATTTTCGAAGTGCCACAAAATTACATCCATCCTCTGCGCATCTGATGGCATATCCACACTTGGGTTAGGTGGATAGTGAGAGCTTTCATTGCCAAACAGGTCGTACTCGAGATAGCAGCCGGTTTCTGCCAGTTGCTTGAGCCATGCTCGGTCAAGACTGGTCCGGTCGATATGACAAATGATGGTTCGTGACAGATCCCCACCGGCCTTGTCCACGACCTCAAGTATTTCAACCGGTGAATTTGGATCACGCCCTGGATGCACCATCAGGGCGGCACCGGTTTCCA
Source organism: Hyphomicrobiales bacterium (assembly GCA_021775415.1). Lineage (GTDB taxonomy): Bacteria > Pseudomonadota > Alphaproteobacteria > Rhizobiales > Rhizobiaceae > JAALLB01. Next base: position 32,184 of record JAJFHV010000015.1, on the reverse strand, counting down.
TTTGTGCGTCGGCTGCAGCCCGCAGACTCTTCTTTTCGTTGTCCCACCAAGGGTAAGTGCTGCCGATTTCGCCAATCAAACCTGCAGGAATTTTGTTTTCGCCGACACCCACTTCAATGTCTTCGATAATTTCTCTGGTGATTGATTCCTGACTGCGATCACTCATGTCATCCGGATGGGTAGAGCCGATATAGTGCCCCGAACCCATCACCACGTTCATGCCGGTTAGCCTGGAAATTCTGGCCAGCGCATTGGGATCACGTCCAAGTCCTATATTGGTCGGGTCAATGATGGATTTACCGCCAGCCGCAATGAAGCGGCGAAGTTCGGTTACCGCAATTTCCTCGTCTTTTAACTCAACATTGTCCCGGTTGGACGTCCAGTTGTAGCCAACCCACCCACGATTCTGCAGGCTGATTTTTTGGTGGGCGAGGTTTTTATCACTGATGGCCTCCGGCTCGATATACATAAATGTGCCATCAATCAGAACATGGTCATGAGCAAGGGTTACACCTAGTTCCTCACCATCGATCAACCCAAGCACGGTCTGTACTTTGCCGACCTTGTTACTCTTTGCCATTTTTATACCCGCCTCCAACTAATAAACTTCGCCGCCAATTTAACAGTAAATTCCATGCCTTCAGTGCAAACTACAAAATTGCAATTGCGCTGATTTCAACCAACAAATCCGGAAATGCAAAATCCGCTCCACCCACCACCGTGGCACTGGGCCCCGGAGCGTTAAAAAATTCAGCCCGTGCTTCCATCGATGCCTCGCGGAACCTGATGTCACTCAAAAAAATGTTGAGTGAAACAACATTGTCCATTGTTCCACCCGCTTTCTCGACAAATGCCTGAATGTTTCGCAAGCATTGTCGGCATTGCTTGAGCGGATCACCCGCTCCAACGAGGGTTCCATCCAGATAGGCAATCTGGCCGGACACAAACACCTGGTTGCCTGACTTTATGCATTGGGACCCAATCCGCTTGTCCGGTGGCTCCCCGATCGTATCCACGGTTACTGTCTGTCTCACCATTTAACCTTCCCCAACTCCACGCTCTAATTCATACAGGTTGTGATGCTGGCCCCAACACCTGATCCAGCACATAACCGGCAAATTTGTGTACGGTTTGCTCTTCTGTCGGGCAGTATCGGCCGGACTTGGCCATCCTGCCCATTATACCGCGTTGCACAAGCTCACAAATTCCTTTGTCTTCTTCAATGAACAACTCCATTGGTGGATAGTATTTGTCTTCTGCTTCAGCCTCAAAGTCGTCCCTGTCGATGGTCGATTGCGGAAAACAACACCAGGTGACAATTCGGGTCCAGTCAGGCCCTTCAGGGAAATATTGATGAAAGGTGATGCGATCAGGTGGAATATTCATCAGCAGATGCGGATAATAGATCAGGAAATGCGTATGTTCCTTGTCTTCGTCTGATATTCCCTCAACAAAAGGCAATGTCTTGTTGCGCGGAACGTAGAGGCCGTTTTCGTTGTCGCTGCTGTTGATCTCATAGACACCGTCCATACCCTTGGCAAAAAATTTGCTGTTTGTGGCGCCGGGGTAATAAGTGTCCAGCGATTCTCGATGAACCGTTCTTACGTGGTATCCCTCACGTGAATTTTCGACCCAGATTTTCCAGTTGGCGTTGAACCGGTTTTCCCACTTTTTTGTAACCTTCATGTTTTTTAGATCATAACGCTCAAACCGCTCGGGAAGATCACCCAGGCTTTCAATCAGGGAGATGGCAGATTGATCAAAATTGATGAATACAAAACCTCCCCAGGTCTCGGCCCGGATCGAAGGCAAGCTGTAGTCCGATTTGTCAAAACCTTTTGCATCCTCCATTGAAGGTGCGGCTTTCAGCTCACCCTCCAATGTGTAACTCCAGGCGTGATAGGGACATTTCAACAGCTTGCAATTGCCTTTACCGGCAACCAGCTCCGAACCACGGTGTCTGCATGATGCGGAAAGTGCGCGTATCGTTCCATTGAGATCCCGCAAGATGATCAGGGGCTCGCCGACGATATCAATGCGAATATAATCGCCGGGATTAGGGATTTCCTCTTCGCGCGTTGCTTGCAGCCATTTCTTCCGGAAGATTGTCTCAATTTCACGGTCGTACCATTCCCGGGATGTATAGACATCGGGGGGAAGCGAATACGCTTCCTCGATGGGAGCGCGTGTACGGTCATATTGCCCGGGTGAAAAAATAGAATTTTCAGCTTTCATCATGCCTGTCCAATTGTTTGACGATCATGCCTTGCTCACCGGACAGTCTGAAGACAACAATACGTAATGACAATCTGATAGATTGAACATAATATGTAGAAAAATTCGACAGATGAGTTCAAACAATGCGCCATTTCGGCTTACATCTAAATGCCCTGCGAGCGTTTGAGTGTGCTGCGCGGCTTTCCAGTTTCAGTCTGGCTGCGAAGGAGCTGAACGTTACGCATTCGACTGTCAGCCACCACATTAGCGGTTTGGAAAAATCTCTCGGCGTTGAGCTCTTTCTGCGGCAAAACCGGCGTGTCTATTTGACCGCCGCTGGTCGGGATTTGTTTCCAGTCCTTGAATCTTCATTCGATCAGATTTCGACAACTTTGGCAGCTCTTAGGGCCAGTGATGCATCCACGCCGCTGAAAGTTACCGTTACGCCATCTTTCGCCAACAAATGGTTGATTCCCAGACTGTCAGATTTCAGAAACTCTCATCCGGAAATTGAAGTTCAGTTACAAACCTCCTTGTCTCTTGCCAAATTAAATCAGCACGGACTGAGTGTGGGCGTGCGAGCTGGCAAGGGCCACTGGCAAAATCTCAATGCAGAACTTCTTATGCCTATCCATTTAACGCCGATGTGTAGCCCCCGAATCCTGGAAGGAAGAGAGCCACCTCGAACACCTGATATGCTGCGGGATTTCACCCTGCTGCATGCTGATGTAAGCCCAGAGACCGGAATCGATTCTGAATGGGGTGAATGGTTGGCTGCGACCGGTACCAAAGATGTCGATACCAGACGCGGGCTTTCATTTCATGACCCGGGGCTTTCACTACAGGCAGCCATTGATGGTTTAGGTGTCGCAATGGGCTACGTTGAATTGGCCGAGATTGATATCCTGGAAGGAAGACTGGTCCGCCTGTTTGAAGAAGAAATACAGCACCCGTGGTCCTACTACACTGTGGTGCCAGCCGAACGTAGCGACCCTCAGACGACCATTTTTTGTGAATGGATGCGCAATCACCTGCTCGAGACAAATAAAAAGGGCCGCCGAAATGGCAGCCCTTGATAAATTTTTCTAGCTGGAACCCTACCCTACTCAGCAGGTTCCGGAGCGGCTTCCTCGCCTTCAGAACTCATGTCTGTAAGTGCTGCCTGCGCGTCTGCAAGTTTACGTTTCTCATCAACAATGAGATCGTCGCGGCTGTTGGCAAGGTGACGGATTTTCGACATCACACCGCCGGTACCAGCCGGGATAAGACGACCCACAATCACGTTCTCTTTCAAGCCTTCGAGCGTGTCGGACTTGCCGGCAACGGAAGCTTCGGTCAGCACCCGGGTTGTTTCCTGGAAGGAAGCAGCCGAGATGAATGAACGGGTTTGCAGGCTTGCCTTGGTGATACCCAGCAGAACCGGATTACCAGAAGCCGGCTTTTTGCCTTCATCTGCCATCCGCTCGTTCAAGATATCCATCTCGATGCGATCCATCTGTTCGCCTTCGATTAGGCCAGTTTCGCCTGGATCGGTGATCTCGACCTTCTGCAACATCTGGCGAACAATCACCTCGATATGCTTGTCGTTGATTACCACACCCTGCAAGCGATAGACCTCCTGGATCTCGTTAACGAGATAGTTGGCCAAAGCCTCAACACCACGGATGGCCAGGATATCATGCGGAGCAGGATTTCCGTCGAGGATATAGTCGCCCTTTTCGATCGGGTCGCCATCCTGCAAATGGAATGGCTTGCCTTTCGGAATGAGATATTCGACCTGTTCTACTGTTGAGTCGATTGGCTCAATCGCAATGCGGCGTTTGTTTTTGTAGTCGCGACCGAAGCGGATAATTCCGTCGATCTCGGCAATTACCGCATGATCCTTCGGCTTGCGTGCTTCGAACAATTCAGCCACTCGCGGCAAACCACCGGTGATGTCCTTGGTTTTTGCACTTTCAGTCGGGATACGCGCAAGTACGTCACCTGCCGCAATTTCCTGACCGGGCTCAACCGAGAGGATCGCATCCACAGAAAGCTGGATACGGGCTTCACCACCACGTTTTTGTTTAGCGATTTCACCCTTCTTGTCCTTGATGACGATTGCCGGCTTGAGATCCGCGCCGCGCGGATTGGCACGCCAATCCACAACTACACGCTTTGTGATACCGGTTGATTCATCCGCAGACTCCTGCACAGACAGTCCATCCACCACATCTTCAAACTCAACCGTGCCGCCAACTTCCGACATCATGGGACGTGTATAAGGGTCCCATTCTGCCATACGCTGGCTTTGCTTAATCGTATCGCCCTCATCCACCAACAGTCTGGAACCGTAGTTGATGCGGTGCGAAGCACGTTCGACGCCTTTTTCATCCTCAATGATCACGGCCATGTTGCGGCCCATAACGATGTTGCGACCATCGGAATCCTTGGCAACATTCCTGTTGCGGATCTTGACGGTGCCTTCGTAGGAAGCCTCAAGGAACGAGCTATCCACCACCTGTGCTGTACCACCAATGTGGAAGGTACGCATGGTAAGCTGGGTACCCGGCTCACCAATCGACTGCGCGGCAATAACTCCAACCGCTTCACCCATGTTGACTGGGGTTCCGCGTGCAAGGTCACGACCATAACAGGCGCCACAGATACCGTTTTGAGTTTCACAGGTAAGTGCTGAACGGATCAAAATGGTTTTGACACCGGCTCCCTCGATTGCGTCCACATCGGGCTCAGTGATCAGGTGGTTTTGACCAACAATCTTGTCACCGGTTTCAGGGTGCACAACTTTTTCTGCTGTTGTGCGACCAAGAATACGCATGCCAAGCGTTGCCACCACCTGGCCGGCGTCCACGACAGCCTGCATGGTGAGGCCATTTTCCGAACCACAGTCTTCTTCATTGACGATGCAATCCTGAGCAACATCAACAAGACGACGGGTCAGATAACCAGAGTTCGCTGTTTTAAGCGCCGTATCTGCAAGACCTTTACGTGCACCGTGGGTTGAGTTGAAGTACTCAAGAACAGTCAGGCCTTCTTTAAAGTTCGAGATGATCGGGCTTTCAATGATCTCGCCGGATGGCTTGGCCATAAGACCACGCATACCTGCAAGCTGCTTCATCTGGGTTGGAGAACCACGTGCTCCCGAATGGCTCATCATGTGAATTGAGTTCATCGGCAACTGGCGCTTGGTTTCCTCGTCAAACTTGACGGCCTTAATACGGGCCATCATTTCGTCGGCAACCTTGTCTCCGCACTTTGCCCAGGCATCAACAACCTTGTTGTACTTTTCACCCTGGGTGATCAGACCATCATTGTATTGTTGCTCGTATTCTTTGGTTAGCGCCTGAGTCTGTTTTACGAGATCAGCCTTGGTTTCCGGAATAACCATGTCGTCCTTGCCGAATGAAATACCGGCACGGCAGGCATGACCGAAGCCAAGCTGCATAATCTGGTCACAGAAGATAACCGTCTCTTTTTGCCCGGAATGGCGATAGACCGTATCAATCATCTTGGAGATGTTTTTCTTGGTCATCTCGGTGTTGCAGATTTCGAACCCGATCTTCGGGTGTTTCGGCAAAAGCTCACCAAGGATCATGCGGCCCGGAGTAGTTTCATACACAGCCGAAACAAGTTTTTCATCCTCTTCCATGGCCGTGAAGCGGCCGCGAATTTTGGTATGAAGTGTTACAATGCCGTTATCAATCGCATGGCGCAGTTCACCCATGTCGGAGAATGCCATGCCTTCACCCGGCTCGTTCTCAGCCACGATAGACAAATAATACAATCCCAAAACCATGTCCTGTGAGGGAACGATGATCGGTTGGCCATTCGCCGGGTGCAAAATGTTGTTGGTGGACATCATCAACACGCGGGCTTCAAGCTGGGCTTCAAGCGACAGGGGTACGTGTACCGCCATTTGGTCGCCGTCAAAGTCAGCATTAAATGCAGCGCAAACCAAAGGATGGAGCTGGATAGCCTTACCTTCAATCAGCACCGGTTCGAACGCCTGAATACCAAGACGGTGAAGCGTCGGAGCGCGGTTCAAGAGAACCGGATGCTCACGGATAACCTCATCGAGGATATCCCAAACTTCCGGCTTTTCTTTTTCAACCAGCTTTTTCGCCTGTTTGACGGTTGAGGAATACCCCTTTGCATCAAGTCGCGAATAGATGAACGGCTTGAACAATTCCAGAGCCATTTTCTTCGGCAAGCCACATTGGTGAAGCATCAATTCCGGGCCTGTCACAATGACCGAACGACCGGAATAATCGACGCGTTTTCCGAGCAAGTTCTGACGGAAACGGCCCTGCTTGCCCTTGAGCATGTCTGACAGTGATTTCAACGGACGCTTGTTTGCACCGGTGATTGTGCGGCCACGACGGCCATTGTCGAACAACGCATCCACAGACTCCTGCAGCATCCGCTTTTCGTTGCGGATAATGATGTCAGGCGCACGCAACTCCATCAAACGACGAAGTCGATTGTTGCGGTTGATCACCCGGCGGTAAAGGTCGTTGAGGTCTGAAGTCGCAAAACGACCGCCATCCAGCGGAACCAACGGACGCAGGTCCGGTGGTATGACCGGAATGGTTTTCAAGATCATCCACTCTGGACGGTTGCCGGACTCGATGAATGCTTCAACCACTTTCAAGCGCTTGGAGAGTTTCTTGGATTTGAGCTCCGATGAGGTTTCAGCCAAATCCGTACGCAACTGGCCAGCCGCTTTATCAAGGTCCATGGCCGCCAGAATATCGTGAATGGCTTCAGCGCCGATCATCGCGGTGAAGGAATCTTCACCGAACTCGTCGACTGCATTCATGTATTCTTCTTCAGACAGAAGCTGATACTCGGTCAAAGGTGTCAGACCGGGCTCTGTCACTACAAAATTTTCGAAGTACAAAATACGCTCAAGATCCTTGAGCGTCATATCAAGCAGCAATCCGATGCGCGATGGCAGGGATTTCAGGAACCAGATATGAGCAACGGGAGCTGCCAGATCAATATGACCCATGCGCTCACGACGGACCCGTGAAAGTGTTACTTCCACGCCGCATTTTTCGCAGATAATACCCTTGTATTTCATCCGCTTGTATTTACCGCACAGGCATTCGTAATCCTTGATCGGGCCAAAGATTCGAGCACAGAACAATCCGTCACGTTCCGGTTTGAATGTCCGGTAGTTGATGGTCTCCGGCTTTTTGATTTCGCCGAACGACCAGGACAGGATTTTCTCAGGCGCTGCTATCGAAATCCGAATGGAATCGAAGTTTTGCGACTGGGCTGGATTATTGAAGAGATTCATGACCTCCTGGTTCATGGTACTCGTCTCCTTCGGGGCTTAACCCTTTCTGCGGCTCTGGGGCTTGTTCATCTGAACAATAAGAGCCAAAATTTCTTGTCTCGCTCACGCAACTGGTAATGCGAAGGCACGGTTGGCGCCTTCGCTCACTATTATTCGGCAGCGTCCGGAATGTCGTCCTCATCTTCAATCGGTGAGGCAGTCGGCACCTTGGTATTTTCAAGTTCAACACTTAGACCAAGTGAACGCATTTCTTTCACAAGAACGTTGAAGCTTTCTGGAATGCCGGCCTCGAAGGTGTCGTCCCCGCGTACAATGGCCTCATAGACCTTTGTTCGACCGGCAACGTCATCCGATTTGACGGTAAGCATTTCCTGCAAGGTGTAGGCTGCGCCGTAGGCTTCAAGTGCCCAAACTTCCATCTCACCAAATCGCTGACCACCAAACTGCGCCTTACCACCGAGCGGCTGCTGGGTAACAAGAGAGTATGGACCAATCGAGCGGGCGTGGATTTTATCATCCACCAGGTGATGCAGTTTGAGCATGTAGATGTAGCCCATGGTCACCGGCCGATCGAACTGTTCACCGGTTCTGCCGTCATAGACAACAGACTGACCAGATGAGTGCAGACCTGCCTGCTCCAGTAGCTCCACGATGTCCGGCTCATGCGCACCATCAAACACCGGAGTGGCAATTGATGCACCACGTGTCATTTGATCAGCAAGACGAATGACGGAATCATCGTCATATTTCGCCACCGGCTCGTTGCGATCATTGTCTCCATAGATCGTTTCAAGCTCTTTACGCAGCGGCTTGATGTTGCCATCAGCCTTGTAGGCGTCGATCATTTCACCGATCTTCCTGCCCATGCCGGCGCAAGCCCAACCCAGATGGGTTTCAAGGATCTGCCCAACATTCATACGGCTTGGCACACCAAGTGGATTAAGCACGATGTCTGCATGGGTTCCGTCTTCAAGGAACGGCATGTCTTCCACCGGCAGAATGCGGGAAACCACACCCTTGTTGCCGTGGCGACCAGCCATTTTGTCGCCAGGCTGCAGCTTGCGCTTCACAGCAACGAAGACCTTGACCATTTTCATGACGCCAGGCATCAGCTCATCGCCGCGCTGGAGTTTTTCAACCTTGTCCATGAACCGCTGCTCAAGCAGGGACTTGGATTCGTCATACTGGGTCTGCAGTGCTTCTATCTGACTCTGAAGTTTGTCGGTGGATACAGCAAACAGCCACCACTGGGACCGTGGATACTCTTCCATGACTTCAGCAGTAAGTTTAGTACCCTTCTTGAAGCCCTTGGGACCAGCAACCGCATCCTTGCCTTTCAGCATATCGCTCAGGCGACCGTAGACATTGCGGTCCAGGATTGCCTGTTCGTCGTCGCGGTCTTTCGCCAGCGCTTCGATTTCCTCGCGCTCGATTGACATCGCACGCTCGTCTTTTTCGATACCGTGACGGTTAAAGACACGAACCTCAACGACCGTCCCGAAACCTCCCGGCGGCATGCGAAGGGAAGTGTCACGCACATCCGAAGCCTTTTCGCCGAAGATCGCCCGCAGGAGTTTTTCCTCCGGTGTCATCGGGCTTTCGCCCTTTGGCGTGATTTTGCCGACCAGGATGTCACTTGGGCCAACTTCAGCACCAATATAGGTGATACCGGCTTCGTCGAGGTTTTTAAGAGCCTCTTCCGAAACATTTGGAATATCGCGCGTGATCTCTTCAGGACCAAGCTTGGTATCGCGTGCCATCACTTCGTATTCTTCAATGTGAATTGAAGTGAATACGTCATCACGCACGATGCGCTCGGACAGCAGGATGGAGTCTTCGAAGTTGTAACCGTTCCAAGGCATGAACGCGACGAGCACGTTACGGCCAAGAGCCAGATCACCCAGATCCGTAGACGGACCATCAGCAATAATGTCACCCTTTGAAATCCGGTCACCAACGGTCACCAGCGGACGCTGGTTGATGCAGGTCGACTGGTTGGAACGCTGGTACTTCTGCAGTCGATAAATATCGACGCCGGATTTTGACGGGTCCTGATCTTCGGTTGCGCGGATAACAATACGGGTTGCATCCACTTGGTCGACCACACCGGTACGCCTTGCGACGATCGCAGCACCGGAATCACGAGCCACAACGCTTTCCATCCCGGTTCCAACAAATGGTGCTTCTGCACGTACCAGAGGCACGGCTTGTCGCATCATGTTTGAACCCATCAATGCGCGGTTTGCATCATCGTTTTCAAGGAACGGAATGAGTGAAGAAGCAACAGACACCAACTGTTTTGGAGACACGTCCATCAGGTCAACGTTCTCGCGCGGCACCATCATCACGTCACCGGCACGACGGCAGGTTACGAATTCGTTGGTGAAGCTGTTGTCCTTGTTAAGCGTCGCATTGGCCTGAGCCACATTGTAGCGCGCCTCTTCCATGGCGGAGAGATAGATCACATCATCCGTGAGCTTGCTCTTCACGACCTTGCGGTACGGGCTTTCAATGAAGCCATACTTGTTAACCCGGGCAAATGTCGCCAGCGAATTAATCAGACCGATATTCGGACCTTCCGGTGTTTCAATCGGACAGATGCGGCCATAATGGGTTGGATGCACATCGCGCACCTCAAAACCGGCACGCTCTCGCGTCAAACCACCTGGACCAAGCGCTGAAAGACGACGCTTGTGGGTAATTTCAGAAAGCGGGTTTGTCTGGTCCATAAACTGCGAAAGCTGGGAAGAACCGAAAAACTCGCGTACTGCAGCAGCAGCAGGTTTTGCATTGATCAAATCCTGCGGCATTACCGTATCAACTTCAATCGAGGACATGCGTTCCTTGATTGCACGCTCCATGCGTAGCAGTCCGATGCGGTATTGGTTTTCCATCAATTCACCAACCGAACGCACCCGGCGGTTGCCGAGGTTGTCGATGTCGTCGATTTCGCCACGTCCATCACGCAAGTTAACCAGAGTTCTTACGACCTCTAGAATGTCTTCCTTGCGCAACACACGGACGGTGTCTTCGGCATCAAGATCGAGCCGGATGTTCATCTTCACACGACCAACCGCAGAAAGATCATAGCGCTCTGAATCAAAGAACAGCGACTTGAACATCGCCTCAGCAGTTTCCATGATTGGAGGCTCACCCGGGCGCATAACCCGATAGATGTCAAACAGGGCATCTTGGCGGGTTTCGTTCTTGTCGACCGCAAGCGTGTTACGGATATAAGCACCAATATTCATATGATCGATATCGAGCACAGGAATGGACTTGACCTTGGCTTCGTCCAGGATTTCAATTGCTTTTTCGTCGATCTCGTCGCCAGCTTCGAGATAAATCTCACCAGTCTTGTTGTTGACGATATCAATTGCGACATACCTGCTGAACATCTGCTCATTACTGATTTTCAGTGTTTTTACACCTTTGTCAGTTAGCTGAGTGATGGTACGGGCAGTCATCTTCTTGCCCATTTCCAGCACAACCTTGCCGGTATCCGCGTCGACCAAATCTGTCTCGGCTTTGGAGCCCTTCATGGATTCGCCATCAAACGGGACGCGCCATCCTTCGCCGTCACGAGAAATTTTCGTGGAGGTGTAGAAGGTCGACAGAATTTCTTCCGGATCAAGGCCAAGTGCCAGCAACAACGAGGTTGCCGGGATTTTCCGGCGACGGTCGATACGTGCGTGAACAACGTCCTTGGCATCGAACTCGATGTCGAGCCATGAGCCACGATAGGGGATCACACGAACGGCAAACAGCAACTTGCCCGACGAATGGGTTTTGCCCTTGTCGTGGTCGAAGAACACACCAGGTGAGCGGTGCATCTGGGAAACAATCACACGTTCTGTGCCATTGATAACAAAAGTACCATTGCCGGTCATCAGTGGCATGTCGCCCATATAGACGTCCTGCTCTTTGATGTCCTTGACGGACTTCGCACCGGTTTCTTCGTCAATATCAAACACGATGAGGCGCAGCGTTACCTTCAAAGGTGCCGCATAGGTCATGTCGCGCTGGCGGCATTCCTCAACATCATATTTTGGCGGATCAAATTCGTAACGCACGAATTCGAGCATGGATGCGCCAGTAAAATCAGTGATTGGGAATACAGAATTGAAAACTGCCTGCAATCCTTCATCGCCGCGACCATCTTCGGGCTCGTCGACCATCAAGAATTGATCATAGGACTGTTTTTGAACCTCAATGAGGTTCGGCATTTCTGCTACTTCGGTGATGTGACCGAAGAATTTGCGTACACGTTTACGACCGTTAAAGACATGGGTCTGAGCCATTATTGCTCCTCGAGTAAAAATCCGCAGCTTTCGCCAAACCAGTCACTTGATGGCCCATCCTATCGGCCTTCGAGACACAGGTCCGGTTTCGAACTGTCATTGCGCTTCAAACCGCGGGCGAACGGTTTTGTTACTGCCCAAAAGACCAATGCTGCCGGCCTTGCTAAACTCTAAAGACCCCGGACGGATCCGGGGCCATATTTTTTTGCGGCAACTGAACGAATTCAGCCACCAGCAGAAATTACTGCCTTACTTGAGTTCAACCTTTGCACCGGCTGCTTCAAGCTTACCTTTGATTTCCTCAGCTTCGGCCTTGGAAGCACCTTCCTTGACCGCCTTTGGAGCGCCTTCAACAAGGTCCTTGGCTTCTTTCAGGCCAAGACCTGTGATGCCGCGAACTTCCTTGATGACGTTGATTTTCTGGGCACCTGCTTCAGCAAGAATGACATCAAATTCATCCTTTTCTTCAACTGGCGCAGCATCTCCACCACCACCGGCTGCTGCAACAGCAACAGGTGCAGCGGCTGAAACGCCCCATGTTTCTTCAAGCATTTTAGAAAGCTCAGCAGCTTCCATCACGCTCAGTTTGGACAAATCGTCCACGATCTTTGCTAGATCAGTCATATTCTTATTCCTTAACTTTCAGTTCAAACTTCGAAAGATGCGATAGACCGCTTTACGCTGCCTCACTCTTTTGGGCATAGGCCCCGACAACACGCGCCAGCTGACTGGCAGGTGCGTTGATAACTGTTGCGACACGAGTCGCCGGCGCATTGAGTAGGCCGACAATCTTACCGCGCAGTTCATCAAGTGACGGCAAGCTGGCCAAGGCCTTCACACCGTTCACATCGAGGTTGGAAGTACCCATCGCGCCACCAAGAATTACGAGTTTTTCGTTCTTCTTGGAAAATTCGACAGATACCTTGGGTGCAGTCACAGGGTCTTCAGAGTATGCAACAAGGGTCTGACCTTGAAACAAATCTGAAATGTGCGCTGCATCCGTGCCTTCTAGAGCAAGTTTGGCAAGACGGTTTTTCGCGACTTTTACGGTTCCGCCCGCTTCCTTCATTTGTGAACGCAATGCGCTCATGTCGGAAACGGTAAGACCGGTATAGTGTGCAACAACCACTGCGCCTGCGTTCGAAAACACATCGTTCATGGACGCTACAAACTCACGTTTTTCCGCTCTTTCCACAGTCTCTCTCCATTTAGATCACCGCAAACTTCATGCGGATCTCCGGTTGCCTTTGCCGACCTTTACTACCGACCTGTACAGAACAGAACGGTAGCGCCAGTCGGCGCTTCGAGGTCCTGTCCCCTTGGCTCGGTGCAAAAGCACACCGACAAGGCTTGCGAGTTCGAACCGAATTCTTACTGGGGAATTCCCCATTAAAATCTGGTCTCACTCCCGTCTATTGCAGGTGCAATGTTTGACCAATTCATATGCATTCACATTTGAACCGTCAGACACGCGATTAAGGCTAACCGCCTGCAGTCTCGGACAGGTATTTCAAAAATCACCCCGAGGGGCTCTTTCTGAAAATCCGGCGGCGAACCGCCGGAATTCTTGTTGAACAATCCGCACCGTGAGGTGCGAATTGCAGTTAAATATTATCCAGCCATTGTGGTCGGATCGATTTTCACGCCCGGACCCATGGTGGATGAAATTGCTACACGCTTGACAAAGGTACCCTTGGCGCCTGCCGGTTTGGCCTTGTTGACCGCATCAGCAAATGCCCGGATGTTTTCCTCAAGCGCCTTGGCGTCGAACGAAGCCTTGCCAACGCCTGCATGTATAATGCCGGCCTTTTCAGCACGAAACTCAACCGAACCACCTTTTGCTGCCTTCACAGCGTCCGCCACATCAGCAGTCACCGTTCCAGTCTTGGGGTTAGGCATTAAATTGCGTGGTCCAAGAACCTTACCAAGGCGACCGACCAGAGGCATCATGTCCGGCGTGGCGATGCAGCGATCAAATTCGATCTTGCCACCCTGCACGGTTTCCATCAGGTCTTCGGCACCAACAATATCAGCACCAGCCTTCTTGGCCTCTTCCGCCTTGTCATCACGGGCAAACACCGCAACCCGAACAGTACGACCTGTACCATTCGGCAAATTGATAACACCGCGAACCATCTGATCTGAATGACGCGGGTCAACACCCAAATTCATTGCAACTTCGATTGTCTCGTCGAATTTGGCAGAGGAGCGTTCCTTGACCATGGAAACAGCATCGCTCAGTGCATATAGCGCCTTGCGATCAATTCCCTCACGACCGTTCTTAATACGTTTTCCAGCAGCCATGTTCAGCCCTCCACTTCCATGCCCATCGAGCGGATGGAACCTTCAACAATCCGCATGGCGGCATCGATATCAGTTGCATTGAGATCAACCATCTTTTTCTCGGCGATGTCCTTGATCTGCGAGCGCGAAAGTTTGGCAACCACATCTCTGCCAGGTTCTTTTGAACCCTTGTCCAGTCCAGCTGCTTTCTTGATGAAGTAAGACATTGGCGGCTGCTTCATTTCGAATGTGAAGGACTTGTCTGCAAAAATGGTAATAACCACAGGTACCGGAGAGTTTTTCTCCATTTCCTGGGTTTTCGCATTAAACGCCTTGCAAAATTCCATAATGTTCAGGCCACGCTGCCCCAAAGCCGGCCCGATGGGCGGCGATGGTGAGGCGTTGCCTGCGGGAACCTGAAGTTTCAGGTATCCATCAATTTTCTTGGCCATAAGCTATTCTGCCTTTTTCATGTTTGCGAAGCGTCATTCCGGCTTCGCGGTTGCAGATTGCGTGGTGCGGTTTTAATGGACCGGCCAGTCCACCTCCCCTCCCACACGGGATTAAAACTACTGCTTCTCAACCTGTCCGTATTCAAGATCGACCGGGGTTGCCCGACCGAAGATTGAAACTTCAACTTTTAGCCGCGCGCGCTCCTCGTCCACTTCCTGGACAATGCCATTGAAGGATGCGAACGGACCATCTGATACACGGATGCTCTCGCCAATATCGAACATAACGGAAGGCTTGGGCCGCTCGACACCTTCTTGAACCTGGTTCAGGATACGCTCGGCTTCCTTATCAGAGATTGGCTGTGGGCGATGATCAGAACCCAGGAAGCCGGTAACTTTTGGTGTATTCTTGATCAGGTGGAAAGCTTCATCGGTCATTTCCATCTTGACCAGGACATAACCGGGGAAGAATTTGCGTTCCGCATCCACCTTACGACCACGGCGAACCTCAACGACTTTTTCAGTCGGTACCAAGATTGCCTCAAAAAGGTGCTCAAGCCCTTTTTGTTTGACTTTTTCTTCAATCGAATCCGCCACCTTTTTCTCGAAATTCGAGTAGGCATGAACGATGTACCAGCGATGCGCCATAATATTTTGCCGTGTCTATTTAGGTCCCTGGGATATGGAGACCAAAAAATTCAATTCTACAAATTCAAGAGCAGGCCAACACCCCACCCAAGGAACTGGTCGACAAGGAAGAAAAACAATCCTGCTAAAAACACCATAACGAATACCATTATAGCAGTGGTCACGGTTTCCCGGCGACTTGGCCAAGTGACCTTGGACACTTCCGAACGTACCTGTTGCAGAAAGGTAAACGGATTGCTTTTGGCAGCCATGGAATTTCGCCTAAAACCAAACAGATTGCAGAATAATCGACCTTGTTGTGAAACCGTCCATTGCAAACCATTCAATCGTCTGCAAACCACAAAAACAAGCACGCATGGCGGATTGCTCTACCTTACGCACTATTTGTGTCCGGAACCCTTATCTAACGGCTCCTGAAACAAAGCGCAAGAGGCCAGAATAAGTTTTTAAACCAGCGATTTGCGGCAATTCAGGTGCAACACACTAACAATCGCGTGAGCGTGCATCCAAGGCTTGAGTTTTCTTCGGAATGCTGTCTTGTATCGCCGCATCGCTGAACACAAGGATTCCACCAATGAAATTACTGCGTTACGGATCTATCAACGTGGAAAAACCGGGTATTTTGGATCAAAATGGGCAAATTCGCGATCTGTCAGGCCTAGTCGAAGACATAAATCCTGATTTTCTGGCTTCTGGTGGCATTCAGTCGATTGCATCCGTAGATCCGCTTTCACTTCCATTGGTTGAGGATGATATTCGAATCGGCGCCTGTGTTGGCTCTATCGGAAAATTTTTGTGTATTGGCCTCAATTACACCGAACATGCTGCGGAGTCTGGAAGTAAAGTGCCGGAATACCCGCTGCTATTCCAAAAGGCTACATCGGCAGTCATCGGTCCGAACGATACGGTTGAAATACCACGCGGATCAACCAAGACAGATTGGGAGGTTGAGCTTGGCGTCGTTATTGGTACGCGCGCCAAATATGTGTCCGAGGATAAAGCACTGGATCACGTGGCGGGTTACTGTGTGGTCAATGATGTCTCCGAACGGCATTTCCAGAAGTCTCTTTCCGGCCAATGGACCAAGGGTAAATCCTGCGACACCTTCGGTCCGACCGGGCCATGGCTTGTAACACGTGATGATGTGCCGGACCCGCAAGCGCTCGATCTGTACACCAACATTAACGGCAAGCGCATGCAAACCGGCAACACCGCTACAATGTGTTTCAGTGTGGCAAAGATTATCTCGCACCTGTCTCAATTGATGAGCCTGATGCCGGGGGATATTATCGCAACGGGAACACCGCCGGGCGTTGGCATGGGTATCAAGCCTGAGCCGGTATTTCTGAAACCGGGTGACACAATGGAGTTGGGCATTTCTGGGCTTGGCGTACAAAACCTCAACGTTGTTCAAGGCTAATCCCGAAGGGCCAATTAATTACCGGCCCAAAAGGAATGCGTCTGTGCCTTCCTTGCCAAAATAACGGGACAGAAAGCTCCGGCTCATGTTTTTAAGATCCAGCACTGTCAGTCCTGCGGTTGCATGATCAAGCTCTTTCCACTGGCCAAAGCCGATATAACGGCAGCCAATATTGGCATAATGTCGAAACAGCACCGGCAGGTCGCGCTTGCCACCTTCAAAGCCGCGCACGATGCTGGAGAGCTCTGAAAATGATCTGCAGGCTGCTGAAAGCTGGTCAAGATCGACTTCTTTCGGAATTTCAAATTCCAGCTCCCGTTTTGCCCGGACGAATCCCATCATGTCTTCATCCTGACAATTACGCATAATGTAACGCCGCAGCAATTCATGCGACACAGGTTTGAAAGCGCGCCCCATGGTGACCGGTCCAAACAGGTATTTTATGTCGCGATTTCGCGCAGGTATTTCGAGTATCCCACGCCACAACAGCATCAGTGGCGAATAGCTTTTTTGATATTCCGGCAAGATCGCGGCGCGACCAAGCTCCATTGCATTGGGCAACAATTTCAGGAATTCGGGCCGCAAATCAAATATTGAACTGGTTACAAGAGATTCTGGATTAACCGGCTTTCCACCCGGGTTGAACACTCTATAACGATACACCCCGGCAACCATCTGTTTTGACTGATCCCACAAAATGAGATGACTGTAATGTTTATCAAATCGGTCTTTGAGCTCGGAAGGCTCGCTTACCGCCGTTTCAGATGCGTAAGCTGTGAAACGCACCTGGCAGATCACATCAAGCAGCGGATCGGCAACCGCCGTCGATGTCTGGTAAATCGAAAATCCATTTTGCTCCACAATGACTTCATGTTCATCAAGCATTGCCTTGACCGACGCACCTGAAATAGGCGTCGACGTTGTGCTTTTCGGAGCTTCACCCGGCCAAAGGTTGCCGGGCTTTTTCAGCCCTTTGATACCGGCAACCGGACCCCGGCCTGGTTTGAGCGCGTAGGTCAGGTTTCGCGAAAACGCACCGGGTCCCAGCGTTCTGGAAACTTTTAGCAGCTGCTCGGCTGAAACCGGTTCACCAATCTGAAACTTGAAATCATGTCCACCACGCAAAAATTCCCGTAACAACATGTAAGTTCTGATTTTTGGGTGGATCAGGCCTGACATGTTGAAAAACATGCTGTTTCGACCGGAAATAAACATCGGCACCATATCGCCGCCGCTGATTTCAACAAACTTGCACACCTGATCCGTCCATTCAGAATCAGAAATCATCCAGTCGGAAACCTTCAAGTGCGAGCATATCCGCCCCGGAAACAGCGCCAGATCACCGCCATCGCGAAGGTGTCTCAGGGCTTGAGCTATGGATTTGCGATTCATGCCCTTGGATTCATCCGCCATGAATGGGTCAACAAACAACAACCGCTCGTCTTCCAGCCGACTTGCAGCAAGAATCTTGTTTGCAAAAAGCTTCACACGAGGCCGGTGCAGAGTCAGCAGTTGAAACAGCGCAAACGCATCCGGAAGACCATAAGGGTGATTGGCGACAAACACCTTGGGGCGGTCGTCCAGCAGATTGAGCGCGTCCGGATTCTCAATTCCCCACTTGATATTCAGCCGGGAGAACATGTGGTCAATCAGCGTGTTTGCGTCCGGCCAGGGAGGCCCAACTTCCGCAAGAATCTGGTTGAATTTTTCAATACCAGCGATTTTTTCGACTGCAGCAACCAACATCCGGTTTGGATTACTGTCCTCGGGCACGCCGAGTACCTGCTTGGTTGAAAGAAACCGGTTTTCCGGTGTCAGACCGCTCATGATATTATCTGGTCCTGCCGCAGCATTTGGGTACAGACTTGTACCACCATGTAAAAATTAGGATTCCCGCTGGAATAGAAGCCGGACTCAATCCGTACTATAGACTTCATCCACCGCATATCAAATACCATGCGGGATCGCAACATTGTGATAAATTGCACATCCCCAGCCCCTCAAATGCACTAGATAACAAGTTATGTCAGCCCCATGTTCTATTTAGGGCAAATCCAGTCACTTGGTACTAATTCGGAGACCAGACCATGCGCCACACCATTGCAATTCTGATTGCCACCTCAACAATAATCCTTACCCCGATATCAGCCTATGCCCAGCATCGCGCAAACACCAACTCGATGACATGCGGCCAAGCAAGAGCCACGGTTCAGCGTGCAGGCGGCATTGTGCTTTCCACCGGCACCCATACCTACGAACGCTTTGTGAAAAGCCGGTTCTATTGTGAGCTTAATCAAACGATCAGGCGACAGTACGTCCCTACCCGGGACAATAATCGCTGCAACATTGGCTACAAGTGTGTTTATTTCTCTGGTCGCAACTACGACTAGCCCAGCCAGGTCGTATAAATCACATCGCCAGGTACCGGTTGACATATGATCGGTGCCCGGCAGACATTTGGTTTAAAGTCGATTTGGGTGCTTTCCATCAATGGTGGACTGACGACGCTTCAGCGACTAGAAAACAAACCATGCGTACATTGCTTTCAAATACCCACCCGCTAAGCGCTGTTTTGGCAGGAATTTTCGTACTTTTATGGATTGCACCTACCGCTCTTGCCCAGGACGCAAGTGACCAGGTAGCACCAGAGTTTTCATCTGGCACTACTGAAAAGCAACTGGTCAAAGCTTCCATCCACATGGTCGCAAGCGCCAACCCGCATGCCAGTCGCGCAGGTGATCTGATCTTGCGAGAGGGCGGCAATGCCATTGACGCAATGGTGGCCGTTCAATTGGTCCTGGGTCTGGTTGAACCGCAATCCTCCGGTTTGGGCGGCGGTGCATTTCTGGTGTATTTTGATGCCGGGAATGGCAAGCTAACCACCTTTGACGGGCGCGAAACAGCGCCACTCTCGGCAACACCCGATTTATTTTTGGATGAAAATGGCCAGCCGATGTATTTCTTCGATGCAGTTGTCGGCGGTCGTTCTGTGGGCACGCCCGGCACCGTCAAACTACTTCACGAAACCCATCAGAAATTCGGCAAGCTCGCATGGGCAAAACTGTTTGAACCTGCAATTGCACTGGCAGAGAACGGTTTTGAAGTGTCTTCGAGATTAAATACATTAATCACCGCTTCCGCGGAGAGCCTTTTCAGATACCCCGAGACAAGAAACTACTTTCTCAGCGAGGAAGGTGTCCCGCTGTATGCCGGTACCGTGGTGCGTAATCAGGCCTATGCAGAAACATTGAAAGCAATAGCAGAGAGCGGCGCTGATGCTTTTTACCAAGGACCATTAGCGCAAGCGATTGTCGATACGGTTCAAAACGCAGAAGGCAATCCGGGATTTCTCTCAATGGAGGATTTTGCAGCCTACAGCATTATTGAGCGGGAGCCGGTTTGCCTGAATTACCGTGACCACGAAATTTGCGGCATGGGTCCCCCCTCCTCCGGTGCGTTGACTGTTGGCCAAATTCTCGGCCTGTTAAGACCCTATGGCATGACTTCGCTTGGCCCGCAAAATCCACAAAGCTGGCGGCTGATTGGTGACGCTTCACGCCTCGCGTTTGCAGACCGGGGTCGCTATATGGCCGACAATGATTTTGCCCAAATGCCGAAGGGCCTTCTCAACGCAGACTACCTGAGCGAGCGCAGCAAATTGCTTGAGCCCAATCGGGCACTTGAACGTCAGGTCGTTCAACCCGGTAATCCGCCTGCAGATCGCGCCGGATTACATGCCGATGATCAATCTCTTGAACTTCCCTCCACCAGCCATTTCTCAATCGTTGATGCGGGCGGCAATGTGGTATCCATGACCACCACCATCGAGAACGGTTTTGGGTCACGGTTGATGGTTGGTGGCTTTCTCTTGAACAATGAACTTACCGATTTTTCGCTGGTGCCAGAGGTCGAAGGCGTGCCCGTTGCCAATCGGCTTGAACCCGGCAAGCGACCAAGATCCTCAATGTCACCCACCATCGTGATGAAAGATGGCATGCCCGTGCTCGCGGTTGGTTCACCTGGAGGCAGTCGCATAATCGGCTATGTCGCGAAAACGCTGATAGCCTATCTGGACTGGGGAATGGATATCCAGCAGGCAATCGAGCTGCCGCATCTGGTCAATCGATTTGGAGAGTTTGATCTGGAAGCAGGAACTGCCGCAGAAAGTTTTGGACCGGCCCTCGATGCAATGGGATTCTTGGTCAATATCCGCGACCTCAATTCAGGTTTGCACGGCATCACCATTTCTGAAGAAGGCCTAGAAGGCGGTGCCGACCCGAGACGCGAAGGGGTTGTTCTGGGTCGTTAGACGCTAGAGAATGTGACTAGCTGCGAACCAGTGTGCGCATGTTTTGGATGAGGCGCTGTTGTTCCAACGTCAGGGCCTGAACTTCTTCGTTCTGCTCTACTGCTTCGGCACCAAGACGGCTTGCAATGACTGCCATCAGCGCATCGCTGCTGGTGGAAAGCGCTTCCATGCGCGCCAGCATTCTTGCCTTTGTGCACTGGGCTTGGGTGGGTGGGTACTCAATTTCACTCGCAGGACGGATCATGGTGTGTTCCACTGGTTGGCTACATTGTTACAAACGCTTCCGGCTTACACCAGAGCTGGGAGAAAGATTGCCTGAGCATAGTTAAAAAAGCCTTATGAACAGGACCCCAACTGCATTTTGCATTGCCGATTGGGTCATGTTAGGCAAACTATCCTTTGATTTGTGATTGAGCGGGTTTGAGAATGAAAATTGCTTTTGTTGCGAGCGATGCACCCGATGCCAAATCTGCGATGGCTGATCTCGAAAAACTTTATGGAAATGCAACGCGTGACGAAGCGGAAGTTGTTGTAGCCCTTGGCGGTGACGGCTTCATGCTGCACACGCTGCATCAATTCATGAACTCCGGAACGCCAATTTATGGCATGAACAAAGGCACTGTCGGCTTTTTGATGAATGAATACAGGTCTGAATTCCTGGAAGAGCGCCTTTCTGCTGCGTTGAAGAATACCATCCGACCCCTGCATATGGAGGTCGAGGACAAAGCCGGCAAAATTCACCATGCAAAAGCAATCAACGAAGTATCCTTGTTTCGCCAATCTTATCAGGCCGCCAGTCTTTCAATCACAACCGATGGCAAACAACGGCTGGACACGTTGATCTGCGATGGTGTTCTCGTGGCAACGCCTGCCGGTTCCACCGCTTATAACCTGTCTGCCCACGGGCCAATTTTGCCGCTGGATGCACCGTTGCTGGCGCTGACCCCTGTAAGTCCTTTTAGACCCAGACGCTGGCGAGGTGCGCTTCTGCCCAGTTCTGTCGAGGTGGTAATCAACATCAATGAGCCAGATAAACGGCCAGTCAATGCGGTAGCGGACAACACCGAAATCAAATCCGCAATCCGCGTCAGCGTGAAGCTGGAAACTGAAATGGAAGTGACCATTCTTTTCGACCCGGACCATTCCTGGGACGACCGGATTCTGGCTGAGCAATTTCAGTATTGAGAAATTCGCAAGCGGTCAGGCAGCCTCGGCGACCGGCTGATTAAGGATTGATTGGGACAGACTGAATGCATCCAATTGCGGATCATCTGCTTCGCCCGGAATAACCTCAAAGTCGACGGTGGTTACATTGGCTTCGATGCTAACTGGCGTTTCAATTTGAACAGGATGTTCAGAACCCTTTGTGCTGATTTCCATATCCGCGTCCAGATTTTCCAGCTCATCTTCGAGGCTTTCGGCAAAGCATGCCAAATCAGCTTCACTGAGATCGATCACCTCCGCTGCCATATCCTCAATTTGATCCACATGCGCCTGCCTGGAACGGTTGACTATTTCTGTGGCGCGCGAACGTGCGCTCTCGCGGGCTGTTTCGGCCGCAAGTTTTCGCAACAAGATCAGGATATCATCCATCACCGCATCCTGTTTGCCGTTGTAGGATTGCAGCACCTCCCGGGTTACCAGAAATGGAAGCCGCGACTGGTTGATTGGTGAACCTGAAGAAAGCAAGCGACGCCAGGTCGATATGGCACAATAAAACACACCAAAGGCAGAGTTCGGCAATCCGGCACGGTCATAAACCGCCTTGAATGCGGAGCGCCGGTCGGTTGTCAAAATTGTTTCCACTCGTGCAAAGCGAACCCCGCTCAATTCAGAAAATGTTTTCGCAGCAAGCGTGATGTTGCCCATGCATATGGCGCGCAACAGGAATGAAGTGGTCATGCTGCCGGTTGCTATAAGGCTTTTCACCACCCGATCCACATCTTCATCCGCCGCATTGGCCGCAAACGCTATAGAAGCCTTGGCGCAAGATTCCCGGATAACATTATCGGCACGACTCTGCGACAACCAGGAGCGTT
Organism: Hyphomicrobiales bacterium; assembly: GCA_021775415.1. GTDB lineage: Bacteria > Pseudomonadota > Alphaproteobacteria > Rhizobiales > Rhizobiaceae > JAALLB01. The sequence continues at coordinate 9,213 of JAJFHV010000015.1, read as the reverse complement.
TGGATACAAAATTATTGAGCGCCTCACCCAGCTTGTTGATCAACAAAATACGGATTTCCGGAGCAAGCTCGGGACGCTCCAGTATAAGATTGCGAATTTCGGTTACGGTGCCATGGCGTTCCGCCATTCCATGCAAGTCATCGTTTAAAAACCGGGCAACAGGGTTCATCAGCAGGCCAAGACACGCATCTGCATGACCGACTTCGCAAATTGCTGCGACCAGTGCCGGCGAAATCCACGGCCGACAGGCAATAGCAATTTGTTGCTCCACCATTCCGGTAGCAACAACGTCGATCAGTTCGGCATCGTAAAACACTGGAGAACGCGAAAGGACGATCGCGGAAATATCAATATTATCACGTGCAAGTGCGGTGATGACATGGCGTGGCGCACTCTTCCATGCACCGAACCCTTCTGCCAGCGCAAGACGCACGCCAGGTGCGGGATCTTCCAAAAGCATAGTGATTGCAGCGTCGGTTTCTTCGCGCTCCTCTTCATTCAAAGGCGAATGCAACCAGGCGCGAACCAGTGCATCCGTTGCGGCAATTCTTTTTGATACAGGGGCGGACTGAACCCACTCAAGAAAATACTCAACGATCATTTATTAACTCCCCAGCGACCCAGTGCATTGGGCCAGCTTGGGCAAACCCTATCGCAAAAGCATTAACGATCGGTTCACCATGAAGCGAAAGAAGTTGTTAATTTTTACAGCCGCTTTGATTTTCGCACACACCCGCATTCACTGTTTCGAACAGCTGACAATAGCGTTAGTATGTTGGCGTTGGTAATTTTCTGGATGAAGAAGCATGGCATCACTGTTTCACTACAAACCTTTCTGGATTCTGGCTGGCTTGGGCCTCATCTCCGGACTTGTTACTACCAATACGCTGGAATTGGCCGAGGAGATCAAGGTCTTCGATGTGCCTATCTTGCCAGGCGCTCTGTTCGGGATTGCGATTGGGGCCGGTCTTCTTTTTTTGGGGAGGTCCAATTGGACAGGCGTTGTTCTGGTATTATTTATGACCGTCGTCAGTTGGGTGGCCGCAGTTCGCGGCTTTCGGGGTGTTACCGACGACGGTGAGACGCTCCTCTATCTTGGAGCACTTGTAGCCGGCGCAATCGGCGCGGGAGGTGTTCATCTGGGTGGTGCACTGACGGTTGGTGCGCTCAGGCAATCCAAGCTTGCCATGTTGACAATTGTCGCCGGGGCAATCGCCGGACTATTGGTTGTCTTTCCTCTGGAACATCAAAGAGATTCATGGATTATCCTGTTCGTCCCCTGGCAAGCGCTGGTGGCTGCGGCCATTGGCTACGCCCTGGTACATTCAACCGATTAAGGAAGTTGGATTTTAAGATTTTTCGAAAGGACGCAAAAATGCTTGAAATGAGTAACATCGATCATGTGGGAATTCGCATTGGAGAGCGGGAAAGGTCAGTTGCTTTTTATGAGTTGCTTGGTTTCGAGCTGATTGCCGATGGTGGGTTTGATGAGGGACATCCGCTTGTGATGCTGCATCCCAGCGGGATCAACATCAATTTGCTAGGTCCCGCCAATGCCAGGCTTGGTGAAAATGTATTGATGGATGAATCAGAAAAGTATCCAGGTATCACCCATGTGGCGATTAAGATGAAATCCTCGGAGGAGACTGAAGCATTTGTTGTTGCGAACAATATCGCGATAACCGGGCGGCGCGAATTTAGAGGGACCAAGACAATCTTCATTCGTGACCCGGATCGTAACGTCCTTGAACTGGTGGGACCGGGCCCCTCCGTTGCCGAGCTAATCCACGAACAAGTTCACAGCGACAACGAGTGATCTTGGCACGACAGTGCCAGAAGCGGACATTTTGAACGAGTTGTGTACGCGGCATCAACTGCGGCAAATTCTGCAAACCTCTCCAACCAGCGATACGCGTTGACTCCCTCAAGCAAGCGAAGTTTACTATTCGACTAGCTCATACCGAAAATAGGCGTATTTTGGTGTGATTTTGTGCGGGTAACGTTCGAGAGATGAATGACCGCCGTTCTCGAAGGCTTTGTAGATTAGCGGATCAACATGGAGAAATATCGAAATGATCGGGAAAATTGTTAAAGGCCTTTTGGGTGCCAGCGCGTTGTGTGCATTTACTATTGCAGCTCACGTGGCACAGGCCGATGTGATTGATGATGTCAAAGCAGCCGGAGTGTTGAAGGTTGGGGTGAAAGCCGATTACAAACCGTATGGATATCGTGATCCGTCAGGGGCCATCATTGGTATTGAACCGGATTTGGCAAAAGATGTGGCGGATAAGCTTGGTGTGAAAGTCGAGTATGTTCCTGTCGTCAGTTCAAACCGCATGCAGTTTTTGGAGCAGGGTAAGATTGATCTGATGATTGCGACAATGACCGACAAGCCGGATCGCCGGAAAGTCGTTTCAATTGTTGATCCCAACTATTACTCATCTGGAACCAATGTTTTGGCTCCTGCAAAATACGGGTTCAAGCAATGGGAAGACTTGCGCGGAAAACCGGTTTGTGGAATCCAGGGCGCTTTCTACAACAAGAAAACCGGACAGGAGTTTGGTGCAGAAATTGTTGCGTTTAAGGGTACCGCAGAAGCGTATGCTGCTTTGCAGGCCGGAAACTGCGTGGCATTCGTTTATGACGATTCAGCGATTGTGGCCAAAACCAAGGATCCGGCTTGGGAGGGCTATGAAATGCCGCTGCCAACCATCGATGATGCACCTTGGGGACTTGCCGTGCAGCTTGGGGAAACCAACTTCCATAACATGATGGGTGAAGTGATCACCGAATGGCACAAGTCAGGTCGCATCCTGGAGTTGGAAACAAAATGGGGTGTTGCAAATACACCATTCGCACAGGCAATGCATGAAAAATACAAATAAGCATTAGACAAATTAGACGGCGGGATTTGCAAAAAGCATCTCCCGCCTTCTATTCTATTGGCGGTGACTTGAGGAGGGGGTGTTGTAGATGGAAGCATTTTATGAATGGTTCAGAGTGCTCTACGACGACACCGGAATAAACCTTCCATTCCTCTATGACAGCTATGATCGTAACAGGATGTTTTACGGCTTCCTGATGACCGTAAAACTATCTGTTGTTTGCCTGTTTTTTTCAGTAATCATTGGAATTATCGGTGCCTGGTTACAAGCTTCGCCCTTTAAGTGGACCCGGCGCCTGATCAACGGCTACATTCAGCTGTTTCGTAATACACCACCGCTGGTCCAACTTTACTTCTTTTATTTCGCGATCGGTTCACTGTTGCCGAAAGTCGCAACTGATTATGGCGGGCAAGCACCGCTGCTTGGAAATTTTGCCTGGGCGGTAATTTCCCTGTCGTTCTTTGCCGGATCATTTAACGTCGAGATATTTCGCTCAGGGATTGAGGCTGTACCGAAATCGACGGTCGAGGCGGCGGAAGCGTTGGGTTTCTCACGACTGCAAATTTACAGGGACATCACATTGCCGTTGGCGTTCCGGGTTATTTTACCGGCGCTTAACAACAATCTCGTCAATCTCGTTAAGACGACGACACTCGCCTACGCCATTGCGGTTCCTGAAATGTTGTATGAAGCCAATCAGATATGGTCGGACAATGTGAATGTGACGGAAATGATGATCTTCATGCTTATCACCTATTTTCTGCTTGTCGGGGTTCTGGTTTGGGGAATGGATCGTTGGGAGCGGGCAATGAAAATTCCCGGATACGGAACATGAAGAAACAGGAATTTCAAACCGACTTACCGGTGATGTTGCCAGTTACCGCGAAGACCGGGGAAGGTTTTAATTTTCGCCTGAAGCCGTGGCATGGATTGGTGATTGTCGGGTTTTGTATTTTTTCGTCAAGGCTTGGTTATGCGCAGAGCGACACGGTCCAGACCTCTTCCCTTGAGACGCTGGTTCGCTGGATGCCGCTTTTGTTGCAGGGTTTTATTTTCAACCTTGTCATCTCGGTTTGTGCGATGGCCATAGGTACGGTGGTTGGTGCTGCGCTCGGGCTGGGCCAAATTTCGCTCAATGGGTGGGTGAGGAAATTGGCATGGGGGCTGACCCAGTTTTTCCGCAACTCGCCATGGTTGGTGCTTTTGTTTTTTGCGATGTTCTTGCTGCCGTTCGAATTAAGGCTTGGCATTTTTGCAATCCCGTTGCCGGATTGGCTCAAGGCAATTATTGGGTTGTCACTTCCGGTGATGGCTAATGTTTCCGAGATTGTACGCGGTGCGGTTACATCATTGCCAAGCGGTCAATGGGAGGCAGCGGAGAGCCTGGCCTACACACGGCGGCAAACACTGTGGCTGGTTATTCTGCCTCAATGCGTGAAACGGATGTTGCCGCCATGGATGAACCTCTATTCCATTTTGACTATGGCAACGGTACTGGCATCCATTGTTGGGGTATCTGAAGTCATGACCCTAACTGGTCAGGCCCTAGCCGCTGAGGGTGGGCGTCCGGAGTTGCTGGCTCCTTTTTACTCCTTCGTTCTTCTGTTGTTTTTTATCTACTGTTATCCGATCGCGCGATGGACTGTTTATCTGGAAAAGAAATTTGCGGTCATAAACTAAAGGGTTCGCTATGAGCTGGAATGATTCCCAACCTATGGTTTCCATCAAGAACGTCCACAAGTCGTTTGGTGCACTTGAAGTGCTCAAAGGGGTTTCGCTTGATGTGATGAAGGGGGAGGTGATTTGTATCATTGGCCCTTCGGGGTCTGGAAAATCAACTCTTATTCGATGCATCAACGCTTTGAACGACATCCAAGAGGGCTCGATCCTGGTGGAAGGTCAGGAAGTCAATGACAGCAAGCTCGATAAGCTGGAGCTGCGCAAAAAAGTTGGAATGGTATTCCAACAATACAATTTGTTTCCCCACAAGACTGCACTTGAGAATGTCATGATGGCACCCATTCGCGTTCTTAAACAGGATAAGGATGAGGTGGAAAAAACGGCTCGCGCGTTAATTAGAAAGGTTCGCCTTGAGGGTAAAGAAGACAGCTATCCAGGAGAGCTCTCGGGAGGGCAGCAACAGCGGGTGGCTATTGCCCGCTCCCTTGCAATGAAACCGGATGTAATCCTGTTCGACGAGGTAACGGCTGCTTTGGATCCTGAAACCGTCAATGAGGTTTTGCTCACGATCAAGGATCTGGCAGATGAGGGAATGACTTGCATTCTTGTTACCCATGAAATGGGTTTTGCGAGAGAAGTTGCTGACCACATTTATTTTACAGATCGCGGCGTGATTGTTGAGCACGGGCCACCAACTAATTTCTTCGATAATGCCAAAGATCCCAGAACCAAAGAGTTCCTGAGTCAAATCCTCTGATTTACCGGTTAGACCGATAGCAATGTCCGCTTTGGGTCACAAATGGACCTAGCTGCGATTGCTTGCGTGAACAACAAATTCAATAATAACAAAGTCTTGGACTGGCAGGCTGTCGCTGAACAGACCTCCCACACCAAACTCAGACCTGTTGATTGTGGCTGAGCCTTGGGCAACGGCTTCGGTGCCGTCAATCTCAAGCGTAAATTCAAGATTGATTGGCATGCTGGCCTCCTTGATCGTCAACAATCCTGCTGCCTCGAACTTGCCTGAACCAACGCTCTTGATAGAGGTTGAATGAAAACGTGCGACAGGAAAGTTACCGCTACCCAGCCACTCTGCAGTTTCGGCCAGCGTTTTGCTTTGGCTGTCCCCGGTTGAAATTGATCCGGTTTCTACCAAGACATCGAGAACCCCCGATGATGGATCGTCTGGATCAAAGTCTATTTCTACCTGAAACGTTTCAAATGCGCCCTTGAGTGGATTGGATTGCAGTTGGACAGTGAACTCCAGCTTGCTGCGGGCAGCATCCATTGCCCATTCTGCGGCCTGTACATTATACGGACCAACAACCGGACCTAGCCAGATTAAAGCCGTCACCAACAGGGTCCTGTAACGGGATAATTGCACCGATCTACTGCTCCTCATCTTTGCCAATTTTCAACTTTGCGGGAAGCATGCGCTCAACGGTTCCGTCCTTTATTATCAGAAAGTGGACCAGCGCTGCTGATATATGGCCAATAGCCAATAACCCCAAAGTGAACGCCAAAATGGTGTGCATGAGACGGGTAACATCATCGAACCCATCCGCATTGGCAGCAAAAAAATTGATATGCGGCACATGGAACAGTCCGAAGTAAATCGTTGGAACATTAATCTTTGCGGTAGATACCATCACCCATCCCGAAATTGGAATGGACAGAAGTAACAAATACAGCGCCCAATGCACCAAAGCTGCACTTGTTTTAACCCAATTGGGCAATTCAATTTTGTAGTAGGGAACGTCATTTGAAAGTCGCCAAACAAGCCTGAGTAAAGTCACAAGGAACAAGGTGATGCCGATTGATTTATGCAATTGATAGAGTTCGAATTTCCAAAACAGATCGATTGCGCCGCGCTTCATAAACAGGCCCAGTGCCAACATGAAAATAATAAGAACAGCGCTGAGCCAGTGAAACAGTATTGCCCCGATGGTGTATCGGTAGTTGCGATCTAAATCCGGTTTCATGACCTTGAGTCGCGGTTCATACCGTAGGGGGCAAGATTTTGAGCAATGGGAATTGGTATGTGGGCATTATCTTTCGCCGAATTAATATTGCAGGCTGCTACCGGGATACAAAGCGTACCTTCCGTTTGTGAACCACCCAGAATCTTTAAGCAGCCCAGCTCGGCGAATTTTGAATCGAAGATTTCAAAATAGTCGTGATTTGCCTTTGTCATCCCGCTCTGGGGCAGCCACTCAGAAATAAACCATCGCCAAGCCACCCTGGCTACCTGGGACGAGCCGGAAACCCTTAACGTTGCGAGAGTCATTTCGGGTAAGTTTTGAATACTGATGAAATCATCTTCCTTAACCCCGTCCTCGACGGCAACTCCAAAATCATGCTGGCAGAATTGGGGCGGTGTAACCGCCGGATTGTCGGGGCAAACCGCAATGACTTCAGTATTTTCCTGCCACAGTCCCCGAAGTTTCGCCCATTCAATCAGTTTGACGAATTTGTCACTCTTTCCTTTAGACGGAAGGTAATAAGCACCCCGGTGCCGGATGTAGGCTAAACGCGTCGCGGGCATCGTCCTCAACACAACCTCCCGCTGCTGCGAGAAGTGCCGCACTGGTGCCAGCAATTTCGACATTAAGGGAGAAAGTACATACTGGTTTTTTGGAAAATCGGTGATGTACCAACTATTGTTGATCCGGAAATTTCGCGGCGAAATCCCAAACCGCCGGCGAAAAGCGTTGGAAAATGCCTGTGAACTGGAAAACCCCGCCTCGAAGGCAATTGCCGTAACGGACGCGTTGGGCAAGTAAATCAGGTTCGAAACAGATTGCTCAAGGCGCAGGCGGGAGACAAATTCAATCGGCGTCTCTCGACAATGCTCAGTAAAAATTCTGGAGAAGTGATACCGGGACAAACAGGCCACGTCCGCAAGATTTTCTAAAGTCAGCACCTCAGATTCGCAATTCCGGGCAAAATTCATGACCCGGTTTATTCGATGGCGTTGCAAAGCTTCAATATGCATTCATCAACAACCTGGTCATGCATGGCCTATGGTAAGCCGGAGGATAGAACAACATTCTGCTGGTTGTAGTCAAACCGCATGATTGCATGTGGCCAGCTTACTCGCGTTTGAGTTCGGTATTTATCTCAATGGAGATATGCCCGACTGAATAGCCACCAACACCGAACGCCTGATGATCAATTTTGGTTGTGGCATGAAAGGCCAGCCAATCCCCCTTGTAGTAGTCAATGTATTGTCCAACCGGATGAGAGCCCCGATGGGTCAGCTTCGTATCCAGCACCACGGGCCTGGTAACACCGTGAAGGGTAAGGTCGCCGGCCACTTTTGCCGTGTCGCTTCCGGTCAATTCGATTGATGTGCTTTGAAAGGTCATTTCTGGAAACTTTTCTACATCCAGCCAAGTCGAACCCTTCAACACACCATCCAGCGCCTCAAACCCGGTGTGTAGACTCAAAGTATCGATTGTGACGCTTATGCTGGAATCCTCAACTTTGTCAGCAGACAGTGTGAAGGTTCCTGTAAGCTTGGTGAACTCTCCATGTTGTCTTGAAACACCCGCGTGGCGCCACCCAAACAACACTTCCGTATGGCCCTGGTCCGTCTTGTAGATTTCCTCGGCATTGGCAGTAACGTTTGTCGCGGTGACCGCAACTGCAAAAATTGACGATGCAAACGCGTGTTTGTATCCCATGGTAAAAACTTCCTCCCTGACAAAAACTCAACGCCCTGCCTGATTGTGAAATCCGGCAGATCGAACGTTCCAATGGCAAATCGTTATCACTAATGAAGGTAAAAAAACTTCATCCAGATTGCTATTTGCTCACTGTTGCAATGCGGAATGACGCAATTTTTCGTTACAACTTGAGCATGGTCGCAAGTTTTCGGCCTAACGAGAATCAAGCCGATGCCGGGTTTGGGTCATTAATCGAAGTAGCACCAGGGTAATTTGAGGCCCGCTTTATCTCCACCATCAGACATTCCGTTTACCACGCGTCATGCCCGCTTTGTGCCAATAGCGGACATCTAGTCGATTTTCACCTTTGCTCTGTATGACTCAATAATGTTTGAAGTCGCAATTGCCATTCGCTCAACAGATTTCAGAGATTTTGAAACAAGTAACGCACCTTGAAGGTTAGACAAAATTGTCTGAGCGTGACTGATTGCCGGTCCGTCAAATTCAAATTCCCCTGCCTCCTTGCCCGCGATAAGGATTTTGTTAATCCACATCTCATGGCAGTCAAAGAATGCGTTAATTGCCTTTTGCATATCATCCGACAGGGTCTCATGCTCGGCAGCCATCATCCCGCAGAGGCACATTTTGTTTTCCTGCAGCGATCCTTCGTAAACACGGGCATAGTCTCGCAGTTTGGCTGCGTAGTCCTGGTTGGACTGGTCAATATCCGTGAGTGCTTCCAAAACATTGGTGCTGAACCGCCAGATCAGTTCCAGGCCAAGATCGGTCTTTTTGGGAAAGTGACTGCGCAAGCTTTTCTTTGTGATGCCAATCTGCGGTGCCAGTTTCCCAAGGCGCATTTTGTTGTAGCCGCGCCGACGCACAGATTTTTCTGCAACGTCCAGAATCTGCATACGTGTGAATTCATCAAACATTTGGGGGCACCATTGTCAGCTATAACAATCAATTTCCCGACTCCC
>JAJFHV010000014.1 GCA_021775415.1 Hyphomicrobiales bacterium | reverse complement strand
ACCATCAATCTGGTCATAGGCCTTGAACTCACCAAAATACTTGGTAATCGCTGCCGTCAACGTCGTCTTGCCGTGGTCAACATGGCCAATCGTGCCAATGTTGCAATGCGGCTTGTTACGTTCAAATTTCTCTTTTGCCATGATGTCTAATTCCTGTGATGTGACCAGCACCGGAAACATGCTTCCGGTTGCGAAGCGGGATAATGGTTTTGGGATAATTTCGCAAGGAATTATTGAATAACATCAACACAAGAATATAATGCGTGACGAGAACCATCGGTCAATATTCACAAAACCGGGTGGACAATCCAGCTAGAACTTGGCACTGAATTGTGAAATACCAATACCGGGGTGGGGAAAAATCAACATGCATTCTATATTCTTTCGTTCGGCAATGGCTGCCTGCATTTTGTCTGCTGCAGTTTCCAGCTGCGCAACAAAGCCTGAAAACATTGAGGCGGCATATATTTCGCCACTCACCTATGAATCCTATGATTGCGAACAAATAGCTGCTGAAGTTACAGGCGTCCAAAAGAAAAAGGCAAACAACGACGCGGGCGCAATGGCAGTCGGTTTAATTTTGTTTTGGCCAGCACTGCTATTCATCAAAGGCGATAGCGCAACCGAAGCGGAGGTCGCACGCCTCAAGGACGAAATGGAAGCGATTGAGAAAGTCTCGATCCAGAAAAAGTGCGGATTAGTGTTTCAGGCCGAAGAACATGCATAACCACTGAGTTATCAATTTAAATACAAGAATCTTTGGAGCGGGTAGCGGGAATCGAACCCGCATATTCAGCTTGGAAGGCTGCTGCACTACCATTGTGCTATACCCGCAAATTCTGGTCATGTGACCGGACCTTTGACACACCGATGGTGGAGGAGGCTGGATTCGAACCAGCGTACGCTAAGCGAACGGATTTACAGTCCGTCTCCTTTAACCACTCGGACACTCCTCCATATCGGTGATGCCAAGGTTCGCGCCTGAAAACAGACACTCAAAGCTGAAGCACTAAATAACGTCCAGCCTGCGGCGCGTTATGCCGCCACACTGCCAGCGTGTCAACACGACAAAGGCCCCGTCATCATACAATTTCATTATAATATGAATTCGATCTTCGGTTGCCCCCGCTAGAAGAACAGTTTACCCAGCTTTACCATGGACAAAGACCCAAACAAACGCGGCGTAAGTGATGCCCACAATCACCACCACGCGCAAAAACGCCGGCAACGGCGTGACACGACAAAGGGCGGCAAATCCCACGCGGAGAAGCCGGGAGATGGCAAGTTTTACCTCTACGGCCTTCACACGGTTCGCCATGCGCTGGAAAACCCGCAGCGCACCAAGATCACGCTTTATGGAACGAAAAACGCTTTCTCACGGCTGGACCGGGATCTGGCCGCGCTGAATGTAACGATTGAGGAAAAACTGCCTCGCGAACTTGACCGGATGGTGGGTTCGGATGCCGTGCACCAGGGCATCGTGCTTGAAACCAAACCACTTCTGCCCAAGTCGCTGGAAGAACTCAACGATGCCAGTCTCGTACTGGTGCTGGACCAGGTGACCGACCCGCACAATGTGGGTGCGATATTGCGTTCAGCAGTAGCGTTGGGTGCAGGTGCCGTAATTACCACAGCCAGGCATTCAGCGGCTGAAAGTGGTGTAATGGCAAAGTCTGCCTCTGGCGCGCTCGACATGATTGACCACATTGAAGTTAGAAACCTGTCAGCAACTTTGGAGAGCTTGAACAGCGCTGGTTATCAAACCATTGGACTGGACAGCAGCGGCGAGCACCCCTTGGAACAGGCAATTCAGCCCGGCAAAATTGCGCTGCTGATGGGCGCTGAAGGCAAGGGTCTGCGTCAAAAGACGCGAGACACCTGCACAACGCTGTCGCGGCTGGACATGCCAGGTCGGATCAAGTCGCTCAACGTTTCAAACGCCGCAGCACTTGCACTTTACGTGGCTCGGAGAGCGCTTGATCAATCGGGATCTAGTTGATCACTTCCAACTCTTCAAGAGTGACCTCATCTGAATCCCGCTCTTCATTGCTGCTGGATGGCCCAACAACTTCATCATCACTAATTCGGATGATGCGCGGGCCTGTTCCGTTTGAATAGAACCGATAGCCGCAATTATGGTTTTCAGGACAGGCTTCAGATTCACTCCAATCGTTAGAGTAATTACCGGTGTTTGCAGATGGGACATTAATTACCAGGGCACCTGACGCCTGATAGTATCTTTCAACGATAATTCCATCACTACGGAATACACCGGACCGGTTGCTGTTCAATCGGCGGTTTCTGGCCTCAATTGTATTGCGACGGTGAATAAACAGCCGGTCACTGCGATTGCGATGATTACGGCGATTGGATTTTCGACCGTAAAACCGATTGCCGACCCGGGTGGGATGGCCAAGCGAGACCCCTGCCCGGTTTATCGTGTTGACGGCACCGCGATTGCGAAAACCGCGATTTCCAAACCCGCGGCGAAATCCGGAGTTGTTACGAAACCGGCGATTTGAAAAGCGCTTACCGGAGTGTCGGCGATGTGAAAAACTTTTGCCGGGTGAAATTCCCTGAAAAGAATTGGATGAGCGCGTTTTGAAGCCACGCTTGGCCGCATCCGCCTGGTTAATACCAAAACCTGCAAACATCATCACCACTGCCAACATAAATGCGGCGGCACTTGCGTACAAAAATGACTTGCCGGTGAACAATTTACTCAATGTGGACATCATAAACTCCGTCGGAGCCGACCCAAGTCAACTCACTCCGCCTCAACCCAAATTGTCACCGGGTTGCAAGCCTGCCCTTTCAAAGGACCAGAATACGGCGGTGAATGCCGTTGCCACATCTACGTCAAAACCTAGGGTGAATGATGCCATTCGGCAAGGTTTTAGCGTTCACATTAAGTATTTGTTTGCTGGTTTGGTTAACCGGTTTTGGCAACCCGACAATCAGGCTCAACCCGGCCAATCCCATGCAACCCAAAATCCGCCACAGAGCACTTGCACCGGCGATTGAAAGGCATTAGAGATGCGCCAATTCCAGCGCGGCGTGGAATCATGGCAGTCCTGCCCGCACACTGGTAACCGGATAAATCCGGTCAGCCCCTATAGCTCAGCTGGTAGAGCAACTGATTTGTAATCAGTAGGTCCGCGGTTCGAGTCCGTGTGGGGGCACCATTAAAATATTGTTTTTATTGAGAGTTTTCAACTTTTTTGAAAACGGCATACCCTGACTCCAGTTATTGGGGGATGCCTTGGGGTATTCCGCATCCTAAAGATAGATTTGCTGAAAATTAACAAGCCATCATAAATGATCTGGTAGATTTAGATCTAAAGATGCAGGCAGAAAGCGTACCCAACTTTCATCCCCACCGCTAACATCCACTGTCGGTGCAAGAGGCTTTGCTCTTGCAGCGATAATAGACCGTCTTGTATTAGACCGGCCACTCTACAGCTTGAAATTGCTTAAGTGATGAACCAGCAAACTCTACCTCAATCATTTTGGCAAAATCTATTAAACCCTTCAGGTGCGCCTTTAGTCCCCAAACAGAATCAAAGCCGCGATTGAAAGCATGTTCAATTGGCCCATATTTTTCGAGATAATATAAGTGTTGTCTGATCCGGTCCTTCATTTCCTTAGACAGTTTTGGACTGTTACCGTCCACATTCAATCCAAGAACCACCTTTTTACCACCGGGCGGCACAATTGAAGTCTTTCTCATATGGGGACGAAACCCGTTTTTGTTCAAAATGGCATAAACACCTGATACGAATTGCTCGGCACTCCTCCGACCAAAATCCCTTTTTCTTACAGAAAAGCAAAGATCATCGCTGTAACGCGTGTAGGATAAGCCAGCGTTCTGAGCAGCTATTTGAAGTGCGTTATCGCACCCAAGCATCGTGAGGTTTGCAAGTCTTGGACTCGTTGGGGCCCCTTGCGGGAGGTACCCCAGCAGTGGACTGTGGTACGTTGGGATTTCCTGGTTATGCTTGCGTACCTTCCAATGCGAAAAGCGGTTTCTAGGGCTTCTCTCTCCTGGGGTTACAGTACATAACCGTGCTAGTTCAAAGGCAATCAAGGGCTGATAATTAAGGGATTGAAACACACGATAAACTTGGATTTCAGAAATCGATCCAAAGAAGTCAGATATATCAATCTTGATCAGCCACTTGGCTCCACAATGTCGTGATGCACATTTTTGGATTGAGCTGCCCTTTTGAAAGGCCTGACTCGCCGAATGTACAGATTGTTTCTTCAATATATGGTGATTGATCCAACGCTGAGTGTGCATCAACTTCGGGGCTGGGATATGGATGTACCGGCGTCCCCCCGACCGTTTAGCAATAGAAAATTTCTCATAGGGCTTGATAACTTCAGCCCCTTCCAAGCGGCCTCTCATTATAAAGCCCCTGAGAAGCTCATATCCAACCCCAGTTCTTTTCGCCAAATGATTGAGGCTGAGTATCGATGGACAATCTTGTCCAGCATGAATGACCAGCTCACTTTGCTCAATCGCGTCATCAAGCAATTGTGCAGATCGGTTCTGTTGTAGACCTTGAGATTTATAGGACTGAGAGGACCACATTTAACTACTCCGATGCGTCGCCGCAGGCGACGGCACGCTCTGGTGACCCAAGACTGCCGCTGGAAGAGGCAGAGTGTGCCGTCTCCAGCCATGCCTAGGCTTTCCCGTGAGGATCAGGTAATCCTTACCCCAACACACATCAAAATGATGAGTGTAACAACACTCCCCAACATCCAAGAATGAAGCTTCATGTTGTTCGCTAACACTAGTCAACAAGTGGTCGCTCTCAGCTGTTGAGGGTAGTAGTAATCAGAGCCGACATCAACGGTTTCATTATTTTTTTGCTGTGTCATCTTAGCGGCTCTAAGCTCAGACACTCCTCTTGGAGTGATACGTCGTTCGCCGGAAATAAATTGCCATTCTACGCATTTTGAAAGGAGGTGTTCGCAATCTTTTACAGACAAACCTGTTGCATGACTGATCGATGATCGCTTTCTTTGCCCCTGAGCAATAAGTGCCAAAACAATCAATACCAGCTGCCCGATTTTACCTCTTCTCAACAAGGCCCCTGATTTCGCCAGTCGTATTTGACCAACATCGTAGAGGGTCTTCACGGGATCACCTTGGACGATTTCTGTCGGGAAAACAGATGTGGTCGAAGCATCCACTGTGCGGTTGGGAAAGAGACCGATCCACTTTGCATTCTTGTAGTCTGGGTCCCACAATATTGCTGGTGTATTGTTCGGGCAGCCATGCTCGAACACAAGTGAAGCCATCCCTTTTTGGTATCCCCACCAAAAATGCCCTCTCGTCTTCAGAGCGCGCTTTCCGTATTTCTCGCAGAGGTCATAGATAATCTCTCGTCTTTCTTGCGAAATTGGCAACATATGAAGCGCCGGTGTGTCTCTATGTATGGTTACGTCTGGCCGAGATCGATGGCGTTGAAGTCGTTTGATGCCTTCTCCAGTTCCGGAATAGGTGATTATGTTCAACGCGATATGCTTCGATGACAACCAAGATACTATAGTCTTATCTTTCCAGAACGCATCAATGAAGTTTGAAACGCGCCTTCCGGAACCAACGAAGTCATCAACAAAGAAAAGTGCATCGCATTTTTGATCTCGCAATGCGTCTTTGGAGGGGTGATTTAGATATTTTACTGGATCAGATTTTGAAAGTTGCCGGATGATCTGCGCAACTATCGCTTCGCTACCTTGATCCGATGATGCGCTTAAAGAGTTGACGGTTTTGCCATCACTGCTGGCTGTCACCTGCTCGAAAAACGGCAGCACCGACCGATTCCATGACGGACAACTAGTATCTTTCTTAAGTTCTCTCACAGAATAAAGGCCAACTGATCCAACAAGAGAATTACCACGTTCAAGGATTAGCTCTTCCAGATTCCTTCTAAACTCGACATGAGATACAAGTGTCAACGATCGCGCGAGCAATTTAGCCGCTTCTTGATCAAACTGGTCGAATTGGTTCAGCCATTTTTGGCCTTGTGCAGTATAAATCAGTTGCCGCGCCAGTTTCTCATCAGTTGATTGAGTTTTATCCAAGGAAGCTGTCATCCAATTGAAATCCGAGTCATAGGAGTGAAAGCTGGTCTGTAAATGGAGGCTGGAATGTTCCAATAATCACATAAGGATTTGGAGCGCGGCTATGCCATAATCGCGTAGTGCCAAGAAACAGGTACAAATCTTTCGTACGGGCAAAATCATCTAGATATTTTTCTCGCACTTTTTTCACAGCTTTCTCAGGAGTGGAGTTTTTGAGGCAGTTCAAATAGAGTTGTCCAATCTCCCAATCTTCAATCATCATATTGCTGATTTTGCCTGCATCATCAACAAACCTGTATTTGAATTTGAAAGGTAACTTCGGCATGATCTTAAAATCGTCATTGCTTTCATCGAACAATGAGCCTTGATCAAGCGCTGCCTTTGCTGCCTCGAGTTTTCCAATTTCCCACTCACTATCTGTTTCCTCAACTACAAATTCCTGAATTTCAGTGGGTTTAAATATTGCCAGAGAAAACTCATCCGCTTTTGCTCCTGCAATCACTGTCTCCAGTTTTGTGTAAACCGGGTTAGGTTCAAGAATGAGCTTCTTGCGGTGCGCCCAGCCTTGTTCCGTGCCGACAACGTTGCCCAATGCAATGTCATCAATGTTTGCGGGGCTATAACTTTCTGGTCGTGGATCTTTCATGTTCTTTACAAGATCAAGTTCGATCCACTGATACTTTCTGTATCGTTGTATGTCGTTCAAAAATCTAAAAGGCGAAGGGTAAATCCTGACCCAGCTACCGTCTTCCCTAAAACCGGCAGTACAGACCAGTTCCGTGTATTTCCTGGAAAGGGTCGGATATGTTTTTACTGTTATGAGGACGCGTTCTTTCGCCACTAATCGCCCTCAAATATGAATTATCGGAAAGTCGCAATCGGGGCGCTTGCTAATAGCCTTTGCAACACGCCCTCGATGACACATGCAGTGTTCTGCTTCGAAACAGGTGATTGCAATACGGTGTTTGTCTTCCAGAATTTTCAGTAACTCATCAATTGACGGGTCATTTTCTTTCAAAGTTGTTGCTTCATATTCTGTAAACAATCGGTCGTAGTCGGCCTGTGTTTTCAATTCTCTTCGTTTTTTAGAAACAATACCAAGCTCAGGAATATGAATGTAATCGATACCTAATTTGCCAAGCGTGTCCGACAATGTTTTTTTGGAAAACCCATATTTTCTGCTGAGTGGATTTTTTCTAACATCACAAAGTGCATGAACATTATTCTGAATTAGCCTGTTCAAGTAATTTTCAAAGGATTGCCCTTCATACCCGATTGTAAAAAAAGCTTTGTCATTTTGGCTTGGAATAGATGAATTGATCGCATCAAGTTCAACATCATTCATCAAACTAGTTGCGATTTCAGAACGAGTAGCAAAATAAGGGTATTTGCGATAAATCTCTCGGATGAGATTGTTGCCCTGAAGCGGTTTATATCGGTTAGAAAACAAGGCCATCTTGCGCTGATCAGCATCACTCAACATCGAGATGTAATCTGAATCTGTCGGTAGAATTTTCCACTGTTCTGAGTCAGCCAAAATTCCGAATTCAATAAATTTTCGGCGATCTGCATAAGACTGGAATGAGAAGCACCCGAAGCGATAGGGCACGAATTCATAGCTCTTTTCCTGCTGGCAAGTCTGTGTATACAAAAAAAGATATTTTTGCAGATTAACACTTGTTAGCTTGCCGCCAAAACTTTGCAACAATGCAAGGAGAATTTTTTGACGGCCGTACAGGGCTGGATGAGGTAACTGATTCATATCCCTAAATCATATCGCAGATTCCCATTATTCAGAAGATAATTCGTTGCTCGTTAATTTTCAGTCAATGAAATTGTCGCTAAACGGGTATGCAACGAGGGCTGAACCGCTTTCGTAATTCCTGCTCATTGACACAGAGCAGTCGGTGTCGTGATAGCACTTAACAGCGAACCCAATATTCGCCATTCGACGTACTCAGAATTTGATCGGGCAGCATTTACGAAGCTAACGTTCATGAAACAGATCACGTTTGGAGTTCCTGTGTGGGCTCTAAGCAAATGAAATTCGCTCACTACAGGGAGTGATAAGAAGCACCTTCAATACAATTGGTGCTGACATGATCGAAGTGTCTTGCTATGCTTTTTCTATCATGAGTGATTTTATGTTACAATTTACCTCGCTGGCAGTTAGCAATTTTTGATATGATAAATGTAATTTGGGGATCTACAAAAAAGCCGGTTTCAAGCGAACAACTCGCTGAATATTTTCGAGCAGCCGGTGACGCTTACGATGGTGAATTGTATGTCGGATATCCCATCATCGCTGCCCCTATTGGTGCGTTTCCAATCGATGCATTGTGGATCAGTAGGGAAAGAGGGCTGGTAATTTTTTCAATTGTGGAAGGAACCACAATTGAGGATTATTCTTTAGCACAAGACGAAAGTGCCAATCGGCTGGAAACGAAGCTAAGAAGCTATCAATCTCTTATGCATGGGCGGTCGCTTCTAGCGACGCCACAGGTAATAACATTTGCTCCCGCAGCACAGACAGCTGGGCAGTCGGTGGATGGTTACCCCCTGTGCGACCTGAACAACATTCATGAAGCTATTGAGCCGCTAGATTGGGAAAATCCCGAATTGTTTGAGACCGTTTTGTCGGTCATCCAATCTATCTCTACGATCAGAAAGGGAAAGCGGACAAGAAAGATTACGCAACCAGATTCTCGTGGAGCGAAACTAAAGACGCTGGAAGCATCAATTGCTAATCTGGACAATGTTCAGGGGAAAGCTGTCATCGAAACGGTTGAAGGTGTTCAACGGATTAGGGGACTTGCAGGGTCTGGAAAAACAATAATTCTCGCCCTGAAGGCTGCCTACCTCCACACACAACATCCTGAATGGCGCATCGCAGTAACGTTCAACACAAGATCACTCAAAGAGCAGTTTAGACGTTTAATAAATACGTTTGTCATTGAGCAATCCGGTGAGGAACCTATTTGGTCAAATCTGCAAATTCTAAACGCTTGGGGTGCACCGGGGGATGAGGGGCGAACTGGAATCTACTATCAATATACAAAAGCTCATGGATTGGCGTACACTGATTTTCAAACCGCAAAGAGAAAGTTTGGTTGGGATGATGCTTTCGCTGGTGCTTGCCAAGAAGCCCTGCTTGGTGACACGGACGAGAAACATCTATTCGATCTTATTCTGATAGATGAGGCTCAAGATTTCGATCCAGCTTTTTTTCGAATGTGCCATTCAATGTTGTCGGGAAAAAAGAGACTAGTCTATGCCTACGATGAACTGCAGTCTCTGACTGACAAAGGCCTTCCTCCTCCTGACGAGCTATTCGGCAGCCATTCCGATGGCAGCCCAAAGGTTCAGTTTAATCCTTCTTCCCCTGGTCAGCCACAACAGGACATCATATTAGAGAAGTGCTACCGAAATTCTCGGCCTGTGTTAGCAACCGCTCATGCGCTGGGGTTTGGCATTTATCGGGAACCAGACCAAAAAACAGGAACTGGACTGATCCAAATGTTCGACCAGAGCAAACTATGGACAGATGTTGGATACAGTATCGTCGATGGGTCACTAGAGGACGGCGCAAATGTCACATTGGCAAGAACCGCAGATAGTAGCCCACAGTTCCTAGAAGAACATTCTGAAAACGACGACCTAATCCAATTCCTGTGTTTCAATGATAAGTCAGAACAAGCAGAATGGCTTGCTCAAGGGATAAAGAATAACCTTGAGCAAGACGAACTTGATCCCGACGACATAATTGTTATCAACCCCGATCCGCTCACGACGAAAAGTGAAGTTGGTTTGCCAAGAAAACGACTCTACGATATGAAAATCAGCTCTCACTTAGCTGGTGTCGATGTTTCTCCAGAAATATTTTTTGACAAGCAGAACGCCTCCGTAGCTTTCACCGGTGTCTTCAGAGCCAAAGGCAATGAAGCTGGAATGGTCTACATAATGAATGCACAGCATTGTGCCGCCTCTTTTGGCAACTTGGCCAGAGTACGCAACCAATTGTTTACAGCTATAACACGAAGCAAAGCTTGGGTTAGGGTTTTGGGAATTGGTGAGCCTATGAAAGCTCTGATTAAGGAATTTGAAAAAGTGAAAAACTCTGACTTCCAACTCAAATTTCAATATCCAACCGAAGAACTTCGGAGAACTATGAACATCATTAATCGCGATATGACTGAACACGAAAAACTGGCCACCATCTCATCTACTGAAAGTCTCAATCGCCTAGTGTCAGATGTCGAAGCTGGCCGAGTTTTGCTGGACGATTTGCCGAGCGAAACAATTCAAAGGCTGCGCTCACTGTTCAGCGGTAGTGGCGAGAATGGGTAAACCCGAACGGACTCTATCTGAGATAAATAGACTGACTGGAAAGTTGATCGAACACGGTCTATCTGCCGACCAAAAATATCCAATATTGCAAGCAATCAATGCTCACGAAAAAAAAATTGACTTCGAAAGAAACGAGAACTTTTCAATAGCACTTCGAAACATTCCATATAGCGACAGCTATGCTGAATTGAAGCGCGACAGAAATTACAATTTGTCGCTTCTGGATGGTGCGTTAATTCAGTTGCAATACAGTTTTTTTGACGACGAGATTGTTCGTCATAGACTTGCATTCCTGCCATCACCTGACTTGTTGGAATATCAAAACGAACCAGAAATCTACGACAATGATGTAATGTACGCCGAGGTACTCGATCGACGCGTCGTTGCAAGCCCAATCCGATTTGACTTTGATAGGGATGCTCATGCTGAATACGTCCATCCATCGGCGCACGTTACAATTGGGCAATACACCAATTGCAGAATACCGATGCAATCGGCCTTAAGCCCATTCAAGTTTTTCGAGTTCGTGCTAAGTTCATTCTATAACACGGCGTACAATGAGATTTGCAACGAACTAGGCACCTGTTCTGATTTGCACCCCAGGACTATTTCTAATGGTGAAAAGTCCCGTGTTCACGTATCCTTCGATTGTGTCGTGGCGTAAACCAACTAAGCATCTTAAATGCACCTTCGATTGAGATATCACGGTCGCCATGTGGGGTTGCACTATGGGATTCTGTAAATCTGTCAATGTCCACTTTCTGTCAACAAAAGATGTCATTCGCTTCGCGTGGATTAATCTCCAATTGTTAGCGAATTTGCTTATGCTCAAAAATGGGAGATTCCTCTGATTGTGAAAAATTCCCCAACCAGTCGGTCTCTAAAAGCCATTTCGTTCTTTAACCATTGACTGCCTATTGTGTGTCGCTCACCCGGCCTATTGTCGAAAGTGGTCGACCTTATTGCGGAAATCCCTATGGACAACCGCGACACAAAGGGTGACCTCTACCATTGAGATTTCAACGGGCCATCTACAATCGTGGGCCAATGCCGCGACGGCGCCCGGATCTGTGGACCTTTTTTATTGCTGGTTGGGTGATTTGAACTGGAGGTGGGCGATTTCCCAACTTAAACTGCTGCAACAACAATTCTTTTTGCAAGGGATACACCAACACCGACTGGCCTCGGCTACTTCCTATCACCCAAACAGACTGGCCGCCGAAATCAATCACGATGGGGGCATTTAGTCCGCTCCATTTTTTGAGCAGCCTTGAGTCCATCAAATGAAGCTCATAGACGGCGGCCCCGCTGGAGCGCAGCTTACTGCCCTCCTCGATAGATTGCTTGAACTGAACAAGGCTGCTCTCCAGCCGCAATCCGTCTACGATCCAACAGATATTCCCGTGAAAATCCGATCTTATCTCGACTTCTTCACGATTGATGTGAGAATGCTGAAACTCCAAAGCCAATCCGTTGGGTGTCAGCACATCAGCTATATGGAGCTCTCCATTTTTGTCGCGCCTACCAATTTCTTGCCATTCGGCCGGGAACCGATTTTTCCAACTCCTATGCCATTCGGTTTCGGTCTCCCACCAATGATCGCAGTGCTGGGTGCTCTTGTGCGCCCAATGCCAGATTTTTACTTTCCCACATTTCGCTATGACTGCCTGACCGCAAAATGGACAAGTCGCGTGTGATTTTGGGGACGGCTCGACGCGGTTGCCAGCAAGCTCTGCAAACTTCATTCGAGGTCCTCTAAGCTTTCGAACCGATGGTACATTTTAGCTCGAAGCCGCGCAAACCCAAATCTACTGGCTTACGATTTACGCTGGCCATACCATCCATGCGATGTCACCTGAAAGAAAATTTTGCTCTAGGTAATATGAATCTTTTAAATTGTAATCTAACACCCGAGACACATCGCTTTCTTCGTTTGACACCCGTTGCAAATAGGGCGCTTCAAACATATTTGTCTTCAATGTTGCGACATTCCATTCATCCAATACTAGTTCGAAGTTCACGTCTTCACCCGTGCGAGGGATTTCCGCAGTAATGCCGTGAAGGTGTGGATAATATTGGAGTGTGTCAGGTCTTGTTGCGCTTCTGCGAGATCCAGCTCTATCATATCCTACGATAGTCATTGGTTGCAGGTATCGCTTCCGATTGTAGTTTTGCCCGAGGCGAATTCTACAATACGTTTGATAGACTTTATCAAATGCCTTAAATGCACTCTGTGGCACGATCCGACCATGGTATTTCGGACGAAAGTTTAGCGTGATTTGAAGCACCACTGAACCTGGAGTAGTTAATGCATGGATTAACATCTCGGCTAAGTACGAACTATGTGTTTGAGGATTGAGCATCATTACTCCAGTTTCATAGTTTCAACAATCGACGCTGCATTTGAGCATCAAAACATTGATTTCAAAGGTGTAGTAAGGATGGCGATGAAGTACGTTCGTCCAGCTTACAGCACCTAATTTAATTGAGCTGAGAATCTCCTTTCACTTTCAACTCATCTGTCCAAAAATTGGTTCTAAAAACATCAAAATGAGGCAAAGGTGTTTATGCCGTGGCTTTCTGAGATATAAACATTTCAGCCATCCAACTGCAGATAGACTCCCTGGGATAACGGACGTGGTTCGAAGAGATGCGAATGAAATCCGGTTTCATTCCTTTGAATCGACGTTGTGTAAATGCGTGAGTGGTGAGCCCACATATTGCCGCAACATCAGCAGGTTGGAATTGTGCTGGTAAATAGGTGTCTGCAGCAAGCTGATCATATACTTCGCGCCCCTTGAAGCCCTGTGATGTCCAATGTGCTTGGCGCTCGGAAAATAGTGTTCGGATGTCTGTCATGTGCACCTCCATAGTTTGAGATGCATTTACTTTTACATATCGACATTGGAACCGTGAACAGGGGTTAGGATTCCAGTTTATTGAAGCGCTCTAAGATATTTTCCAGTGATTGTTGGACTTCTCGCAAATTTTCATGCCGCCCAGGAGCGTCAAAAGCTTTCTTGATGTTTTCCTTTCGGTAATCCGACAGATCGAAAGTTTGAGCTTGAGCTGAAGCCCAATCAATTATTTTCTCTACAACTATCGTCGATGATGGTTCTTCACAATCATCAGACTTCAGAATTCGTTTTACAATTTCAATCCTTTGTAGGTACTCAGCCTTTTCGATTTCATCCGATATTGAGATTTCTCTTCTAACAACGTCAGCTGAAATCACACCATTTAGTTGCGCACAAACATGTTTACAGGCTGCGCGAATGGACATCTGTTTTCCTTCCCCAATACTGGAAGAACAATGCAGATAGTAAGCGGCCGTGCAGGCCAAGTCGCGGGATGTAAAGTAACTCACATCGTTCGGCTTGCTGGAGCATTTTTTATTCAACTGATCTAGTAGCGGCGACCGTTTTAGGTCTGCAAGACCAACAAGCATCCGGTATACCTCACCAAACACAAACGAAGATTCATGGTCATTCCGGTTTTCTGCTAGATTTCCCAATTCTTGAGCGCTCAACGCAACAAGAGACAAAGACTGCGAAACAAGATTGTCAGCTCTCATTTCTCAATACTCCTGATTTCCGCAGATGGCTTACTAAAGATATTGATTGCCCCGGCAGCTTTTTCCGCACCTTGTCTTGAAAGAGCATCTGCCTTCTCAACGTATCGTTCTGCCATTGCGGTGGATTTCCACCCTAACGCATCTTTTAGTTCTAAAACTGAAGCACCAGCAATCGCCGCATAAGTTGCAGCGGTATGTCTCAACGCATGTGGGCTGATAGTTTTGACTTCCGCGGCTTCACACACATCTCGCAGAAGCAGTCGAACTTGTTTGTATCCAGTAGGCTGCACACCGCTGCGAGCTGAAAATACGTATCCCACGCAATGTTCCTGGCGATCAATCAACTTTGCTGCATCAGCAGATAGCGCACGAACTTGTGGACCAGCCTTTGTATCAGGTAGATTCGCAACCATGCGCTTTAGATCGACCATATCCCAGCGAAGATTTATTCCCTCGCTGATGCGCCAACCAGTAACCAACAAAAACCGAATGAGCTCATGATGTGGAGAGTTGTGCTTATTTAGTTCTTTGAGAAAAACTGGAAGATCATGTTGATCAAGCCAATGTTCTCTGGGTTTCTCCGGGAATTTTTTTACGCCGATAACAGGATTGTCTGCCCGCCACTCTCGTTCAACAGCGAAGGCAAACACTTTCGAGAAAACAGCAAGTGCCCTATTTGCCTCATACGGTGTTTTCTTCATCTCTGAATGCCAGTCCCTAATTTCAAAGCGGTTCACTTCAGAAACTTTTGTAGCCTGAAACTTTGGTAACACCCGTTTGTTTAAAAGCCTGAGATACTCTGCAGCAGTCTTGGGTTTGATATTATCCAGATGGATCGAGGCAAATTCCTCAACCAGTGCTTTGATAGTTCTTTTGAGCTTTCTGCGTTTTTTAGCTGACAAAACTTTCTGCCCAGAACCCCTTACCGCTAAAAGCTGTCGGGCTTGTTCGCGAGCCTCCGCTTCTCTCCATGGATCCTTCCACTCGCCAATAAATGCTTTAACGGTCTTTCTAGTGCCCTCAACGCGCTCCTGATATATGACCAAAAAAGACCTCTTAACTCTGCCATCAGCCATTCGCCTGGCGCGGAGGGCAAAGCCCGTAAGCTTGTCATCTCTTACATAGACTTCGTGTTTTTCGCCGGGGTCAATTTTTGGAATTGTAGTCTCGGAAATTCTCAAATCAAGCAGCCCTTTCATTCTCAGGGTATGCCATAGGGGTTGCCAGTCACCTAAATAGCAATAAACCCGAATGAACACAGGTATCTGATAAACAGTAGGTCTTTGCAAGTGAAATAGCGGTTTCTAGGTAGTTTCTTACATCAGGGTATACCCGTATTAGTACAAAGTAGCTGATTTGTAATCAGTAGGTCGGCCGTTCGAATCGGTCTGGGGGCACCATTTATCCTCTTGATTTCAATGCTTTAACATGCTGCCAGTTGCGACATACCCACTATCCGTGTTTCGGAGACAAAGCCCAAATCCGGATCAAATCGGTGGAGTTGGTAGACCGGACGAGCTTTCATCCAATCTGGATAGTCGCCCCAACGCAGTGAGGTTGCGGTGCTCGGCATGGCAGTGGCGGGAATTCCTTCCACATCGCCCCAGTCAAACCGGTGCACATGGCCACAGAAAATCCCGCTAACCCCCTCGATCTCCTTCAGGGTTTTACGCAACCGCAAAAAACCTTCGCGTGTTTTGAACTGAAAGGGTTCCGGGCACTGGTTCGCTTCAAATGCCGGGTGATGGGTAAAAACCGCAACAGGCTTCGAGCTTCCGGTATCTGCAAGGTTCAGCAGGCTATCACGCCTCTCCGGGCAGAATTCACCTCTTGTATTACCGGCGCTCACCGTATCCAACATGATCAATTTCACCGGAAAATCATCAATCGCGTACTGGATGAATTCTGGATGGTGATTGAGGTAACCATCACCGGAGAATGCCTGCTTCAAATTTGTCCGGTCATCCTTGTTGCCGGCCATCACATAAGCTGGCGGGCGAGCCTTTGAGAGGATGGCTGCTGATGTGGCGTACTCATCTTCGCGCCCGTTGTGAACGATGTCACCGGTATGAACGATCACATCAGGCACAGGATCGAGCATGTTTATGTCGGCAATGGTATCGGCGAAGTTTTTAATTCGCAGATCGGAATCCGGCACATCCAGCGCGATGTGGGTATCGGATATCTGTGCAATGATCATGGTCAGAAAGTTACTTCAGGCTTGCATAGTATTTGCGGAGGATTTCCACCACTTCTGGCCGACTGAATTCTGGTGGGATTTCCACATTGTTTTCAAGCATTTCGCGCTGCTGGGTTCCCGATACTGATATGTGATGCTCAGGATCATGCGGGCAGGTCTTGCCGGTCGCCATGCCGTAACACTTCTTGCAGAAAAAAGTGATGTCAATTTTCAATGGTTGCGTGACAAGCGCGCCATCCCACAGTTCGTCGAAAATGTTGTGCGCGTCAAACGGGCCATAATAATCGCCAACACCGGCATGATCGCGCCCGACAATCAAATGCGAGCAACCAAAGTTCTGCCGGATAAGCGCGTGCAGCAAGGCCTCACGTGGCCCCGCATACCGCATCTCAATTGGATATCCCGCTTGTACGACGGTGTCTTCCCGGAAATAATTATCGATCATTGCCTGGATTGCAGCAGTGCGGACTTCGGCAGGAATGTCTCCTGGTTTCAGGGCGCCCAAAACCTGATGGATGAAGACCCCATCGGTCACCTCAACTGCAATTTTTGCCAAATGCTCGTGGCTTCGATGCATTGGATTTCTGGTCTGGAAAGCGGCGACCCGGGACCAGCCTTTATCGCGAAACAAGGCTCGGGACTCCTCCGGTCGCAAATACAGATCGGTGTACTTTTCCGGGTATTCACCCTCCGATATCACCTTGACGGGTCCACCGAGGTTTACGGCACCCTGCTCCATCACTTTTTGCACACCGGGATGCGCCGGGTCCGTTGTGCGGTAGACATTTGAGCACTCAAAATCCTTGTCGATAGTGTATTTTTCACCCACAGACATTGTGGCGAGGATCTCGCCACTTTCGCCATCGCAAAGCGCAATCTCTTCGCCAATCGAGAGATCATTGGCAATTTCTTCCGTGGTCGACAATGTGATGGGGATAGGCCAGAAAACACCATTGGCCAGTTTCATGTCCGAACATACCCCGCGCCAGTCATCCAGTCCCATAAATCCTGCAAGTGGCGTGTAAGCTCCCATGCCCAGCATGAACACATCGGAGACTTCTCTGCTGGTCAGAGGAATCTTGGGAAGATCCTGGGCATGTTTGAGTTCTTCGGCACGATCAGCTTTGGATACCAACAGCGGTCTGATTTCCTCTGCCCCGTGAGGCGGTACTAGTTCCGGCATGGTAATTTTCTCCCTGATCTACAACGCAACACTGGAATGTTTGCCTGTTAACCCCCGGCGTCATTAGAACCAATTACAAGCGTCATTAGAACCAATTACGGAGCAGCCGTGGATATAGCGGTAAGTCTTTGCAACCATGGTTCAAATGTGTATTATCAAGCTTGAAAAAACCCAATAGTATTGCCTGGAAATTCGACATATTTTAGCAATCGCGGGTCTGATACTGGTGTTAAAATTTAGGGTGATCCATGAGCGACAAAAAACCAGCTGCCAAAGTTCCAGAAGGTAAGGCACGCTTCTTCAAAACGCGTCAGATGAAGCCTAACGAAAAAGGTTACGTCGGATACGAAACCGTGTGGGAGCCGTTTCAAAAAGAAGTAAAATACAAAACACCCAAGCGCCCGTAAACCTACCAAAAATTCTTGTGGACTCCAACCATGTTGCCAGCTTGGCGGCGCGCTTTTTGCCATTACTAAAGCTGCGAACCACGCATAAACCTTCATATTGTGCTGAAGAAACTGATCTGTAAGGACGCGGATCATAGTCCGCAAAGCATGCCTGTCAGTTGATACGATGTGCTTTAACGCCGGGCATTAATGCCTCACCCATTTGGGCGCCGTCTAAATCCTTTCCGCCAGCCTCGATTTCCTCGTCGGTGGCGTCCCGCACAGTTAAAATCTCGAGCGTAAAGATAACTTCCCGACCACATAACGGATTGTTGCCGTCGACAGTCAGGGTCTTGTCGTCTATCCGCGTAACAATGAAGTTTTGGGTCCCGCCCTTTTCGTTTTCCATGACGATGGTGGTGCCGATCTCCCGGTACTCCTCAGGAACGTTTTCGATATGATCGGTGAAGACGAGGGATTCATCCCTGGGGCCGTAAATCCCGTTGCAATCAATTGGTACGTCGATGACATCACCCGCAGTCTTGCCCTCCAGCTCTTCTAGCACTTGCGGAGACAGCACATCGTTGTGGCCGTGAACATAACCTATGGGGAACTCGACCGTGCTGAGCACCTGGCCGGACTTTGCGTCCGTTACCCTGTATGTAAGCTCAACCAGTTTTTCATCTGTAATTACGTCGCTCATTAGTTCCATCTGCAGCGGCTAGAAGCTCTTAGAATATTGAGGCCCCAAATATTCTGACCTCGTCGTCATCATATCCCAAAACCAGTCGACCCAGCCATTCGCCTTCCCGTTTGGTGCTGCGTTGCCGGTAAAGTACCGATACATGTTCACCTCTGCGAATTATTCCCAGCTCATCATATTCTTCAGACAGGTTGCGAGTAAGTTCACTGGTGGCAAATTGCCTGCCAACCTCAATCTCATCCAAACCCAACATAAGCGACGGCGAGAAACATTTTATGAAGTCTGCGTAATTGCCATCGTTTGAGCTTTTAATCAGGTCGCGCCACATCGGAGCAGCCAGGGCCGAAATTTCTTCATCGCTCTTGGTGACGATGTTCATCGCTGAACCTTTCTGTCGTAGTTAGATAAAACCAAATCGGCGCTGAGAAGGTTTATGCCGCAGCTTATACATTTACAAGCTGCGGCTGAATCTCAAGTCCAACTTTCATCCATGCGCTGGATTTATTACGCAGCCCGGGATGCTTTTTTTGTTGGTTTCTTTTTCTTTGCAGACTTTGCCGGTGCTTTTTTGGCGGCTTTTTCATCCTCATCAACCAGATGATAACATGGCGCCTTCTCCATGGTATATTCTCCGGTTGCTGGATCACGACGCGAGACGGTTAGAACGTGCCAGTTCTCATCATCCAGTTTCATTGCGTCGCCTCGGTAGTAGTAACCAGGCCAACGGGTCTCTTTTCGGAAAAGTGTGTGTTGTGTAACACATTCCGCAGTGCGGTGGCGGTGTTTCAATTCCCATGAACGCAGCAATTCATGAAGATCCTTGGCCCCGAGCAACTCAAGATCTTCCTCCATGATTTTCAGCTTCTTCAAACCGATGTGGAGAAGTTTCTCGTTCGTCATGTAACTGACGGTCACCCCGCCACAGTACTCGTCCATTAGCTTTTGCAGCCGATCTAGACCCTGTTTCGGGTTGATGTAGCTGGGGCTTACGGTACCTGCTACAATTTCGTTGCGATAGACTTTGTAGTGCTCCATCGGTTTGAAAATTTCAGTTTCTCTGTCTGCTACCTGCTTATCATTGATTACGATGCCTTCGGCTTTTCCATCATCAATGTATTTGCAAGCCGCCTTCGCGGCCAACCGCCCTTCGGTAAATGACCCCGAAGAAAACGCGTGCGGGGTGCCACCTACAGCATCGCCAGCGCCGAACAGGCCTTCGATCGTCATCATACGGTTATAGCCCCAGAAATACTCTGGGGGCGAAATGTCCTCCGGACCACTTGCCCAGCCACCAGCGCCGGTTGCGTGGGACCCCATAACATAAGGTTCGGAAGTGGTCAGTTCGGGGTTTTCGTTTTTCGGGTCTACATCTGTAGCCGCCCAAAGCACGGCTTGCCCCACAGTCATGCCGAGGAAGTTCTCCCAACCCACCTCCTCCAGGTGAGGATCCTGGAAAGCCTTCATGGTGACCATGTGAATCGGGCCACGGCCTGCATTCACCTCACTGATGATTGCATGGTTTCTCAAACAGGTAGGGATAGGCCGGTGTGTCCTATGGGACAATTCGGGATCCAAATATTCCTTGCCGACCATTTTCTGGAGAGCGGGGAACCATTTGGACTCATACTCCTCTCCCAAACAATTCTGAGTATAGGTTTTCAGATGCAAGAAGTAGGCACCTACCGGGCCGTAACCGTCTTTAAACCGCGCCAGAACGATGCGGTTTTCCATTTGGGTCATCTTGGCACCAGCGTCGATCATAAGCCCATAGGCGGAACCCGAAGACCAAGGCGCATACCAAACGCGACCGGCTCCTTCACCCACCGAACGCGGTTTGAAAATATTGGACGCTCCGCCAGCGGCAACAATTACCGTTTTGGACTTAAAGACGTGATAGTCTCCTGTTCGCACATTAAACCCAACGGCACCAGCGATCCGATTATCTTTCGCATCATCCTGCAACAAGTGGGTCACGCAAATCCGGTTGTACACTTTGTCGGCAGATTTTTTGGCAGCTTCAGCCACGATAGGTTTGTAGGACTCACCGTGAATCATGATCTGCCAACGCCCTTCACGCAGATAGGTCCCGGTTTCCGGGTTCTTCATAATGGGCAAACCCCAGTCCTCAAACTGGTGTACTGTCGAGTCAACGTGGCGCGCCATATCGAAAAGCAGGTCTTCGCGTACCATACCCATCAGGTCGATGCGCGCATAGCGTACGTGGTCCTCAGGGTTATTTTCACCCCAGCGTGTACCCATGTAGCAGTTGATCGCATAAAGGCCCTGCGCGACGGCACCGGAACGATCAATATTTGCCTTTTCAGCAACGATGATCTTTTTATCCTGGCCCCAAAAACGCGCTTCCCATGCAGCGCCGCTCCCGCCTAGTCCGCCGCCAACGACCAAAACGTCGATATTGTCTTCAACAATTGTCTTGCGGGCCATCAGTAATACACTCCCAGCTTCATTTTAAGTTTGTTTGACTTCAGAGTGTGTACGTCGCCATCATCCATACGGATATATTCCGGCTCACTATAAAGGTGCTGACTTTCCCGCATCTCATCAGTGGGCGCCGCTTCATCTTTCAATTCAGGATACCCCGTCCCCCAAGGCACCGTAGTGATCGGTGAAAGAAAGTTCTTCTCGGTTCCATTCCGAAACTTTACCTTCCAGGATATCGTGCCTTTTTCTTCTTCCCGGCGTACGCGGACACTGTGTCCCAGCGGAGCAAAGTCGGCATAACCTCGCACGTCAATTGCATTTTGAGGACACGCTTTAACGCAGGAATAGCATTCCCAACACATATCCGGTTCGATGTTGTATGCGCGGCGATAGGTCGGATCGATATGCATGATATCGGACGGGCAAATGTCCACGCAATGTCCACAACCGTCACAGCTTGTCATATAAACAAATGTAGGCATCGTAGGTTCCTTACAATTTGGTGTAAATTCAGGTGTTCGCTCAGTAGTGACGCGGTTGTTCGCGCTTGATGCCCAGTCCCATGTTAAGGGGTGCATCCTTTAAAAGCTCCATGGAGTGTCTGTCCCTGTCTTCCGGGTTCGTTCTGTCCGCAGGGGCAGGCAGGTTCCTTCTTGAACCGTTCGCATTTTCAATGCGTTTTTGGTAAGCCGCTGCCGGCTTGAAGAACATGTGCGAAAACTTGGACCAGGGAATTCCGGCAAAGAGCACAGTCGTAGCGATGAGATACAGACCCAAAAATACGGTAGTCAGTGCAGAGCTGGTGTTGGCCTGAAGATATGCCCAGATGAGCCCTAGGGTGACGCTTGCCAGAAGCGAAACAATGAACAGGTCAGCGCGCACGAGACGGAATGGTGAATTGCCCTCGGCGGCAACATCCACTCGTATGAAGAACCAGAACCAGTATCCACCAACGCATACCATCAAGGCACCAATGCACCACAGTGCAGGCCATATCGCAGGCGTTGAGTAGGTGGAGGTAGGATAGGCGAAAACCATAACGATGGTCGCAACGAGGTACGCTACGAAACCATACATCCCCAACAGGTGGGCAATTCGCCGACCCGGATTACAGAATTCTGAGGAAGTCAAAACTTCAGAAGCGGCAGTCTGGATTGCCAGGGACATCTTTTCGCCACCAGCGACTTCCCGTGTCGCCTGTTTTTCTGACTTTCGACCCGCCTGGAAGAAGTATTTGGCGCTCTGTTTGTGAATAACATCAAACAGCGTGCCACCTACGACCAACGCTATCATGACAATAACATAGGTCTGCATGACAGCAGACGGTATCAACGCCGAAAGTTCGGCGAAGTGATTGGTAGTGAACATTCCTGGAAACCCCTCCTAATGAACTCAAACTCCCTACTCACGCTAGCTGATTGGATCAATGACAGCAATGCGACGACACCGGCTTTTCAAATTGGCACCAAGTCTTCTGAAACTTGGCACCATCAAACATTGAAAAATGGTACCGCCGGGCGAAAACCACGGAAGTATAATTTCACTCCGGATACCCAATTTGTATTGAAGCAGCAATGCGCGATGCGAATCTGTCCCGCAATTTCATCCAGATTGGCCCGGTGACGATAGGGAGGATGTCAAGGAAACAACGCTAATGCGTCACCGGGGTTCTGGAAGGCAATTTTGAATTACTGGAATTTTCATTATTGGAGTCTTGAATATCAACTGGCTCTGGTGGCAACGCGATCTTCAACAAAAAACAACGCGCTACAAATGCTGCTGGTTTGTCGCAAGGATTGTTTGGCCGGTACATTTTGGTTTCGCCTTGAGTGCTAATGTTCAAGCCCCACATTCTGATAGAAAAAAAGTGGCCGATCCCCAAGCACCCACTTGAGCCTGGTGACCGGCCGGCGACGACTGACATCCAACCCTCGGGGCGTTGAGGTAGGATCCCCGGCGTCATTTCCGTGGTGTTTGAGCGAGGCAGTGATAAAGTCGTCCCTATCCCGGTTTTCTTACTCTGGAAGAGTGAAATTCGCCCAAACCGTTGAGAATCAACATAGCTATTCGCGCGAGATAAACTGTGGTAAAACTCACAAAAGTTGAATTATCTTTCAAATCCCACTGGTTAAATGTTTCAGGTAAACGAGCAACAGTTCAGGGCATGTAATATCTTTGAGGGGGCAAAACCGGAAACAATTTCCGAGCTTTGCGCTGCGGCTCAACCTGTGTTTTATCGTAAAAATCAACAAATCATCGAACAGAATGATCGCTCGACCGATTTTCATTTAATTGTCAGCGGCACGGTTCGTGCCAA
This sequence comes from Hyphomicrobiales bacterium, assembly GCA_021775415.1. Taxonomy (GTDB): domain Bacteria; phylum Pseudomonadota; class Alphaproteobacteria; order Rhizobiales; family Rhizobiaceae; genus JAALLB01. The sequence continues at coordinate 115,174 of JAJFHV010000014.1, read as the reverse complement.
GGGGCTGTCGCCGGAGGGCAAAGAAGTCACCTATGGCGATATTGGGCCTGGTAGTCTCTTCGGTGAATTTGCGGCACTTGATAATGATCCCCGATCCTCCGGTGTCATAGCCGTCGATGATGTTCACGCGCTGAAAATGTCATCAACCATGCTTCGCTCTGTAGTCGAGAATGATGGCAAAGTTGCTCTTGAGCTCCTGCTCTCACTGGTAGAAAAGAGCCGAAAGCAAACCGAGCGTATTTATGAATTTTCAGTATTTGCTGTCCGCCAACGGATTCAGCAAGAGTTGTTGCGTCTTGCTCACCTGACTTCAGCCAATGTCAAAATTCCAGGCGAGAAGATAACAATTGAAATCCCTACTCACCAGGAATTGGCAAACCGGTTGAGCACCCACCGCGAGGCTATCACTCGTGAATTGCGGCATCTGGCTGCAAAAGGGTATGTGGAAACAGGCAAGCATTGCCTGCACATATTGGATATCAAAGGGCTAACCCAATATGCGGGAAGCTTGAGTGCTGAATAGCTGCTTGGTTTAATCGTAGTACAATGACACGGCGTGTTCTGCTTCCGCAAAGAACAGCCAGCGTTCGACAAACAACCCAGCCATGAACGAACAAAACGCCAAACCAAACAAGATGGGGCTTGGCGATAACCCAACCAAGATCAGGCAAATTATGACCGGCACCAGCGCTCCCAAAAACAATGCGATTACTCGCAGTTTCAATGCATGTTTGCGGCCAATTTTGTGCACCATTTCCCGCGTTAAATAGTTCTCACCGGAATGCGGTCGTTCAAACAGCTTAACCTTGCCTATGTGCCCAAGGCCGGTGGCGGTGCCGGTATCGGAACCACGAGCCTGCAGAGTGTTTCTGTTGGCGTTCTGCCACCAAAACAACTTCATAGTCCATGCAACGATGGTCAGAGAAAGCACAATTGAGGCAATGGGATATGCACCGAATGCGACCCACTCACCAAAACTTGCGGCAAGTAATATTCCAGATGCAAATGAAAACAATAAATAGCAGGCCGGTGTCATCCAGGAATTCCACTGCGGTACGGTCTTGAGTTGTGTGTAAATCATTGCGGTTGTGAAGACGGTCGCTACGGCACCGATTGAAACCAAAGCACCCAGCCATACAATTCGCTCTCCGGTAAACATCCAGATCAAAGCGTAAATGCCATATATCGAAAGTGTGGCAACTGCGCATACTCCTTCCCGCGACAACCATGAGGATCGCCACTGGGTAAATGCCAGAAGCGCACGCTCTGGATGTCCCAGATGAAAGGTCGAAGAGAGCAGACCGGCAACCGCCAATCCGACACCCAGCGCTGATGCAATAAAAGCTGCAAGAAATCCCGACGGCAATGGAACTCCCAATCCAATGAGTGTCAGGAATCCGAAGCCAGCTCCAGAGCTAACCGTGAAAAATATGACTGAAACAGCGGGATGCATATCAGAGCCTTTCCAGTGCCGCATCAAGCCATCCAAGGAATCCCTTGGCATTTAGCGGCGGCTCTTTTGGTGTGAAAACAATGTCCGCAGTACCGTGGGTCTTTGGTCTCGGTGGCAGATATTTGTTGACCGGGCTTGTGCCCTGCTCCGGCATCAAATCGTATCCACCGCGCTCCGCAACCAGTTTTGATACATCTGAGTCTGGATCGCCCAGGTCTCCAAAATGGCGAGCTTCCGCCGGGCAGGTCCGCACACATGCGGGTACCCGGTCCACTTCTGGAAGATTTTCATTGTAGATGCGGTCGACACACAGGGTGCATTTCTTCATGACGTTTTCGACCGGGTCCATTTCCCGTGCACCATACGGACACGACCAGGCACACAATCCACAGCCGATGCACCGATCTTCTTCAACCAGTACAATCCCGTCTTCCGAGCGTTTGTAACTTGCGCCGGTTGGGCAAACGGTCACGCAAGGCGCATCATCACAATGCAGGCAGGATTTTGGAAAGTGCACAATGGATGCAGGCGCATCATCTGGCGTAATTTCAAACGTATGAATACGGTTGAGCCAGGAACCGGATGGTTCTGCGCCATACGCATCCAGATCCGATAGTGGCGCACCATAGCCGCTGGTGTTCCATTCCTTGCAGTTTACAACACAGGCATGACATCCAACGCAGGTGTCGAGATCGATCACAAGTCCAAGTTTCTTGTTGGTTGATTGCGGGAGTGAGGTCACCTGCCTGCCTCTTCAGCTTGCGGCTCAAAATCCTTCATCGACAACAAAGCGGCGGCGATGATCAGGAACACCCCTGATATCCTGCCCGTCCAAACAGCGAACTTGGTACCAAGAAGCGTAACCAGTTTCTTGGCGCTGAACCCCATGATCAACAATATTGCGCCGTCAATCACGAGATAAGTTACACCGAGAATGAGCACCTGACTTGTAATTGCCTGATGGGGGTTGATAAACAATGGAAACAAAGAAGCAAAAAATACCACGGCGTATGGGTTTGCAGCAGAGGTGATAAAACCCTGCCGAAACAAGACGCCGCGCGAAACCGGTGGCGTTGTTTTGTGGTTTTTTCCTGCGTCCAAGATGGTTCGGACACCGATCCATATGAGATATGCGACACCAAACCATTTTAAAATCTGAAAAAACTCACCGGACAAATGTATCAAACCGGCCAAACCGAAACCAGCTATCGCAATCTGCAGTGAATTTGCAAAGAGATCACCGGCTACTGTCGGCATTGCATTTGCAGCACCGTGCCTCATTGAATTCGAGATGTAGAGCAACTGGCTAGGACCTGGAGGATGTGCAAAAAACAGCAACACGGTTGTCAGATAAATTAGATAAGTTTCCCAGGTCACTTCGTCCACTCCTTGCCGTATTCAACATTGATCGGTGATTTTCTCGATTTCTTCTGCTCAGGAAATTGAGGGGTACTGGGTCCATCCTGATTGGGTGCTTTCTTGATATTAACGCGCAAATCAAACCATGCAGCCTGTCCGGTTATAGGGTCCGAATTAGACCAACGCATACCGTCGCCCTTTGGCGGCAATAACTCATGGATCAGATGGTTTAGCAGAAAGCCTTTCTTGGCTTCCGGTGCATCCGGGTCCAGGTTCCAAGCCCCGGACCGTTTGCCGATCGCATTCCAGGTCCACATGGTATTTGGATTGACCGCTTCCATGCGTTTGATCGGTACTGTGATCTCCCCATGATGTGATTTGACGATTGCCCAGTCACCATCCTGCAAGCCCTCTGAATCGCAGATTTGTCCCGGTACATACATCGGGTTGGTGCCATGGATTTGCCGTAACCAGGCATTTTGCGATCCCCAAGAGTGATACATTGCTGCCGGGCGCTGGGTGAGCGCATGGTGAGGATATTCATCGTCGCTTATCAAGCTACCTTCGAATGGCGCATACCAAGATGGTAACGGATCAAAACATTTTTTGATGCGATCGCGATGGGTTTCCGGTGGTTGGGGTTCTGCCTTACCTTCCGCACTAAGTTGAAACTTGCGCAGTGGTTCAAGATAAAGCTGGAACGTATTTTCATAAGGCGCGTCTTGCAGCCCCATATCAATCGCCCAGTTCTGCCAGGCCATGTTCGCATGTTTAAAATACAACGCTTCGTCCGGCACCTTGGCTTCGAAGAAGCCGCCGTTTTCAATATAACGTTTGATCTGGTCGGGATTGGACTCTCCCCTACCCGCCTTGTCACCGTTCTTGCCGCGCCATCCCGCCAGCGGCCCAACACCGGGCTTGCGTATGTGATTGACCATGTAATCCGCATAGTCCTTGAACTTCGGGGAGCCATCCTCATTGCTCATTCCCGGCAACCCAATTCGCGATCCAAGATCAAGCAACACCGACTGGAAGCCACGCACATCACGTCCTTCCGCCTGGGTCGCCGAGTCAACAACCGGCCAGCGAATGGAGTCGGCGAGCATGTTCGGTTCGGAAATCGGACGATCCAGAAGGGAGATACAATCATGCCGTTCCAGATACGTCGTATCGGGCAACACCAGATCCGCGTATGCCACCATTTCGGAATTATAGGCATCGGAGTAAATAATCTTTGGAATTATGTATTCGCCGTTTTCATCCTTGTCCTCGAGCATCTGCATGACACCCTTGGAATTCATGGATGAATTCCAGGACATGTTGGCCATGTACATGAACATCACATCAATGCCGTAAGGGTCTTTCGCGTGGGCGTTGGAGATTACCATATGCATCAACCCGTGGGAGGACATTGGCGCGTCCCACGAAAATGCTTTGTCTATCCGTTGCGGCGTTAATTCGTCATCTTCAAGCAAAAGGCTTTCCGGTCCACGCAAGAATCCCAGATGCGGTCCGGCCAACGGCTCATTCGTCCTTGATCCACCATGCGGATTGGGTTGCCCGGTAACTGGTCGCGGGTATGGTGGTTTGAAACGGTAACCGCCCGGACAATCAATCGATCCTAGCAGGATTTGCAGAAGGTGAATTGAACGGCAGGTCTGGAAGCCGTTTGAGTGAGCGGAGATGCCACGCATCGCATGGAAAGTAACCGGACGACCGATCATCCGATCGTGCTTTTCACCTTTCATATCGACCCAGGGCTGCTCGACGATTACTTCCCTTTCAAACGCAGCTTCCGCAAGCTCACGTGCAATGCGCTGAATTTGACCTGCGGGAACTCCAGTCTGAGCGGTTATTGTTTCCGGTGCGTATTCTTCGGAAAGATATTTTTGGGCCAACAGTTCAAATACGGGACGTGCCGTGCGACCCTTTCCAAGCTTCACCTCGCCCTTAAGATGTGGCTTCACACCTTTTTTGTTTGACGAAACAGCCTTGCCTGATTTGCGGTCGATGACCAGCGGGTCGCCTTTGCGATCGCGTGCAAACAGACCATGATCATCGGCTTTAGGATCATCAATCACCAGCCAGGGAGCATTGGTGTAACGGATCAGATAGTCCAGATCGATTGAACCTGCTTTCAACAGTTCATGCACAAGCGACAGAACAAATAATCCATCAGTTCCCGGCGTAATCCCAACCCACTCGTCAGCAATGGCATTGTATCCGGTGCGAACCGGATTAACGCCGATCACCTTCACACCACGGGACTTCAATTTTGAAAGGCCGAGTTTGATGGGATTGGAATCGTGATCTTCAGCCACGCCAAAGATCATGAACAACTCAGTCTTGTCCCAATCAGGCTGACCAAACTCCCAAAACGCACCACCAAAAGTATAGATGCCGCCAGCTGCCATGTTGACCGAGCAAAAACCACCATGAGCGGCAAAATTAGGCGTGCCGAAGGCCTGCGCCCACCATCCGGTAAACGACTGACTTTGGTCACGACCGGTAAAAAATGCCAGTTTTCTGGGATCGCGTTTCCGCACTTCACCAAGCCATTCGCTGGCAATTGAAAGCGCTTCGTCCCATTCAATTTCCTTGAACTCACCCTTGCCACGCTCGCCAGTGCGCAACATCGGTTTCATCAATCGCGCAGGAGAATAATGCTGCATGATACCGGCGGAACCCTTCGCACAAAGCACGCCTTTGTTGATGGGATGATCCCGATTTCCTTCGATATACCGGACTTTGGGTTGACCATCTTCACCGGTGCGCAAATGCACATTGATGCCGCATCTGCAGGCACACATGTAACAGGTGGTCTGGCGGACCTCATCTGATACATGGGGGGATGTATCCAGATTCCGTTCTTCTACCTTCATGGGTCGAGATATCCTAGATTTGCGAATTAGCCACACACGTAACGCAATCTGCCAGATGAATGTGGTACCAAATTACAAATGCTCTGGTGCCAACGATTTAGCCTAGCCAGCGTCACGCAATTCATCTGCCAGAAGATCAGCTTCTTCGCAAATAATTTGAAAAATTAACGAGCAATCCGCTTCATCAAAGGTCAACGGTACCCGCAAATCGCAGGTTTTTGAAAGCACTTCCATGGTCTTTGCCAAAACGGGCTGCTCGCCCAGATACTGCCATGAATCATAGCGACTTGTGAATGCCTTGGGTTCATCGTCCCCGAACCATTTGATCTCAACGCCACGGGCAGCACATCTGCTTACCAATTCGGGAATATTCCGGCTCTCTATATTCCGCACCTGAAACTGGATTGAAGAACCAACGAATGCTTCATGCTGGGCTCGTTCAGGAACATGTAAGTGCTTTGACCCCATCAATCCCTGCTCCAACGTTCGATAGCGGCTGTTCCAGCGCTGGATGTTGTTTTCAAGCCCTGACAACTGGCCGCGAATTAGCGCGGCACGCATATTATCAATCCGTCCCGACATGTTTGGTGTGTCCAGTCGAATACGGCGAAACATTTCTTCTGATGGCGGAGTGCCGTGACGCTGATACAGCATATACGAACCCGTATGCACAATTGCTCGGGCAGCGACTTCCTCATCGTCGGTGGTGATCAAACCGCCCTCTCCCGAATTGATATGCTTGTAGGTTTGCGCAGAAAAACAGGCGACTTTACCGAAATTTCCGGAACGTGCGCCCTTCCAGTGTGCACCCATCGTGTGAGCGCAATCTTCAACCAGCGAGATGTCGTATTTACTGCATATGGCAACAATCGCATCCATGTCAGCGATGTGACCCCGCATATGCGAGAGCATCATGAATTTGGCATCACTTTCTGCGGCCTTTTTTTCAAGATCAACCATATCCGTGTGCCAGTCATCATCAATGTCGACAAACACCAGCACCCCACCTGCCGCGTAAATTGCGCCTGGCACAGGAGCAAGTGTGTAAGCATTAGCCAATATCTTGTCGCCCGGCTTTAGCCCGATCGAACGCAAAGCGACTGTCAGGGCGTATCCGCCCGATGTGCAGGCAATGCAATATTTGCTGCCCTGATACTCTGCATAGTCGCGTTCCAGCAATGACGCCTCAGACAATTCATCACTCAGCGTGTTATAGCGGTGCAACCTCCCGGTTTTCAGGATTTCAACTACCCTGTCGATAACCTCATCCGGTACAGCTTCTTGCTGAGTAAAGGGTTTGGTGAATAAGGCTTTGGTCAATTTTTACTCTTCAATTTTAGCTTCTTAAGATCTTGTACTCAGGGTCATACAAAGAAGGTTCAACGACGACTACCGCCACCTGTTTGCCTATTACCTCAACATGCAATTGCACGCCAATCTTTGCAAACTCCGGTTTGACAAATCCCATCGCGATGTTCTTGTTTACCCGATATCCCCATGCGGCAGAAGTGATGGTGCCAATTACCTCACCATTCAGAATTATGGAATCGCCTGGATGAGCAGGTGCTTCAGTGCTGTCGAGGATCAGAGATACGAAACCCTGCCTTGGGCCTGCACTTTGCATCGCTACCAGACTGGCCTTGCCGACGAACTCCTTGTCCATTTTGACAAATCGTTCAAGCGCAGACTCAAATGGATTGAACTCGGTAATCAAATCCGCCTTCCAATGGCGGAAACCCTTTTCAAGTCGCATGGATTCCACTGCTCGAAGACCAAAATACCCGATAGCGTGCGCTTCACCTGCCACCATCAACAAATCATGTACGGACTTCAAATCTTCATTGGCAATGTGCAGTTCCCAAGCCAACTCACCGGAGAAGCTCACCGCCATTGCGACAACTGGTGCGCCTCCAATCGAAACCTGTTTGAGAGACAGCCACGCGAAAGTATCCCAATCTTCATCAGGGGCAGCCGCTTGAAGTACGTCGCGGGATTGTGGCCCGGCAGCAATCAGAATTGTGTGCGTGTTAGTCAGGCTTTGAATTTGGATCGTACCATCATCTGGCAAATGTTCAGTGAGCCAGTCCATGTCATGAAATTCAGCCGCGGCAGCTGAACCATACCAGACTTTGTTTTCATCCAGATTGGCGAGCGTTGCCTCGCCCTTGATATTGCCTAGATGATTGAGGAAATAGGTCAGGCCAATCTTTCCTACCTTGCGCGGCACTCGAGAACACATGATGCCATCCAGCCAGTCATGGACGCCTGCTCCGGTGATCTCGAACCGATTGAATCCATTTACCTCGCACAAACCAACTCCGTTTTGCACCCGTTCGACTTCCTTGCCGATCAGCTCAAACGTATTGTTGAATTTGAACGAGTGGGTTTCATCAAAATCTGCGTTAGGCTTTATGTAGTCCAGACGCTCCCAGCCATTTACCACGGCAAATTCTGCATTCGCTTCTTTCAACACTGGGTAGAGATCGGTGGTTTTACAGAGCCGCCCGGCAGGCCGATGTTCGTGCGGCATGTGGAACCGGAACTCGTTCTGGTAGTCTTCAATCGCTTTCAGGGCGGTATATTCAATGGTTGCGTGCTGGGTAAATCGCCTCGGATCCAGGCACCATGTGTCGTAACAGGCTTCGCCGTGCGCGATGATTTGCGCCAGTAGCCAGCCATGGCCACCGCCCTCACCCAATCCGGCCCGCAAACCGGTTATGCAATATGCATTGCGTTTACCCGGAATCTTGCCAACCAGCGGCAAGCCATCCGGCGTATAGGTAATCGGTCCATTGATGATGGAGTGAATGCCTGCATTCTCCAGGCATGGAATACGCGCAAACGCGCCTTCCATGACATCGACAACCCGGTCCAGATCATCTGGGCACAGTGCATTTGTGAAATTCGGGTCGATCCCGTCCAAACCCCAGGTCTTGCAATCCTGCTCATAAAACCCAACCAGCAGGCCGTTCTTTTCCTGCCGCTGATAAAAGTCGTCATGCGGGCAACGAATGAGTGGCACCCGAAAATCTAGAGCTTCGATTTCTGGAATTGGCTCCGTCAGGAGATATTGATGCTCCATGGATGCAACCGCCAGTTCAACGCCCATCATCTCGCCTAGTTCATTGCAGCGATAGCCCCCTGCATTGACGATTTTTTCGCAGGTAATGTCACCATTCTTGGTATGCACCACCCATTCGCCGTTAGCCTTTTGATCAATCCCGGTTACCGGATTGTGTCGATACACCTCCGCGCCGGCCTTGCGGGCCCGTCTTGCCAACGCCTGACACAATTGCGCCGGATCAATATCACCGTCCAGCGGATCCCAAAGCGCGCCCAGCATGTTATCGGTAGTGATCAATGGATGACGCTTCTTGCACTCCTGAGGGTCGAGAATTTCAAACTCGACACCCATTCCCTTTGCCATCGATTGGAAATGTGCATAACCGTCCATGTGGTCCTGCGTAGAAGCAAGACGCAAACCGCCGGTCGCATGGTGATAGTTGATCGGATAATCGGGATCCTCCGCAAGTTCCTTGTAAAGATTGATTGAATGCGTTTTCAATCCCACCATGGTTTGGACGCCACCAAAGTTCGTAACCTGGGCTGCAGAGTGCCAGGTTGTGCCGGATGTCAACTCGTCGCGCTCAATCAAGACGCAATCGGTTATCTCCTCCTGGGTCAAATGATACAGCGTGGAACAGCCCGCAATGCCGCCGCCGATTACTGCTACTCTAGTGTGTGTTTTCACCAAATTTCTCCGCACAAAGCCTATCGGTATCCGACTTATCCAAAGCGTATACGCATTACGCAAGCAGGCTAATTCTGGATCATGAAAATCACCGGCACGATACACAATTCCTTAATCGGAAAAATATCGCTTTACGTCAGCTGCAGTGGGGATTTGTGTCTGTAAGTAGCACAGGGGAATCGACATGGACGAAAGCTCAAATACCCAGGGAAGAAGAACCCGCGGTCGCGCCGGACGCATTGCCATGCGTAATGCGGAGGTCAAACAGCATCAGCCCGCAGCCCCTGGTCAGGTTGGCGGGCAATACCGCCCACTGTCAGACAGGGACGTAACAGCAATTCTGGACACCGCCTATCGCATCCTTGAGGAAATCGGCATGGCGGAGGTACCACCAGTCGTTATGGATCAGGCGATTGCGAAGGGTTGCACCACAAACGCTTTGGGGCGCCTGTCTTTCTCACGACCGTTCGTTGAAGACATCATCGCAGGAGCAGCGAAGAAATTCGTTTTACACGGCCGCGATCCATCACTTGATATCGAGGTCGGTGGCGACAAAGTCCATTTCGGCACGGGTGGTGCCGGTGTGCAAACACTGGACCTGGAAAGCGGCATCTATCGTTCTTCCACCTTGAAGGATTTATATGATTTCACCCGGCTTGCCGACACACTGGAAAACGTAAGCTGGTTCACACGTTGCTGCGTAGCAACCGATATGACGGACAATTTTGACCTCGATATCAACACAGCTTACGCATTGTTGCGCGGAACAAAAAAACCGGTAGGCACCAGTTTTATGTTGGGCGAATACGTTACTCCCGTGATTGAGATGTTCGACATCGCGATGGGAGGTGAAGGCAAGTTCAAGCAACGCCCATTCTGTAAGGTTCATATCTCACCGGTCATCTCACCGCTGCGCTACGGCGAGGACGCAGTGTCCGTAATGTTGGCAGCACTTCCGCACAACATGCCGATAAACACCATTATCGCAGCGCAATCAGGCGCTACCGCTCCAGCAACTCTTGCCGGAATGTTGGCGCAAACTACCGCCGAAACACTCGCCGGACTGATTTTGGTAAACCTGTTTGCGCCGGGTCATCCGGTGATCTTTTCCAACTGGCCATTTGTAATCGACCTTCGTACCGGTGCGTTTTGTGGATCAGGTGGTGAAATTTCAATCATGAATGCAGCCTCAGCCCAAATCGGCAATCACCTTGGCCTGCCCACAGGTGTTGCGTCATCAATGGCGGATGCAAAGGCGGTTGATGCCCAAATGGGCGCAGAAAAAGCTATCTCGGCGCTTGCCTGCGGGCTCGCCGGCTCCAACATGATTTATGAGTCATCCGGCATGATGGCGAGCTTGCTCGGTGTTTCCTTCGAGGCATTTGTGCTTGATAACGAAATGCTATCCCACATTTACCGCACTATTCGTGGTGTGGAGGTCAATGAAGAGACCCTAGGGTTTGATGCGATCCTTGAAGCTGTGACCGGTGAAGGACACTTTTTGGGAGGCGCGCATACCATGGCCGCGATGGAACGAGACTATTATTATCCCGAATTCGCAAACCGGGACACGCCGCGAGTTTGGAGTGATGAGGGTGGTCCGGATATTTGGGGCGTCGCACGCGAGAAGGCAAAAACAGTGCTAGCGGAGCATCACCCACTATACATTGATAAAGCAGCAGACAGCCAAATCCGCAATTCGCAAAAAATCCATCTGGACTGATTTATTCGGACTCACCCTCGTGAAGCTGAAACAAGTCGCCACACCATGGCAAGATTTCATGAATTTCCGGTATCAGATGCTGGCGAACAAGATTGGCGGTAAGAGCCGCAAGTCTTGATGGGAGACTGCCCAGTTCATCACGCCGGGCAACCAGATAAACCGTACGCGAGAATCCGCTGAACGGAAGGCGATGCAAATCCAGACTATCCCGGTAGCGAACAGAATCGAGCAGACACAAAGGTGTCACCAGCGCCCAGCCCGATTGATCGCGCACCATTGTCAGAATTGAGCGTGTTGCATCAAATGAAAACCGCATTGGAGGCGTCATCTTCAAGCGTCGCAAATGCTGGGACACCAATCGCCCCATCGGCATCTGTGGATCAAAATGGATGAACGGCAATTGCTCAAGTTGTTCGACCACATCCAGAGAGGGATCAACCAATCCCTTCCCACAACATAGTATGAACGGTTCGCTTAGTACCGGGATTATCTCAAACTCATCCAAGTCGCTTGGAGGGTCTGCTGTGAGGATAATGTCGACTTTGCGTTCGCTCAGCATTTGCGTCATGAAGTCTGAACGTGCTGAGTGTGCTTTAAAGATACACCCTGGAAATTCCCTCACCACATGGCTGGCCAAGATCGGGGTGATCGTTGCGTCGAGGTCATTGATTACAGCAAATCGCAATTGATCGGGAATTGCCAATTGCATTTCAAACAGCTCTGAGCGTGCCGTACCAACCGCATCCAAAATGCGTGTCGCATGCTTTTTCAAAATATAGCCGGATGGGGTCAACGCTAACGGCTTTACGTTACGATCAAACAATTCCCCGCCAATATCTCGTTCAAGCGAAGATATGTGCTGAGATATGCCGGACGGACTTGCTTTCAATCGTTCGGCCGCCAACGCCATAGAGCCGCATTCTTCCACCATCAAAAAGATACGCAACGACTTGAGGCTAAAATCCCCGCCGGAATGTTTCAGATTAGATGGAAATTTTTCATTTTTCATGGCACCGCATCATAGACGCAGAACCTCACAAACGAAAGGAGCGGGATTATCCCGCTCCTTTTAAGGCTCGATCTGAAATTGTCAGCTTCGACCCTTCCATGGGATCAGATGCTTCTCGGCAATTCGCATCAATATATCGATACCGTATCCAATAATCCCAATCAGGATGATACCCATGATCACGATGTCAGTCTGTTGGAATTTGGATGCCGCAATGATCATCTTGCCGGCACCTTTTTCCGCAGCCACCAATTCTGCAGCAACAACCGTTCCCCAACAAACCCCCATGGCAACCCGTGCACCTGTAAAGATTTCAGGAAGCGAATTGGGCATGATGACCTTTGACAGCAACTGGAACTTGGATGCTCCCAAAGAATAGGCCGCATGAACCTTGGTGATGTTCACACCGGAAACGCCAGCACGAGCAGCAATTGTCATGATCCAGAGCGAAGCCAGGAACAACAGACTGATCTTGCCCTGCTCCCAAATGCCAAACCAAATGATTACCAGCGGGATAAGCGCCAGGGGCGGAACCGGTCGCATAAACTCCACGATCGGGTCAAACCATCCACGGAACCAATCATTCAAGCCCATGGCATAGCCAAGTGGAATGCCGACAATACCGCCAAGCACAAATCCAAGAATCACCCGATAGAGAGACCACCCAAGGTTCTCCATCAAAGTTACATTCTGATAGCCATCGCGAGAGATTTCTATCAGTCGTGACACCACCGCTTCGGGTGCAGGAAGCCATATTGGCTCCATCTGCCAGCCCTTGCTTGGTTCGTATGATAGCGAACCCTTGGCGGTCATCCTCACCGAACCACCATCGATGAATACGCGTTTTCCAGGTTCAATAGGTTGCCCATCTATCGCAACGATCTTGTAGCCTTCGCCCTTACCGGACACATCATTGTTTTGCGCACGGAAGAGTTGAGTGCGCCATGCTCCAACCGTAATGCGGTCGTCGCGTGCAAACCCACTATCTCCGGATGGATCAATTTCAGGCAGGTCTGGAGCCTTGTTCACCGGGTGAACAATGATATGGACCTTTGCATCGTCTGAATTCCCGGTCACATTGACTGCGGTGTAATTGAAAGATGTCTCACCTATAAACGGTCCGGGCACATGGATTGGCGTGTATTTTGAACCGGTGAAAGCTCCCCAGATCAAGAATATGGACAACACAGAGATAATTGAGGCAGCGCGGTTTGCAGTGACCGTGGTTTCATCACCAAAGGTCACGGTTTTGCGGCTGGTAAAGCCATCCTTCTTCTCAAACCGTTTTGCAACCAGTTTATAGACGAAATAGGCGAGAACAAAAATTGCGATATAAATTGCTAAGATCAACATGACGCTACTCCTTCCTGCCCATAATTTCTTCTTCCATCTCCCAAATCATCGAGAGAATTTCATCCCGGGTTGGGCCGAATTTTTTATGCTTCTTGATTTCACGCAGATCCGCACCGACTGAAAGATCAGCAAATGGCAAGCCGTACTCCTTGTGAATACGTCCCGGTCGTGGCGCCATTACCAAAAGCCGTTCGCCCAGCAACAGCGCTTCTTCAACCGAGTGGGTAATCAGAACTATGGTCTTGCCCGTTTCTTTCCAGAGCTTGAGCACCAGCCCCTGCATTTTTTCCCGTGTTAGCGCATCAAGTGCGCCAAGCGGCTCATCCATCAAGATTACATCGGGATCATTGGCAAGGCACCTTGCAAGCGCTACGCGCTGCTGCATTCCGCCCGAGAGTTCGTAGACTGCCTTTTCGCCAAACTCGTGAAGCCCGACTATATCCAGCAGCTCATCAACACGTTTATCAATTTGAGCTTGCGGAGTACCTTTCATCGAAGGACCAAACCCGACATTTTTCCGGACTGTCATCCACTCAAACAGAGCGCCCTGCTGAAAAACCATTCCTCGCTCTGAGTGCGGGCCTAATACCTCATGCCCATTCAACATGACGGTGCCACCAGTTGGAGCCAAAAAGCCTGCTACAATGTTCAGAAGAGTTGTCTTGCCGCAACCGGATGGTCCGAGAACGGCCATCAACTCGCCCTCTTTCAAGTCGAGCGATACATTCTTCAGCGCCTCAACCGAACCACCGTCCGGCAAGCTGAAGGTCATGGATACATCATTAAGATGCAATCCCTCTGATTGAGATTTGGCCAACTTCCCCTCCCCGGTGGCGGCGCCACATACTTATTATTGTTTTCGTCAGTGTGACGCGGCCCACCACTATTTGCAATGGGCCGCGCAAGTAATCCGTTATAGGAATTACATTTCAGAAGCAGCTTTGAGATAGCTCGCGTCTACTGCGCCTTCATAGCTATCACGGGCAGCAGGAATGGTTCCCTGCGCAACGAAGAAGTCAGCCACTTCCTTGAGGAAGGTCTGTGTTCCGCCACCAAGCCATTTTGGACCAAGTTGTTCTGCAGCACTTGGGAAGGCAAAGCCTGCCATCGTTGCAACAGTTGCCTCTGCGTCCATACCGGCTGCTTTTGCGATTGCCGGGGTCATTTCATCTGCGCCACCAGCGGCGAATTTGGCGTTCATGTCAGCAGTAATTTTCAAGAACTTTGCCAAAAGGTCAGCATTTTCCTTCGCCCACTGGGTAGGAACAGTTGTTGCATCAAAGACCTGGATACCCAGCGCTTCTTTTTCAGCACCGGTCAAAAGCACATTACCGTGCTCTAGCATGCGCCGCAGTGAACCGCCCCAACCGCAAACCATGTCAAGGTTTCCGTTGGCAAATGCTGCTGCACCATCCGGTGGAGCCATATCAACAATTTTCATGGTCGATGTATCAACACCAAAGTGGTCCATTTGTTTCAAGAAGCCGTAATGGGCCGCTGTACCGATTGGCACAGCCACTTCCTTGCCTTCAAGTTCCTTGGCATTGGCCTTTGTGATTTCAAGGCTGGAACGTGCAACACAGTTGTCATTTTCAGAATAAGAAACCGCAACGTCGACAACTTGCAGATCCTGCCCGGCAGATGCAGCTACCACAAATGGTGGAATACCTTGTGAGAATGAAATCTGCACGTCGCCTGAAGCCATGGCTGCAGACATTGCAGTACCAGCATCAAAAGACACCCAGTTGACCGTCATGCCAAGCTCTTTTTCGTAAATTTCGTTTGCTTGGGCAAACTGGTTTGGCGTTGGCCACTCCAGGAAGTAGGCAACGGTGAGTTCCTCCGCTGCATTTGCTGCCGTGCTGATTGCCAGCATGGCCGTTCCGGCAGCAAGACCTGCCACCAAAGTTTTTAAAGTATTCATGAGTTTTTCCTCCACTCAAACACAGCGACAGTCGATAATGAAATTAGCCACGCTGCACAGCCAAATTCACCGTTCTCAAAGCCCCTAGGCTCTATTCAACCCCGAGCTTTATGTGCCTCGGTGAGAATACAAAGTAATTCAAACAGGATAGATGCCCCTACCCAGGCAGTATTGCCCGATTGATCAAATGGCGGGGATACTTCTACCACATCCGCCCCGATCGTGTTTACGCCCCTCAGCCCCCTAACAAACTGTTGCGCAGTCCAGGTATCTGGACCACCGATTTCAGGGGTACCAGTTCCCGGCGCAAATGCCGGATCAATGAAATCGATGTCGAAACTCACATAGGTTTCCGTATCACCAACAAGTTCACGTGCCTGGCGCATGATATCTTCGTGACCACGTTCGCGGACTTCATCAATTTCGATGATTGTTACCCCCTGCTCCCTGCCCCATTCGATATCCTCACCGTCATACATTGTACCGCGGATACCAATCTGGATAACCCGCTTGGGATCGAGCAAACCTTCTTCGATTGCTCGACGGAATGGTGTGCCGTGGGTATACATGGTGCCACCAAAGTACCCTTCGAAAAGGTCAGTATGCGCATCATAGTGGATCATTGAGAGCGGCTTACCGTTACTTAAACCACGAAGAACTGGCAGGCTTGTCAGATGATCACCGCCAACCGACAACGGGACGATACCGTCCTTTTGAAGCCGGGTATAATATTTGGTGACGCGCTCGAGCGTGTCCTCAAGCCCTGCCGGATTAGGAGCTACATCTCCAAGATCAGCACAATTGCACAATTCATACGGCTTGGTTTTTGATACTGGATGAACGGTACGGATCATCGTGGAAAGATCACGGACTTGCCGAGGACCGTGACGCGCTCCTGGACGGTTGGTTGTGCCACCATCCCAGGGAATGCCTACCAGACCAATATCAGTTTTCTTGTAAAGGTCGCTGCCCTCCTCGGCGAAGGGTAAACGCATAAACGTTGGAACACCAGCAAATCGCGGCAAATCGAAACCCGAAACTGGTTGAAATCGTTTGTCCGACATTTATCCTCCCAAGTTGGCAACGTAATTTCTACGCTGCGCACGCAAACAGCACCCATCAGTGAAGTCAATGCGTAATTACGAAGCTCGGTTAACTGCTGTAAACCGACTTCAATTGCCATCCGTGATTTTGTTGGCATGCATCATGTGTTCTGACGCCACCAACTACCCTCTATTTCATCGGCTTTAACCCAGTACCGGGAAAACCACTTGTCAAAAAGCTAAATCCGATGTTGATGAGCATATAGAACCAAATTACACTATGTATGGTGCCAGAGTCTCAGTTTATGAAAGCAATTTTATTCCAGCTCGACCCCACGCTTCCAGCCAGCTTGCAGTCACAACTGCGAGAGAAAGTGGTCAATGCGATACTGAGCAGAGCTCTACAGCCCGGTGAGCGGCTGCCTTCAAGCAGAAACCTGTCAAAGCACTTAAACGTTGCGCGTAATACCGTTACGCTCGCTTATCAGGCGCTGGCCGATGATGGCTATCTGATACCTCGTCCAAGATCCGGTTACGTGGTCAATGAGGATGCTCCCGCTTATCCACCACGGCTTTCCAATGAAGCAGCAGAGAGCCAGAGAATCGACTGGCAAGGTCGTTTATTGTATTCAGGTAAAGATTTAAAATTTGTCCGTAAGCCATTGAATTGGCGCGAGTATGACTACCCTTTCTCCTACGGTCAAGCGGATTTCAACCTGTTCAGTCACTCCGAGTGGCGTGACTGCGCGAGACAGGCACTGGGAGCCCGAGACTTCGGCGCACTTGCAGGTGACTACAGTTACCATGATGACCCTATTCTGTTGGATTATATTGCCAGCCACAGTTTACCCCAGCGTGGAATTTACATGGAACCGGATAATGTGCTGGTGACGCTCGGTGCGCAAAATGCACTCTACCTCATCGCGGAACTACTGGTGTCATCCGAAACAACCGTGGTCCTGGAGGAACCCTGTTATCCGGATTTGCGTAATATATTGGCGCAGCGCACCAGCAAGATCCGGCAATTGCCCGTCGATGAACATGGATTGGTTCCTGATGAGGAAGTGCTCAGCAAATGCGATTTTCTGTTCATCACGCCAAGCCATCAATGCCCGACCACCGCAACCATGCCGGTTGAACGTCGCAAGCAATTGTTGGAACTGGCCGACAAGCATGACTTCATTATTATTGAGGACGACTACGAATTTGAGATGAATTTTCTGGCGTCTCCACTTCCCGCACTCAAAACGCTGGATGAAAAGGGACGCGTGATTTATGTCGGAAGTTTTTCCAAATCGTTGTTCCCGGGTCTGCGCCTGGGGTATCTGGGCGCACCACGTCAATTTATCGCCGAGGCCCGCAGTCTTCGCCACTTGATGTTTCGCCATCCTCCGGGGCACAGCCAGCGTACTGCCGCCTATTTCATGGCACTCGGCCATTACAGCTCACAAATGCGTAAGCTCAGAAAGGCTTTTGCAGCGCGTCGAAAAATTATGGCAAGTGCGTTGCAAGAGTACGGCCTGGGCAATTCTACTGCAGCGCATTTTGGTGGCACCAGCTTCTGGATTGAGGGACCGCAAGGGCTCGATTCAGATCAACTCGCTGATCTGCTGATTGAGAAAAGCGTCGTAATCGAACCGGGGACACCGTTCTTTGGCTCAAAAGATGCACCAACCAATTTTTTCCGAATTGCATACTCATCGATTAGCGAGGAAAAAATTGCAGAAGGTGTTCGTATTATCTCTACTGCGATGGCGGAACTCGCGCGCAATTAATTATTGGCACCACCGTTGGGTCAAATTGGCCCTATGACACCGATTACCAAGATCGCTTATAGATTAGAAACTAGCGTGAGTAGTCCATACTTCGCTATCCAAATTTGACTTTTGATTTTGAAGGATGATGCGCGATGAAAATGAATACAGAAGAAGCTTTTGTAAAAGTCCTGCAAATGCATGGCATTGAGCATGCGTTTGGTATCATTGGCTCGGCCATGATGCCGATTTCCGACCTGTTTCCAAAGGCGGGAATCAAGTTCTGGGATTGCGCGCATGAGTGCAATGCCGGCATGACTGCCGACGGGTTCACACGTGCCTCCGGCAAAATGTCGATGATGATTGCCCAAAACGGGCCTGGTATTACCAACTTCGTAACGCCGGTTAAAACTGCCTACTGGAACCACACTCCGCTTTTGCTGGTAACACCCCAAGCTGCCAACAAAACAATTGGCCAGGGTGGATTTCAGGAAATTGAACAAATGAAACTGTTCGAGGACATGGTTTGCTATCAGGAGGAAGTACGCGATCCCTCCCGCATGGCAGAAGTCCTCAATCGGGTAATTGAAAAAGCATGGCGTGGTAGTGCACCTGCACAGATCAATATTCCTCGCGACTACTGGACCCAAATTGTTGACATTGAATTACCACAGATTGTCCGTCTGGAACTGCCTCAGGGCGGCGAACAGGCTATCGACGAAGCAGCGAGACTGTTGTCCGAAGCGAAATTCCCGGTCCTCTTGAACGGCGCTGGTGTTGTAATTGGCGGTGCAATTGAAGCATCAAAAGCGTTGGCTGAAAAATTGAGTGCACCGGTGTGTTGTGGATACCAGCACAATGATGCATTTCCCGGCAGCCATCCACTCCATGTGGGACCATTGGGCTACAATGGATCAAAAGCCGGCATGGAGATGATTTCCAAGGCTGACGTTGTTTTGGCATTGGGTACACGGCTCAATCCGTTTTCCACCTTGCCAGGTTATGGCATTGATTACTGGCCAAAGGATGCGAAGATCATTCAGGTTGATATCAATTCAGACCGGATTGGTCTTACGAAAAAAGTATCCGTTGGCATTCAGGGCGATGCAAAATCCGTTGCAGAACAAATCCTTGCAAAACTGGATGCGTCCGCAGGAGATGTTGACCGCAAAGAACGCGAAGCACTAATCCACCAGACAAAATCCTCATGGTTGCAAACACTTTCTTCGATGGACCATGAGGACGACGATCCAGGCACGAACTGGAACGAGCGCTCCCGCAATCGCGAGCCTGAGCACATGTCACCGCGTATGGCATGGCGGGCGATTCAGTCGTCACTGCCAAAAGATGCAATCATTTCGTCAGACATTGGCAACAATTGCGCGATCGGGAATGCCTATCCAAGCTTTGAAGAGGGCCGCAAATATCTGGCCCCTGGATTGTTCGGCCCCTGCGGTTATGGCTTTCCATCTATTCTGGGTGCAAAAATTGCCTGTCCTGATGTACCGGTTGTCGGCTTTGCCGGTGATGGCGCTTTCGGTATTTCCATGAACGAAATGACCGCCTGTGGCCGCAACGACTGGCCACCCATCACCATGATCATTTTCCGCAACTACCAATGGGGTGCGGAAAAACGCAACACAACGCTTTGGTATGATGACAACTTTGTCGGGACAGAACTCAACCTCGGTGTTGAGTACGCGAAAATTGCAGAAGGCTGTGGCCTCAAGGGCGTCCAGGTAACCACCATGGATGATCTGACGCAAGCGCTGGCTGATGCGGTAGAAGGTCAGATGAAACGCAATGAAACCACTTTCATCGAAGTGGTTCTGAACCAAGAGCTGGGTGAACCATTCCGCCGTGATGCGATGAAAAAACCAGTTCAAGTTGCTGGCATCGATCCAAAGGACATGCGGCCACAAGCCGGCGCATAGTCTCTTGCAAACTACTGGATTTAAAAGGGTGGCCTCGGGGCTGCCCTTTTTTTCTTTAGGTTAAAGGCGCAACCCGGCACTTTCGTTCAGCAGCCAGTCCCTGAATATCTGCACAGAACGCCGGCGCATTGTGGCCTTTTGGTAAACGAGTTTGTAAGCCCCATAATCAAGACCGATGTCTGAAAAGCAAACCAATTTGCCGGCTTTGATATCGTTGGCAACCAGTTCCATTGATACGAGAGCAATGCCCTGTCCGGCAATGGCTGCTTCAATTGCTAACATGGTTTTGAGTTTGCTTGGCTTGTTGGGTAATTTCACATCAGGCATACCGGCCATTTCAAACCATTGGCGCCAAAGCTCGCCGTGGTTTTCAACCAAAAGCCTGAATTTCAGCAACTCTTTCGCATCGAAGTTTCGAAGCTTTTTTCCCATCAGATCCGGCGCACCCACCGGGAAGACCGGTGACTTGCTGATCAAATCAGATTCCAGACCCACAACATCCTGACTGCAGAACCGTATCGCCAGATCACACTCGTGCCGATGCAGATCAGCCAATTCAAAGCCAGCGTCGATATCTATATCAACCCCTGGATGCAGTGCGTGAAATTTACCGAGTGCCGGCATCAACCACTTAAGCGTGAATGTTGGCTCACTGCTGATACTAATACTGTCTTCTGTATGACCAGACAAAATCTCGGTTGCCTCCGCGATTTCGTCAAATGCAGCGCTGGTTGTTTCAAGATACCTACACCCTGCCTCGGTGATTTTCACGCCACGCGGCATATTCTTGAAAAGCTGGACCCCAAGGCGCCTTTCCAACCCCCGCACATGCCGACTAATTGAAGAGTGACTCACATTCAACTCAAGCCCCGCCTCGCTAAAGCTGCCATGGCGGCCAGCAGCCTCAAAGGCACGCAAAGCATTCAATGGTGGAAGGCGTCTGGGCATACATTATGTGTGCATTTTTCGCACACGTAAAGTCAAGCAATGATGTTTGAATTCCATCCTCCCTGCTCGGATAGTTGGCAAACTGTAAATCCAACTTTTCCAGGAGACATCCCATGCAAACTCAATGTGTAGACCAAAGTCGATGGTCCACAGCCATCTCGCGAGTTTCAGATCTTAGGCCAACAATTAAACTGACTATTGCTGAAATTAAAAAGGCCTGGAAAAACTACTGCCATGGTCTTTTCGATCGCAGAGCGCTTTGTGATTTAGACGATCACCTGTTGCGGGATATTGGGATAGAAGGGATCAAAACCAGCCGGTCAGAAGATCACAATTTGAGGCAAAAATTTACACATCCCTACCTCTAACTACTTGCGGCCAACAGTCTTAGTAGAATTTGGCTTTATAAAATGATCAATCTGGTCCACTACAATCTTCTTCATTCGAACTATCCTCAAATGACTTAGGCGGATTGGCCGCCTGCCAGAACCCGAGAACACTGAAGAGATTGCCATGCTGGATCAACTTGCAGATTTTGCGCAATTGGAGACATCGGAACTGTTGATCTGTTTGACGGCTGTGTTCCTGGCCGGGCTTGTAAGAGGGTTTTCAGGGTTTGCCCTGTCAGCTCTGGTCATGGCGAGCATTGTGATCATCTTGCCACCGGTGGATCTTATCCCGATTTGTTATATTCTTGAGGGCGTCGCCAGCATTTTGATGTTTCGAGGGGGCTTGCGCGACGCAGATATGACAATCGTATGGGGATTGACCATTGGCTCAATAATCGGGGTTCCAATTGGATTACATTTCACGGTTACTTTTCCAGTTGAAACCACCAAATTGATCGCCTTGCTAGTCGTCTTGGCATTGGCTGTCGCCCAATTGATGAAATTCAGGCCAACATTCCTTGCAACAAGATCAGGTCTCTATGGCTCAGGGGTGGTCTCAGGTATTGTTACCGGTCTCGCCTCAGTTGGTGGCATGGTGGTCGCCCTATACGTACTGGCCAGCGAAGCCCCGGCGAGGACCATCCGCGCTTCACTGGTCATGTATCTGCTTTTGACCATGTTCACATCAATAGTCTACTTGCTGATGTACGGCGTCATGAATCAAATCGCACTCATCCGTGGTGCTATACTAACACCACCGCTCATTATTGGCGTACTTCTCGGCTGTTGGATTTTTCGTCCATCGTTGGAAAAATTCTATAGGCAGTTCTGCTTGAGTTTGCTCATACTGCTTGCCTGTATCGGATTGCTGCGATTATCACTAGGATGAAATGCCCATGACGAAAAACCCCTTCCTCACCGACAAAGAAGTCGCTTGCCCTGAACAACTTCTAAAGCTTGCAAAACAACACGCGCCATCCCGGACTGCCATCGCGAGAGCCGGTTTTCCTTTGCCTATGGAAGCTGCAAAACTTGCAAGTGATGCCGGCATCATGACGCCTGTATTTGTTGGTGATCCAGACGGAATTAAACTGGAGGCTGACAAACTCTCCTGGGACATATCCGGTTTGGAAATCATTGAGGCTAGTAGCGAGGAGGATTGCGCCATAACGGCTGCAACGCTTGGCCGGGATGGTGAGGTAGACGTTGTCATGAAAGGCCAACTTCACACCGATACGTTCATGGGGGCACTGGTAAACCGAACACATGGAATCCGCACTGCCAACCGGTTGGTTCACGTATTTTACATTACCGAACCGGAAACCGGTCATCCAATCATTGTAAGTGATGCAGCGGTTAATGTTTCACCGGACATCAAGACCCGCAGAAGCGCAATTGTAACCGTTGATGCCCTGGCTCGTGCAACAGGCATCAAACGGCCCAAAATCGCCATTCTGTCGGCAACGGAATCTGCAATTCCATCAGTACCTTCATCACTTGAGGCAAAAGAACTTGAAGACTGGGCAAATGATGCCGTACCAACTTCGGATGTACGCGGCCCCCTGGCGCTTGATCTGATTTTGTCGACAGAATCTGCCGCAACCAAAGGTCTTGATGACGATCCGGTCGCCGGCAAAGCGGATGCGGTAATTGTTCCCGACATTGTATCCGGGAATGCCTTGTTCAAAGCGCTGGTGTATCTGCGCGGCGGCTGCGCGGCGGGCATTGTTTTAGGCGGCAAGATACCTGTATTACTGACAAGCCGTGCCGATCCACCTGCCGCACGACTTGCCAGTGCGGCGCTTGCTTCCATAATGCGCAATGCTCAGTCGAGTATATCTTGAAAATTGCGTGAATCTATCAAATAAACTTATTGCAACACCCGTTGTTTTTGTATTTATATACTTTAAAAGGCGTAATCTTATCCGAGCTGGGTGTGTAATGATAAATACGCAAGATAATCAGGTTTTTTCCGTTTCTGTTATTAAATATAATACAATGAAACGTAGAGAAATTGACGTACCGCATAAAATTCAACCAGGTAAATCAAGGGATTACTGGTTTGGTTTATGCGAGGTTGCTCACACGCGCTCACGTGTTAGCGGCGCAATTCACCCGGTGGAAAATTTGGTTCAAGAAACCGCAAACTCCAACCGGGGGGGTCTTACTTAAATGCATGATCTTTCCGCTTCTGGTTCTCGTCGTTGCTCATTTGGACCCGTGCAAACAGACGATACACAGTATTATGAGGTCAATTTTCTGACCTCCTCAGATGGTCCCGCCGACTTAGTGGTGGGACCGGCGATTATTTCATTGTTGACTGTCCCCCCCGGGTTGCGACTTGAGATAATCGCCACTTTTCATTTGACTTTAGGTGCGCTATCCTTGGCAAGCGCGTTATTTGGGAGACAGCATATCCATCTTGCCGCATAATCTTTTTGTTGGGCACTCCACGCTCTTTACACTCAAGAAATTCATTGGGTGTTCAAGTTAGCCCTCGGGCTAATGGCGCGAGTTGCGCTACCTTTGAGTTCTACGGAAACCTTGCCCCATTTGGCTTCCTAGAACGATGGAAGTTGCATTCGCGACATAAGGCCTGCCTGTCTTTTAGTGGGAGACAGGCAGGCCACTTTTTATCTAACAGTGATTGTTTATGTTGACCGGAGTACGGCTAGTCCGACTTTGCCGGTGGGGAGAACTTCGCCACGGGGGTATTGGGCCAAAGGTAGAAGAAGTAGTAGAGCCCGCAAGCGGTAATGAGCATCAATGGCAATGTCATAAATGCATCAGAGAGATAATGCGCACCTTGCGCAATTCTCAGATATCCATCAAATGCGCAAGCCAGGATAGCTGCCAAATACAGCGTTGGTCGCATTTTAGCGCTTACCAGCGCCAATGATACCGGTATCATCACCGCGGTCGCTACTTCGCCACTGACGAATGAACAATTGGCTGGGCATTGATCTGTCCAGACCCAGAAGGATGTAAACTCAAGATTACCACCAAGCTCCAATGTTTGCAGTGGTCGCGCCCTGCCCCAGTTCGCTTTTAAAATGACATTGACCAGTAGTGTTGGCCCGGCAAGACCACACAAACCGGCAAACATCCATTTGTGCCATTGCAAGTGTAAAACTGGCTTGGCGTTGCGCCATGCCATTAGACCGAAGACCACTACACAAATATAAAACACGGCAAATCCGTACATCATTACCCGCCTAGCAATGCTGACTGCCGGGACTGAGCCGAGAATGAAGCGTTGTTCGCCAAACTGGAAATAATAACTAACCTGCAGATCCAGCTCAGGATTTGCGGAAAACAACGCATAGGCCGCAAAAATCGAGGCCAGCGAACCAACAACAAGAAACGCAATTTCCCGACCGGATGGCATTCCGGCAGTTTTGATTACATTTGGTCTGGACTGGCTGGATTGGGTGTTCATTGGTGAAATTCAGTATTTCCGTATTGGATTTTTATTCGGCAACGCTACCGCCCTGATACTTGTCCAAACGAAAAAAGAAAACCGATTTGATTTCACCAGCCGCAATATTGCGTTCACCCAGCGCTTGGTTTTCCGAAAATTTGGACAAGATTGCAGCCTGGTTTGGCTGACGGGTAACCAGAAGCACTGGACCGCTTGGAGCATCTTGATAGGCGGCGACCAGTTGATAGTGGTCGTGCGGGATGGCTGACGAGCGCCATGCATGAATTGGTTCAACGCGATTTCGCAAATAGTAATTCAGCAGCGCAGATAGTTTTCGATCTGTCGTTACCAAGGCGCTGTATTCACCTTCATCCAGCATTGCTGCAACATGCGTTGCAATTTCACTACCCCCTTGTGTGCGAAGGAAGGGTTGTATCCCTTTAGGGAGCACCAGTTGACCAGGCCCCGCAAAACATACGGCAACGGAAATTGCCGCGAACACTATGCCACGCAACCAGAACGAAACCTTCAACCAGATGCCCGGTATCCGGTTTACAAGGATTTCCACCACCAAAATGGTTGCTGCCACATAGGCGGCGGCGGCCCAATTTGCATAGGCCTTGCTCATCAGAGCCTGGAACAAGATTGTCAGTATAATTGGCAATGAAAATGCCAGCAGCAACCGGTGAGCCGGTGATATGCTGTCCTTTGACATTCTAAAGATTGTTGCCAAAAAGATGCCAAACAAAATTGGTCCAAAAACACCAAATTGCGATCCAAAGAACTCCAGTGCGCCGGTATAGTTTAGCTGAAACCCGGACCAGCCAATGTTTTCGCCTGTATGCGCAGCTGTGACAAAACTGTTTTGGAAGTTCCACCAGATGTTTGGTGATAAAATCATGAGCCCAATCACGAAAGCAAGCCAGAACCGATAAGTGAGTAGCGGATGATCCCTGCTTCGCTCGATCAATGCATGGATAATTGCACAGCCGACAAAATATGCCATCGCATATTTCGACAACAGCCCGACCCCAAGCGCTAATCCAAGCAGCAACGCCCACCCCAATCCAGTGCTGTTTACGAGACGCACATAGGCGTAAAGCGCGATGCTCCAAAACATCAACAACGGCACATCGGTTGAGGCAATTGTTGCCGACAGGGATATTCCTGGCAGAGTTACAAAAGCCAGCGCCGCCCAAAAGCCAGTTCGTCTGTCAAACAGCGACGCTGCGCTCAAATAAATAAAGAATGCTGTTACGGTATGCAGGAGTGGCGAAGCAAGGCGAGTACAAAACGAGCTGTCAGAACCGCACATTGAAGTTGTAAGGCTTATTATCCAGGCCAGCATTGGGGGTTTGGAAAAATATCCGAACGCCGGTTCCTGTGCCCAAAACCAATACTGCGCTTCGTCAAAAAACAGTTCCGAATTGTTGAACCACAGCGAAATCACCCGAAACGCAAGGATCAGCGCCAGGAATGACGCCAGATGAACCGGCACTTGGTTTTCGTCGGGATATTTGATCATCAAGGAGCACACTGCTTTCGCGAAAATCGACCAGCCAAACATACTGCAAAAAGGAAGGTTATCCGCTTGCCAATTCGGCGCGTGTATGAGATCAACGCCGCCTCAAGTCAAGCTAGGTCATCAATTGCAATGAAAATCTCCCTGGTCATTCCGGCCTGCAATGAAGAAGGCAATATTGGTCGCCTGATAGAGGAATGTTACTCGGTTATCCCGGCTGGCAAGTTGGGTGAATTGCTGGTTGTTGATGACTGCTCCACCGACAAAACCGCAAAAGAGGTTATCGGTCTCAAAAAGAAACATCCCAACCTTCGATTGCTAAAACATGTTACCAATGCGGGCCAAAGTGCAGCAATGCGCAGCGGCATTCTGGCTGCAAAGTTCGATGTGATTGCCCAACTGGATGGTGATGGCCAAAATGACCCCGCCGACATCGTAAATCTACTGAAAGTTTTGGGCGCACCCAGCGGTGATGGCCCGGCTCTCGTGGGCGGCATCCGCACCAAACGCCGTGATACCGGTTCCAAGCGCCTTGCGTCGCGGGCCGCCAATGCAATCCGTGACTTCGTTTTGAAAGACAATTGCCCGGACACGGGCTGCGGTACCAAAGTATACTGGCGCGCAGCTGCCCTTCGCATTCCGTTCTTCACCGGTTATCACCGCTACCTGCCTGCCTTTTTTCAAACTTACGGATACCAAACCGAATTTCGACCCGTAAATGATCGCCCCCGTATAGCCGGACAATCGAAGTACAATAATTTTTCGCGGGCAATTTGGGGCCTGTATGATTTGTTCGGTGTTCGGTGGCTTCGAAAGAGAACGGTTGCGCCCGAGGTAACAGAAGAGTAAATCCCCCGCATGATTTCAGCACTCAATGAATGGTGGCTATCCACTTCGACCGGTGAACTCCTTTGGCTTGCAGTAGGTTTTGGAGCACAACTGATGTTTTCAATGCGATTCATTATTCAGTGGATTGCAAGTGAACGGGCACGGGCGAGCATTGTACCGGAGGCTTTCTGGTATTTTTCGTTCTGCGGCGGTCTGATGCTGTTTATCTACGCTATTCACCGAATGGATCCCGTATTCATTCTGGGTCAGGGCATCGGGCTTTTTATATACTCGCGAAACATCTATTTTATCTGGGCCAAAACGGGCCAGGATTCTTCCTCAGACTCGTCGAAAAAACGCTAACTACCTGTCGTTTACCGGCGGAGACGGTCGAAAAATCTCAAATTTCTGGAACCTTGAACCGTAATATCCCGGAGTTTGAAGCGCTGGAGAAGCCCCTTGACCAAATCTGTAGAAGTTACCCGAAACGGGCACGTGCTTGAAGTCAAACTGAACAAGCCAAAAGTCAATGCAATTGACATCGAAATGAGCCAGCAGCTTGGTGCGGCATTTGCAGAATTACGCGATGATCCGGAACTTCGTGTTGGTATCCTGACGGCAGAGGGAAGCAAGATATTTTCAGCTGGATGGGATTTGAAAGCATTGAATTCTGGTGAAACCCAACTCGATAACTGGTGGGAAACTGCTGATTATGGCGATGGTGGATTTGCTGGTCTGACCGAGAATTGGAATTTGAACAAACCGGTTATCGCAGCACTCAACGGATTGGTGATTGGTGGCGGATTTGAACTCGCACTTGGCTGTGATCTGTTGATTGCAGCAGATCATGTGGAGTTCGGACTCCCTGAAATGCCGCTTGGCATGGTGCCGGATGCCGGCGCCATTCAGCGCCTTCCCCGCCGCATTCCCCACAACATCGCAATGGAAATGTTTTTGCTGGGACGGCGCATGACTGCGGAAGACGCCGCACGCTACGGACTGATCAACAAAATCGTTCCGTATGACGATTTAATGAGCGAAGCGCGCGTCTGGGCTGATCAACTGGCACAATCGGCTCCCCTGGCGCTACAAACCGTCAAGGAGTTGCTTCGATCAATTGAGTGCGTTCCGCTTGAAAATGCATTTGCGACTATGCGCACCGGGGATCTACCCACATATCGCGCGATGCTGAAATCTGAAGATGCAAAAGAAGGTGTGCAGGCTTTTGTCGAAAAACGCGCACCGGTATTTAAAGGCAAATAATCATGAACCTTATTGAACCCTCAAAAGTGTCCCGGATTACCAGTATTGGCGGCGGACCGATTGGCGGCGGTTGGACCGCACATTTTCTTGCGCGTGGTTATGACGTGATCAGCTATCTGCATGACGAAAATGAGGAAGATTCGTTTCGTGACATCATCGACACCGCATGGATCAGTCTGGAAGAATTAGGTCTGGCAGATGGTGCATCACGTAATCGTCTGACAATCACAACTGATCTGGCCGAAGCTGTCAAAGATACCCACTTCATCCAGGAAAGCGCACCGGAAATTCTGGAGTTGAAGCAGGCGTTGTATGAACAGCTAGCCGAATTGGTTCCGGACAATGTGGTGATTTCATCCTCGACGTCCGGGTTGACTATGACAGAGATACAACAGCGCTGCTCCGCTTCAGAACGTACCGTTGTCGGCCATCCATTTAACCCGCCCTACCTGTTACCGTTGGTAGAAATTGTTGGAGGCAAAAAAAGCTCGCCGGAAGCCGTGCAATGGGCCGATGCGTTTTATGAAATTGCAGGCAAGGCACCACTGGTTATGAACAAGGAAATCCCCGGCTTTGTCGCCACAAGGCTTCAAGAAGCGCTGTGGCGCGAAGCATTGCACATGGTTGCCAATGGTGAAGCAACTGCGGAACAGATCGACACAGCGTTGATAAATGGCCCTGCTCCACGCATGGCGATGTTTGGCCAGTGCATGGCTTTCCACATTGCTTGTGGCGAAGGTGGGATGGCAACAAACCTTGACCAGTTTGGCCCCGCGCTCAAATTGCCGTGGACCCGACTTGAGGCACCAGAACTTACGAAAGAACTCCGCGATAGAATGGTTGATGGCTGCAATGAAATTGCGGGAAGCCGCCACTTCACCGATCTGGCTGCGGAGCGCGACCGAGGCATTGTGGCGGTTTTAAAAGGTACACGTGCTGCCCGCACTACAACTGCCTGAATACAAGGTTCATACCTTTGTCGAAAAATCGACAATAATACAATAATTTGGCCATTAGAAAAATGGCAAACAGGAGGATTTGACCCGTGAACTATGAAGTTGTCGTGACCTGTGCGGTCACAGGTGCTGGGGCTACAACCGAACGCCATCCAGGCGTTCCTGTAACACCAAAGCAGGTGGCGGAAGCTGCAATCGAATCTGCCAAAGCAGGTGCTGCCATTGCCCATTGCCATGTTCGTGATCCAGAAACCGGGAAAGGATCACGCGATCCGGAACTCTTCAAGGAAGTTGTTGACCGGATCCGTGACAGCGATACCGACGTCATTATCAATCTTACCGCGGGTATGGGCGGCGACTGGGTGCCGGACAAAGATAACCCTGCAATGCCCGGCCCCGGAACCGACATGATCGGCCCGATTGAGCGCCTTGCTCACGTGCAAGGTCTGCTACCGGAAATCTGCAGCCTTGATTGTGGCACTTTGAATTTTGGCGATGGTGATGAAATTTACATCTCCACTCCCCCCACGCTGCGCAAAATGGCCGGGTTGACGAAGGAATGGGGTGTAAAGCCGGAACTCGAAGTCTTTGAACTGGGCCATATCCGCTTCGCCAAACAGATGATTGCGGAAGGATTGATTGCAGAACCGCCAATGTTTCAGATTTGCCTTGGCATTCCCTGGGGAGCGGACCAAAGTGTCGACACCATGAAAGTCATGAAAGATGAATTGCCGACAAATGCCAGCTGGGCAGGGTTTGGCATTTCCCGAATGCAAATGCCGATGGCAGCCGCTGCCGTTGTCATGGGCGGAAATGTACGGGTTGGACTGGAGGACAACATCTATCTGGATCGTGGTGTCCTTGCTTCCAATGGTCAACTGGTTGAACGGGCCGTTGAGATCATCGAGCGACTTGGGGCTAAGGTTCTTACGCCAGCAGAGGCACGCAAGAAACTGCACTTGAGAGGCACACAGTAGAGGACCAGCATGACACCCGGTCAAAGGCAGAATCTGCGGCGCCTGTTGAAACCGAAACACGTTGCAATTATTGGTGGTCGCGATGCGGAAGTCGT
The DNA here is from genome assembly GCA_021775415.1 of Hyphomicrobiales bacterium. GTDB lineage: Bacteria > Pseudomonadota > Alphaproteobacteria > Rhizobiales > Rhizobiaceae > JAALLB01. Next base: position 84,590 of record JAJFHV010000014.1, on the reverse strand, counting down.
GATCAACGAGTTGAAGAGATCCGGTTATTCCGGTGCGATCTGGCCTGTAAATCCAAAACGCGAAACGCTCGGTGGTTTCCGATGCTATTCAGACGTCACAGAACTTCCGGAGCGACCGGACGGTTCATTTCTGGCCATTCCAGGCGCCAGCGCAATTGATGTGATAGGCCAACTGAAAAGCACTGGAGCCGGCGGAGTTGTCTGTTATACGGCAGGATTTGGTGAAGCGGGTGAAAACGGAGAAGCGGCACAGCAGGCTCTCATCAAAGCTGCTGGAGACCTCGCGCTCATCGGACCCAATTGCTACGGCATGATCAATTATCTGGATCACGTAGCGCTGTGGCCGTTTGCCCACGGAGGTTCATGCCCGGGTTTTGGGGCCGCAATAATCACCCAAAGCGGCATGTTGTCTTCAGATTTGACCATGAGCCAACGTTCCCTGCCCCTCACCCACATGATTTCTGCCGGCAATCAGGCCGTCCTGCAGCTTGAGGACTTTGTTGATGTTCTATGCGAACAGAAAGAAGTGCGCGCCATTGGCATTCACATTGAAGGCCTGCGCGATGTTCAGCGTTTTTGTGAGGTCGCGTTAAAGGCGCTAAGTCTGGGCAAACCAATTGTTGCCCTAAAGACCGGTTCTTCCAAGGTTGGTCAATCCCTGACAGTGAGCCATACCGGCTCACTTTCCGGTTCCGATGATCTCTACCAGGCCTTGTTTGAGCGATTGGGGATCATTCGGGTCACCAATCCGGCACAGATGCTTGAAACACTTAAATTTATTTGCGTTTCCGGCATTCCAAAGGGCAATCGCGTGATCGGCTTTACCTGCTCCGGTGGTGGCGCAACGATGCTTGCGGATCATGGAGAAAAGATAGGCCTCGAATTTCCGCAACCACGAGAATCTACGACAATGAAATTGACAGAATTGTTGCCTGATATCGCAACGGTATCCAATCCACTTGATTACACGACGCCCATTTGGGGCGATCCTGAAAAAGTTCCACCAGTATTCGAGACCGCTTGTGGTGATGGTTACGACGCGGCAATCATATTGCAGGACTACCCCTTGCCGGGGCTGGATGAATCAAGATGGTGTTATTTCAATGATTCAAAATCATTCGTGAAGGCAACCAGGGATGCCAAACTGCCAGCCGCGGTATGTTCAACACTGCCGGAAAACCTGGATGAAGAAGCGCGCACCTATTTGGTGGGTAAGGGGGTGACACCTTCACAAGGAATCCACGAGGCACTCGAGGCGATTCGAGCAGCCGTCTGGTACGGAGAACGCCGAGCCAAAATACTGAATGACAAACCTGAGGCGTTGGTTACCACTGCAGTGCATGAGAAATTGACCGTGTTGGATGAAGCGAGCGGCAAGGAAATACTGAAGTCAGCCGGATTGCCAATACCCGATGGCAGGGTGATTGATCGCGACAACGCTGCACTGACGGCAGATGAAATCGGTTACCCACTTTCACTTAAAATGGTGAGTGCAAATCTTCCCCACAAATCCGAGGCAGGGGCAGTCCGGTTAAACCTGCTCTCCAGCGAAGCGGTTACTCAGGCAATTGATGAAATGCATCGCAATGTAATGGATTACGACAAAGATGCGGTCACGGATAAATATCTGATTGAACCGATGATCGACGATGTTGTTGCGGAACTGATGGTCAACATCCGCTCGGACCCGCAATTCGGGCTTGCAATGACATTGGCGAGTGGCGGTACACTGGTTGAGTTGGTTGAAGACGCAAATACCATTCTGCTACCTGCAAGTGATTACGCCATTCTGGAATCCCTGGAGTGCCTTAAAATATGCAAACTGCTGGACGGTTACCGGGGTAAACCATCTGCCAACAAAACAAAGATTGTCCAAGCCTTGCAACACCTTGCCAATTACGTCGCAAAACAGCGCAAGGAAATTGCGGAAATCGAAATCAATCCGCTATTAATTCTATCAGACGAAGTATGTGCAATTGATGTGTTGATCCAAGTCCAACAAGACTGTTAAATGACACTGCACACATCCCGCGAGATTGATACAACCGGGACTCCAGATAGGATTTTTTAATGAGATACGAGGCACCCGAAACCATTGATGCCGCTGTCACTTTGTTGGCAGGCGAAAAGGGCGTAGCCCGCGTTCTTGCTGGCGGTACGGATTTGATTATTCAGATGAGCGGCGACATGATCGAGCCGGATTTGATTGTTGATATCAAACGCATCCCCTTGCTTAAGCAGATTAGCGAAGAAGATGGTGGCTTTCGGATCGGCGCAGCCGTGAGTGGCGCCGAGCTTGGCGAGCATGCAGGTGTTTGCGCCCTGTGGCCAGGTGTTGTTGAAGGTGTTGAATTGATCGGTTCTACGCAGGTTCAAGGCAGGGCAACGTTGGTTGGCAATTTGTGTAACGCCTCCCCTGCGGCTGACAGTGTTCCCGCTTTGGTTGCCGCGAATGCTGTTGCGCGGGTTATCGGCCCGAAAGCTTCTCGCGATGTGCCGGTCTCCGAGATCGCAACAGGTCCGGGCAAAACCTCACTTGCTGCTGGCGAGTTTGTTGAATCCGTATTTCTGCCGGCGCGGCCGGATAGATCATCAGATGCTTACCTGCGGTTTATTCCGCGTACAGAGATGGACATCGCAGTTGTTGGCGCCGGTGTTAGCCTGACGCTTGACGAAAATGATGTGTGCACTGATGCGCGGGTCTCACTTGGAGCAGTCGCTGCCCGGGTACTGTTGGTTGAAGAAGCGGCAAAGGCCCTGATCGGAAATAAAATTGACGACAAAACGCTCGACAACCTCGCCGCTGCCGCATCGGCTGCTGCAACTCCAATCAATGACAAACGCGGTACAGTAGAATTCAGAACCAAAGTTTCTGGTGTGCTGGCAAAGCGTGCAGCTACCATTGCTGCTGATCGTGCAAAGGGAAAAAAATGAGCCAGATTCATGTTTCAACAACTGTAAACGGTGACGCAGTTGAGTTTCTCTGTGAGCCTGATGAAACCCTGCTTACGGTATTACGCGACCGACTGGGACTAACCGGCAGTAAAGAAGGTTGTGGCTCGGGCGATTGCGGTGCCTGCAGCATTACAATTGATGGCCGTCTTGTGTGTTCATGCCTGGCATTGGGTGCAGAAGCCCAAGGCTGTGAAATTGCGACAATTGAAGGAATGGCCGAAGGTGAAAACCTGCATCCGTTACAATCGAAGTTTCTCGAACACGCTGCCCTTCAGTGTGGCATCTGTACTCCAGGTTTTCTGGTCGCAGCAAAAGCACTACTTGAAAAGAACCCCGACCCAAGTGAGACCGAAATTCGATATTGGCTTGCCGGAAACCTCTGCCGTTGCACAGGTTACGACAAGATCATCCGTGCGGTCATGGATACCGCAGAAGAAATGAAGGCGGCTAAATCATGAATTATCAATCAGAAGTGAGCCCAGACGCCCGCAAGTTCAAAAGTATTGGTACGCGTCCCCTAAGACCGGATGGTTTGGACAAGGTTACAGGCAAAGCCCGTTTTGGAGCAGATGTTTCTGCACCCGGCATGCTCCACGGTGTCATTTTGCGCAGCCCCCATGCCCATGCCCTGATCAAGTCAATTGACACCTCCAAAGCTGAAGCAGCAGAAGGTGTACACGCAGTTGTAACCCGTGCAGATTTTGGATCAGATTTTGACAATCCCGATGTCATGGACAATGTCATGGCTGGCAAAAAGGCACTTTATGATGGCCATACGGTGGCTGCGATTGCAGCGTCAAGTGAAGCTGCTGCCCGCAAAGCACTGAAGTTGATCAAGGTCGAGTATGAAGTCCTGAAAGGCGTTACCGATGTCGATGCAGCGTTGGCACCAGACGCGCCTATCTTGCACGAGGACATGGTGCCGGATGGTGTTGATCCAGCGCCCACCAAACCGACAAACATTGCCCACCGCCACGAGTTCGGGCATGGCGATGTGGACAAAGGCTTCAAGGAAGCCGACATCATCATCGAGCGGAGCTTCAAGACGGAGGCTGCCCACCAGGGGTATATCGAACCGCATGCCTGTCTTGCCACACTGGGCAGCGACGGACGCGGCGAACTTTGGTGCTGCACCCAAGGACACTACTATGTCCGTGAGCTTTGCGCTGACTTGCTCAAGATTGAAGAATCCCAATTGCGGGTTACCGCATCTGAAATCGGCGGCGGGTTCGGCGGAAAGACGACTGTGTTCATCGAACCGGTTGCGCTTGCACTCTCGAAAAAATCCAATCGCCCGGTAAAAATTGTGATGTCGCGGAATGAAGTGTTCCGGGCAAGTGGCCCAACCGCCAGCTCAAGCGTCGACGTTAAAATCGGAGTGAAGAAGGACGGCAGAATTACAGCTGGTTTCGCCAATTTGCGCTACCAGGGTGGCGCATATCCGGGTTCGCCTGTCGAATTTGGCGCAATGAGTGCTTTTGCCTGTTATGATTTGGAAAACGTCAAAACGGTTGGCTATGACATTGTTACCAACCGGCCAAAACAGGTTGCCTACCGCGCGCCTGGAGCACCAATGGCAGCTTTTGCCATTGAAAGCGTTGTTGATGAGCTGGCCAAGAAAGTTGGCATGGATCCGATCGAGTTTCGATTGAAGAACGCCTCATCTGCGGGCAGCAAATCCTCTTACGGTCCGACTTTCAGCGATATCGGTTTGGCCCTTACTCTTGAGACCGCAAAAAACCATCCGCACTACAGCGCGCCACTCGGTCCAAATCAGGGGCGCGGTGTTGCCTGTGGTTTCTGGTTTAATTTTGGTGGCCAAACCAGTGTTTCATTGGCGGTAAATGCGGATGGCACAGTCGGGCTTTCCGTGGGTACACCGGATATTGGTGGTTCACGCGCCTCACTCAGCCTGATGGTAGCTGAGGAAATGGGTGTCGAATACGAAAAGGTAAGAGCTATCATCGCTGATACGGCCTCGCTCGGCTACAATGACGTCACCGACGGAAGCCGTGTTACCTTTGCAAGCGGAATTGCGGCAATCGAGGCATCACGAAATGCCTGCAAAGTTATGTGTGCACGTGCCGCAAAGACCTGGGGCATTCCTGAAGATGCAGTCGTCTGGGAAGACGGACATGCCAAACCAGCCGGATCCAACGCCGGTGACTTCAAGCCTATGTCACTTGTGGAAATTGCAGCAAATGCCAGCAGCACGGGTGGTCCGATCGCAGGGCATCATGAAATCAACGCAGATGGTGCTGGTGTGAGTTTCTCAACCCACCTTGCAGATGTTGAAGTTGATCCGGAAACCGGACGTGCGGAAGTTGTTCGCTACACGGTGTTCCAGGACGCAGGCAAGGCGATTCACCCCAGTTATGTCGAAGGCCAGTTTCAAGGTGGCGCAGTACAGGGCATTGGCTGGGCGTTGAACGAAGAATACATTTACGATAACGAAGGACGGTTACAAAACCCGGGTTTCCTTGATTATCGCATCCCTGTTGCTTCGGATTTACCGATGATTGATGCAGTTATTCTGGAAGTGCCAAATCCTGGACATCCCTATGGTGTACGTGGGGTTGGGGAAACATCGATCGTGCCACCATTGGCAACCGTTGCAAATGCGCTTGCGGCTGCTGCCGGTATCCGAATGACTGATATCCCGATGTCGCCTCCAAAAGTGCTCAAGGCGATAGACGAAGCCAAGTAGACTGATTGAGGTGTAATGGCCCGAATTATCCTGTGGGGTGGCCTGAAGGCGCTTGCCAACGGTGCGAACGAGCTCGATAGCGATGCCAAAAACGTTCGCGCCCTGCTGGATGAACTTGTTGAACTTTACCCGGGTTTAAAACCGCGCCTGAACAAGGGTGTATCTGTTGCCATTGATGGAGAAATTTTCCGTGACAATTGGTTTGCGGAAATCAAGCCAGACAGCACCGTACATGTGTTGCCGCTTTTGGCAGGAGGATGACCCATGGCACCGCTACATTCGGCTAGCCAATGAGTGAATCCAACCCGCTTGATACACACCTGATAGGTGAATTTCTGGGAACCGTCATTGACGGGTTTAGCCCACCGATATCCATTAAAAAATTTGACGGCGGACAATCCAACCCGACATATCTGCTTGAGACTCAAGAGAAAAAATTCGTTCTGCGAGCAAAACCGCTTGGTGAACTGCTAAAGTCTGCGCATCAAGTTGACCGGGAATTTCGTGTAATGCGGGCACTTTCCGGTTCTAAAGTGCCTGTCCCCAGAATGCTCTACTTGTCAGAGGAAGATTCCATTATCGGGCGTATGTTTTTCGTCATGGAATATCTGGAAGGGCGGATATTTTGGGATCCAGCGCTTCTTGAACTGAATGATGATAGTAAGCAGCGTGGCGAAATCTACGATGCAATGAACGAGGCACTCGCTGCCCTTCATTCAATCGATCCCGCAACCATCGGTCTTTCTGATTTTGGCGTTCCCGGCAATTATTTTGAGCGACAGCTTTCACGCTGGACAAAACAATATGTGGCCAGCGAACTGGATCGCTGTGACGATATCCATCGATTGATTAAATGGCTTGAGAACCACATGCCACCGGATGATGGTGTGCTATCGCTGGTTCATGGCGACTATCGGCTGGACAATATGGTGTTTGATACGGAGAAACCAAAAATCCTGGGTATTCTTGATTGGGAGCTTTCAACCGTCGGTCATCCACTGGCGGATCTTGCTTATCAATGCATGCAGTTGCGGTTGCCCCATGAAGGTGAGTTTAGAGGTCTGGCCGGCGTAGACAGGGATGCGCTCGGCATTCCAGACGAGCAGACATATGTGAAAAACTATTGTGCCCGACGCAATATTGGGGAAATCGGGCACTGGTTCTTCTATTTGGCATTCTCGTTTTTCCGTATCGCTGCAATTTTGCAGGGGGTCTATCGCCGATCGGTAGATGGTAATGCATCCAACCCTGAAAAAGCCAAAGCCTATGGCAAAGCTGTGCCCATCCTGGGCCGCATGGCTATGCAAATGATCCATGAAGAAAGCAATTGATCCACAGTCTTGAATCTTTTTCTCCGAACGCCAGATAAATCGGATAGCATTTACAGAGCCGATGACTGGAGGGACAAACCATGCCGTACCGAGTTTGGAAAGTGTTTGTCGCTGCGCTGTTTGTATTGGCGATGTCGGTTGGATATGCCAATGCAGAAGACGTCGCGATCGGCGACGTGGCCGCTGTTAAAGACGTAATTTCGGATCAGATTTCAGCATTCCGGGAAACTGATTACGACCGTGCTTTTTCCCATGCCGCACCAACCATTCGCAATTCATTCCAGACAACTGAACGATTTATGGCAATGGTCAGGGGCGGCTACGCACCGTTGTATGACCCCGATTTTTACAATTTCGGGCGCAACACGATAATTAATGGGGAAGTTTATCAGGAGGTAATTGCGACCGACCGCAACGGCAAACAATGGCAGGCCGTTTACACCCTCAAACAGCAACAGGATGGCAGCTGGAAAATTACCGGCGTCAAGATGGAGCCTTATTCAGGTGCCAGCACTTAAAGATAGCCCAGCACCATCTTCTGGAACTCCTCAAGCATTGCCTCACCACCGCTACCCTTGGAATACGGTCCGACCGAATAGACCGGTGAGTGGAGCGATCGTTGCATTTTTTCGCAAACCCAAACATCTTCAGTTTGAAAGTCACCGGTCTCCAGCGGGTGGACCTTCCAATGATCCGATTCAATCATTCCACTTTGCGGGTTGTAACCTGGGGTATCCTTAAGCCTGTCAGCATAGTTCATCCATGATTTGGTGATCCAGGTTCTCGCTCGAAGCAAGGTGGTATCTGGATCAACCGGCTCCATTCGGGAAAGGGTCAACGACCACGGACTTGGCGTAACGATGGTAGTTGGAAACAGCATGTAAACCCCGCCATAGCCAGGCTCTTCTGCACCTTTGATTGTTAGCATTGAATATTTGCTGGCCTGCTCTTCAACAAACTTTGGAATGCGATTTCGAACACTATCCCGCTCAGTGGAATACCATGCCAGATTTTGACCGTGGCTTTCCCATTCGTTCAGGCCTGGAAGTGGTCCACCAAGCGTATTTTCATGCAGATAGGCAAGATGATAACCGTCAATCGCATTTTCAAAGAAAACCTTCCAGTTGCACTTCAACCTGTAAACAAACTCTTCTCCAGCAACGAGAGAGGCATCTTCAATGTCGTGCGGCCATTCTGCGCCCGCTAACGGGCCAATCCAGTCATCAAAGGATTGCTTGGGATCCGGATTGACAAACATCATGCCCTTGAAGACACCGATCGAGGCTTCCTTCAACGACCATTCCTTGCGATTAATGTCGGGGAAGCATTCGGCTTTGTTGGGCAGTCCCCGCAATTCCCCGTTCAATCCATAGGTCCATCGATGATAAGGGCAAACCAGGGTCTTTCCCGTGTTGCCCTGGCCTTCAAGCAACTCGGTACCGCGATGGCGGCACAAATTGTGATAGGCACGTAGTTCTCCATCGGAATTTTGGACTACCGCAACGGGATAGTGACCGGCTTTACCGGTTACAAAGTCTCCGGGTTTGGAAATTTCAGATGCAAGTCCGATAAAAGACCAGGTTTTGGAAAACAGATTTTCCTGCTCCCTGCTGAACCATTCGGCAGACGTATACGCCTCCCTGGGAAGAAGTTGCTTTGGCAAATCAAGTGCCTCCGTATAGATCAAACCCCAGAACGCTGTAGATGCCTATTCGCCAGAGGATGTCTGTAAACAGATACCATAGTCCAAATCCTGCCCAAAATACGCAGACAAGCCAGTAAAGAACCGGTGTTTTATCCCGTTCAATCGGAAACAGGAGAAACACCTCACGCGTGTAACAGGAACCAACAGCCCAAAAAAGAAACACCACCCCCCATACCCAGTAGTGTTCAAACGCAGTTGCCACAACAAGCACAATCAGCGCAATCCAGTTTACGACATACGGTGATATCATCTCCAATTTCCCTCTATATCGGTTCAATATCGCCCTTTTCCCAACCGGCTTTGGTCTCGGCGATGAATTTCGCGTAGCGACCGTTTGAAATTGCTTCACGAATGCCTGCCATCAACTGTTGGTAGTAATGCAGATTGTTCCAAGTCAACAACATGCCACCCAGCGCCTCATTACAACGAACAAGGTGGTGCAAATAAGCACGCGAATAGTCTTTTGTTGCCGGACAATCAGAACTGTCATCCAGCGGGCGCGAATCTTCGGCATGGCGCGCATTCTTCAAATTGATTTTTCCATAACGTGTAAATGCAAGACCGTGACGCCCTGCCCTGGTCGGCATGACGCAGTCGAACATGTCCACGCCGCGTGCGATACTTTCCAACAGGTCGTCCGGCGTCCCAACACCCATCAGATAACGCGGCTTTTCTGTCGGCAACGCCGGGCATGTCACATCCAGCATTTCCAGCATTACTTCCTGAGGTTCGCCAACTGCCAGTCCACCAATTGAGTATCCCTTGAGGTCCATGGCACTCAGTGCTTCGGCAGAACGCAGACGCAATTTCACATTGTCGCCGCCCTGAACTATTCCAAACATGGCGCGTTCCGGTTGGTCACCAAATGCATTTGCGCTACGTTCAGCCCAGCGCAAAGACAGCTCCATCGCACGCTCAATTTCATCTGTCTTTGCGGGCAACGCAATGCATTCATCCAGTTGCATTTGGATATCTGAACCGAGCAAACTTTGAATTTCAATGGAGCGCTCAGGCGACATTTCATATTTCGCGCCATCGATATGAGATTGAAAAATAACACTTTTTTCGGTGAGCTTGCGAAGACCAGCCAGCGACATGATTTGAAACCCGCCAGAATCAGTCAATATCGGCCCGGTCCAGCCGGAAAATTTGCGCAGGCCACCTAGCTTTTCTACCCGCTCCGCTCCGGGCCGCAACATCAGGTGATAGGTGTTGCCAAGAATGATGTCGGACCCAAGTTCTCGCACCTGGTCCATATACATCGCCTTGACGGTCGCGGCAGTGCCAACCGGCATGAACGCAGGCGTACGAACTTCACCGCGATTGGTTTTAATCAATCCGCGTCGCGCAGTACCATCGGTGGCCAGAACATCGAATGAAAAAGGCGTTTTGGTCATGAGGCGCGATATAACAGGCTGGCATCACCATAGGAATAAAACCGGTAGTGATATTTTATCGCATGGGCATAGGCGCCTTGCATGGATTCAAGTCCGCAAAAAGCAGATACCAACATGAACAATGTTGATTTCGGCAGGTGAAAATTGGTCATCAATATATCTGCTGTTCGAAATTCGTAACCAGGGGTTATGAAGATATCAGTTTGACCTTCCCATGGCATGATGCGGCCATCCTTTTCCGCTGCACTTTCAAGTAAACGCAACGAAGTCGTACCAACACAGATGATCCGGCCACCATCGTTGCGCACCTTGTTCAGGGCTTCGGCGGTCCGGTCCGGCACCCATCCCCATTCTGAATGCATCTCGTGTGTATCCGTGTCGTCCACCTTCACCGGCAAAAACGTGCCTGGCCCAACGTGCAGCGTTACGAAGTGGCTTGATACACCCCTCTCTCCCAATTTTTCCAAAAGCGCGGGTGTAAAATGCAATCCTGCAGTCGGGGCAGCAACAGCGCCTTCTTCCCGGGCGTAGACAGTCTGGTAGTCGTTCGTATCCTGACTATCCGTGTCTCGCTTTGAGGCTATGTATGGCGGCAGGGGCATTTGACCGATGTTTGCCAGTGCTTCATCCAGTGCAGATCCGGATAACTCAAACGCGATTTCGACTTCACCGGCTTCACGCTTGTCCATCACTTCGCCAGCGAGCGCTCCTGCAAGACATGCCTCATTGGTGGTTCCAAAACAAACACGATCACCGGCTGCAAGTTTCTTTGCACCCTTCACAAACGCCAACCAGTTCGTGTCCGATAGCCTGGTATGAAGTGTAAAAGACACTCGCGCGGCCATTTCGTCACGCACACGAATGCCGTCCAGATGCGCCGGAATAACTTTGGTGTCGTTGAAAACCAGCGCATCACCGGGGTGAAGCAAGTCGGCGAGATCACTCACCAACTTGTCCTCTAACTGGCCACCTTCAACGACGAGCAATTTTGCAGAATCCCTGGGGCTTACCGGACGCAGGGCGATCCGGTCTTCTGGTAATTCAAAATCAAAAAGGTCAACGCGCATCTAAATTTACTGAACCACGGAACATCTGGCTCAGCAAATGTATTAGCTGGCGGATGCCACTTTCATTGAAACAATCGAATCCGGATCGCTTACTGGCTCACCGCGTTTGATCTTGTCGATGTTTTCCATGCCTTCGGTGACCTTGCCCCAGGCGGTGTACTGGCCATCCAGAAAAGCCGCATCACCAAAACAGATGAAAAATTGCGAATTGGCGGAGTCCGGATTCTGCGAGCGTGCCATGGAACAAACACCGCGTGTGTGTGGTTCACTATTGAATTCGGCCTTGATGTCCGGCTTGGATGAGCCGCCGGTGCCGGTGCCATGGGGGCAGCCAACCTGTGCCATGAACCCTTCGATTACCCGGTGAAAGACGATGCCGTCATAAAATCCTTCACTTGCCAAGGCCTTGACCTGCGCTACATGATTAGGCGCCAGATCCGGGCGGCATTCAATTACCACCTTGCCCTGAGTGGTTTCCATGATGATGGTGTTGTCTGATTCTTTGCTCATAATAATTTTCCAGAGTTAGAGTTTGATTAGTTAGTGCCCACAAGGCGCATTGTTATGATTTTGTCCGGCTCGGTAACTTCACCATTTGCGGCCTTGTCACCCTTTTTGATGTTGTCGACCAGCTCCATGCCTGAGGTCACTTCGCCAAACACCGTATATTTGCCATTCAGGAAATCCCCGTCCGCAAGCATGATAAAGAACTGGGAATTGGCGCTGTCCGGGCTTTGTGATCGCGCCATACCAAGCATGCCGCGTGTGAAACGGGTTTCGCTGAATTCAGCCTTGATGTTTGGAAGCTCTGAACCGCCACGGCCAGTACCGGTTGGATCACCGCTTTGAGCCATAAACCCATCTATCACCCGATGAAAAACAATCCCGTCGTAAAACCCCTGTTCTGTCAGGGTGCGGATTTGCGCTACGTGATTTGGAGCCAGATCCGGGCGAAGCTTGATTTCCACCTGCCCGTCCTTGAGTTCCAGCAAAACCGTATTTGATTCTTGTGATGTTTGCGTTGGACTTGCCTTGTCACTTTGATTGCAAGCCGCAAGACCAACACACAATAGGACGACAGTCATGAACCGAGACAGGATTTTCATTGCATAATTCTTTCGAGAATAGGATTGAGAGTTTAGGCTACTTTGCCTTTGAGCGCTTCCAATACAGGCGGTGGCACAAAGGAAGAAACATCGCCCCCCATTCTGGCGATTTGCCGGACAAGAGTGCCGGTAATATGACGGACATCAGGACTGGCAGGCAGTAATACGGTTTTTATACCTGGTGCCATTGCTCCGTTCATGCCAGCCATCTGCATTTCATAGTCAAGATCACTACCATCACGAACACCGCGCACGAGGATAGTTGCACCTGCATCTGCCGCCGCATCCACCACCAAGTTGTCAAAAGAACGCACACTGACTTCAACATCAGCCGCCTCTTTCAGGTCATTGACAGATTTGTTGATCAATTCAGCGCGTTCTTCAAAAGAAAACATCGGCTTCTTGCCGGGATGAACTCCAACACCAATTACAACCGCGTCTGCCAGCGACAGACACTGTCTCAGTATATCGAGATGACCATTGGTCATTGGGTCAAATGAGCCCGAATAGAATGCCGTTCTTTTCATGGCACACCTTTTGTCATTTCAACTTGAAGTCTGCAACCGGTAATCGTGACAAACCCAAATTTGGTGCATGAATTGTAGTGTGCATCTTCGCACATAATTTGCCTCCCAAACCTCCTATTTATGATGAACGCAGTATGAACAACGCCCTCAAGCCCGGTTCATTTGAATATTGCTAAGACAGCAAAAGACAAAAACAGGAGTGTTCGAGATGATTATCCTTATCGCAGCTTTCATGATGACGACCGTTCTGGGCATCACCGCAATCTTGGAAATTGAAGCAGAGCGTCGCCACAAACAGCTTTCTACTCAGCTGAAAAACAAGTTTTATCGATTTGCCGATTGAGACCAACACTTCACGAAAATTCTATAAAATTAGCTCAATTCGTGAAAATTGTTGGAAAGCTTCATCTGATAGGGTTTGTGTCATCCAAGAGGTAGCAGGAAAAGCATCATGATATTCACCGTAATCGCTTTTGCAATGACTGGCGCGATGATTGTCGCAACAGTTCGTTCAGTAGAAAATGAAAAATCAGAACAAGCAGTCCAGTTTGCGGAACTACGCTAACTAGTTCTGCCGCACTGTGGCGAGCCAAAGGCCGCCACCGATCAGGAATAATCCACTTGCTACTTCTGCAATGCGAACCCGCTTTCTTGAAAGCATGGAGCCGGCCTGCCCGGCGGTAATCGCGTAAATGCTGTCGCAAATAGCGGCCACACCCAAAAACACAGATCCAAGAACGATTGTTTGTAAAAACGTGCCATGACTCAAGTCCACAAATTGTGGAATGAACGCACCAATGAAAAACAATGCCTTGGGATTTGACCAGACCACAAAAAATCCCTGCCAGAAGTAGCCGATTTTCGGTGCCTGCACCGCGCCATCCGCACCAAAACTTCCGTCAGAGCGCAGAAGTTTAACGCCCATCCAGACGAGATAGGCAGCACCGGCCAGTTTAATCCAGAAAAACGCTTCTCCCATCAAGCTGACAACTGTTTCAAGACCAGCAGCCACAATCACGATCATGGTAAAAACACCAAAAGAAGTTCCGGCAACGTTTAGCAACCCTGCCCGCGCACCAGCCCGCAATGAATTTGCCACGATCAGTGTGACTGAAGGACCCGGCACAATCGCCAAAAGGAAACTGGCAATCGCAACGGTCAACAATATGGAGAGTTCAATCATTGTTGGTCTGTATCGCTATCCGGAGCAGGCTTATCATCATCTGACTCGTCTGGTGTTGCCTCAGTTTTAACTTCCGCATTCTCAATGACACCATCCTCGGCGTTTGTTTCTTCCTCATCTTCATCGTCCGGCTCTGAAATGCGTTCAACCGAGACGACCTTCTCATCTGCAGCTGTTTTAAACACCGTCACGCCCTGGGTTGAACGCCCAGCCTGGCGAATATCCTTCACAGGACAACGGATCAGTTGACCACCATCAGTCACCAGCATCACCTGATCCGTATTAATGACCGGGAATGCCGAAACCAACTCGCCATTGCGCTCGTTGACAGCCATAGCAACAATCCCCTTGCCGCCGCGTCCCGATACCCGGTATTCGTGACTTGAAGAACGCTTGCCGAAGCCTTTTTCAGACAGTGCCAGGATCATTTCTTCCCGCTCAGCCAGTTCTTCAAAGCGTTCATCATATAGAACGGCATTCGCGTCTTCTTCTTCCTCATCCTCGTCCAGCACTTCTTCCGGCGTATCGTCTTGTCCAGCATTTTCTTCAAGCAGCATGGCGCGGCGGCGTTTGAGATAAGCTGTCCGTTCCCAGGCTTCAGCCTGTGATGGATTGAGAATGGTCATTGAAATAACCTGATCATCGTCGGCAAGCTTGATGCCGCGAACCCCAACCGAATTGCGACCCGCAAAAACCCGCACATCACCAACAGCAAAGCGGATACACCGCCCTTTGGCTGTGGTCAGCAACACCGTTGCGTCCTCTGTGCAAGTTTCAACACCAACGATACCGTCTTCACCCTCCAGCTTCATGGCAATCTTGCCATTGCGATTGACCTGCACGAAATCCGACAATTTGTTGCGACGCACGGTACCCTGCGTGGTTGCGAACATGATATCGAGATTTTCCCAGGAACTCTCTTCCTCGGGTAACGGCATGATAGTGGTAATGCTTTCGCCCTGCTGCAACGGCAAGATATTGATCAGCGCCTTGCCACGTGCCTGAGGTGCCGCAATTGGCAGCTTCCAGACCTTGAGCTTGTAGGCGATTCCACGGGATGAAAAGAACAACATCGGCGTATGCGTATTTGCAACAAACACCCTGGTAACAAAATCCTCATCGCGGGTCGACATTCCCGAACGCCCCTTGCCGCCACGGCGCTGGGCCCGGTAAGTGTCCAGTGGCACCCGTTTGATGTAACCTGTATGGCTAACCGTCACGACCATTTCTTCTCGTGCGATCAGGTCTTCGTCTTCGACATCAAAATCTCCATCGGTGATTTCTGTACGACGCGGTGTGGCGAATTCATCTCGCACTTCAATCAATTCGTCTGTGATGATTTTCATCACCCGTTCACGCGAAGCCAGAATTGAGAGATAATCCCGTATCTCGTCGCCCAGTTCATGCAACTCATCAGAAATCTCATCGCGACCAAGTGCGGTTAGGCGCTGCAGGCGCAGATCGAGAATAGCGCGGGCCTGCTCCTCGGATAGATTATAGGTCCCATCCTCATTGAGCGTGTGTCGAGGGTCATCAATCAACTCGACCAGGGGTGCCACATCCTTGGCAGGCCAATTGCGAGTCATTAATTCAGCGCGTGCGGTCGCTGGATCCGGTGCGCTGCGAACCAGCTTGATTACTTCATCAATGTTGGCAACCGCAATTGCCAGGCCGACCAATACGTGGGCGCGAATTCGGGCCTTGTTGAGCAAAAACTTGGTGCGCCGGGTTACAACTTCTTCCCGGAATGCAACAAAAGCCCGCAACATATCCATTAAGTTGAGTTGCTCAGGCTTGCCACCATTCAGAGCCACAATATTGCACCCGAACGAGGTTTGCAGTGGCGTGAAGCGATAAAGCTGGTTCAGCACAACATCGGGCACCGCATCGCGCTTCAATTCAATAACAACACGATATCCATCCCGGTCGGATTCATCGCGAATATCAGAAATGCCCTCTACTCGTTTGTCGCGCACCAGTTCGGCCATTTTCTCAATCATAGAGGCTTTATTGACCTGATAGGGTACTTCAGTGACAACCAGCGCTTCACGCTCGCCACGAATGGTTTCATTGTGAACTTTTGAACGCATCAACACGGAGCCACGGCCGGACTCGTAGGCCGAGCGAATTCCACTGCGACCCAAAATCAGTGCGCCAGTTGGAAAATCCGGACCCGGCACAATTTCCATCAGTTCGGGAAGCGTAATCACCGGATTTTCAATCAGCGCGAGGCATGCATTGATGACTTCGCCCAGATTGTGTGGCGGAATGTTGGTTGCCATGCCAACTGCGATGCCACCCGCACCATTGACCAGCAGATTGGGAAACCGAGCCGGTAACACAACCGGCTCACGTTCGGAATTGTCATAGTTGTCCTGAAAATCAACCGTATCTTTATCAATATCGGACAATAACTCATGGGCAGATTTCGCAAGGCGCGATTCGGTATAACGCATTGCGGCGGCACGGTCGCCATCGATAGAGCCGAAGTTACCCTGTCCGTCCACCAGCGGTACCCGCAACGAAAAATCCTGCGCCATTCGCACCATTGCATCATAAATGGCAGTGTCTCCATGCGGGTGGTATTTACCGATCACATCACCAACAATACGAGCAGATTTACGGTATGGTTTGTTCCAGTCATACCCGTTTTCATGCATCGAATAGAGGATGCGGCGGTGCACAGGTTTTAACCCGTCACGCACATCCGGCAGCGCCCGACTGACAATGACACTCATCGCATAATCAAGATAGGAGCGGCTCATCTCCTCAATGATTGAAATCGGTTTTACGTCGGAAGGATCGCCGCCAGCCGCAGGTGAATTTGTTTCGTCGGACAAGAGAATTTCCTGATCATGAATTTACCAATAACGTTATAAACGATTCCATGGTCCCGACCAAATCCACCGGCTTTTCCGAGCGCTAGATAACTGTTTTATTTCAATGAGTTATATTTATCCGGCTGGGTTGTGTTTTTATTTTCGCAGCCAATCTTGAGTGTGTTGCCCTTTTGGGTAAAACCAGCGATATTTCACCAGACTCAACACAGTTTATGAAATAAAATTCTTCAGTCGTGAGAGTGATCTTTAGTGGATTTTGACACCGCATTAAACGCATTTGTGACGCT
The DNA here is from genome assembly GCA_021775415.1 of Hyphomicrobiales bacterium. Classification (GTDB taxonomy): domain Bacteria; phylum Pseudomonadota; class Alphaproteobacteria; order Rhizobiales; family Rhizobiaceae; genus JAALLB01. The sequence goes on along the minus strand of JAJFHV010000014.1, from coordinate 67,485 downwards.
GCTTGTTACAATCGACCCCATCGGACTGGCACCCATATTTTTGGCTCTGACAGTCGGTATGTCTCGCCGCGAACGTTATGCAGTTGCGCTTCGAGGAACTACAATTGCATTCGGGATACTGGTAGCAACAACATTCGCCGGCAAAGTCATTCTCGACACGCTTGGCATTACCATTCATGCGTTTCGGGTCGCGGGAGGGCTCTTATTGTTCTACATCGCCTTTGAAATGGTGTTTGGAAAGCGGCAGGACCGCAAGGAAAGAACAACTGAAACTGCGATTACCAAAGACCAGATCGCCTATATCGCTGTTTTTCCCTTAGCTGTTCCCCTGCTCGCTGGTCCCGGGGCGATATCCGCCACAATCCTGCTTTCAACCAATCTGGTTGGTAATTGGGAAGGCCAGTCCATCCTGCTGGGTGTCATTTTGATCATAATGCTGCTGGTGCTACTGTCCTTTGTTGCAGCTGAATTCATAGACAAGTATCTCGGCACCACCGGCCGCATGATCCTCACACGGCTGTTGGGTGTATTGCTCGCCGCACTTTCCGTGCAGTTTGTTGCAGATGGCGTAAAGGCATTGTTTGCATCGTAACCAACAAATTCAAAGACCAACTACCGGTCCGACAATTTTACTGCCATCTCCTGGCCACCCAATTCATGCACACTGTCTGCGGCACGTATGATCACCGTAGTAACTCCATCCGGTAACTCCACACCTGAAAGAGACCGCGTAAAGGGCTGCTCACCAACATGAGGATGCGCAAGCACTCGTGTGGCGTAAACAGTGCCATCTTCACCCACAACTTCCCATTTGTTGGCATAATGGTCCCAGCCTTCATCTGCGTGCTGTACGGTGACCGAGAAATCATATTTGTCATTTGACCGCGTTACCTCGACGCCCTTTACATCTGCCTCACCAGCGATTGCCGATGTTGTTGCCGATAGCAGACAGAAAGCCACCGAAATCAGCCCACACTTTGTTTTCTGCATCTTCGACACCTTTTGCTTGAACGATAAACGATGGTCGTGCCAAAAGAAGCCGTTAGCAAGACTTGAAGGACTGAAATGGCATCTGGTTCCCAAAAAGTAATTTACGCGGCCCTTGTAGGCAATGCCCTGATCGCTGTGACGAAATTTGTAGCGGCATCCATTACCGGATCGTCCGCAATGTTTTCTGAAGGAATTCACTCCCTGGTTGATACCGGAAATCAGGGTTTGCTACTTTATGGCATCCGCCGCTCCAAGCGACCGGCTGATAAAAAACACCCATTTGGCTACGCCTCGGAGATTTATTTCTGGGCTTTTGTCGTTGCTATCCTGATCTTTGCGATTGGTGCAGGTGTTTCGCTGTATGAAGGCATTCAAAAGGTGCTGCATCCGCATATTATTGATGACCCCACGATCAATTATCTGGTGCTCGCGCTGGCAATGGTGTTTGAAGGTTGGGCCTGGTTGGTTGCCTATCGCGCGTTCGAATCGACCCGAGGCAAGCGTAGTATCTTCCAGGCTGTGATCGAATCTAAAGATCCAACAATCTTTACTGTATTATTCGAGGACACCGCCGCAATGCTGGGGCTGGTAGTAGCTTTCTTCGGAATTCTGGGGGCCAAGTACCTGGGGATACCAGAACTCGACGGTGCGGCATCAATTGTCATCGGCCTGATCCTCGCTGGCACTGCTATGGCGCTTGCCCGTGAAACGATGGGATTATTGATTGGTGAAGCGGCAGCTCCTGAAATTGTCAAACACATCAAACAAATTGTCGAGGACAACCCTGCTATCGACAAACTCAATGAAATCAGAACCTTACATCGTGGACCAAACGATGTCCTGTTGGCCATATCGGTGGATTACCGCAATGACATACCGGCCGGCGAGGTGGAAAATACCAACTACGCCATGGAGCTTGAAATCAAGAAACAATATCCGGTGGTCAAGCGCCTCTTTCTCGAAGTTCAAAGTGCCAAACATCATGCCGCAGAATTGCGCCGAGCACGCCGACTAAGGAAAAAGGAAAACTAAAGATTTTGATTGAAAACCTTCAAACAGATCGTCTGATTTTGCGCGGTTGGACTCTTTCAGATTTTGAAACTCTGGCTGAGTTTCTCACCGACGAAGAACTTTGCAAACATCGCGGTGGAGCTGTGGATCGAATAGAAGCTTCAAACTTCATGAGCATGCTTGTTGGTCAATGGTCGTTACAGGGCTATGGCGGCTATGCCATAGAAGAACGCTCACTTAAAAAAGTCATCGGCATGACTGGACTGTGGCACCCGTACGACTTCACTGAGCCCGAATTGTTTTGGAGTATTTTTCGAGGATTTCACGGCAAGGGGTATGCGACAGAAGCCGCCTCAGCCGTTAGAGACTGGGCGATAGAGGTGAAGCGCCTTTCAATCATGAGTTTTGTTTCACCGGATAATAAACCATCTATCAGACTAGTGGAGCGATTAGGGGCAGTTCGTGGTACTGACACTACTCTTCGTGGTGTTCCCAAGCATTATTATCGTCACGTGCTACAGAGCCAACACTGATTTACAAGATCCGTACCTAGTTCACTTGCGCCATTACACGGCGATGCATGGTTGGATGGTTGCCACTATCAATGTGGCCGGTGTCCAAAGTTATTGTCTTAAGTCTCGTTATATTGTTGCCCGGTGCAAGCCGCGCAGGCGTTGCCGAACACGAGCCACCGGTACAAATAAAGTTGTCAGCCTTGCCAACATTGGCGGGAATTGTGCCGGTGTTCCCACCTTCAACGATACCGAGATAATGTACCCTGACACCCTTTTTGTTCAAAGCCCTGGCAATTTTCACAATCGCTTTGCCACCGGCACTGATACCAATCAGGGAGATGCGAACTGAAGAATCCGCATTATACGCCCTGGTCGCATCCGCGATAATACCATCGATGGTTGCCTGTGTTACGCCACCGGCAAACTTGAAATGGCGGGCGTAAGGCATTTTCTTGCTGAGATTGGTTAGCCCATATCCAAAGACCTTCGAAAGTAGTCCGTTAATGAGGTAAACCTTTTTTACACCTGCCTCGGCGGGACCAATCGCAAACAATGAAAATGCGAGAAGGGCAGCAATCAAAAGACGATTCATGAGGAAATTTCTCCCGGTGGTAAAACCCTTGGCGTGCCCCTTAACACCAGAGTGCGCATTTCATTATTCAAAATCAAGTCCCGGCCCCATCCTTTGGGCCTTTGATCAAGAACCAGTAAAACAATGGCAAAAGTCCAATCCCGGTGAGTGCTGCAAGCATCCACCAGCCGGACTTGCCGTGGTCGTGCAATCGACGAACCATCGAAGGTACCATGAGGACAACCAACAGGCCGGCTACGATTTCATGCAAGGTTAAGCTGTTGCGCACTTCACCGGGCAGGTAACAAATCCACTCGGGGTTAAAATTGCACAGATTGGGCGCAACATAATGCTCATCGATGAGACTGGCGAGCCACACGATCAACACACAGTAAAGTATCAACCGCCAAAATGGCGTACGCGCGATACTTCCATTAAATGAAAACAGCTCTTTCAACTTCCCCAATTCAAACACCTGCAAATTTGGACATGTCTATTCTGCCACCATGTCTGACTCGGACATGTCAACGCAACTGCGGGCAAAATATGACAAACATTCAGGCGCCTAGAACGGAATTTCGTCGTCTATCTCGCCACTGGCTGGTGCACCGCCAATTGGTCCGGACTGACCAAAATCACTGCCGGACGACTGGCTCCGCTCATAGTTGCCACCGCCGCTGTCTGCTCTACTGTCAAGCATGGTGAGGGTAGAGTTGAAACCTTGAAGCACCACTTCGGTGGAATAGCGGTCATTGCCATCCTTGTCCTGCCATTTGCGGGTCTGCAATTGGCCTTCCAGATAGACCTTTGAACCTTTTTTGAGGTAACTCTCGGCGACCTTGCACAGCCCTTCTGAGAAAATCACTACCCGGTGCCACTCCGTCTTTTCACGACGCTCGCCGGTATTTTTGTCCCGCCAACTGTCAGAAGTCGCAACGCTCAAATTGACAATCGGCCTGCCATCCTGGGTTCGCTTGATATCCGGGTCTGCACCCAGATTGCCCACCAAAATGACTTTGTTGACACTGCCTGCCATTAAATTCTCCAATCCTAGAATGAATTAGCACACGACAAACTGCCGTGACCAAACTTTGACGTGCATTTTGCCCTATTTGACTTGTAAACTCACCCCGCAGCTTTATCTTTCCACATATCATCGCGGCAAAGGGTTTTTCTTGTCTTTGTTCTTATTATGTTCTTTTATGCGGAAAAGCGCAAGAACGATTCTCTTAACCTGGCTTTTCGAAATGGACCCTGTTTGTATCTATGGCTGATTTGAAGCACATTTCTGTTCGTGGCGCACGCGAGCATAATCTGAAAAACATTGATCTTGATCTGCCTCGCGACAAGCTGATTGTGATCACAGGCCTGTCCGGCTCGGGCAAGTCTTCGCTTGCCTTTGACACGATCTATGCGGAAGGCCAGCGCCGTTACGTCGAAAGCCTGTCTGCCTATGCACGGCAGTTTCTGGAAATGATGCAGAAGCCGGATGTGGACCAGATTGATGGCCTGTCGCCAGCCATTTCGATTGAGCAAAAAACCACCAGCCGCAATCCGCGCTCGACTGTCGGTACGGTCACTGAAATCTATGACTATCTTCGCCTGCTGTTTGCCCGGGTTGGTATTCCCTACTCACCAGCCACTGGTCTACCAATTGAAAGCCAAACCGTCAGCCAAATGGTGGACCGGGTGATGGCGCTGGATGAAGGAACAAGACTTTACCTATTGGCACCTATCGTGCGTGGCCGAAAGGGCGAGTACCGCAAAGAACTAGCCGAACTTGTCAAGAAAGGCTTCCAGCGGGTCAAGATTGACGGGCAATTGTACGAGCTTGCCGATGCGCCCGTGCTGGACAAGAAATACAAACACGACATTGACGTGGTCGTTGACCGCATTGTTGTGCGTGAAGATATCGCTGCACGCCTCGCAGACAGTATGGAGACCTGTTTAAAACTTGCGGAAGGCCTGGCAATTGCAGAGCTTGCCGACAAGCCACTGCCGCCAGAAGAAACCGCCCAGAACTCCGCCAATAAATCTCTTAATGAAACCCACGAGCGGATCGTGTTTTCGGAAAAATTTGCCTGTCCGGTTTCCGGATTCACAATTTCAGAAATCGAACCGCGGCTATTCTCGTTCAATAACCCTTTTGGTGCCTGCCCCGCCTGCGATGGGCTTGGCACCCAAAAGGGCATCGATCCGGATATGGTGATACCGGATGATAGCCTGACCATTCGCAGCGGTGCGATCCTACCCTGGTCCAAATCGTCAACACCCTCACCTTACTACGCTCAGACACTGGAAGCGCTCGCCAAACAGTTCAAGTTCAAGATGTCTGATCCCTGGCGTGAGATTAGCAAAGAAGCACAACAGGCGGTACTTTTTGGCACCGGCAAAACTGAGGTCGACTTTCACTACGATGATGGATTGCGCACCTACAAAACCCGCAAAACCTTTGAAGGCGTCATTCCAAATCTTGAACGGCGCTGGCGCGAGACTGATTCATCGTGGATGCGCGAAGAGATTGAAAAATACATGTCCTCCAGTCCGTGCGAGACCTGCGAAGGACACCGGCTTAAACCGGAGGCACTGGCCGTCAAACTGGACGACAAGCACATTTCGGACACTACGACGTTTTCAATTCGCAAGGCACAAGAGTGGGTTGAACAACTGCCTGCCACGCTTAACGAGAAGCAAAACGAGATTGCAACCCGCATATTAAAAGAGATCCGCGAGCGGCTGAAATTCCTCAACGATGTAGGTCTTGAGTATCTCACCCTGTCACGCAACTCCGGCACCCTGTCTGGTGGCGAGAGCCAACGCATTCGGCTCGCCTCACAAATTGGCTCCGGTCTTACCGGCGTGCTCTACGTACTGGACGAACCCTCCATAGGCCTGCACCAGCGCGATAATGCGCGATTGCTCGAAACCCTTCGTCACTTGCGTGATCTTGGTAACACTGTGATCGTGGTGGAGCATGACGAGGACGCAATCCTGACTGCGGACCATCTTGTAGACATTGGTCCCGCCGCTGGTATTCATGGCGGAGAGATTATTGCCCAAGGCAAACCCTCCGCAATCATGAACGAACCCAAGTCCCTTACCGGGCAATATCTCACTGGTGCTATGGGGATTCCGATTCCGGCCACACGGCGCAAAACACAAAAATCGAAGATTGTGCGGATCAAGGGGGCTATTGGCAACAACCTCAAAAACATTACCGCTGATATTCCGCTTGGTCTTTTGACCTGCGTGACCGGTGTTTCCGGGGGTGGGAAATCAACCTTGTTGATTGAAACTCTTTACAAGGCCGCAGCACGTCGTATCGGCAGTGCGCGTGAAGCCCCTGCCCCGCATGACCGTATTGAAGGCTTTGAGCATCTGGACAAGGTGATCGACATTGACCAAAGCCCCATTGGCCGCACGCCGCGTTCGAACCCGGCGACTTATACGGGTGCGTTTACACCAATTCGCGAATGGTTTTCCGGTTTACCGGAGGCCAAGACCCGTGGATACGCCCCTGGACGCTTCTCGTTCAACGTCAAAGGCGGACGCTGTGAGGCATGTCAGGGCGATGGCGTCATCAAGATCGAGATGCACTTTCTGCCGGATGTCTATGTGACCTGCGATATCTGTCAGGGCAAACGCTACAATCGCGAAACGCTTGAGGTTTTATTCAAGGGCAAATCGATTGCCGATGTACTGGACATGACTGTTGAAGAGGGTGCGGACTTCTTTTCAGCGGTGCCTGCGGTTCGAGACAAGATGGAAACACTGAAACGTGTTGGCCTTGGCTACATCAAGGTAGGCCAGCAGGCAAATACCCTATCAGGTGGTGAAGCACAGCGGGTGAAGCTTGCCAAGGAACTCTCCAAACGCGCTACGGGGCGGACGCTCTATATTCTAGACGAACCGACAACTGGTCTTCACTTCCACGATGTCGCCAAGCTGCTTGAAGTACTGCACGAACTGGTCGATAGCGGTAACACGGTTGTGGTGATTGAACACAATCTGGAAGTTATCAAAACTGCGGACTGGATCCTTGATCTGGGTCCTGAAGGCGGTGATGGCGGTGGCGAACTCGTGGCCTCTGGAACACCGGAAGAAGTCTGCAAAGAAGAGCGCAGTTACACCGGTCAGTTTTTGAAATCCCTGCTTGAGCGCAAACCGCAAAAAATTCAAAAGGTCGAAGCGGCTGAGTGAGAGGGTTGAACAGTTACCTAAAAAACCAGATTCAACATCACCAGCGAAACAACCAGAAACAGGATTGTCATAATGCCACCACTCTTCACAAAATCGATCACCTTGTAACCGGCTGGCCCCATGATTAGCGCATTCACCTGATGGGTTGGAATGATGAATGAATTCGATGTGGATATCGCAACCGTCAACGCAAAGACTGCAGGATCACCGCCTGCCGCAATTGCTATGGAGACCGCCAACGGCACCAAAAGCACTGTCGCACCAACATTGGACATCACTAGTGAAAACACAGTTGCAAGGACAGCAATGCCGGCCTGAAGCGCCCAAATCGGCCAACCGTCCAAAATAAACAGCATCTGCTGTGCGATCCATTCTGCTGTACCGGTGTTTTGCACCGCTTGACCGAGTGGAATTAGACAGGCAAGCAGAAACACGGTGTTCCATCCCACCGCACGATAGGCTTCATCGATACTCAAGACCCGTGTGAGGATCATGCCAACTGCGCCGGTCAGCAGGCAAAGCGAGAGCCGGACGTCTGTGAACAGGATCATCGACAGCGAAACCAGGAAGAACGCCAGTGCCCAGCCAACCTTGTGGGGGCGCAGTTCTTCCTGCGGAAAATCTGAAGTCACCACCACAAAATCACGGTCCCGCTTCAAACGGGTAAGATTATCCCAACGCGTGTGAGCTACCAGCATGTCTCCTGCCCGAAACTGAACCAGGCCAATTGCAGTGGGAGCGTGTTCCTCCGTCTCCACATGACTCAAGGTTTCTTCTCCACGGTGAATTGCCAACAGACTGAGACCGTAAGTCTTTCGGAGAAGAAGATCGCGGGGCGATTTTCCAATGAGCTTGGAATCCGGCGGTATCACGACTTCCGCAATTCCGGCGTTGGTGGGTGCAAATTCTTCGGTAAATGCGTCGAGCTTCGAGCGAATTTTAAGTCCATTTTCTTCTGCGAATTTTCGTACCGCAGTGTCCTTGCCGATAATGGCAAGCCTGCAGGGAGCCGCTATTTCGGCTGTCAGGATCTGCACCATCGAAATTTTGCCGTGATAGAACGTGCTGATGATGTAAATGTTGTTGTCGAAATTGATATCTGCAAGCTGCTTGCCAACAAGCGGGCTTTTCTCAGGGACATCGATTTCAAAAACACTTGCCTTCAAACCGTAAACCCGCTGCAAATATTCTGCCATTCCCGTTCCAGAAGTGGCATCAAACTTTGATGAACTGTCGGGCAAGACCCAACGCCCCAGGAGCAAAAAATACAGGATCCCGGTCGCGATCAAGGCAAAGCCGACGGGCGTCACGGAAAACAGGCTGAACGTGTCCATCTGCTGCTCTAGCGACAGACCGGTATTCGCAGTCAAAATTAGATCGTTCAGCAGGATTAGAGGCGATGAACCAACCATCGTCATGGTGCCACCAAGAATGGCGCAAAAGCCCATCGGCATCAAAAGCCTGCTGAGCGGGATACTGGTTCGCGCCGATATCCGGCTGACAACCGGAAGAAAGAGCGCTGCAGCACCAACATTTTGAAGAAAACTTGAGATAACCCCTACCGTTCCAGAAACGATGGGAAGAATTCGCGCCTCAGTTGAGCCGCCATGCTTAAGAATGACTGCAGCTACCTTGTTCATGATTCCGGTCTTATCAAGACCGGCACCCACGATCATTACAGCGATGATCGAGATGACCGCATTGGAAGCAAATCCATCGAACAGATGATTGACATCAGCTATATTTGAAAGTCCTGGGATGTAGCTGAGTATCCCGAGCAGCACCAACACAAGAATTGCGGCTAAATCAATTCGTATAATTTCGGAAACAAACAGAAAAACGGTGAACGCAAGTGCACCGACAACCACCCCCATTTCAAAAGTAAACAGCAGTTGTTCCTCCCCTTTCTACTCCTCCAGTTTCCCAACCTCCTCCATCAGGATCGGGATTGCAAGATTGCAGGAGTGTATCCCCATGACAGTGGTAAGCTGAATTGTTTCCAAAATTTCTTCCTTGGTGGCTCCAGCCTTGAGTGCATTCTGAATATGCCGACGCACTCCAGGGCCATAAAGATGCGTGGTTGCCGCGTTGATCGCAATCAGCACCAGTTCCTTGTATTTTTGCGGCAATGGCCCCCCGCGCTGCGGAACACTGCGAAACGCCAGATAGGCTTCCAGAAATTCCGGGTCCAATTCATGAAACTGATCCCATAGTGGGTTCCAGTCACCTTTTTCCTTGTGTTCTTGTGTGTGCGGAAAGGCCTGATCACTCTTACTCATATTTATTTTCCCCAACAGGGCTTATGCCTTGGCCATTGATGTTGCCTGAAATGACAGCATTTGTGGATTTTCTCCCATCTGCCAAACGGTCAGATAGCGAATGTGAATTTCCGCCGGCACTCCAGCTCGATGAACTGCAATATCAAGAACCCCGACAATAAGAGACACATCATCAATTTCGCAAACGTCATCAACTGAATTCTCGATTGATTTATAGTCGAGCGCTCCAGTGCGGACCTTGTCGATAAACACCTCCCTGGTGTCCACACCACCAGCGGAATGAATGTACAACGACCCATCCGCCATCAAGCTTTTAAGCGTATCGCCATCCGCCTCCAGCATCGCCTCCAGGCGTTGTTCCTCCAACCCTAGAACCTGCTCACGACTTCCCATTCAACTCTCCTTAACTCAGCATCAAAATTAATAAGCCAACAATCAGAACGCCCATAAACGGATATGCAATATAAAGCCGTGATTTGCGGCGTTGCAGCATGGTTCTACCACCGTCAAGTTCGTCATCGCGCTCACCACCCGGTTCACTGCCAATCCCCCAGCAGTCAAACGCCAGTCCGCGCAAGATTGAATACAACAACAACAGAACAACAAAGGTCAGAATGATTTCCGTCACGTTACTCATCCAAATCCCCTAATCTATCGACCATACTCACACCCTTGAATCTGCAATGTTTTTTGTCAATCACACAACAACCTTACAAGGAGCCAACATCGAACACAGTCCAGCCATTTGGCCGACAAAATTTGCTGACAAACTGTTAATTCTGCAATGCAATGATTGCATAGCAGGTATTCGATAATCGCGCTCGTAAGTCACAATTTGCAGGACTATATCGCGTGTAGACAGAAATTCTAACTGAGGATACTGCAATGAACATGTTTCGTTCTCTCAACAATTGGCGCAACTACCGTCGTGCGGTAGCTGAGCTCAACACACTTTCAAACCGTGAGCTTGATGATCTCGGTATCATCCGCGGCGACATCCCATTTATCGCCCGTAACGGACGATAAAAAAAGCTTCCCGGACACTCCCCTCCTCGTCCGGGATTAGTTGGACCGATCTCCCCCTCCTTCGGTCCATCCAAACAACACCCGCTGCCCCCAAGCTGCGGGTGTTTTTGCATTTAAGGATGGGGTATAGGGGTGCAATGACAGACAGACTTCACATCGTTGGTGGTGGCTTGGCCGGAACAGAAGCAGCCTGGCAAGCAGCAAACCTTGGCTTCAAAGTCGTGCTGCATGAAATGCGACCAGTGCGTGGAACGGATGCGCACAAGACAGATGGTCTTGCCGAACTGGTCTGCTCCAACTCCTTTCGATCTGATGATGCCGCAGCCAATGCCGTCGGCCTTCTTCATGCTGAAATGAGGTTGGCAAACTCACTGGTGATGCGATGCGGGGACGAACACAAGGTACCCGCCGGCAGCGCATTAGCGGTGGATCGCGATGCATTTTCGCTGGCGATAACGAGTGCAATGGAAAGCCACCCCAACATTGAGATTGTCCGCGAGGAGATTTCAGGGTTACCACGAGAAGATTGGCAACAAACAATTATCGCAACCGGACCATTAACAGCGCCAGATCTGGCAGCTGCAATTGCCGGGCAAACCGGCGAAGAATCATTGTCGTTCTTCGATGCGATCGCACCCATCATTCATTTCGATTCCATAGACTTCGATCAGGCCTGGTTCCAATCGCGCTATGACAAACCCGGTCCCGGTGGCACCGGTAAGGATTATATCAATTGCCCGTTGAACGAAGAGCAGTACAACCAGTTCATCGATGCGTTACTTGCAGGTGAAAAAACCGAGTTCAAGGAATGGGAGCATGTCCCGTATTTCGATGGCTGCTTGCCAATTGAGGTGATGGCCGAGCGTGGGCGCGAAACCCTGCGGCATGGACCAATGAAGCCCATGGGCCTCACCAATGCGCACAAGCCGGATGAAAAAGCCTACGCGGTTGTTCAACTGAGGCAGGATAATGCGCTAGGCACGCTTTATAATATGGTCGGATTTCAAACTAAGCTGAAATACGGCGCTCAGGCCGATATTCTCCGCACCATCCCTGGTTTGCAAAACGCGGAGTTTGCACGGCTTGGTGGCATTCACCGCAACACCTACATCAATTCACCCAAGGTATTGAATGAGAGGCTGGCCTTGCGCCACTTGCCCAACGTTCGCTTTGCGGGACAGATCACTGGTTGTGAGGGGTATGTAGAGAGTGCGGCGATTGGCATTCTAGCTGCCCGCTTTGCAGTGGCTGAAATGACAGGTGCTGAAATAGCGTTTCCACCGATCACAACTGCAATGGGTGCCCTCCTCCACCACATCACCACAGGTCATGTGGCTTACGATCAGGATGGCGGTAGCAATGAGAAGAGCAAGAGGTCCTTCCAGCCAATGAATGTCAACTTTGGCCTGTTGCCCCCACTACCCGACGGCACGATACAAAAACCTGAGGGCGTAAAACGTTGGCGCGGTAAGGACAAGACCATTGCTAAAAAGAACGCCATGAGCGTTCGGGCATTGGCAGACTTTGAGGCCTGGATCGATAGCGCAGCAATGAAACATGCAGCAGAATAATACCATGAACAACTGGCAAAATTTCTACTTTCTGCGCCACGGTCAAACCGACTGGAATTTGGAAGGTCGCTTTCAGGGCCGGAGTGACGTTCCCCTCAATGCCACTGGCCACAAACAGGCTCTAAATGCAGGGCTGCTGCTCAAGCAGCACCCGATCGAGCGCATCATCTGCAGCCCATTAGATCGCGCCATAAAAACCGCAAAAATCGTAGCGGAACATATCTCGCTGCCTGTTCAGATTGATGATCAACTGATTGAACGAACATTCGGTAGCTTTGAAGGGCTGATCATTTCAGATGTGAAGCGGAAGCATGGTATCGACATAAATGAGCCTGCGGCAAAAATCCTTCCCACAGATGCAGAACAATGGTCCGAAACAGTTAAACGCTCGCGGGAAGCCATCGGCAAATTGCTGACGGCGGCACCGAGTGAAAATATCCTGTTCGTCGCGCATCACGGAATATTTCGTGCTCTCACCGAAACGCTTTGTGGACCTGGACTGGATAGTGAAAACGGCACTCCATACAGATTTCATTCCACGGATGGCAAATGGGCTGCGACCAAAGTTTCTTGATACCATTACAATTTTCAAATTGCATTTTCATACAACTCGATCACATTGATCTGAAAGAATTTCTCAGCAAGGTAATTTGAGGCTCACTAATGACCACATGGCCAGAACCATTTTCCGCTCAAGGTAAATTTGTTACCGTCGCCCCACTGAAACTCGAGCATTTGGACGATCTTGTTGAAGCGGCAACGGATGGCGAACTCCATAGGCTGTGGTACACCACCATTCCTGAGCCGCAGAACGTAAAGGACGAGATTGAACGAAGGCTAAACCTTCGCGAACGCGGCACCATGCTACCCTTTGCGATAATTGATAATGCCAACCAAAAGGCCGTTGGCATGACAACCTACATGAACATCGATGCGGGCAATCGCAGACTGGAAATTGGCTCGACCTGGTATCGAAAATCAGTTCAACGTTCGCCGCTCAATACAGAGTGCAAACTTTTACTGCTCAGCCATGCCTTCGAAGAACTGGATTGTATTGCGGTCGAATTCAGAACTCATATTGTCAACCATGCCAGTCGTCGTGCCATCGAAAGACTGGGTGCGAAGCTGGACGGGATACTGCGATCCCACATGATCATGGCAAATGGCACTATTCGTGATACGGCCTGTTACTCAATCATTGCAAGCGAGTGGTCAACGGTTAAGGCAAACCTCATCTGGCAAATGGAAAAACCAAGAGACTAGTCCTGCATTCTTGATGAGAATAACCGACTGATTGCGACTGGCTTAGTGGAGCTTGTTAAAAACCCCACCCCTTTTCAAAAATTTATGAACTTGGCAGGTGATCGCATCAAACCAGTTTGGCAGCCTTGCAGAGATTACCAAGTTTTTGCATTGCGCGGTCGCGCCCGAGCATCGCAAGGCCGCAATCGGGTGCTGCAATCAATCTATCCCGATCGATGTGCCCCAGAATCGACTTCAGTCGCTCAACTATTTCATCAACCGGTTCAATCCGACTTTGGGCAATCGCGACGGCACCCAGAATGATTGTGGAGTTCTGGAACTTCTCAATCAATGTGAGATCATTGTGGCGATGTGCATCCTCAATCGAGATTTGATTGACGGAACTTTGATCAATCGCGTCGGCAAGCTGAAAATAACATTGCGGATCGGCCTTGTGATAAACTTCATCATCCAGATGTTCGGGATAACCACAGCACATATGCATTGCCCTTGTGACATCATCTGGAACACCGTGAAAACATCGCTCAAGACATTCCACACCGTAGCTCAGTGCTCGCTCGACATTGCGGGCAAACAAAGGTTCATCAATTTGAATAAAGGTGCACCCGGCTTCCGCTAAGGCCCGGATCTCAAAATTAAGCGCGTCAGCCAAATCGATCGCAAGTTGTTTCTCATCCTCATAATATTCATTGGCTGTAGTATCCATAATGGTTGTCGGACCAGGCACCGTAAGTTTTACCGGACGATCTGAACAGCCCTGGGCAATTTTAAAATCATGATCAAGAAAGTGGTTGCCCCTGGGTTTGATTTTTCCGCTGATCGTTGGAAGTTCGGTTGTATATGCGCCATCACGCAGGGTGCGTTTTGTGAGGTTTTCAAAATCGAACCCCTCAAGATTTCGGCAATGATAGTGGATATAGTTTTCACGGCGTTGTTCGCCATCCGTCGGGATATCAACGCCGCAGGCAATCTGGTCTTCGACCGCAGCCTTGGTTGCTTTCACAAAAAGTGTTTCCGTCTCGGCGTCGGCGCTTTCGAGAACCCTGGTCGCTTCACGCGTCACAGAAACGCTTCCCGTTGTCAGTCCGCCCTCAAGCTGGAACCAGTCCGTTACGGGCACGTAGTCCGGCTTCGGATATGCTCCGATACAGGTCGTTAAAAGCCCCATGAAAATATCCCCCGTTCGTCATCAATGCGTATCGCGATTGTGTACGGGAGTAGTTCGGGCCGCAAGCCCGGAATTGTCTTTTTAAACGGAAATCAGTTTTTGAAAACTATTCGGTACCAATCACCGAAACAGAAAACCCTACCGATGCCGAAACAGCTTCGGCGTAGGTGGTTTCGGCGCTCTCCAGATCGGAAATCTCTGAAACTGCCACACTCATGTTGGCTTCACTGTATCCAGCGCTGCGTTCGCAGAGATGACCTTTTCCCGCCCCATACGTCGATACAGCAACTTCAACAGTCTCCTCGATAACTACTGGTGCTGCGGCAGCAACCACGCCATCATCCATACTGGCTTGCACTGAACGATGGCATCCAGCCGCGTTCGCAGAAATCGTGCCAACGATCAACACTGTAGACGCTAGCAATGGTGCAAGGAATTTCGACATGGAGAGTATCCTTAGTTAGTACCGCTATTCGGTGGACAATAGCACTTTTCACATTTGCCGGCAAACTCACATCTTCGTGCATACCTCAACAATAAAATACATCCTGGGGACTTCACCATTGTTTTTCCTGCGCCCAACGCGTACCCAAAGATGGGTTGGTCGGTGCCAATCCATTCTTTGATTACAATGGCATATGTCTATGAGGGAAGCTCCGGAACTATATAACCACGAAGTGGAGACCGAACCAACTGTCAGCCTCGTCTATGATGAGGATGGCTGGGTACGGCCGGAATTTCTCAAAAAGCTTGACGTTCATCTCGAAGCAAAAGATGGGCAAGCCGTTCAAGAATTCATTGAACCGCTACATGAATCGGAGGTCGGCGACCTACTCGAAGCGCTTTCATCCGAAAAACGCTCCGCGTTTGTCAAACTTGCAGGTCAGGCATTTGACTTTGCTTCTCTCACAGAAGTCGAGGAAGGCGTACGACTTGAAATCGTCAATGCCCTTCCCAATGAACAGATTGCTGATGCGGTACAAGAACTCGATTCTGACGATGCGGTGTTCATCCTGGAAGACATGGAGGAGGTTGACCAGGAAGAAATCCTGGCTCGCCTCCCATTTGAAGAACGATTGCGATTGCGTCGTTCTCTGGATTATCCAGATGAAACCGCCGGTCGTCGCATGCAGACAGAATTTATCGCGGTACCGCCATTCTGGTCCATCGGGCAAACCATTGATTTCATGCGCGATGATGAAGACCTTCCAGAAAGGTTTCACGAAATTTTCGTAGTCAGCCCAACCTTTGAATTGTTGGGATCAGTTGCACTTGACGAGCTTTTGCGTACGCAACGCAAAGTAAAGATCGAAGATATTACCGGCGAAACAATTCATCCAATTGATGCGCTGGATGATCAGGAGGAAGCCGCACGCGTGTTTGAACAGTATGACCTCGTCTCCGCTGCGGTAGTTGACGAGGCAAACCGTTTGGTTGGCGTCCTGACGATTGACGACGTGGTCGATGTTATCCATCAGGAAGCAGACGAGGACATCAAGCGACTGGCTGGTGTTGGTGATGAAGAGCTTTCAGATTCAGTGCTTGAGATTACACGCTCACGCTTTACGTGGCTGGCGATCAATTTGGTGACCGCGATCCTAGCATCAATGATTATCGGGATATTCAATGCTTCCATCGAGGAAATGGTCGCATTGGCGATCCTCATGCCCATCGTCGCATCAATGGGAGGCAATGCTGGCACCCAATCCATGACCGTCACAGTACGTGCGCTCGCGACCCGTGATATCGACAGTTACAACATGTACCGCACCATCCGGCGCGAATTCCTGGTGGGAATATTGAACGGATTGGTGTTTGCGCTGATCATTGGAACGATTGCAGCAATTTGGTTTTCCAATCAGTCACTTGGCGTGATCATTGGCGCGGCAATGATTGTTAACATGATGTGTGCAGCACTTTCAGGCATTCTCATTCCAATCTCGATGGATCGCATGGGTGCGGATCCGGCCATCGCATCAAGTGTGTTTGTGACAACTGTTACAGATGTGGTCGGATTTTTCGCGTTCCTGGGACTGGCTGCATGGTGGTTCAATATCTGATTTCCCTCGCAGTGTGCTGTTTGCTGATTGACTTTTACGTAAGACTATTTACCCAAGTGTGGATAGATGTTTGGGTTTGAAGCACAAGGGATGTTGGCGATTGAAATCACCTGACGCCAAAGAATTTTTTACGATTACCGAACTAACCCGGGAGTTCGGAATTTCTACCCGTACAATCCGTTTTTATGAAGATGAAAATTTGATTCATCCTGTCAGGCGCGGCAGAACCCGGCTATTTCGTCCCGCCGACCGCCGCCTGCTAATGTTGATACTTCGAGGCAAACGACTTGGATTTTCAATTGCGGAAATTCGTGAAATCCTTGCAATGTACAAGGAGCCTCCTGGCGAAGAAGGACAGCTACGCCTCTTGATCCAGAAGGTCAGCGATAAACGCGGACAACTTCACCAGAAGCGCCAGGATATCGACGAAACGATTACCGAGCTGGACGATGTGGAAAAACAGTGTCTCGGCCGGTTGGCGGAACTTGCGGTTGGCACCTGATATTTGGAGGTAGTTTGAATGACGATTGTTGTACGATCACTTAAAGCAGAAGATCGCGATCAATGGCAGGTCCTGTGGAAGGGTTATCAGGATTTCTACGAGACCAATCTGGATGCGGTGACTGACAATACCTGGGAACGCCTGCTCGCGGGTGAACCGGATGGACCGCGTTGTCTGGTTGCGGAAGAGGATGGCAAGCTTCTTGGGCTAACCCATTACCTGTTTCATGCGACCACCTGGTCTCCCAAACAGCGCATTTACCTCAATGATCTTTACACGGTTCCAGAATCACGTGGAAAAGGCATCGGCCGAAAACTGATAGAAGCAGTTTATGCAGTTGCGGATGAGCGAGACTGTGAAACCGTGTATTGGCTTACACAGGATTTCAACACCGCCGGACGCCGACTTTACGACAAGGTTGCCAAGCTCACGCCATTCATCAAATATAGCCGCTGAGAAACAAAACCGAATAGAGTATCGCGATCATTACCGGTTGATGCAGTAGATAAAATACCAAACTGTGCCGACCGACAAATCGCAACGCAGAAGCGGTTTTCCCCGCCAATGCCGGAACCGCCAGCATTTCAATCCAACCAAATTTAACCGCAAATTGAGATACTGCTAGTCCCAACAGCACCGGTGCAAACCAGGGGAACAAGGGAACATAATCAACCGACTGCGGGCTGATTTGGGATAATCCTGTCCACCACCAGAGTGGTGCGTCGAGTAAGTCCGTTCGCCCCCAGGCTCGTAAACCATAAACAGCAATTGCAAGCACGATGTTCATCCACCAGGGAATGCGCAGGAACATCAGCACCAGCAGGCTCGCGGCTGCAATCGAGTGCAGGATACCGAAGAATATGAATTCGTTGGGTATAAAAATCCAGGTCCCGATGGTTACAAGCAACGCAGCCCCGGCGATTTTTGCAAACCGGAACCACCAGCCATGCCAACGGATACCGTTGCGATGCGCCAGGAATGCACTGAAACCAACCAGAAACAGAAAGCTGCTGGCGATCGACCGGGCAAAATATTTCCATTCGGGTTGAAGCGTGAAGTCAGGCGCAACCACACCGAACATTTGAAGGTCAAAGGCAAAATGGAAAATTGCCATGGCAACAAATGCGACACCACGCGCCCAGTCCAATAACAGGATCCGGTTCGATGGCGGCGCTGCGGTTGTATCTATCATTACTTACCAACCGATATTGCAGATGCGTCGTTCTTTACAACAATTCTTCGTGAGCCCAACTGTGCGAGGAACAACCCAATCAAAACAAGCCCAAGGGCGCCCGCCGTCTTCGGCCCCACAACTTCGCCCAATACTGCAGCAGCGATAAAGACCCCCGCAACGGGCACCAAATTCATTCCAACTGAAAATACTGAAACACCAACCCGCTGGACAAGGTAAAAACGCAAAATATAGCCCAGGCCGGTCGGAAACAGACCGAGCCAAAGCAGAGCTATCCACCCATCCTGACCGGGCATTTTGTCCGGCAAACCGTCAACGATGAGGGACAGCACAATCAAGCACGCAGTACCAATACCCAAAGCCAATCCCGTGAAAGAAACCGGTTTCACATCTACCTTTCGTATAAGGATCCCGGAGATTGCGTAGCAGCAGGCGGCCGCGATGATCGCAAGTTGAGCGTGAAGTGCGGAAGTTTTCAGGCCCAAAATCGCGTCCGCACCGACGATCAAAAGAATGCCGGAAAGGCCAAACAACACGGCAAATACCTTGAGCAGATTGATGCGGTCATCCCGGGTGAAAAAATGACTGAGTACCATTGCAACAAATGGGGCACAGCCCATCAACAATGCAGCGACGCCGGCCTGTGTATGTTGCAATCCCCACGCAATCAGAGCGAAGGGAATTACCATATTCAGATTGGCAATCAGAATAATCAAAGCCCACGAGCGCAAATCCTTTGGCCATGCGAATCCCTTCGTTATGCAGAAAGGCAGAAGTGCTGCAAATCCAATGGCCACACGGCCGGTTGCCGCCCAATACGGCCCTATATCCACAATGGAATATTTTATGGCTGTGAATGCGGAAGCCATGATCAATGCGGTCAAGCCAATTAAAGCAAGATCGACCGGAGTTGGTTTTGAAATTAATTTCACGACAAAACCCTGACTTGAGAGCAGTTTCAGTGCACCTTTTGCATCATTAACACAACAAACCAAGTCGAATTGAAAATCCACCAGCTTCCCATGCAAATGGCGCATAGCAGGAGTGCACGAATTAAGGCGATTTTGCGACACTTTGGCCTTGCGAAATTGCACCTTACGGAATAGGTAAGCGCGACAACATGAAGGCTCCCGCAAGCGGTGCTAAAATATAGTTACAGACGGGGTAAAAATGGAAGACAGAGCTCAAGGTTCGGTATGGAATGTGGCGATTTTTGCGATCGCAATATTTGTGGGTATTACAATTATCGCCGGTATGATCGGCGGCGTTGAAGTGGCAGCGGTGGCAGCACAGTAACCCGAGCAGAATTTTATACTAAAAGGGCTGGTCCAAGGACCAGCCTTTTTTATTAGACAAGTGTTGGGAGAGCCTGTAGCGAATTGCTATAACATTTGAGATAAGCAATCATGTTTTTATCTGTGTTTGAATTGTTCAAGATCGGTATTGGCCCATCCTCGTCGCATACGGTAGGGCCGATGATTGCTGCCGGGTACTTTTTGGAAGAAATCAAAGAGCTGAAAGACATAGCGCGGATCACCGTATCGCTGCATGGCTCACTCGCCTTTACCGGCAAAGGGCACGCCACGGACCGGGCAATCATCTTGGGTCTGGCAGGGGAGCATCCGGCGAAAATCGACCCGGATCAAATCGCAGAAATGGTTTCCCGCATTCGGCAAGAGAAAAAAGTGTCGCCACAAGGGCATCGCATTTACGAGTTTGATCCTGATCGCGATCTGATCTTTGACTACAGAACGCTGCTACGAACGCATAGCAATGGCATGACTTTTTGCGCATGGTCTGAAGATAATCGCAAAATACATATGCAGGTTTATTTCTCGATTGGGGGCGGTTTTGTTGTCGACAATGAGCGCCTCAAGGCACTTGAGCACAAGAAGATGACGCGCGCTGAACGGGTTCCCTACCCGTTTGACAATGCTGCCCAAATGCTCGAGATGGCCAAAGAATCCGGCCTTACAATCGCTGGCATGAAACGCGCCAATGAAACCCAATCCATGACTGCCGAAGCGCTTTCCAAAGGCCTGGCAGAGGTTTGGGAAACCATGGATGAATGCATTGACCGGGGGTTGCGTGAATCAGGCGAGCTTCCAGGCGGCTTGCATGTAAAACGACGTTCGGCTGCAATATTCCAGCAGTTAAAGGAAGAGTGGAGAAACAACCGACCAAATCCTTTAATTGCGAATGACTGGTTGCAGGTATTTGCAATGGCCGTAAATGAAGAAAATGCAGCTGGCAGCAAAGTTGTAACCGCGCCAACCAATGGCGCCGCAGGCGTTATTCCAGCAGTGTTGAAATACTATTTGAAGTTCTTTCCTGAAACGGATGCAGTGGCGATAGAAAATTACCTCCTCACTGCTGCAGCCTTTGGAGGCATAATCAAACACAACGCATCCATTTCTGGTGCCGAGGTTGGTTGCCAGGGTGAAGTCGGCTCTGCATCTGCGATGGCTGCCGGTGGACTGGCAGCCCTCATGGGCGGCACCCCGGAACAAATTGAAAATGCTGCAGAGATTGCGCTCGAACACCACCTCGGGATGACCTGCGATCCCATTGGAGGCCTGGTGCAAATCCCGTGCATTGAAAGAAATGGCCTTGGCGCGATAAAGGCGGTGTCCGCCGCATCGCTTGCAATGCGAGGGGATGGCACGCATTTCGTCTCGCTGGATGCCTGCATCAAAACCATGTTCGATACCGGACGCGACATGAATGCGCGTTACAAGGAAACAAGCCAGGGTGGTCTCGCAGTTAATGTTGTTGAATGCTGATCTGTGGATCAGACAATTCTGTTACTGGCCCCTTTCTCTCATCCCGGCTAGAATGCCCGAATGGCGCTCAATCTGGTTAAATTATGTGTAGGTATAGCTGCAGTTGAGGAATTGCAGGCGTGGGTTGACTATCATATTGCGGAGCGTCGGCGTGAAAGTGCAGAAGAAATTCGCACCCACACAACACGAATGGTACCCAAGCGCCGCGATGAAATTCTTGATGGTGGCTCACTGTACTGGGTCATCAAGGGCAACATTCAAGTCAGACAGATTATCACCGACATTCGTCCGTTCACTGACAAGGATGGCATTCGTCGCTGCGACATCGTGATGGAGCCGCGCTTGATCCTCACCGAGTGGCATCCCAGACGTGCATTTCAGGGATGGCGATATCTTAAGCCCGAGGACACACCGGCAGATATTGGCAATGCAAGCACAGGCCTGAATGCTTTGCCGCAAGATCTACGAATTGAACTGTCGAATTTAGGGCTTTTGTAGCGCCCTGCCACGCGTTTCGTGTTTACCAAGATAAATTTTTACTAAAATTACGTTAGGTAAGGTATTGAAATTTTCCCGGATTTGAACAACAGTATCTCCTAGAGGCAGGGGCTTCTAAGTTGGGTAACATGCGTAATTTAGTTAGTACACCGGACAAACAGGCCTATGTCATTGTTTGTGGTAACGAAAAAGGTGGTTCAGGCAAAACCACGACCGTGATGCATTTGGCTGTCGCATTGACAAATGCTGGTTACAAGGTAGCCACAATCGATCTCGACACCCGCCAACTCAGCTTTACCCGTTACCTTGAAAACCGAAAAATCTGGTCGCACAAAAGAGGAATTGGGCTTTCGCAGCCCGATCATTTCTCTTTGGGACAAGTAAGCGGTGATTTGATCTCAGAGCGAGAAGGTGAGGAACTGGAACAGTTCACTAATATCGTCAGCCGAATCGAGCGTACACACGACTTCATTTTAATCGATACGCCAGGCCATGATGGCTATTTGATGCGGCTTTGCCACTCCATGGCTGACACATTGGTGACGCCAATGAATGACTCCTATGTCGATTTTGACGTGCTTGGGCATATCGATTCTGAAACAGGTGATGTGACCGATGTTTCACATTATGCAAAAACAGTCCGCGAGGCGCGGCGCCACCGTCGGCGTGTTGACAATGGTCTTCTCGACTGGGTGGTGATGCGCAATCGCCTCACCCAGATCAGTGCGCGTAACAAGGAAAATATGCTGCAGAGCCTCAAAGACCTCTCCATGCGACTTGGTTGTCGATTGGCTGAGGGCTTTTCAGAACGTGTCGTGTATCGCGAACTGTTCCCGATGGGGCTTACCGCGCTGGATGATATGGACGAAGAAACGCTGGGTGTAAGTCCACGATTGGCACATCTTTCTGCGCGGCAGGAAGTACGGGCACTTGTCGCAACCTTGAAACTGCCCATTGACGAACTAGGTCGCAAACGTGCCCAGGCACGACGTACCTGGCTAGAAAATGCTGACAGGCCGATCCAGGATATGGGTGTGCTTGCCGACTGAATACGAGCATATTCCAATTAACTGGAGCGGGACCATTTCCAAACCACGCATTGCAATTGTCACTGGCGGCCTCAACGGTATCGGCCTTGCAACCACCAAACATCTTCGCGATCTGGGAATGCGGGTTGCCGTAGGAACAAGGCGGGCGAGTGATCCCGAACTTGCAGGCGAGGCGCAAGATACGCTTGGTAAAGATGTCTTTATTCGCGGACTGGATGTGCGGTCAGAAGAATCTGTCGCGGATTTCACCAATGCTGTTCGCACTGAGCTGGGTGAAATCGATGTGCTGGTGAATTCAGCCGGTGTCAGTGTGCACCAAACGGTATGTGGTCACGCACTGCAGGACTGGAACAATGTTCTTGAGGCAAATCTCACCGGATCCTTTTTGATGATGCGGGCATGCCTGCCTGGAATGATCGAGCGCAAATGGGGACGGATTGTCAACGTTGCCTCAACCGCTGCCCGCTCAGCGAAGGAAACCCATTCGGCTTATTGTGCTTCCAAGAGCGGCCTTTTGGGCCTCACCCGCGCGGTAGCCCTTGAGGGCGCGTGCCATGGTGTCAGTTGCAATGCAGTTAGCCCGACTTGGGTGGAAACCGATATGCTGCGTGAAAGTGCCCGGCTGATGGCAACCCAAAACAACACTTCCTATGAACAGGAAATCAAAAACATGAGCGATTCCCTTCCCCAACAACGCCTGGTTCAGCCGGAAGAAATCGCTGCGCTCATAGGGTTTTTGTGCGGAGAAACAGCTCCAGGGCTTACCATGGAAGATATCCAGATAAATGCCGGCGCACACTGGTAGAAGTGACTGGTGGTTTTCGCACCGGTGACGCTCAACCATCCGAACTTCAATCTACTAACCGCAAATTGTTGTACGATTTGGTATGCGTAGTTTGGCGATTTCTCCATTGCCGGTGACCTAGCATCATCTACGATCGCCTACCCTCAAAGCGGACATTTGAAATCATAATCCTCAATGTCTGCATTATGCCAACAGCGGACATAGGGGGATTCAAAATTCTGCAAAGGCGAGTTATTTAACTGACTTGTTTTCCTGATCATCCATCCGAGATGGACCTGCATCCTCTTCAAGAATTCTGTAGCGCTCACCTTCCAAATCATCATATTGACCAGACCTTACCGTCCAGACAAACCCAATGAGAGCGAGCGCACCAAGCAGCAGGGAAATTGGAATAAGATAAATTATTATGGTCATTGCGGCATCTTTAGACGGAAAGCATTCAACATAACCAGAATTGAAGACGACGACATCAAAATGGCCGCAATAAGAGGGGTTAATCCCCCAGCCAATGCCAGTGGCAATGCGACCAAATTGTAGGCAGTCGCAAAAAGCATGTTTTGATTGATGAGTTTTCTCGCATTTCTGGCCATCTTTATTGCGCCGACAACCGGCAACAGTGAAGACCCGGCCAATACGATATCCGACGCGTTTTGACTGATATGTGCTGCCGTTGCCGGCGAAATGGAAACGTAGGCCGCGGCAAGCGAAGGCGCATCATTTATGCCGTCACCAATCATCAAAACCTTCTTATCAGAATGTTCCAGGGACATTACATGCTGGCATTTGTCTTCCGGTCCCATTTCCCCGAACCAGCTTGAAATTCCCATCCGATTTGCAACATCCCGCGTAGCTTCAGATTTGTCACCAGACAGCAGTTCAACTCCCAGACCTTCCATCTGGAGACTGGCAACGAAGTTTGCCGCATCCGGCTTTATGATGTCCCGAAACCTTAGTCGTGTTGTTTCCCCATCTGCGTCCCGGTACCAGAGTTCGGGGGCATTGGAGTCCCCGTGGCCGTTAATTTTGAGAAACCGTGCTGATCCAAGTTTGGCGCCATTTGGAGCAACCAATCCTGCTCCAATCGTCTCGACTACACCGGCCATTGGCTTGGCTGGACAAACCTCGCCCAGAGCCCTGGCCAAGGGATGCTGGCTGTTTGCTGCGATCGCAGAAGCTGCTTGAAGCGTTTTTTGGTTTACTGAATTTTCGAGCGCCAACTTTGAGGTTGTCAACGTGCCAGTCTTGTCAACGACCACTTGATCGATTTCTGCCAGTCTTTCCAGTGCCTCGCCGTTTTTGACGATCACGCCGCGTGACAACAATTGATTGATGGCACGTACAACAACAGCAGGTGTTGCAAGTCCAGCCGCACAGGGACAGGTCACGACCATCACTGCAACCGCAATCATGGCGGCCTGTGAAAAGCTTGCCCCAAGGAAAAAATACCAAATCAGGAATCCGACCAATGATGCCCCGATAACCACCGGGCCATAGGCGCTGGCAAATTTGTCGGCGAGCAATTGCTGACGTCCCTTGCGAGCCTCGGCAGCTTCAACAATATCAGCAATTTCTGCGATCCGGCCATCCGCACCGACGGCTGTCACTTTTACTCTCGCAGCCTGCCCCACCACAACGGAACCAGCGATAACCGGCTGGTCCTGCACCACGGTTCGGGGAAGGGTTTCTCCGGTAAGGATGCTTTCATCAACCAGCGCAATGTCAAACAAAAGATTACCATCTGCGGCGATGCGCTCTCCCGGCAACGCATAGATAACATCGCCAATACTTAAATCGTCGGCAAGCACATGTTCAATTTGGCCACCAGGGCCAATACGCTTTGCGGTCCCCTGGGTCATTGCACGTAAATTGTCTGAAGCAGCGGACGATTTTTTCCGAATGGACTGATCCAGAACGCGGCCAATCAAAAGAAAAAACACAAGCGAAACAGCGGCATCGAAATAAGCATGTTCGGCACCCTGGAAAGTTTCATAAACACTGGCCAGCAAGGTCGTGAGAATGGCCAGGGAAATTGACGTGTCGATAGTCATATGCCCTGCCCGCAGCGACCGGATTGCAGGCAAGAAAAAAACACTTCCCGAATAAATACATACCGGAATGGCTATACCAGCCGATAACCAATGCATGAACTGTACCGTACCTGGTCCCATATCCGTGACAATACCAGCCCACACCGCCAACGAGAACATCATGACATTCATGGTCCCAAAACCTGCGACTGCCAATGGAATGAGGAGATTGGATTTGGTTCTTCCCTCCAATTCAGTGGCGAGCGGATGGGCGGAATATCCCAATTCCTCAACTGCATTGATTAATTCATCAATCTTGACGACAGCTGGGTCCCATACAAAGCGCAAGCGTTTTGTGGTTGCGTTGGCGCGGACTGAAATTACGCCGCCCATGGATGAGACGCGGCGCTCTATCTTGTTGGTGCAACCGCCGCACTGCACGCCGACAAGTGTGCAGGTTAAGCTGCTTAATCCGTTCTCAACACTGCGCACGAAAGCATCACTGGGCAAGGGCGCATTCATTTGGCCGCTCCTTGCACGGGAGTTTCCAGTTCCTGATTTTTCCAGACCTCAAGCGAAACCGAAATATGCCAAGCCTTGAAACCCAGATAGGCGATAAATATCGCTGCAATGAGCAACAGCACACGTTTCTTGTATTGCTGATCTACCTTACTGGCTTCCGGCATGGCTCTGCCATTTTACATAAAGTGCAAGTTTTCGAATATCTGCTTTGCTCAAGCGACCTTCCCATGCCGGCATTTGCCCAACCCGACCGCTCCAGATTGACTTGAACAGAGCACCGCCGTCACTGCCGTAAATCCATGCGGAATCGACCAGACTGGGAGCACCGCTCTCCAAGCCTCCAACACCTTGTTCACCGTGACAACTTTCACAGTTTTCCGTGAAAATCTCGTCACCGCGATCGCTCATTTTAATGTTGTGCTCCTGTCCGGAAATGGACCTAATATATTCTATCACGTCTTTTATTTCCGGGCGCTCCAGCATTTGCTGTTTCCCAAAGTCGAGCATTTCTGCAATTCGTTCATCATCATTGCCGGAATTTATTCCATAGAGAATGGTTGTTTCGATTTCCTCGACATTACCGGACCAAAGCCAGTGACCGTCGGTAAGGTTTGGAAATCCGGTCTTTCCCTGCAGATCGGGTTGATGGCAGACGGCACAGTTATCACGGTAAAGAATTGCAGCTGCTGCTTCGTATTTCTCCTTAACTGCACTGTCCGTGACGAGGTCATTAATGTCACTCGCCATAAGCACCTTGTCGCGTTCTGCTCTTTCAGATGCTGCATCCGCTACCTGCTGTTCAACAATTGCTCTTGAAGAGTAGCCAAGAAGTCCGGGGGTAAATCCGGAAAAGTAGGGGAAAGCCGGATACAGCGCGATCAATGCTATCGCGATGATAATTGTGATGCCATAGGACCATTTTACGGAACCCGGGATAGGTGTATCAAGCTCCTTGATACCGTCCCATTCATGTCCAGTGGTGTTACGGCCAGTGATTTTGTCTCGTTCTATCGCCACGGCTTATCCTCCTTTTCAAGAGGAAGATTGGACGCGTCATCGTATTTTTTCTTGTGTTTTGGCCAATAGGTCCAAACCACCGCGGCGATGAAAAACGTCAGGAGATACACAGCACCCCAGCTTTTGGAAAATACAAGAACAGCGTCATGGGTCATTGCAGCACCTTCTCTCCGGGCCTGTCATCATCCGCAACAAGCGTGCCCATCATCTGCAGGTATGAAACAAGCGCATCCATTTCAGACACAAGATTTGGATCGCCATCAAAGTCGCGAACATTCACGTTCTCGCCATAGCGTTCGATCAGCAAATCTTCATCATTTGCTTCCTCATCTGCCTGTCTGTAGGCGTCTTGTGCTGCCTGCTCTATGTGTTCACCAGAGTAAGGAACGCCCGTTTTCGCGAGCGCATTCAACAATGATGGAAGCCTTTCAGCTTTTAACCGTTGAGTGGCGAGGAAAGCATAACCAGGCATAACAGAACCTGGAACCAATTCTCTTGGTGCCTTCAGATGTGCCACGTGCCAGGCGTCAGAATACTTGCCACCGATCCGTGCAAGATCCGGTCCTGTGCGTTTTGAACCCCACTGAAATGGGTGGTCAAACATGCTCTCCGCAGCAAGACTGTAGGCGCCATAACGATCCACGTCCGAACGCAGTGTACGGATCATCTGACTGTGACAGGCGTAACAGCCTTCGCGAACGTAGATGTCGCGCCCTGCCTGTTCCAGTGGTGTGTAAGGACGCATTCCTTCAACTTTTTCAACCGTGTTTTCAATTGTGAAAAGCGGTGCAATTTCGACAATTCCTCCGATCGACGCGACCACAAGGATCATCAGCGTAAAGGCGATGGAATGGCGTTCAAGCTTCTGGTGACGGGTAGACATTTTCTATTCTCCCGGGACAATTACGGGTTCTGCATGACCTCGGGACTTGGTCCTCTCAGGCCCTCGAACCGTCATGTAAATATTGTAGGCCCCAATCAAAGCGCCAATCAGATAAAGCAGGCCGCCAATGGCACGCGCGACATAATAGGGGTGCATTGCATCTACAGTATCCATGAATGAATAAAGGAAGTTGTTGTCGCTATCATAGGTCTGCCACATCAACGACTGGGTGATGCCGCTGTTCCACATTGCGCCAACGTAAATCAGTGTCCCGGACAGGGCCAACCAAAAATGCCAGGCTTCCAGGCGTATGGAGTAAATTCCGTCGCGCTTCCAAACCCAAGGGACGAGTTTGTACATGGTGCCAAAGGTGATAAACGCGACCCAACCCAATGCACCTGCATGCACATGCCCGATAGTCCAGTCGGTGTAATGGCTAAGTGCATTGACCGGCCTGATTGCCATGAATGACCCTTCGAAGGTCGACAACCCGTAAAACAGAATCGCAACAAGCATAAAGCGCACTGCGGGATCTGTACGGACCTTGTCCCAGGCGCCGTTCAGCGTGAGCAAGCCATTGAAGACAGATGCCCAGCTGGGAACCAGCAGAATGATTGACATTGCCATGCCGAGAAATTGAACCCAGTCCGGCAGCGCAGTGTAATGCAGATGGTGTGAACCGGCCCAAAGGTACAAGAATGTTATGCCCCAGAAACTGACGATAGACATTCGGTAAGAATACACTGGTCGGTTAACGGCCTTGGGCAGGAAGTAATACAACATTCCAAGAAATCCTGCCGTCAACAGAAACCCGACTGCATTGTGGCCATACCACCATTGGGTCATGGCATCTTGAACGCCGGAAAACAGCGAATAGCTTTTCGGGTCACCAAACGATGCGGGGATCGCGAGGTTGTTCACCACATGCAACATCGCAATGACCACGATGAAGGCAAGATAATACCAGTTTGCCACGTAAATATGAGGCTCGGTGCGGCGGGCAAGCGTACGCAAAAAGATGATCAGATATGCTACCCACACCACCAGCAAAAGCAGATCTGCATACCACTCTGGTTCCGCATATTCACGACCCTGAGTGATCCCCAGCGGATATCCACTTGCAGCCAGGAGCACGAACAAGTTGTACCCGCCCAAAACCAGCCACGGAGTAACATCTCCAGCCAGGCGTGCGTGAGATGTGCGCTGCACCACATAAAATGACGTGGCCATAAGCGCGTTACCACCAAAACCGAACACCACTGCAGTCGTGTGAATGGGCCGCAGTCTTCCAAAATTGGTCCAAGCGATATCCCCATTTAGATCGGGGTAAGCGAGCTGCCATGCCAGCCAGTCACCAATAAAGAACCCGAGGATACCCCACGCAAAACAGGCGAGAATTCCAAGTTTTATAATGTCGTCGTTATACTCAAGAGCCTGGGACGTATCAGTGTCCATCATGCGATCAGCAATGAATTTGATGCCAAAGCCCGCAACAAGCAAAATCAGCCAGCCATGCAGAATATAGCCTGAATCCGAACCCATGCCGACGATTACGAGACCGGTTATGAAGATCGCAACAACGAAGAAAATTGCTATTAAGTGTTCAGAGCTTCGGTCCATTATCGTGCGCCACTGCTTTTTTTGGATTTGGTTCCAACCGGAACGGTGTCTGCCTCGGGAAACATGTCTCGATAGGCATGCCATGTTGCGTATCCCAGAAGCGGAAAGATGATGATCATTCCCAACATTCCGGTGAGAAATCCGATCGAAGTGAGAAGTGTTACGACAATTCCCCAGCGAATGGTGGCGCCCAAATTACCCAGCGATTTTGCAAAACTGCGCCCCATCGCCGTGAATGCGTCAATTTCTTCGCGCAAAAGCATGGGTATCGAGTAAATCGTAATTGCGAATGTGAGAGCTGCAAACAATCCCCCCACTACGCTGCCCACAACAACCAGCGCGAGGCCCTCGGTTGATAAAAACAGGGTAGATAAAATTTCAAGAAAACCGGGGAATGGTTTCAGGCCAAAGAACAATGCAAACAGAATAGTTGCTGCTCTAATCCACATAAGCAGCAAGATCATCAACACGCAGCCGATCAATGCGATTTGTCCAGGTGCAGCGATGCCGACATTCTTTTCACCCTCCAACTGCCAGCTAATCCGGTAAAGGCCAATGGCTACAATTGGCCCAACCAGCAACGCGCCCGCAACCGCCGGCAGAAGCATCCACTCCAACCCAGTCAAAAACAGGAAACCGATTGCAACCCAACTCAGTGCAAAGAAACCAAATCCATAGAGTATGGAGAGAGCTGGTTTGGCTCGAAAGTCCTTCAGACCAGCTCCCAACCAGCGAAACACCTCAAGTCCGCCCGCGGATTTAGAGTTTATGGTCGTGGCTTCAGACATGTAATTCTCTCGCTATCAATTCCAATGGCTTCAATCGAATGCGCAAGTCACGATGGACTGCAGCAATATCGAACCATAACACAATCGAGATTTTTGAAACATCATCTGACGGTTGTTCATTTCTGGAAATCCCCAAACTTAATTGGCTACTTGTAGTTTCCAATTTCGGATTGAGACATTGATCTAAATCAAAGTGTGGCAATCCATCAAGGGCATGCTTCCAGGAGGGTCGAGAAAATCAAAGACAAAATCAACAAGAAATCTGTGCTGCCGTCCATCTGCCATAAGTTTTATAAGTTTTACTACTCCACTCATAATGTCTGAATAGCTTTGAGGTTCGTCTCCAGCCGAGATCAACACCTCTTCCCTGGTACAGAAATGCGTGGTGGTCTGCTTACTCAGTCGAGCCAACCAGCCAAGACCATGACCCCCCGATTTCCAACCGCATTTAGTGTTGATGCAGATCAATGTTCATCGAGGTGCCTTGAATTATTCTCGACTGGAACAGGAGGACTGGCTTACCAAATTGCTCCCAATCGCGGTCCGATACAGAAAGGCAGATACGATGAACATTGTTGAAATACAGGAAGCTGCCCAAATGCTTTACGCGGCACACGGAGACAGGGCGGAGTACGAAGCAGCGCAGAAAGCCCGGATGAAAAAAGAGACCGGCAATATCGACCAAGCGAGAGACTGGCAACGCATCCGGGAGGCTATCGCGCAGATGCGCGGACCGCACGCTAGCTGATACACGCTCAAAACACAGTTTGGTTATCCGGGAAATCGAAACCGGGTAAGTTCAGGAGGCAACAGACAATGAGAATTCTTCTAATCTACGGCACCACCGAAGGGCAATCCCGAAAGATTTCCAATTTCATCACCGAGCAACTGGAAGCTGTTGGACATGATGTTGAATGCCTGGACAGTCGAAGAAAAATGGACGGGCTTCAAATCTCCTCTTTTGATGCGGCGATAATTGTCGGCTCCGTGCACCAGAAACTTCATCAGGAAGCACTTTGCAATTTTGCCATCGCGCATCGTAGTGAGTTACAAAAAATCTCCACCCTTCTATTTTCGGTCAGCTTGTCCGCTGCTTTTTCAAATGGAAAGGCCGAGGCACAAAGCTACATCGACCTGTTTGTTGATCGAACGGGGTTTAACCCCAATTCGTATGCGCTGGTGGCAGGTGCATTGCGATACAGCGAGTATGACTATTTCATGGCTCAAGTCGTTGAGCATGTCGTACTGGCGAGCCACGAAAACATCACAGAGGATCGGGAATTCACTAACTGGCAGCAGCTCGAAATAGACATTGATAACTTCATGGAAACGATTGTTGAGCGCGCTTGACCGAGATCAATGTCGATGCTCCCGATTTGCCGTAGAGTTTTACCCAACACTCTTGCCAACATCGAAAGGTGAAAAAAATGAAATCCGCTACAATCAGGATATTTACTCTTGTTACCGGTGCAACATTTTCAAGTCACGCATTCGCAGACACAGGCTCTGCAACTGAAGGCTGGCAACATATGTGGAATGGTGGACATGTTTCGCATGGCGGCCCAATGATGATTTTCGGTGTGCTGGCTGTTGTTGCCATAATTGCGATTTGCCTGACTATATTGTTCCAGAACAGATCACCAAACCCAAGAGATTATCGCTCCGGCTCATCTCCCGCGATTTCACCAATAGATGTGTTGAAAGAACGTTTCGCCAAGGGTGAAATTGAGAAAAAAGAATATGAGGATCGCCTCAAGATTTTGAACAGTTGAGCGGGCTTTAACCGCCTGTTCAAACGCACGATCAATTAAGCCTGTTGTCGCACCATTTATGGAGGCTACCCATGACTTCAACACTACCGACCAAACCGTCTTTGACCCTGCGGATCGGGATTGGCAAGGCGGCAGGATTTGTTATAGGCCTTGCTGGGTTTTTCTTGCTACCTCTGTTCGTTCCTGATGCAAGCTGGATGCTGCGCTGGGGCATCTTGCTTTGGTATACAACGCTTGGAGCAATTATCGGTGTCTTTGGGGTCTATTCCCACCATCCGGTCTTGCATCTGCCCTTACCCTGGTGGACACGCGCGCCCTCTCTTGGCGCCTGGATGAATTTTATCCTGATACTCGTTGCCTATGATGAATTCAGCAAGATCATGACTGCGCCAGATTCGATTGTTGGTCCGTTCAAATCACCCTTTTGGTTTGTGCTTGAAGGTGCACTCGTCGGGTTGATCATAGGGTGGCTCGCTACACGGTTTGGTGGTGAAGGGCCGGAAACCGTCTAGGCGGTACCGAAAGTTGCCTTGGTGCGGCCGAGATATACGAAACCAAAACAACAAACTGAATTTAATCAATGACTTGTCGAACGGCAGCGTAGCGGCAGTGATGGTCGTGCTGTTACGGTGCAGGTTACTGGCAAGGGAAGAAAGAGTGCCGGTCCAATGGCTGCCCTGTGGAGAATGCAGCTGAACTGGATAGCTGACTTCCGCTATTAGCATCGACCAATCGGCCAACAAATGAAGTTAGCCGAGCAAGCATGCTTTCAGTTCGTTAGCTGCAGCCTGCATCAGCGGTACCTCATCTTGCAACGTCTTGATTGCCTTGCGTGTGACTAGTGCATGGGTAGAAAGGCAAGCTGCAATTGCCCCACCGTCACCAAAGATTGGTACTGAAGCACCCACCATGTCATTAAACCATTCTTCATTGTCGAGAGAATAGCCTGCCTTGCGGATTTTCGAGAGTTCCTCCTGAAACTTGGAAGGGCTTGTGATCGTATTTCTTGCAGATTCCTTTTTTGCAACTCTGCCGAACACGCCAAGCGCAGCCTCGGTATTCATCGTTGAGAGGTACAATTTTCCGGATGCACAGCAATGCAGAGGAAGAGCATCACCAACCCGAAGATTGACTTGAAACGGCCAATGGGATTCCAGGCGATCGAAATAAATGAGCTTCGTTCCCTGCGGGATGGCCAAACTGACGGTCTCCCCAATTTCTTCGGAGAGATCCCGAAGGATTGACCTTCGCAGGGTGACATTGGGCTCGTACTGCAGACTATTGAGTGTCATGTTCCGAAAACGCTCTCCAGGAACGTAGTAACCAGAAGCATGAGCGGCGATAAATCGCTCTTCACAAAGAGCATCGAGCCACCGATATATTGTGGGCACAGGGATATCCAGTGACTGCGACAACCCCGAAGCCGTAGCGGATTTGGGATTTTGGCATATAGCCTCCATAATCTCGAGAATTCGTCGAGGAGAATTACGTTTTGATTTTTGGTCAGTCACAGCGTCCACAATTTTTGTTACTCCAAATACGACAACATAATACCTCAACTGACCTTTGCTACGCGACAAAAATTCACTGGAGGGTGATCAAGCTCAAGAGAGAGTTGGAATGGAGAACTCTGGCCCGGTTTTCTTGCCTCCCGGCCAAGCGACGGTAGCGGTTTTTAACTTGGTGTAAAACCGGATTCCTTCCGGTCCATGCATGTGGTGATCTCCAAAGAGCGATCGCTTCCAGCCGCCAAAACTATGGTATGCGACCGGTACCGGGATTGGCACGTTTATGCCAACCATGCCAATTTTGCTTTGTTCAATAAAGTGGCGCGATACACCGCCGTCATTTGTAAACAGCGACGCGCCATTTCCAAGTTCATGTTCATCAACCAGCTTCAGCGCATCTGCATAGCTATCCTGTCTTACAATACCCAACACCGGACCAAAGATTTCTTCCTTGTAAATTGTCATGTCAGGTTTGACGTTATCGAACACGCAAGGTCCGACAAAATAGCCATTCTCATAGCCCTGAAGTTTCAGGTTTCTTCCGTCGGCTACCAGATTGGCTCCTTCTTCAACACCCTTGTCGATGTAAGATAGAACCTTGTCCATGTGAGCCTTGTTGCTAAGCGGTCCAAAGTCGGAATCGCTGTCAGTGTAGGGGCCAACATTGAGGTTCGATGCTGCCTTGGCAACGGAATCACGTACACTGTCGGCGGTGTCGTCTCCGACACAAACGGCCACTGAAATGGCCATGCATCGCTCCCCGGCTGAACCGAAAGCAGAGCCAATCAACGCATCTGTAACTTGGGAAACATCCGCGTCCGGCATGACAATCATATGATTTTTTGCGCCACCCAAGGCTTGAACCCGCTTATTGTGGGCGCTGCCTGTGTGGTAGATATACTCTGCAATAGGAGTCGAACCAACAAAACTGACAGCTTTGACACGGTCATCTTTGAGTAGAGTGTCCACCGCTTCCTTGTCGCCATTAACAACCTGCAGCACGTCCTTTGGAACGCCTGCCTCATGGGCCAGTTCAACCATGCGCAGCGGGCAACTCGGTGTTTTTTCCGAGGGTTTTAATACAAATGTGTTTCCACAGGCCAGGGCAACAGGAAACATCCACAAAGGTACCATTGCCGGAAAATTGAAAGGCGTTATTCCGGCGCAAACCCCTAAAGGCTGACGCAAATTGTAGCTGTCGACACCAGTGCCAACATTTGAAGAAAACTCGCCCTTCAACAATTGCGGAATGCCGCATGCAAACTCTACAATCTCAATGCCGCGGGTGATCGAGCCTTTCGCATCATCAATTGTTTTTCCGTGTTCGCGGCTGACCAAAACGGCCAACTCATCCATATTGGCACTCAATAACTCTTTATAGCGAAACAATACCCGGGCCCTATTGATGGGGGTTCGAGCAGACCATTCGCCAAACGCGGTCGCAGCCTTGGTAATTGCACTATCAACAGTAGACTTGCTCGCCAACTCCAATTCTGCGGTTTGTTCACCGGTTGCGGGATTAAATACAGGCCCAACGCGTGCGCTTGATGATGATGCGGGTTCTCCGCCAATTAGATGAGCAATTCTTTGCATTTTGGATTTTCCTCTGCAGCCAAAGCTGCCTGCAAACTGGCGCACTGATTTATTAAAGTCAATTAAATGAGAAAATATTTATCATTTAATTGACAATACCGGTTGCGCTGAAATAGGCTGCCTACCGGAAGTCGCGCTTTTTGCCGGTTGTTAGGGGATGAGGAGATAGCTTGTTGCGAGACACGGTCTGTATCTGTGCACCTCGATATCTGAGTGTCGGTAAAGGCGCGCTCATTGAAATTGCGGATATTCTCGGCAAGGTTGGTGACGCAAAAAACCCGTTGATTGTTACCGACAAGGTAATGGTAGAATTCGGCTTGGCCGAGCGTGTCCAAAATCTTCTGAAAAAAGCCGGACTGACATCCGCAATATTTGATGAGGTTCTCCCAGATCCCACCGATGAAGTCGTAATGGCTGGCATTGGGGCACTTGAGAGTGGCCATCATGACAGTGTTATTGGACTGGGTGGGGGTAGCCCGCTGGATGCGGGCAAGGCAATTGCCGTCATGGCAAAAAACAGTCGGGATATTCAAGACTACCGTCCACCAAACCAGTTCAACGGCTCGGGATTGCCGATGGTTGCCATACCAACGACTGCGGGAACGGGCTCGGAGGTCACTCATCACACCGTAATAATTCATAATGAAACGCGTGAAAAAATTTCTTGCAGGGGTGAAGGTTTCGTACCAAGCGCTGCAATTGTGGATTTCGAACTTTCACTTTCGAAGCCAAAGCGTCTTATTGCCGATAACGCGCTTGATACGCTCACACATGCAATCGAAGCCTATGTGAGCCGCAAGGCAACACTCTATTCGGATCGACTTGCTCTGGACTGTATGCGCCTGGTCGCCAAGAACCTGGACACTGCCTATAACGACCCCGACAACATGGCATCCCGTGAAGCACTGATGCTGGCTGCCACATTTGGGGGGTTAGCGTTTTCAAATGCATCAATTGCCCTGGTACACGCGATGAGCCGGCCTTTAGGCAGTCTGTTTCATGTCCCACATGGCATGAGTAATGCAATGCTGCTCCCGGCAATTACGGGCTATTCAAAAGACTACGCCTTGGAGCGATACGCAGACTGCGCTCGTGTCTTGGGATTTGCAAAAGATACGGACGATAATGTTAGCGCATGCGATGCGTTGGTAGCCGGTCTGAATGGTTACAACAGCCGACTGGAAGTTCCATCATTATCTCAATTCGGATTGAACGAGGCTGCTTATTTTGCAGCTGTTGACCAGATGGCTGAAGACGCCGTGCGCTCGGGAGCACCGGCATTAAACCCCAAAATCGCAGATCAGAAGGACATAACGGATCTTTATCGAAATGTTTGGGCTTAACCGCCTGAAACCAGAATTCCAATGAACTGGAATAAAACACAAACTGAGTTAAACTAGGAGGAGAGTAATATGACTTCGCTTACAAAACGAGTTACCAGCTTGGGACGTCGTGCATTCAGCATAGCCGCTGTTTCTGCGGTGTGTCTTGGAGCAATTGGGTCAACATCTACACCGGCGGATGCCCAAGAAAGTATCAAATGGAAAGTCCAGGCGACCTTCAACACAGGCTGGCCTGCACTAGGCGATCCAATCGCGAACGTATCCGCATCACTAAAAAGGGTTACGGACGGTCGCATCAATCTGAAAATATTTGAGCCTGGGAAAATTGTACCACCGCTAGAAATCTCGCCTTCCATCAGTTCTGGAAGCTTGCCTGCAGCCTACAACTATATGGCTTATGATCAGGGTCGCATTCCAGCTGCTGTATTGTTCTCGGCAGTGCCATTTGGCTTGGAGCCGCAGGAATATGCTGCCTGGTGGTTTGAAGGTGAAGGCTCAAAACTGGCTGAAGAGGTGTACCACGCCGAAAAAATTCACCCACTGCTTTGTAGCACTATCGGTCCGGAAACAGCTGGCTGGTTCCGCAAACCCATCAAAAGCCTGGACGACTTGAAAGGTTTGAAGATTCGTTTCTCAGGCCTTGGCGGCATGGTTCTCGATCGCATTGGTGCGTCAGCAACGCTAATGGCAGGCGGCGAAATATTTGGCGCTCTTGAAAAAGGCACCTTAGATGCCACCGAATATTCGATGCCAGCAATCGACGAAATCCTCGGATTTTACAAAATTGCCAAGTACAACCTGTTTCCAGGTTGGCACCAACCGTCAACATCAACACATCTGATGATCAATCTCGATAAATGGAATGCATTGAGTGACGCAGACCAAGGCCTCTTTGAGATGGCTTGCACCGCTGCAACCTTGCGTGCTCTGACCATAGGCGAAGCTTTGCAAGGCGCTCAAATCAAGAGCTTCCCCGACAAGGGTGTGACTGCCGCAAAACTTCCTGATGAGGTTATTAATGAGTTGAAAGCGACTGCTGACATCATCATGAAAGAAGAATCAGCCAAGGATGCGATGTTTGCAAAAGTTTGGGCATCACAACAGGCTTTCCATGAAAACTATCAAATTTGGAAAGAGTTGGGATATCTGCCACGTGACTTTAAATAACCGCACTTTGTGATTGTTGAAGCTTGCTCTGCCCTGCTGTCATGTGACGGCAGGGCAGTTGCATTAGGCGCTGACACCGGTAGGTTGGGGACATGCCGAAGATCGAAAATCATCAGATAGATCCATTAAACCCGGTCGAGGATATCGCGCATCGCGACGACGTCATAATGCGTGACAATCCAGTTTCGCGGATGATCGATCGTGCTGTGAAATTCATTGGTGAAATCTTTGGTTGGCTATGGCTTGTTTTGCTGGTCGTTATCATTGGCAATGTGGTTTTGAGATACGTCTTCAGTCAGGGCATGATAGAACTGGAAGAACTGCAGTGGTATCTTTATGCGGCAGCCTGGCTGGTCGGCCTGTCTTACACATTCGTAGAGGACGGGCATGTACGGGTAGACGTTGTCTATGAGAATCTGCGTTTCAAAACCCGAATGTGGCTTGAGCTGCTGGGCCTGCTGGTGTTGTTTTTACCGTTTGTCTGCTTCGTTATCTACTATTCCCTCCCATTCGTTGAACTTTCGTGGGTAACCGGAGAAACCTCAACATCCGCCAATGGGCTTGGCGCACGTTGGTTGATCAAAGGCTGTCTTCTCTTCAGCTTTGTCCTTTTGCTTTTGGCAGGCCTTTCACGACTTCTGCGAGTGATCGGCACTCTTAGATTTGGGCCGACCAGTGAAGCCGGGGAAGCATGAGATGATCAGCGATCCCGCCCAGTATATGGCAATTGCCCTGTTTGTTTCCTTCGTTGTTTTGATATTTACCGGAGTTCCGGTGGCTTGGCTGATGGGTGGACTTGCGGTCCTATTTACTGGGATATCCGTTTTTTCCGACAATTATCTCGATACATTTTTTGGTGTCGACTGGGGCTATAGCTCGATTATCGTTGCCCGCATTTATGCGGTGATGAACAACTGGGTTCTCGTCGCCCTTCCCATGTTTGTTTTTATGGGAATCATGATGGACAAATCCGGTATTGCAGAAGATTTGATGACTGATTTGACCAAACTGTTTGGCCGGGTCCGTGGCGGGTTGGCGATAACGATTGTCATCATTGGAGTGCTGTTGGCAGCATCGACCGGGATAATCGGTGCGGCCGTAGTCTTGCTTGCAATACTTGGGATACCCTTGATGCTTAAGCAAAACTACGATGCGGCTCTTGCCTGTGGTGTTGTGTGTGCCACCGGGACGCTCGGCATCCTGATTCCACCATCCATCATGTTGGTTCTAATGGCAGACCAGATCCGGGTTTCCGTCGGCGATCTGTTCATGGGCGCCATGTTTCCTGGGCTGATCCTAGGCGGGCTCTACGGGGTGTTCATTCTGGTTTATGCGTGGTTGCGCCCGTCGGTTGCTCCTGCACCACCCGATGTAGAGGAAATCACTCCGCGTTTGGTCTTCAATGTCATCAAATCAACCTTGCCGCCAGCCGGATTGATTGTAGCGGTTCTCGGCAGCATATTTTTCGGAATCGCAACACCTACCGAGGCATCCGGGGTTGGGGCTCTTGGCGCAATGTTGCTGGCTGTTGCACGGCGGCGACTGTCGTTTGCAGGACTGCAGGAAGTGCTGCGAAACACCATGAAAACGACCTCCTACATCTTTGCCCTTTTCGTGGGCGCAACGGCATTTTCGCTCGTCTTGCGTGGTTTTGGCGGCGATGCACTGATCGAGGATAGTTTGTTAGCATTACCTTTCGGGCCAAATGGCATCGTTGTCGTTGTATTGCTCATCACGTTTATGTTGGGGTTTGTTCTCGACTGGATTGAAATCACCTTGATCGTATTGCCGCTGCTTGCACCGGTTTTGATCGGACTGGATGTTAATCTGGTGTGGTTTGCAATCCTGTTTGCCGTTTGCCTGCAAACTTCTTTCATCACACCTCCGGTAGGCTTTGCACTGTTTTACATGAAAGGGGTTGCGCCCAAAGGCATTGATACCGTTACTATTTATCGGGGCATTATTCCCTTTATGATTATCCAGTTGATTGGTGTCGGGTTGGTATTCGCATTTCCCAAGATTGCAACCTGGTTACCTACAGTTGCCTACGGGTAGTAAGTAACTTGGGCTTAATCAATGTGCTGAATTCTGAACACGAGGTATTACAGAGCCACCATCACACAAAGTGACTCATGATCCGGCCGACGCGTCGTCCATATTAATACGTACGTGGTCGCGCTTGAGCAGCACATCCTTGCGAGAAAAAATCAGAAGATCGGGAAGCCCTTCCTTTCCTGATCCTTTGGTACCGACCCAGATCGTCTTGGCGCTGCCGTTTGCAGCTACAACAACCTGCACCACCTTGCCCACCTTGACCGCCCGATTGGTAAGAACGGGTAAATCCAACCAGGTGTTGTTGGTCTGCTCGATCACCTCAGCCAGATCAACCTCACCAGCCGCGAAACAGTGCGAGGACAATAGGAATGCCGTCAAGCCTACTGAGGTCATGATGTTGTATTTCATATTCATCCCTTTTCCCTGGGCAAACGACTGGAGTCGTATTGGTTCCACTCATCAATGCAAAACCATTATCCTAATTGTTCAATCTGCGAGGGCCACTTTAACAGACATGTGGTCTCTCCCCTAGAGGCCTGCTTCGGGTGCAAATGCAGACTTTGGTTGACGGCACTGTAAGGTCCGCTACGGGTCATAAGTAGACATTCAACAATCTTTATATGGCTTCTGCTTCACCCCCAAAGCGAACATTGAAATAGACCCGTCAAGCGTCAAGGTATCACCGTATGCCAGCAACAAGGTTAGAATGGGTATAAGGTGGATTGAATATTTCTATAGAAGATAACGTTTATTTGTTTTCAATAACTTAGTCGTTTTCACTTGGTGCGGCCGAGAAGACTCGAACTTCCACGGGTGTTACCCCACAGCGACCTCAACGCTGCGCGTCTACCAATTCCGCCACGGCCGCGAAGGAAAGGGGCTGATTAAATCAGCTTGGCGCATGTAACAAATCGCTGCTCCCGAAACAAGGGAAATTGCAGCATTTGGTGCGCTTTATTGGCAGGCAGTTGTGTTGGTTCGGTCATTGTTGCAAACAGAAGCCATGGCGCAGTCAAATCAAATACCAAAACGTGAGAACCTAAGCCCTTCCATGCTGGCAGCAGATGGGTCTTCTCCACCTGTCTGGGAGGTCTCCAACAATCCGGTAGATTATCAACACGCCATCACCCGCATGGAAGAAATCGCAAACGACATCAAACTTG
The DNA here is from genome assembly GCA_021775415.1 of Hyphomicrobiales bacterium. Lineage (GTDB taxonomy): Bacteria > Pseudomonadota > Alphaproteobacteria > Rhizobiales > Rhizobiaceae > JAALLB01. Next base: position 26,544 of record JAJFHV010000014.1, on the reverse strand, counting down.
GCTCCGCGCCTGAGCGGATCTGGCTGGTTGAACACGCACCACTCTACACGGCTGGTACAAGTGCAACACCAAAAGACCTCGTGATGGCGAACCGCTTCCCGGTTCACGAGACCGGGCGTGGAGGCGAGTATACCTATCATGGGCCGGGACAACGTGTGTGTTACGCGATGCTGGACCTCAACCGTCGCTCGCCCGATGTTCGGGCCTATGTATCAGCGCTTGAAGCCTGGATTATCAACACGCTTGCGCATTTCAACGTCAAGGGCGAACGCCGCGAAGACCGGGTGGGTGTCTGGGTAAAACGGCCAGAAAAGCCTCCCCTGCCCGATGGTACGCCGCGTGAAGACAAGATTGCGGCAATCGGCATACGGGTACGCCGCTGGGTGACGTTTCACGGGATTTCAATCAACGTTGAACCGGAGCTTGACCATTACTCCGGAATTGTACCCTGCGGCATCTTGGATCATGGAGTGACCAGCCTGGTGGATCTTGGCCTGCCTGTTTCGATGGCGGATCTCGACATCGCGCTCAAACAAGAGTTTGAAAAGCTGTTTGGACGGGTCGAAACCGGCGCATAACAAGCTGGAAACGAATAAAGGCGCCGCATTGGGCGCCTCTAAAATCGATTTAACGAGTCTTTAGAATCACTTCACGCCACTTTTTCAAGCAATGGTTGGAGTGCCGGATGAATTTTCGGACTCTGCTGTTTCAAGTATTTAAGAAGTGCTTTTTCATTTTCGTGAAACACACCATCGCGACCTATGCGCTCGGCAAGCCATTCCGCTTCACTTTGATCGACAGGATTGGCTAGTTGCTCACGCATTTCCATATCTGCGTTGCGTTCCGCCCAAGCGTTTTCCATTTCATTGCCACTCATTGCAGCCTCACTCCAGGTTGCGGCCTTGAACAAACCACCAATTGAAGAAAGCGTCTTGGAAAGACTTGCGGCAACATCAACTTCGGTATCTTCAAGCCATGCTTCACGGCGCAGGGCTTCCTTGCGATCTGGTACCTGGTAGCCCGATGCGGCCATCAAGTGGCAAGCCATTGCCTTGACGAAAAGATCTGTCCATTCGGGATGATTTTCTGATTGGGATGTGCGGTCATTGAGGTCGAACAGAACTTCGATCTCTGCGCGGCTGATACCAATCCCATGGGAACTGGCACCTCCATAGACAATTCGGCGCAAAAGGAGTGCTTCCGGCTGCCCGATAACGCCCGACGTGAGATTATCGTCGCCGATCAATGGACCATTGCCTTCAATCACGGCACGCGCCACCTCAGCCAGCGCAAATGTAGACAGGCTCTCTGGTACATGGAGCGACGCTTCAATCGCCTTTACCAGCAATTCCAGTTCGCTTGCGGACTGGATTTTGCCATCCTTGGAAATCTGGTTTATCAGCCACTCGGCGTTGGCAACGCTGACATAACCGCGTGGCTCGGCCTGATATACAACATGGTCCACCAGTGCCTCGACGAAAAATTCGTTCCAGGTGTTGCACTTGTCCTCAATCGTGGAGTCAATTGCAAACATCGCCTCCGCTTCCCACTGCGAGACAACGCCATCGCCAAACACTTCGCCACGGAAATGGCGAACATCGCGATCGGTTATCTTGTCCTGGCTTTCCAGCAATGCAGAAAAGTCCATGGCTGTAATCGTATTCATGATCAATCCCCGTCTTTGGTTTGGACAAAAATAACCGAAGGGATTTGATATTTGACGAATGTTCTTGGTTAACAGGTGGTGAACAGGTTTGCGTCAGCGCAGCATGTTTTCTTCACGCTCCACCTGTCGCTCCCGGATGAATGTATACAGTCCGGAACCAATAATGATGAAGATGCCCAGCCATTTGAGCGGATCGGGAAATTCATCGAACAAGAAGAATCCCAACACGGTAGCAGTCACAATTTCCAGATACTGGAAGGGTGCAAGTATTGAGGCCGGTGCCATGGAAAAGGCTATCACCAGTAACATATGCGCGGCTGTGGCAAGAAAACCCATTGCCAGCAACAATGCCCAGGCACGGCTCTCCTGGGGTAGAGTAAATGACAAATCCTCTATATCCAGTGGCGTACCAACGGCCATGATCGCACCGCAAATCAGTACGCCACCGACGCCAGCATAAAATTGCATGATGAGTGGCTCATCCGTACCGCCTGCCATTCGCGTCAGGATTAAATAGGTCGAAAACAACAGTGCCGTACACAGTGGCAAGAGGGATACAGCGCCAAACAGTTCATAGCTTGGCTGGATAACGATCATTGCACCGCAAAATCCAACGAATGCTGCTATCCGCCGCCGCCATCCAACGACCTCCCCAAGAAACACCGATGACATGAGCATCACAATTAGTGGCTCGACAAAGAAAATGGCAATGCAATCAGCCAGGGGCATGTATTTGACAGCCGTAAAGAACAACATCGCTGCCAGTCCCATGAGCAAACCACGCAAGATGTTCAAGCCGGAAAACGAAAACGCCAGATCACGGCGCAACCAGGCAATAATCAAAAACAGCAACAGAAAGAAGGTCTGTACCCAGAAGCGTCCAAAGGTGATCATTGCCGGACTGACGGCAAAATGGATCGCCGAGAACTTTGCAATCGCGTCCATTACGGGAGCAAAAAGCATGGCGCTTGCCATGATCATCATGGCCGTAACAATGGCGTTGCGGGGAATGGACAAAGCACTCATTCAACAGCTGCACTTTTCGATGCTTGTTGGTTTGAATCATGGATAGCTACGTCACCGTCGAAACTCAATGCTGAAAGCGCCATTACCTCACCAACGCCCTTCAACTCATGCTTTCCCACCGGTGTGGCAGCAGAGCCATGTGGTAGAACCGTACGGGACAAAATGGCGTCACTCACCAAATAATGCTCCCCAAGTTCCTTTGCCATTCCTTCAATGCGGGCGGTGATATTTACGGTGTCTCCCAGATAGGTAATCTGCCGCTTGCTGTCTCCGGTCTCTCCAGCAACGACCGACCCGCCATGTATGGCTGCCCGAACACCAGGCTCAACTCCGAAGTTTTCACGAATGGTTTGTGAGTGCAATTGACACAGTTCATGAATTTCACGAAGCGCGGCGAACACCCGTGAGTTGTTTTCAGCAGATTGCGACAAGGGCCAGATGGCGATGATTGCATCTCCAACATAGGAATGCACTTCACCACCACTGCGATTTATGGGACGATCGAACAGGATAAACAATTGATTGAGATAGCGATGGAACTCCACATCGCCGATCTTTTGCGCTGCTTTTGTCGAACCGGCAATATCCAGAAACATGAAAATCCGCTCTTCAGAAAGTGGCTGGTTGTACTTTCCCAGGATCAGGTTCTTGAGCGTTCGCGGTCCGATAAACAACCGCATCTGCATGTAAAATATTACGATGAACATCACAGCAAACGAAAAGGTTAAATCGGTTGAAACTCCGCCTCTTACGGGATCGAACATCAGTATTCCGGTGTTGTAAATCTGATCATAAATGATCTGGACGACAAGCATCGAAAAAAATATCAAGGACAGGTGTACCACGACCCGAACAAATAGAGCGGACAAAAATGACAGCTTGCGCATCGGTGAAAACGGGGCGGAGACGAAAAACAGCTCAAAGCCTGCCGATGTCGCACCTACGCACAAACCAATAATAACACCGACCCAGCGGGAACTTGCTTCGTTTGGTGTTCGGAAATACACGACCTCCGTGTAAAGAAAACCGATAAGGCCCGCGACTAAAATGACGGTCAGCCAGATCTTCACATTGTCTTTTCTAAACTCAAACCATTTCAACTGCCGTTATCCTCTTTCACCGCTGACAGCAAAGTCTCTGCTGCCGACATTTCCAGCCAGCGTTGGGCACGGCGCTGGGCAGCTTCGTGATCTTCTCCCCATCGACCAATGTTCCAGTCTTCATCCACATGGGCTGCGCTCCAGGCCGTTTCCGCATCCAGAAACCCTTCAGCAATCGCCAAAGATAGCAGTGCTGATCCAGTCAGTGAGGTAAAAGTGTGAAGGCAGGCAAGTTCCAATGCTGTGTCATGACGTTTCAGGGTGGCACCGAAGGCAGCAATGGCTTCCTTTGGCTGGGTGATGAACGCAATCCCCTCGCCTGTCTCAAATACTGCTCCCAACTCACCCTGAGCCCAATCGAGTACGGGGTCCCAGTGTCTTGTTTGGGCTTCTACCAGGCTTTCCGGTGTTTCAGCGCGATAGTACAACAAGTCGCTGCCTGCATATCGCAGGATATCCTCAAATACTGCCTGGCTTTGTTCTTCAACGCCATCAATTGCAGTGTTGACGATCCGGGTAACCGGCATATGCAGCGGGTTAATATGCTCTTTTTGAGCGTCCCATTCTGCAGCTAGCAAATGCGCCTGTTTTTCTGTACTCAGGCTAAATTGTTGTTTTCCCGGTGTTTTTACCCGTTTACCATCAAGCAGTACCGCAAATCCGTCATCTGCAGATTCAACAGTGACTGACTTGTAGAACCGTTTTGGCAATACCGGGCGGCCACCAGCCTGGGCGGCTTTTACAGGATCTTTTGCGTTATGCTTTTCTGCATCTTCCAAAAATTCACGCATGGTATTCTCACATATAATTCGGGGGCAAAGCGTTTCGGGATTTTTGAGTCAATTCAAGCGCTTCCATCAATCGGCTCACTATCTGATTCATCCAATCCAAGCAGGTTGAAAGTCTGAACCATGTGGGGTGGGAGCGGTGCAGAAATGTCGATCATGCCGCCATCTGGGTGAGGAATTCGTATGCGACGGGCATGAAGGTGCAGCCGCTTTTGAATTCCACCCGGAAGTTCCCAATTTTCGATGTCAAAATACTTTGGATCCCCGATTATTGGGTGTTCAATATGGCTGGCATGTACGCGCAGCTGGTGGGTACGGCCCGTTACCGGTTTGAACTCGATCCAGGAAAGATAGGGCCCGGCTTTATCAATCACCCGATACTTGGTAACCGCGTGATCAGCACCCCGCTCCCCATGTTTTGCTACCCTCATCATGTCACCTTCGGGCAATTTGTCCTTGACCATGTAAGTTGAAATCTGTGCTTCCCGCTTGCGCGGCACGCCTTTACAGATTGCCCAGTAGGTTTTGTCCGTATCGCGATGACGGAATGACTTGGTCAGTTCGGCCGCAGCGCCGCGCGTACGGGCCACAACCAAAACACCGGATGTTTCCCGGTCCAGACGATGTACAAGCCTTGGTTTTTCACCCTTTTGGCTGCGCATTGATTCCAGCATGCTGTCCACGTGACGGTTGAGGCCTGAACCGCCCTGCACTGCCAAACCAGCCGGCTTGTTGAACACAAGTACCTTTTTATCCTCATGCAGCAGCATGGACTGCAGAACGTCGGCATCATTTCGATCACGGATAGTATTGCGCGTAAGCGGCTTGGAAATTGCTGGTTCAGACATGCCACCCAATTGTGGAGGAAGTCGCACACTTTGGCCGGTAGCAATCCGGGTGTCGGATTTCACCCGACCACCATTAATCCGGATTTGTCCGGAGCGCAGCAGTTTTTGCAATTGCCCAAAGCCGAGACCTGGAAAATGCAATTTGAACCAACGGTCAAGTCGCATTCCCGCCTCATCGGCGTCTACAATTTTGCTCTCTACACTGCTCATGGCAAACCTGATGTCTGTACTAAAGCCAGACCTTTACAGGATAGCGCGGCCAAACCATAGCCCAATAAACACCGCAGAAACGGATAGGACGACACTAGCGATGACATAGCTTGCGGCTCCAACACCTGCGCCCCTCTCAACCAGATTGGCGACATCCAGAGAAAACGCGGAAAATGTGGTAAAACCGCCTAAAATTCCGGTTGCAACGAACAGCCGGAGCTCGTTTGATGTGCCACTGCGCTTTGTAAGCCAGGCGATAAACAATCCCATCAACAGGGAACCAAAGACGTTCACGAACAACGTCCCCCAGGGAAATGCCAACCCCATCAGACGGAGTGCAGCAATTCCAGAAAGATGCCTGAAAGCAGCACCAATAGCACCACCAAGTGCCACGAGAAGAAGGTGAGTCATGACTTATTGCGCTCCTGTCGCAGCTTGGCCCAATATTCCATGCGTTTTACAATTTCCCGTTCAAACCCGCGTTCCTCCGGGTTGTAGTAGCTCTGCCGCCCCATTTTTTCCGGAAAATAGTCCTGCCCTGAAAATGCTTCCGGCTGGTCATGATCATATTTATATCCCTCCCCATAGCCTTCATCCCCCATCAGTTTGGTTGGGGCGTTGAGGATGTGCTTGGGTGGCAAAAGTGAACCATACTCCTTGGCCGAACTCATTGCCCGTTTTAGCGCCACATGGACGGCATTCGATTTCGGTGCTGTTGCAATGTATACGCAGGCCTGTGCCAGCGCCCGGTCACCCTCTGCAATCCCGAGATAGTCAAACGCCTGACAGGCAGACATCGCCACCACAAGAGCCTGGGGATCCGCATTTCCAACTTCTTCGCTTGCCATAACAACAAGCCGGCGCCCGATATAACGGCGGTCTTCACCAGCGTCCATCATCCGCGCCAGATAGTAGAGCGCTGCGTCGGGGTCAGAGCCACGGACTGACTTGTGCAACGCGCTGATCAGGTTGTAATGCCCGTCCTGCCCCTTGTCGTAGATAGGTGCACGACGTTGCAGAGCATCCTGCAACATCTCCGCATCGAGAATTTCACCGTCCTTGGCAATGCGCCAAACTTCTTCTACCAGCGAGATTATGGCGCGCCCGTCACCATCAGCCATCCGGATGAGTGATGCACGTGCCTCCTCATCAAGCGGCAACGCCTTGCCTTCAGCCTCGACTGCACGATCAATTAGCAAGTTCAGGCTTTCGCCATCATGCGGATTAAAACTCAGCACACTGGCGCGGGACAATAGTGCTGCATTCAATTCAAACGATGGATTTTCAGTTGTGGCACCAACCAGCACAATCGTCCCATCCTCCATTACGGGGAGGAAGCTATCCAGCTGCGCGCGATTAAAGCGATGAATTTCGTCCACAAACAACAACGTCCGCAGGCCATTTGTTCGACGCATTCGTGCGGATTCAAAGACCTTTTTGAGATCTGCCACACCGCTAAAGATTGCAGATACCTGCTCAAACGCCAGATCACACGCACCGGCCAAAAGCCGTGCGATTGTGGTCTTGCCGGTACCTGGGGGCCCCCAGAATATCAGGTTTCCAAGACTTCCTGATGCAATCATCCGGGTAAGCGTACCCTTCTCACCCGTCAGATGCGGCTGCCCGACAACCTCATCAAGTGTTTTTGGGCGCAATCGATCAGCCAGGGGATTTAGTGCGGTGACGCTATCAGCATCTTTTGCAAAAAGGTCACTCAAACCAACAGCCTCTACCTGACATATTGGCGGAAAAATCCGCCATTGCGATCAAACACAAATTCACGCCCTGCCCGTTCAACGATGAAAAGCCAACGATCACCCGAGGTTCCCATAACATCAATGAGCCCGCCAACGGATTTGACTGGTTGGCCATTTACTTCCAGAATTATGTCGCCCGGTCGCATGCCGTTTGCCGCCGCATAGGATGGACGCTGAACGCCTGTCACCACAACACCGGATTTGTGGGTTGGCAGTTTCATCTCAATAGCCACTGCTGGCGAAAGATTTGCAACCTTTGCGCCACCAAGGGCTGAATCTCTTGGCATTTGGGTTTCTTCGCGAGGCACGGTCTCAGGCGCGGCCATCAGGCTTAGGGAGACTTCCTTGCGTTCACCACGGCTCAAAATGCGCAATTTTGCGATGTTACCAATGCCAACGGTCGCGAGGCGATAACCCAGTGCATCCACATGTTCTATTCTGTTGCCATTAATTGCCAGTATCACATCCCCGGGACGAAGACCTGCCTCATATGCCGGACCACCCGGTTCAGCGCTTGTTACCAGTGCGCCACGAGGACGGGCCATACCCAGGCTGGCAGCGATCTCGGAGGTAACCTCCTGTAGTCCTGCACCGATCCATGGCCTGGTGACACTATCACCGGTTTCCGCCGAGCTCACGACGACCTGCACCATGTTTGAGGGAATCGCAAAACCGATGCCATTTGAACCACCCGAGCGCGAATAGATGGCTGTTGGAATACCAATCAGACGGCCTTGCATGTCTATTAATGCGCCACCGGAATTTCCCGGATTGATGGCGGCATCGGTTTGCAGGAAAAACCCGAAATCAGTAATCCCCCTCCGGGTTCTGGCAACCGCTGAAATTATGCCGCTTGTGACCGTTTGGCCAACACCGAAGGGGTTGCCAATCGCAAGAACCAAATCTCCTACCTGTGCATCTTCAGAATTACCCAGTTCAATTGCTTCAAAAACTTCATCGTCCTTGACGCGCAAAACAGCCAGATCTGATTGCTCGTCTTTCAGAATAATCTCGCATTCAAATTCGCGACCGTCCACAAGCGCGATTTTAACTTCACTGGCGCCTTTAATGACATGGTAGTTGGTAATCACCATTCCCTTGGCTGAAACTATTACTCCGGACCCAAGAGAGGATTGATTGCGCGCCTGAGGTCTGCCAAAACCGCGCTTGCCAAAAAACCGCTCGAAAAACGGATCGCCGGCAAACGGAGATTGTTGCACCGCCTTGCGTGCCGCATAGACGTTCACGACAGATGACGAAACCTTTTTCACCAGTGGCGCGAACGAAAGCTGGATTTCAGCCCGACTGGCAGGAATACGAATCTGTTCAGTGTTACCCTCACTCTCGTCACTGGATTTCATAAGATCCTTGAGAGCATTGTTGAATATGTCCTCAATTTTGGATTCCGCGTTCGACAGGCTCGGCGTGAGAACCAAAACAGAAAACAGGAATAACCATCCCGCGATACGAGAAATCATTGGGAACCTTTCAACGCTGAAATTTCGTCGACAGTATTATCGAAGATTCGGTTTTCAGAACACCGGGAATTTCACCTATTCGATCCAGCGCCCTGTCCATTTCTTCGGTCGTTTGGCTGCCAATCTCTACCAGGATATCAAATTTCCCACTGACAGTATGTACAGCATCAATTGCCGCAAAAGTCTTCAATTCCGCAGCGATTATGGCCGTGTTTTGTGGCGCTACAGAGATTGTTGCAAATGATCTGATCCGCCGCTTCCCGGCTTCGTCAGACAAATCCACCCGGTACCCCTTGATAATGCCGGACTTTTCAAGCCGTGCCAATCGGTCCTGAACCGTTGAGCGGGACAAATTAAGTTTGCGGGCAAGCGAGGCAAGTGATTCGCGTGCATTCAGCCGTAAAAGGCCAATCAGGTTTTCATCTCTCGGATCGATCATTTTCCGCTTTTATGATTTTTTTCCCGTCATTTCAACGAAATTCCGTCAAATTACAACATTTCTCCCCTGTTAGTTCGGATCGCCAGCGGTAAAACTAACCTTGTCGAGCACATATCAAGATAGAGGGTAGAATGGGGTTAATTCAGCAACAGAACTGGCACGATCCCATATCCTTCGGCGGCGCGGCAGACAATGGTCCGGTGCTTCACCTCTCAGAAGGCCAGTTGATGAGCCAGGCAAGGCGCTTCATCGACAATTTTCCGGGCAAAGTGTCTTATGCTGTGAAAGCCAACAGCGACAAGAGGGTAATTGAAATACTCCATGCAGCCGGCATTCGCTGCTTTGACGTGGCCTCCCTTGTGGAAATGGCTACGGTCCGCGCCGCCGCACCATGTGCGATACTTCATTATCACAATCCTGTACGGTCCCTTCATGAGGTTTCAGGCGCCATTAATGAGTTCAGATGCAAACGTTTCGCCGTTGACCATATGGACGAACTTGCAAAGCTGGATACGATGGTGTCCAACCGCGGATATGTTGAAATTGCAGTGCGCTTCGCCATTGAACCACATGTCGATGCGGTTCAGGACTTCAGCACCAAGTTTGGCGCAACAGATACGGTATGCATTGATCTACTCAGGAAAGCAAAAGCGCTTGGCTATCGCACCGGTCTGACGTTTCACCCCGGCTCTCAAACGCTCAACCCACTCCCCTACGAAACCCATATCAAGCACGCTGCCAGACTTTCCGAGATGGCCGAGTGTAAAATCGAATTTCTCAACGTGGGCGGCGGATTTCCCTCAATTTATGCTGGCGACAATGATCCAGCACTGGAGCGCTTCTTCGAGGTAATCAGGAGCACTGCTGATAATGCCTTCAATGGCAATCCACCCAAGCTTGAGTGTGAGCCCGGGCGCGCAATTGTTGCCCCTGCTGCGACGCTTCACACCCAGGTAAAGGCGGTGCGTCGCGACAGGTCAGAATTATTTCTCAATGACGGCATCTACGGCGGCCTGATGGAGGCGAGCCAATTTCCAGCGCTCTTTCCAGTTCATGATATGCAGGGTCGCAATCCGGATTGGCGCAATACTGAACTTCGCAACTGGAAAGTGTTTGGCCCAACCTGCGATCCGGTCGATGTATTGCCACGGGTGCTTGCCCTTCCAGCAGACATCCATGACGGCGAGCAGGTGACATTCGGTGGGATGGGTGCTTACAGCACCGCAACAGCTACCCGCTTTAACGGGTATGGCGACGTCAAGCTGGCCATTACCCCGTAACGCCAACCTATTGCGAGATAGCGACCTTGGCGGACACCGACGCGCCAATCTGTTGAAATGCCTTCAGGAGTTCCGCGGAATTATCTGCATTGAAGTAGTGATTTTCGCTACTGGCACAATACCGCAAAAGACGCTGCCCCCGGGCTGGCGCTTTGAAAGCAACTGAAAAGATTTCGATTTCATCTGCCTTTGCCCAATCACAGCTACGCATGGTCTTGGTGTCAGAGCGCGATGTATTGTTTGTTCCATCAGTCATGAAGATCATGAACTTTTCGGGCTCCTGACCATTTTTTTCCTTGTGGAGGCGCTTTTCGCGCCTGTTTCTTAGCTGGCTTCGGGCCGTGCTGACGGCTCGTGAAGAATCTGTTCCCCCATAGGCGCCAAGGCGTTGAACATAGTAATTTGCAGGAGTGGTTCCCCACATTAGAGCCCGTTTGCTTGCCATTGTAGAATCGTAGGCGGCAGCGCCCATTCTTACAAATTTATGATCTGGGTCGGATAATTCCAATTGCGCACTCATGTTACCAACTGCGATTTTGAGGGACCTCATCTTGTTGTGTTGTCTCATGGAGCCGGATTTGTCCAACACCAGGAATATGGAGACGGCACCGCCTTGGTCCGGGCCAACAACAACTGCGGAACCAACTGTTACATCCAACGTCTCCAGGCCCAACACACCAACAAAATACGGCTTGTAAGAGAAGCTGACCTTCACTTCACTTTCACCTGTTTTCGGATCATAGGCCAAATCAATCTTGCCTAGGTCCAGAGTGAGATCATCGCTCATGTTTGCTGCAAAATAATCGCGAAACACTTCATCAAGGCGCTGCTCAATGGAACCAAGTTTCTTTGCTACAGCCGCCGCATCTCCGCCTATCAAGCCTTCCTCTTTTATTGAGATTGCAGCCGCCAATAGTGCGGTATCCGCAGAGTGCGTGACCTTGCCGCGATGGCGAACCAGGTTACTGTAGTCCACAACAACGCCCATACATATCAAAACCGGGATTATTGACACGGCGAAGGTCGTGGCAATGGTGGCACGTTTGTCTTTTAGAAAATTTCGTGAAGAGTGCAGCAGCATATATTTTCCAATATATTTTCACCTGCTGACTGCAATTTGGGCTATTAAGTTTTCAAAACAATTAACGCATAGGTTGTTATTGTTATCATTTTCTCGTTTCGAGAGTGATGCACCTGTAACTGCAATGCTCGTTGGCCTGGCAATCTTTGATACTTCCGGCAAAAAAAACGCCCGGCAAACCGGGCGTCTGAATTCTTGTCACTGTAAGCTTGATGCTTAGGCTTCGGCTGGTGTCTCAGTTGTACCGGACTCAGCTTCCATTTCCTCAAGGCGGGCACGGTCTTTTGCACCCTTTGCTTCAACATCCCGGTCAACCAGCTCGATCACCGCCATGGGTGCATTGTCACCAAAACGGAAACCGGCCTTCAGTACCCGCGTATATCCGCCGTTGCGATCTGCATAACGTGGGGCAAGTGTATCGAACAACTTTTTCACCTGATCCGCATCCTGGATACGTGCCATTGCAAGGCGACGGGAATGTAGTCCGCCACGCTTACCCAGTGTAATCAGCTTGTCGACAACCGCACGCAATTCCTTGGCTTTTGGAAGTGTCGTGACGATCTGCTCATGTTCAATCAAGGAAGCTCCCATATTTACGAACATCGCCTTACGATGGCTCGCTGTACGGTTTAGCTTCCGGCCTTGTTTACGGTGGCGCATGGCGCTCTCCCTTTTCTTATGTGAACAGCCTGGCTCTTAAGACTGCCCTGATTGTTTAACTTTTCTTTGCGCACTTTCCAGTCGTGAAAATGAAGTCATTTTCACGGAAAGGGCTCCTAGTACTGGTCCTCATAACGCTTGGCCAGGTCTTCAATGTTTTCCGGCGGCCAGGCAGGAATTTCCATACCGAGATGGAGACCCATTCCAGCAAGCACTTCCTTAATTTCATTTAGAGACTTGCGTCCAAAGTTCGGTGTACGCAGCATTTCTGCTTCCGTCTTCTGGATCAAATCGCCAATATAAACGATGTTGTCGTTCTTCAGGCAGTTTGCTGAACGCACAGAAAGTTCGAGTTCGTCGACCTTTTTAAGCAGCGCCGGGTTGAATGCCAATTCAGCAACTTCTTCCTGGACTTCTTCTTTAGTGGGCTCTTCAAAGTTCACGAAAATCGAAAGCTGATCCTGCATGATACGCGCTGCGAAAGCTACTGCATCATCGGGTGTAATTGACCCATCAGTCTCAACGGTCAAAGTCAGCTTGTCATAATCAAGCACCTGACCTTCACGTGTTTTATCAATTTTGTAGGACACTTTGCGAACCGGTGAATACAGGCTATCTACCGGAACAAGTCCGATTGGCGCATCTTCAGCACGGTTGCGGTCGGCAGGTACGTAGCCCTTACCGGTATCAACCGTCAGCTCCATACGGATCTCTGCACCCTCATCAAGGGTACAAATCGCATGCTCAGGATTGAGGATTTCCACATCACCTACGGTCTGGATATCGCCAGCGGTTACCACTGCGGGGCCTTCCTTGCGGATTACCATGCGCTTGGGTCCCTCGCCTTCCATGCGAAGGGCAATTTCCTTGATGTTGAGAACGATATCAGTCACATCCTCACGTACGCCGGAAATCGACGAGAATTCGTGCAACACACCGTCGATCTGAACGGCGGTTACAGCAGCACCCTGCAGCGACGACAACAGGACTCGACGCAAGGAGTTGCCAAGCGTCAACCCGAAGCCACGCTCAAGTGGTTCGGCAACAATTACGGATTTGGTAGGTGAACTTGAAACTACATCCAACTTGGTTGGTTTGATGAGTTCGTGCCAATTTTTCTGAATCATGAACTAAATTCCTTTTGGTTTCTGCCACCATCCCTTCGTGGCAAGTTCCCAAAACCCTTCCTGCAATGCGGATTTGTTGCAGGGGGTTTTAACTCAAACGCGGCGTCGTTTACGTGCGCGGCATCCATTGTGTGGAATGGAGGTAACGTCACGGATCGAAGTAATGGTAAAGCCCGAGGCCTGAAGCGCACGAAGTGCGGACTCACGACCAGAACCTGGACCACGCACTTCAACCTCAAGAGATTGCATGCCATGTTCCTGAGCTTTTTTGGCAGCGTCTTCTGCTGCCATCTGAGCCGCATACGGAGTAGACTTGCGCGACCCTTTAAACCCTTGTGCACCAGCAGACGACCAGGAAATTGTGTTTCCCTGCGCATCTGTAATGGTGATCATTGTATTGTTGAATGTTGAATTCACATGGGCCATGCCCGAAGTGATATTCTTGCGTTCTTTACGGCGAACACGTGTGGCATCTTTTGCCATATTTAAACCTTTCCTTGATCTCAACACCGCCGTAGCACCAGCGGCTCCACCTACAAGCAGATAGCGACTTCAAAACCGCTACTTGCCAAATTACTTTTTCTTGCCAGCAATCGCCCTGGCTGGACCCTTGCGAGTACGGGCGTTAGTGCTCGTACGCTGTCCACGGACCGGAAGGCCGCGACGGTGGCGAAGGCCACGGTAGCAACCAAGATCCATAAGGCGCTTGATGTTCATTGAAGTTTCGCGGCGAAGGTCGCCTTCTACTACACAATCAGCATCGATCACTTCACGAATTTGCATCACCTCACTGTCGGTCAATTCATTGACGCGGCGAGCGTTGTCGATGTTGGTCTTGGTAATGATCTCACTTGCAACCTTCGGCCCAATACCATGAATGTATTGGAGCGCAATCACTACGCGTTTATTGGTTGGAATATTGACGCCAGCTATACGGGCCATTCTCGCTTCTCCATGTCAGCCGGATATCCGGCGGTTTCTTGATCCGCGTCCGGTGGAGACCGGCCCTTGCGGAAACTCACAAAATCAAGCGACCGAGGCCGGGATTTCTCCTGAAATCCGGAATCGATCGCACAATGTCGCGAAGTGGCTATCGTTTACCGACCAATGACCTGCCCGTCAAGCACCAAATCGCCGAAATACTGGGCATTTCACCCAAGTTACAAACTATTCAAGACCTCGTCGATTTCAGACGCAATTTTTGGGATACTTCCCATCCCGTCGACACCTTTGAGCAAGCCCTTGGCATAATAATATCCAACCAACGGGGCTGTCTCCTTGTAATAGGCCCGAAGGCGGGTGCGCATGGTCTCTTCATTGTCGTCCGCGCGACGTGTAAACTCTTCTTTACCGCAACGATCACACTTTGTTGGTTTTGCAGGTGGTTTGAATTTGTCGTGATACCCCTCACCACAATTTCCGCATGTAAACCTGCCCGCAACACGCTCAACCAGCGCGTCATCATTAACTTGCAGTTCGACCACGCAGCTAAGTTCAAGGCCTTTTTCCTCGAACATGTCACCCAGCGCATCGGCCTGCTGCAAGGTGCGGGGAAAACCATCAAGGATGAAGCCCTTTGCACAATCTTCCTGATCAATACGCTCAGAAACAATACCAATAACGATGTCGTCAGAAACCAATTTGCCTGCATCAATTATTTTTTTGGCCCTCAGACCAATCTTGGACTTGGCAGCGACTGCCTCGCGCAACATGTCTCCGGTGGACAGTTGGGGGATGGCATGTTTATCAACGATGTATTTTGCCTGGGTGCCTTTACCGGCACCCGGTGGGCCTAACAGTATCAGTCTCATTTGCGTCTTTTGCCTCCCCGACCCCCTTTACCACCACGCAGGCGGGACTTCTTCACCAAGCCTTCATACTGGTGCGCAAGCAGATGGCTTTGAACCTGCGCCACGGTATCCATGGTCACACTGACCATGATCAGCATTGAAGTGCCACCAAGGAATGCCGATATCCCGACATTACTCATAAAGACTTCCGGCAGGATACAAACAAACACCAAATAGACTGCGCCGGCAACCGTGATGCGCGTCAAAACGTAGTCAATGTATTCCGCTGTGCGCTCACCAGGACGGATACCCGGCAGGAAACCACCGTGGCTTTTCAAATTGTCCGCAGTATCTTTGGGGTTAAATACGATAGCGGTATAAAAGAACGCGAAGAACGCAATCAGAGCTGCATACAACATCAGATACAATGGCTGGCCCCTACCGAGCATGCCGGTAACGTAGCCAAGCCAGTCGGGCAAACCTTCAGAACCTGAAAATCCTGCGGCAGTAAGTGGCAAAAGCAAAAGCGATGATGCAAAGATTGCCGGAATCACGCCTGCGGTATTGAGTTTGAGTGGCAGATGGGAAGAATCCCCCTGAAACATCTGGTTACCGACCTGGCGTTTTGGATACTGGATCAACAGCCTTCGCTGCGCCCGTTCCACGAACACAATCAGGAACACAATCGCTATTGCAACCACCAGTACGAGCAACGTCATTGGAGTTGAGATAACGCCCTGACGCCCTTGCTCGAGCAATTGCGCAATTGCACCGGGAAGTGCTGCGACAATGCCTGCGAAGATGATTAGTGAGATACCATTACCGATACCGCGAGCGGTAACCTGTTCACCCAACCACATCAAGAACATGGTGCCGCCAACCAGTGTAATGACTGCGGATAATTTGAAAAACCAGCCCGGATCTGTGACGATGCCGTTGCCGGATTCGAGCCCCACCGCAATGCCGTAGGCCTGCAATGTTGCCAGAATGACAGTACCATAGCGGGTATACTGGTTGATGACCTTGCGGCCCTGCTCACCCTCTTTCTTCAGTTGTTCCAGTGTTGGAACCACCGAAGTCATCAACTGCATGATGATCGATGCCGAGATGTACGGCATGATGCCAAGTGCAAAAATCGCCAATCGCTCAACAGCGCCGCCAGCAAACATGTTGAAGAGACCAAGCACTCCCTGGCTTTGTTGGCTGAACGCCTGCCCGTAGGCTACGGGATCGATACCGGGAAGTGGAATGTAGGTTCCCAAGCGATAAACAATCAACGCACCCAGTGTGAACCAGATACGTTTCTTGAGTTCTTCCGCTTTGGAAAAGGAAGAGAAATTCAGATTGGAAGCTAGTTGTTCAGCGGCTGATGCCATTAGTTTCTCCCGTTATCTGAACTCATTGCGAGCCTGCAAGTCAGGCCAAAACGACAAGATAGTAATTGTGCACCCTGATTTCGAGGTCGAAATCAGGGTTTTAAATCACTTTTTCGCGTCTTCTTTCGCAGCTTTTTCCTTCTTTGGCTTTGCCTTGGCAGCTTTTTCAGCCTCCGGCTCCGCAGCAGCAAGTATTTTCACGCTACCGCCAGCCTTTTCAATTTTTTCAATTGCCACCTTGGATGCACCGGCAACTTCGCAAACCAACTTTGCCTTTAGCTCACCATCAGAAAGGATGCGTACACCATCGCCCGCTTTACGAACAACGCCTGCAGCAATTAGTGTTTCGACAGTAATCGGTTTCTTCGCATCAAGTTTTTTCGCGTCAATTGCAATCTGCAAACGGCCGACGGAAACAGTCGTATATTTCTTTGTAAACATGGCGTTCGAGAAACCGCGCTTTGGCAAGCGGCGGTAGATTGGCATCTGCCCGCCTTCGTAACCATTAATTGATACACCGGAGCGGGATTTCTGGCCTTTAACACCACGTCCGCCGGTTTTACCCTTGCCCGAACCAATGCCGCGACCAACCCGTACACGGGATTTTGAGGCCCCTTCCCGGTCTTTAATTTCATTCAGTTTCATCTGTCTATCTCCTGGTAGCTCAGGCTTCGTCGACGACGCGAACAAGGTGGTTAACCTTACGGATCATGCCGCGAATTGCTGGAGTATCTTCCAGTGTCGAGCGACGGTTTATCTTGTTTAGGCCCAAGCCCACGAGCGTAGCGCGCTGGTCAGCTGGACGGCGCAATGGGCTACCGGTTTGTTGAACCGTGACGGTTTTCTTTTCAGCCATGATACTGGTTCCTTACTCTTCCGAGCCGATAAGGTCTTGGCGGCGAGCCTGGAGGGTTGAATATTTAAGGCCACGTTGAGCTGCAACATCCTTCGGATGCATCTGGTGTTTCAACGCATCAAACGTGGCGCGAACCATGTTGTATGCATTGGATGAGCCAAGCGACTTTGCAACGACGTCCTGAACACCCAGGGTTTCAAAGACTGCACGCATCGGACCACCACAAATGATACCAGTACCGGCAGGTGCGGCACGCAGGATGACCTTACCAGCGCCGTGGCGACCAGTTACATCATGATGCAGGGTACGACCTGAACGAAGTGGTACGAAAATCAATTCACGCTTTGCAGCTTCCGTTGCCTTACGGATTGCTTCAGGCACCTCGCGGGCCTTACCGTGACCAAATCCTACACGACCCTTTTGGTCACCAACTACTACAAGAGCAGCAAAACCAAAACGACGGCCACCCTTGACCACTTTTGCGACGCGGTTGATGTGAACGAGCTTGTCAACAAATTCGCTGTCTCGCTCTTCTCTGTCACGTCCGCCTTGACGGTTATCTCTTTGTGCCATGATCCTTGACCTTTGTTCTTTTTCGGTAGCACCCAGTTAAAGTCTAGTTTGAGTCCTAAAACTCCAGACCGCCTTCGCGGGCTGCTTCTGCCAGGGCCTTGACGCGGCCATGGTAAATATATGCGCCACGATCAAACACAACCTGTTTGATCCCGGCTTTTGAAGCGCGTTCTGCAACAAGTTTGCCAACCGCCTCAGCTGCGACAACGTCATTGCCTTTTTTCAGCGCCTTGCGCAGATCAGCATCCAAAGTAGAAGCCGATGCAAGGGTATTTCCCGCTGTATCGTCAATTACCTGGGCATAGATGTTCTGCGAAGAGCGGTACACACTCAACCGAGGGCGACCATTCGCTACATTTTTTAGCGACCGGCGAACGCGATTTGCGCGACGTTCAGTGCTTGAGATAGTTTTTGCCATATCCGGCCTGCCTTACTTCTTCTTGCCTTCCTTGCGGAAGATGGTTTCGTCTGCATACTTAACGCCCTTGCCCTTATAAGGCTCAGGTGGGCGATAGCTGCGGAGTTCTGCTGCAACCTGACCGACTTTTTGCTTGTCGATACCGGTGACCACGAGTTCAGTTGGTTTTGGGCAAGCAACGCTTACGCCCTCAGGAACCTGATAGACCACCTCGTGAGAAAAACCGAGCGAAAGCTGAACATTGCTGCCCTGCATTGCCGCACGATAACCAACACCGTTGATTTCCAGTTTCTTCTCAAACCCGTCTTTCACACCGTCGATGATGTTTGCCACCATCGTGCGTGACATACCCCATTTGGAGCGTGAGCCTTTAGTTTCATCACGAGGGCCCACTTTAATGGAACCTTCTTCAAGTTTGACCAGCACCTCATCGTTGACCACGAAATGAAGTTCGCCTTTTGGCCCCTTGGCAGTGACCTTCTGGCCCTCCACGGTAGCTGTCACCCCTTCAGGGATCGCGACTGGCTGTTTACCTATACGAGACATCTGATTTCACCAATCCAGGTTAAAATACGCGGCAGAGGATTTCGCCACCAACATTCTGCTCCCGTGCTTCATGGTCAGCCATGACGCCTTTAGGGGTCGAAAGAATGTTGATACCCAATCCGTTCGCAATATTGGGGATGGACTTCACCGATGAATACACTCGCAATCCCGGACGGGATACGCGGGTGATTTCACGAATAACCGGAGCGCCCTCGTAATACTTCAGTTCGATTTCCATTTCCGACTTGCCATTTTCAAAGTCGGTTGTTGAATAATCGCGGATGTAGCCTTCGCTTTTCAGTACTTCGCACACATTGGCACGCAGCTTTGAAGCGGGACTTGATACTTTGGACTTGCTGCGCATCAAACCATTGCGGATGCGGGTCAGCATATCGCCGAGAGGATCAGAAATTGACATGTCTTTGTGCTCCCCTTACCAGCTTGATTTCACGAGGCCAGGAATTTTGCCGATCGAACCAAGGTCGCGCATCGCAATTCTGGACAATTTCATTTTGCGGTAATACCCGCGTGGCCGGCCAGATACTTCGCACCGGTTACGGATACGGGTCTTGGCACCGTTTCTTGGCATCTCGCTCAATTTGAGCTGCGCCTTGAAGCGATCCTCAATCGGCAATTCCTTATTCATGATGATTGCCTTGAGACCAGCGCGCTTTTCTGCATGCAGACCTGCTTGCTTCCTGCGACGCTTGTTCTTTTCTACGGCACTTACCTTGGCCATTATCTATCGTTCCTTTGTTTCACGCTTGCCGTTACTGCTTTTCAGGGAATGGGAAGTTGAACTCTTTTAGCAGAGCGCGAGCTTCATCATCCGTTTTAGCAGTCGTACAAACGATTACGTCCATGCCCCAGATCTGATCTACTTTGTCGTAGTTGATTTCCGGAAACACGATGTGTTCCTTGATGCCCATGGCAAAGTTGCCGCGTCCATCAAAGCTCTTGGGATTTAGACCACGAAAGTCACGTACGCGTGGAAGTGCGATTGTGACCAGCCGATCAATGAAATCATACATGCGCGGACCGCGCAGGGTTACTTTTGCACCGAGCGGCATACCCTCACGAACCTTGAAGGTCGCGATGGATTTGCGTGCATGGGTGACTTGTGCCTTTTGACCCGCAATCAATGTCAGATCATCAGCCGCTATCTGTGCTTTTTTAGAGTCGGCAGTGCTTTCGCCTACGCCCATATTCAGGACGATTTTTGTGATCTTGGGAACTTCCATCGGATTTTTATATCCGAATTCCTCAATCAGTTTCGGGCGGACTGCCGCATCATAATGCGTGCGCAGGCGCGGTACGTAAATTGCCTCAGCCATCGATTACTTCTCCGGAACGCTTTGCGACACGAACTTTGCGTCCGTCATCGAGAATTTTGAACCCAACGCGTGTAGCCTTGCCATCTTTTGGGTCAGCCAATCCGAGATTGGAGACCTGAATTGCAGCTTCACGATTAATAATACCGGCTTCTTGTGCTCCGGACTGACGCTGGTGACGTTTCACCATGTTCACTCCTTGCACAATTGCCTTGCCATCTTTTGGCATCATCTTGACGACTTCACCGGTACGACCTTTGTCCTTACCTGTGAGCACGACAACTGAATCGCCTTTTTTGATCTTTTGCATGATCTTGGTTCCTACAGCACTTCAGGTGCGAGTGAGATAATCTTCATGTGACGCTTGGCACGCAGTTCACGTGGGACCGGACCAAAAATACGTGTGCCGACCGGTTCGCTTTTATTGTCCACCAACACCGCGGCGTTTCCGTCAAAACGGATAACGCTACCATCCGTGCGGCGAATGTCTTTGCGGGTGCGTACAACAACCGCTTTCATTACATCGCCTTTTTTCACGCGGCCACGCGGAATTGCTTCCTTGATGGACACTACAATTACATCACCAACCGAAGCGTATTTCCGTTTGGAACCGCCCAGTACCTTGATGCACATAACACGACGCGCACCGGAATTATCGGCGATGTCGAGGTTTGTTTGCATCTGAATCATGACTGGCTACCTTCTGTTCTTGTTCCCGTTTTAGCAGAGCCGCTACGGGTGCCTGCCAAATTTGTCTTACGCCTGGTCTTCTACGACTATCCAGCGCTTGTCTCTCGAGATTGGACGGCATTCCTCAATGGACACCTGATCGCCAACCTTTTTTACATTGGCCGCATCATGGGCCTTGTAGTTTTTTGTACGGCGCACGGTCTTTTTAAACAGCGGATGGGTAAAGCGACGCTCCACCTTCACCACGACCGTCTTGTCGTTTTTGTCACTGACTACAGTGCCCTGCAAAACGCGTTTTGGCATGTCTTCAATCTTTCCTGTTAAGCCTCAGCAGACTGCTTTTGTGAAGCAATCGTCTGAATGCGCGCAATGTCACGGCGAACCTGACGGATGCGGGCGGTGTTTTCCAATTGGCCCGTTGCTCCTTGAAAGCGCAGGTTAAACTGCTCCTTCTTGAGTTTTTCCAGCTCATCCTTGAGCTGGTCTGGGGTCATTGCATGAACGTCGCTGGCCTTCATGGCTCAACCTTTCTCGAATCTATGTTTCCGTTAGTCAGCAATACGCTGAACAAAACGGGTTTTAATCGGCAGTTTGCGGCTACCAAGACGCAGCGCTTCACGCGCTACTTCCTCGTTTACACCGTCAATTTCAAACATGATGCGGCCTGGTTTCACCCTGGCTGCCCAATATTCCGGAGACCCCTTACCCTTACCCATGCGAACCTCGGTTGGCTTGGCGGAGACCGGTACATCCGGAAAAATTCTAATCCACACCCGGCCAGCACGCTTCATGTGGCGAGTAATTGCGCGACGAGCAGCTTCGATCTGGCGTGCAGTAACACGCTCAGGCTCCTGGGCCTTGATGCCATAGGCACCAAAAGTCAAAGTAGTGCCGCCCTTGGCAGTACCGTGGATACGGCCCTTGTGCTGTTTGCGGAATTTTGTGCGCTTTGGCTGCAACATTGTTCTTTATCCCGATACTTTCAATTACGCTTTTTGACGACGGGGTGAACCACCGCCCTGTTCTTGAGCTTCATTGCCGCGACGCTCGGATGCAAATGGATCGTGTTCAAAGATTTCGCCCTTGAAAATCCAGACCTTGATGCCGCAAATGCCATAAGCTGTTGAAGCTGAAGCTGTTCCGTAGTCGATGTCAGCACGCAGAGTGTGAAGCGGCACACGACCTTCGCGGTACCATTCCATGCGTGCGATTTCCGCACCACCCAAACGACCACCACAGTTAATTCGAATACCCTGGGCACCAAGACGCATGGCAGCCTGGACAGAACGTTTCATTGCACGGCGGAACGCGATGCGGCGCTCCAACTGCTGTGCGATAGACTGAGCCACAATTGTCGCATCAATCTCGGGCTTGCGCACTTCGTTGATGTTGATGTGGACTTCGGAGTCTGTCATCTCACCGAGTTTTTTGCGCAATTTCTCAATGTCCGCGCCCTTCTTGCCGATAATGATGCCCGGACGTGCGGAGTGGATTGTCACCCGGCACTTCTTGTGTGGACGTTCAATAACGATCTTGGAAATGGAAGCAGCAGAAAGCGCGTCTTCCAGGTACTCACGGATCTTGATGTCTTCATGCAGCAGCGTGCCGTACTCACCCTTACCTGCGAACCAGCGAGAGTCCCAAGTGCGGTTGATGCCGAGGCGCATGCCAATTGGATTTACTTTTTGACCCATTATGCGGCCTCCTCTTCCACTTCACGCACGACAATCGTCAAATGCGAAAAGGGCTTCAATATGCGGGTTGAACGGCCACGGCCACGAACCCTGAATCGTTTCATCGTAATCGACTTGCCAACATAAGCCTCTGCAACAATCAGATTGTCGACATCGAGATCATGGTTATTCTCGGCGTTGGCGATTGCTGATTCCAAAGTTGTCTTTACAGTTGCGGCAATCCGGCGACGCGAGAACTCCAGATCAGCCAAAGCCTTCTGTGCTTTCTTGCCGCGGATCATCATCACAACATCATTGAGTTTCTGCGGGCTGACACGGATGGTGCGAGTTACCGCACGCGCCTCGTTGTCTTTGAGCACCCGCTCATGCTTCGGCTTGCCCATCGTCAGCTCCTCTTTACTTTCTTGTCCGAACCATGACCGTAATAGGTCCGGGTTGGAGCAAACTCACCGAGCTTGTGACCAATCATGTCTTCACTGATCGACACGGGGATGTGCTTGTGCCCGTTATAAACACCGAAGGTCATGCCAACGAACTGAGGCAGCACGGTTGAACGCCGGCTCCAGGTCTTGATGACTTCGCTTCTGCCACTTTCGCGAACTTTATCGGCTTTCTTTAAAAGATAGCCGTCCACAAATGGGCCTTTCCAAACTGAACGTGTCACGTTGTAGCTTCCCTATCGTTTCTTGCGCTGATGACGTGTGCGCATGATGAATTTGTCTGAAGGCTTGGCGCGACGGGTTTTCTTGCCCTTGGTCGGCTTGCCCCAAGGCGTTACCGGATGACGACCACCAGATGAACGACCTTCGCCGCCGCCGTGAGGGTGATCGACCGGGTTCATGGCGACACCACGAACACTTGGACGCTTGCCAAGCCAGCGATTGCGGCCAGCCTTGCCTTTGTTTGTATTTGAATTGTCAGGATTGGAAACCGCACCAATGGTTGCCATGCATTCGCCGTGAATAAGACGTTGCTCACCTGAATTCAAGCGGAGAATTGCATAAGGACCATCCCGTCCAACAAGCTGCGCATAGGTGCCGGCGGAACGGGCGATCTGGCCACCCTTGCCTGGTTTCATTTCGACGTTGTGAATGATCGAACCGATTGGCGTTGAACGCAATGGCATGGCGTTGCCAGGCTTCACGTCCGCGCTTTCGGCGGCAATAATCTTGTCCCCTGCACCAAGGCGCTGAGGTGCGAGAATATAAGCCAGTTCACCGTCGGTATATTTCACGAGCGCTATGTAGGCGCTACGGTTCGGGTCATATTCGATCCGCTCAACAATAGCTTCCATGTCCCATTTACGGCGCTTGAAATCCACCATGCGATAGGTGCGCTTGTGCCCACCACCGCGACGACGGGATGTAATCCGGCCATAGTTGTTACGACCGCCCGAGGAGATAAGCCCCTCGCTCAGGGTCTTGACCGGCTTGCCCTTCCATAGGCCCGCACGGTCAACAATTACCAGCTGGCGCTGGCCGGGGGTCCGTGGATTAAACTTCTTCAGTGCCATAATTCTTATCCATCACGCATTAAATGCGCTCTGCCTCTTTATCTATTACCCTGCGCCCTAAAGCCCTGTAGTCACATCGATGGACTGTCCTTCAACCAGCGTTACCACTGCTTTCTTGACGTCCGAGCGCTTGCCAAGCATTCCGCGGAACCGCTTCACCTTGCCTTTGCGCAGGAGTGTATTCACTGCTTTCACCTTCACACCAAACAAAGCTTCAACAGCATGTTTGATTTCAGGCTTCGTTGCATTTCTTGCAACGTTGAACACGACCTGATTTGACTCAGAAGCCATAGTCGATTTTTCCGTAATGATCGGAGAAACGATCACGTCGTAATGGCGTACATCCGTCATTTGAACCGCTCCTCAAGTGCTTCCACCGCTGACTTTGACAAAACCAGTTTGTCGCGACGCAAGATGTCATAAACATTGATGCCCTGAACCGGCAGCACATCCAGATGAGGAATATTGCGGGCCGCGAGTTCGAAATTCTTGTCGAGTTCCGCGCCACCAATCATCAGGGCGTTTTCAAGACCGAGCTTCGAAAGCGTTGTACGCAATGTACTGGTCTTTGCTTTTTTCACTGCCAGGTCGTCAATCACGACGATTGAGTCAGTTGCCTGCTTGGCCGAAAGCGCGTGCCTTAGAGCCAACGCACGAACCTTTTTAGGCAGGTCGAATGCATGATCTCTTGGTGTTGGACCAAATGCACGACCACCGCCACGAAACTGCGGAGCCTTTGCAGTAGAGTGACGAGCATTACCCGTACCCTTCTGCTTGTACATTTTCCTGGTCGAACGATTGATCTCGGACCGGTTTTTCACGTCGTGCGTACCCGCGCGGCGCTTGGCCAATTGGTAGCGTACCATCCGGTGCAGAAGGTCATCGCGTGCCTCCAGACCAAAGATCGCGTCGGAAACGGAGACCTTGCCGGAGGCTTTGCCTTCAAGCGTGGTGACTTTAATATCCATTATTCAGCCCCTTCCGCATTTTCTGCCACTTCTACAGCAGGTGCTGCATCTGCAGCGGGCGCGTCATCTTTGACGGGTGCCGGTGCACCGTTTTTCAACGCAGCTGGCATTGGAGCATTTTCAGGACGTGCACGCTTGTGCGCATCACGAACCAGGATCCACGCACCTTTTGAACCAGGTACTGCACCGCGAATAAGGATCAGGCCGCGTTCACCATCAGTCTGGACAACTTCGAGGTTCTGGGTTGTAACGCGAGTAGCACCCATGTGCCCCGCCATTCTCTTGCCCTTGAACACCTTGCCCGGATCCTGACACTGACCGGTCGAACCATGTGAACGGTGAGAAACTGAAACACCGTGCGAAGCGCGAAGACCACCAAAGTTGTGGCGCTTCATGGCACCGGCGAAACCTTTACCAATAGTGGTGCCAGTCACATCGACTTTTTGACCTTCAACGAAGTGTTCTGCTGAAAGCTCTGCGCCAACATCAATCATGTTTTCTGCAGAAACCCGAAACTCAGCCAGTTTGCGTTTTGGCTCAACCTTTGCAACTGCAAAGTGACCACGCATTGGCTGGCTGGTGTTTTTGACCTTGGCAAGTCCGGCGCCAAGCTGGACAGCCGTGTAACCATTTTTTTCTTCAGTACGCTGGGCAACGACCTGAAGGCTATCAACCTTCAAAACCGTCACAGGAATCTGCTCACCTGTATCTTTGTAGATACGGGTCATTCCCAGCTTCTGTGCAATCAAACCTGAACGCATTGTTTCGTTTCCTGTTGAGGTGGCAGAGGATTAACCCCTGGCCTGCCCCGATAAATCTCTAGAGTTTGATCTCGACATCCACACCCGCAGAAAGATCGAGCTTCATCAGCGCGTCTACTGTTTGTGGTGTCGGATCAACAATATCCAAAAGCCGTTTGTGCGTACGCATTTCAAACTGCTCCCGGCTTTTCTTATTGACGTGTGGCGAACGGTTTACGGTGTACTTCTCGATACGGGTCGGAAGTGGAACCGGTCCTTTCACCTGCGCACCTGTACGCTTCGCCGTAGAGACAATCTCTTTCGTCGAAGTGTCGAGGATACGATGGTCAAACGCCTTGAGGCGAATGCGGATATTTTGGCCGTTCATCTGTCAGTTTCCTTAAAAGACCGGGGTGAAAGGCTTTCGCCTTACACCCCTAAATCCGTTCTACTCAATAATGCTTGCAACGATACCTGCACCGACGGTACGTCCGCCTTCACGGATAGCAAAGCGCAGGCGCTCTTCCATCGCGATTGGCACGATCAGCGACACAGTCATCTCAACGTTATCACCAGGCATCACCATTTC
>JAJFHV010000013.1 GCA_021775415.1 Hyphomicrobiales bacterium | reverse complement strand
CACTGGCAACAGACATTGATGTCTACTTCTGTGACCCGCAGTCACCGTGGCAACGCGGATCAAACGAAAATACCAATGGTCTGCTCAGGCAGTACTTTCCAAAGGGAACTGACCTGTCGCAACACTCACAGGCACATCTCATCAGGGTCGCAAGACAGCTAAACGAACGGCCCAGAAAGACCTTGCAATTTGAAACCCCGGCAGACAGATTTAACCAATGTGTTGCGTCGACCGATTGAGGTGGCAACCCAAAGCGGACATCATTACAATTCCCAGCTATCCAATTCACGACAAGATGCTCATGTCGTATAGGGGCTCAAAGCGGGCTAAAGCAGGTAGATTACTGAGGGAGAAATCAAACAGAAACCCCGGCTGTAGTCATCGGGGTTTCTGCTTCCTAAGTGATGCGCGGATCAGGCGGCAATCATCGCCTTCATCGTTGGATAGTCCGTGTAACCCTTGGCGTTTCCGCCATAGAGCGTGTCGGGATCCAGTTCATTCAGTTCAGTTCTCTCAGCCAGTCTTTCAACCAGGTCCGGATTGGCAATGAACGGACGGCCAAATGCGATCAGGTCAGCCTCGTCGCTGGAAACTGCCTTGTCTGCCAGATCATGATCATATCCATTGTTGGCCATGTAAGCGCCCTTGAACAGGGATCGGAGCGTTGAAATGCTTGCGCCTTCAGGTAACTCGCGCGGCCCACCCGTCTCGCCTTCGACCAGGTGAAGATAGGCAAGACCCAATTCGCTGACTTTTGAAATCACATGGGAGAATGTTGCCATTGGATCACTGTCGCCAATGCCGTTTGCAGAAGAGAACGGGCTCAAACGGATGCCAATTCGCCCTGCGGGCCAAACTTCATTCAGCGCCTCAAGAACTTCAACTACAAGACGGGTTCTGTTTTCTACCGAACCACCATAAGCATCGGTTCGCTTGTTTGAACTGTCACGCAGGAACTGGTCGAGCAGATAGCCATTAGCCGCATGAAGCTCAATCCCGTCAAAGCCAGCTTCTTTGGCATTGATTGCAGCCTTGCGATAATCATCAACAATCCGGCTCATCTCCGAAATTTCCAGTGCGCGAGGTACGGAAGTTGGAACAAATGAATTACCGTCAAAGGTTTGGGACTCGGCCGCCAGTGCAGATGGGGCAACCGGAGCCTTACCGTCCAGCTGAAGCGAGGTATGTGAAATCCGGCCCACATGCCAAAGCTGGATAAATATCCGTCCACCTTTTGCATGAACCGCATCCGTTACCTGTCGCCAGCCCGCAATTTGCGCATCGCTGTAAATGCCTGGTGTCCAGGCGTAACCCTTTCCCTCAGGTGATATTTGTGCGGCCTCGGATATGATCAGTCCGGCACTTGCCCGCTGCGCGTAGTATTCGGCATTAAGTGCATGTGGCACATCACCATCTGCCAATGCGCGGTTGCGGGTAAGGGGTGCCATCACAATGCGGTTCGGCAGGTCAAGATTTCCCAGACGGATGCCATCAAAAAGAATTTTATTTTTCATGTCTTGTTCTCTTTTCATGCCAGCGATCATTGATTTTTCACCGGCGGGTTATTATTATATCCATGTGGATAGAAACGTATCTAGCCACTTGGATAGAAATTACAAGAGAAAGATTGCAATTTTGCCGAGAGCGCGGAAAATTGAACCAGAGGAAGCCGTCCAGGCAGCGCAATCGCTGTTTTGGAAACATGGCTATGGCGGACTGGGAACAAGGCAGATTGAAGAGGAAACGGGTCTGACCCGCTTTACCTTGCAAACCTGCTATGGCGGCAAGAAATCGCTCTTTCTGCAAACGCTGGATACCTATCTTGATCATTTTGACGCAGAGTTTTTGCCTGGGATTGTCTCTGGCGATCTGGAAGGTCTTGCAGCCTGGTTTGAAGCGCGCGCCAATCCGGAGATAATGTCGGAATCCGGTTGTTATGGCTGTATGATTTTGAATGTGGCGGTTGAGTTTCAGGGGCAGGACGCTGAGGTCAGCCAGAGAACCGAGCGCTATTTCAGTTCATTACGACGTTGTTTCAGTGAGGTTTTACAAAACGCTCAAAAAAAGGGCCTGTTGCATCAGAAATTCGATGTGGAGGCCAAAACGGAAATTCTCCTGGCAATTGCTGTGGGCCTCAACGTCATAATCCGGGCGTCCGCTGACAATGCTGCTGGCAAGCAGTTAGCGACTTCGACAGCCAGTATGATCCGCAGCTGGTCTTAGTTGGGTTGAAGCCGGGCACAGGCAATTGAACCAATGTAGTCTGGTCACCTCACATGACACGCTGGATCGCGAGGCTTGCGGTTAAGTAACCCCTGTGTGCAGCATCTGTTACGGGTTGAGTACCAGCCACTCCGATTTCAATCTTGCCCCTTATATGTTTTATTCCCGCTCATGAGTTCATCTGAAGAAATTGGATTGCTGATTTCGAAGGTTGCGATGCGGGATCGCGATGCCTTTCGCATGCTCTATGACCGGACGTCAGCGAAACTTTTCGGCGTCTGCCTTCGTATCTTGAAGGACCGCGAAGAAGCGGAGGATGTTTTGCAAGAGGTTTATGTAAAGGTTTGGAACAAGGCGGACCGGTTTGCGACCGGCAAGGCGAGCGGTATTGCCTGGCTCGCCGCAATCGCACGCAATCAGGCGATTGATCGCTATCGGGCGCGCAAACCTGTGGCGCTCAATGTGGAAGAAATGGACGATGTTGAAGATGATATGCCCTCACCCGAGGCAAGTACGGTAGCTGCAGATGAAAGACGACGCATCAATCTTTGCCTTGAGGAACTGCAACCCAATCATGCAAGCGTGGTCAAACGAACCTATCTTAGTGGTTGGTCCTATCAGGAGGCGGCAGATGAGTTGGGTGTACCGTTAAATACGGTTAAAACGTGGATCAGGAGAAGCTTGCTGGCATTGCGGGAATGTATGAACCGATGACTGAAGTGCTGAACGACAAGGATAGATGGCTGGCAGCCGAGTACGCCCTGGGTGTGCTGGAGGGCGATTATCTGCGTTTGGCTGAACAGCGTTTTGAGCAGGAGCCGGCATTTCGTGGTGCAGTTGAATCCTGGCAATCCCAACTTGTGCCGATGCTAGACGAAGTTGAACCAGTGAACCCCCCTGCGGCTGTGTGGGAAGAAATTGCCAAACGGACGGTTGATCCCCAATCGGAACAGAAATCCTGGTGGTCGAGCCTTTCATTTTGGCGCGGCTATTCGGGTCTTGCTACCGGCCTGGCAGTCGCATCCTTTGTTGCCCTGCTGTTTTTGCCTGCAAACGGTCTGCTGGTGCAGCCTCCGCCCGTTCAGCCACTTGTTGCTACCTTGACGCCAACCGGAGATGCGCCGAGTTTTGTCGCCCGTTTTGAACCGGACACCGGAGCGTTGTTTATACGGACGTCTGCAGGGGATGCAGCAGAAACAAGAGTTCCTGAATTGTGGGTCATACCGGATGATGGTGTACCACGCTCGCTTGGTGTGCTGGATGAGGATGGACTTGGAAATCTTTTCGTCAGCAATGAACATCAAAGTCTGTTCGGTGCCGATGTTGTGTTGGCGGTGACGCTTGAACCAGTTGGTGGTGCACCGGAAGGAAAGCCGACCGGACCCGTAATTGCATCCGGAAAACTGCAATTACTGTAGGTTGTTCATCGGCCTAAAAATAATTTTCACTTTTTTTGAAACCTTTTGTTGAACCACTCCGTTACTGCGGTGTCCCCAAAACGGGGCGCAACATTAACAGGAGAGTTTCATGTCAAAAAAATCTTATTTTGCTTCCACCGCCATCGCAGTTGCCACAGGCCTGGCCCTGTCAACAGCCGTGTTTGCTGCTAACCCCCAGGTTGGCGGTGCACCGATGTATGAAAACAAGAACATCGTTGAAAATGCGGTCAATTCAAAAGATCACACAACGTTGGTTGCCGCAGTTAAGGCCGCTGATCTGGTCGATACATTGATGAGTGCAGGTCCGTTCACCGTGTTTGCGCCGGTCAATTCCGGTTTTGAGAAGCTGCCAGCAGGTACTGTTGACACACTGCTCAAGCCTGAGAACAAGGGTACCCTTACAAAAGTACTGACTTCGCACGTGGTTGCGGGAAAAGTATCTGGTACGGATCTGATGAAATGGGCCAAAGCCAATGGTGGCCGCTACAACATGCAAGCCGTCAGTGGTGATGCGCTCACTGCAGTTCTGCAAGGCGGTAGCCTGTACATTTTTGATGAATCCGGTGGTGCCTCGAAAGTAACCATTGCGGACGTTAATCAATCTAATGGCGTAATCCATGTTGTCGAAAACGTTTTGCTTCCTAAATAAGTAACTGAACCTGCCGCGGGCTGGTTTGCTTGCAACCGGCCCGCCTCCATTTACCCTGAGCTTCAAAGGAGTTCAAAATGCATTCCCCAAAACCAATTACCCGGCGAGGTTTTTTCCGTGCCAATGCTGCACTTCTTGGTGCCACAGCGCTTGGCAACTTACCGTTTGCAGCGTTTGCAAACACCGCGACAGGAGAATTTGAAATTGTAAAGACCGAAGCCGAGTGGCGGGCAATTCTAACACCGAACCAGTATGATATTTTGCGTGAGGAGGAGACTGAGTACGCTTACTCAAGCCCACTTAACGATGAAAAACGTGATGGAGTTTACCATTGCGCCGGTTGTGAGCTTGCAGCTTATGAATCCAACACAAAGTTCGACAGCGGTACCGGTTGGCCAAGCTTCTGGGCACCGATTGAAAATGCCATCGGTACCAAGGAAGACAGTGGATTTTTCTCAACCCGCACGGAGGTTCATTGCCGACGCTGCGGTGGACATTTCGGTCATATTTTCGATGATGGTCCGGCCCCAACCGGGAAGCGCCATTGTTTAAATGGTCTCGCGCTCAAATTTTATCCTGCTACAGGGTAGTATTGTAGTAGTAGCACCCTACCACAACGTCTCCATCGCGCCGCCAGCCCACTTGTCATCATAGTCCTGGCCGCCGATTTTATTCTCTGACAGATAAGCCAGAACCGAGCCGGGAGTTGGCAGGGATTTCGGATCAACCTGCGCTTCTTGGTCCCACAGCTTCGAACGCACAATTGCCCGTCCGCACTGAAAGTAGACCGCCTTCGTTTTGATCACGATCACCGAGCGTGGCTCCATGCCATCCACCGCAAACGAGGCTTTTATCTCCGGATCGATAGAGACATGCGCTTCGCCATTCACGCGCAAAGTGGTGAGCGATCCCGGGATTAAAAAACACAGCGCAACTCGTGGGTCACGCACAATGTTTTTCAAGGAATCTGTCCGATTGTTGCCCTTCCGATCCGGCATCATCAAGGTGCGTTCATCATGCACACGCACAAACCCTGGCACATCGCCACGCGGTGAACAATCCATGCCTTCCGGCCCAATCGTTGCCAGTGAGCAAAATGGCGAAGCTTCAATGAACTCGCGGTATTGCGGGATGATTTGCGGCACTTCCTTTACCAGCGAAGTTTCGCCCGGCTTGCCGTAGATCGCTTCAAGCTCTTCAATGGTGCTAACTTTTGTCATCAAAATAATCTTCCAGAAATTTCACATAAACAGCAGTGAGTGTGTCGAGGTCGGAAAGTGCCACTCGTTCGTCGACCTGGTGCATGGTTTGACCCACAAGGCCGAACTCCACGACCGGGCAATAATCCTTGATAAAGCGTGCATCCGAGGTACCGCCCCCCGTCGTAAGCTCCGGCACCTTGCCGGTAACCGATTGAATGGCGCTGCTCAGCATACCCGTAAGTCTGTTGTCACGGGTCAGGAACACATGGCTGACACGACCAATCCACTCAACGTCAAAAATTGCATCGCCATCCTTGCCCTGACGGATGTTTGCAGTTTTCGCACCCTCTTCAAATCGGCGCAGGATTTCTGCCTTGGCGGTTTCGCCATCCCAGGTATCATTAAACCGGATGTTGAAAGTTGCTTTTACCTCTGCCGGAATGACATTTACTGCAGGATTGCCTACATCAATCGAAGTCACTTCGAGATTGGTCGGTTCAAAATTATCAGTGCCCTCGTCAAAAGGCATTCCCAACAGGGCGTTCAACAGATCCACTAATCCACGTACCGGATTGTCAGCAAAATGCGGATAAGCGGAATGTCCCTGAACACCTTTGACGGTGAGAATGCCGGACAGCGACCCGCGTCGGCCATTCTTGATCACATCTCCAAGGACAGTGGGATTGGTCGGTTCGCCAACAATTGCCGCATCCCAGACCTCGCCCTTGTCCTTGGCCCATTTGAGTAGCTTGTCGGTGCCGTTGATTGAGGGGCCTTCCTCATCACCGGTAATCAGCAAGGAAATTGAACCGGCGGGGCTTTTGCCGCCAGTGAGATAGTTCTCAACCGCTGCAATAAAACAGGCAATCCCGCCCTTCATGTCGACGGCACCACGGCCAAACATGTGGCCATCTTTGATCTCACCCTCAAACGGAGCAAGGCTCCAGTCTGCTTCGTTGCCGACCGGCACCACATCCGTGTGACCGGCAAACATTAAATGCGGTTCAGCGGTTCCAATACGTGCATAAAGATTTTCCACATCCGGTGTGTTGGCGTCACTAAACGTCATGCGATGAACTTCAAACCCGAGCCGGGTGAGCACGCTTTCCAACACATCAAGTGCACCGCCCTCTTCAGGGGTGACAGAAGGGCATCGGATGAGATCGTGCAACATTTGCGCCGGGCGGGACAATTTTTCAGTCATGCGGATTTGTTAGGCGCACCGGGAAGCAACGTCAATCGGGGAAAGGCGGAGGGCCATGTTCATTGGTTTCCTGTTTGGAGGGCATCACCATAAGGAACAGGATAAAGAACCACATGATGGGCGGAATAAACTGCAGAATTACTAGTGGCCAGGGCAGGCCCAAATCATGAATTCGCTTGATAGAGAGCGCAAGCCCGCACCAGAAAGAGATTGCGGCAAGCGCAATGAATACAAGCCCCCAAAGCGCAAGCTGGTTTTCATCTTCTCCAGCTCTGATAATCCGGTAAACGACCAGCCCGAACAAAACCTGTATGAAGATGATTGACAAAATGTAGGATTGCCGCGCAATCCGGCCCTTGAAGCTAAAGAAAAGCCACTTCAGGCTCAGTGTCTGCGCGGTTGACTCGGGCATTAGATCTCAATTGCCATGCTATGCCGTTTCGTTTTACGCTAGTGGGTCCGGGCCAAAACGGTTATCAGCTCTAGTTCCAACCAAGAACCCGCACTCGACCAGCATCCAGATTACTCCGATAAAAGGAACTAAAAGGATGAGGGTCCACCAGCCGACCTTGTCCCGGTCATGCCAGCGCTTCGCATACAGTGCGAAGGCAGGATAAAGCGACACCAACGCGAAAATTAATCCGAGGATGCCAATTCCTTCGGCAACTTGCAGCCCCATAATGCGGTCCAGAATCATCAAAACAATGCTAATGCCAAATAATACACCGACACCGGCCCAAAACTTGGCCCGGTTTATTCGACCATCAAAGCTCAAAAATAAATGTTTCCAATCCATAACAGCGTGCTCCTTGATATTTGCATAGAATCACTGCCCCAGGAAAGTTTAGTCGGATTCGCGTAACAAGTGAAACGATCGACTGCCGTATCAGTCTCTCAACAGTTCGTTGATACCGGTTTTTGATCTTGTGCGTTCATCCACGGTTTTGACGATCACCGCACAATAAAGGCTTGGGCCGGGATCACCATTTGGCAGGTTTTTGCCTGGAAGCGTCCCTGCAACAACGACTGAGTATGGTGGGACCTCACCCATGTAGATTTGGCCGGTAGCCCGGTCAACAATCTTGGTTGATTGACCAATGAACACACCCATGCCCAAAACAGAGCCTTCACGCACGATGCAACCTTCAACGACTTCCGAGCGCGCGCCGATAAAGCAATTGTCTTCAATGATCGTCGGGCCCGCCTGCATCGGCTCCAAAACGCCGCCAATACCAACTCCGCCGGACAGATGTACATTCTTGCCGATCTGGGCGCATGACCCGACGGTTACCCATGTATCGACCATGGTACCCTCATCCACATACGCGCCAAGATTAACGAAAGAGGGCATCAAGACCGCGTTTGGCGCCACATAGGCGGATTTACGCACGATGCAGTTGGGTACCGCACGAAAACCGGCATTCTTGAATTCAGCCTCGCCCCAGCCCTTGAATTTACTGTCGACCTTGTCCCACCACTGTCCGCCTTGCGGACCACCTTCCTGCAGAGCCATGTCATTTAAGCGAAATGAGAGGAGAACAGCCTTTTTGAGCCACTGGTTTACCTTCCAGCTTCCATCGCTCTGGCGCTCAGCAACCCGCGCCTTGCCGTCGTCCAGCAGCTCCAGCGAAGCTTCAACCGCATCGCGCACTTCACCCTTGGTTGCTGCACTGATAGTATCGCGGGCTTCAAACGCAGCTTCGATCACGTTTTCGAGCTGTGAAACATTCGGCATTTATTTACTCCTGAACTGCAATATGTATCGCAAGGCTTTAGGTGATGGACCGTTCAAGGTCAATTCGCCTAAACAAACCAATTTCAGACAAGCACTCTCACAAATATAGGGACCAGAAAATGGCATCAGAAATCAAGAAGAGATGGAAACCACTGGTTCGCTCAGGTGAGGACATTGAAAAGTCCCATCATGTGCCGGTGACGCCCCAAACCCAGGCACCAGCTTACCGACTGGCCTTTGATGACAAGGATTTTCTCACCAGTGAGGAATTGCGTCCAATTCGCCTGCAACTTGAACTGTTGAAGCCTGAGTTGATGCTTAAGGAAGCGGGTATTGAATCGACCGTGGTTCTGTTCGGTGGCGCGCGCATTCCTGAACCCGGTGGCGAAGCGTGGGCTGCCAAAAATGAGGTTCAAAAGAAGAATCTTGAAGCAAATGCCAAGTTTTATGACGAGGCCAGAAAATTTGCCCGCCTTTCCTCAGAGTTTTCCAAAACCACGGACTGCAAGGAAATGGTAATTGTGACCGGTGGCGGTCCAGGCGTGATGGAAGCCGGCAGTCGTGGTGCAGCAGATGTCGGTGTACCCTCAATCGGGCTCAACATTGTGTTGCCGCACGAGCAGGCACCCAACAAATATGTTACCCCGGAACTTTGCTTCAACTTTCACTATTTCGCGATCCGCAAGATGCATTTTTTGATGCGCGCCAAGGCGATTGCTGTATTTCCCGGTGGTTTTGGCACCATGGATGAGATGTTTGAGAGCCTGACCCTGATCCAGACCCAGCGTATGGATCCGCTGCCATTCCTGCTGTTTGGCACGGATTTTTGGACAAAAGTGCTTAACCTTGAAGAATTAGCGAACCAGGGAACGATTTCCCCGGACGATTTAAATTTGTTTCATTTGGTCGACAGCGCCGAAGAAGGTTGGAAGATAATTGCCGACCATTACGGGCTGTAAAATGGCAATTTTCCGGCTTTTTTGAGGTCAATTCACAATTCACTTCAATGTGTGACATATTACACAGAATTGCCGTATTTGATGCTCTATCTGTAAATCATCGGATCAGTACGGAATATTAAGAAATCCGAGTGATAATGGGTCTCAGCGTGTAAATTTATGAGACCTGAAAACAGGCTGCATCACGCAGGGAGAGCAAAAATGGCTGATTACACAGGCTATACCGCTATTACAGGCAAGGAGCGATTCCGCAATCGCCAGATTGCGTGTTTCTCGCTGGAAGATGGTCGCGTTACAAAAACCACCCCTACCGGAAATTCCACTTTCGTACCCGGCGCCCGACTGGATGGTCAGGCTTTGGCTGGTACCGGTGCGCTTGTCTGGGAAGGTGAGTTGCTGGAACTGCCACGGCGCTAGGTCTATTCGCTGGCTGGCGGTTCAACTTCCGCCCATCTGCTGAACAATTTCTCCAATCAACCCGTCCAGATCATCGGTGCGGTGATCGATGTAATCATCTTCGTTTTCCGCATGCTCCCAGACTTCAGCCGTAAAGTTTGCACTTGCCTGAGGAGTGATCAGGACCGTCACCATGCCAGCAGCTTTCGCAGGTTCCAGATTGCGGGGAAGGTCTTCAAACATCGCCGCCCGTTTTCCTTCAACCTGGTGTTCCTGCAGGAATTTGTTGAACGGGCCAGCCAGGGGTTTGGGATCATAGTCAGATGCAACGATATCAAAAATACCATCGAAGATGTCGCCGATACCCAGTGCTTTAAGCGTGTTTTCCGCATGCGCTGTGGAGCCATTGGTGTAGATGAGTTTTCGTCCGGGCAGGCTTGAGATCAAAGTACCGAGTTCGGGATTTGGCGGAAGCTCTGAATAGTCGATGTCATGCGCATGATCGAGAAACGCTTTTGGCTGGATACCGCGTGTACTCATCAAGCCACGCAATGTCGTTCCATATT
The DNA here is from genome assembly GCA_021775415.1 of Hyphomicrobiales bacterium. GTDB lineage: Bacteria > Pseudomonadota > Alphaproteobacteria > Rhizobiales > Rhizobiaceae > JAALLB01. The sequence continues at coordinate 514,318 of JAJFHV010000013.1, read as the reverse complement.
CGCGATAGAGGTCTTTCTGCAGCTTGCGGGCATCATCATGCGGAAACCCGGTGAGCTCCATTACAAACGCCGTCATTTGCTTGTCGATCTGGGAAAACAGATCGCAGTGGCGGGGATAAAGTGTGTTGTCGAGATCGAACACCCACTCGGTAACGTGTGCAAACGAACCATTCATGTTTGTTGTCATGCTGTTGCTTAGTCCAATTCTTGACCTTTGATGGTGTCTGATGCACCTAGGTCACTCCAGCCTCGATTGAAAGCCTCCAGCCGCATGCATCTTTGGATATTCATTACCATAGCCGCGGCATTTTTCCAGAACATCCGGTCCGCGCTACAAAAACATTTGAAAAGTGTCATGGGCACAACCGGCGCCACATTCGTCCGGTTTGGCTTTGGAATTCCATTTGCGGCCACTTACTGGCTGATCTTTTACAATTTGTCTGATGGTGGAATTCCGCAACTCAATACGACATTCCTTTTCTGGGTGACGGTTGCCAGCATCTCACAAATCGTTGCAACTTTCCTGCTCGTTCACCTGTTCTCCTACCGCAATTTTGCAGTTGGCACGGCGTACTCTCGAACCGAAGCAGCTCAGACAGCGTTGTTTGCATTTCTGTTTTTCGGCGAGCGTGTTGGTGCGGGTGGGCTAATTGCCATTGCAATCAGTGTCGTGGGTGTAATGTTGATTTCTGTTGCACGGACTGCGGTGACGTTCGCCTCGGTTTTCACTTCCATCTTCAGTCGAACTGCTGCGATCGGTCTGACCTCTGGCATGTTGTACGGTATCGCTTCGGTTGGTTATCGCGCCGCTGCCCTTTCACTGGAAGGCATCCAGTTCTTCATGCAGGCTGCAAACACGCTTTGTTTTGCGATCATCCTGCAAACTGTTTTGATGTTGACCTGGATTGCGATCCGCGAGCCGGATGAGTTGGCGCGAATATTAAAGGCGTGGAAGCCTGCGCTGCTGGTTGGATTTGCCGGTGCCACGGCAACCTTTGGCTGGTTTACGGCCTTTACCCTTCAGCAAGCAGCGCTTGTAAAGGTTGTGGCGCAGATCGAAATGATCTTCACCTTTGCCGCTTCGATCTTTGTATTCAGGGAAAAAATTCTCAAGCTGGAAGTGCTCGGCTGTATCTTGATCACAGCCGGAATTGTCATGCTGCTTTTATGGAGCGTGTAACTAGCGCGAAATCAGCGTTCCTGCACCGTGTTCGGTGTAAAGTTCCAATAGCACCGCATGGGCTTCCTTGCCGTTGACAATTACGACGCCTTCGACGCCGTTGTCTGCGTTACCAAGGGCTGCGATGCAGGTCTCAACCTTTGGGATCATACCACCAGAAATCGTCCCGTCATCAATCAGCTTTTTGGCATCTGACACCGTTAGCTCCTTGATGAGGCTGTCGGATTTATCGAGCACCCCTGGCACATCGGTCAAAAACAACAGGCGGGTTGCTTTAAGTGCCCCCGCGATGGCACCGGCAAACGTGTCCGCATTAACGTTGTAGGTATTGCCATCTTCGCCGAAACACACCGGTGCAATCACCGGGATCAGACCGGCGTTCACCACCATATCGAGCACCTTGCGGTCAACTTCCTTTGGCTCACCAACAAAGCCCAGATCGATGACTTTCTCGATGTTGGAATCCGGATCAATCGCCGTGCGGGTTGCCTTCTCAACCAGCACCATGTTGCCGTCCTTGCCGCAAAGCCCGATAGCCCGTGCGCCCTGTGCGTTGATCGATGCAACAATCTGCTTGTTGATTGATCCAGCCAGAACCATTTCAACCACTTCAACCGTGTCGGCATCGGTTACTCGCAATCCATCACGGAACTCCGATTTGATATTCATGCGCTCGAGCATTGCAGCAATTTGCGGGCCACCGCCGTGCACGACAACGGGATTTACGCCGGATTGTTTTAACAGGGCCACATCCCGGCAAAACGCTTCGCCGAGCTCTTCGTCACCCATCGCGTGGCCACCATATTTTATGACAACCGTCTTGCCGGCGTAACGCTGCATGTAGGGGAGCGCCTGGGCGAGGATGCGTGCCTCTTGTTGGCCTGTGGAGGCTGATGCTTTGGTCATGAAATTCTCGAATTATGAATACCCGGCGTGTGATATCCGCTAAATGCGAATTCGGCAACATTTATGGAAAAAGCACCCGCCCAAACAAAAACCCCCGATGCAGGCACCGGGGGTTTGAAGTCTTGTATTGGAAGCGAGATTACTCAGCAGCTTGCTTTTCAGCGCCGCCTTCTTTTTCACGCATACCGTCACGGATCAGAGCTTTGAACAGGGAAATCCCCATCAGCGCCATCACCGCGGAAAACGGCAATGCTGCAATGATCATCGCTGTGTTGATCGCACTAAGACCACCAGCGACCAACAACACGCCAATCACCAGTGTCAGGGCAGCACCCCATACAACGATGTGGACCCGTGGTTTCTGGCGGGCATCACCTGCAGCAGCAATTGTATTGATAATCAATACAGCCGAGTCAGCTGAGGTCACGAGGTAGGTCAACAACAAGACCACAATGACGACAGACATTGCGGTTGCCATACCTGGCGACAGCATGAAGTTGATCATCGCAAACAATTGTGAGGATAGTCCTGCACCTGTAATGGCATCGCCTGCACCACCGTTGAGCGTCAGGTCAATTGCGGTCCCACCGACTATGGCAAACCAGACAAAACACATGACGGAAGGCACAATCATCGCACCCAGTACGTATTCGCGAACCGTACGGCCCTTGGAAATGCGTGCCAGGAACAAGCCGACGAATGGCGCAAACGCAATCCACCAAGCCCAGTAGAAGATGGTCCAGCCACCCTGCCATCCGGCAAGTTTGCTAGCGACACTTTCTGCATTGCCATCACCCGTCCATACAGTCAGGGACATCATTGGCAGTGCAAGGACATAATCCCACATGCCGACAATCAGTGCCTTGAGACCAAAGAAGGTGGATCCGAAAACAAGGAAGAAGGCCAGAATGAAGAATGACAGTCCCATATTGATGTTCGATAGCCATTTGATGCCCTTACCAACGCCGGAGAGCGCGGAAAGGGTGGAACAGAACATCACAACAACCAGCGAGAACAACATCGCGCCGACGGTTGGGCTGCCTTCAGCATTCATCATCCAGTTTGCACCAGTGATATTGAACATGCCTGAAGCAAATTGCGAAACGCCGTATCCAATCGTTACAGATACACCAAGAATTGTCGCGATAACTGAAACGATATCGATGATGTGACCCAAAGGTCCTGATAAAGTTTTACCGAACAAAGGTGCAAGACCGGAACGGATGGTCAGTGGCAATCCGCGAGAATAGGCGAAGAATGAGAGTGAAAGGCCAACGATTGCATAACATCCCCAAGCCGAGAAACCCCAGTGCAGGAATGACCATTTATAGGCAGCACGTACATTGTCGGCGGCAGAACCTTCAGTAAATCCTTGAATTACATCCGGATTGGTGCCGAAGTGATAGATCGGTTCACCTGTCGCGTAGGTCAACATGCCGATGCCGATACCGGCACCAAACATCATGGAGAACCACGAGAATCTGGAAAACTCCGGTTTGTCCCCCGGTCGACCCAGCATCAGCCTGCCGGTTGCGGGCCAAATGGCCAAGGCAAGACAAACAACAATATAAAAGGCCATGACATACATGTACCAGGCGCCGGTATTGGCATCGACAGCGGCACGAATGCTTTTCAGCACATTACCTGCCTGTTCGGACCAGACCGCCGCCCACAAAATCAGAAGGCCGATCAGGATCTTCGATCCGACGGCCACAATTTGGTTGAAGCCCGTATAAAAACCGCTTTCTGCGGTTTCGATGGGCAGGTTTGTTAGTGGTGGCTTAATCGCCATAATTGCTCTCCCCAAGCAGTTTCAATTGGTTTGTTGGACTTACAGCCAACAAATGCTTTCGTCGCCCCAACGACCGAAAGGTAGTACGACCTTAGTTGAACACCAGTATGGATGAAAGACAATTTTCCGGTTATCAACCAGCCTTACAGAGCGATCCCGGCCAAGGGTTCCATATGCGGACCTGCTTGGCCGGACGCGTTCCGACCCTTTTAGTCGTTGACAGACATGTACCGAAGTTGACAATTCGGCGACTTTTGCAGCTATGAATCAGAAATTCGGAGAGTGCCTTGGGCGAAGAGATTTCGAATTTAGATCGAACTATCAATTATGTAGAGTTCAAAGTTGCCGATATCGCGCGCGCTAGGGAATTTTACGGCAGCGTCTTCGGTTGGACATTTACCGATTACGGTCCTGACTATTGCGAGTTCTCAGACGGTCACATGAAGGGCGGTTTTGAAACCGGCGTCCCTGATGCCGGCGGCGGTGCTCTTGTAGTCCTGTACGGAAACGATTTGGACGATATCCAAAAACAAATTGAAACGGCAGGTGGCGCAATCGTGAAACCGGTGTTTGAGTTCCCCGGTGGGCGACGCTTTCATTTCACCGACCTTGATGGCTATGAACTTGCAGTTTGGACAAAATCTTGAGGAGTACAGCAATATGACAAATCCACTTACACAAGAACAAGTCAGTTCATTTGAAGAAAATGGCTTTCTGTTTGTGGAAAATGCCCTTTCTCCGGATCAGCTTTCGGCATTGAACACTGACTTTGGTGAATGGGTGGAGGAAAGTCGTCAGCACAGTTCAGCTTATGGAGAAACAATCGATGGTCGCGCCCGATTTGATCTGGAGCCAGGCCATTGCGCTGAAACACCGGCGGTGCGGCGGATTTCATCTCCGGTGGAAATATCTGACACCTATCTGGAGGCAATGCGCAACAACCGTGCGCTCGACGCTGTAGCCCAACTGTTTGGCCCAAACATCAAGTTCATCAATTCCAAGGTCAATTCAAAACTCCCGGGAACCGCGACCGAGGTGAAGTATCACCAGGATTTTTTGTTTGAGACCCATTCCAACGATAATTTGATGACCGTTTTGTATTTCATGGATGACGTGACAATGGAAAACGGGCCGCTTGAGGTTGTGCCAGGAACCCACAAGGGACTGCTATACGAGCATTGGCATGGGGGTGTCTTTACCGGTGCAATCACCCAGGAGCTGGAGGATGAATTGCGCCCCAAGGCAGTTCACTGCACCGGCCCGGCTGGTTCCGCCTGCCTGATGCATACCCGCTTGGTACACGGTTCCAATCCCAATAACTCGAGCGATCCGCGGACTCTCTTTATTATATCCTATGGTGCGGAAGATGCGCATTCATTAATCACCAACCACATTCCGAGTATCTACGATGGAGAAGTGGTTCGCGGCGTTGCTACCAATCGGGTCCGCGCAACGCAGTTTGAAATGGCTATTCCTGAGTATCCAAAGGAAGCATCGTTCTTTAATCAGCAGGCGCGGTTGAAAGCCTAACTCATCAACACGGCAATTGCGGTACGCAGGTCCGCAATGCCAACATTATTTTCCGATGATGTCGATATGATTTCCGGATAAGCCGCCGGGCGCTTTTTAATCTGCTCAAGGGTTTTTGCTTCAAGTGCTACAAGTGCCGGTGGTTTGATCTTGTCGGTTTTGGTCAAAACGATCTGATAAGAAACCGCCGCCTTGTCCAGCAGGTCAAATATTTCGCCATCATTGGTCTTGAGTCCGTGGCGGGAATCGATCAACACGAAAACCCGGCGAAGAGTGGAGCGACCTCGAAGATAGGCAAAGACCAGTCTTGTCCAGGCCTCGACCTGTTTCTTTGGGGCTTTCGCGTAGCCATAGCCGGGCATATCAACAATTGCGAGATCAGGAACTTCCGCCTCAGATTCAGCCACAAAGTAATTGAGTTCCTGGGTGCGCCCCGGTGTATTGGAAGTACGCGCCAGGCCCCTTTGTCCAACGAGTGTGTTGATCAGCGAGGATTTTCCGACGTTTGATCGACCGGCGAAGGCAATTTCCATTGGCCCTTCTGGCGGCAGAAACTTCATCGACGGGACACCGAGCACAAACACCCAGAGCCGTGCAAACAAAAGCCGCCCCCTTTCAGAGGCGGCGATTTCTGTCTCAGAGGTGTCCTGGGTCATTCCTTCGGTGGAACTTTCTTGGGTGTAAACAGGTCCTTCAAATTATCCAGCAGCTCTATTTTCACCCCGTGGCGGGACATGATTGTACCTTGTTGAATAATCGACAGGAAGTTGTTCCAGGCCCAGTAAATCACCAGACCGGCAGGGAAACTCGCCAACATGAACGTGAAGACAATTGGCATCCATTTGAAGATCATTGCTTGCGTTGGGTCCGGTGGAGCGGGGTTCATTTGCATTTGCAGGAACATGGTAATGCCCATCGCCAGCGGCCAGACACCAACCAGGAAAAGCCCGCCGACTTCAAAGGGTAGAAGCCCAAACAGGTTAAACACGGAAGTCGGGTCCGGTGCCGCCAAATCCCGTATCCAGCCAACAAAGGGTGCGTGGCGCATTTCGATAGTAACAAACAAGACCTTGTAGAGTGCGAAAAACACCGGGATCTGTACCAGGATCGGCCAACAACCAGCGGCCGGATTGATTTTCTCTCGCTTGTAAAGCGCCATCATTTCCTGCTGCTGCTTTGCCTTGTCATCTCCAAAGCGTTCCTTGATGGTCAGCATTTCCGGTTGGACTTTTTTCATTTTCGCCATTGAGGCATAAGACATATTGGCCAACGGGAAAAACACAGCCTTGACGATGACGGTCGCCATCAAGATGGCAATGCCGAAGTTACCAACAAGCCCGTACAGCCAGCTCAGCAACTGAAACAATGGCTTGGTGATGAAGTAGAACCAGCCCCAGTCGATCATCAGGTCGAAATTGTTGAGGTTCAGACCTTCATCGTAGCCATCGATGATATTGGTCTTTTTTGCCCCAGCAAACAGCCGGTTTTCAAACGATACCGAGTTACCCGATTGTATGGCGGCTGTTTCTCCCAGATAATCTGTCTGGTAGCGTGCTTTCCCATCATCAAAGTAAGAAAAACGGGGTTTGAACGCCTCTCCTGGAATAAGTGCTGCGGCCCAGTACTTGTCGGTAATTCCGAGCCATCCATCTGCAACCTGACCGGTTGTAAATTCTTTGTCGTCTTCAAGGTCATCATAATCGATTTCCTGAAGGCCTTCTTCACCCAAAACGCCGATCAGGCCCTCGTGGAGAACGAAAATGCCTGCAGTTTTCGGCGTGCCGAACCGTGCGATGCGACCGTAGGGTGACACGTCGATAACGCCACCGGTCGGGTTGGTAACGGTGTCTGAGATTGTGAACATGTACCGGTCATCAAGCGTGATTGTGCGCTCAAACTCAACGCCTTTGCCATTCGTCCAGTTAAGTGTGACAGGAGCATTTATGCCGAGTTTCGCGTCTCCATCCGCATTCCAGATCGTAGCCGGGCCCGGTACTTCACCGGATGTGGCGGAAGCAACGAAGCCGAACTCCGCAAAATAAGCGTCTTTTGTGCCCCGTGGAGACAGGAGTACAATAAGCGGGCTTCTTGGGTCAGTGGTCGCGCGGTATTGTTTGAGCAGCAAATCGTCAATCCGGGCGCCACGCAGATTGATTGATCCAACAAGAAGGCCGGTCTCAAGTGGTATCCTGCCGTCTGCTGCAAGGGCTTGATCACGAGCCATCGTGGCGGATGCGGGTACATCAGAGGGCGTTGTAATTGTAGCGCCGTCAACGGATTGGCTGCCGGTTTGGGGAATATTGCTTGCGGCTGTTCCTTGCGCATCCTGGCCAGTGGTGTCGACAGTGGATTGGGCGGTTTCGCTGAGCGTGGTCTGCTCTGCAGCCTTGCGCTCGGTTTCGAGTTTGGGACTTACATACAGAAATTGCCAAGCCACGATCACCATGATGGAAAGTGCGATTGCCAAAAAAGTGTTGGAGTTATTGCTGTCCATCAGGTCAATCCTGTTTAGATCTGGTGTTTGCGGGTTTTGCCCGTTTCTGGTGAACCCGGTCAAGTGCTGTATTCAAATCCTGCACAATTGATCCAAATTCTGCGGTAAGTGCTTGTCGCTTACCGATAATCGCGTAGTCATGTGCGGGCTTTGCATGTACCGGAAAGCAATGCCGTACCGCCTCGCGCAATCGCCGCTTGATTCGATTGCGAACAACTGAATTACCAACCTTGGTCGTTACCGTATATCCGACACGGTAGCTACCCGATGCTTCGCTGCGTTTTCGGGCCTGCAGAACGAGGGTTTTGGCAGAACAATGGTTTCCAGACCTCAGGGCAAGAAAATCGCGCCGTGACCGTAGTGTTGGAACACTTGGGATTGGGGAAACGCTATTTGGCCTGAGATTGGACAAATCGGCCCCATATGTTCGGTTTGAAAAATTAGGCGGAAAGACGTTTACGGCCTTTTGCACGCCGTGTGGCAACAACCCGTCTGCCACCGGGAGTGGCCATCCGGGAACGGAATCCGTGGCGCCGTTTGCGAACCAGATTGCTTGGTTGAAATGTGCGTTTGTTTTTCATGTCATTAGCCCCGTAGCGGGCCCTCAAATTTCTGTTTCGGAGACCGGATCATTCGCTGCCCTACAGACCAAAGCATTTGTTGGCCGAGCAGCTGCCCGTCAGTTGAGGGGCTTATAATTGCAGACACTTGCCAAGTCAACAAACCGTTAGAGACTCGTGAGTGGTTTTAAGGACTGGATTTGTTAGGGTCCAGGCAATAAAAGCCATTTTGAAACTGGAAAAATGATAAATGAATTCAAGCAGTCCGCAGACCGGGAAATCTCGCCTCAAACGCTGGGCGCCTCTGGCTGTTGTCTTGATGGTAATCGGGTTTGGCTGGTTCAAGGGCTGGCACGAGTATTTTACCCTCTCGCATCTCATCATCCATCGTGAATATCTTGGAATGCTGGTGGCCGATAACCTCGTGACAGCTGCACTGGGATTTGTTGCGATTTATGCAGTGTTGGTCGGGATATCATTTCCCGGTGCGTCCTACCTCACGATTACCGGCGGCCTGTTTTTTGGAGGTATAGCTGGCGGGTTCCTGTCCGTGATCGGAGCCACAATCGGATCGATAATCATATTCCTTGTGGCCCGCAGCTCATTTGGCGATTTTCTTCAAGCAAGAGCCGGACCCTTTGTCAGCCGGATGGTGGATGGCTTCAACAAAGACGCTTTCCAGTATCTTTTGACCATTCGCCTGACACCCGTTTTCCCCTTTTGGGTGGTCAATATCGTACCCGCGCTGTTGAACATGAAGCTGCTGCCTTATGCGATTGCCACATTTTTTGGCATTATTCCGGGCGGGATTGCTTACGCCTATATAGGTGCCGGTCTCGACAGCATCATAGAAGCCCAACAACTGGCAAATCCCGGATGCGCAGAAGCCGGTACCTGTTCGATTGATCCCAAGGCACTAATTACAACCGAAATTTTGATAGCGATGGCTGCACTTGCAGTTATCTCAATATTGCCTTTGATAATACGCAAACTGCGCGCCAGGAACTCCGGTGCCGCAAAAAATTGACCCAACCCTGACAGGCCCCGCAAATGGAATCTGATACCAAACTCCTTACACCAGATATTTGCGTGATCGGTGCCGGTTCCGGAGGGTTAAGCGTTGCAGCCATTGCCGCGTCCTTTGGCGTATCTGTAGTGTTGATCGAAAAGGGCAAGATGGGTGGTGACTGCCTCAACTCCGGTTGTGTGCCATCAAAGTCACTTCTGGCAGCTGGAAAGCACGCACAAAGCATACGCGAAGCGCCGAAATTCGGGGTGTCGGTCGAGAGCGAAATCGATGTCAATTTCACGAAGGTTCATAAACATGTGCACAGCGTGATCGCAGCGATTGCTCCCAATGATTCCGTCGAACGGTTTACAGCACTTGGTGTGGATGTGATTGAGGCCGAAGGCCGCTTCAGCGATCCGGGGACAATTGTCGCCGACGGGTGTGAAATCAAGGCGCGCCGGTTTGTGGTTGCAACCGGCTCAACGGCTTTTGTACCGCCAATTCCAGGCATTGGTGATGTGCCGTATTTCACCAATGAGACGATATTTGAAAACAAGCGCAAAATCGGCCACCTGATCGTGATCGGTGGTGGTCCAATCGGTATGGAAATGGCCCAGGCGCATCAACGTCTTGGAGCTAAGGTCACCGTACTTGAGGGTCTGAAGGCACTGGGCAAGGATGATCCGGAGCTCACAAGTGTTGTTCTTGAAAATCTAAGGACCGAGGGAATTGCCATTCATGAGGGCGCGATGGTTTCTTCGGTTGAAAAACGCGGCAAGACTGGTATCCGGGTTGCCTACAAGGTGGGTGATGAGGAAATGACGGTTGACGGCACCCACCTGCTGGTGGCGACAGGCCGGGCAGTAAACGTCGAAGGCCTTGGTCTGGAAGATGCCGGAATTGCATTTGACCGCCGCGGGATTAAAGTCAAACCTGATCTGCGCACGACCAACAAGCGGGTCTACGCGATTGGTGATGTGGCGGGCGGGTTGCAGTTCACCCATGTCGCGGGATACCACGCCGGGCTTGTAATTCGCGGGATTTTGTTTCGCAAACGGGCGGTGCCAGACAATAAAATCATCCCGTGGGTTACCTACACCGACCCGGAACTTGCTTCAGTTGGAATGAGCGAAGAGGAGGCCCGCAATAAATATGGATCCATTCATGTTTTACGCTGGCCGTTCCACGAAAACGATCGCGCCCAGACTGAACGAAAAACCGATGGCATGGTGAAATTGATCACCAACAAACGGGGCAAGATATTAGGTGTTTCAATCGTCGGCCAGGGCGCAGGAGAAGCAATGAATATGTGGTCACTCGCTATTTCCAAGGGTATGAAGGTGGGTGATATCGCCGGGTATGTTTCGCCATACCCAACGCTCACGGAAGCGGGAAAGCGTGCGGCAGTGACTTATTATGCGCCGCTTGCAAGAAAACCTGCCATTCGCTGGTTGATCGGCTTTTTGAGAAAATTTGGATAAACAGGACTAAACTGGAACGCATGCTGGAAACCGGGATAACCATCACCAACAATGACAAGCACAATGGGCGCAAGCCACAGCGTCCAGCCTCGCTGCTGCGCGGGCTTTCGGGCAAGCTGCTGTTTTTGACCCTGATATTTGTCATGATCGCTGAAGTCCTGATTTTTGTGCCGTCGATTGCCAATTTTCGTAATGTCTGGCTGCAGAACCATCTTGAAACTGCAGAAGCAGCAAGCATTGTCTATCTCGACACACCCGATTTCATGTTGAGTGAGGGCGCACGGGGAAATTTACTGCGGGCAACCCAATCAGTCGCGGTGGCTGTGCGCCAGGGAGGCACTTCGCGTTTAATGGCGTCGAACGATATGCCCGGCAGCGTGGTTGCCCATATTGATCTGGACAATGTATCCGCGCTGGGCTCAATCAGCAGTGCGATGACAATGTTGTTTGCCGACAATCATGACCACTACCGTGTATTTGGCAAAATGCGTTCAAGCGATGCAATCATGGAACTTGTTCAGGAAATGCAGCCCATCAAGCGTGCCATGTGGGTATATGCCCGTAACGTGATGGTGCTTTCGATCATTATTTCCGTCATCACGGCAGGTCTGGTGTTTTTGGCGCTGTACTGGCTGATCGTTCGACCGATAATCCGGATTTCGAAAAACATGGACAGTTTTTCCAAATCGCCGGAAAATGCCGCACTGATTTATCAGCCGACCGGTCGCAGGGATGAACTGGGTATAGCTGAGGAGCGGCTGGCCGCGTTCCAGGGCGATTTGCAAAACACCCTGCGCCAGAAACAGCATCTGGCTGACCTTGGTCTTGCCGTATCCAAGATCAATCATGACCTGCGCAACATTCTTGCTTCGGCGCAGTTGTTTTCTGACCGGCTGACCAGCCTGCCGGACCCGACGGTTCAGCGATTTGCCCCCAAACTCATTCGCACCATTGACCGGGCGGTTGAATATACCAAGTCAGTGATCACCTATGGCAAGGCGATGGAGGCTCCTCCCAGTCGTCGCAAACTTTTGCTGCGTAGTGTGGTGTCCGATGTGGCAGAGCTTTTGGGGCTTGAGAGCATGAGCAATGTACACTGGGAAAATGCAGTGGCAGACGGATTTGAAGCTGATGCGGATCCCGAGCAGCTGTTCCGGGTGTTGATGAATTTGTGCCGTAATTCGCTTCAGGCAATGGCGGATTGCGAAATTCCAGGCCGCGAGCTGCGCCTGCGTGTGACGGCTGAGCACCACGATGGGCAAATCAAAATTAGGGTGAGTGACACCGGACCAGGCATTCCCGACCATATCCGTGAAACCTTGTTTCAGGCATTTCAGGGGTCAACCAAACCCGGTGGAACGGGTCTCGGCATGACCATTGCCGCCGAGCTGGTGCGTGCACATGGCGGCACGATCAGCATTGAGAACACATCACCCGAGGGTACAACCCTGCTGCTGGTTTTACCGGATTTGACCATTATGATTGGCGAGGAAACACAATAGGCATTTTGGCGCTGAAATTGCTTGCTTTTGTACCCTCGCCGGATTACGACAACGCCCTGCATGATACCGGTAAGACGGCAATTGCTTTTAAGGGTCGAAGCGGCCCTGCGCGCTCGTAGCTCAGCTGGATAGAGTACTTGACTACGAATCAAGGGGTCGGGAGTTCGAATCTTCCCGAGCGCGCCATTTAAATCAATGGCTTACAATTTTCCACCAAAACCAGTTGAATACCTGGACCCTCAAATTATTGGCATGATGTGAGCGGGAAATGGGTGTGGGATAAGTTGTTCGAAAAAGTGATTGCGAGTTTCTGGAAAGAACAAAACTAACCACCCGCATTGTGCCAATAGCGGGCATGCATGTCCGCCAATTCGGACTCACACATTGTTGGCAGCCCTAAATCCCTCCAGAACAGCCTCTTCAACCGTTCGGGGTGCCACGGCATCACCGATCACCAGGACTTCGCCGCCAAACTCCCCCAATTCAGACAAAAGCAGGTTCTCAGACTTCGGGGCAAAACACGTAACAATCGTGTCGACCGCTTCGCAGATGATCGGCTCGCCGCTTGTCATATGCTGAAAATACGCGGTGTCGCTGTCGGCACCAGCAAACCGGGCATAGGGAATGATTTCCACATTGAGCTTATGAAGTTCACCGATCCAGTGATCGCGCACAATGCCCTGAATGGATTCACCTGCAACAATCCCGCCTACCATCAGTCGTACCTGGCAACCGTCGCGGGCCAGTTTTTCCGCCAATCCCAGACCGGACCAGTCGCAGGCCCAATCTGCAATCACCACCCGCGAGCCGACATTGACTTCTCCGCGGATGAGCGACCAGGAATCGACCATATGGGCACCTTCGACTTCAACTTCCGGTAAACCAGCACTTGCACCGCTGGCGATGATGACAACATCTGGTGCCACCGTTTTAATCTGATCCAGTGTAACTTCAGTCCCCAATACAGTATTCACATCTGCAATTTCGAGCTCCCGCTTCAAATTGGTAATTACGCCACCAAACTCGGCACGGCCTGGCAGGGCTTGTGCCAAAATTGCTTGCCCACCCAATTGTTTATTCTTTTCAAACAGCGTCACTGTATGCCCGCGTGTTGCTGCAACAAAAGCAGCTTTCATGCCGCCCGGACCACCGCCGACAACCATGACCTTGCGTGCAGTTCTAATAGATTTTGGTACTCCCAGTTCCCGCTCCCGGCCCGACACCGGATTTTGAATGCAAGAGATTGGGTGATGCGCCAATCGATGACCAACGCAGGCTTGGTTGCATCCGATACAGGCGCGAATATCATCCACTTGTCCGGATTTGGCTTTGCCCGGCAGATCGGGATCAGCAATCAATGCCCGCGCCATGCCAATCATGTCCGCACTGCCATCTGCCAGAATCTGCTCGGCCAGTTGCGGTTGGTTTATGCGGCCTGCCACTAAAACCGGCTTTGAAACCGCCTGCTTCAAACGGGCAGAATCACCGGCAACAAAGCCCGGTTCAATTGCCATTGGCGGGAACACCCGCACCCATCCTTCAGGGGTAGCGGATGACCCGGTGATAACAGAATAATAATCCACCATTCCATCCTGCTCGATGACCTGGCAGATTTTCAACATCTCTTCAGGGGACATGGCGTTGCCGGTAAACTCTGAAAGAGAAATGCGGATGCCGAGGGTCTTTTCTGCTCCCAGTGTTGCTCGCACGCTGTTGAGAATTTCACGCAGGAATTTCAAGCGGTTTTCAAAGCAACCACCAAATTCATCGTCACGACGGTTGGTATGGGGATTGAGAAATTGTGAAATCAGGTATCCAAGGCTGCACAGAATTTCGACCCCATCCAATCCGGCTTCGGCCAACCGGCGGGCAGCCTGGGCATATCCATCAATAATTTCCCAAACCATGTCGTTGGGCATCGCGACAGGGACTGTTCGGTAACGTTCATCTGCGACACTGGAGGCGGAATAGGCCAGCGACTTTGAACCGTCATGGCTAAGTCGCACCGCCCGGCCTGCATGGAACAACTGGCCAAATACCGGAACGTCATGGGCTGTGCATGCCTGGTGCAGTTTCGAAAGCCCGGAAATGACCGCGTCGTCGCCAGCGTATAAAAACGCACCCTTATAGTCATAGGTGTGGTGAAAGGTCATGCCTTCGATGACGATAAGACCGACACCGCCTCTGGCACGAGCCTCATGATAGGCAACGAGATCGTCGGTGACCTTACCCTGACTGCTCAGCGTGGTGCCATGTGGTGGATTGAATATCCGGTTCTTGATCCGGGTTGGCCCAAGGTGAATGGGCTCAAAGAGTTTTGAAAATTGGGTCATGCAATTTCAATCACATCCAGCCAGCTGGCAAATTGCTTGCGGGATGCTTTGATAAACACTTGACAGTCATGGAAATATGACAGCAATTTTTGCCTGAATATGCAACAAGGTTTACCGCGAACCTCTGAGAGAAATGTGCATGGATACGCGAGCCATCGATCCGCAATTTGTTAACCGGGTGAAGTCGCTCCTCGGCGAAGAGGGATTTGATCAGGCCTTCGCACCAATTGAAGAAGCGTCCGGGCTGCCTAATGCTGCCTATTGGTCAAAGGATTGGCTGGAACTGGAACAGGAGCGGGTGTTTCGCCGATCCTGGGTGTTTGCCGGAGCTGAAGCAGAAATTCCAAATACCGGCGACATCAAGCCGGTGGAAATCGGCGGCGCACCTTTGGTTATCGTGCGCGACAAAGACGGTAGTGTTCGCGGGTTTCACAATGTTTGTCGACACCGTGGTGCGAAGCTCGTTCAGGACAAATGCAACAAATCTTCGATCACCTGCCCCTATCACGCATGGAACTATGCCTTGAATGGCGATCTCCGGAGCCGCCCGCATTTTCATGGCCCGGACAAGTTAGACAAGTTTGAAAATGGCGGTGGCGAAAAACTTGATCTGATTTTCGTGCGGGTCGAGGTCTGGAATGGCTGCATTTTTGTCAACGTTTCCGGCAACGCAGAACCGGTGACAGATTGGCTTGAGCCGCTGTTACGCCGAACCCCCAATTATGATTTTTCCTCAATCCGGTGGGCCGGAAAACTTGAATTTGAAATCAAGACCAACTGGAAGCTGGTCTATGAGAACTACATGGAAGGATACCACGTATTCAGCGTCCACCCGGGATTGTTGAAATTTGCACCAATGAACCTGCGCTGGTCCGGTGAGTGGGACGAGCATGTTTTCTACAATGACTACATATTCCCCGAAAATCAGGAGGGCCGTGGGGATGGTCTGCCGCATTATCCAAACCTGCCTGAAGAAGATGCCCAACGGGGGCTGTGGTTTTTGTGCTTTCCACATTTTGCAGCAGAAGTTTATCCCGACCAGTTCACATTGCTGGTGTCGTACCCAATAGCACCGGACCTGACCCGGGAGGAACTGCATGTGTTTTTGATTGGCGATGCGGCAACTTCGGATATCCACAAAAAGGAACGCAATTCAGTTATCAAGATGTGGGACGATCTGAACCGGGAAGACATTGGTATGTTGGAATTGTTGCAGCAGGGGCGTTTGTCACCCGCTTATGATGGCGGTCGCCTGTCACCACACTGGGAAGGGCCTACCCACCAGTTTGGCCGTCGCATCGTAGAAAAAATAATTGCAGCATGAGCTCCCCTGACAGCATGATTGTTGGTGAAGAGTGGAGTGAGTTGAGCCGGTATCGGGATATGCCGGATATCGACTTTGACCACCTGCACCGATACCGGATTGGCCGGATAAGAAACGAGCTTAAACGTGCTGATGCTGCAATGTGTGTACTGGTCAATCCGATCAGTCTTCGTTATGCGGCCGAATACCGTTCTTACGCACTGTTTCAATCACACATCCCGACAACATATCTGTTCGTTCCGCAGGAAGGGCCGGTGGTTATACACGGGCTTTACGGTCCAAAACCCAGGGTGGATGATATCAAAACCAACCGTTCGATTTCTTTTTTCGATGGCGGACCGAACATGGCAGAAGGTTCGCGCCTTCTGGCCGATGACATTGTCAACTATCTTGGTGAAATCGGATCCGACAACCGCCGTGTTGCGGTTGAGTATGTTAACCCCAGCATCACCCAGGCACTTTTGCAACGAGGGCTGGAGGTAACCGACGGGGTCAACGTTTCCGAACGTGCGCGCCTGATCAAGTCGGATGATGAAATTAGCTGTATGAAATGGGCAATTGGTGTCGCCGAGCTTGGTATTTCCAAACTCAAGGAAGCGCTGAAACCAGGGGTGAGTGAACTGCAGCTTTGGGGCCTTCTCAACTACACTAATCTGGCCAACAACGGGGACTGGCATGATGGCCGGATGCTGGCATCTGGATCCCGTATAAATCCCTGGCTACAGGAAGCGTCGCCGCGAAAAATTGAATCCGGCGATCTCGTGGGCTTCGATACGGACATGATTGGGCCCTTCGGCTATTTCGCTGATATCTCGCGAACTTTCCATTGTGGTTCGGCCAAGCCAACAAATCGGCAAAAGGAAGTTTACCAACTGGCGGCTAAAGAGATCGAACATAACCTTGGTCTGGTAAAGCCCGGGATATCGTTTCTGGAGTTTCAGGAACAAGCTTATCCGGTGCCGGAAGAATATCGGGAAAACGCCTATGCCTGCATCGTTCATGCAGTGGGAATGTGTGATGAATATCCACGGATAAACCCTCCCCATCGAGGCCCTAATCCCTATGATGGGGTAATTGAAGCAGGAATGGTGCTTTGCATTGAAAGTTACATGGGTGCAGCAGGTGAAACCGGTGTGGGCGTAAAACTGGAGCAACAGGTACTTGTGACCGAAGATGGATATGAAATGTTGTCATCCTACCCGCTTGAGGAAGCGCTGTTGGACTAATCAGACTAAAATGTCCGTTTAGGGCTCAAACAAAAGAACCCCCGCACGAAGTGACAGGGGTTCCTTTTGGCGATTTGCGTTAAATTCAGATTATCCTGCCCATTGGGTGCCATTTTCCAGGTCGCGGATTGTATCTTCCAATTCAGAAACCTTTTGATCAAGACGTGTGACTGAACGTTCAGCAGGAGTGTAATCTGACGCTTCCTCCATTGCCTGGATAAAGGCGAAGAACCTTTTCCAAATGGAGATGTTACCTTTATGACTTTGTGTAACTGTAGTCATTGGTTTTCCTTTGTGTTTGGGGTTAAAGCAACAACTCAGCCAGTGTTTCCGGCATTGAGAGCGTTGGAAAATGACCGGAGTTCAACTCAAGAACTTCATCCGTTTTCCAGTTTTGAAGCATCTCTTCCTGGAGTTTGGGCGAGACCATCTTATCTATTGCGGTGCGAATATAGACCTTTGGTACCGAGCCAAACCTTTCCTGGCTGAGAACCATTTTAGCCATAAATGGCTCGGTGGCCTGTCCAACACCCAACAGCAGGGGCAGCGCTTCCAAAATGCGATTTTCCCTCACATCGTGAAACGCCTTGCTGCGCCAGGTTTGTTCCAACGCCTGGGCTGAGCTTTGGTCGTCCGAAAAGATAAGTTCGGGCAGAAACTCGCCATTGGGGTCACGTTGCATGGCCTCAAGAACGCTGTCGCCGTTGCCCAGCAGAAACGCTGCCACATAGACAAGTTTCTGAATTTTTGCCGGAACCTGCTCAGCGACCAACGAGATCACTGTGCCGGCCATACTGTGACCAACCAGAACAACTTTATGGTCCAGTTGATTGATTGCATTGACGACTGTGTCGACATAGGAGTCCATTGTTACATTGGTGATGTTTTTCCCGTCATCACTTCCACCATGTAGATTGAGCGCGGTGACTGTGTGGCCCTGTCTTTCCAGGGTGGGGCGGACATAGTCCCAGGACCATGATCCTTCCCAGGCGCCGTGTACTAATATGTAATGTGTCATTGTATTTCTCCTTTGATTGTAATGTGTGTTGAGATTTATGATGGGTTGTGTTGATCGTTCAGACGAAACGTAATTACCTTGGCTGACACTTCAGTTGAGGCATTGACCAAGATTGCTGTTGAGTTGACTTCCCGAATTGCGAAAGTTTCACCGGCGACCAGACGCTGGCTTTTTTCACCCTCGATCTGAAGTTGGATGACACCTTCCGCAACAAGACCAAGCGTTGGCTGAGAATTGTTGATTTTCAACGTAGCGCTGTGTGCCAGTTCGTTTGCGTAGATATCCACCTGATCAATGTTGCTGCCATCAAGCTTTGTCGTTGGCAGGGTGCGGCGATCGATTGCTTCGGTTGGCTGTTTTTCAAACACGATGAATGGCTCACCAGCCTGTTCAAGATTGAAGTCCACAAAGATTGCTTCCTCTGTGGCCGATGCATTGTCAAAGCGTAGTACGCGAACGTCGGTAGGTTCATAAAAGGCATCACCTTCACGAAGAATTTGCACCTTCTCACCTTCGACCTGATAAATGATGGTGCCTTTGGCAACATATCCAACAGCAGGGGCCGTGTGGGTGTGAACCGGGGCATTCTGGCCCGGCTTGAAGTGGAAATCTCCCGCTTCAACCTGAACTACCTGTCTGGCATCAAATTTTGCCGTAAGCAGTTTGATTGCGCTGTCAGATGATCCGGCAAATGCAGACCCACCTGCCAATGCGATTGTAGCAAGTGCCAATGCACTGGAGCGAAGCTTATTTCCAAATGTCGTTTTCGATAGGGTTTTCATAACGGTTTCCTTTGGTTGTTTTATACCTTGCATTTTGCAAGATGTAAATTATATAAACGTACATATTGCATTTTGCAAGTTATTTTTTTAGGATGTCAAAATGAGAAATGAAAACAAGAAACGTCAGACCGGTTGCCCGGTTGCATTTGGCCTCGATACATTCGGGGATAGATGGAGTTTGATCATCATCCGCGAGATCATGCTGAGAGGCAAAAAGACCTACAGCGAATTCATGGAAGCAGATGAAAAGATCGCCACCAATATCCTGATTGACCGGCTGAAACATCTGGAAGCGGAAGGTATTATTAATAAGTCACGCGATCCGGATAACCGTCGAAGCTACATATACGAGCTCACCAAAAAGGGCCGTGATTTGGCGCCGATTATGCTGGAACTCATTTTATGGAGCGGTGCACATGATGACCGCCCATTTGCGATGAGGACTGTGCTCAAAAAAATTCAGGACGATCGCAAAGGGTTTGAAGCCAGCCTGCGTTCAGAATGATTTTTAAAGCCTGTACAGCACCATTCAGATCGCAAAATTGTTATTTTTCTGCACTAACTTCGATACTGTCTTCCACGATGTAGAGCGGACGTTGGCGCACTTCGATAGCGATGCGGCCCACATACTCACCGACTATTCCAAGTGCGATCATGTTGACGCTCCCAAGCGTCAGCGTGACAACCATCAGGGAAGCATATCCAGGCACATCCACGCCAAACACAAGCGTGCGGATCATTAACCAGGCGGCATAGAACAGGGCAATAATGGCAAGCACACCACCAAAATAGCTCCATACCCTGAGCGGCAGGGTGCTGGAACCGGTAATGCCGTCGATTGCGAAGTTCCAAAGCGACCAGAAGCGCCATTTTGTTTCACCGGCAATACGGGCCTGACGTTGGTATTCGATTGTGTGGGGATTGTAGCCAAGCCAGGAAAATAACCCTTTCATGAAGCGGGTTCGCTCGGGCATCTTCTTCAAAATGTCAACTATTTCACGATCCAGCAGGCGATAATCACCCACATTGGGCTCCATCGGTTGGGCGGAAATGCGGTTATAAATTTTGTAAAAAGCTTCCGCCGAGCTGCGTTTGAACCAGCTGTCCGCGTCCCGGTCGACCCTGACTGCGTTGACGACTTTGGATCCGGCAAGCCACGCCGCAACCATTTTTGGCAGGACTTCAGGCGGGTCCTGCAGGTCCACATCCATTGGTACCACTGCATCGCCTCGTGCTTGATCGAGACCCGCGGCAAGGGCTGAATCCTTACCGAAATTGCGAGAGAGTTTTACAATGCGAATTGTACAGTTTTTCACATTTTGAGCAGTGATGCGCTCAATCGTTTGATCGCGACTACCGTCATCGACGAATACAATCTCTGTTTGTCCACCCTTGCCGAGCAGTTTACATGCTTCGTCAAGAAATGGTGTAACAGCGGAAACAAAAAGTCCAATCGTACTTTCTTCATTGAAGACGGGAACGACGATTGATAGCAGCGAGCCCCTGGAAGATTTGGCAGCTGCAACTTTGCTCTTCGAAGTATTTCTAGTTGTCATGATCAAACACCAAAAAACGATATGCGAGATAACTGACTGTTGGAATTAGCAGTGCCGCTACGACAAGCCGGATTACCGATGGCAAGCCTTCCACGCCCTGGAGTGCAAAAAGCAGTGCAGCACTTGCAAAATAGCCCGCGAAAGCAACGCCCAGAAATCGCGGCAGCACCTGATTGTAAGTGGCTGTACTTTGGAAGGTCCAAATATAATGGCCGAAAAATGAAATACCCAGGGCAAACATGAATGACGTGAAATTTGCACTTTGTTCGGCAACACCAAGTCCGGTCACCAGGGTGAGGCAAAGCGCAATATGGGCACCGGTTGCAATCATACCAATTGAGAAAAACCGGCAAACCCGGCCAATTTCTGAAATGATTGCAGCGCTGTTCATCGTTGACACATACACACGACGGATAAACCGCCGATCCGGTTGAAACGCATCCAGCTTCTCTCAAGCGCGCAAACCTTGCGTAAAATCCAGTTAACTACCGGGTGAGCGGGCTTCATGTCAGAATGGTCGGCTTTACGTCCGCGTTGCCATAAACGAACAAGGGCAGCAGCCGGGAAAATAGAACCAAAATAGTAATGCATGTTCTGTGGTGTGGCACCTGCAGACACAATTGCCTTTTCAAGGGAGCTAATTGTGTAGCGTCTTCGATGCTCAAGAAAATCGTCATGAGCACTCCAAAGAAACTTGAACGCGGGAACGGTAATAAAGAACTTCGTACCGGGCTTTGTCTTGGCGATGTATTCCTTCAGCAGGCCAACATCATCATCCACATGTTCCAGCACATCCATAAACAACACGATGTCAGCGTCAGAGCTTTCGATATCGCGTTTGAAATTCAGGGATTTACCGGTGCCAAGCGATTCGCGATGTTCGCGATCATAGCCCGGATCGACCAGTGTCGCATTGCTCGCTAACTGCCGATTGATCAACCAGCGACTGAACCAGCCGGAGCCAGCTCCCACATCCAGTACCTTTTTTACGGAAGGTTCAAGATGGGAGGCAAGCATTTGCGCTTTGGACTGATAGTACCAGTGTTGGTCAATGTGCTCACCGAGCACAGCTTCTTCTTTCAAATCCATCCGTATCAATTCCCTTGGGTGTGCCGTTGACCGGATTTACATCATCCAGCCGCCTATATATTAAGGCCAATAAAAGTTGAATTAGCATTAAGAGAAGCTTTCTTTGAAAAAGGCACACGAAATGGATCAATCCGGCTTGCCCTGGCGGGTTGGTACATTGGGATTTCTGCTGATTGCCGCCATGTGTGCTATTGGCGCATTTTATCAGCTGGATACTGCCAGTCTTACGACGGATGAATTTTTTACCGCGTATTTTGCAGATGCGTCTCAGATATCGACTTCCGCAGCCATTTCGCGAATTGCTGAAGATGTTCATCCACCCGGTTATTATTTGCTGACTTGGGCGTCGCTTAGATTGTTCGGCGGGGATTTCACGCTC
Source organism: Hyphomicrobiales bacterium (assembly GCA_021775415.1). Classification (GTDB taxonomy): domain Bacteria; phylum Pseudomonadota; class Alphaproteobacteria; order Rhizobiales; family Rhizobiaceae; genus JAALLB01. The sequence goes on along the minus strand of JAJFHV010000013.1, from coordinate 492,157 downwards.
ACCGCACGCGCATTAAGCGCCTTTCTGTCTGTGGCAACCCTTGTTGTAATCTACTTCTCGTTTCCTCGAAAAATCGGACAGTTTACCAGACTGTTCGCTGTTGCCGGTGCCGCCACCTCTTCCGCCTGGTTTTATTACGCACAGGAGGCTCGCTCCTACGCGCTGGTGTTCCTGCTGAGTGCTGCGCTCCTGTTCATTGGGCTGCGCATTCTAAGGGCACTTCCCTCTGGCAGCCTTGCCTTGCCGTTACTTGCAGCACTTGGGGGTGTTGGATTGGCAAGTGCGCTCTCGCACTATTATCTATTGCTGCTCGCAGGCAGCGTTGTGGGGATGCTTCTGCTTTTCACCTGGAACTGGGGACAACGCGTGGCGTTGGTCGTAACCGGATTTGCCATTCTTCTACCTGTCGTAGCCTTCATCAGCTGGCATGAAGGGCAGATCGTTGTTGATACGCAAAAGACCTGGTTTTCGGTGGATGCGAAATTTCTGGGTGCTCATCTCTACAAAGGCTTCCTTGATATCCAAAGACCCCTTTTGCGAGCCATTCTTGTTTTCGCATTTTTTGCATCCTGGGTGTTATTGTTTTTGAAACGACCCATCACGCAAAAGTCCAGCGATGACATTTCGCAAATTTGCATTTTTGTAACCGGCTGCTGCTTCGGTCCACTTCTTGCCGGAATCGTGATCAGCTTTCTCTCCGATCCGATATTCTCGTTTCGGATGTTCCTCGTAATTGCGCCGTTCATCTGGTTGTTGGTTGGGCTGATTGGTGGCTATGTGTTCAGCCGGCTTAAAGCCAAATTATTCTGGCCCCTATTGTGCATTACACTGATCGTGTTCACTTCAATCAGCCTGAGCAGGTTTTTTGGTGATGGATTATCCCAGCGCGAAAATTGGCGTGATTCTGCAGCTTTCGTGGAGCAAATGCCTGGATGCACCGGAAAAACCATACCGGTCGTGGGTTTCGAGCAGGATTACATTTCCGCCAATGAAGCGGATGTTTTTTACGGATATTACATGGATGTTTCGCAGCCTAAAGACTGGCTGAAAATCTCTTTTGAAAATGACCTCGCCAGCCTGTCCGGCACTGCGCTGCCCGGCTTGATAAAAGCCCGCATAACAGATGAGCAACAATGTCCTTTGTTGTTGTGGTCCGTGCACCATTGGTCGCGTGCGGATATCGAGGCTTTCGTTAAAGATGTTGGGGAGCAAATATCGGTGCCGGTAACCCGGTCTATCAAAATCAGCGAGTTCGGTTTGGACTCCTACGTGGTGATGGTCGAATAACTGCGTGTTACGCAGTCTGCAATCTTGCGCGTGAATGAAATACTTTTGGGGTGAATTGACCATGGGTCAAACCGATCCAGATCAAAAACTTGAAGGCGGTTGTGCGTGCGGGAACGTGCGTTACCGCATGAACAGCGCACCCATGTTTGTAAATTGTTGCCATTGCACCTGGTGTCAGCGCGAAACCGGCACAGCTTTTGCGCTCAATGCCATGATTGAAAGCGACCGGCTTGAGTTGACCAGTGGTGAGTTGGATGTGGTCGAGATCCCATCGGACAGCGGCAAGGGGCAGAAAATTTTCCGCTGCCCAGATTGCAAGATTGCGGTCTGGAGCCATTATGTGGGAGCGGGAGACAAGCTCAGTTTCGTGAGGGTCGGCTCATTGGATGAAGCACATCTGGTACAGCCCGATATTCATATTTACACATCTACAAAACAGCCCTGGGTATCACTGTCTGGTGAAGTTCCGGTGGTTGAGGAATATTGCAACCCGAAAGAACACTGGCCGGAGGAGGCCCAGAAGCGATACAAGGCACTGAAAGACTAGGTGTCCTTGTTTCTCCGGGCTGAAACCGAGAACAGATTGTCCAGGTCCCTCAGGATAAACAGTGCAATCAATGCGCCCAATGTGGCGACGGATGTCCAAAGCAAATTGCTCGGATATTTTGTGAAATTGATCAGACTTGGAATACTGGCAATCACGCCGGTCGCGTGCATCAGGGTGACAAACCCATAGGTAATCGTGCGGGCGAACCCGATGAGAAATGCCAGAACAATTATCGCCTGTAGTGTGCCGACTAAAAACGCCATGTCCTGGGTAACCCAAGCCTGCCCGTATGAGCCCCGGAATATATTCACCATCCATTCCGGCCGCAAGAATTTGAGCGATGCCCATACAGCAAGAAAGGCACCAATGGAAAGTCGCAGAATGAGAAGCGCTATTTCAATTTTTCGTTTGTCCTGCATGGAATGTTTCTCCTGTCCAAGGTGCACGAACTGCCAGCCCGACCACATCGTAATAGGCTCAAAGCAATGGATTTTTCCAATAAATTTTCCGAGACATCTTGAAAACCACCGGTTTTCCTGCGAGTTCGTGAGTGCTACGGGGCAAACAGCTTCATATCAGAATGGAAAAACAAGTGGTTTCTGAACTCGAATCCTATCTTTCGGAGAATCCGGAACCGCAATCTGTTGATGTGCTGGTCGCGGATAACAATGGTATTTTGCGCGGCAAGCAGTTTCCCGGTGACCAACTCGCGAAGCTCTACAAAAAAGGCGCAAATTTTCCGCTGTCCATCCTGTATGGGGACGCAACCGGAGGGACGCCTGGCCGAGTGTTGGATCCGCCGCTTGCAGGAGACCCTGACCGTCTGTTCATGCCGGTGAAGGGATCACTCAGACCCGTACCCTGGGCAAACACCCCCACGGCTCAGGTTTTCATGCGCCCCTGTGAAAAGGATGGCTCCGATCATCCGTTGGACCCGGGAACGGTCTTGCAACGCGTCCTCAAACGTTTGAATGCAGATGGGTTTTTTCCAGTGATTGCACTCGAAGGAGAGTTTTACCTGCTTGATCCCGCCAAAGTTCCCCCCGAGGCCCTGGCGCCGGCAAATGGTTGGCCGCAATTTGAGGGTCCGCAGGTCTATGCACTGGAGCCCTTGCAGGACGTAAAGGGATTTTTGGATGTGGTTAAATCGGTTTCAGCGGACCAGTCAATCTCGTTGACTTCTGTTCTGTGCGAATATGGTGAAGGTCAGTTCGAGCTCAATTTGAACCACAGCGACGATGCGGTGGGTGCCTGTTTCGAGTTTTTGATGTTGAAACATGCGATCAAGAACATTGCCGTTGCCAATGGCCAGCTTGCAAGCTTTATGGCCAAGCCGGTGAAAGCCAATGCCGGCAGTGGATGTCATATCCATGTGAGTATTTTAGACAAGGACGGGAACAACGTCTTTGGTGCCGATGAGAAGAAGTTGCAGCATGCAGTTGGCGGTGTCCTTGAAACAATGGGGCAATCCCTTGCGCTATTCGCACCGTTTGGAAATTCATTTCGTCGTTATCTGAAAGGCGGTTGGTCGCCAAGTACCGGCAATTGGGGTGAAAATCACCGCGGTGTCAGCGTACGGTTACCATTGTCTGGTGAAGCCGATAGAAGGCTGGAACACAGGCTTGCGGGTGCGGATGCAAACCCGTTTTTCCTGACCGCAGCCGTTTTAGCAGGCATTCACCATGGCCTCAAGAACCGGGTTGACCCGGGACCGGCTTCGGTGGAAGGAAAGGAAGTGGAAGATGGTCATGATTTGCCGATCCGTTGGCGCGAGGCTCTCCACGAGCTAGATGGCTCAAAAGTGTTCAGGGAATATCTGGGGGATGAGTTTCTCGATATGTATCTCCGGGCGAAATATACGGAAGAGGAGAATTTTCATGCGGAGATCTCCGACCGTGACTATGGATGGTGCCTGAGGACCGTCTGACAATTGGTGTAAAATGAATAATCTAAAGCCAGACATTAGTTTGGGCATCTCACCGGATTTGAGCAAAGACTCAGCCAGTGAACTCCACGAATGGATTCGTGAAAACAAGGTCGATGAAGTCGAATGTGTGACCCCGGATATTGCCGGTATCGCGCGCGGAAAAGTCATGCCCGCCATGAAGTTTATTCGCGAGACTGAATTTCGGCTGCCAATCTCACTATTCATGACCACGATCACTGGTGGTTATGCGGATGTCGATATCACCGGATATGAGGTGGATTCAGATGTGGTGCTGTTGCCAGATTATTCAACTGCACGTGCCGTGCCCTGGGCAAATGATCCCTCAATCCAACTTATCCATGATGCATATGACAATGATGGCGAGCCATTGGGCTATGCTCCGCGTCAGGTGTTGAAACGGGTGTTGGGACTTTATCGCCGCAAGGGGTGGACTCCAATTGTTGCACCCGAGCTTGAATTTTATCTAACAAAACCGAATACCGATCCGGATTATCCACTGGAGCCACCGGTCGGGCGTTCCGGCAGACAAAGTCTGTCAAATCAAGCCTACTCTCTGTCGGCGGTTGATGAATATGATCGCGTGATCGAACACATCTATGATTACGCCGAAGCGCAGTCATTGGAAATCGATACGATTATTCAAGAGTCCGGCGCTGCCCAGCTTGAGATTAACCTGATGCATGGCGATCCACTGAAACTTGCTGATGAAGTGTTCATGTACAAGCGCCTCATCCGCGAAGCGGCGTTGCGCTGTGGCTGCCATGCAACTTTCATGGCAAAGCCGATGGAGCATCAGCCCGGCAGCGCGATGCACATCCACCAAAGTGTTGTGAGTGCAAAATCGGGAAAGAATATTTTTAGCGAGAAAGACGGAACACCTTCCAAGGCGTTCTATCATTTCATTGGCGGGCAACAGGAATACATGTATGCCGCCACAGGATTTGCTGCACCATACGTGAATTCCTATCGGCGTTTGGTGCCAGGGTTATCAGCCCCTATCAATCTTGAATGGGGTCAGGACAACCGGTCCACCGGCTTGCGCGCACCCCGCGCAAAGCCTGCCGCACGAAGGGTTGAAAACCGGTTGGTCGGCGCGGACGCAAATCCGTATCTTGCAATCGCCGCTTGTTTGGCTTGCGGTTATCTTGGCCTTACCAAAAAAATCAAACCCCGCAAGGAGGCTTCACCCGCTCAGGAAGAGTCAGTCCGCGGGCTGCCATACAGTTTGCTTGAGGCGGTCGAGGCGCTCGATGACTGTTACGATTTGAAGCGTGTAATGGGCCCTGAGTTTTCGGACATTTTCATCGGCGTGAAACGTGCGGAACACGATGAGTTCATGAAGGTTATCAGTCCGTGGGAGCGTGAGCATCTGCTGCTCAATGTTTAAGAGTTAACCCAATGGCGCTGTCTCTTCTTTATGCAAATGACAAGCGGGGCGAACACGCCCCGTCCTGGTATGCTGCTTCTGCCCAGGAGTTTCCGACCTTTTCGGCACTGGAAGGCAGCAGAAAGTTTGACGTTGCGGTGGTTGGCGCCGGTTACAGCGGTCTTTCTTCAGCGCTTCATCTGGTAAAGCTTGGGTTCAAAGTCTGTGTACTGGAAGCCCATCGGGTAGGTTGGGGTGCCTCTGGCAGAAATGGCGGGCAAGTAGGCTCCGGTCAACGCGTGGATCAGGATGAACTGGAAAAACTTGTGGGCGATAATCTTGCTCATGAAGCCTTCGCGATTGGAGTGGAAGCTGCCCAAACCGTGCGCAACCTGATCCAAAGACACAAAATTGACTGCGCCTACCGTGAAGGCGTGATGCATGTCTTTCATCGCGAACGATTCAACAAGTACGGGTTAGAAGAAGTTGAGCACCTGAAAAGCAAATATGACTACCACTCGGTTTCGTATCTCTCGAAAGAAGAGGCCCGCGAGAAAGTTGGCTCACCAGATTACCATGGCGGTGTACTGGATACTGCTGCCGGACATTTGCATCCGCTAAATTATGCCCGTGGAATTGCCCGGGCTGCAGTGAAGGCTGGTGTTGAAATCTTTGAAATGAGCGAAGTCACAGAAGTTAAAGGTGGCAAGCCCACGAAGCTGAAGACCACAAACGGCGAAATCAGCGCTGCCCACACCATCCTTGCCTGCAATGGGTATCTGGGTGCGCTTGATGGTCAGGTAGCTAATCGGGTAATGCCGATCAACAATTTTGTTATAGCAACTGAGCCTCTGGGCAAAGATCGCGCAAAAGCGCTCATCCGTGATGGCGAGGCGGTGGCAGACAGCCGGTTTGTGGTGAATTACTTCCGTTTGTCCGAGGATAACCGCATGCTGTTCGGAGGCGGCGAAAACTACAGCTACCGCTTCCCGGGAGATATCAAGAACTTCGTGCGTCCGTACATGTTGAAGATTTTCCCACAATTGAAAGACGTGAAAGTAGACTATGGCTGGGGTGGGACTCTGGCAATCACCTTCAATCGCCTACCGCATTTTGAGTTCCGCAAGGACGGCATCGTTAACATTTCCGGTTACTCGGGTTCCGGAGTGGCAATGGCAACGATGGCCGGGAAAATTGCTGCCGAGGCAATCCATGGCCATATGACACAGTTTGACGTCATGAGTGCCCTGCCGACGCCGAAATTTCCAGGCGGCGCGGCGCTTCGCTGGCCGTTGCTGCCGCTGGCGATGACCTGGTACGCGCTCAGGGACAGGTTCTAGGGGTGTTTGAAAATGACCCAAAGTGGGCATTTGATCTAATCTGGGTAACGGCAGTTACGTGGACGAAGTGACTACAAAAGAACATTTGCATATTCATTCTGCGACAGGATTGGCGAGTCTGCTTTGTGCCAATAGCAGACATTAAGCACAATCTTCCAACGTATGCTTCGAAGCCATAGCAGACGTTTGCCTAATTTTAGGAGAGTATCTCTTGTTTCCTCCCGAATTGCATATTGCGACACACTAACTTATATCGGCAAATATATGTTAACGTTTGCCAAATCGGGAAGAAATTCAAATGCTTAGTTTTCGAAACATGTTTCTATTGGCACTTTGTGTTGTTTTGGCAGGATGCCAGAACCCTTATGCCAACACTCCTAACCCTACAACTTTCACCCGAAAACACAACAAAACACCTGCTGTCGAATGGCCAGCCTGGTTGGGTGACACAAACAGAACTGATGTAACACCGCAAGATCGCGCAGCACGTCTGGCAGCGCTGAAGACTAATCAAGATGGATATGTGTCGATAGTCAACCAAGCCGGTTGGATTGCCGAAAATTGCCGGCAGACAGGCGGGCAATTTGTAACTACGCCGATGTGGCAGCAGGAAAACCTTGCAATTCAAGGTGATGAAGTGCTGCAAGCAAGATTTAAGGTAATTGCGGACAGTCATAAAGCTCGGGTAACAAATCTCGGGGGCGCAAGTGCCACCTGCCAAATCTATGTCGGCAACGGTCTACGCGGCGAACAGATAAAACTGTTTTTGACGGTGGTTTGAATCAAAAAAGCCTTACGCATCTTAGCAAATTACCTAGTGTACCGGCAAAATGATTGGTGTCGCAAATCTAACAACAGATAAACAATCCAAAGGCGGCTTCGTCCGCATAGCCGCCATTGCAGGATGTTAAATTAATGTCCGCTTTGGGTCATTTGCGGAAGTCACATCATTTTTAAGCTATTCAATTCACGACAGGATATCCATAACAGCCAAGGGCTCAAAGCAGTCAGTCGAAAATAGCAATCGATATCCATTTTTGGCACATAACGGACTCTACCCCACCGCCCAATACACATCGAACATCGGATCAAACACCGTAACCGGCCCGGCACCCGTTTCGATTTTTTCAGGATAGTTCACGGGTTTGTCCTGCATGGTGAGTGATATCTTCTCGTCGTTCGGTTCCAGTCCGTAGAAAGCCGGGCCATTAAGTGAGGCAAACGCCTCAAGCTTGTCGAGGGCATCTTCCTCCTCAAACACGTGCGCCAACAAGCTCATGGTATTGATCGCGGTGAAGATGCCGGCGCATCCACATGCGGTCTCCTTCAAAGGATCAACATGCGGGGCCGAATCCGTGCCCAGGAAAAACCGCGGATCACCGGAGGTTGCAGCCTGACGCAGGGCAAGGCGATGGCCTTCGCGTTTGGCAACCGGCAGGCAGTAATAATGCGGCCTGATCCCGCCAGCCAGAATGGCATTGCGATTGATGATCAAGTGATGCGTGGTGATGGTGGCACCAAGACCCATTTCATTGGAGCGGACGTAATCAACCCCCTGCTGGGTGGTGACGTGTTCCATGACAATGCGTAGTTCCGGAATGCGTTTGCGTAGCGGCTCAAGCACGGTATCGATGAAGACTGCTTCCCGGTCGAAAATATCAATCTGGCTATCGGTCACCTCACCGTGCACACAAAGTGGCAGACCGATCTGAGCCATCTTTTCGAGAACCGGATAGACTTTTTCGATGTTGCTCACACCACTTTGGGAATTGGTTGTAGCGCCGGCAGGATAAAGTTTGACCGCAGTGATGTCGCCGGACGCATGACCGGCTGCAACATCCGCCGGGTTAGTGTTCTCGGTCAGATAAAGCGTCATCAACGGGTTGAAATTGGCGTCCTTTGGTAGTGCCGCCATAATGCGCTCGCGGTAGGAAACAGCATCCTTGACGCTCACCACCGGCGGAACAAGGTTTGGCATGATGATCGCCCGACCAAAATCCCGTGCCGAATGTCCAACCACGCCCTGTAGCATTTCGCCATCTCGAAGATGCAAATGCCAGTCATCAGGACGACGTATGGTCAAGGACTTCATTGGTCTATGGCTCCATCAAAACAGGCTGATGAAGGCATATCGGGCAATGCCTGATAGTTCAATGCCATCTCGATCAGCCATTCATCTTTTCAAGCATCAATTATTAATTAAACAAACGTTCATTTAATAATTGTATGTTTCTGTGAAAAGCGATAGGTTCAAACATGGCACGGAAAACTGGATCAGTGGGAATTGAGACAGCCGAGCGGGTATTGAAAGCCGCTTCGATGCTGTTTGCCCGGCATGGTTATGCCGCTGTATCCATGCGCCAGATAGCCAAAGAGGTCAATCTGCAGGCAGGAGCGCTTTACAATCACTTTGAAACAAAACAATCGATTTTGCGGGCGTTACTGATTTCCCACATGGAAGCGTTGATGGAGGAAATTGAGGCGCAACCTGAAATAGCTGATCCAAGGGATGCGTTGGAAGCTTTCACCCGTTTTCACATCCGTTACCATATCGACCGGCCCGAAGAAGTCTTCATCGCCTATATGGAGTTACGCAATCTGGAGCCTGGCCCTTATCGTGAGGTGACTGTGTTGCGGCAGAAATATGAGCGTATCCTGCGTGATATCCTGCGGCGGGGAATGGCAACCAGGGAATTTGCCATCGTTGATGCACCCGTGACCACCATGGCGATTATTTCCATGCTGACCGGCGTAAACACCTGGTTTCGCTATGGCGGCCGGTTAGGCGTTGACGAAATCGAGAATATCTACGTCAATATGGTTCTTGCGGTAGCGGGCACTCCAAAACCCGTGCTTCGCGCAACACAAAATGAGGAGTTAGCCTGATGTTCCATGCGGTTATGAATTTCGCACTCGGTGAAGAAATCGAGGCATTGCGCGAGATGACCCACAAATTCGCCCAAGAGCGCATAAAGCCGATAGCAGCGGAAATCGACAAATCAAATGAATTCCCTGCGCATCTGTGGAAGGAGATGGGGGAACTTGGTCTGCATGGGATTACTGTCGAAGAACAATATGGCGGCGTTGATATGGGCTATCTGGCCCACACCGTAGCGGTGGAAGAAATAGCAAGGGCGTCTGCCTCTGTTTCGCTTTCCTATGGGGCGCACTCCAATATCTGCGTCAACCAGATCCGGCTAAACGGAAATGAAGAGCAGAAGCAAAAATACCTGCCAAAACTGATTTCCGGTAATCATGTGGGTGCGCTGGCAATGTCAGAGGCCGGTGCCGGCTCCGATGTTGTGTCGATGAAACTCAGGGCTGAAAAGCGCAATGATCGCTATGTCCTTAACGGTAACAAATACTGGATCACCAATGGTCCGGATGCCGATACGCTGGTGGTCTATGCCAAAACTGATCCGGATGCAGGTCCCAAAGGTCTGACTGCGTTTTTGATCGAGAAAGAGATGAAGGGCTTTTCCACGTCTGTCCACTTTGACAAGCTCGGTATGCGCGGTTCCAACACCGGAGAGTTGATATTCGAGGATGTGGAAGTGCCTTACGAAAATGTTCTCGGTGAAGAAGGCAAAGGCGTCAATGTACTGATGTCCGGGCTGGATTATGAGCGTGTTGTACTCTCAGGTCTCGGTGTTGGCCTCATGCATGCATGCCTCGACGAGATCATGCCTTATATGCATGAGCGCAAACAGTTTGGGCAATCGATTGGCGACTTTCAGTTGATGCAGGGCAAGATTGCCGACATGTACACGGCAATGAACTCCGCCCGCGCCTATGTCTATGCGGTCGCCTCTGCCTGTGATCGCAGCGAGGTGACACGCCAGGATGCAGCTGCCTGCGTGCTTTATGCTTCCGAGCAGGCCATGCAGCAGTCCGTCCAGGCCGTGCAGGCGATGGGTGGCGCGGGTTATCTCAACGATTCACCCGTATCGCGCATCATGCGGGACGCAAAACTCATGGAGATTGGTGCAGGAACCTCGGAAATCCGCCGTATGCTGGTTGGCCGTGAATTGATGAAGGAAACCGCATGAAATATCTGAGCGTCATTCTCCTGTTGCTTGTTGCGGCACCAGCGCAGGCCTCCGAAATCGAAAATGATCAGGACGTTGTGCTCGATTGTGTGTCGCGCATTGATGGCGGAACCACTTGGGATCAATGTCGACGCCTGATGTTTTTACCTTGTGAAAAGCATGAAGTTGGCTCCGAGCCACACCTTGCTTGCCTTTCCACCGAGCGTACAGCCTGGAAAGACTACATGGAAAGTTATCGAGAACAGCTCGACGAAAAACTGACTGCCGGTGGTAGCGCCATGCTGAGCGATCTGATTGGCCAGTGGGTTGGATACGTCAGCCAGCATTGCGGCGAAGTTGCCCGCTCCAAGGAAGATATCAGCGCCGACGCGGCCCGTTCTGGCTGCGAAATTGCCGAGACGGTAGGCATCACCGCCGAATTTTTCGCCTGCCTCGATGGCCGCTCCACCAGCCCCTATTGCACGATCCAGGAATAGGGATGAGCATGTTAGCCAATCTTGATTTTTATGGAATTGTTCCGAAGTCGCTTTTCAGCAGCTTCAGCAAGTGTATCGGAAATCCATTGGTTTACGGATTTGGCATCGGAAACAGCAGCAGTGCTCACCATCTCATGGATTTCGGGGGCAAGTCGTACCGCCAGTTTGCCGGACTTTGGTTTTTGCGGTTCGATGTTCCACTCAAGGCATGCTTCAAGATATGTATCGACGCTGATTTCAAACTCTCGTTGAACATCTTCAAACTGCGCTGCCTCCGCATGAATCGTGCTGCGAATCCCCTGTGCCATAGCGTGAAACGCCTTGTCATCAGGTTCATACCAGATTTCCGGGACATATCCTTTGTACGGTCGAATCATCATACCCCTGCTTTTTCAAGAAATTTTCTCATAGCCGTGACTGCACCTTTCTTGGTATCGGGATCGGGGTGTGGGCGATGGAAAACTTGCACTTCATTGCCCAGTTTCACGACGATGCGTGATCCGGCGCGTTCCTCAATCTCCGCTCCCAGCGAAACCAGCATTGTCTCAATGTCTCGCCACTTGATGTTTGCCGGTACAGGATTTGCAAAAATACGCTCCCGCGTTTTCTCGTACTTCTTGTTCATGATCAAAAGAACCCCTGCTCCAAAAGTCAGCGCATGCCAAATTCTTTCGCAGTTGGTCACAATTGACCATGATGCACCACACAAGTTAAAAATAGTATCAAAATATGATATCGTCAAGGTTTGACAGATGACCATCCTGAAATCACAAATCTCGCCTTCCTCATCGCAGTTTAAAACAAACCGCGAGGCAAATCTTGAGGCGATGCGGGTGGTCGAGGGTGCCGTCAATATCACTATGGCTGGCGGTGGAGAGAAGTCTCGGGAGCGTCATCTCAGCCGTGGCAAGATGTTACCGCGGGAGCGGGTTTCAAACCTTATCGATCCGGGTTCTCCCTTTGTCGAGGTAGGTCAGACGGCGGCGCACGGCATGTATGATGGTGCAGCACCCGGTGCGAGCCTGATTGCCGGAATTGGTCGGGTTGAAGGCCGAGAGGTGATGGTGGTCTGCAATGATGCAACTGTAAAAGGTGGCACCTACTATCCAATGACCGTGAAGAAACATTTGCGCGCGCAGGAAATTGCCGCGCAAAACCAGCTGCCCTGCATTTATCTTGTCGACAGCGGTGGCGCGAACCTTCCCAATCAGGCCGAGGGCTTTGCTGACCGCGAACATTTCGGGCGCATCTTTTTCAACCAGGCCAATCTGTCTGCGGCGAACATTCCGCAGATTGCGGTGGTCATGGGATCTTGTACGGCAGGCGGTGCCTATGTGCCTGCGATGGCTGATGTTGCAATCATTGTGAACGAACAGGGCACAATCTTCCTGGCCGGTCCGCCGCTGTTGAAAGCTGCAACCGGCGAAGTGGTGACAGCCGAGGAACTGGGTGGCGGTGATCTTCACACACGACTTTCCGGTGTAGCGGACTATCTGGCCGATGATGACGCCCATGCGCTGGCGCTGGCTCGTCAGGCGGTGCGCAATCTGAACCGCATCAAACCTTCCCCTCTGGATCTTCAGCCCGTTGAAGAACCAGCCTATGACCCGGAAGAAATTTTAGGCATCGTACCGGCGGATTTGAAAACCCCCTATGACGTGCGTGAGGTAATCGCACGCGTGGTGGATGGTTCGCGATTTGATGAGTTCAAGGCGCGTTACGGCCCGACGCTGGTCTGTGGGTTTGCCCATGTGATGGGTATGCCGGTTGGGATCATCGCCAATAATGGCATTCTGTATTCTGAGAGTTCGCTTAAAGGTGCGCATTTTGTCGAACTGTGTTCCAAGCGCAAAATCCCGTTGGTGTTTTTGCAAAACATTACCGGCTTTATGGTTGGGCAAAAATATGAGGCTGGCGGCATCGCCAAGGATGGTGCCAAGCTGGTAACCGCTGTTGCTACCACTTCTGTTCCAAAGATTACCATGATCATTGGCGGTTCTTTTGGCGCGGGTAATTATGGCATGTGTGGACGCGCCTATTCACCACGGTTTTTATGGACCTGGCCAAACTCAAGAATTTGCGTAATGGGCGGCGAACAAGCAGCAGGCGTACTGGCATCTGTCAAACGCGATGCAATTGAACGCGCCGGTGACAAGTGGTCAGCGAAACAAGAAACTGCATTCAAACAACCCACACTGGATTTGTTCGAGGAGCAATCGCACCCGTTGTTTGCTTCTGCAAGACTTTGGGATGATGGCATCATCGACCCGCGCAAGACCCGTCAAACTTTGGCGCTGTCCCTGTCGGCAACGCTCAATGCCCCGATTGAAGATACCAATTTCGGCGTATTCAGGATGTGATGATGAACCGCGACATCATTTCAAAAACCCCCGGTGGCGAGCGCATATTGATTGGCGTGATCCTGTTTGTCTTTGGAACTCTCCTGTTCAAGGCAACCGAGTTCCAAGTCATTTTACCAATCCGGATGGTGTTTGCAGCACTCGCTTTTTTCGGGATTGTGCAGTTAGGCCGCGGCGTTATCGCCTGGAAATACACCGACCACAAGGCGTTTGCCGAGAACCGGAGCAAACAAAATCTCTTTGTGGATGTTCCCATAAAAAATCAGGAGTTTGGCATTCTGCATCGCATTGAAGATGCATTAATTGAACTCGTGCGGACATCAAAAACCGTCAGCATTGAAGTGCATTCGGTTGATACGGCCAACAACATCGGCACCATTCATTTATGCGGGAAGGAGGCTGACGCCATGTATGTGCATGTTTATGCAACCCTTGCCCGCTTCGCACTACCAAACGGAATTCATCTCTTTCCAAAGCCCGGTCAGCCGATTGACACGGAAATAAACGGCAAGCGTGTTTTGATGGACATCGCCAAGATGGAGGTGCATTTGTGATGTTCTCAAAAATTCTCATCGCCAATCGAGGCGAGATTGCTTGTCGGGTAATTCGCACCGCCAGACAAATGGGGGTCAAAACCGTTGCAGTGTATTCCGATGCGGATGCGGGCGCGTTGCATGTGGAGCTGGCAGATGAGGCGGTACACATTGGTCCTTCATCTGCCGCCGAGAGTTATCTGTGTGGTGACAAGATCATTGAAGCGGCCAAGGCAACTGGAGCAGAAGCAATTCATCCAGGTTATGGGTTCCTGTCGGAGAACCCTGATTTTGTGGAGCAGATTGAGAAAACCGGACTGGTGTTTATCGGCCCGTCTGCCGATGCGATCCGCGCCATGGGATTGAAGGATGCGGCCAAGAAGCTAATGGAGAAGTCAGGGGTGCCAGTGGTGCCCGGCTATCATGGCAGCAAACAGGACGTAAAGTTCCTGGCCACCGAGGCGGACAAGATAGGCTACCCGGTGTTGATCAAGGCACGCGCCGGTGGTGGTGGCAAGGGCATGCGCCGGGTTGACAACCCAAAGGATTTTGGCGCTGCACTTGAAGGTGCCACACGCGAAGGAAAGGCGAGCTTCGGCGATGGCCGGGTGCTGATTGAAAAATACATCACCGCGCCGCGCCACATCGAGATTCAGGTGTTTGGCGATAATCACGGCAATGTCGTTCATCTGTTCGAGCGCGATTGCTCGCTTCAGCGTCGTCATCAAAAAGTAATTGAGGAAGCGCCCGCGCCGGGCATGACGACAGAAATGCGCGAGGCAATGACCGATGCCGCAGTGAAAGCGGCAAAGGCGATCAATTATTCCGGAGCAGGCACAATTGAATTCATCGTTGATGGTTCCGATGGGTTAAAACCCGATGGATTTTGGTTCATGGAGATGAACACAAGGCTGCAAGTTGAACATCCCGTGACGGAAGCAATTACCGGCGTTGATCTGGTCGAGTGGCAATTGCGCGTCGCGAGCGGTGAACAGCTTCCCTGCAAACAGGATGGTCTGACAATCGACGGGCACGCGATTGAGGCCCGTCTTTATGCAGAAGATGTGCGGAAGAGATTTCTGCCCGCAACCGGTCGATTGGATCATCTGGTGTTCAGTGATAATGCCCGCAATGATACCGGCATCCGATCGGGCGACACGATCACACCGTTCTATGACCCGATGATATCCAAAGTCATCGTTCATGGAAAAGATCGCAAAGCCGCATTGAAGAAAATCCGCTCGGCGCTCTCTGAAACCCGAATTGCCGGGACGGTGACCAATCTTGCATTCCTTATTGCGCTGCTGCGCCACAAGGGTTTTGCCAGAGGTGAACTGAACACAGGCCTGATAGAACGGGATCTGGATGCGCTGCTTGATGCGGGTGAAATCCCATTCCAGATGATTGCACTAGCCGGGTTAATTGCTTCTGGTTCGCTCGAGGAAACCAAAACACCCGATCCGTTTGATCTATTGAAGAACCACGTTCATTGGCAACGCACACCGTTTACAGTGTCGCTTCAACAGGATGGCATTGATCATTCTGTGAAGTGTCAGGCCGATGATCAAGCGGGCTGGATCATCGCAGATGGTGATCAGAAAATTCAGCTTGCCAATGTCTCAATCAATGAACCAGATATTCGATACTGCTACGATGATGCGCACTCTACGCTCGGTTACTATCGCGGCAAGTCGAGCATTGTGCTGTTCACTGATGATGGCCCTCTTGAGTTTGTACTCCCCGATCCATTGTCCCGGGACAAGGCGGACGAAGCTGGTGGCGATACAGTTATCGCTCCAATGTCGGGACTGGTGAAACAGGTATCAGTCAAAAGCGGTTCGAAAGTTTGCGAAGGTGACCCGCTCATCGTACTTGAGGCGATGAAGATGGAGCATACGCTTACTGCCCCAAGGGATGGTGTGGTAGCTGAGCTTACTACAACAGCTGGCAGTCAGGTGGATGAGGGAACCTTGCTTCTGGCGCTTGAAGTGGAAGATGAAGTTGATGGGTGATCACGTTCGCATCTTTGAAGTCTCCCCACGTGATGGCTTGCAGAACGAAAAGGCTTTGATCCCGGTGGAAGATAAAATCCGGCTTGTGGATATGTTGTCAGAGTGTGGTTTTGAAAAAATCGAGGTGACGAGTTTTGTCTCACCAAAATGGGTTCCCCAGATGGCGGATGCTGCCGAGGTCATGGCAGGAATAACGCGAAACAAGAATGTGAGCTACGCTGCCCTGACACCAAACATGCAGGGTTATGAGGCTGCCAGAGAATCCGGTGCGAGTGAGGTAGCTGTCTTTACCGCTGCCACAGAAGGCTTTGCCAGGGCCAACACCAATGGTTCCATTGCCGATACAATTGAACGACTCCTGCCAATTACCGACGCTGCAAAAAAAGACGGCATTCCTGTCAGGGGTTACATCTCCTGCGTCACTGACTGCCCGTATGATGGTTCAGTGGAACCGGAGAGCGTCGCGAAACTCGCCACTATACTCTTGCAGGTTGGTTGCTATGAAATTTCGCTCGGCGACACGATTGGCAAGGCTACACCGGAATCCATTACTGCCATGCTGAATGCGGTGCTCGACGTGGCACCGGCAGATAAGCTGGCTGGTCACTATCACGATACTACCGGACGTGCGCTTGCCAACATTGAGGCAAGCCTTGAGAAGGGGTTGCGAACATTTGATGCCTCTGTCGGTGGTCTGGGCGGCTGTCCCTATGCACCCGGTGCTACCGGCAATGTGGCGACCGGTGCAGTCGTGGATTTGCTTCATGCAAATGATTATGAGACTGGTATTGATGTGGAGAAACTCTCTGTGGCAGAGGCCTTTGCTGTAAGGCTGAGGAGTCCCGGATGATTTATCAGACTATCGCAATAGAAATTGACGCGCGTGGCGTGGCAACGGTAACGCTGAACTTGCCGGAAAAACACAATGCAATGTCTGCGTTGATGATCAGTGAGCTGTCGCTCGCTGCCAGAAAACTGCGCACAGACAATGAGGTTCGCGTGGTTGTTCTGACTGGCGCAGGCGAGAGTTTTTGTGCCGGAGGTGATTTGGGCTGGATGAAAGCACAATTCAATGCATCCCGCGACGGGCGCATGATGGAAGCCCGCAGGCTGGCTCACATGCTAAAATACCTGAATGAATTGCCAAAGCCGTTGATTGGCAAGGTGCAGGGCCAGGCCTTTGGTGGTGGGTTGGGTCTGATGAGTATTTGCGATGTGGCGATTGGTGTTGATACAGCAAAGTTTGCTTTGACCGAAACGAGGCTTGGGTTGATCCCGGCAACGATTGGCCCCTACGTTATTGCTCGTATGGGCGAGGGCAATGCGCGACGTGTGTTCATGTCTGGACGCAGGTTTGATGCAGAGGAAGCAAAGGCGTTTGGCTTGCTCAGTGGCATTTCTTCTCAAGACAAGCTGGATGCTGCAGTAGAAGCTGAAATTGAGCCCTATCTCTCGACTGCACCAGGTGCTGTCGCTGCTGCCAAGATGCTTGCCCGCAAGCTCAGCCCGGCGATAGATGACTCGGTGATTGAAGCGACTGTGCACAAGCTTGCAGATCAGTGGGAAAGCCCCGAAGCCCAGGAGGGGATCAGCGCATTTTTTGAAAAGCGAAAACCCGATTGGGCGACTTAACTGCGTCCAAACACCGGCATGAAATTGTTTGCCGGAACCTCGTGAAAATCCAGCAGCATCAGGCTGTTTTGATTTGCAACGGCCTCCACTTCCCCGATATCCCGAACCCCGTTTCGTGGGTCGCGAGCCTTTAGCCATTTTTCAAATTCGATGTTGCTGTCAGCAGTTTGTTCACCCTCCACCCGGTAAGGCCCGTACAGGATCAACTGCCCCAGCGGTGCAAGAAGCCGGGCAGCGCCGGAAAAAAGCCCCTCCGTCACCTCCCAGGGTGAAATGTGTATGACGTTGAAACACAGGATCGCAGCAAACTGCTCCGGCATGTCTGCGGCTTCACCCGCGAACCATACTCGCTCCGTCACATCTACTTTGCGTGCCGGACGGATGTTTGCACCCTCACTGTCGGCAGACCATGCGTCAATGCTTGCAAAACTTGCTGCGTCATACTCTGTGGGCCAGAAGGTAAGATGCGGGAGCACATTAGCAAGACTTGCAACATGCTGGCCCGTGCCGCTGCCAATTTCCAGCACATCTGCCGGTTCCCTTGGCAAGACATCTCGTAACACCGTGGTAATGGGTTCTATGTTGCGGTGAAAAGAAGGTGCATCAAGCTTTGCGTTAGTTGAGGTCAATTCCGGTGCAATCCTGTTTTGTTGTGCTGGCGCAAGCCGAGCCATCGCGGTATGAATTCTTATCGCATAACAGGACGATCGAATGACACAAAATTTGGTAATGCAGGCAGACGAGCTCTCGCAGTATCTTCGCGAGGTATTTCCTGAATCCAACGATTACGGATTCAATATTAAGGCAATGTCCGATGGTCACATTACCGTTGGCATGGAAGTGCAGGACCATCATCTGCGTCCCGGTGGTTCGGTTTCCGGCCCAACGATGTTTGCGCTTGCTGATATCGCGGCGTATCTGATTGTTCTTGCTCACATCGGCAAGGTGGCATTGGCGGTCACTACCAATCTCAACATCAATTTTTTGACCAAACCCCAGCCTGGAAATCTGGTGGCGGAGGCCAGTTTGATGAAACTCGGTAAGCGACTGGCGGTATGCGCCATTGAAATTCGATCATCAGTGGATAATGCACTGGTTGCCCACGCAACGGCTACCTACTCCATTCCGCCACGACCGTGATTTGTGAACCTGATGTCCTAAATGATTGAACCGGTTGCGTTGGCTGTTCGGTGCGGTTATGCCACTCCTTTAGCCTAATAATTTAGAGGAAATGTCATGGGATCGATTGTCGACCAGCTTACACAAATGGGTGTTGAACTACCCGAGCCACCAGTGCCGGTTGCAAGCTATGTAGGCTTTGTAGAACACAATGGATTGGTGTATGTATCTGGACAATTGCCGATGGTTGCGGGAGCTCTTTCCCATACCGGCATTTTGGGCCAGGACGTCAGCATCGAAGAGGGTGCCGCGGCTGCAAGGAACTGTGCAATTAACATTCTTGCTCAGGTAAACGTCGCGTGCGGTGGAGATCTTGAACGTATTCAGCGCTGTGTTCGTCTAGGCGGGTTTGTTGCCTCTACACCAGATTTCACCGATCATCCAAAGATCATCAACGGCGCATCCGATTTCATGGGCGAAGCGCTTGGCGACAAGGGAGTGCACGCACGCGCTGCTGTTGGCGTTGCAGCCTTGCCACTCAATGTGCCGGTGGAAATCGAAGCAATTTTTGCAACCTCCTGATTTGAAAGTTTTGTAATTCATGACTGAAACATTTGTATCGCACCTTGAATGCTCTCTTACCGGCAAACGCTATGAGGCGGGTCAGGTTCATGGCCTTTCAGAAGCGGGCCGTCCGCTCCTCGTTCGCTATGATCTGGAAAAACTGGCTGCCAATTGTTCGCGGGATGATTTTGCAGCATCGGGCGATCCAGGTTTCTGGCGTTATGCCGCAATGCTGCCAGTGACAAAGGCAGAGAACCGGGTGTCACTTGGTGAGGTAATGACCCCACTGATCCCGCTAGAGCAAAGTGCTGCGGGACTTGGCGCCAAACCCGGCAAGGCGATTGTCAAGGATGAGGGACGCCTGCCGACCGGCTCATTCAAGGCACGCGGCCTGTGCCTTGCGGTTTCGATGGCCAAGGAATTTGGTATCGAGCACTTGGCAATCCCGACCAACGGAAATGCCGGTGCCGCGATGGCAGCCTACGCAATGCGGGCCGGGCAGCGTGCAACCGTGCTTTGTCCATCAGACACCCCGGACATCAACATTCGTGAAATCCAGCAGCAGGGCGGCGCAACCTACATGGTCAACGGGTTGATCAATGATTGCGGCAAAATCGTTGGTGGCGGCAAGGAAGCAGTTGGCTGGTTCGATATTTCAACGCTCAAAGAGCCTTATCGGATTGAAGGCAAAAAAACGATGGGTCTGGAATTGGCCGAGCAGTTCGGCTGGAAATTGCCGGATGTCATTTTCTACCCGACCGGCGGGGGTACCGGCCTAATCGGCATGTGGAAAGCATTCCATGAATTGCAGCAGATGGGCTGGATTACTGGCAAGCTTCCCAAGATGGTCGCGGTTCAGGCGGAAGGCTGTGCGCCAATCGTAAAGGCCTGGGAAGATGGCGAAGAACACGCCCCACTTTGGGAAAATGCCCATACGGTTGCAGCAGGTATCCGGGTGCCGATTGCAGTAGGTGATTTTTTGATCATCCGCGCGGTGCGGGAATCAAATGGTTTTGCCATGGCATTACCGGATGAGGAAATCATGGACGTCCGCAACATGATTGCCCGCGAAGAAGGTTTGTTGTTGTGTCCGGAAGGTGCAGCAACCGCTGCCGCTTACAAGCGTGCATTGGCGGAAGGATTGGTAACTCCGGACGAGACAGCAATTCTTTACAATTGCGCGACCGGGCTTAAATACCCTCTGGATGAAGTTACCAACAAACTCAACAAAGACGCAGAGATCGATTACAGCCAATTCTCTTAGGCCATTCTCTCAATGGGAAAAATAAAAAGCCGCGCTGCCAGTCAGGTAGCGCGGCTCGTTTATATGAAGCTTACTTCTGTGTATTGCGATCCAGGAAGTCGATCATTCTACCCGCGATTTCCGAACCATATTCCTCAAGTGCAAAGTGGCCGGTATCCAACAGGGTGAACTCAAGATTTTTCAAATCACGCTTGTAAGGGTGCGCTCCTTCAGCCGGGAAGATTGGGTCATTCTTGCCCCACATCAAAAGCGTTGGTGTCTGGTGTTTGCGGAACAGTGCCTGCCATTTCGGGTATTCAGCGACATTGGTTCCGTAGTTGAGAAATAGTTCGAGCTGCACCTCCTGATTGCCTGGCCGGTCGAGCAAATACTGAACATGCCAGTAATTGTCAGGGCTGATCTTTTCAGGGTTTTGCGTGCCGTGGGTGAACTGCCAACGGGTTGCATCCAGAGTCAAAAACCCTCTCAGCTTGTCGCCGTTTTCAGCTGTTGGTTCGGCCCAATAGGCTTTGATCGGGTCCCAGAACTCGCGCAACCCTTCTTCATAGGCATTGCCGTTCTGGATAATAAATCCAGCAACCCGCTCAGGATCACTTGCAAACATCCGGAAACCGACCGGTGCGCCGTAATCCATGAGATAGACTGAATATCGCCCGACATTTTTGCGGTCGATAAGGGTGGTCATCATGTCGGCAATCTTGGCGAAAGAATATTCAAAGTCTTTAGCCAAAGGCATATCCGATGCACCATATCCAGGGTAGTCCGGCGCAATTACATGATATTTTTTGGAAAGCGCCGGAATGAGGTTTCGAAACATGTGAGAAGATGTCGGAAAACCATGCAGCAACAAGACCGTAGGCTTGGAGGGATCCCCAGCTTCACGATAGGCAATTTTCACACCATCGATAGTCTCTGAGCGATAGGAAACCTGTGAAAGCTCCGTGGCCACCGCAGCGTCAACCGCGAGTGCAGGTGATGGTAGCAAGGCCGGTGCCGAAACGGTCAGCGCCAGGAGGCTTGCTCCCAAAATTGATTTGAGTGAGTAGGTCATTTTGTGTCCTCCTTTCGAGGGCGGTTGGTGAGGCAGCTTTTGCCGCCTCTGGATTTTACGCAGATCAGTTTTTCAACCTAGGCGTATTCTTAAGCTCTTCGTTTTCAGCCCTGAGGCGAGCCAATTCTTCACGCAGGGGTGCAAGTTGCTGTTCGAGCTCTTCCAGGGTCATGCGTTGGGGAATGTGTTGTGGGCAGTTCCAGTCAAGCGCTTCAACGGTGATAACCACCGAGCGTTCCGGCAGGGCGCGATAGCCCTCAGGTTGCAAACCTGACAGGAGTTCACTGTCTTCTTGTTTGTCGACAAGCTTCACCCGGCCCAATAATTTGAGCCTGCGCCGGTTGGGGTAATCCATAAAGATTATTGAAATCCTGTCGTTGTCGGCCAAATTGCCAGTGCTGACATACTGACGGTTTCCCCGAAAATCAGCGTAAGCAATGGTCTTGTCGTCCAGTATTTTGAGAAAGCCTTTTGGGCCTCCCCGAAACTGCACATACGGCCATCCGGTTTCTGATACCGTTGCCTGATAAAACCCGTCCATTCGGGAAATGAATTCCGCCTCTGCAGGCCCAATGCGGTCCCCGCGTTCAGCTTCAGGCTCTAGAAACTTGGCATAGGATTCGGCTGATCCCTGAAGCTCCTGCATGGCAAGAACCGAGGGTGTGAAGCTTAACTCTGCAAATGCGCGTGCCATGGATTTTCCCCATTGTTTGAAATGAACATGTGCTCTCTTAGAGACCCAGATCGCTGAGACCCGAATGGTCATCCGGTCTGCGCCCTTGCGGCCAATGGAACTTTCTTTCCGCTTCAGTGATCGCAAGGTCATTGATGCTGGCGATGCGGAGTTGCATCAGTCCATCAGCAGCAAATTCCCAGTTTTCATTGCCATAGGAACGAAACCAGTTGCCGCTTTTGTCGTGCCATTCATAAGCAAAGCGGACGGCGATGCGATTGTCCGTGAATGCCCACAATTCCTTGATCAGACGGTACTCATTTTCGCGCTGCCATTTGGCGGCAAGAAACGCTTCAATTTCGTCACGGCCCTTCACAAACTGCGAGCGGTTCCGCCATTTGCTATCTGGTGTGTAGGCCAATGCCACCTTGGCAGGATCGCGTGAATTCCAGCCATCTTCCGCTGCACGAACTTTTTGGTGGGCAGTCTCTTCGGTAAACGGTGGAAGCGGTGGACGGGTCATGGTGTTTCCTGTCTGGCGGAGCGTCGTTTCATTTAATGGATTGAAGGTATGTTATTTCATGTAACATCGTAATATGCTTATTATTGAATAAACTATTCCGATATATGGAATAATAGAATGGACAAGTTTCGCTCGATTGAAGTTTTCATAGAGGTCGCTGACCATCAGGGTTTCGCGGCCGCTGCCCGCAAATTGAACATGTCATCGCCCGCTGTGACCCGGGCAATCTCAATGCTTGAAGATCAACTCGGGACGCGTTTGCTGGTTCGCACCACCCGGTCGGTCCGGTTGACAGAAAGCGGGCGCCGGTTTCTGGAGGATGGCCGGCGCATATTACAAGAGCTTGCCGAAGCCGAGGAAGCCGCCGTTGGATCTCATGCGGCCCCGCGGGGTGAATTGCACATCACTGCACCGGTATTGTTTGGACGAATGTATGTTACCCCGATATTAGGGGATTTTCTTGATATTCATCCGCAACTAACTGCCCGTACCCTGTTTGTTGACCGGGTTGTCAATCTGATGGATGAAGGGCTGGATGTGGCCATCCGAATTGGTGAATTGCCGGATTCTTCCCTGATCGCAACGCGTTGTGGAACTGTTCGCCAAATGATGTTTGCTTCTCCTGCATACCTTGAAAAATATGGGGTACCGCAGCATCCTGACGACCTCGTGAACCATCGTTTGATTCAGTCGTTCGCCATTACAAATTCCCCCAATTCGATGTTTCAGGAAAACGGTAGACCGCTCTCGGTTCGAACAGGGCCGAAGGTTCGAATGAACACCAATGATGCGGTAATTGCATTGGCTGTTGGCGGGTGGGGGCTCTCGCGGCTTCTGTCTTATCAGATCGCGCCTTACCTTTCAGATGGGCGCTTGCAGCGGGTACTTGGCGAGTTTGAGTTAGCACCTCTTCCGATCCACGTCGTGCATCAGGAGGGCCGAATGGTTTCGGCCAAAGTCCGGGCGTTTGTTGATTTTATGGTAGCCCAACTCCGCGCAGATACTCACCTGAATTGAACGCGGAAACTTGCAGGCAGCAATTGTGTCGCAAATGGATATTCTCTCTCCCTGGTTTTCCTGTGACTGTGTTCGAATGACTATCCGACAACAGGCAAAGGGCATATTCACAGATGAAGGAACGCGCGAAAGTTGTCGTGGTTGGCGGTGGGATTGGAGGTTGTTCCGCACTCTACCACTTGACCCGCGAGGGGTGGACAGATGTCGTACTGGTGGAGGCGCATGAGCTCACATCCGGCACCACCTGGCATTCGGCTGCGCAATGCCCAAACCTGGCGTTTAATCAACTCTTGCTCGGTCTGCGAAGCGAAACCATAGCGCTGTACAAGGAACTGTCGGAAGATCCGGATTATCCGATAAACTATCATCATGCGGTGGGTGGATTGCGACTAATCACCGATCAGGAGCAACTGGATGCATGCCAACACATCATCTCGGTTGCAAAGGGGATGGGCGTTAGCCTGGAGATCATCTCACCGGAGGAGGCTGTTGAACGCAATCCACTGCTTGACACTGATGATGTGATCGCAGCGCTTTGGGATCCGGTTGATGGTGACATTGATCCAGCCCAGCTTTGTCAGGCACTGGCGCGACGTTCACGCAATGCCGGTGCCGAGATTTATCGGTTCAATCCGGTAACAGGACTGACCCAGCAACCCAACCACGAATGGATAGTTCACACCAAGCAGGGCGACATCGCTTGTGAGCACGTCATCAATGCTGGCGGCTACCGGGTAAATGAAATCGGCGCGATGCTCGGCATTGAATATCCGGTGGTGTCGATGGAACACATGTACTTTGTCACTGAGCCGGTTGAGGAGTTGATTGACCGCGAGAACCGCGTTGCGATGGTGCGCTGTCCGCGCGACACATTCTACATGCGTCAGGAAAAGGATGGTTTGCTGGTTGGCGTTTACGAACATGAGTGCAAGACATTCGGGCTCGACGGGGTCGATCCGGATTTCGTCAATGCACTTTGCCCGGATGATCTGGACCGTTGCCTACCTAAACTCGGTGCAATTTTCGAGCGACTTCCCTGCCTTCAGGAGGTCGGGATTAAATCAATCATCAATGGGCCGATCACCTACACAGCCGATGCCGGACCGCTGGTTGGCCATCATCCAGGCAAGCGTAATCTGTGGTCGATGAACGGCCTTCGTGTCGGCATTGGCGAAGGAGGTGGTTACGGTAAAATGCTCGCCCAGATGATGGTCCATGGCGAAGCGCAATGGGACACCTGGCAGCTGGACCCGCGTCGTCTGGGTGATTACGCGACCCAAAAATACACGGCCCTAAAGGCAATTGAAGACTACCAGCATGAATTTCGCTGGCACATGCCCCACGAACATCGTCCCGCAGGACGTCCTGCCAGAGCCACGCCTCTATATCTGGTATTGAAAGCGCAGGGCGCTGAATTCGGCACCGTCAATGGCTGGGAGCGGGCCTCGTTTTTCAAACCAACCCCGGATTTTCACGAAGAGCATTCCTATCATTTCACCAACTGGCATGAGGTTGTTGGACGCGAAGTTGAGGCTGTCAGAACCAGTGTTGGTGTTGCCGAGATATCAGGCTTTAACCGATACG
The DNA here is from genome assembly GCA_021775415.1 of Hyphomicrobiales bacterium. GTDB lineage: Bacteria > Pseudomonadota > Alphaproteobacteria > Rhizobiales > Rhizobiaceae > JAALLB01. Next base: position 466,812 of record JAJFHV010000013.1, on the reverse strand, counting down.
AGATAAGGGGAGCCGATGCGCGCGACTGGCTGGACAGTCTGATGTGTTCCCGAGTACCGAAGAATTCCGGCAAAGTTGGCCTTTGCTATTTTTTGACTGAACAGGGCAATGTACTAGGCGAAGCAACGCTGGCACTTGTTGATGACGAAAAGATCTGGTGGGGATCCGCTGCCGCCGCAGAATTGCACGACATGGACTGGTTGACGGATCATCTTCCGACCAATTCTGATATCCAGATCAAAAGTCTCACCAACGCCTATACAACGCTGGTGATCGCCGGTCCGAAGTCCAGAGAACTGCTGCAAACAGTGTGTCCCGCCATAGAGTGTTCAAGGGAGGAATTTCCATGGATGTCGGTGCGCAGCGTCATCATGGGCGACATCGAGGCAGTTGTCATGTCGGTGAGTTATTCCGGTGAACTTGCCTATGAACTGCACATTCCCAACCCGCAACTTGAGCAGGCCTACGAAATCCTGATGAAGGCAGGTGAGCCAATTGGCATCACTCCCTTTGGTGGTTATGCGATTGAATCGATGCGGCTTGAGAAGGGATATGGACACTGGAAATCGGATTTCATTACCGAGTTTAACCCTATTGAGGCAGGGTTGGACTTCTTTGTGGATGTGGAGAAACAATTTGTCGGCAAGAAGGGGTTGCAGACACAGATACAAGCAGGTCTCAAGAAACACCGGGTACTTCTGACGCTTGATTGCGATACCGCACCGGCCCAGCCGGGAGAGCCGGTTTTCCGGGGAAACGAGGTGGTGGGCACGATCACCTCCGCCGGTTGGGGCCATCGGACAAACCAGAATATTGCAATGGCATATATCCTGCCTGAATTTGCGAAAGAAGGCACAAAGCTTGAATGCCATTTGCTGGCTGAGAAAATATCGGCAGCGGTTTGCGGCACCAGTTTATATGATCCGCAGAACCTGATCCCGCGTGGATAACTGTACATGGGCAAACCTGATCGTTTACTCACTCTTTTCAAAGTAGCATCAGAAAACCACCTAGTTTCTCTAAAGAGCATCGGTTTCGAGATCGAGTTTCCAATGGCAACCTGGAAAAGGTAAGGCTGTGTTCGGGTTGCGAGGAAAACTGTGGGTTGCTGATTTGGACCGCTCTTCCCCCGAAAGCGGACGCACTGGCTTCGGCTTTCAATGACTGTTTTGTGCCATGTTCAAACGCCTGTCCGCGCTCAAGATTTTGCCCGGTAGTTGAATCAATTCCTTGCTTTTTTCACCTCGAAAGCCGATATGTTCCCTCGGAAGGTCGGTGGTGGACGAGCACCTCGCCAACCGGGTCAGATCCGGAAGGAAGCAGCCCCAACGAGTTTTACTCGGGTTACCTATACCGGTCTTCCACTTTTCACTCATAAATTAGCGCCTGCTTTTGGATAAATGGCTGATTGAGGCTATTGCCCCTATGACCTCGACGAACAATCGTTCTATAGTCTTGGCCATGAGTGACAACGGCAAAGATACTCCATCCAGTAAGCCCTATCGGGTGTTGGCTCGAAAATACCGGCCACAGGTTTTTGATGATCTGATCGGCCAGCAGCCAATGGTCCAAACCCTTACCAATGCGTTCAAGACCGGCCGTATTGCGCAGGCCTATATGCTGACCGGTGTTCGCGGTGTCGGCAAGACCACTACTGCCCGAATTCTTGCCCGCGCGCTTAATTTCAAAAATGGTGATGTCGACGCGCCGTCAATAGAACTGAAGGAGGAAGGTGATCACTGTCGGGCCATCATGGAAGGTCGGCACATGGATGTGATCGAGATGGATGCTGCCTCCCATACCGGTATTGATGCGATGCGGGATCTGATCGATTCAGCCCAATATCGTCCTGCAACTGCCCGCTACAAGGTCTACATCATCGATGAAGTGCACATGCTTTCCAAAAGTGCCTTCAACGGGCTTTTGAAAACACTTGAAGAGCCGCCGGAACATTTGAAATTCATCTTTGCGACGACTGAAATTCGTAAAGTGCCTGTGACAGTGCTTTCCAGATGTCAGCGTTTCGATTTGCGCCGGGTCGAGGTGGGCGAATTGGTCCAAAACCTCTCTGAAATTTGCGACAAGGAAAATGTTTCAGCCGAACGCGATGCGCTGGCGATCATTGCACGGGCGGCGGAGGGATCCGTGCGCGATGCGCAATCCATGTTGGATCAGGCAATTGCCCACGGCACTGCTGATGGTAAAGTCGGAATCACCGCTGAGACGATGCGAACAATGCTCGGCCTGTCGGATCGTGCCCGGATTATCGATCTGTTTGAGCATGTGATGAAGGGAGACATCGCTGCTGCACTTGGTGAACTCAAGGCGCAATATGAAATTGGTGCCGAACCGCTTGTCGTGTTGAGTGACCTTGCGGATTTCATCCATCTGGTTACCCGCCTTAAATACGTGCCTGACAGCGCCAGTGATGCGGCGTTGTCTGAAGCAGAAAAAACCCGTGGGCTGGAGTTTTCAGAAAAACTGTCCGTGCGGGTGCTGGGCCGGGCCTGGCAAATACTGATAAAAGGCATCAACGAGGTCAGCAGTTCGGAGCGGGCGTTATCTGCGGCCGAAATGGTGTTGGTACGGTTGACCCATGCTTCCAGCCTGCCAACGCCGGATGAGCTTGCCCGTCAGGTGAGGGAGGCCAGTCCTTCCACACAAATTGCTGCGACACCGAATGGGTCCCCCACCCCTGCATCACCTGCGGACGAAGCTGGCCCCGCCACAAGCGGTCAATCGACTGTACAGACAGAAGCACCCGCCCAGTCCGGCGGTCCGGTTTTGGCAATGCAGTCAACAGAGCTGGCGATTGACACCCGGCCAAATGAGCAGGTGCCACCAGCAAATACACGAACGCTCAACAGCTTTGAGGAATTGATTTTCCTTGTGGAAGACAAACGTGACCTACAAATCAAAACGCTGATCGCGCGTCATATCCGGGTGGTTTCCTTCGCCGATGGGCGGATGGAAATGAACCTTGTTGAAAACCCTCCAAGAGACTTCCTGCCTAATCTTGCCAAGCGTATTGAAACCTGGACGGGCAAGCGCTGGATGCTCTCACTGAGCAAGGAAGAAGGTAGGCCAACGCTTTATGAAGCGGAAAAGCAGGAGACTGAGGCGCGGATTGAAACAGCCCGTTCAGACCCTGCGGTTGAGGCCATTCTAGAGCGCTTTCCAGGCTCCAGAATTGTCGATATCCGCATTCGCAAGGATGAAACGGCGGTTTTGCCGCCGGATCCCGAAATTGATGATGACCTTGACGACAAGGTTGAGTAACCCCATTTCGATTGGGGTCAAACGGCAGGAGCAGTGACATGAAAGACATTATGGATCTGATGAAGCAGGCCAAGGAAATGCAATCCAAGATGGAGACCATGCAGGCAGAGCTTGCCGATATGGAAGCCGACGGCACATCGGGTGGTGGGCTGGTGAAGGTTACCTTGAATGGCAAGGGACACATGACCGCGCTGTCAATCGATCCCAGCCTGATCAAGGAAGATGAGGGCGATATTATCGAGGATTTGGTGCTTGCCGCACACAATGATGCAAAAGCCAAGGTTGAAGACCTGAATACAAAGAAAACCCAGGAACTGACGGCGGGTCTTCCGCTGCCGCCGGGCATGAAATTGCCCTTCGGTTGAACCTGCCACTTAGCCGCCACTCACTGTAATATGGTCGAAAGATGATTCGCGTCCTTGGGCGCAGGGAGCCTTGCAATCATGGCCAATCGAGTAACCGGCCCGGAAATTGATACACTGATCCAGCTGTTGGCAAAGCTGCCGGGTCTTGGCCCGCGCTCAGCCCGGCGTGCCGCATTACATCTTATCAAGAAGAAAGACCAGCTGTTATTGCCACTTGCGCGCGCTGCCGCTGAGGCCGCTGACAAAGTGAGCGAATGTGTGAAATGCGGAAATGTGGATACGGCCAACCCTTGCACCATCTGTACCGATCCGCGACGGGATACCGGAACCATAGTGGTCGTGGAAGATGTCGCTGATCTCTGGGCGCTTGAGCGCGCCAATGCGGTAAACTCGCTTTATCATGTGCTGGGTGGCACCCTGTCACCGCTGGATGGCGTTGGGCCGGAAGACCTCAGCATCGACAAACTGATTGACCGGGCATCTCGGCTGAAAAGCGTTGGAGGAAAGGCCGAGCTTATCCTGGCCGTCAACGCAACGGTCGAAGGGCAAACCACCGCGCATTATATTACGGATCGACTGGAAGGCCTTGATGTGAAAGTTACACGCCTTGCCCATGGTGTTCCGGTGGGGGGTGAACTTGACTATCTGGATGAGGGTACGCTCACTGCGGCCATCAAGAGCCGCAGTGATTTTTGAAATCTGCTGTTAGCTGCCAGCCTCTAGTGCTTCACGCAATTTAGCCACAGTGCGATCAACATTATGAAGTTTGTCGAGCCCAAACAGACCAATCCGGAAGCTTTTGTAATCTTCCGGTTCATCACATTGTAACGGTACGCCAGCTGCAATTTGGAGACCATTGGCTGCAAACTTCTTGCCATTGTGAATATCCGCATCATCCGTGTAGCTGACCACGACGCCCGGTGCCTTGAAGCCATCAGCAGCGACGCTTTTGAAGCCATGCTCTTCAAGCAAAGCGCGGACTTTTTCGCCGAGCTCCAATTGTTCTGCACGAACCTTGTCAAAGCCATAGGCTTCGGTCTCCGCCATGACATCGCGGAATTTCGTCAATGCATCGGTTGGCATCGTGGCGTGATAGGCATGGCCACCGTTTTCGTAGGCCTGCATGATTTCGAGCCACTTTTTGAGATCGCATGCATAGGAGCTGCTGACAGTCGTTGCGATCTTCTCTATCGCCCGCTCACCCAACATGACCAGACCGGCGCAGGGAGAAGCAGACCAGCCTTTTTGTGGTGCGCTGATTAACACATCAACACCGGCAGCTTTCATGTCGACCCAGACTGTGCCGGAAGCAATACAATCAAGCACGAACAATCCGCCATTTGCACGAACCGCATCGCCAACTGCCTTGAGGTAATCATCGGGCAGGATCATGCCCGAAGCAGTTTCCACATGCGGGGCAAACACCATATCCGGCTTTTCCGCGTTGATTGCCGCAACGACTTCTTCAATCGGGGCCGGTGTAAAGGGTGCCTGGTGATTATCCAGTGTCCGGCGGGCTTTGAGAACCGTTGTACTTTCCGCAATCTTGCCGGCGTCCATGATCTGCGACCAGCGGAAACTGAACCAGCCATTACGAATGACAAGGCACTTCTTGTCGGTTGCGAACTGGCGGGCAACCGCTTCCATCGCGTAGGTTCCGCCGCCAGGTATCACAGCGGCGGCCTCGGCATTGTAAACTTTTTTCAAAGTTGCGGAGATGTCGTTCATGACCTTTTGGAAGGTTTGCGACATGTGGTTGAGCGAGCGGTCGGTGAAGACCACTGAAAATTCTATAAGACCGTCAGGATCGACGTCGGGCAAAAGACCGGGCATGATTATCTCCTCAAAACTTTTTTGCAGTTCTCATATCGTAAATATTGAACTTTGCCACCAGATTGTTGCGACACGAGCAGGCGCTTGTAAGCTTGGCCTTCTGCCAATATTCCAAATTGTCCTCAAAAGCGGACATCGAAAGGCCGCCTGGAGCAATGAAATCGAGCTCAGACCACATACCGGGGTGTGGACTTACTGAGAGATTACAGCAAGATATGGCAATACTTCCGGTTGATGGAGGATTTGGTGACTTACAAACTTTTCTACGCGCTGAAGAGCGCATCTATGGGTACCCGGGTAATGCTGGAGGAGATTGGCGCGCCTTACGAACTAATCCAGACGACGCTCGACATGGATAAGCCCCGCCCGCCCGAGCAACAGGCAATCAATCCCAACGGATGGGTGCCGGTTCTCCAGTGGGGCGACAATGGCATGTATGAGTGCGCCGCGATTACGGTGTTCTTGTGTGACCGCCATCCGGAGGCGAAGTTGGCACCTGCTGTCGATGATCCAGCGCGAGGGCTCTATTTGCAGACGCTTGTCTATTTCTCCAACTCGATTCAGAACGCGTTTCAACTCACCTACTATCCGGACCGGTTTGCTGACACCCCGGCTGATGAACCGAGCGCGCAGCGGCGTGGCAACCGTCGGCTCAGGGAAACATGGAAAGTCATTGATGACCAGATCGGAGACAACGAATGGATGCTCCGCGAACGGTTCAGCGCCGCAGATATCTATCTGTTCATGCTGACCACCTGGCTGCGGTCGGATCGGGGACATCCTGCCATTGACGAATTTCCCAACGTCAAGCGAATTGCCGATGCTGTCCTGTCTCGGCCAAGCGTCCAGCTCGTCTATGAACCGTGGATCGCAAATCCAAACTACTGATGCCGGGTGGCCACCCGGCCAAACGTACAGCTTGTCCATGCGGAATGGATTACCAAGCAAAAATTTAGCGGTTCATGACGCTACTTCAAAAATGCCTCAGCTTCTTCGCCGATACACCGAAGACCGAGATTGATCTTTTCCGTCGCTATAGAGGGGAAACCTATCCGAAATGAATTTTTTGGATGACCATCATGATAAAAGATGTGGCCAGGCTCTATTAGAACTCCGCGTTTTTGAAGGCGTTGCGCAAAGAGGTTTGCGTCAAAATTTTCTGGTCCGGTCAACCAGAAAGATGTTCCGCCAACCGCGTGCCCAGGGGAAAACATTGGCAGATGTTCTGCTATGCCCTCGCGCATGATGTGCCAGCGCTGGGAATAAATTTCCCTGAGTTTGTTCAAGTGAACATCATGATATCCGTGCGCCAAAAACATCGCGGTAGTTTCCTGCACAATACTTGGTGGATGTCGAACCGTCAGGCATCGGATTGTCTTGGCGGATTCAATTATATCGCGATGCGCTACAATAAATCCCATGCGTATGCTGGGTGAAAGGGTTTTGGACAGACTGCCAACATAAATCACCGTCCCGTTTCTATCACGAGATTTTAGCGCAGGGCTTGGTTTTACATGTCCCAGCAAGCCAACTTCATAATCGTCTTCAACAATGAATGCGTTTGCTGTTTCCGCCTTCTGTAAAACAGTTTCGCGGCGACTTTCCGGCATTGTAACCATGGAAGGGAATTGGCATCCAGGGGTGAGGTAGGCGAATTTGAAATCCTTTGGTAATTTGTCCGGGTCAAGGCCATGTGCATCTACGGGAACCGGAGCGATCTTGTTTCTGTAAAGATGAAACAGATGCCGGGCTTCTTGATAACCAGGGTTCTCAAATGCAATTGGGCGTTTGTCTTCGGCAAATAATGTACTGATGATGCACAACGCATGTTGCGCGCCGACAGTCACCAGGATTTCGTCCTCAGCTGCATTGATGCCTCGATAATGAAGCAGGCGCTGGCGAAGTTGAAATATCAGATCCGGGCAATCGACATCTACTGCTTCACTGGTCCAGATTGGCAGTGCATTGCGTCCAAGTGCCAATCTGGAACATTCGCGCCAAGCCTCGATCGGAAACAGCTCTGTATCAATCTGGTTGTATACAAATGGGAATTCGAATTTAGTCCAGTTTCTGGGCTGGTACGCACGCATATTTCTGTCGGGCAGATTACTGCCGATTATTAATTTTTCCGGTGATCTTGGCTCGGCGAGATCACCAAGTTGCTCCTTGATCTCCAGGTCCGGAATTTCCATGCCCACAGTGAATCCGGAGCGATTTTGAGATGCCAGAATTCCCAAACCAACAAGACCGGAATAGGCTTCATAAGCGCTGTTTTTTGAAACCCGAAGTTGCTCGGCAATCTCGCGACAGGACGGAACTTTCTCGCCTTTTCGATAGATACCTTCAACAATTCGCGAGCAAATTGCCCGGCGTACGAGATCTTTCTTGCCGATTTGTTGTGCGCTGACGTGTTCAATTTCCGACTTGATCACAGAACTGTCCACTCCTGGCCTCTTTCATCATCGAGCAAATGCGCGGCTGAAATCTAACATGGCATTGAGTTGTCTGGCAATTGACGGGTATTCAGCAAACTTGATCGTTCTCGATGGGGAGGTATCGATCCAGGCTCAACATACCGGCTGTGTAGCAATCCAGATCGTCTTGGTTTGAAGGTATTGTTCCAGTGCTTCAGTGCCATTGTCGCGGGCCAAAGAGCCGGATTGTTTGTAACCACCAAACGGTGTTTTAATGTCTCCTTCGGAAAATCCGTTTACAGAGACAGTTCCGCAAGGGAGTTTCCGCGCCATTGAAATCGCTCGATCTATGTCCCGGGTAAACACACTGGCATGAAGGCCATAGTCGGTATCACTGGCAATAAAAAGTGCTTCCTCCATGGTTTTAACCGGCATTACTCCCAACACCGGGCCGAAGATTTCCTCCCGGGCAATGGTCATGTCATTGGTTACGCTATCAAACACAGTTGGCTCAATGAAATAACCGGCTCTATCTGAATCCCCACCAACAAGAAGATTTGCCCCTTCGGCGTTTCCCTTTTTTATGTAGCCCATCACCATGTCTTTGTGGTCGCTGGTAATCATCGAACCGATCGTGGTTTCAGGATCCAGCGGATCGCCCAGTTTGAATTCTGAAACCCGCTTAAGCATCTTTTCCATAAACGTATCGACTAATGGTTCAGCTATGATCTGACGCATGTTGGCGGAGCAGTTTTGACCTCCATTCCAGAAAGCGGCCATAGCGGAATGCTCAATGAGATCGTCATTAATGTCTGCATCATCAAGAACGATAAACGGGCTTTTACCCCCCATTTCCAGACCAATGCTTTTCAGATTGCTGTCACCGGAATAACGCATGAACATGCGTCCAACTTCGGTCGATCCGGTAAACGAGACGATGTCGATGTCATTGTGGAGTCCGATTGCCTGTCCGGCAGTTTCTCCAAGTCCTGGGAGGATGTTGACGACACCGTCGGGAATACCTGCTTCACCAATCAATTCAGCAAGCTTTATTGTGCTAAGCGGGGTTTGTTCAGCCGGTTTGACCACAATGGAGCAGCCTGCCGCCAGAGCCGGGGCGATTTTCCACACGGCCATCAAGAACGGGAAGTTCCACGGCAGGATGGCGCCAGCAACCCCTGCAGGCTCCTTTACAACAAGTGCAAGTGCGTCTTCGCCAGTTGGTGCGATTTTGCCGAAGGTTTTGTCTGCAAGCTCTGCATACCAGCGGAAAAAAGCGACTGCTTCGGTTCCCACTTCATGAAGGCAATCCGTGATGGTTTTACCGGCATCCATACTTTCCAGGACTGCCAACTCATCCTTGTTTTGCTCCACCAGATCCGCAAGTTTCAGCAGCACTTCCTTGCGGTGCTCTGGTGCAGATCGGGACCAGGTGCCTTCATTGAAGACCCTTCTTGCGGCTTTTACCGCACGGTCCACATCGGCAGCGCCGCAATGGGTGAATGCTGTAATAGTTTCGCCAGTTGCGGGGTTTATTGTTTCAAGTTTTTTGCCATCTGAAGCATCACAGAACTTTCCATCTATGAAGGCTTGCGTATTTAATTTAGCCCTGTCCCGAATCCTGTGAAATTCGGCTTTCGTCATTTCCATGTCGTCGTCCTTTTGATTTCAAATTCTCCGCCTTGTCCAAGCTTCGCGCAAATTTGCGGATATCCTCGATCAGCAAATCGGGTTGCTCCATAGCCGCGAAGTGCCCTCCTCGGGACATTTCCGTCCATTGGGTAATATTGTAAATCCGTTCCGCGTAGCTGCGTGGTGGCCAAGCCAATAGCTCAGCAGGAAACAGGGCGCAGCTTGTTGGCACTTCCACGCGCTTGCCGTTGGGAGACAAAACTCTACCCCCTTCTTCCCTTCGTCCGTAGTAGATCCATGAGGCCGTGTTGAAAGTGCGCGTTACGATATAGACCATGATATTGGTCAGGAGCTGATCCTTGGTGTAGACGCTTTCAACATCGTCTCCGAGGGTATCGGACCAGGCGTTCATCTTTTCCAAAATCCATGCAGCAATACCCACCGGGCTATCCATCATCGCATAGCTCAAGGTTTGTGGCTTGGTAGCTTGCTGCGTGCGGTAACCGTTCTGCATGATTTGATCTTGCTCAAATGCGGTAGCCCAAGCCTCTTCTTCTGAACCTTGTGGTCCATCCTTGTGGCGCATGGTGAGAATATTGATATGGATTGCACGGCAGGCAGGGGCATGGTCAAATCCAAGCCAGCTTGATATGGCGCCGCCCCAGTCTCCGCCTTGTGCAATGTAGGATTCATACCCCAATGTTTCTGTCATCAGCGCATTAAAAACACTCGCCATTTTCCGCGGGCCATAAGGCCGTGGAGGTCGACCGGAAAATCCAAATCCAGGCAAGGAAGGAGCCACGACGTCAAAGGCATCTTCAACATCTCCGCCATGATTTTCCGGGTGCGCGAGAAGATCAATAAAATCCAGAAATTCTACGATTGTACCAGGCCAACCATGACTGATGATTAGTGGCCTGGGATTTTCACCACTCCCTTTTTCATGAATGTAATGCAGATCGATTCCGTCAACCGGAGCCTTGAAATGCGAAAATCGATTGATTTCAGCTTCCTGTTTTCGCCAATCAAATTCGTTTACCCAATAATCACAGAACTCTTTCAGGTAATCCAGGTTCGTCCCGTACTCCCATCCCCCGTCATCGGGCATTTCATGCCAGGGATATGCAGCAACACGCGCACGAATAACGTCGATTGTCTCATCGGGAACATCGACAGTGAATGGCTTGATACCTGACATTTCAGCCTTTCTAACTCAGCACTTCCAGTGTTGCGTCCTATGTTCAATCGCCAAATCTTATCAAACAAAATTTCCACACACGATAAAACGGGGCTCCATTTCTTATCCAAATTTTGTGAACGGAAGTAAGGAGCAGTTTTCTGGTTTGGTAGGGACAGATGCGCAACTGCCTAGCTGCTCTCTCCAAAGCAACAGAGTGATAAATTAGCGAAATGAGTCACTTAACAGATTGAAATACATAATGAATTATTTGTAATGGTATTCAATTTTCTAACTAATAGGTTTTGAAATTTGGCGAATCTGTCCTTATTAATCGAGCTTTCTGTACCTGTTGTACGCCATCTCATGAGTAAATGATGAAACAAGGAGTTTATTGGCAAAGCACAGGCGCTTGGCCTGTTAAAGGGAGAATACACATGAAAAAAAGTTCAATTTGGAAAGCAGCTCTCGCGACCGCTGTCTTGGTAATGGGGGTCGAAAGTGCAAGTGCAGAAAAAGTTCTAAAACTAGGAACCGTAGGCTTTTTAGGGATGCCGATTGGCGATGCAATCGATCAAGCGCTAATCCCGACAATAAAGGAAGCGTCCGGCGGGCAGTTGACCATCGAACCACATTACCGCAAGTCGCTGTGTAGCGAGCAATCCTGCGGTGAGCAGGCCAACCAGGGACTGTTGCAGCTCTGGACAAGTTCCACTGCAAACTTCGGTAATTTCGGTACTGCGCTGGCAATTTTCGATCTGCCCTATATTTTCAAGAGCATTGAGGATGCCGACCGAATTTCTTCGGAATGGCTGGCAAAAAAACAATGTGACATTGCTGCTGAAGAAGCAGGTCATATATGTCTCACCGTTTATTCCAGCGGTGGCTTCCGTCAGCTTGGCAATGCCCATGGCCCGGTGCATGCCCCTTCCGACATGAAAGGCATCAAGTGGCGCGTCACAAAAAGCCCGATCGAGTACACGCTTGTGAAGAACTGGGGCGCCGTTCCGGTACCCTATGACTGGGCACAACTTTATCAGGGTCTGCAAACTGGTGTTGTCTCGGGTCAGTATGTTGCAACACCTTGGCAGCATGTCGCAAAGCTGCATGAAGTCGCGAAATACTTCACCGAAATTGGCGGTTCATGGTCAGGCAACCAATTGTCAATGGACAAGGGTCAGTATGACAAGCTGAGCGATGAAGAAAAAGAATGGTTGCACGCTGCAGCAAAAGCGTTTGGCCAGAAGGTACAGGAGCTTGACCGCGCTTGGGTTGAAGCTGGCGAAAAAGAAATCAAAGCCTCAATCACGGAATGGTATGTTCCGAATGAAGAGGAAATGAAGCAGTGGCGTGCAGGTGCTATCGATGCCTGGCTCAACGCCAAAGGCAGCTTTGATCCAGCAACCGCCGAGCGTGTGCTTCAAGAGCAGGGAATGACGGACTTTATCGCGCAGCTCAAAGAAGCAGGCGCGCTGTAAGACAAACTGCTCTATAATAAAAATTGAGGTGGCGTGGAATTTCCTCTGCGCCCCTCGTCATTTCCGCAGGCAGGTACATATCGCTGTGGATCCGCAACGGACCATCACGCGGTAATAGGACAAAGCACAAATGGAAAGCATCCTGCTTCTTAGCATACTTGTTCTGCTAATCCTTCTGGGCGCACCTGTCGGCTTTACCTTGATCCTGATCCCGGTTGTTTACATCCTGATCACCGATGCCGCCCCGATGATCCTGATCCCCAGCCAGATGTTCAGTGCCATAGATGCAGTTCCGCTGACTGCGATCCCGTTTTTCATGCTGACCGGCGAGCTGATGACCAGTGCCACAATCACCGACAGGTTGGTGGAATTGAGTCAGCGCCTGATCGGGCGGATGCGGGGCAGCATGGCGCAGGCGAATGTCTTGGTCAGCATGTTCTTTGCGGGAATGAATGGATCGGTGGTCGCCGATACAGCCACGGTCGGATCGCTAATGGTGCCAGCTATGAAGCGGGCAGGCTATCCTCCGGCATTTGCCGCGGCAATTACTGCGGTCAGTTCCACTATCGGTGGGATTATCCCACCTTCGATCATGATGATTGTTCTGGCGAATGCAGGCGGTATTTCGGTGGGTGCATTGTTCGCTGGCGGCATCATACCCGGCATCATGATTGGCTTGTTGCTCATGGTGATCAATTACTTCATAGCGAAGCGCAACAATTTCGAGCGCAGTGAAGAGCCCTTCAGTTTCAAAGCGCTTGCAATCGTTAGTTACAAATCCTCCTTTGCGCTACTCATTCCCATTGTGCTGGTAGGGTCAGTCGTATTCGGTATTGCAGGCGTTGTTGAAGCCGGTGCGCTCACCGCAACCATCGCGCTTTTCGTCGGGCTTTTCATCTATCGCACTATTACCTGGTCCAATTGCAAAGGTGCGTTTGTCCGCGCTTTCCGCAATTCGGCAATGGTGTTCATCATTATCGCGGCTTCGGGTCCATTCAGCTGGCTCCTGACTTCCCTGGGCGCCATCAACGAGCTGGAACAATGGCTGCTAAGCTACACCCATAATCCGCTGTTGTTCGCTCTGGTGCTGGTATTGTTCATTTGCCTGTTGGGAATGGTCATGGACTCTGCAGCCAACATCATTGTGGTTGGCCCGGTTCTGGTCGATGTGATGGTGAAGGCTGGCTATCAAGATGTTCAGGCCGCGCTGGTCGTGGTTGTCGGGTTTCTGATCGGGTCTGTCACGCCGCCGGTTGGTGTGGCGTTCTTTACTGCGGGTGCAATTGCGAAAGTGCGGCTGGAAAAGGTGGCCGTGGCGATGGTTCCTTACCTTGTCGCTCTGTTTGCGCTGCTGTTCGTACTGATCATCGTGCCGGATATCACCATGTATCTTCCTAAAGTACTTGGGTTTGTGAAGTAATGTTAGAAATTGCCAAGTCCATTGATAGTGCCGTCAAGAAGATACTAACCGCTTTCTGTGCCATCCTGCTGCTGCTGATGGTCATCTTCACAGTCTATTCCGTTGTAATGCGTTATGTCTTTGAGGACCCTCCAGTCTGGGGTGACTTACTGACGGTTCTCAGCAATATCTGGTTGGTGTTTCTGGCCCTTGCCCTGACGGTTCGGGACAAGGATCACATCGCTCTGGACCTGATTTACTCCCGGCTGCCTCTCAAAGGCGCCTTTTTCATTCAGCAATTCTGGTCGCTGGTCATATTCGGCCTGGGCCTCATCATGATCATTTATGGGGTGGAAGCGGTAACCACCATGGGCGGGAAATACTGGGAGATGTGGTATTTCGCATGGGAAGATGGGCAGTTTGTCTTCAAGCCGAACTACATGCCCAAAAAATATGCGATCTCAATTGTTCCAATCTCGGGCTTTCTTGTCAGCATTGCTGCCCTTGCATCGATCCTCGAAGACAGCCTGAAGTTGAAAGCAGGTACATATGAACAAGCCAAGGACCTGGATGTCGAGATAGAGAAGGATTAGTCAGCCGGTTACCCGGTTGTGACCGCAGAATTGGGATATCTCACTAAATGTCCACTTTTACCAAATAGCAGACACAATCACGAACCTGTCTAACTTATCAAGGATGATGCTTCCTCCAACACCTGGTCCATAACGGCAAGGATCATGTCAACATCATCCAACTCGATTGTTAGTGGTGGACGGATTTTCAAGACGTTATCGGCAGGACCTTCGGTGCCAACAAGAATGCGGTTTTCAAGCATGCGGTTTTTGACATAATCCGCGATAGCGGTTCCGGGGGCGCGACTTTCACTGTCCTCAACCAGATCAACTCCGATAAACAGTCCGCAGCCACGCACATCGCCAACAATATCATGTTGTTTTTGAAGCAGGTTCAGCCCATTCAGTAACCGCTCACCCATGACCCGTGCGTTGTCCATCAACCCTTCATCATCAACAATTTCCAAAACCTCCTTGCCCATTCGGCACGAAAGGTTTGAACCGCCAAACGTTGAAAAATATTCCGGTCCTTTCGCGAAACTGTCAGCAATCTCTTGAGTAGTAACCACAACTCCCAAGGGATGACCGTTACCAATCGGCTTACCCAATACGATGATATCAGGTACCGCACCCTGTTCCTCAAATCCAAAATAGTACTTGCCCAAACGACCCAGTCCGGTTTGCACCTCATCAGCGATACACAGACCGCCAGCTGATCGAATTCGATTGTAAACCGCGGCCAAATAATTCGGCGGCGGGATGATCTGCCCCCCAACACTGGGGTAGGTTTCAGCGATGAAGCCGGCCAGTTTACCGCCACGTGCCTTAATCGCTGCAATCGCGTCATCAACGAGATATGCAAATTTTTCGGCCCGGTCCGGATCATCCCGGCGAAAGCTGCCGCGGTAATCATCGGCAACTTCAATCAGTTGCACCCAGTCTGGCTGACCGGAACCCCCCTTGGCGTTAAATTTGTAGGCAGATATATCAATCGCTCCTGTTGTGTTGCCATGATAGCCATGATCCGGAGTGATCATATCCTTGCCGCCAGTCCGGGCACGCGCCAGACGTAACGCCAACTCGTTTGCTTCCGTGCCAGAGTTGACGAAATAACAGTTAGATAGCGGGGCAGGCATTTTGGAGAGTAGTTTTTTGGCAAAATCGGTTTGCGCGGGGTGCAGATAGCGCGTGTTTGAATTCATTCGCTTCAGTTGATCTTGTGCCGCGGCAGCGATGCGGGGATGCGCGTGACCAACATGAGGAACATTGTTGTATGCATCGAGATACGGACGACCCCACTCATCAAACAAGTGGTGCTTCCAACCCCGTACAAACATTGCGGGCTCTGCATAACTCAGTTTCAGGTTTTCACCGAAATAAGCACACCGCTCTGCCAGGGCCTTTTTCCGATCAGCCGGCTTAAAAAGCGTTCGTT
Source organism: Hyphomicrobiales bacterium (assembly GCA_021775415.1). Taxonomy (GTDB): domain Bacteria; phylum Pseudomonadota; class Alphaproteobacteria; order Rhizobiales; family Rhizobiaceae; genus JAALLB01. The sequence goes on along the minus strand of JAJFHV010000013.1, from coordinate 451,228 downwards.
CATCCGGCAAATTCATTAATGCAGCCGGGTTGGGGAAAATGCCGCTCCACAAATACATTTCATCAGGATCAGCAACGCCGGGCCAATCATCGCCCACACCATCTACAGTCAGCGCTAGTTGAAAATGGACGTGCGGCGCCCATCCGCCTGATTGGGTTACATCGGCCAGTCTGGCAAAGGCCTCACCTTTTTTGAGTTTTTGGCCGCAACTCAGTGTTTCGCAAATTTCCGGTTCAAGATGCCCATACAGCGTAAAGAATTCATCCCCCTTGGGTGTTTTATGACGCAAGATTACTACACCACCATAATCAAGAAAATCGGAGCGGTTTATGACCGTGTGTACCGTCGAAGCCATCGGCGCATGAACAGCGGTGCCGGAGGGCGCAAAGGCATCGATTGCCAAATGTACAGTTCGCCTGTTTGACGCCTTCCATGGTCCATTTCGAAAGGCTGGCCCGGTGTAAACCAGCCGAGGCTCACCGTAATAACCCAACCAGATACTTTCTTCGTTTTCGCCCCCCTGCCCAATCATCGCGGCTTCGGCCAACGTCATATCAAACGGATTTTGCGGTGTGGTGGAAGCTTCCACCGAAAGCGAACCCATCGGCGCACGATCTATAATTTCACCCATGATTGGAGCAAAGGAACCGCGCTCATCGTCAAGCCATGCCAAAATTCGGGGAGCAGCATCCGTTGGCGGAAGACCACAAGCGGCGCGCAAACGTATCTTGATCAGGTCAAAATTAACGTCATTGTTTTCCAGAAATTCCCATGCGGGACCTTGCGATATTACCACGTAGGGATCATCAGGGTTTTCAATTGCAATCAAGGTTGAGTTTACCACACTGACTGCCAGACGCATCCGCAGAAGTGGCCATATCAAATCAACCTCCGCAGAGATCAAAGGATAGGAACTGTGATAACCGGCAATCACGGTTACCAGTGCTTCTTCCGGGTTGGGATGTCCCAGCACCATATAGGCTGCCGTGATCGCAAGGTCACAGATGCGCGGGCTGGCACACATATCCCCCAGATCAATCAGGCCAGCAACGTGTGGCGTCTCGGTCAAAGAGCCACCAACGATAATATTGTAATCATTAACATCATTGTGGATTGCAACACTTGGCAGGTCTGACAAAGCAGGCTTGATGGCCTTAAAATCGCGGACAATCTGCTCAACCAGTTCTCGACGGGCTGTATCAGCGATCACTTGCGTCTGATCCGCGATCCAGTCACCTTCCATCAAGTTCCATTTGAAACTGCGCGCAAGTGAGGGGTGCTTGAAGTCAGCCAAGGCCTTGTCCATCGCGCCGACAGAGGCACCGACATTATGAAGCAGCTTATTGCTGTGGGGCTTGAACCGGGCATAGGGCTTGCCATCAAGCTTTTCCATCAACCAGGCGATGCGCGGTGTGCCAGATTCATCTGGAACTGAAGTGTAAAAGTCCCCCGCCATGGTGTTGATTACCGCGGGCACAGGGACCGTGGGTGCCATAGTACGGATGTGATCAAAGGTGCGGCATTGCAGATCAATGAAGTCCGCTTCGCAATCGACACGCATGACCTTTAGAACATAATCCTGCTCACCAGTTGCCAAAAAATTTAGGTCATACTCCCCATCCAGTGGGGTCAATACTGCATCAACCCCCCAAAGCTTTTTCAGTACCTGTTGCCAATGCGCACTCATGTGCATTCCACTTCTTGTATGATCTTATTATTCAACCCGGCAGTTGCTGGATTCTTTTACATCACTGTGCACCATCTTTGTAAAATTTGGGCTGGCAGGGTGCAGTTTGAAGGCGTTTGTGCGTGTTGGGTCATTGGCGTACAAGGCTCGATGAGGCCAAATCTGATCCCGGCAATTTTCATGGATCACGGGTTTGCAAACAATACTGACACCATGGTGTCAGTAGGACCGGGTTAGGTTCTCGGCAATTATTGCGTATCTATTAACTCACAAGGAACAGACACAGTGACCACCTCCCAAGACAAACCGTCATTTCGTGAACTTCACCAGCCAGGCAACCCGTTTATTCTCGCCAATGCCTGGGACATCGGCTCCGCAAGACTGCTGGCAGGGATGGGTGCCAAAGCCCTGGCCACTACTTCTGCGGGCCATGCCTTCACCCTGGGCCTCGCGGACATGGGAAATGTCAGCCGGGATGACGCAATTGCCCATGCAGGCGAACTTGCTGAAGCCACTCCCCTTCCGCTGAGTGGCGATCTGGAAAACGGCTATGGCCATGACACGGAAAGTGTAGCCGAAACCATACGGGCAGCAGCCGCTGCAGGCCTTGCTGGTTGTAGTATTGAAGACACGGCACTCCCGGCACTGGAAGCCTATCCGTTTCAAAAGGCGGTTGAGCGGATTGAAGCAGCAGTTGACGCGTGTCGTTCGCTGGAGGGTGACTTCGTGCTTACCGCCCGCGCGGATGGGTACATGAATGGTACCTATGACATTGAAGAATCTATCCGACGTCTTCAGGCTTTTGAGGCAGCGGGTGCGGACGTACTTTACGCACCCTGGCTTCCGGATCTGGATGCGGTCGGCCAAATCTGCAAATCTGTCAACGCACCAGTAAACGTGGTCTGCGAGAGCACATTCTCCAGATATTCGTTGGCTGATTTTGCATCCGCAGGTGTTGCTCGCATAAGCCTTGGCGGGAGCCTGGCAAATGTTGCGAAGAAAGCAGCTTACGATGCCGCATTTGCGATGCTTGAAACCGGTGACTTCTCCGCGATGGGAAATGTAGACAAACAAAACCTCATTGACCCGCTGCTTGAAAAAGGTGGCGCTTGAGTGTTTTGAAAACCGGATTGTTAAGATGTGGGGGACTTGCCCCTATTGCTCTTTCGTCCAGCGTGCCCCACCTGGACCAAAGAATCCCCCACACCTTTTGTTGCCAACCTAGAATTGAAAGCTGTTGAAACTCCACTAGACCGACCAAGGCAACCATGACGTCGCCGTGGTTAATCAGGAGTTAATCCGGGAAAATTACAGCATAAATCAATGCATTTTGCATCTTTGAGGTGCACTCAAAAACCGAACTCGCCTTATAGCCGAATTTATTTAGGGTCACTCGGCACTTCATAACTCAAACCTGACCAAAACAGCTCATAAATCACAAGGCCGATTGCCAGGTTTTGATGGCCTCCAGGGGCCAGACCAGCATCACAACATTGAGAATAAGTCCGTCACGAATTATCCACAGGGTCAGGGTCTCAAAAACTACAGCCAATCCAATACTCGCCCAGACCGGCAGCCGGGATGCAAGCCAGAAGCCAAACATCATCGCACCAACATCGGCGACAGAATTAATCACGCTGTCACCGAAATAATCGAGGGAAATTGTCACTTCCCGATAGTGCTGAATGACGCGATCCGTATTTTCCAGAATTTCCCAGGCACACTCGACCACTGTCGCTGCAGCAAGTCGCCAGCCGATGGCACTGCGTGACAGTACAAAAGAAGTAATGGCGTAAAACACCAAACCATGGATGATATGGGAGGGCGTGTACCAGTCTGATAAATGCTGGGAATTTTCAGAGCTGAAAACCACACCATGCCAGAGTTTGACATAACCACAGGTGCAAATCAGCTCCCGCCCCATCACAAAGAGAGTTATTGCGGCAAGGGCAGTGACAGCCAATGATAAATAAAAACCCTTTGAAAAAGTCATGGCCGGTTCCAAACAATCATCAAATACACAAAAAGCACGAATCGTGCGCCCATTGGTCGCTAACGTGATTTTGACAGCGATAATCTAAACAAACCATTGTTGTTTCAATTAATCTTGTGCATATCAGATGCTTCAACTGAATGCGCCGGGAGGAATGAATGGCTGCCGAAGTAATTGACGGAAAAGTGGTCGCTGCCGAAGTGGTCGAAAAAGTTACCAATGCGACTGCAAAACTGCTCGCGGACACGGGTGTTACACCGGGAATTGCGGTTGTGATTGTCGGTGAAGATCCAGCAAGCCAGGTCTACGTCCGCTCGAAGGGCAAGAGAGCTACAGAGTGCGGTTTTCATTCGGTATCCCACACCATGCCAGCAGAAACGCCCGAAGACGAACTTCTAACTATGGTTGAGAACCTCAACAATGACCCGGCGATTGACGGAATTCTGGTTCAGCTTCCACTACCCGATCACATTGATGAAGGTAAAGTTATCCAGACAATCGCTCCGGAAAAGGACGTTGACGGATTTCACTTTATCAATGTGGGTAAACTCGGCACAGGCGAAACCGATACGGCATTTGTGCCCTGCACGCCGGCTGGTTCCATGATTCTGCTCAAGAAAGCGCTTGGTAAATCCGATTTGTCAGGGCTCAATGCAGTTGTCGTTGGCCGCTCGAATATTGTTGGCAAACCGATGGCAAACCTTTTGCTGGCCGATAATGCAACTGTCACCATTGCTCACTCAAGAACCAAGGATTTGCCCGCACTGGCAAGTTCTGCGGACATTCTGGTTGCGGCTGTTGGAAGACCCGAGATGATTAAGGCGGACTGGGTGAAGCCAGGCGCTGCGGTTATAGATGTGGGTATCAACCGGATTGATGCGCCAGAAAAGGGCGAAGGCAAGTCCCGACTTGTCGGAGATGTCGCCTATGATGAAGCAGCAGCGATTGCCGGTTCTATCACGCCGGTACCAGGTGGTGTTGGGCCGATGACGATTGCAATGTTGATGGCAAACACTTTGGCCAGCGCCTGCCGCAGAGCCGGTGTCGAGGCACCAACTTACTAGGGAGCCTTCACATCCTGTACATAAAAAGGGCTCCACAATTTGTAGAACCCTTTTTTATTCCATCATATCGTTTCCATTAGTCGGCGGAAGTAATCCCGCTTTTGCGTAGAAAACCGCCAATTGCGCCACCAATCAGTGGTTATGCAAGGTCGAAGCGGTCGAGGTTCATCACTTTGCTCCAGGCCGCTGCGAAGTCACGGGCAAACGCTTCATTTCCATCGCCGCAAGCATAGACTTCCGCAATCGCTCTGAGCTGAGAGTTGGAACCGAAGATGAGATCGGCGCGAGTGCTGGTCCATTTCACGTTCCCTGTCCCACGTTCAACACCTTCGAAGATGTCGTCGGAACCCGGTTTAGCTTTCCATTCGGTGCTCATATCGAGCAGATTCACGAAGAAATCGTTGCTCAAAGCGCCAGACCGGTTCGTAAGGATGCCGTGTGCGGAACCGTCATAGTTTGCTCCCAATGCACGCATGCCACCCACAAGAGCGGTCATCTCTGGAGCCGTTAGTGTCAGGAACTGCCCGCGATCCACTAGCAATGCTTCAGAAGGTCTACCATTGCCGTTGCCGAGGTAGTTGCGGAAACCGTCTGCAACGGGCTCCAGCACGGCAAAAGAATCTACGTCTGTTTGCTCCTGCGAAGCATCCGTGCGGCCTGGAGTGAAGGCAACCTCCACATCATGTCCGCCTTTTTTTGCAGCAGCCTCAACGGCGGCGCAACCGCCAAGCACGATCACATCAGCCAGGGAAACCGCCTTGCCGCCTGAATTGAAATCGCTTTGGACACCTTCCAAGGCTTTCAGAACTTTCGCCAGTTCAGCCGGGTTGTTGACCTCCCAGTCCTTCTGAGGGCTGAGACGAATGCGCGCACCGTTTGCTCCGCCACGCTTGTCCGTACCGCGATACGATGCCGCCGATGCCCAAGCTGTGGTCACCAATTGGGATATGGACAGGCCGGAATCAAGAATCTTGGCTTTGAGCGCTGAAACATCTCCCGCACCAATTAGCTCATGATCCACATCAGGAACAGGATCCTGCCACAACTGCTCGCCAACTGGAACGAGCGGCCCAAGGCAGCGGCTGCGTGGACCCATATCACGGTGAGTCAACTTGTACCAAGCCTTGGCAAAGGCGTCGGCGAGTTGATCAGGGTTCTCGTGGAAGCGGCGGGAGATTGGCTCGTAGATCGGATCCATTCGCATGGCCATATCTGCCGTGGTCATCATGAGCGGTACAGTTTTGGTGGCGTCATGAGCCTGCGGGGCCTGAGCAGCAGCAGAGGCCGCCGTTGGTGTCCACTGGTTTGCACCGGCCGGACTCTTCGTCAGTTCCCATTCATAACCGAACAGGGCATCGAAATAACCGTTGTCCCACTTGATTGGATCAGAAGTCCAGGGACCTTCGATGCCACTGGTGATCGTGTCATCACCCTTGCCAGTGCCATGGCTATTCTTCCAGCCAAAACCCTGTTCCTCGATGCCTGCACCTTCAGGTTCTGCACCGACCTTGGCCGCGTCGCCAGCACCATGAGCTTTGCCGAACGTATGTCCACCAGCAACGAGCGCGACAGTCTCTTCGTCGTTCATCGCCATGCGGGCAAATGTCTCGCGAATGTCTTTGCCTGATGCGATTGGATCCGGGTTGCCGTTCGGGCCTTCCGGGTTCACGTAAATTAGACCCATCTGAACGGCGCCGAGAGGATTTGCGAGATCCCGCTCACCGCTGTAGCGTTCGTCTCCGAGCCATGTCTGCTCCGGACCCCAATAAACATCGTCGGGTTCCCACGCATCCGCACGACCGCCACCGAAGCCGAATGTCTTGAAGCCCATTGTTTCAAGCGCCCGGTTACCGGCCAGAATAAGCAGGTCGGCCCATGAAATCTTGCAACCATACTTCTGTTTGACCGGCCACAGCAGACGCCTCGCCTTGTCGAGGTTTCCGTTGTCGGGCCAGCTGTTGAGCGGAGCAAAGCGCTGCATGCCAGCACCGCCGCCGCCGCGACCATCGAAGGTACGGTATGTGCCGGCGCTGTGCCAAGCCATGCGGATGAAGAATGGGCCGTAGTGACCATAGTCAGCTGGCCACCAATCCTGTGACAGGGTCATAACCGCATCAACGTCCTTGATCAGGGTGTCCATATCGATGCTCTTGAATTCCTCTGCGTAATTGAAATCCTCGCCCATGGGGTCAGCCATTGGAGAATTCTGCTGAAGCGCTTTCAAATTTAACTGGTTAGGCCACCATTTCTGGTTTGCCGTGACAGCACTGGCCTCAATTTGTGATCCGCCCATCACCGGGCACTTGCTTTCGCTCGACATACTCTCTCCAATCGTATTCTGTAAAACTCTCTACTCCTGTGCAGGAGCTAGGATTCTTTGGACCGTAGTCCAGCTTTTTTATCCACGCAATGGCAAAAAGCCGGTCACAATGCGCCCAATGGAAACACTCACGATGATGCGGGATTTGTCGTTGCTAATTCTCTTAAAGATTGCCTAAATGACTGAAAATCCCCATGAGGCATAAAATGATTGACCCCAAGAAACCAGACACCGTTGCTGCACGTGCAGGCGGAGGATTTGATGCAGGCTCCGGCGGAGTGGTACCCCCGCTTCAACCTTCAACAACCTTTGTGCGGGATGCAGACTATAATCTCGTCGCGCCTGAAAATTCTTATGGCCGGGACAATAATGATCAGGTTCGTCTTGCGGAAGAAATTCTGACCAACCTTGAAGGTGGTGAAGACAGCTTGTTGTTTTCATCCGGCATGGCGGCAATCTCTACACTGATTGGTACACTTGATCGCGGTGAAACGCTGCTACTTCAAAAGGGCATCTATTGGGGGACGACGCATTGGGTGAGAGGATTTTGCGAAAAGCGTGAAATCCGTTTGGTTGAAGTTGACACCAGCAACTCGGACGAGCTCGCTGCAGCAATTGGTTCTGAGAAACCCAGAATGGTTTTTGTTGAAACACCCTCAAACCCCTGGCTCCGCACAACCAACATTCGCCATGCTGCGGATTGCTGCAAAAAAGCAGGCTCGTTACTGGTGGTTGATGCAACCGCTGCCACACCGGTCCTGATGCAGCCTCTCGCACTTGGTGCGGATATCGTCATGCATTCGGCAACCAAAGCAATCAACGGCCATTCGGATGTATTGGCGGGCTGCCTGACGACAGGAAATAAAACCTCACCCATCTGGCTGGCTGTACAAGAGGCGCGTCATGGGGCCGGAGCAATTCTTTCAGCCTATGCAGCATGGCTTTTAATCCGCGGAATGCGAACATTACCCCTTAGAGTTCGGCAGATGAGCAGCAACGCGATGAGCGTTGCTCAGTATCTCGGTGATCATGAAGCGATCGAGGCGGTCTGGTATCCAGGGCTTGAAAACGATCCGGGTCATGATGTTGCAAAGAGCCAGATGCCGAACGGATTTGGATATTTGCTGTCGTTTCTGGCCAAGGGTGGCAAAGAGCCCGCGCTCACATTTTGTCGACATCTCACCGGCATTCACCGCGCTACCTCGCTGGGTGGAACAGAAAGCCTTGTTGAACACCGCCACACAGTCGAGGGCCATCTAACCGGGTGCCCGGACAATCTCATCCGCATGTCTGTCGGAATTGAGGATGTGGATGATTTGATCGGCGAATTGGAAGCTGCACTTTCCAAAGTTTGAGAGATATCAAATGACCAATGTGCTTTTTGACGGATTGTTGAAGGGAACAGATCCGAACACGAAATTTGCCCAAATGCCGGACGGACGCGTCTATCGCTATCAAGATGTTTTTGACGTGTCTGCACGGTTTGCAAATGTCCTGGTCGAGCGGGGCGTCAAACCGGGAGACCGTGTAGCAGCGCAAGTTCCGAAATCCATTGAAGCTATAATGCTGTATTTGGCGTGCGTGCGGGCGGGGGCAGTGTTCTTGCCGCTTAACACCGCCTACACGACTCCAGAGGTTCAATATTTTCTTGAGGATGCAACGCCGACGCTGTTTGTATGTGATCCGGCCTCGCAAGACGACTATCAGGCCTTGACTGACAAACTTGGCATCCATCTTGATACGCTCGGTGTTTGGAAGAATGAAGCCGAAAGTGCCGGCAGCCTATCAGATTCCGGGCTGGCCTCATCCACCCAGTTTGAAACAGCTCCCACAAAAGATGACGATCTGGCTGCCATTCTTTACACATCCGGTACAACCGGGCGTTCAAAGGGTGCGATGCTTACCCACGACAATTTGTTGTCCAACGCCAAAACCCTGAAAAGTTACTGGCAGTTTACCGACCAGGATGTGCTCTTGCACGCGCTGCCAATCTTTCACACCCATGGTTTGTTTGTCGCAACCAATGTGGTTTTGATCTCGGGTGCTTCGCAAATTTTCTTACCCGGGTTTGCCGCAGACACCATTATCGAAAACCTGCCAAACTCGACTGTATTGATGGGAGTTCCAACCTTCTACACCCGCTTGCTTGATGATGATCGGTTTAACAAGGATTTGGTTGAGCATATGCGGTTGTTTATCTCCGGCAGCGCACCACTTCTGGCTGAAACCCATACACAGTTCGAGGCAAGAACAGGACACCGCATACTTGAGCGCTACGGCATGACAGAAACAAACATGAACACCTCCAACCCGTATGATGACGAACGCCGGGCAGGAACTGTGGGATTTCCATTGCCGGGAGTGACGATAAGAATAGTAGACGCCGAAACCGCCAAACCGCTTCCGCGTGGCGAAGTTGGCATGATCGAAGTTCGTGGACCCAATGTGTTTACCGGGTACTGGCAAATGCTGGAAAAAACAAACGAAGAATTTCGTGACGACGGATTTTTTATTACTGGCGACATGGGGCTTTGCGATGAGCACGGTTACATCCAGATTGTTGGTCGATCGAAGGACCTGATCATCTCCGGGGGCTACAACATCTACCCAAAGGAAGTTGAATTGATACTGGATGAACAGGAAGGCGTCCTTGAATCTGCGGTGATTGGAGTACCCCATGCCGATTTCGGGGAAGGTGTTGTAGGCATCCTCGTCCCTCAACCGAATGCCCAACTCGATGTCGATTTAATTATGAAAAATCTCCAGTCACAGCTGGCACGGTTCAAGCAACCAAAACAGATGATAGTCGTGAACGAACTTCCCAGAAACACGATGGGGAAAGTTCAAAAGAACCTCCTGCGTGAACGCTATGCAGAGATTCTTCAATAGTGTGGGGATGCGGTGCCTGAAAGGCGCAAATCGGCGGAGGCAATTAGAACGACGAACGCCTTCCTCTGCGAAGGTAGGCAATCGATGTCCGCTGTACCCCCGAAAAAAGCCATTCTGTTCCGCACCTTTGATGTCCGCTTTGTGCCAGAAGCGGACATTCGCAAATTTCCTCGTCACGTAGATTTTCCGAGCTTTGAAAGCTATGGTTCTCGCAATCCGGTAAGCCACACCTTAAGTAGGCCTGATGGATACAACCAATCACGGAGAGATGGGAATGAGCGGGAACTTAAAGCAAAAACTTACTAGGCCCAGCATTTGGCTACGCTTGGTCTGGATGATTGTGTTGGCTATCGCGTTCAATGTTGCTGAGGTTGTGATTGTGGCGGTGGTTGTTTTTCAATTCCTTGCCACGTTGTTTACTCGCAAGCCGAACACTCAGTTTACTCGCTTTGGCCGCAATCTTGCTCGTTATCTCCAGCAAATCACCACCTTTTTGACCTTTGCAACGGAAGAAAAGCCGTTCCCATTTTCCCGATGGCCAGATGAGCCTCATGAAGAACCTCTGGTGGTGGAAAATGACAAGCCGATGGATAGCAACCCGAAGAAGGCCGAGCCCGTCGTCGAGAATGATGAAGCGGCGAAGCCAAAAAAAGCGGCTCCAAGAAAAACCACAGCTACTCGCAAGCCACGGACACCCCCGAAAAAAACTTCGTAAGCACACCGATGTCAGTTATGTGCCAGTAACGGACTCTTTGTCATAAATTTGCCATGTCTGCTTTGTACCAACAACGGAAATACAGGCTATTTTGTGCCGTGCTGTTCCCTGAGGTGAACTACCGAAACTTTAGCGAAAATCTGGCTGATGCAAAACTCCACATGCTTTTGCGTTTCTGGCCTATCTAGACTATATGCGTGACTTCCCACCGTTTTCAGATCAATCTTAGAAAGTTCATGAAATGACTGTTGCCGACATATCCATAAAGACTAATGATTTTGATACTCTCGGTGGTCGGTTGAGCCGAGCAAGAAATGCGAAAAACACATCATTGGCTGAAGTAGCTGAGCTGGTTGGAGTAGAAGTAAAAACCCTCCAAGCGTGGGAATGTGACCGAGCAGAGCCGCGTTCAAATCGATTGACGATGCTGGCAGGAATACTAGGTATCAGCCCATCATGGCTTCTATTCGGACGAGGAACTTCACCAATACAGGAGTCCACTTCTACGCATTTGGAATCTACTGAACTTCAGCTCGATCAGTTGAAGTTTCAGCGTCAAAAACTTAACAATGCAATTGAGAGCATTGAAGAGTCTCTCAGTCAGGCTGCATAACTGCACGTGCGATAGTTCTATGGCATGTCCGCTTTGGGGCATTAACGGACCCAAATGGCAATCCAATCGATTTCCGTTTTACCCCCGAAAGCAGACTCTTTGTCATAAATTTACAATGTCTGCTTCGTGCCAATAGCGGACATTGCTACTCTGTATTGTGAGCTATCGTTTGCCTGTGATTGCAGGCATTTCGTCCACAGTCGAGCCAATTGTGTTGCCAATTTGCCACTTTTGATCAGGAAATCGCGTCACGGGCGTGAATTTTTGACGAATCCGACATCAGGCAATTGCGAAAAGTGCAGTGTTTTGTATGTTCGCTCTCAGGTTGAGGGTGCCTGTGGCGTCCTATCCAAATGGTTCACGGGTTTTTCATGGGGTTATTCCAAACAGCTGGAATCCTGGAAAATCCAAATTTGCGATTTTGACTGGAGGTCAAAATAATGAAAATCAAAGCCCTTCTTTTGGGAACTGCTGCAACCATGGTTGTTGCAACCGGTGCTCAGGCCGCCGACGCTATCGTCGTTGAGCCAGAGCCAGTAGAATACGTACGTATCTGTGATGCATACGGTTCGGGGTTCTTCTATATCCCGGGTACAGAAACCTGCATCAGCTTTAACGGCTTCGTGCGTTCTTCTTATGAAAAAACACACCTTAAAGCCAACGACGACCCACTCAATGGTGCGACTGGTATTGGTGGTGTTCTTGGTGGTGCGGTAACTGGGACTAATTTATTTGCCACACGTCGCGATCCAAACTTCACGCTTTGGGGACAGCGGGCTCGCTTGAACATCGACACTCGCAACGAGACTGATTGGGGCACATTGCGCGCCCAGTATCGTCTTGAAGCAGGTCAGTCCAACGTTGATGTTGATGTCGACATGGACCGGGCATTGATCTCAATCGCCGGTTTCCGTTTCGGTTTCTCCGACAACTACTGGACAACCAACCACGGTTACGGCTGGATCAACGCTGAATCAGTAGCGTCAGTTGCTTCTGGTATTATTTACCCAGACGGCTTCTACGGCTTTGACGATGCTACCCTTGCTGACTACACCTGGGCAGCTGATGGTCTTGCAATCACCGTTGGTGCTGACGATCCACGCATCGACTATGGTCGTGATGCATTCGGTAACGCTACCAATGCTGGTGGTACTGATGGTCGTGCCAACTTCTATGCCGGTTTTAATTACTCCGGTGATGGATGGGGCATTGCCGGTACTGCAGTGCACGATTCAATCGCACCTGAGCTTGTTCGGACGGTTGGAGGCTTAGTTCCAACAACAGCAACAGTTACCGATATTGGTGGTTGGGCATACAAGATAAGTGCCAACGTCGACCTCTCCAACATGGCACCGGGTGCTACGCTTTGGGCCATGTACATGGCTGATGGCGACTACAACACCGCCTATGTTCATTCTAATCTGATGACAGAAAACCCTGACTCAGTTTGGGGTGTTGCTTACGGCATGGACCTGACTGATGAAGTTCAGTTCTGGGCCAACTACTACCACATCGAAGGCGGTAATGCCTGTGCTGGTTCTGGAGCTGGTAGCGCTACTCACTTACGTCCAGCGGGAGCGGTAAGCGCAGCCGGTTTCGGCTGTGTGAACGCGATGGGTACCGCATTCGTTGCCAGTATCACAGAAGGCGACACAGACCAGTGGTCGGTTGGTCTTAACTGGTATCCTGCTGCAGCCCCCGGCTTCCATGTCAAGGCAAGTTACACTGCGGGTGAAACCGAACGTTCGGCTTCTTACCTGGTGAACGGCGGGGCACTGTTACGTGGTACCAGCTTCGACTACAACAACTGGGAAGTTACGGTTCGCCGCGACTTCTAAGACTGAGACTCCAGTGGTGCTACGAACCAGCGCCTGAATTAGAACATTTACTAACCCGCCAGGCTTGCTTGGCGGGTTTTTTGTTAGTCGCTGAATGTCCGCTTTGGGTCATTAGTGGACATTGGTTGGTGATTTTTCGATTTCCGCTTTACCCCCGAAAGCAGACCAAACAAACAAAAAGGGCGGATCACAAAGTGACCCGCCCGCAATAAATTCTCAAATTGACCGCTGTTAGCTTTTGCCCTGCTTCACAATCACCGGAGTGAGCAGATCACCAAAGTTGCCATTGCCGCAGTGATGACGCGCTGAACGGATCAACTCGACTGAAACGCCTGCTTCCACTGCCTTCATCACAGACTGGTTGAGACGATGCAGATCGTTGGCAACCATGCGAATTGCAGTTTGTTCATCCGGGGTCATGGACGAAGCCATTTCTTCCGAGCGTTCCTTGACGGGTGGTTTGGTACTCATTCTGCCTGCTCTCCTTGGGGCGATTTGTGGCGAATGCTGGTTTATTCAGCAGCTTCGGTAAACTGGGCAGACTCTGTGGATTCACCCATGGCTGTGGTCGAAGACTGACCTCCGGTGATTGCCATGGAAACCGCATCAAAATACCCGGTACCAACTTCACGCTGGTGCTTGGTAGCGGTGTAGCCATTGGCTTCGGATGCGAATTCTGCTTCCTGAAGTTCCGAGTAAGCTGCCATCTGGCGGTCCTTGTATCCACGGGCCAGTTCGAACATACCATGGTTCAACTGGTGGAAACCTGCAAGGGTGATGAACTGGAATTTATAGCCCATCGCACCCAGTTCACGCTGGAACTTGGCAATCGTTGCATCATCAAGGTTTGCTTTCCAGTTAAAGCTTGGTGAGCAGTTGTATGACAACAACTGGTTTGGATGCTCTTTGCGAACGCCTTCAGCAAATTTTCTGGCCTGCTCAAGATCCGGCTTGGAAGTCTCACACCAGATCAGGTCTGAATAAGGTGCCATTGCGATCGCACGGGCAATACAAGGCTCAAGACCGTTTTTCACATTGTAGAAGCCTTCTGGAGTACGGCCACTATCATAATCGACAAACGGCTTGTCGCGCTCGTCGATGTCGGATGTGATGAGTTTGGCAGCTTCTGCATCGGTGCGGCAGATGATGAGCGAAGGGACACCCATCACATCGGCAGCAAGGCGTGCAGCGGTAAGGTTGCGGATATGTGCCTGGGTCGGGATCAAAACCTTGCCACCCAAGTGGCCACATTTTTTCTCGGATGCCAGCTGGTCTTCGTAGTGAACGCCAGCAGCACCAGCTTCAATATAGGCTTTCATCAATTCGAATGCGTTGAGTGGCCCACCGAAACCGGCTTCCGCGTCCGCAACGATTGGTGCAAACCAGTTGTCGACGGATTTTTTGCCTTCGGAATGTTCGATCTGGTCGGCGCGCTGAAGCGTTTTGTTGATACGCTTGCAAAGCTCTGGACCGGCATTGGCCGGGTAAAGTGACTGGTCGGGGTACATGGCAGATGCAGTGTTGGAATCTGCCGCAACTTGCCAACCGGAAAGATAGATGGCTTTAAGACCGGCACGAACCATTTGCATGGCCTGGTTGCCGGAAAGAGCACCAAGTGCATTCACATAGTCATCACTGTTGACCATTTCCCACAACCGGTTCGCACCCATTTCAGCAAGAGAATACTTGATTTCAACCGATCCACGCAGACGTTGCACGTCTTCGGGTGAGTATGTGCGGGTGATGTTGTCATAGCGGCCTTCAGGCGCGCCGGGGACCAGATTGTAAAAGTCGGTCATGATAAGATTCCTCTTGAGTTACCTTGTGTGATTGTCTCAAAGCAATGTCACCAGCCGGAATTCAACCGATTTACAATGCGCTTGCCACACTAATTTTACATATTGAGTCGAAAATCCAGCAAATTTTACGCAAAACGCATAATTTCAGGTCTAATTGTCTGCCAATTTACAGGTAATTTTGTCAAATTGTCATTATTGTAAATATTTTAATCGACTTTATTTGATAATTTTGTAAACATTAACCACAGCTTTTCATGTTTCGGGTCGAAACAGTCCCCGCAACCTTCTCAACTGGAATACCGATGGCCGATCAAAAGATATTTGCCGGACCGAGAATTCGCCGCATTCGCTCCGGCCTCGGCCTTACCCAGACCGCGATGGCCACAGAACTTGGAATTTCTGCAAGTTATCTCAATCTCATCGAACGCAATCAACGCCCATTGACTGTCCAGCTGCTGTTGAAGCTGGCCTCCACCTATGAAATTGACCTTGAGGGGCTGCAAGGCACTGGCGAAGCCAATTTGATGGGGCAGTTGAATGAGGCTTTTTCAGATCCGCTGCTTGCTGGCTCCGCGCCGGACAGTAGCGAACTGATTGAGTTTACAGAGGCGGCCCCAAATGTGGCGGGCGCGATGATCAAACTGTACCAAGGATACCGGGAATCTCTTGAGCGGCTTTCAGGACTTTCCAGCATGATGGCCAAGGAGGGAAGCGGTGCGGTTCTGGATGGCGCAAGATTGCCGGTTGATGAAATGCGTCAGGCGTTCGAGCAACGCTCGCCCTATGTTCCTGCAATTGAGCGCGCGGCACAAAACCTGCTTGACCAGTTTGATCTGTCTGACGGCCTGATGGCCGCACTTCGGCGATGGCTGGTTCAAGAACACGAGCTTACAGTTCAGTTCCTGCCGGTTGAAACCATGCCGGACTGGCGGCGACGGTTTGACCGCCATTCAAACCGGTTGATGATTTCCGAGCGCCTCTCGCCAGCTGATCAACTTCAAGAGGTTGCGGTCGAGGTAGCACTGCTTGCGGAAAAAGACCTGATCGACGAGGAGGTCGGATTTTTAAATCTTACGTCAGACGAATCCCGCCGCCTCGCACGATTTGAATTTGCCCGGCTTTTGGCACTTGCCATGATGCTTCCCTATGACCGCTTTTTGAGTACAGCACGCAGATTGCGGTGTGATATCAATGTGTTACGGTCGCGTTTCGGCGTGACCTTTGCCCAGGCGGCATGGCGACTGACAATGCTGCAAAAACACGGGCAAAATGCAGTGCCGTTTTTTGTCATGGAAACTGATGCGGCCGGAAACCGGATACGACGGGCGGGCGCGAATGGCTTCCCCACAACCCGGTTTGGCGGGGATTGCCCAAAACTTGTTGTGCATCAGGCTTTTGGCAGTCCGGGGCAGATTTTCGCCGAGGCTGTGATTACGCCGGAAGATGCGCGCTTCGTCGTGATCGGGCGCACTGTTGAGGGCCTGCGGTCTGGATACTTTGACCGGCCCCAACGCACGGCACTACTGGTTGGCTTTGATATAGCGCACGCTGCAAATGTGGTTTACGCCGACGGGTTGGTGGGTCCAAGCGCTCGTGAGCCGATGAAAATTGGACCCGGATGCCGGTTGTGCGAACGGCGCGGTTGTATTGCACGCGCCTATCCGCCGCTTACCCGGCCGCTCGGACTGGATGACATGGTGCGGGGCGTTTCAGCCTTTGATTTTCAGTAAATGGATTTAGGCACGCGGCGGGCGAAACAGGTAAACCACCAACCAGACCGGTATGATCACCATTGATCCAAGCACGATATTGGGAAGTGCCCACTGAATGCCTCGTTCCAGCCATGACATCACCGTATCAGGCGTAAACCCCAGTTCCAGCAGTATCTGGTCTGCTGATAAATCAAGTCGGGTCAATATCGCGCCGACTACAAGCGACGCGATACCGATTTTTACCAGAGTTGAAATTGCCTTAAACATTGTAGCGCCAGTCTAGGATAAAATGGCGCCCGGGCAAATCGGAGTTTCAAAACAAGGTAACTAGGCCATGGACTCGTCAATTAACCAGTTTGCCGGCAAGCCCGTCATCAATCATCTGAATAGTGGCGCCAATTCCGTAAAGCGCCACGAAGGAACCAAACCGCGGGCCCTGATCCTGACCCAGTAAAATCTGGTAAAGCGCCTGGAACCATTCCCGCAGATTTTCAAATCCATGCTCATTACCAACAGCAAAAACTTCGGTTTGAATGGTTTCAGCATCCGAGGCCGGGTCAAGCGCCAATAACCGCTCGCGAAGGGTGGTTAGCGCACCACGTTCTTTATCACTGGCTGCCCGGAATGATTTTTCAGGTTTCACAAAATCACGGAAATAGCGAATGGCATACTCCACCATCTGGTCCAGCACCGGATGAGTTTGAGGCGTAACGTCAGCCGCATACTGGGAAATGAACCCCCATAGCACCGATTTATCTTCCGAATTCGATGCGCTCACCAGATTAAGCAGCATTGAATAGGAAACCGGAAGTTCCACTGGTTTTGGAGAGCCAGAATGAATATGCCAGACCGGGTTTTGCACCTTCTTGTCGGGGTCTTGTCCCTCATAAGCCGACAGATGTTGGAAATACTCATCCACTTGACGCGGTATCACATCAAAATACAGCCGCTTGGCTGTCTTCGGTTTTTGATACATGAATAGCGAAAGGCTTTCCGGTGGTGCGTAGGTCAGCCACTCATCAATCGTCAGGCCATTGCCTTTTGTCTTGGAAATCTTTTCGCCATTTTGGTCGAGAAATAATTCATAGATAAAATGCTCGGGCGCCCGTGCACCTAGAATTCGGCAAATCCGGTCATACAGGTTTGAGTTAATCTGATGATCCTTGCCGTACATTTCAAAATCGACACCAAGTGCAGCCCAGCGCATGCCAAAATCCGGCTTCCACTGGAGTTTTACCTTTCCGCCGGTTATTGCGATTGTTGTGTCGCTGCCGTCTTCGTCTTCAAACGTGATTGTCCCGTCCTTGGCGTTCACTTCTTTCATTGGCACGTACAGCACCCGGCCAGTGGTTGGAGAAATCGGTAAGAAGGGACTGTAGGTTGCCTGACGTTCTTCACCCAGAGTCGGCAGCATTACGTCCATGATTTCCGTGTATTTTTCGGCGGCGACCAGAAGCATTTTATCAAAACGGCCGGACTTGTAATATTCTGTCGCGCTGGCAAATTCGTAAGCAAACCCAAACTGGTCCAGGAACTCACACAGCTTGGCATTGTTGTGGTGGGCAAAACTTGGAAACTCGCCCGTAAACGGATCCGGTACCTCGGTTAGCGGCTTGCCGATAAATTCTTGCAGCATCTCCTGATTGGGTATGTTGCCCGGAATTTTGCGCATTCCATCCATGTCATCGGAGAAACACAATAGCCGCAAGGAAACCTTGTCACCCGTTAAAACGCGAAAGGCTGTAATTACCATCGAAGTCCGGGCAACTTCCCCAAAGGTACCAATGTGAGGCAGCCCGGAGGGACCGTATCCGGTTTCAAACAGAACTTCCTCCGGGAACCCGGATTTTTCATACCGTTTTATGACCCGCCTTGCCTCTTCAAACGGCCAGGCCTTCGTGGAGGCCGCGGCCTCTTTAAGACCGGGAAAAAAATCAAGAACGGGCAGGTTGGCACCGGACATTACTACTGTTCCTTGAAACTGGATTGTACGACTTGCGTAAATGCCATGTCGAACAAAGGGATAACCGCGTTGTGTTATCTCAAGTCGCCCCGATTTCCTAGGGTCGTTTTACAAGTGTAACTCACAAAACTGTTTGCAACGATTGCGCCAGGCCTTCTTGCAGAAGGCGGTTGGAGAGCATAGCTTGGCAATAAGCAAATCAATCAGGAATTCATGACCAATGGCAAAAATTTCACCGCATGAAGCACTCATCCATATCATGGTTACAGTGTCAGCCGCAGACCGAAGCATGACTGACAATGAGTTGGCGAAAATTGGCTCCATCACGCGGTCGCTGCCGGTTTTTTCAGATTTCAACGAGGAAAACCTGGTCAGTATTGCCGCTGATTGCAGTGAAATTCTGCAGAATGAAAACGGGCTGGACCAGATTTTTGACAATGCACTGGAGGTACTACCAAGCCATTTGCATGAAACGGCTTATGCGCTTGCTGTGGACGTCGCGGCCGCAGATTTGAGCTTGGAGCAGGAAGAACTGCGCCTTCTTCAAATTCTGCGTGATACGCTCAATATCGATCGTCTTGCCTGTGCAGCAATTGAACGGGGTGCGAGGGCAAGACACCAAAGTCTGTAAGGCTAAGCAATGTTCGAACTTTCCGAGAGTACCATACGGCTGTCAGTTTTTGGCGGGCTCTTTAGTGTACTCGCAATCCTCGAATTGTTCATCCCCCGCCGGATACCCAAACCGGTCAAAACGCAACGCTGGGTCACCAATTGGGTTATCGTAATCATCGATTCCGTCGTGGTTCGACTAATCTTTGCAACCGCAGCAGTTGGAGGAGCGCTGTGGGCTCAAAGGGAAGGTTACGGGTTGTTCAATCTGATTTCGGCACCAAAGTGGATTGCCGTTGTTGTCTCATTCTTTATTCTTGATTTTGCGGTTTGGTTGTCCCATCTGGCGTCTCACAAAATTCCACTGTTTTGGAAAATACATCGCATGCATCATTCGGATGTGGACTTCGATGTGACCACGGCAATCCGTTTTCACCCGATTGAAATCGTTCTGTCGATGGTTTGGAAATTCGCAGTAGTTGTTTTACTGGGCGCGCCTGCAATCTCGGTATTGTTGTTCGAAATTACGTTGAACGGCTCGTCGATGTTTAATCATTCCAATTTGAAGCTGCCCTTGTGGCTCGACCGGTATGTTCGCCTGATATTGGTTACGCCAGACATGCATCGGGTCCACCATTCAATCGTACACAATGAAACGGATTCAAATTACGGTTTCAATTTTGCGTTTTGGGACAGGCTGTTTGGAACCTATGTTGACCAACCGAAGGCCGGACATGAGGGCATGACCATAGGGCTTCCAGCCTGGCAGGATGAGAAGCCGACACGGCTTCTTTGGTCACTGAGTGTGCCGTTCATAAAAGACAAATAAGGGCGCTAAAACAGTCCTACTGGAAAATACCTCAGATAAAGCTCGGCAAATGTGCCGTTGTCGTTGATTTGCTTCAAGGCATAATTGACGCCACGGACCAGATCATCACGACCTTTAGGTAAGGTCACAGCCATACCATGCCCAAAATACTCTTCTGACAGATACGCATCATCCACAAACACGCAGCAGTCCTGGGACGCAGAAGAAGCCAGCCAGAATGACAGCGATAACGCGTCAGAAAACACTGCCTGCACCTTGTCCTCTTTCAGTGCCGTGAGCGATGTATCACGCGACTGAAACACCTCAAACTTGCGCTCCCCAAATGCCTTGGAGAAATAGGCCTGATGGGCGGAACCGGCCACTACACCGATAGTCTTTTTAAAGAGCGATTCATAAAGTGGCGGGGACAGACCAGAATCCTTGCGGGTCACAAACCGCCCTGGAATATGGAGATACGGTCTGGAGAATTCATATTTTCCTGTGGTTTGTTCATTGATGGCAAGCCCGGCAATAATCGCTTCCCCCTCTCCGGCAGCAACTGCCTTTTCGAGCTCATCCCAAGGCAACGCCTGAATTTGGCAGCGGTTCAGCAAGTTAAGCTCGCTGCAGATCGCGCGCGCAAGATCGACATGAAATCCACTCAGCCGCTTCTTGCGATCAATGAAATTGAACGGCGGGAAATCGGTTGTTGTGAGAAACCGCAAACGTGGCAGTTTTGTCAGATCCGGCTTGGGAAAGCGTTCATGCTTGTCCCAAAAATTTGGAATGATAACTTCCTGTGCAAATCCGGGAACCGAAGCAGTTTGCATCCCCATAATAACCAGCAATGTCAGTAGAAATGCCCGAAATCGAGCAAGTTTCCCCGGCTTGATGACTGGCGTGATTACGCGGCTGTTCAATTTCTTGTTCCTGCGGTATAACAATCCTGGTGTGCAGGGGATGTCTAGCAACTAAATGGTTGTGTGGGAACCGCGTGACTATGAACGCGGTAAACATCCGGGGGGGATTGAAGCGGAGTTTTCGCTCAACGGCCCAAAGCAGCCGATTCATACTTATGGGCAAGACACCACCACCCAACAAAACGATGCGCCGCAACCTGTTCTGCCAGAGGACATAGCGGTTCTCAACCGTTACGGTATAGGACAGCCCTATCTTTGTGCGGCCCACGCAACTTCCCTGAAAATTGGTGTGCCAGCCCTGGAAATCCTGTTGCAGTCTGGTGTCATTTCCCGTGAAAACTGGCTCGACGCGCAAAATTTGTTGAAGGACGGACAGCGCTCAAAGTCTTTGACCCGCGAGACAAGACAACATCTGCTTGTGCAGGCGGTTCATAATTTGCGCGAACAAGCGCCACATTACTCGGCGGAGCAGACCTTCTCACTTGCCCAAGTTCTCCTGGTTGTCACCATGATGTCAGTCATATTGGCAGGCGGTATTATCCTCCCTCACATTACTGTACTGGCGCTTTCTACCCTGTTGGCCGTGTTTTACTTTTCCAGCATTCTTCTGCGGGGTGTCCTGCTCGCCGCCTATGAAGAAGAGCAACCCGCCTCCAGTGGGGTCGCCAGAACCCGCGACCGTGACTTGCCGGTCTATTCTGTCCTGGTGGCGCTTTACAGGGAGAGCGGGCAAATCGGGGAACTTACCAGGCATCTGCAATTGCTGGATTGGCCACAGGACAAACTCGACATCAAACTGATTTGTGAGGAAGACGACCCGGACACAGTTTTTGCCATTAAACTGGCTAACCTGCCGTCCTGCTTCGAGTTGATTGTGGTTCCACCAGCCCTGCCCAGAACCAAACCAAAAGCACTCAATTACGCGCTGCCGCTTTGCCGGGGGGATTATCTGGTCCTGTATGATGCAGAAGACAGACCCTCTCCCGGGCAATTGCGGGAAGCTTATGAAACGTTCGGCGCAGCTGGCCCGGAACTTGCCTGTCTTCAAGCACCGTTACACATTCACAATGGTAGCCAGAGTTGGCTTTCAAGAATGTTCGCAATTGAATATCTGACACTGTTCAATGGCATATTACCTGTGCTGGCAAAATGGCGGGTACCCATCCCGCTCGGTGGAACATCCAATCATTTCCGCGGTCTTAGGTAGCAAACGCACCAACTATCAAATGGAAAATTTCGTCTGATTTTCGTAAATTGGGAACGAAAAACGGCTGGCTGTATTCTGAGGAGAGCATACCAGCCGCACAGTGGCAACCTTATTGAGGGGGGTACCACCGAGTGAAAACTACAGTTGAAATACCAACGCTTATTTGATCCAGATCAATACAGGGCATAAATGGCCACTACCACGTATGAACATACCATCTCAGGACTACTCCACAAGCGTGTTGAACACTTTCACGAAGCTGAACGTATTCGGGATAGGCTAGCTGAAATCAAGAACAACATAGGCGCACTGGATCGCGTACTAGGCACACTTGGATATGAGGGTGATCTGGACGCTGCAATGCCACGCCAGAAGCGAAATGTCATATTCGGACGTGGTGAGCTGACAAGAGCAATTCAGGATCAACTGCGGCTAACTACAACACCTGTAACCAGCCGCCAGATTGCGCAGGAAATCATTACAGTGAACGGACAGGACGCAAGGGATCGTAAGTGCGTGTCTGACCTTGTAAAGCGTGTCAGCAAAGCACTACGGGCATTGCATGTGGATGATAGGGTTAGGAAAGGTACGGACCAGAACGGGAATGTGATTTGGTCTAGAAAGTGATTTAAGTGGTTGATTTGACTCATAGATTTTGGTTAATTTTTCGTTATAAATCAAAGACTTGACTAGTTTTTCTAATTACAATACTATCATTATATAATGAAGAAAAAGGGCCTGAAACTCAACTGGAACAAGCTTCGTGCTGTGGTCGTACATGTTATTGGCCGCTGTGATTCCGCTTGTTTGGGCGCGGTTAAGCTACACAAAGTTCTCTATTATTCTGATATGTTGATGTACTTGGAAACCGGAGAAGCGATTACAGGGGCGGTATACAAAAAAAGGCCCTTTGGCCCGACCTGCGATCCACTTTTATCTGTTTTATCAGAGCTATCTAAAGAAGAAATCATTCGTATAGATACTGTAGATTATCATGGCTTCCAGAAAAAGGAATTTACTGCGCTAAATGATACGGACACTAATCATTTAAGTGAAACAGAGAAGGCAGTCTTAGGCGAAATTGTAGAATTTGTTTGTAATAATAATTCCGCCAAAACTATTAGTGAGTTTTCCCACGATATGGTTTGGGACATGGTGGAGTTTGGCGAAGAAATCCCATACTATAATGCAATTCATTTGATCCCCAACGAAGTGTCTC
The DNA here is from genome assembly GCA_021775415.1 of Hyphomicrobiales bacterium. Taxonomy (GTDB): domain Bacteria; phylum Pseudomonadota; class Alphaproteobacteria; order Rhizobiales; family Rhizobiaceae; genus JAALLB01. Next base: position 427,872 of record JAJFHV010000013.1, on the reverse strand, counting down.
TCGAAGCTAAGAATTGGGCCGACACAGAAATTAGTAAAGTTGAAAATTCGCGATCCAAATCCCCGCAAACGAAACTGGCATATAAAGATGTCAGAGCCGTGCGAGCGGGCTTGGAGGAAATGCGTCAACGAAGACATGTATGACATAGACGATCTTATTGATCTTTTATCGAGTGTTGAGAGCGCGTTAGATTACAACCCATTCACATTTGGAGAGCAACACTCAGATCATGAGTCGAACGGCTTTGGGGTTTATAATTCGCCGCCCCTATCCAGATTACCGGAGATTTACATGTTGTTCGAAATAGATATTGAAGCAAGAACGGTCCATATAATAGCAACTCAATTTGGTTAAGCCGTCGTTCTCTGCCAATACCCCTTCCAATTCCGACTAACTGGCGCAAGCATTGCGTGGGTTACGACTTTGAAAGCATTCTCACCATTTGAGTTCCGGCGATTGTCTTCCAACCACGCTGCATGGTTTGCATACTGGTGAAGGTATTTAGGGCTTACGAAATGATGCTGTCCACGTACCATCCGGCGCAACCGTGCAAAGTATGACTCTACCCAGTTTGTATGCTTGCCGTGGTCCGAATAAATCTCACTGTGATTAACCCGATCAACGTCCCAACCGTCATGCAACAAGTCCCAATGGCTTGCTTCGTCTGCTGCCATTGAAGCGGTACGACATACGTTCTCTTTCGCTAGTTCAACGCCTTCTGCTTCGGTTTTGGTGACGAATGGAACTGTACGGCCAAGGCGCTCACGGAAGGCTACAACTACACGTCTTGTACCTGTCTGGTGTTTTGCGCGACGACGGTCAACACGGTCTTCTTTGGCGTTCTGTGGGCGAATGTGACCACCAAAATATGCACCATCAACTTCCACTTCACCTTCCAGAATTTCGCCAGTATGCACTTCGTTTGAAAGGGCTTCGCGTAGCTTGTGTGCCAGTACCCATGCTGTCTTGTACTGCACGTCCAGATCGCGTGAGAACTGAACCGCAGACATGCCTTTTGAACCATTCACAAACAGACAGATTGCCGCCAGCAAATCAACAAAGTCGAGTTTCCGGCTGGCAAAGAGTGTTCCCGATGTAACGCTAAACTGGTGATAGCAAGCCTTACATTTGAACTTCCTGCGGGTTGGAATGTCGTAGGTGTCAGGGCAACCGCATTTAGGGCAAACAGCCTCACCATCCGTTTCTGACCAACGTAGCTTGCAGAATGTCTCATACGCCTTCTTTTCCCCGTTCTTGTAGATATTGCGAAGGGATAGGGTTCTTGAAACTGCTGATAATAGAAAATGTTGTGCCATAATTCCAATTTGTCATCGTTTGTAGTGCTTATGACCTACATATGGTGACTAATTGTAATCTTGTCAAGTGTTTTAGCATCATATATGATGACAATATCATTATATGGAGTGCAAAATGCCTGAAAGAACTGACTGGGAAGCCAAGGCGCGAGGAATCATTCGCGGTGAAATGGCTAAACAAAACATTAGCTATTCACAGCTCGTAGAAAAGCTGCAATCAATTGATGTTCAAGAAGATGAACGCAATCTGAGAAATAAGGTTAGTCGTGGGAAGTTTACTGCTGCCTTTTTGTTACAGTGTTTAGCGGCCCTAGGGATGGAACATTTATCCTTTGGATAGCTGTAGCTGCCGGACTGCTTATAGTTGGGTTTGTTGCTTGGCAGGGAGCGTACTCAAAAGGCTACAATGCTGCCAATCAATCCAGCAAATCCGATTATGCCAATTACGAGGCAACTCAGAAAAATTACTCCAAATGCCTCGACGCTAGCACTACCATTGAGATAGCGAGAGTGTGCTTTAGTAACTCCCCAAAGGCTTCCGCCGCTGAAAATCGCGCTCAAGATGATTTGAATGCCCAGCGGGAAATGGCTAAGTGGGCCGAAGCTATGTTTTGGGCTACGATATTTGCTTCTGTGATCGGCGTATTTGGTGTTTTTCTTGTTTGGCAAACCTTGGCTGCCGCTAACGAAATGAACAAGATTACATCGGCGGCATTTATCAATGACCAACGTCCTTGGCTTAGTTTCGATGCTTTTCCAAACGGAGTATTTGACCTTAGTGATAAGGGCACCGCAAGAATTGATATCAAACTGAAAATACAAAATTTTGGCAGAATGCCTGCTTATAATATGAGCAGCCATAGTAGGTTGGTTGAAGATTTTTTCATGCATTTTGACGAATCTATCGTTGATGAATTTATTGACGAGTCCGTCAGCAAAACATTTGGTCTGGGTAAGCGAATAGTGATACCTGGCGAAGAATTTGATACCAATATTGGCACCAGTTCTATATTGCGACCCGCGTCTCGGCGAACCAGAGTTAGAATTGATGGTGATAAAAAGAAGGTGGGCCTCATATTGGTCATCAAGTACAAGGACCCTGCCTCCCAAAAACTCAGATTCACCGGGCAATTTTATTTTGTTGAACGAGATGACACAGTCGAATTTGGTTGGCGGCTTGTTAGATATGGCGAAGCCCATCGTCTGACTTGAATGAAACCAAACCACAAATACTAATATCCACTTCCAATGCGCCATAAGGCGATCCTTTCTTTGGGATCGGCCCTAGATTTCAAAACACCCTTATTTGGTGCGTTTGCTACCTAAGACCGCATTTCCGTACCAACGTTCTCAGGGAGGTGGGGGCATGGGATCCTTTTAATGTAACGGAAGATGCGGATTTGGGAGTGCGCTTGCACCGGGAAGGTTATCGCTGCAGCACAATCAAGCTGCCAACTCTGGAAGAAGCTCCATCAACATTGCGGCCCTGGATCACCCAGCGAACCCGATGGATCAAAGGCTGGATGCAAACAATTCTCGTACACAGCAGAAACCCCTTTCATCTTGCCCAGGACATCGGGATAAAAAGTACATTGGTGTTCCATCTGGTTTTGACTTCAATTGTCATCTCAACATTGATCCATCCAATCTTCATCGCTTATTCAGTCAATCAGCTTCTGTCCCTCACTTCAGCATCTCTGTCAGGGGTCGATTTTGTGATGGTGGCTGGTAGTGTTTTCAATCTGGTGGGCGGCTATACAACTTATGGCTTGCTGGCACTTGCAGTTCTGAAAGCCACCGGACACGGAAAGCATGCAATCGCGCTTTTGAGCCTGCCATTTTATTGGATATTGCTGTCATTTGCCGGATGGCGAGCCCTGTATCAGCTGTTTGTTACGCCTCATCACTGGGAAAAAACGCCGCATGGTTTTGCATTTCTGCGTTCTCGCCTTAAATAGGTGGTAGCATTGAATTTCAGATCGCCAAAAATAAGGAATTTACCGCCTTGAAACCGTTCCGTTACCTCTTGCCAGCCCTGTTTGCGATTGCCGCATCCGGTGCTGCATATTTTGCACCTACCTTGCCTGCATTCGCGGGTTGCGAAGATGACCCGGCACCCGGCGTTGACTGGCAAGAATGCCGCAAAAGAAACCTCATTATGAGTGGCTCAAATTTTGAAGGTGCCAATTTCATCAAAACTGACTTCACTTCATCTGATCTCAGGGATTCAAACCTCACCAACGCAAATCTTCGCAAATCAAATTTGTTGCGGGCCTATTTTGCCGGATCAACCGCGGACAATGCAAATTTCCAAAATGCGCTGGGATTCCGGACGAATTTTGCCAATGCAAGTCTTACGGGTGCCAATTTTGTTAAATCTGAATTGCATCGCTCGGATTTTTCCGGGGCGGACCTCACCAATGCTGATTTGTCAAAATCCGAATTGGGCCGGGTAATGTTTTCTGGAGGAATTTTGACCGGTGCATCCTTTGAACATGCCAACCTTGCCCGCGCCGACCTTAGAAACACAATAATTGAAGGCCCGATACCGCTCACTTCTGCATTCCTTTTCCAGACACGAATTGAAGGTCTGGATCTTTCAAAGGCTACAGGACTTGCCCAATGGCAGGTGGATATGAGTTGCGGGGATGCAGACACGAAAATTCCGGATGGTCTTGAACGCCCTAGCTCGTGGCCTTGTCCGGACGATTCTTGATACCAGCGGAAAGAAGCGTTCAGGATTTAAAGTGCTTTGAAAGCTTGAGACCTTGCGCCTGATAGTTTGAGCCAAGATCTGTGCCGTAAAGTTGATCTGGCCGCTCCATCATGTGCTCATAGATCAGCCGGCCGACCAACTGGCCATGTTCAAGAATGAACGGCACCTCATGACTGCGCACCTCAAGCACACCGCGTGCTCCGCTACCACCAGCATGAACATGGCCAAATCCTGGATCAAAAAACCCTGCATAGTGAACCCTGAATTCGCCAACCAGCGGGTCGAATGGAACCATTTCGGCAGCATATTTGGGTGGAACGTGCACTGCCTCTTGAGACACAAGAATGTAGAATTCATCCGGATCCAGTACGAGATCACCTGAACCCCGGTTGTGTATTGGTTCCCAAAAATCAAGCACGACATGGGCTGCTTTTTTGTCGACATCAATCAAGCCGGTATGACGTTTACCGCGATAGCCAACCAGACCATTCTCATCGCCTGTAAGATCTATGGAAAGACCGATGCCACCATTGTGAATGTTCGGTTCAGAGGTCGCTACCAGCGTTTCAGCCTTATGCAACGCCAGCAGCGCATCATCGTCGAGAACCGAAGACCCTTTTCTGAAGCGTATTTGGGAAAGTCTTGAGCCGGTCCGCACCACAACCGGAAAAGTGCTCGGGCTGATTTCCAGGTAGAGCGGGCCATTGTACCCAGCGGGAATGCGGTCAAACGCCTGGCTGCCATCAACGATTACCCGGGTGAAAATATCGAGCCTGCCAGTTGAACTTTTGGGGTTTGCAGAGGCTTCTATGTCTTGCGGTAATGCAAGGCTTTCGAGCAAAGGCACAAGGTAAACACAACCGGTTTCCAGAATGGCGCCTTCTCGCAGGTCAAGCTCATGCAGTTTAAACCGGTCGAGCTTGGTGGTAACTTTGTTGCCCCTACCAGGCAGAAAAGAGGCCCTGATGCGATAGGCCTTTGTCCCCAGCCTAAGATCAAGGCTTGCCGGCTGAATCTGATCCCCATCGAGCTCTCTGGCGGCCAACAATTTGCCGTCACCATATAATTTGTTAATGGCACCATCTGCCAGTATTCCGGATTTTCGCGTCATCTTCTCTTCACACCTGCTCAACTTCATAAAGCAATAAAGAAACCGGCGATTGACGCAAAGGGTCAGATCGATTAAACCACTGTTTATTCCGTGGTGATTTGGGCCGGCCGGCTTGCAGCCACGTTAAAAAAGTCGCTAAATAGGGCCGCTGTCACAGACGACAGGATCCGGAAGCGACTTCGCGACCGGATTTTTTGTTTGTGGAGTTGAAAAATGACTATCGATCATAATTGGCGTGAGGCCACCAACCTGGTGCATGGTGGAACACAAAGAAGTGCATTTGGCGAAACCTCTGAAGCACTTTTTCTGACACAGGGCTATCTATATGACAGCGCTGAAGCGGCCGAGGCACGCTTCAAGGGTGAAGATGACGGCTTTATTTACTCGCGCTATGGCAACCCCACCAATGCCATGTTTGAACAACGTATGTGCCTGCTGGAAGGTGCCGAAGATGCGCGTTCAACCGCGTCCGGCATGGCGGCGGTAACAGCTGCTATCGGTTGTCAGGTTCAGGCAGGCGATCATATTCTGGCTGCAAGGGCGCTGTTTGGCTCCTGTCGCTGGGTGGTTGAAAAACTGATGCCCCGATACGGCGTTTCCTGCACATTGGTTGATGGCAGGGACATTGAGGCCTGGAAGGCTGCAATCCGGCCTGAAACAAAAGTCTTGTTTTTGGAAACCCCTACCAACCCGACCCTTGAATTGGTGGATATTCGTGCGGTCGCTGATCTTGCCCATGAAAACGGCGCAAAACTGGTGGTCGACAACGTGTTTTCCACACCGCTTTTCCAAAAGCCGTTGCAACTTGGTGCAGATATTGTGGTTTATTCAGCAACAAAGCACATTGACGGACAAGGTCGGTGCCTGGGTGGTGTTATTCTTGGCGACAAGGAATGGATTGACGAAAACTTGCATGATTATTTCCGGCATACGGGGCCAAGCCTTTCACCTTTTAATGCCTGGAACCTCCTGAAGGGATTGGAAACCCTACCGGTTCGGGTGGAAAAACAAACTGCCAATGCCGGTCAACTGGCAGATTTTCTGGCGGATCAGGACAAGGTATCGTGGATAAGCTATCCGGGTCATGCCTCTCACCCGCAAGCAGAACTTGCAGCCCGGCAAATGACCGGGGGTTCCACACTCATTGCGTTTGAGTTGAAAGGCGGGAAGCAGGCAGCATTTGCATTCGAAAATGCACTCAAATTGGTCGGAATCTCAAATAATTTGGGTGATGCCAAAAGTCTTATTACTCACCCGGCAACCACAACTCACAAAAATCTTTCAGACGAAGACCGCGCAGCACTTAACATCAGCGACGGTTTGCTTCGCATTTCCGTTGGCCTGGAAGATGTCAACGATCTGATGGAAGATTTGGGACAGGCGCTTCAAGCATCTGGATAATTCCAATCGGTTGGTGAATTCAATCTGCATAATGTGCTAGGAACTCAGCAAAACCGTGGGGTTGGAAGCTCGCCATGTACAAGGCCACCACCGACGGCGTTACTGTAACGGTCATGCCGGTCTATATCGATGAACGCTCCGAACCCGAGTTGGATCGGCATTTTTGGGCGTATCGCGTGATCATTGAAAACCAGTCAGGCCGATTTTTGAAACTCATTTCACGATACTGGAACATCACCGACAGCGAAGGCAGAACCGAAGAGGTCAGGGGTGAAGGTGTGGTAGGCGAGCAGCCAATGCTTAATCATGGGGAACAATTTACCTATACAAGCGGCTGTCCGCTCAACGCGTCATCCGGCATCATGGTGGGCAGTTATCAAATGGAATCAACAGATGGCCAGATTGTGGAAATTGCCATTCCCGCCTTCCCGCTAGATCTTCCAGACTTCAAGCCGGTGATTAACTAAACCATGCAAATGATTTCCAACCTCCGCCCCATTCTGCTGATTATCGGCCTGTTGCTGGCAACACTTGGTTGCGCGATGATCCTGCCAGCTATCGTTGATTTGCTGGACAACAACAATGATTGGGAGGCATTTGCCTTTGCTGCAGCGCTAACACTTTTGATCGGACTTGGTCTTTATACAGGTGCACGTGGAATTCCCCAGGGCATGACCACCCGGCAGGCATTCGTGATGACCACATTTGCCTGGGTGGCGCTGGGTCTGTTTGGTGCCTTGCCCTATCTGTGGTCAGGAGTGGTGCCTACCTTCACCGATGCCTTTTTTGAATCAATCTCCGGTCTCACCACCACCGGCTCAACCGTCATTACCGGCCTCGACAATGCGCCGCCTGGTATTTTGTTATGGCGTGGCATTCAGCAATGGCTTGGCGGGTTGGGCATCATCGTGATGGCGGTTGCGGTGCTGCCAATGCTGCAGGTTGGCGGCATGCAGCTGTTCAAGATGGAAGCCTTTGACACGGCAGAAAAAATTATGCCACGCGCCACGCAAATTTCAGGCTCGCTCACTCTGGTGTTCATTGTGATTACGCTGCTTTGCGCTGCCGCCTATCTTGTCGCCGGCATGGAATTTGATGACGCAATCATTCACGCCATGACGACAGTTGCTACCGGTGGGTTTTCAACCAAGGACGCCTCAATCGGATTTTATGACAGCAATTTAATCGATGCCATTGCAGTCTTCTTCATGATTCTTGGTTCGATCCCCTTCATTCTCTACGTTCAGGCCTGGCAAGGCCAACCAGCCAAAATCTGGCAAAACTCACAAGTTCAGGTTTTCCTCGGTGTGCTGGCGGTGCTGACCGCCATTGCCTGGTGGCTGCATCCCGGCGAGGGTGGGCGCGCATCCGGATTTTTTGAATCCGTCTTCAATGTTACTTCGATTGTCACCGGAACCGGCTATACCACCGCCGACTACAGCGCTTGGGCGCCAGGCACCAATGCGTTTTTCTTCGCGATCATGTTTATCGGTGGCTGTGCCGGATCGACATCCTGCGGCATCAAGATTTTCCGCTTTCAGGTGATGTTTCAAACCATCAAACAACATCTCAGCCGGATATTTTATCCTAACGGAATTTTCATCATGCGGTTTAACGGCAAGCCGGTTGAGGAAAGCGTTTCGGCCGCGGTGATGAATTTCATTGCGGTCTATTTCCTGTTGTTTGGCTTGTTCGCCATCGCGCTCAATCTCACCGGGCTGGATTTTCTGACCGCAATGTCTGCAGCAGGAACCGCCATTTCAAATGTCGGACCAGGTCTTGGTTCCGAGATTGGTCCGTCGTCTACTTTTCAGGGCTTGAATGACACAGCCAAATGGATCATGTGCGCGGCGATGCTGACTGGCAGGCTGGAACTGTTTACGGTTCTGGTGCTGTTCGTACCGAGATTCTGGCGGGCCTGAACCGGCTACTCTGCAGCCTCCAGCGTTCCCTCATTCCTGTCACCAAACACTGCACCAAGCACGCGTTTTATATCGGCACCAATGCCAATCAGCGCCGGCACAAGGAACAACACCAGCAGGGTTGCCAGGCCAAGACCAAATACAATGGTGATCGCCATTGGCAACAGGAATTGCGCCTGTACACTCTTTTCAAACATCAACGGGATAAGCCCGCCAATCGTGGTCAGCGAAGTCAAAAGCACTGCACGGAGACGATCCCGACTTGCACCGGTTGCTGCCTCAAACAGGCTTTCGCCAGCCTCCAGTCGCTCATCCAGGCGGCTTACCAAAATGATGGAATCATTGACCAGAATACCCGCCAAACCCAACAGGCCGATGAAGGAGAGAATGGTGAGCTTGTAGCCCAATATCCAGTGTCCAAACACCGCACCGACTATACCAAATGGAATAATCAACATGATGGCGATTGGCCGGTAATAGTCGGCAAAGACCCAGGCCAGAATGATGTATATCACTATCAACGCTACGACGACGCCGATGCCCAAGTCGGCAAATGCTTTTTTACGTTCCTCTGCCCGTCCGCCGAAGCGATAGTCCAACCCCATGCGGGCCAGCACTTTTGGCATGTCACCGGCTTCCAGTTCGGCAACGGCATCTTCGGTTGTTTTGAGATCTGTATCCAGATCAGCCGTAATCGACACGATGGTTTTTCCGTCCTGGCGCTGAATGGCGGAAAAGCCCTGTTTCTCTTTCAGACTGACCACTTCAACCAGCGGTACGAAATCACCAGTCGGTCCCTTCAACTCGAAATTTCTGAGTTTGTCTCCACCCTTGTCGCGCGAGGTGCGGGAAACCCGAATGGTGATCTCATCATCGCCACGGGCAAATCGACGGGGAATAGCCCCGTCAAACGCGTTACGTACCTGTTTTCCCACCTCGTCGATGGTAAAGCCGAGTGCGGCACCGCGCGGTAACAGCTCCATCACCAATTCGGGCTTGCCATAGGGCAAGTCATCGGCGACACCAGAAACACCTTCGACTGCTGCAACAATACCGATAATTTCTCCGGCAGCTCTTTTCAGCTCTGCCACACCACCACCGGTAATTTCCAGATCAAGGTCGCGCCCCGGCGGACCACCCCGCGCCTCATAGATCGAGATGCGCCTGGAGCCGGCAAGCTTCGGCACATTCTTGCGCCATGCCTTGACGATTTCATTCGTGCGGATGGTACGAGATTCAGATGAGGTAAGCTGGACCCGCAATTCAGCCAGATTATCACCCTGACTCCAACCAGCCTGCCCGAAATTGACGAAAACTGCGGTTACCAACCCTTCTTCACCGCCGGTCATTTCCTCTACCGTTTCATGCAGTGCGCCTTCTACCTTCGAGATGATCTGAAGTGCCTGCTCCTGGGGAATGCCCGCATTGAAAACCAGACGGCCACGAATGTTTTCAGATTCAGGTGAAGGGAAGAATACGAATTTAACATGCTCGCCCTTGATGAGACCGTAAGCAAGAACCATGACGCTGGCGACGGCGATCGCCACCGTTACGTACCGCCAGTGAAAAGACAGAGAGAGGAACCGAGAAAAGCGGCCGTCCCGAAAGGCGTTGAACTTCTTGTCGAAGCCGCGCCGAAAAGCGCTTTCGGAGTAAGGGTCTCTACCTGCCCGGGCAAGCCGGGTCTGTCGGCGTTTTTTAAGATACCAGACCAGGCACTCGAACAGGGTCCCGAAAATCAGGGAGCCAACGGCCAACAAGCCAAAAAACACCAGCGGTGAAAAATCCTGTTTGGCTGCCGCTACCGCACCAAAAAGGCTTATTTGCCCCAGTCCTCCAGTCGATGCGCGTACTGCGATTATGAGAACGAGGGCGCCAACGATGCCTGCAACAAACATCTGCCGGAAGAATGACCACTGGCGAACCGGCTTGAACTGCAAGGTATGAGCAAGGTGGCCCGGCAGGATTAAAAAACACTCGATAAGGCTGGCAATAATGACAGCAATCACAACAATCGGCATCACACCCATGATTTGACCGATAACATCACCAATTAGCAGGATCGGCGCAAAGGCAGCAATTGTGGTGACCATCGCGGCAAGCACCGGTGTCACCATCCGCTGAGCACCGTTTTCTGCAGCATCGAACGGACCATCACCGGCTTCAAACCGGGTTGCGGTGTGTTCACCTACTACAATTGCATCATCAACAATTACACCGAGCATCATGATCATGGCAAAAAGCGAAATCATGTTGATGCTTTGACCCAGCAAAAGCAGGAAACCAAGTGTTGCAAACATCGCAATCGGGATGCCGGCCGCAACCCAAAAGGCAATCCGGGCATTGAGGAAAATGAACAGGGTCGCCACCACGATAATGAGACCGCCAATACCATTGCGCAGGAGGAGCATAATTCGCTCAATCAGCGCATCGGCACGCACTTCGTATTTCTCAAGCACAATTCCCGGGGGAAGTGATCCTGAAATTTCCACCAGATAGTCATCCAGGATTGCTGCCGTTTTAAGCGTGTCGGCGGTCGGGGAGCGCCAAACCGTAATCTGGATTGCACGCGTTCCTTTTGAGTACCCTTGCGGTTCGCCATCCTTGTAACCACGTTTGATCTCAGCGATGTCTCCGAGCAAAACCTTTTCACCGGAAGCAAAGGAACGAACTTCAATTTTGCTGACTGATCCCGGGTTTTCAATTCCTGCCAGTGCGCGAATTTGTTTCTCCACCGCCCCTTCCAACTGACCCGATGGTGTATCGCGGCTGTTATCTGCAACAGCCTTTGAGACATCCGCGATTGAAAGACCAAGCCGCCGCAACTCGCGATCCGGCACTTCGATTTGCAGTTCCTCGGTACGAAGACCAACAAAATCCACCTTGTCGATGCCCCGGGATATAAGGTCATCCCTGATTTTCTTGGCGTATATTCGTAGGGTTGGTTCTGGAACATCCCCAGCAATCGACAGTCGTGCAACGCGGTCCCACCAACTCCATTTGGAGATATTCGGGCTTTCCGCATCCTGCGGCAGGGTTGTGATTGCCTTGACCGCTGCCTCTGCATCAACAAGGGCTTTTTGCATGTCTGAACCCGGTTTGAATTCAATCGAAACAGTTCCCGACCCTTCCCGTGCATAGGAAATCATCTTGGTTACACCTTCGATGAAGCGGACTTCCGGTTCGATGATTTCAATGACATTGCTTTCCACATCCTCGGCACTGGCTCCAGACCAGGCGACTGTGATCCCAATGGTGTTGATTTCAGTATTGGGGAAGAACTGGGTGTTGATTTTTCCAAGTGCAAAGATGCCGAATAAAATCATCAGCACCATCAGCAAGTTGGCGGCATTGGAATGGCGGGCAAAGGCGCTGACGATACCGCCGCTTCCAGGTATGACGCGGCTAATCATTGGCTTTCGCCAGTGTCCGCTTCAGTGCGAACCTTGAGGCCCTCGGAAATTTCAGAAAGGCGGGTGGTGAGTATCTCTTCACCTTCATTCACGTCACCGGCAATAATCACTGCATCGCCATCGCGCGCGGCGATTTGAATATCGCGGACGATCAACTCACCATCCTTGATTACGTAAATGGTACTCTCATCATAAATCGCGGTCTCGGGGAGTTTGTAGTGCGCGTCAAATGCCTTGTCCGGCACAATCACCTCAACAAATGCACCGGGGCGCAGCGGGCTACCGGACAGCGAACCATCGATTGTTGCATAGACTTCGACGCCACCACGATTTGAGGTAATTTGTGCGCCAATCCGGTCGATTGTTGCAGGAAATCGATATTCTTTCCCGCCTACAATCCAGATCACCTCGACCTTGCGGCCAATAATTCCGTCACGATCCGACTGAATGCGTCCAAAGCGCTGGTCCGTCAGCGTAAAACGAACATCAAGCTCATCGCCATCATACATCGACACTACCAGATCATTCACACCGACCATCCGGCCGACCTCCGCCTGATTGGCACTGATAATGCCCGAGAACGGTGCAACGAGGACCGTGTCGCTCAAATAGCGCTCGGCTTGCTTGACCTTCCAGTCCAGTCGGCCAAGAATTGCCTTTTGCTGTTCCAGCTTTGCTTCTTCCGCAACCAGATTGAGTTCGCTTTGCTCAAGCGCCTGGCTGCGTTGACTAACGACGAGTGATCGCTCCTCAAGCTGTTTCGCGGTGGCCGTTCCATTTTCACGAAGTGCGGCAATCCGTTTGTGATCGGATTGGGCGATATCAAGTTGATCACCCAGGCTCTTGATTTGCGACACGCCCATCGAAATCCTGGCCTTGTATTCTGAAATTCGGGCCTGGGTTTCTTGTCGATTGGCTTTCGCCTCACTCAATTCACCCTCATAGGTAAATCGATCGATCTCGATTAACGGCGCACCTTTTTCAATGCGCCCACCAACCTTGAGTGTTGGATTGATTGAAACGACTTCACCAGCTACCAGAGATCGCAAATCAACCGAACGTGAAACCAGCACTTCGCCATAGACGATCATTTGTGGTTGCCATGTTCCCTTGCTGGCTACGACACTTTCAACTGTGTAAACCGATTTGAAGGACGGATGCTTCGACGGCTCATTCTTGTTTGTAATAAGCCAGTTCATAACGGCAAACGCGATTGCAAGAATGGCGACCATCACCAAAGCCTGCGGGCCACCCCGTACAAGCAGGGTACGCATCAGACCAGCCGAGGAGCCTTCAACATCAGCGCCCAGGTTGGCGTTAATATGTTCATTTTTTTTCAACATGATCAATCAGGCCCAAACTATAACAAATCGAGCATTCGGCAAGTTACATATAGTTCATCTGGTAAACGTGGTAATTACCAAATTTGACGAAAATGGTCAGGCAAGTTCTTCGGGATTTATTGTGTAAGACGTGCCGCAGAACTCACATTTGGTTGTAACGTCCTCGCCTGTTTGCGCCTGAGGTTCGCCATCGTCAGCGAAACTGCGAACCAGTGACACCACTTTTTCGCGGCTGCAGGTACATTGATCCAGCACTTTGATACCTTCATAAACCCGCACACCATGTTCGTTAAACAGGCGAAAAAGCAGCCGTTCCACCGTAATTTGGGGATCCGTCAGCTCATCATCGCCGATTGTATCCATCAACACACCTGCTTCGGTCCACGCATCATCGATTTCTTGCCCAAGATCAGGATCACCCTCTTGAGGATCATCGCCACCGGGCAAATCAACCTGCGCAATGCGGTCTGGCACTTCGGGAAGAAACTGACTGATAATTCCGCCAGCACGCCAGCTTTGGACAAAGCCACCACCGCTTTCATCATGAGTCATGATTTGCGCGACTGCGAGCCTTATACGGGTCGGAATTTGTTCGGATTGCTTGAAATATTGATGCGCAGCCTCCTCAAGAGAGATACCATCCAGCGCGACAATCCCCTGATAGCGCTGCATGTTCTCACCTTGATCGATAGTCATTGCGAGCACCCCGTGTCCAAGCAGCTCGCGCGGTGTCGCCTTGTTTTCAGCGATGGCCTGTTGCAGGGCGGTCTCATCAAAGCGCGCATAAGCGCGAACCGCATCCGGGGTGGAGAAGTCGACAACCACCAGTGAAACCGGACCTTCCGACTGGGTTTGTAAAATGAAGTTTCCATCGAACTTCAACGATGTACCCAGCAATACGGTGAGAACAACCAACTCTCCGAGCAGGGCTGCAACCGGTGTCGGATAATCATGCCGCGCCAGAATTTTATCCAACATTTCGCCAAGCTGGACCGAGCGACCACGTACATCCAGCGGTTCGACATAAAACGGAACGACCAAGTCATCGCCGGCTAATTGCATGCCTGCTATATCGTCTTGTGCAACATCAGTCATCGGTTGGGTCAATACCAAAACACCAGGCCAGAATGCCCATTTGTGCATGCAGCCGGTTTTCTGCCTCATCAAATACGACGGATTGCGCACCATCAATCACTTCTGCGGTCACTTCTTCACCCCGATGTGCAGGCAGGCAATGCATGAATATAGCATCCGGACTGGCCTGCTTCATTAGTCGTTCATTCACCTGATACGGCATGAAGGTATTATGACCGGCGGCGTCATCTTCAAAACCCATCGATGACCAGGTGTCGGTAAGCACACAATTGGCATCCTTCACTGCATCATTCGGGTTGTTGCCGACCTTGATTTTCGCGCCCTTTGCAACCGCCCAATCGAGCATACGCTGCATCGGCTCGCGCCCTTCGGGCACCGCCACGTCCAGTGAAAATTCAAACACCGCCGCAGCTTCAACCAGCGAGTTCAACACGTTATTGCCATCACCGGTCCAAGCCAGTTTCCGATTCTTGATCGCCCCAAGGTGTTCTTCTACGGTCATCACATCCGCCATGATCTGGCAGGGATGGGTATCGTTTGTCAGACCATTGATCACCGGAACGCTGGCGTGTTCTGCAAGCTCCAGCAGTCTGGAATGTTCTGTCGTGCGGATCATGATTGCGTCCACATAGCGCGAGAGAACCTTTGCCGTATCAGCAACGGATTCACCGCGATCAAGCTGCATGTCGCCACCAGACAGTATTATGGTTTCACCACCGAGTTGGCGCATGCCCACATCGAAGGAAACCCGTGTTCTGGTCGAGGGTTTATCGAATATCATTGCCAAAACCTTGCCGTCGAGCGGGCGAGCCCGCTTACCGGACTTTCTCGTCTCCTTCAAATTGCGGGCATGCGAAATCATTGCCTTGAGCGCTTCCTGCTCAACACTTGAAATATCCAGGAAGTGGCGATCATGTCTGGACATTGTTATTCCTGCGTTAGATTGTTTTTCACTTCATTGAGCGCGGCAATCATGCGGTTGCGGACTTCACGAACATCTTCCTCGTTCACAATCAACGGTGGAACGAGACGTACGACATTATCGCCTGCACCTGCTACGAGCAAACCATGTTCGCGCATTGCTGCGATGAGGTCGGTGTTAGGCACTTTCGCCTTCATACCCATTAACAGGCCGTTGCCCCGAACGTCTTCAAGGAGTTCGGGATAGGTATCAACCATCTCAGCCAGGTTTTGCTTGAAAAGGGTAGCCATCGCATTGACCGTATCCAAAAAGCCATCTTCCAGAACGACATCAAGCACGGCATTGCCAATTGCCATTGCAAGCGGATTGCCACCAAAGGTCGAGCCATGGGTGCCGACGACCATTGGGGCTGCCACCTCTTCACGGGCAAGACAGGCACCGACTGGAAAGCCGCCACCGAGCCCCTTGGCAGATGCCATAATGTCGGGCTCCACATCAAACCACTGGTGGGCAAATAGTTTGCCGGTTCTGCCTATACCGGTTTGGACTTCATCAAAAATCAGCAGAATACCTTCCTGGTCGCACAATTCGCGCAGGTCCCGTAAAAACTGGCCGGAAAACTCGCGAATGCCACCCTCACCCTGGATGGGCTCCAGCAGTATGGCGGCGGTTTCGCCATCAACGGCCGCCTTTAGTGCTTTTTCATCGCCAAATGGCAGAGAAATGAACCCCGGCGTTTTTTCGCCGAACCCTTCAAGGTATTTTTCCTGTCCACCAGCGGCAATTGTCGCAAGGGTCCTTCCATGAAAGGCCCCCTCAAAAGTCAGAATTTTCACCCGCTCTGGGGCATCATTTGAATAGTGGTATCGCCGCGCAGTCTTGATGGCACATTCCATCGCTTCAGCACCGGAATTGGTAAAGAACACCCGGTCGGCAAATGTCGCTGCGCACAGACGTTCAGCCAGCCTCTTTTGAGCCGGGATTGGGTAGAGATTGGACAAATGCCAGATCCCGTCCGCCTGGCCCTTCAAGGTCTCCACTAAATGAGGATGCGCGTAACCCAGTGAGTTCACCGCAATACCGGCAGCACAATCAAGATAGTCGCGACCCTCATTGTCGAACAGTCGAGCGCCTTCACCCCGGACAAACTCGATGTCAGGCGGAGCGTAGGTATCATATGTGTGCTTCACTTGTGCCATGGGGGTCTTACCTGATGAATGGGTGGCGGAGATTAAATCATCTCCAAAATCGAAAAGCCCGCCAAACAGGACGGGCAAACCAAAAAAGTCGCCCTTCGGCGACCCTTCTCATAAGCGAGAACACACTATTACGCCGCATGACCAAAGTGGTCAACATGTGAGGATTGTCAAAATTCTGGTGCTTTTTATCTTTGCCAAGCCGAAATTCATCGAAATTAACAGCCCAAATCGCAATTTGAGTGCAAATCTGATTCGACTTTCCACAGGTAAATGAAATTCGATTCCTGAAGTTGGGGATATATTGAAAAAATGATTCGTTCTGCACGTCGGACTCTTGTGTCGGTGTCAACGCCTGTCTAGGTTCACGCCTAACACGCGCTAGCCCTCCTGCGGCGGACCTAGCACCTACAAAAATCTGCAGACTGATCCAGCTTGGAGCGTTTTTTCCGGGGGCGCTGGACTCTGCTCAAAAACAGGGAACTTTACCTCATGTCCTGGACCGATGACAGGGTTGCGACTTTGACCAAACTGTGGGCCGACGGACTGAGCGCCAGCCAGATAGCGGGCGAACTTGGCGGCGTCACTCGCAACGCGGTTATTGGCAAGGTGCACCGGCTCGGATTGTCAGGACGTGCCAAAACTACAAACTCCGGGGTCAAACGCGCCAAACGGTTGCCGCGTGCAAGCGGCTATGGAAGGCAAGGGCGCACCACGTCGCGGGCCAACGGTTCCAGGACTTCGGCTGCAAATCTTCCCTCTCGCCCAACAATCGAGGATATGGTTGCGCCAGAACCAAAAAAATTCGGTGTTGTTGAACTAACCGAAAAAAGTTGCAAATGGCCGTATGGTGATCCGGTGACCGATGACTTTTATTTCTGCGGGCATGAAGCCAAGGATGACTGCCCGTATTGCGAGTATCATTCGCAACTTGCGTATCAACCAGCCGTAGATCGCAGACGTGATCGTCGCGCTGCTGCAAGGTAGATTTCCTGGCTTGCTCCGTAGGTCTAATACGTAAACTGCTCCCTGAATTTACCTTGCTCCTCGATCAAGCAGGTTAAATGCAGGGGATAAAGCGTGTTTCCCAATTTATTTGTTCGCATCCAGCAACGGTTGCCTTGATCCCAATGAACCATTTCCGGTATGTGCCAGTGGTGATCTTGTGTTTCGGAACGCCCACTTTAGAAGCTTGCGAAGAACCGGCTAGAACCCAATGACTAAATATCCCCGTTCAAATAAAACACTTGATCGCGATCTAAGAACCCGCGTCTCCCTGGAACAGGCTGCAATTGCCACCCGGCAACAGTTTTTGGCACCTTCAATTGCCTTGGCCTTCATTGTTTTGGTCGGCCTGACTACAAGCTTTATCCTGGGCTGGCATTCAGAAAATTATGTCCTAATCGCTGCCGCCGTTATTGGGGCTTATATGGCCTTGAACATTGGTGCCAATGATGTGGCAAACAATGTTGGGCCAGCAGTTGGAGCGAATGCTCTTTCAATAGGTGGTGCGTTGATTATCGCTGCAATTTTCGAAAGTGCTGGCGCATTACTTGCAGGTGGTGACGTCGTTGGAACGATTTCCAAAGGCATAATTGATCCAGCTGCTGTGGGTGACCCGAGGATCTTCATTTGGGCAATGTTTGCAGCCCTCTTGTCCGCAGCTGTTTGGATTAATCTTGCAACGTGGGTTGGTGCGCCCGTATCCACTACCCACTCTATTGTCGGGGGCGTTGTGGGGGCCGGAATTGCGGCCGCCGGCATAGCAGCCGTGAATTGGCCTAAAATGGGGCAGATCGCTGCGAGTTGGGTGATTTCACCGGTCCTTGGCGGCGTGATTGCAGCACTCTTCCTCTGGTTTATCAAATCGCAAGTTTCAAACAAGCAAGACAAAATTACAGCCGCTCGGCGCTGGGTGCCCGTGTTGATTGCGATAATGGCAGGTGCATTTTCTGCTTATCTTGCCGTGAAGGGCTTGAAGAAAATCATCAAGATTGACCTTGAAATAGCCCTCTTGATCGGTGCCGGATTTTTCGTCGCAACCTACTTCATAACTCGACCATTGATTCATCGTCAGTCCAGCGGCATGGACAACACAAAAGAATCCGTACGAAAGCTGTTCACGATACCTTTGGTGTGTGCAGCTGCCTTGTTGTCCTTTGCCCATGGTGCAAATGACGTTGCCAATGCGGTTGGGCCTCTGGCCGCGATTGTTCATACAGCGGAAGCCGGAGAAGTTGTTGCCAAGGTTTCAATTCCAATCTGGGTCATGGTCGTAGGTGCATTTGGAATTTCATTTGGCTTGATGCTGTTTGGGCCAAAACTGATCCGAATGGTCGGCGAACAAATTACCAAACTGAACCCGATGCGCGCCTATTGTGTTGCTTTGTCAGCGGCCATTACGGTGATTGTCGCATCGTGGCTTGGCCTGCCTGTGAGTTCGACCCACATTGCTGTTGGTGCAGTATTTGGTGTTGGGTTCTTCCGCGAGATCCACTGGAGGGCCACGTCGGGCAAAAGTGAAGTTCAATCCATGATCCAGCACGACAAGGAAAAATCAGGAAGCCCGAAACGCAAACACCGTAAACTTGTTCGCCGGTCGCACTTCTTGACAATTATAGCAGCCTGGGTCGTCACCGTTCCGGCAGCCGCTTTGATCTCGGCCTTATTCTTCAGCCTTTTGAAAAATATCACGCTCTAGGGTTTCAATCGACCGCATCTTCTGGCTTTTGCCCGTCAACCATAATTACAAATTTCCATGCTCCCAAAGATCGGTGTGAGTAGCATTTCCAGTGGTTGACGTTACACTGGCGCTTCGTATTTCACCAACCCAGCGTCTTGATCAAACGGAAGAAAAACATGGCTGTCGATATACCGGAGACAAAAATTACCCTGGATGGAAATACGGTCGCATTTGATCTTGATCACAAGAAGCTACCGGCTGCGATTGAGGAAGGTGCGTTTACCAGCGGCGAATACCCGTATCCCGATCGAATGAAACGCAAACCTTACGAAAAGACGCTGGAAGCCTTGCAGCTTGAACTGGTCAAGGTTCAAAGCTGGCTGCTTGAGAGTGGCGAACGCGTGGTGATCGTTTTTGAAGGGCGCGATGCCGCTGGCAAGGGTGGTACGATCAGCCGGTTCCGCGAGTTTCTCAATCCTCGACACACACGAGTAGTTGCCCTGTCAAAACCCTCCGATACCGAGCGCGGGCAATGGTATTTTCAGCGCTATGCGGCGCATTTGCCAACAAGCGGTGAAATGGCGATGTTTGACCGCTCCTGGTACAACCGGGCAGGGGTTGAACCGGTGATGGGGTTTTGTAGCGATGATCAACATAATAAATTTCTCGAAGAAGCCCCGTATTTTGAGAAAATGCTGGTTAATGACGGAGTTCACTTGTTCAAGTTCTGGCTGAATATCAGTCAGGAGATGCAGATAAAGCGCTTTCATGAACGCCGGCAAAATCCACTCAAGTCCTGGAAACTGTCGCCGATTGACATCAAGGCATTGGGAAAATGGCATGACTACACCAAGGCTCGCGATGAGATGCTGTTGAACACCCACACGGCTCATGCGCCGTGGACCATTGTGCGCTCGAATGACAAACGCCGCGCACGTATCAATGCAATGCGGTATTTCCTCAGCAATCTCAACTACGATGGAAAAGACGAAGACGTTGTTGGCGAAGTTGACCCGCTGATCTCAGGTTTTGGGCCAGACTTTTTCAACAAGTCAGGCGCCTGATCCACCGGATCAATTCCCAACCCGTAGCCGAACATAGATGATATCGACCGGGTCGCCCTCACCGGTAATTTCCGCGTTGCTGGTGATGTCGGTACTGATTGCAAGATGAGCATTGGCACCGGATCCGTCATCGGAACGCATGGTGACCGAAAATACAGCCGCCTCAGGTTGTAATCCAACGCGGAAACGCTTGCGACCACAACTGCCCAAACCACCCAGTTGGCATTCGACTGCAAATGCAGCCGGACCGGATCCACCGGATTTGGCATAAATCTCAACAGTTACTTTTTTTCCTGAAATCTGTTCAAGCACCCCTGGCTTGATTTTTAACTGGATGGGATTGGCAGCTGTCGTGTGGTTTCCATTTTCCCGCACCGAGACAATGCGCAACATGTTTGCATTACGTTCATTGACAATTTCTGCAGTACCCCGCCCGGCGGTAATCAGTGCGGAAGGGTCACTGGCTTCCAGAATTGTAATGTAGTCGCTGTTTTCGGACTGGCCGGCAGAAGGATCAAGGCTTGTAACCCGCCCGTCATTTTGAGTGGCTCGAAACAGGTAATCCTCAACAAAACCGCCAAACAGAACATACCCCAGCCACAGCAGGAACCCAAGGATGAACCCGATCGCCAGGAAACCAAACAATTTTTTCTGCATTTTTCGCCGATGCGAAAACTCCGGCGGCGGCGACTGGTAGGAATCCATTTCTTCCAGATGAATTTCCGCACCTGGGTGACTAACATCCACGCTCGATTGATATGCCTGTTCCACCTGGACACCCGGCGCGCCACCAAATGCATCCGGGTTTGGTGATACCGGCTGAAGTGCAGGTGCCGAAAGTGCTGGCTCTAAGGGTCGCGAGTGGGGCATTGCCTGTACGGGCGCTGATTGTATCGCAGGTGCCGGCGTGTTGGGCGGTGCCGTTTGAGGTTGAACATGTTGCGGTGGCGGTGGGGCTTGTTGCGGCGTCGGCGGGGCTTGTTGCGGTGGCGGTGGGACTGGTGCCTGCGTCTGCTGGACTGGTGCCTGTGGCACGGCGCCAGACATGTCAGCCTCAATATGCAAAATTGAAGCTTCCAATGCGCGTTGCTGGGTCAGGGCATTTTCCACCGTCAAAGACCGGTTTGCTGCGATCATGCGCTGCAGTGCATTTCTGGATGATTGATACACCTTCTCCCTGACCTGCCGGTTGGAAGAATCCTGTTTTGTCAGGGCGCTGCGTATCAGGGCTTCAAAATTCGCCAATAGCTCAGTCCGGATTAATTTGGATATCTTCGCCTGTATTACTTGTTCATGGGCGATTTGCAATCGAAACCAGAGCCCAGGCGGCACCATGCGCTTGGGATGCCGCAAAGCGTTTGCATACCGGTTGAAAACACAATAGATAATTGAACTTTGACGAATACGTAAGAATCCGGATTTCCGTTTGGCCATACCCGCAATCCTGAAAGATAAATTGAGTGTCCCGGCAATCGGTGCACCGCTGTTTATTGTCTCCCATCCACCACTGGTGCTGGCGCAATGCAAAGCCGGCATTGTCGGATCTTTCCCGGCGCTTAACGCGCGTCCCCTTGAACAACTGGATGAGTGGCTTGCGGAAATCACGGAAGAACTTGAAGCCGGTAAAATAGCCAATCCTGACAAGAAAATAGCCCCTTTTGCAGTCAACCAGATTGTTCACAAGTCAAACAACCGCCTGGAGCAGGACCTTGCCCTGTGCGTCAAATACAAGGTGCCGATTGTCATTACTTCGCTAGGGGCCGTACCGGAGGTCAATGATGCAATTCATTCCTATGGCGGGATTGTGCTGCATGACATCATCAACAACCGTCACGCGGATTCGGCCATACGCAAGGGTGCGGATGGATTGATTGCGGTTGCGGCAGGGGCTGGAGGTCATGCTGGTCGCTTTTCACCATTTGCGATCATTCAGGAAATACGGGAGTGGTTTGATGGTCCGTTGCTACTTTCCGGAGCAATTGCCCATGGCGGTGCCATTCTTGCAGCCCAGGCGATGGGCGCAGATCTCGCCTATATCGGTTCACCCTTCATTGCGACCCATGAAGCGCGCGCGCGCGATGAATACAAACAAGCCATTGCAGATTGCAGCGCTGACGATATCGTGCTGACAAATCTCTTCACTGGCGTACACGGCAATTATCTCAAACCCTCAATCGTCAATATGGGTATGGATCCGGATAACCTCCCCGAAAGCGATCCATCCCAAATGAACTTTGGTTCCGGCGGCAATACGGATGCAAAAGCCTGGAAGGATATTTGGGGTTGCGGACAAGGCATCGGGGCAATCAAGTCGGTTACTTCAACTGCTGAGCTGGTGGAACGCTTCGTCAGGGAATATCAGGCGGCAAAGGAACGGCTTGTTTGAACTGGAATAAAGCGGACATTGCTCACCAGAATATTTCGCCAACGCTAACACCCAAATTTCCTAACTCGCCCCTAAATCGCGCAATCAAAATTGTTTCGTCTCTTCAAAACCCACATCCACAGGTTCTTGAATAGTTGCCAGTCGATTAGCGTTTTCCTGTGCCGTTTTCCCATCTGGCGCTCTTTTCTCACTGCCAATGACCGGTGCGAGTTCCTTCAACAGTTTTAGTCGAATGGCACGGGCAAAATCTTCAAAATCAGCCGCCTCTATCACGAATGCACCGCGGCCGCTGATCACATGGTTCCAGTAATACTGGTCCAGATTTTTCTGATCTGTTTTTATCGCCAGCCCGTTGATCGTTACATCTTGTATCTCGGCAGCAAGCCGTGATTGGGAAGGTGCAGGTCCGACATTACTGATCCCGTCGCCAGAGATGTCAATTTTCAATATCTCACCTGCATACTCATTCACCGCGAGTGCGTGAAGACTGGTTTCAATCGCGGTGCCAATAGCGGTAAAACTCCCGACATTGTCACGTCGCATGGTCTCAATTTCATCCGCGAAGGCATAAATCGATTGTGGCGTTGCCAGCAATCGCCATTTTACTGCATTTGATTCCACGGACCAGCCAGCCCATTGGATTACGCTCATTGCCACGCCTTCGTGAACTTCGATCAGTTTGACGATTTCAGGAGAACGCAGCGCATCGGCGATCCCTGTCATCTGCAAACGGAACTCACCATTATTGACACTGTATGAGGTATCTACAGCGAGTACGAGCTCGACAGAAACAGGAGTTTGGGCCTGGACACTTTGCACCGGCAGTAGATTCATGCAGCACAAAACGACGAAACTAATCCAGCGCTTCTCCCATGGCCCACTGCGTATCATGCCGGCGAACCGGTATCGTGTTTAACGACAGGGTCAATTGGTGAGCATCCGAACTGATCAGCGGGTTCAACCGCTCGAATACGCTCAAAGGCGGCATCAAGAAGCTCTGACGGTGCCACCTCGCCCGTTTTTAAAAGTGAGACCACCTCCCTTGCTGGCGGTTTGCACAGATCAGTGCCGGAAAAGATCGGGAATGATTTGGATTTCATGGCAGCCTCACAAAATAATCAGTTTAAAGGGAAGGTCGTTTGCCGGCATTGGCTTGGATCCTGAAGCACTAGCAAACCGTAGGCGAACTTCAGCATTCAATCAATCTACGGTCAAAGTAGCACCCAATGTCCGCTGTTGGTACAAAGCGGACGTCAGTCACGAAAAACAGAATGTCTGCTTTCGAGGGTAAAGCGGACATATTTCAAATAAATCTATCCCCGCCCTCAAAACCTCAATCATAATCCCTCGCACTGTCGTTCTGCACAAACATTGGACGCGTCACCATTTGAAAGTGGAATGACAGATGCGGCCCTTCGATGAACTCAGGGGGCTCGTGGCCATGTCTATCATTCCGGCGCAAGCACCTTAGACGCACTTCGTTATCGTTTGAGCTAACCGCTCAAAACGCGAAGGGCTCGTAGCTTGCAGGGTGGCGCGACGCTTCTTGTGAATGTTTCGGTTATCGCCTCAGTTGGTGGCTAGCCGCCGCCAAATTTTATGCCACTACTCCAAAAAGGGGTGAGTGAATAATCAACCGTGCGCTATAGAGACTGGATGACTGAATTCAAACTTGATTCCCGGCTGGAGACAACAACTCTTCCGGTTCATTCCTTCGCCGATTGTGACTTGCGGCTGGCCAATGATCGGCGTTGGCCGTGGTTATTGATGGTCCCGCGCGTTGTGGGTGTGCAAGAATGGTGGGAGCTTGAAAAAACCGTGCGGCGTAGCGTCGAAACAGATTTGATGCAAACCGCCGCCACTTTGAAAACCACTACCAAAGCCGACAAGCTCAACATTGCAACGATCGGCAACATTGTCCCGCAGCTTCATATTCATGTCGTGGCGCGATATGTGGATGATCCAAACTGGCCGAACCCGATCTGGGGATATGGCACACGAGAAGAATATCCGCAGGACGAAGCCAATGAATTCATTGGCAGGTTAATGACAGAGCTTTCATCATGAAGATTGATTTCGATGGCCTGCCCCAGCCAGAGCCGAGCAGCATGGTAGGATTTTCCCAAAATCGACTGATACGCGATTCTGAGTATCGCGACGAAACCTCTTTGCCGGCTGCGCTCGAAAATCCTGCAACGCGGTTTTTCATGTTTGCCGGCAGCAGCGTCATAATTTCAAAAGGTGAGATCTCCACGGCGGCGTTTGGTCGGAGCGAGATAGAGAGCCTCGACACCAAACTGGAGCGTGCAATTTTACTGGGTGAAGCAGAGGACGGTCCCCGGATTGCAGTGCCGGTCGATGTTGATGTGGAAACACTTGGTGAACCCTGGGCGGCCTATGATCTGCGTGCACTGTTGTATTCAACCTCGGTCAAAGAAGAAGATGCCGGAGCGATTGCCCAGGCCGGCAGCATGCTCCATTGGCACCGGATGAATCGCTTCTGCGGAAAGTGTGGCCATGCGTCAGCCATGAAAATCGGGGGTTATCGGCGAGATTGCCCATCCTGTGAAAACCAGATCTTTCCACGCACGGATCCGGTGGTCATCATGCTGGCCGTTAAGGAAGACAAATGCCTCCTGGGTCGCAGCCCGAATTTTCCGGAAGGCTGGTATTCAACGCTTGCCGGTTTTATCGAACCGGGTGAAACCATGGAAGACGCGGTGCGACGGGAAACGCTTGAAGAAAGCGGCATCCAGATTGGCCGGGTCAAATATCATTCAAGCCAGCCCTGGCCGTTCCCCCATTCGTTGATGATTGGTGTTCACTGCGAAGCAATCAGTGAAGATATCACCGTTAATGAAAGTGAGTTGGAAGATTGCCGCTGGTTTACGCGCGGTGAAGTCCAATTGATGATTGAGGAAAAACACCCGGAAGGGTTCATCTGTCCACCCAACAAGGCGATCTCTTCCGCCCTGGTCGGCGCATGGGCGGAAGGATGAGATTTAATTTGGTGATCAGTCGCGCTTTGCTGCAGCCGGATAGACACCCAGAATGTGAAATTCCTTGCAGAAGAAACGGATTTCCTCAAAGGCGTTTACTACCGGGGTGTCCTCGGGGTGACCTTCGATATCGGCATAGAACTGGGTTGCCGTAAAGGCGCCACCAAGCTGATAACTTTCAAGCTTGGTCATGTTGACGCCATTCGTGGCAAAACCACCCATTGCCTTATACAGGGACGCTGGAATGTTGCGCACCTGAAACAGAAAAGAGGTCATCACCGGGCCGTTTCCTTGCGGTGCCCATTGTGCATCGCGAGAAAGAATTACAAACCTGGTCGTGTTGTGATCGGCATCCTCGACATTGCGCTCCAGCGTTTCAAGGCCGTAGATTTCTGCTGCAAGTTCCGGTGCAAGGGCTGCAATCTTGCGATCTCCACGTTCGCTCACTAGCTTTGCCGAACCCGCCGTGTCACCGCCAACTTCAGCCTTCCAGCCATGCTTTCGGATGATGTTGCGACACTGGCCGAGCGCATGCACATGGCTGTAAACGGTCTCGATATCGTTGAGTTTAACGCCTGGAAGCACCATCAAATCGAAATGAATCGGCAGGAAATACTCGCCGATGATGAAAGTACCGGATTCGGGCAACAGATGATGGATATCGGCAACTCTCCCGGCAAGCGAGTTCTCGATCGGGATCATCGCCAAATCAATTTCCTTCGAGATAAGCGCGTTGAACACATCTTCAAAGGTGTCCAGTGGAACAGCTTCCATTGCCGGATAAACATCGCGAATCGCGATTTCAGAATTGGCGCCCTTTGCACCCTGAAATCCTATCCTGCCCGTCATTTTCGCATTCATGATAATGTGCCTACTACCTTGTCAACGGAACGAAGCTCTTGCCCGTTCGAGATCCTCTGGCGTGTCTACACCGAGGGGAACAGCATCGACAAGCTGAATGTCGATGCGCATTTCATTTTCAAGCGCGCGGAGTTGCTCCAGCTTTTCGCGTATCTCCAGTGTGGAGGGCGGAAGTGAAACAAATTTTTCAAGCGCTGCCCTGCGATAAGCATAGAGCCCGATATGATGATAGAGTGGGCCATCTCCGTGAGGGGCAGAAGCCCGGGTAAAATACAGCGCCCGCAGCCTGTTATTCGCAATCGGTGTCCCAACCGCCTTTGTGACGTTCGGATTGGTTCGCTCAGCCTCAAGCGTAATTTTGGTTGCCAAAGTCCCGATATCAACGCTTGCATCCTCAAGTGGGCGCAGGCTTTCACGGATCGTAGCACCCTCAATCGTTGGCAAATCGCCCTGCAGGTTGATGACATTATCGACCTTGCCGTCGGGATCAACATTCTGCAGCGCCTCCCAAATCCGGTCTGAACCGGATTGATGATCGGCACGGGTCATGACTACCCTTGCCCCATGGGCTTCCACCGCGGCCAGTACTTCTTCGCTGTCAGTTGCAACGACCGGCTCACCAATTTCTGCCTCACGTGCACGGTTCACCACCTGACAAATCATTGGCAATCCGCCGATTTCAGCAAGCGGTTTTCCCGGCAATCTCGATGAGGCCAAGCGTGCAGGAATGAGAATGAGGGTGTTGGTCATGAAAAACGTGGATATTCAGTAGGGTTTTCAAATTATCCACTGACTGTGGATGGTGTCAAAAAGTCTCACCGGAACACTCAATACAGCCGTTGTAACCGATGCGCAAACGCAATAGGTTCCGATTCAAGTGAACAGGTGGCGGCAGGCTGCTGTTTTTGCGCATCGGGAGTTTCGAAAATGGATTCATTCGAGTTCAACAAAATTGCAATGGCTATTCTTGGCACAGTGTTCCTTGTGATGTCTCTGACATTCCTTTCTGATGGAATTTTTCACTCATCCATCCCGGCAACGCCTGGTTATCTGGTTGAAGCAGAGGACGATCATTCAGATGGCGCTAGTGATGCACCAACTGGACCTGCTTATGAACCAATTGATGCGCTGCTTGCCAGTGCAGACCTTGCGGCTGGCCAGAAAGCTGCCAAAAAGTGCCTTGCATGCCATGTGTTTGAGGATGGCGGCAAAAACAAGGTCGGGCCAGCGCTTTACGACATTGTAAACCGCCCAATGGGTGCTGCTGACGGCTTTTCCTATTCCGCGGCGCTTAAAGCCTATGGTGATGGAAAAACCTGGACGTTTGACGAGTTGAACGGCTTCCTGTGGAACCCTAAAAAGTATCTCAAGGGCACCGCAATGGGTTTTGCCGGCGTGAAGAAGACCGAAGCCCGGGCAGCATTGGTTGCCTATCTGCGCAGCCTTTCAGCCAACCCGGTACCGCTTCCGGCTAGTGAATCTGAAACTGCCAGCGAGGCTGAAGCCGAAACCGATTCTGAAACGACCTCCGAAAGCAATTAAACATCATCCTTGCCAAAACCGGATTGAGCCCTATCCTTCCTCAATAGCGAAGGAGTGCTCTGATTGATGATGTCTCGTATTACCGTCACCTTTGTTGTGATGTTTGTCTTAAATCTGACCGCAATTGCGAATGAGCAAACCTGGCGCACCGGGGATGCACTTATCGGCGAACCCAAATACGGGGCTGACTTCAAGCACTATGACCATGTAAATTCGGATGCCCCCAAGGGCGGCCAACTGAACAGCGCGGTTCCGGGCGGGTTCGACAGCTTCAATCCATTTGTTACACGAGGGCGCTCCGCCGCCGGGCTTACCTATTTTGGCGGTGTCTTGTATGATGGTCTCTTTACCCAATCGCTTGATCAAGCAAGCGCCAGCTATGGGCTGGTTGCGGAATCCTATCGTTACGCGGATGATTATTCCTGGGCGGAATACCGGATCAATCCAAAGGCCCACTGGCATGACGGGAAACCGATTACTGCTGAAGATGTGGTGTGGAGTTTTGAAAACCTGCGCAAGGTCGATCCGCGCTGGGGCTCATATTACAAAAATCTCACCAAAACTCAGATGCTGAATGAACAGGTGGTCCGGTTTGAATTCGACATCAAGGGCAATCGCGAACTTCCGCATATCCTGGGCGATTTGCCTATTCTACCGAAACACTGGTGGGAAGGAACGGATGACAAGGGCAATAAACGTGACATAAGCCAACCCACTACCGAGCCCCCATTGGGATCTGGTCCTTACCGGATTGCCGAGTTTGAACTCGGAAAATCAATTACCTGGGAGCGGGTGGAAGACTATTGGGGGATTGATCACCCGACCAGGGTTGGCCGGTTCAACTATGATCGCCTTAAATACACGTATTTTCTTGATCCGACCGCGTTGTGGGAAGCTTTCAAGAAAGGCGGTATTGAAGATATCCGAATGGAAAACAGTTCCCGGCGATGGGCAACGGAATATGTTTTCCCATCATTCGAACGTGGAGATGTGGTTAAAAAGGTCTTCCCTGAAACCGGGCCACAGGTATTTCAGGCGTTTTATTTCAATACCAGACTGGAAAAATTTGCGGACGTCCGGGTGCGGGAGGCACTTGGCCTGATGCTCGATTTTGAAGCCATGAACAAGAACTTGTTCTTCGGGTTGTATACAAGGACCGACAGCACCTTTGAAGGCGGGGAGCTGGAATCAAATAACCTGCCTTCCGGCCGGGAGCTGGAAATTCTCGAAGAATACCGGGATCAACTGCCGGATACGGTCTTCACCACCCCGTTTGAACTAACGAAACTGGGTTCAAATTCATCCCTGCGCAAGGCCCAACGCAAGGCAATCAAGCTGTTCAAGGCCGCCGGATATACTTTTAAAAGCGGCAAGATGATCGAACCGGGTGGCGACCAATTCACGATAGAATTTCTTGGCCGCAACCAGACCGATGAACGCATAACCAATCCCTATATTGAAAATTTGCGAAAAATCGGTGTTGCGGGAACCCTGCGGATTGTGGACACAGCTCAATATCAAAACCGGGTCAGTGAATTTGACTATGAAATCGTATCCGTCCCGACAATCCAGTCTATTTCTCCAGGCAATGAGCAGCGAGAATACTGGAGTTCGAAAGCAGCCGACACTACTGGATCGCGAAACTTTGCCGGGATTAAAAATCCGGTCATTGACGATTTGGTTGACCGGATTATCTCTGCGCCAGACAGGGAGGAGCTGGTTCAGCTAACCCATGCACTTGACCGGCTGATCAAATGGAATTTCTACACTGTACCGATGTGGCATAATCCGGAACGTTGGGTCGCGCACTGGCGCCACTTCAATATTCCAGAACCACAACCCGGTTATATCGGCATCGACCCGTGGTCCGCATGGTTCTCGGAAGAACAAAACTGATGAGTTTCGGGCCCTTCACGAGAAGGCAGTTTTTGCAGAGCTCGGCGGCTGCAGCTTTCTCGACACTCTGCCCCAACATAACGCTTGCCGCCAATCCCACTAGCATCAAACTGCACGGGCTTTCATCCTTTGGCGACCTCAAATACCCGGCGGATTACACACAATTTGACTATGTGGCGTTGGATGCACCGCAGGGTGGTACCTTCGCATTCACCCCGTCCTGGTGGTATTTCAACCAGAATGTTCAAACCTTCAACACGCTAAATTCCTTCGTTTTGCGGGGAGAATCTCCACCGCGTATGGAGCTCTGCTTTGATTATCTGATGATTTGGGCGGTTGATGAACCGGACGCGCTTTATTGCGCGCTGGCAAAATCCGTTGAAATTTCTGAAGACCGCAATACCTACCGGTTTGAGCTTAGGCCCGAAGCACAATTTCATGATGGTTCGGCGGTGACAGCAAGGGACGTTGCATTCTCCTACAACACCATCAAGGAAAAGGGGCACCCGCAAATTGCACAAGATTTGCGGCACCTCGTTGAGGCGGTGGCCGTCACAGACGAGATTGTAGAATTGCGGTTCAACGGTAAGCAATCAGACCGGGCTATTTTATCTGTCGCGAACACGGTGCCGATTTTTTCTGCGGCTTACTACACAGACCAAGAGTTTGATGCCTCAACCCTGTCGATGCCTCTTGGCTCCGGCCCATGGACAGTTGACCGGCTGAAGGCCGGAAGTTTTGTCGAGTTCGCAAAAGTAGACAATTACTGGGCAGGAGACCTACCCTTCGCGCGCGGGAAAAACCATTTCGAGCGCCTCCGGATAGAATTTTACCGGGAGCGCGTTGCGGCCTTCGAGGCTTTCAAGAAAGGGGTCGTAAACTGG
Source organism: Hyphomicrobiales bacterium (assembly GCA_021775415.1). GTDB lineage: Bacteria > Pseudomonadota > Alphaproteobacteria > Rhizobiales > Rhizobiaceae > JAALLB01. The sequence continues at coordinate 397,122 of JAJFHV010000013.1, read as the reverse complement.
CGTGAGGAGTTCACCTCAAAGGTTTGGGCGACCGAATATGATTTTCCCGCGGTCACAGACAAACGGGTCAAACTCAAGTTGTTTTCGGAGGAGCGGCGACCGGCGCTGCAGGGCTGGGCAGTTAATTCACGGCGGTCCAAACTGGCTGATCCCCGAACCCGGGAAGCGATTGGCCTTTGTTTTGATTTCGAATGGACCAACAAGAACATGTTTTATGATTCCTACACCCGGTCACAGACAATTTTTGCCAAATCTCCGTTTGAAGCGGAAGAAGAACCTTCGCCTGAGGAACTGGCACTGCTGGAGCCTTACCGGGATCAATTGCCGGATAGCGTGTTCGGTTCGGCAATCCGGCAACATGTGAGCGATGGCTCCGGCAGTGACCGAAAAGCGCTTCGAAAGGCACTGGGACTTCTACGCGAAGTGGGTTGGCAACGCGACAATGGGCGGATGATTGATGAGGCCGGTGAACCTTTAACGCTTGAGTTCATGATCCGGTCCCCAACATTTGAGCGAATACTGGGCAAATATGTCGAGAATTTACAAAAGATCGGGGTCGATGCATCAGTTCGACTGGTTGATCCAACACAATTCCAGGCACGACTGGATGCATTTGATTTTGACATCGTCGGAATTGCAGTTTCGCTTGGGGCAAGCCCAACTGCCGAAGCCATGCGTCAATTCCTGCATTCAGATTCTGCCAAAAGAGACGGTTCCTACAATTATCCGGGAATTAGCCATCCGGTTCTTGATGCATTATTGGAGCGGATGGATACGGTTTCAAACCGTGAAGAGTTGATTGTGGTGTTGCGGGCCATCGACCGGGTCTTGCGTTCGCTGCATTTATGGATTCCAAATTGGTATGCAGCGAATCACCGGGTAGCCTACTGGGACATGTTTGGCTGGAAAGAGCCAAAACCGGACTATTACTTCCCGGTTGAGAGCTTGTGGTGGCTTGATGCCGCAAAGGCAAAAGCCATTGGCAAGGCCTGATAGATTGTAAGAAGAAAGATACCGGCCCATGGGCGCCTATATCCTGCGGCGGCTTCTGTTGATGATCCCCACAATCCTGGGAATTATGGCGATATCCTTTGCCGTGATTCAATTTGCACCCGGTGGCCCGGTTGAACGTATCATTGCGGAGCTTACGGGCCAGGGAGGCTCCGCAACGGACCGGGTATCGGGGTCAGACGGGGATTTTTCCGGCGGAAACATTGCTGAAGCAAGCGGCGATGCCTCGTCCAAATATCGCGGTGCGCAAGGGCTTGATCCGGAATTCATTGAACAGCTGGAGGTACAGTTCGGGTTCGACAAACCACCGCTGACACGTTTTGGCATTATGATCTGGAACTATAGCCGGTTTGATTTTGGGGAGAGTTATTTTCGCGACATTGCTGTCGTCGACCTGATCCTCGAAAAAATGCCGGTTTCAGTTTCACTCGGGCTGTGGATCACATTTTTGTCGTATGGCATTTCCATCCCGCTCGGTATTCGCAAGGCCGTCGGTGATGGCAGCGGTTTTGATATCTGGACCAGCGGCGTTATCATCGTGGCGTACGCAATTCCGGGATTCCTGTTTGCCATTCTGTTGATGGTGCTGTTTGCCGGCGGTTCGTTCTTTGACTGGTTTCCCCTAAGAGGCCTGACGTCGGAGAATTTTTCCGATCTTTCGACGCTCGAGCAAATTGTCGACTATTTCTGGCACCTGGCCTTGCCGCTAACTGCGATGGCACTCTCGGCCTTTGCAACCACAACGCTTTTAACCAAAAACTCGTTTCTGGATGAAATCCGGAAACAATATGTGCAGACCGCTAGGGCAAAGGGACTGGGTGAACGACAGGTGCTTTATGGCCATGTGTTTCGCAATGCGATGTTGATTATCATCGCCGGATTTCCCGCAGCCTTTATTTCATCGTTCTTCACCGGCTCATTGTTGATTGAAACCATCTTCTCGCTGGATGGACTTGGGCTTCTTGGCTTTGAAAGCATCATCGGGCGCGATTATCCGGTGGTGTTTGCGACCCTGTTCATTTTTTCACTACTCGGGCTGGTTGTCAGTTTGATTTCGGACATCACTTACACACTGATTGATCCGCGGATTGATTTTGAGGCGCGGGAAGTTTGATGTCGCGAAAGTTCTCCCTTTCACCGCTCAACCAGCGACGCTGGTCGAATTTCAAGGCGAACCGGCGGGGTTACTGGTCGCTGTGGATTTTTCTCGTGCTGTTTGGCCTCTCGCTGTTTGCCGAATTTCTAGCCAATGACCGGCCGATACTGGTGTCGTTCAAGGGCAGCCTGTACGCACCTATTTTTGTCGATTACCCGGAGGAGGTATTTCTGGGTGATGAAGGTTTTCTGCCGGGTACAGATTACCGGATTCCAGAAATTACTGAGGCGTTTAAAACCAATGGTTGGGCACTTTGGCCGCCGGTGCGATACTCCTATCGAACCGTCAATACCGAAATACCCGAACCGGCACCATCCAGACCTAGCTGGGTCCATGACAGACAAACGCTCTGTGCAAATTATGAAAATGGTGCTGATGACGTGGCATGCACCGCCGGTAACTGGAACTGGCTTGGCACTGATGACCAGGCAAGAGATGTACTTGCACGGGTGATTTACGGGTTTCGGATATCCGTTCTGTTCGGGCTGGTCTTAACAGCCGCATCAGCGGTTATCGGTGTAACCGCAGGCGCGATACAGGGTTATTTTGGTGGCTGGGTAGATCTCATTTTCCAGCGATTTATCGAGATATGGACATCCGTTCCCGTCCTTTATCTTTTGCTGATTATTGCCGCCGTTCTGCCGCCGGGATTCTGGATATTGCTCGGCATATTGCTGCTGTTTTCCTGGGTCGGGTTTGTCGGTGTGGTGCGGGCAGAATTTTTGCGGGCGCGCAACTTTGAATATGTAAACGCTGCCCGCGCACTTGGGGTGGGAAACCGGACAATCATGTTCCGCCATTTGTTACCAAACGCCATGGTCGCGACGCTTACCTTCCTGCCCTTTATTCTCAATGGCTCGATAACCACGCTGACCTCACTTGATTTCCTGGGTTTTGGTCTGCCGCCAGGATCAGCTTCGCTCGGTGAATTGCTGAAGCAGGGTCAAAATAATTTGCAGGCACCCTGGCTTGGACTTGCCGGCTTCATGACCATATCCGTGATGCTGTCACTGTTGATTTTCATTGGTGAAGCAACCCGGGATGCGTTCGACCCGAGAAAGACATTCAAATGAGCGCCCGCGAGCCCCTGCTCCAAATTGAGGAACTGTCGGTCGCCTTCACCCAGGGCGGCACCACCAATACCGCTGTTGATCGGGTTTCATTGGAGATCGGCAAGGGTGAAACCGTTGCGCTGGTGGGTGAATCGGGATCCGGAAAATCGGTGACTGCGCTATCGATCCTGAAGCTATTGCCATACCCGGCAGCAAGTCATCCATCCGGGCGTATTTTGTTCAAGGGTAAAAACCTGCTTGAAGCCAATGAACCAGATTTACGACGGGTTCGTGGCAATGACATCACGATGATTTTCCAGGAGCCGATGACATCGCTCAACCCGCTGCACACGATTGAAAAGCAAATCGGTGAAGTGCTGCTGCTGCACAAAGGGCTTCGTGAAACGGCCGCCAGAGCACGCACCATTGAACTGATGAACCAGGTTGGTATTCGCGACCCGGAAAAGCGGCTTGGTGCCTATCCACACCAGCTATCTGGTGGCCAACGCCAACGGGTGATGATTGCCATGGCACTGGCGAATGAACCGGAACTGCTGATTGCTGATGAACCAACAACAGCGTTGGACGTTACCGTGCAAGCGCAAATTCTTGAACTGTTGAAGGAGCTGCAGGAAAAGAACGGCCTGTCGATGCTGTTTATTACGCACGACCTCGGCATTGTGCGACGAATTGCGGATCGAAGCTGCGTGATGAAAGCAGGAAAGATTGTTGAGCAAGGAATAACATCAAGCCTGTTTGCAAATCCACAACACGCCTACACCAAGCATTTGATTTCAGCCGAGCCTTCCGGCACGCCGCCAAAATCAAACGCCAAGGCACCAATGATCCTCAAGGGTGAAGCGATAAAAGTCTGGTTTCCAATCCGCAAAGGCCTGCTGCGCAAAACTGTCGACAACGTTAAAGCGGTTGACGGAATTGATGTGGAATTGCGGGAAGGCCAAACGCTTGGAGTGGTGGGGGAATCCGGCTCCGGCAAAACCACGCTTGGACTTGCGCTCACCCGGTTGATTTCCTCGCAAGGCAAAATTTCTTTCATCGGCAACAACATCGATAACTGGCCGTTCGCAAAAATGCGCTCAATACGGGACCGGATGCAGGTTGTGTTTCAGGACCCTTATGGTTCACTTTCACCGCGCATGTCGATTGCCGAGATCGTTGCAGAGGGACTTTCAATTCACCAGCCGAAACTGACTTTGGCAGAGCGCGACCAGTTGGTTGTGCAAGCACTCACCGAAACGGGACTGGACCCAGATACACGACATCGTTATCCGCATGAGTTTTCCGGTGGCCAGCGTCAACGGATTGCGATTGCCCGGGCGATTGTGCTCGAACCCAAATTCATCATGCTGGATGAACCGACCTCCGCGCTCGACATGAGCGTCCAGGCGCAAGTGGTTGATCTGTTGCGTGACCTGCAGAAGCGACGAAGCCTAGCCTATATGTTCATCTCCCACGACTTGAAAGTCGTGAAGGCGCTTGCCAATGAGGTTATCGTCATGCGATTGGGCAAAGTGGTGGAGCAGGGTCCAGCAAAACAGATATTTGAAAAGCCAAAGACGGATTATACAAAAGCACTGATGGCTGCGGCCTTTGACATAAAAACCGCATCAAAAGGAATTGTTGAAGAATGAGTACAGAATTGAGCTCCATAGTTCTGGACATATCCTATGACCTTTCGGATGACGTTGATAAATTTCGCGGCATCTTTGGCGACAGGCAAGTGATCAACCTGCAAGAACAGTCCACACCGGCTGATCTATCCGGCATCCGGTATGCCCTGGTCTGGAAACCTGATCCTGGGCTTTACGATCGCATGCCGGATCTGGAAGTTCTGTTTTCGGTTGGGGCGGGTGTCGATCACATCCTGGAAATGGATGTTATTCCAGACGTGCCAATCGTCCGCTTCGTCGATCCGAGCCTGACAAACCGGATGAGTGAATGGGTTTGCCTTCAATGTCTCCTGCATCTACGCCGACAACGCTACTACGACGCAAATCAACGCGAACACAATTGGGAACAGGTCAGCCATCCTGAAGCTGGTGAACTACGTGTTGGGGTCATGGGCTTGGGTGTGCTTGGTCTTGATGCGGTACGAAAACTGAAAGTACTCGGTTTTGATGTTGCCGGCTGGAGCAGAACCAAGAAACAAATTGATGGCATTGACACCTATGATGCTTCGCAGTTGGGGGGCTTCCTGGACAGAACCCAAATGCTGGTTGGGTTGCTGCCCTCCACACCGGACACGGAAGGTATCTTCAACCGAGACCTGTTTAAGCTACTCGCCACACAAACCCCGATTGGCGGACCTGTTTTTATCAATGCCGGCAGGGGAAAAAGTCAGGTTGAAGCGGATATTATCGACTGTCTGAAGGATGGAACCCTTGGCGGCGTTTCACTGGATGTATTTGAAACCGAACCGCTTGCTGAAGACAGCCCGCTTTGGGATTTTGAGAATGCGTATCTGACACCTCACACCGCAGCTGAATCAAACGCCTCTGCAATGGCAAAATATGTGTCGAACCAAATTGGTCGTTATGAAGCCGGGCAGGATCTGGAAAATCTGGTCAACCGCGAGAGCGGGTATTAATTCAATTCGGCCGCCGAAACCCAATTGGCTTTTCATAAAGATAGGCAATTCTTTTTATCGCTTCATCCAGCGGCTCACTCGCGACATTCATACTGTGGGCATTGGCATGGATCATCATGCCATCTCCCTGGCTAATGCCCACATGGCCGCGCCAGAATACGAGATCACCGCGCTGGAGGTTTTTATATTTCACACCGGGATCAATTTCCGTCCCAATACTTGCTGCCTGCATGTCGGAATCACGCAAGGCGTGTTTTCCAGCCATTCGCATAGCCAGTTGGACAAGGCCTGAGCAATCCAGCCCGAAGGCAGTCGTTCCCGCCCAAAGATAAGGGGTTCCAAGAAGACTTTCGGCAACGCTGACATAATCATTATCAATGTTGCCTACCGCACGAATGTGTTTGGAAATTACCGCCTCACCGGTTGCAAGCACGGAATAAGCCGTGCCGCGCACTTCAACTTCCTCAACGAGGTTCAACAAGGAACCCATCGAGCGGATACCCTTGTGAGGCAGTTTTAGATCAGGGGCCGGGTAAAAGAAGGTACGCGGTGCGCAGACCGTGTGCGTGGCCGGATTGGTTTGATCATCTGCTACATCTGCATCTATCCAGCCGACATAACCATCCGCATCATTCTTTATCCATAACCATTTGTCCCGCCTTTCCAAAACCTGGACCATCTCGCCAAAAAGCAACTGGGTATCAAGGCCGCATGCCGGATCAGGCATTTTACGCATGTCTGTAAAGGCAACAGCAATCCGGGCAGGCTCTCCTTCAATAAACCGGTCAGCTGATACCTTGCCCTGTAGTGACACCTCCGCAAGGTCTGGACGATAGGCGTTGAGCCGGTGATCCAGGGGATCAAGCGTTGGAAGCTCAGACATGTCGGTTTTGCTCATGGGCTTTGTTGACAATCAGATCCGCAAGCTGCTCCAGATAAAGCGCACCTTCAACGGTGCGGCGGATGACTATGCTTCTGCGGTCACGTTCATCCGGTCGTCTTTCCACCAACTTGTGTTGCCCCATCGAATCGAGCGCCCGTGTTATTACCGGCTTTGTCACATTCAGTTGTTTGGCAAGACCGCGCACGGTGTGTGGTGGCGTTTCCAGATAAATCGTCAGCAAAATTGCCAACTGGCGCAAGTTCAGATCACGGTTTTCCCCGTGAACAAGCCCCATGGCAACTTCGTGCCACAGCTTGAGGGCTTGTCCTGGGGTCAGATCGAGCTGGGTCATAATTACGAAGAACCACACGAATTTGTTTCGCTACCGTATCGTGCGAGACTACATCAACAATTCCAGGCTGTCCAAGGGTCACTTGGAGTAGCGCTTTTCAATCACATCATAGAGTGCCCGTATACCCTGTGCTTCTCCACCCACAGGTGCCCATGGTTTGGAGGATGGAACCCAGCCGTAAATGTCCAGATGCGCCCAACTTTTTGCCTGTTCGACAAATCGCGACAAAAACAATGCCGCCGTGATTGAACCGGCAAATCCACCAGATGAGATATTGTTCACATCGGCTACTTTCGACGAAAGGGTTTTTTGATAAGGCGCCCAAAGCGGCATCCGCCAAAGGGGATCGAATTTTGCGGCCGACGCCTTATTTATCTCTGCAGCAAGCTTGTCGTCATCCGTGTAGTAGGGCGGCAGGTCCGGCCCAAGAGCCACCCGGGCAGCTCCGGTAAGCGTTGCCACGTCAATCAACAAGTCCGGCTTTTCCTCATCCGCCAGGGCCAGCGCATCGCCCAGCACCAGCCGCCCTTCCGCGTCCGTGTTACCGATTTCAACCGTAATCCCCTTTCTGCTCTGGAGCACATCACTTGGTCGAAAGGCATTAGCAGAAATCGCATTCTCTACAGCCGGGATTAGCAGCCGAAGCCGTACAGGGAGCTTGGCATCCATAATCATTCCGGCAAGGGCCAGCACATTTGCTGCACCCCCCATATCTTTTTTCATTAACACCATGGAATTTCCCGGCTTGATGTTGAGCCCACCACTGTCAAAAATCACACCCTTGCCAACCAAGGTAACAAGCGGCTTGTCTTTCATTCCCCACTTAAGGTCAATCAATCGCGGTGCATTGTTACTTGCCCGACCTACCGCATGGATCATCGGGAAGTTGGCGTTGAGCAGCTTGTCACCCTTGGTTACCTTGACTGAGGCTTTGTGGATTTTACCCAGATTACGCATGGCCGCTTCCAACTCATCAGGCCCCATATCGTTTGCCGGTATATTGATGAGATCACGCGCCAGGAAGGTCGCTTCCGCTTCACGCCGAAGCGTTGATGATTCGACGCCGGCAGGCAAAACAAGCTTGGCCATCACTGGCGATTTGCTTTTGTAACGATCAAACCGATAAGCCCCCAACAACCAACCAAGGGCAGCCAGATGTGGATCCCCGAAGTTACCTTCAAGAGTGTAGTTGCCAGCAGGTATATTGCCCGTAATTCCACCCAAATCGAATGGCAGGGCATCTTTGCCACTTCCAAAAAGCACGGCTGAAATATTTCCCTTTTCATCTGGCACTGGGAGAATCTTGCCCTTCTGGCCGTCAAACCCGTTGGCTTTTGCCCAGGCCACACAGGATGCGGGTAATTTCCCCTTAGACCTGGCCGTATCACCCGGCCCAAGAACCCAAACCGGAGTTGGCCTGGATCTGGTGTTCGCGATTGCCAAATCGATCATTTTCATTTCTCCCGTGAACTGGGCCAGCCAGCGTTATTAACGAAGCATTAGGGTTAACAGATTATTGATGAATGTATCAGTCTCTGCAGTGAGACTTTTGTGGATTGAAAAATAAAGCGGCTTGGGCAATGCATAAAAAATCTCTCTTCCATACTTCCAGTTTGATTGCGATTTCCCTCGCATGCAGTTTGGCTCTTTCAGCCTGCGCAACCGATCCAACCCGCACCGGATCGATTGGAAAGCACAAGCCGCTCGAGAAAATGACGGTTCAGGAACTTGAGCAAGTTACCCGTGCCTATGGCAACAAATATGATCGCTCGCCAAAGGACAAGGCTGTCGGGCTGGGGTATGCAAATGTGCTGAGGACAACCGGCAGAAATGAACAGGCGCTTGCCGTCATGCAGCAGATGGTAATTCATCATCCGCAGGATAATGACGTGCTTTCAGCCTATGGCAAATCGCTCGCGGCTACTGGCAATTTGAAAAAAGCACTGGGTGTTATTGAACGGGCACAACGACCTGATCGCCCGGACTGGAAGCTGTTTTCCGCACATGGAGCAATTCTTGACCAGCTGGATCGTTCAAGCGAAGCAAGAGCCCTGTACCACAAGGCACTGGACATTGTCCCGAACGAGCCTTCGGTTCTTTCAAATCTTGGAATGTCCTACCTGTTGACTGGTGATTTGAGGGCCTCTGAAACCTATTTGCAGAGAGCAATCAAGCAACCAGCCTCAGACAGCCGTGTGCGTCAAAACCTGGCGCTGGTCGTTGGTCTTCAAGGCAGGTTCGACGAGGCGGAAACCATTGCTAGAGGTGAGTTGCCTCAGCAAGAGGCGGAGGCAAACATTGCTTATCTCCGTCAAATGCTTTCCCAGCAGAACGCCTGGAACCTGATAAAAAATACGGATAACGGCGAGCAATAAGCTTCGCCAACCGCTTTCAATTTCAATTAAAGATTAGATTGAGCAGTTAAGCATATCCAAATGCTAACTGAACGGCTCTATTTGAGCGTTTCGGTCACCGTGATGATCGCAGGTCCCAAAATTACCGCAAACAAGATGGGGAGGAAGAAAACAATCATTGGCACGGTGAGTTTCGGTGGCAATGCAGCGGCCTTTTTCTCCGCCTCAGACATCCGCTGGTCGCGGCTTTCCTGAGACAGTGCCCTCAAGGCAGTTCCAAGCGGAGTACCGTATCTCTCGGCCTGAATAAGCGCCATGCTAACTGACTTTACAGCTTCGAGACCGGTACGCGTCGCCAAATTTTCATGTGCCTGACGACGCTCCTGTAGATAGGACAATTCGGCTGTGGTCAGCGTGAACTCTTCTGCAAGTTCAGGAGATTGAAGACCAATCTCAAGTGACACCTTTTTCAATGCAGCCTCGAGCGACATGCCCGATTCTACGCATATCAGCATAAGATCCAGCGCGTCTGGCCAAGCCCGGCGAATGGATTTCTGGCGTTTGGCAACCTTGTTGTTGATGAACAAATTTGGTGCGTAAAATCCTGCATAAGCGGTCACCATAACAATCAATACCCGGACCATGAATGGACGTTCCATGTCGGAAATACCGAACACATAGATCGTTGCTACCAGTGCCAACAGGATTGGGAGCACAACGCGAAAAAACAAGAACACATAGATGTGAGATTGCTTGCGGTAACCAGCCATCGTCAATTTTATGAATGTTTTTTCGTCCGCCAAAGCTTTTCGAAGATTGAGCTTTTCCACCATCGAGTGCATGAACCCACCGGATTCATTTTTCAGACTGCCTTTTTTCTTTTGCTCAGCAAGACGCGCACGCTCTTGTATGCGGAGTTTCTCCCGTTCAATCGCGACACTTTTCATCCGCGAACCGAGTTCATCCTTTTGCAGCACAGGCATGGCGAGCGTCACAATGGTTGCAAACACAGCAACCGCTGCCAAAAGTGACAGCATGGTCTCTGGATTTAAAATTAGTGATGCCAATTGTGACATAATTGCTCTTGCCTGTTCTAGAAATCGAAGTTGATCATGGCCCGCATAACCATGCAGCCAATGCCCATCCACACGGCAGAACACATAAGAATTATATGGCCGGTTGGATGCGTAAACAGAGTCATGATGTAGCTGGGTGTTGTGAGGTAAACCAGCAACGCCACAATAAGCGGCAATGCACCGATAATCATTGCGGAGGCTTTAGCCTCGGCTGACATTGCCTTGATTTTGTTCTTAATCTTCTTGCGGTCTCGCAATACCTTGGAGAGATTACCGAGGGCTTCAGATAAATTACCACCAGCGCCCTGCTGGATTGCAATCACAATTCCGAAAAAATTTGCCTCGGTCAAAGGCACATTTTTAAACAGTTTTTGAATGGCCTCGGTCATCGGAACCCCCATGTTCTGAGTCTCAAGAATTTTCTTGAATTCTGAACAAACCGGCTCCTTGGCTTCGGCTGCAACAATTCCAAGGCAATCGTTAAGTGGCAATCCGGCTTTCACCCCTCGAACAATTACGTCCACTGCATTGGGGAATTCTTCGGTGAATTTACCCATGCGGCGCTTCTTCAGGAAATTTACCACCCATCTGGGCAACCCCAATCCACCAACCACTGCTGCTGCAACTGCCACCAGTAATTTGCCGGTGACAACATAAGTTAACCCCATGAGCACTATGCCCACAATTACACTCATGATAACGAACTGGCGCATGGAAATAGTAAGCCCGGCCTGACGTATTTTCTCTTTGATGCCCGCCTTGTTGGAATTTTTCTTTTTGTTCCGCTCCTCCAGTTCCTTCAGGGACGACTGGACAGACTGCCTCCGTTTGGTGGCGTCAGCGACCCTCGCGTGTGCCTTTGCACGTCCTTCATTGGTAGTATGGCGGCTCTTGATGCGGCCAACCCTTTTTTCCTGATTTTTTTCATTGGAAACACGGTCAAACAAAAAAGTGTAGACCACAGCGCATGCCGCCAGCGACACCAGACCAACAAAGGATAATGTGGTTAGATCAAAACCAAACATACTCAGTTACTCCATTTACTCGACGGTTTCATCTATGGATGCATCCAATGCAGCGGCTAATCTCTCTTCTTCGTTGAAGTAGCGGGCACGGTCCCAAAAATTGGGTCGGCCAATGCCAGTCGAGACATGCTTGCCCACCAAATTGCCGTTCGCATCCTCGCCCTGAAGTTTGTAAACGAAGAGATCCTGAGTAGTGATGACATCGCCTTCCAGGCCCAAAACCTCCGTAATGTGGGTGATACGCCTGGAGCCGTCGCGCAGACGGGCTGCCTGAATAATTACGTCAATCGAACCCACAACAATCTCGCGAACTGTTTTGGCTGGCAGATTGTATCCACCCATCGCAATCATGGACTCGATACGGTTGAGACACTCACGCGGTGAATTGGAGTGAATGGTTCCCATGGAACCGTCATGACCGGTGTTCATTGCCTGCAACAGGTCGAACACCTCAGGGCCACGTACCTCACCGACGATGATGCGTTCCGGGCGCATGCGCAAACAGTTCTTGACCAGGTCAGTCATCGTGATCTGGCCTTCCCCCTCGATATTGGGTGGCCGGGTTTCAAGACGCACAACATGGGGCTGCTGGAGTTGAAGTTCCGCAGAATCCTCACACGTGATGATGCGCTCATCTTGATCGATGTAACCGGTAAGGCAATTGAGAAGAGTGGTTTTACCAGAACCGGTACCGCCCGAAATCACGATATTACAACGCACACGTCCGATTATTTGAAGGATCGTTGCGCCTTCAGGCGTGATGGCACCGAAGTTTACAAGTTGGTCAAGTGTCAGCTTGTCCTTCTTGAACTTCCTGATAGTGAGTGCCGGGCCATCAATTGCCAGTGGTGGCGAAATTACGTTAACACGAGAACCGTCTGGAAGCCGCGCATCACAAATCGGGCTAGACTCGTCTACACGCCGGCCAACCTGACTGACTATTCGCTGGCAGATATTCATCAATTGCGTGTTGTCACGAAATCGGACCGATGCGTTTTCAACCTTGCCGTCAACTTCGATGAATGAAGACTTGGCACCATTGATCATGATATCGGCGATATCATCACGGGCAAGTAGAGGCTCAAGCGGCCCATAGCCCAAAACATCGTTACAGATATCTTCAAGCAGTTCTTCCTGCTGGGCAATCGACATCGCAAGGTTTTTGATCGAAATGATGTCGTTGACGATGTCGCGTATTTCCTCGCGCGCCGCCTCGGGATCCATTTGTGCAAGCTGGCCAAGATCGATCGTGTCAATCAGCGCAGAAAAAACGCTGGTTTTTGTATCGTAATAATCTTCTGACTTTTCTGGCGAATCAGCACTTGCGCTTTGGGGAATTGGCGGCGGTGCAATCGGAGCCGTTGGCGCAGCAGCTGGCGCAGCGGTCGGTGCCGGCGCCTCCTGATTGCTCGATTCTAACTCAGTTGCCGTATCAACGGAAACTGGCTCAATCTGAATTGGTGGAGCATCATCAATGCTTCCAATATTCCCACCGCGTTTTCCAAACATTTTATATTCCTGTTACTCTCAACCAGATTTGTCGGACTTTTTGCGTTTCAACTTCCTCAAGAAATCAAGCGCAGATTTCTTTTCGACTTTGGGCTCTGCACGGCCCGTAAGTGACTGGGCAATTGAAATAATTTGATCCGAAACCGGGGCCGTCGCGTCCGCTTCTGAAATCATCTGCCCATTGTTGGCAGCCGTTCCGAAAAGCGCAGGTTCAAACGGAATGACTGCTAATGGTTCAACCTCAAGTGCGCTGGCGAACTCATTCACACCAATTTCCGGCCTCTTTGGCATCCCAACCTGGTTCATAATCAGTTTTGGTTTGGAATCGTTTGGCCGAATATCGCCAATTGTATCAATCAAATTCTTTGCGTTGCGTAGATTGGCAAGTTCCGGCATCGCCGTAATCACAATGTCATCAGCTGCCGCAAGTACCTGGCGGGTCCAGGCATTCCATTGATGAGGCACATCCACGATCACACACGGCGCTCCACGCTGGGCAGCCTCAAGGACTTGAGTGAACGCATTCGCATCAAAATCATAAGTCCGTTCCAGGGACGAGGGTGCCGCAAGCAGACTCAAGTGCTCCGCACATTTTGCCAGCAGTCGATCCAGCAGAATATCATCAACTCTGTCCGGGGAAAAAACAGCATCCGCTATTCCCAGGGTTGGATCCTGGTCTAGATTGATGTTGGCGGTACCAAACGGTAAATCAAGATCAGCCAGCACAACTTCATTTTGGAATGTGGAGGAAATCGCCCATGCCACATTGTGACAAATAGTTGATGAGCCGCATCCACCCTTGGCACCCATAAAAGCAATCATTCGACCGAGAACACCATTTTCACTTTCAGAAAAAATGCTGGAAATTGCGGTCATGATATCGGCCATTGAAACCGGCGAAACAAGATACTCAGATACACCGTGCCCGATCAGTTCCCGGTACATCAAAATATCATTTAAGTGCCCGATCACTATAACTTTGGTGTCGCCATCGCAAACTGAAGCAAGACGGCCAAGCTCTGAAATCAGTGATTCTCCTTTGAGGCTTGACTCCACTATGATCAGGTTTGGCGTGGGTGCGGCACCGTAATATTCTACAGCACCTGGAATGCCGCCCATTTGCACCGCCACATGCGCACGCGCCATGCGGCGGTCACCTGCGGATAGTTCCAGTGTTTGACGAACCGTCTCATTCTCACAGAACGCCTGAATGGTGATCCGTGGAATGGGTCGAATTTCCTCGATATTGCCTTTGTTGACCTCTGGGCCACTATTGGCCTCAGGGCCATTGTTGACCTCAGGCAGATCGGATGTGCTTTGTGATTCTGGTTGTGGCGCTGTTACTGACATTACTTGTTCCCGTATAATTTAGTTCCCTGTGAACGTGATAATCAGAGTAGGCTCGGCAGGTTTGATGAGCCGTTCTCGCGCCAATCATTGATCACGTTGTCACGCCGAGATGCGTCGATTCCTGACTCCCCGCGAGGTCCGAGCAAATCTTCAGGATTGGCAATCATCTTGGCGAGGTTGTTTTGGGTTGCGCACCCAAAATTGCCGTAATTCACATTCTCGCTCGTATCGATTAGGTCTTCTTCCCATTTGCCACACTCACTGGCGACTTCCGCCGTCATGGAGTTGAAAGACATGCGGATCGTAGCCGCATCACCATGCCCGCTCGCGTCATAGGAAGAGCGTCTTATTCTGCTGCGATCAATGCCTTCTTCAACCATGTATTTGGCAATGTCATTCGCGACCCTTCTTGCGGCCGCTTCGTTTGGCGATGAGGAAGGCAGAAGAAGGTTTACTGAACGGGCACCCGAACGCCTGAACCTGCTGGAGAAATCCCGCACAACATTTTCCTGGCGATGGGATATTCCGCGCATTGTATGAGCAACAACGACGTCCTCAAAAACCTCTGATTCTGAGACGACGATCGGATGGTTTGTTCGATAATCCGAAGGTATAGACCCGACAATCACATGGTCGCGCTCATAGGATGCGCAGCCACCAACAAAGATGCTGGCCGCGATCAAAGACAGTTTCAAACCCCGTGATGTCAGCAATTTGACCTTGCTGCGGTTTGCTGCAGTACTATTTGTAACTCCGAACATGACATTTACTCCGTTAAACAGCGGCATCACTTAAAGATGAATCCAATTTTTCCGTGGTAGCGGCCGGTTGGCAGCTCCCCTTCGACTTTCCCGTAAACCCGGTTCAAGCGTCCAAGGAAGTTCGCTGCACCATCGGCCGAAGGCATGAAATTATCGTCCGGGCGGGCAATTTTTTGTCTAGCAATTGGACGGACAAGGTAGGGTGTTGCGATCACGACAAGCTCGGTTTCGAAACGGTGAAACTCGCGGCTTCTAAAAAGTGTTCCCAAAATCGGTATTCTGCGCAACCCAGGAAAACCCGAAGAAGTCTGACGAACATCATCCTTGAGCAATCCGGCAAGAACCATTGATCCCCCAGAAGGTAACTCAACGGTTGTTTCCGCTTGTCTGCGTCGAACACCCGGCGCGGGAGAAGCTCCAACAGCACCGCGCGGAATAACAAAGCTTCCCTCGGAAGTTGGCTCTGAAACCTCTGTGCGGATTCGCAGGCTGATGCGCCCCGGTGATAAAACCACCGGTGTGAAGGAAAGCGAAACACCATATTCAACCGTCCGGGACTGATATTCGATGGTGCCTCCATCTTCAGTTTTACCGTCAGAAATATTGTATTCGCCACCCACAGAAAACGATGCCGTTTCGCCAGAGATTGCAGTCAACGAAGGCTCAGCCAGAGTCCGCATGACGCCTGCCTGATCGAGTGCCCTTATGACGGAGCTGATCGATTCACCACCGCTGCCAGTATAGGAAGGTGTTATGCTGCTGAAAGATCCGGGATTTGCCAGTAGATGCGGGCTGTCGCCGAATGAGCTGAAGTCTACGCTTCCCACGGAAAGCCCGGATGTGGTCAGATCTATCCCCAACTGCTTTACGATTGTGCGCTGAATTTCGGCGATTGTTACCTTGAGATGGACCTGATCCTCGCCATCAATACTGAGCAGGTTGACAATCTGACTTTCCTGGCGGCCTTCGGTGCCAAACACGATGGTGGTGCCGCCGCTATTGTTGCCAGTGTCCTGCTGAAACTGATTGGTCGTTGCCTCACCACCGGTTACAAAAATGCGAGCAAGCTCAACGGCGCGCGCAGAGGCCTGTGGTGTTGGAACAGTCCCGGTTAAAATAACGTTGTCATTCAACATCTCAACAACAACATCTGAACCAGGTACATATTTTTCGAGGTAGCGTTCCAACCCGGCAATGTCGCGTTCAATTTCAAGTTCAATGCTGAGCAACTGTCTGCCGGAAGCATCAAAGATGAATATGTTGGTGCTGCCCACTTCCTTGGCAAAAATGTAAATTCGCCTGGAAGTTCGAGTGATCGCATCAGCAACTTCCGGGTTGGCAACAAGAATGTCGTGAGCGTCATCGGGCAAATCGATCACAATTGATTTGTTAAGCCCTACCTTTACTGTTTTCGAGCCGCCAATGGCTGACTTGGAAATTTTCAGGTAGTTTTTTGCTGCGTGCGCCACGCCAGTTTGTTCCACCATGAGTGGCCCGGCAAACTGGGTCGCCGAGAAGATCACTGTCCAAAGAAGGATGATACTAAACTTACGCATAATACGTTTCCTGGTTTCGATTTTATGTTTGCGATCAATTGGCATTTGCTGGTGCCGCAATTACGTCCTGGCGCTTGCCGAACTTGATCAATCTGACGCGGCCCTTGCCACGACTGCCGCTTAACAGGTACTCGGCACCTTTGGTTTCCTCATCTCCACTGTCTTCAAGTGAACGCAGGGAAAGAGCCAAACGGTCTGCCATTTGCTGGGCAACAGTCAGGATTTTTGCTTGATCAGGAGTGAGCTGCAGAGTGGCCGTTTCTCCAACCACAACGGCTTCACCATCTTTTTCTTCGATGGTCTGATCAATCGCAAGGACGCGGATATTTTCGAGAATGGTCTCGGTGATAAAGCCTTCGCCTTCGTCTCCTTCAGCCCGCCTGGTCATGATCACATCTACATGATCGTTGGGAAGGACAAACCCACCGGCACCCGTTGCCGTCGAGATTGAGGTTGCAATGGCGCGTTTCCCGGTAGGCAGAATTGCTGACATATAACCGGAATTAGATCGAACCAGTTTACCTTCTCTGATCGGTTCACCAGCAAAGAATGCTCCGCGGGCAATAGCGGCATCTTCTTCACCGTCACCTAATCCTTCAGGTGACGTCGATTTTTGGATATAGCCCTTTGAAATTCCCTCTTTGGGCCATTTCTGCCATTTCACCATGTTTGGCTTGATCGATGTGCCGAGTTGAATATCTTCAGCCGCCACGAGCAGTTCCACCAATGCAATTTGGGGTTCCTTGTCGGCAACTTCCCGTATTTCGGGCTCTCTGTTGGCCATGCTGCTGGCGAGCATGAACGCCCCACCTGCTGCCAACACCGCAACACCCATAACTGCCAAACGCGCAACTTTCATTTCTAGTCCCCTTGCCGGCAAAAACCGGGATTTCAGATTTGTTGCGCCTATTCTTCGCCTGCAAAGGTGTAATTATGGTTAATGATGCGCTGAAATTTCTGGTTAATGATGAGTAAATCTGAGAACGCTTAGGGCCAGCAGTCTAAATTGCGCCGGAAAGATCATAAAAAAGGCCGGGGAATCCCCGGCCGCCATCCAAATAATTTGAGATATTGGTTACAAACGTGCCGCTTCAAATACGTGTTGCATCCAGGGTGTTTGTGGATAGACCACCAACGCGGAGAACCCCAGGGCAATACCATACGGCACACCGTTGTCGGCGCGATACAGCTTGGCAATCCAGCCAACTTTTGAAATTCGCTCCGGAAGAGGCATGGTGCGGAGCCTCAATAAAATCAATGTCAGTGCGCCACCCATGAAGGCGGCAATGATGAAATATGACATTGTGTGCTCCCAGCCAAGCCAAAGCGCTGTCGCTGCAGCCAGCTTGGCATCCCCGCCACCAATAATGCCGAATGCAAATAGCGAAAATCCGCCTGAAAGTACGACTGCAAACATAACCCAATGCCAGCCAATGGTCGCGTAGTCCATTTTCATCCAGAAGGCAAAAACCATGAATCCTGCCATAAGTGCCAATGAGACCTTGTTGGATATGGTCATGGAAACCAAATCCGAGGCTGCCGCAAACGCCATGAAAAATGGAAAGAAGAGGATGAGCAGAATTTCGAGCATGGTATCGATCCGGTTCCAGTGGAGTTGTGTGGGATAATGTAACTCCAAATCAGATAATCTGGAGTTAACAGCTGCATTGATACAGCCAAAAGACATTCTTGTTTACGGCAAAAGAAAAGGCCGCCGGGTAAACCCGACGGCCTTCAAAATTCGTACTAACTCTAAGCTAGAAATTAGCCACGGCTAGAAATGTTACTAGCAACATCACCGAACAATGTGTTCAGGTCGCCACCCAGAGCAGATGCTCCGCCGATGATTGCAACAGAAATCAGTGCTGCGATAAGACCATATTCGATAGCAGTTGCGCCATCTTCATTTTTTACAAAACGTGATACGAGTTTCATTGTATTGCTCCTTAGGTTCTTCACTTTATTCGCCGATCGGATGTTTCCCTGATCTGACAGCAGCGAATATACGGGGGAGGAATTGAGAAGACCTTAACAGCGATGGTTACTTAAATTTTAATCCGGGATTCGGTGAAACGCAGTTAACTGGCGGGTATTTGCAAGTTGAAAATTGTAACTAATACAAACTGTTCTCACCAGCATTTCAAAACCCGCCAGCCCCTATTATAATGAGTAGCCCCAGAAATCATTTCCAATCCAAAGACCGGTTCAGTAATTTTAAGCCGGAGAAACAGAATGATTAAGGTTTCATTCACCAAAACTATCGATAATCACGGGGAACCTCTTTTTTTGGAGCTACCAATGCACAGATTTCTCGCCGCCACCCTACTTGCTGCAGGCCTGATCCTTTCAGGGATAAATTCTTCAACAGCGGCCAATGCTGGCGATACTCCTGAGGAATCAGTCATTGTAACGGTTGATCAAGCAAAAGTTTTTCGTATTTCCAGACCGGCAGCAACAGTCATCATCGGAAACCCCGCAATTGTTGATGGTACGATAGAAGATGCACAGACCCTGGTCCTGACCGGCAGATCATTTGGCGTAACCAATCTCATCATTCTGGATGAAGCCGGTGACGCGATTGTTGATCGCACCGTTGTTGTGCGAGGGCATGAAGCGAATACTGTTCGGGTCTATCGGCGATCAAGCCGTGAAACTCTGGCTTGTGCGCCTGTTTGTGAACCTACACTCACCATTGGTGATGACAATGAATCGTTTACCTACGCCTCAGAACAAATTCAGGCTCGTAATTCACTTTCTGAAGCCAGTGCAAACTAAAGTTTCACCTGTTCGAGTCGGCATCGCACGTCGTTATGCTTAACAGAGGGTAAACGCCAACCCCCGTAGTTCCAGGTATCGTTAAACACTCCTTCAACCTTCGAATGTTAAATTCTTTGAAGAATTGAACAAGCAGGTTGAAAATCATGAGTGACACAACAAGGTTCCAGTCTTGGAAGCAACTTCTGAAACGGCCGAAAATTGTCCGGCGGTTCAAAGATGATGATGACGGTGCAACGGCGGTCGAATTCGCGATGATTGCCGGACCCTTCTTCCTACTGATTTTTGCAATCATAGAATCGTCGATTTACTTCCTCGCTGGCCAATACCTGGAGACGGCAGTTGATAATGTGGGCCGCATGGTCCGTACCGGGCAACTTGACAGCAGCACTACGGAAGCGGAGTTCAAAACGGAAATCTGCGATAATACATCCTTACTCTATGATTGTGACTCGCTGAAAATCGACCTCTCCATTGCAGCGACATTTGATACCCTGGATGACCCTCCTGCCCCGGATGCAGATGGAAATTATGACAGCTCCAGTTTTGGATTTACACCACCGGGTGCCTCACAGATCGCCATGATAACCGTGATGTATGAGTGGCCAATTCTTACCAACTACGCGGCTCCCCTCATGACAAATACATCGGGCAAATGGGCATTGTTAACAGCAACAGCTGTATTCAGAACGGAGCCATACGAATGAGGAATATTCCATTCACAAAATTCGCGCGTGCTCGCATCGCATGTACACTTGAACGGTTTCGGACCGAGATACGTGGTGTTGCTGCACTGGAATTCGCAATTATCGCACCGGTACTTATCTTGATGCTGGTGGGGACACTGGAAATCTCTCTGGCAGTTGCAGTTAACCGAAAGGTTTCCCGCATTTCCAGTACAGTGGCGGATCTGATTACCCAGAGCCAAACCCTGACATCCGGTGACCTTGACAACATCATGGATGTGTCCAGCAAGATCATGTTCCCTTATGCAAATGCGGTTGAAATTGTGATTACCGGTATCGAGGTAAATGGAACCGCAGCGACCGTCGATTGGAGTTGCGCAGAAGGTGGAGCTGCAAACACGCCGGGCGCCGCCTACACGGTTCCTTCCACCATTCTTGACGACGGTGTTAATCTGGTTTCCGCCAAGGTTTCTACATCACACACACCAATGGTCGGCTGGATCAGCTATGACCATGGCTATTTGTCCTTCGACCACACTGCGATGGACATGGAAGAGGAATTGTTCCTGCGGCCTCGCATTGGTAGTTCGGTGACAGTCTCAGGTTGCTAGATAGTCTCCTGAATTTTCAAAATTACCCCGCTCATTGCAGCGGGGTTTTTTCTTTTGAAAACTCCTGTGAAATTCCAGAGCGTATAAAGTCCACCAGGGTTGAAAAACTTCCGTGACGGGCTGGAACAAATCCGCCACCATATACTGGCTCAATCGAATCGTAGGCGATTGGATCCTCCACAAACATCGTAGACAACAGATCGCGCAATATACGCTTCGCCTC
This sequence comes from Hyphomicrobiales bacterium, assembly GCA_021775415.1. Taxonomy (GTDB): domain Bacteria; phylum Pseudomonadota; class Alphaproteobacteria; order Rhizobiales; family Rhizobiaceae; genus JAALLB01. Next base: position 376,134 of record JAJFHV010000013.1, on the reverse strand, counting down.
ACTATCCAGACTCTTGCGAATGGCATGAGGATGATGCGGGATTGGAGGGGATTGCCAAATGATCTTGTAGCCCTGCAATGTACCGCCGCTATGAGCTGCAATTTTGGTGAGGGTCCCGCGACTATACCCGGTGTTGGGATCACCGGACATTGAGCTCCAGCCAATCAGAGTGTTGAATTCTCCGCTTAGAAAAGCGTCAACTGCTGCCTCGGCACCCAATTTGAATTTGATGCTGTCTTCCGTACTTATGTCAAATCCTTCCTGACGCAGGAGGTAGACTGCGAGCGCAAAGCCACCAATCGAATCCTCCGCCAACGCACCCACCGGGCTGTTTTTAATTTCTCCCGGCTCATCTGGACCATCGGGTCTCGATATCAGGATTGAGCGGTAACTGTCGGTGTTATCGCCTGAACTGGGGAGTACAATTGGTTCAACACATTCACACAGCACCCAGGTTAATGCGTAAGCAGTTGAAGAAAGAACCGCATATTCAATTCTGGCGCTGGCAAGTGCGTTGACAAGACCCGCATGATCGCGGGCGGCAAACAATTCCACATCAATCCCAAGCGCTTCCGTCAGGGCCAGCCGGAACGGCTCAGACCGTGCCAGAGTCTCATTGGTGTCACCAGATGAAACAATACCTACCCGAAATACACCCAATTCCTTGCGCCAATCCGCAAGGGCTTGTTTGCCGGAAATTGGCAGGAACATTATTACCGCAAAAATTGCGGCAATTAGACCTCTCCTGCATTTTGCGTAACTGACCATGATTTTGGATTCGTCGTATTTCATGAAATCTGAATCACCTTGTTGTCATACAGCACAACACAAAGCGCCAATACAAGCGTCCGCTGTCGACAAATTTGAGGCAAATTCACTGTCGTAACCAAGCCTTATTCACTCCTTGTTTACCATCCAGCGGGAATTAGTGCGATTGCCGGATGAAGAAGGCTCTTAAGTCGCCTTCAGTTAGCGCCTGTTTAGAGATTTTCCTTCATCATTGCACAGTTACGAATACAGTTTCGGGGAGCTCGTCATGTGGCGATACATTATTATTGCTGTTGGTGTTGCGGTTGTGGCCAGCGAAATGCCCGGACTGATCGGCCAAAGCAGTACGCAAAACCAACAACCGTTGGAAAATACTCAAACAGTTTCAATCCAGACAAACGCCAATTCGACTTCCAAACATAATCCGCTTGAAGGCAGAACGGCCCGGATTGCAATGGATAGTCGTGGTCATTTTGTAACAACCGCCCGCATGAATGGTCGCCGGATCAAAGTCCTCGTTGACACAGGTGCAACCTCTGTAGCGATCAATCAATCAACCGCGCGTCGTCTGGGTATCCATCTCAAAAAATCAGATTTTCGCTACAAGGTAAATACGGCAAACGGCACCATTAAAGCCGCAGTAGCAATGATCGACGAAATTCAGATTGGCCGCATCATTGTGAAGAATGTTCAGGCAAGTGTGGTCGGAGACAAGTCTCTTAGTTCAACCCTGCTTGGCATGAGTTTTTTGAAGGAACTTCATAAATTTGAAATTGCCAACAGCGAACTTGTTCTTACCCAATAGCCCTGCACCACTCATCGGGTTGTCACTGGAGCCTTGACCCAGCCGAAGCGTGCTGTATGCCTCACACAAATTGCTAACCAGAAGTAGTCTCATGTTTCCCAAACCAAAATCGGGAATTCTTCCCAATACCCATGAATTTGAGGTTACTCCCCTGGTGAAGCCTACCGGCTTCCGCGAGTATGATGCGCGTTGGTGGTTTGGTCATCCAGCTTCCGACAAACCACCGGAACTCAATTTGATGGGGGTGCAGGCGTTGGGTATGGGTCTTGGAACGCTCATACAGCAATTGGGTGCAGGCCCGGGTATTGTTGTTGGCCATGATTTTCGAAGCTATTCCATGTCAATCAAACATGCGCTGACCAGCGGACTGATGGCTGCTGGCGCCCAGGTGCACGATATCGGTATGGCGCTGTCACCAACCGCCTATTTTGCGCAATTTGAACTGGATGTGGCATCCGTCGCGATGGTCACCGCCTCACATAACGACAATGGCTGGTCCGGCGTAAAAATGGGCTGTGAGCGCCCCTTGACGTTTGGTCCGGATGAAATGGGTCAGCTGCGTGACATCGTACTATCCGGAGAGTGGAAACTGAAACCGGGCGGAAGTTATCAATTCATCGAGGGTTTTGCTGAGCGCTATATTGAAGCGCTCTCAACGCACAAACCATTTACCAGAAAAATTCGGGCAATTGCGGCATGCGGCAATGGCACGGCAGGAGCATTCGCTCCGCGAGTGCTGGAAAAGCTGGGCATTGATGTCATCCATATGGATACCGAGCTTGACCACACATTTCCGAATTACAATCCCAATCCCGAAGACATGACCATGTTGCACGCAATGCGCGACCGGGTTCTTGAGACCGGAGCAGATGTTGCGCTCGGCTTTGACGGTGATGGAGACCGGTGCGGTATTGTTGATAATGAAGGCGAAGAAATCTTTGCGGACAAGGTTGGGGTGATGCTGGCGCGCGACATTTCTGCACAGTATCCCGGTTCAAAATTCGTTGCCGATGTCAAATCAACCGGCCTGTTTCTCACCGATCCGGTATTGGCTGAACACGGTGCCAAAACCGATTATTGGAAAACCGGCCACTCCTATATCAAGCGTCGGGTGCATGAACTTGGTGCCATTGCCGGATTTGAGAAATCAGGGCACTTCTTTTTCAATGAACCGATTGGCCGGGGCTATGATGACGGCATCGTAACAGCGATTGCAGTATGTGACATGCTGGAACGTAATCCGGACAAGTCGATGGCTGACCTCCGTCGCGCCTTACCTGTGACGTATGGTTCTCCATCCATGTCACCTCATTGTGCTGATGAAACCAAGTATGATGTAGTGGACCGGGTGGTAAAGCGGTTTGAGGCGATGCAAAAGGACGGTGAAACGGTAGCGGGGCAAGGCATTCGTGACCTGGTCACAGTCAATGGCGTACGGGTTGTGGCAGAAGACGGCACCTGGGGTCTGGTACGCGCCTCCTCAAACGAACCCAAACTGGTTGTGGTGGTGGAGAGCCCGGTGTCTGACAAGCGTAAAATAGAAATGTTCGATGCAGTCGACTCGATCCTGCGTGAAAATCCGGAAGTCGGGGATTATAATCAGGGCCTTTGAGAACTGTACATGATCACTTTTGAGATTTTTCAAGACCGGTTTGCCCTGCAAGAGACTTTCATAATCTCACGCGGCTCCAAGGATGCGGCGCAAGTCATCAGCCTGAAATTGGGAGACGGTGAACACATCGGACGAGGAGAGTGTGTTCCCTATGCGAGATACAAAGAAACACCTGAAAGCGTTGTTGAGCAGCTGGTAGCGATTGCACCGGACGTGAAATCGGGTCTTACCCGTGACGATCTTCAAACAGCTTTACTGCCGGGGGCAGCCCGTAACGCGCTTGATTGTGCACTGTGGGACCTTGAAGCAAAGCAGCAGGGCAAGCGCGTATGGGAACTGGCCGGGCTGGATGAACCGGAGGCTGTAACAACGGCATTTACGCTCTCACTGAATACGCCCGATATCATGCGCGTATCAGCTGAAAAGAACGCACACCGCCCGCTGCTCAAATTAAAGCTGGGGGGAGAAGATGACTTCGAGCGGCTGGAGGCGGTCCGGGAAGGTGCGCCCGGTGCAGACATTATTGTTGATGCCAATGAAGGCTGGGATGCGTCTACTTGGCTGGCGCTTCAGGAACCCCTGAAGCATTTGGGTGTTTCGCTAATTGAGCAACCCCTGCCCGCGAATGATGATGATGCGCTTATGAACAATGACCGGTTGGTGCCGGTCTGTGCTGATGAATCCTGCCACATCACCAGCGATCTCGAAAAGCTTGCCGGGCGCTACGACTTCGTCAACATCAAGCTCGACAAGACGGGTGGCCTGACAGAGGCGCTCAAACTAAGGAAAGAGGCCATACAATTGGGCTTTGGCATCATGACAGGTTGCATGATCGGATCATCGCTCGCGATGGCACCCGCCATACTTCTCGCGCAGGGCGCAGAATACACAGACCTTGACGGCCCGCTCCTGCTGGCCGAAGACAGGAAAGAGAAACTTCAATACCATGGCTCAATCGTGTTTCCAGCGAAGCCTGAATTATGGGGATGAACATGTCGCGCACTGTCTACGTTAACGGCGAATATTTGCCGGAGGAACAAGCAAAAATTTCAGTCTTTGATCGGGGGTTTTTGTTTGCCGATGCCGTATACGAGGTCACTACTGTCGTGGGCGGCAAACTGATCGACTTTCCTGCACACATGGCGCGATTAAAACGCTCGCTTGGTGAACTTGAGATGAAGCCGGCAGTGGAAGAATCCGAGCTTCTCAATATCCACCGCAAGCTTGTCAAAGAAAATGAGCTTACCAATGGACTGATCTATTTGCAGCTCACTCGCGGCGCGGCTGATCGCGACTTCCATTATCCTGACCCGGATACGCCTTCCTCACTTGTACTATTCACACAGGTAAAAGATCCGATTGAAAATGCAATGGTGAAGCGCGGGGCCAAGGTCATTACCGTTGAAGATCTGCGCTGGGGCCGACGCGACATCAAGACTGTACAGTTGCTTTATCCTTCGATGGCGAAAATGGCGGCACAAAAGGCCGGCGTTGATGATGCATGGTTTGAGGAGGATGGCTTCATAAATGAGGGCACATCCAACAATGCATGGATTGTGACTGCGGATAATACAATCGTCACGCGCAATCTTTCCACGTCGATTTTGCACGGGATTACGCGGGCTTCCGTTCTCAAATGTGCTGAGTTGCTTCAATTAAAGATTGAGGAGCGGCCCTTTACCCTCGAGGAAGCAAAGGCGGCGCGAGAAGCGTTCATTACTTCTGCTACCATATTTGTTTGTCCAGTGGTGGATATAAATGGTACCCCGATTGGTGAAGGGAAGCCGGGGTCTGTTACCGCAAAATTGCGAGAAATTTATATTGAGGAAAGCCTCAAGGCCGCGGTTTGAGCGTTTCACAGTGATGACGAGTTGTGATAGGCAATTCGCCAGTTTTAGCGGAATATGATTGAACCATGCCAACCAATGTATCCCTGACCGGCCTAGCCAAGGACCTCGCTGTGCGTGGTGAATCTGGAAAACCCATTCGAATTGGCCTGATTGGTTCCGGTGAAATGGGCACTGATGTTGTGACCCGCGTTGCACACATGCAGGGCATAGAGATTGCGGCAATAGCCAATCTCAATGTTGAAAATGCCCGAAAGGCGATTGAAATCGCACATGGCGAAGGCAATTTTCACAAGATTGTCTCCTCGGCCAGCGCGATCACACAAGCAATCGAGCAGGGACAGATTGCGATCACTGACGAGGCATCTCTTGTCGCGCAAAGCCCTCTGGTTGATGTGGTAATCGATGCAACCGGGATTCCGTCTGTCGGCGCTGAAATCGGCCTTGAGGCGATGGAAAACGGCAAGCATCTTGTGATGATGAATGTGGAGGCCGACGTCACCATTGGTGCGTTCTTGAAGGCCGAGGCAGATCGACTGGGTGTCGTTTACTCTCTCGGTGCAGGCGACGAACCTTCTTCCTGCATGGAGTTGATCGAATTCGTTTCGGCCATGGGGCATCCAATTGTGTGTGCCGGCAAGGGGAAGAACAACCCGCTTCGATTTGATGCTGTACCTGACGAGTATGAGGAAGAGGCAGCACGGCGAAACATGAATGTTCGCATGCTTGTAGAGTTTGTTGATGGCTCGAAAACCATGGTGGAGATGGCTGCAATTGCAAATGCCACCGGACTTGTGCCCGATAAACCAGGAATGCACGGTCCCTCAGCCACAGTTGACCAATTGTCTTCAACGCTGATCCTAGAGGCGGATGGTGGTGTTTTATCCAAACCGGGATGCGTTGATTTTTCAGTTGGCAAGGGCGTTGCACCGGGCGTGTTTGTGATTGCCGACATGTCGCATCCACGTATCAGTGAGCGCATGGAAGATTTAAAGATGGGTAAAGGGCCTTACTTCACCTTTCACCGGCCTTTCCACCTGACTTCACTCGAGGTGCCGCTGACCTGCGCGCGTGCTGTGCTGTACGGCAAGGCCGACATGGTGCCGCTTCAAACGCCAGTCGCGGAAGTTTGCGCCGTTGCAAAAAAGGACCTTTCTCCCGGCGATCCTCTGGATGCGATCGGACAGTATTCTTATCGCGCATGGGTAATGACCTGTAGTGATGCGCGCAAGGAAAGTGCTATTCCCTGCGGCCTGCTCGAAGGCGGCAAGGTCACAGCACAAATCTTGAAGGGTGAATTGATCACCTATCGCAACGCAGAAGTTGCGGCAGGGTCAAAAATTGCCGCGTTGCGGGCCCGTCAGGACGCAATGATTGTGCGCGGCGGAACCCCGCAGGCTGCATGACCCTCTTGGAGGGTGAGGCGGGTTGGTCTATGGTGGCCCGCGCCAGCAATTTTGCAGCGAAATAATTGGAAAACCAGCGCAATCATGGCCGTCGACACCCCTCTTCTTGACCAGATAAACCTGCCCCATGAGCTTCGGGAACTGGATGAGTCTCAACTTCCGCAAGTTGCCGATGAACTGCGCCGTGAATTGATCGACGTGGTGTCTGAAACTGGCGGGCATCTTGGTGCGGGTCTTGGCGTTGTCGAGCTAACGGTTGCGATCCATCACACGTTCAACACTCCACAAGACCGGTTGATTTGGGACGTTGGTCACCAGTGTTACCCGCACAAGATATTGACCGGCCGACGTGACCGGATACGCACCCTGCGTCAGCAGGATGGGATTTCAGGATTCACCAAACGAGAAGAGAGTGAATATGATCCATTTGGCGCGGCTCATTCTTCGACCTCCATATCTTCCGGTTTGGGAATGGCTATCGCCCGCGAATTAAAGGGCGATGACAACAATGTCATTGCAGTGATTGGCGATGGTGCCATGTCAGCCGGGATGGCATTTGAAGCCATGAACAATGCCGGCGCAATGGATGCACGGCTGATCGTCATTCTCAACGACAATGATATGTCGATTGCGCCACCGACAGGCGCAATGAGCGCCTACCTGGCACGGCTTGCCTCCGGACGTACCTACATGGGCATGCGTGAAATCGGCAAAAAGCTCTCTGCCTATCTTGGCGAGCGGATGGACCGGGCAATAACAAGAGCGGTCGAACATGCGCGCGGCTATGTCACCGGTGGAACGCTGTTTGAGGAGCTGGGATTTTACCACATCGGGCCGATTGACGGGCATGATCTGGCAACGCTTGTACCCGTGCTTCGCAATGTGCGTGACAACGCAACAGGCCCTGTCCTTATTCATGCAGTGACACGCAAGGGCAAGGGATATCCACCGGCGGAAGCCTCAACCGACAAATATCATGGTGTATCGAAGTTCGACGTAATTACCGGTGCACAGGCCAAGTCCACACCGAATGCGCCGTCCTACACAAAGGTATTCGGTCAAAGCCTGGTTGAAGAAGCCAAGCATGACGACAAAATCGTCGGGATAACGGCCGCAATGCCATCGGGAACCGGCATCGATATATTTGGCGAAGCCTTTCCGGATCGCACATTTGATGTGGGGATTGCCGAACAGCATGCCGTTACCTTTGCCGCTGGTCTTGCCAGTGAAGGTTTTAAACCGTTTGCGGCAATTTATTCGACGTTTCTGCAACGTGCATACGACCAGGTGGTGCATGATGTTGCAATCCAGAAACTACCGGTACGTTTTCCAATTGATCGGGCTGGTTACGTAGGAGCGGATGGGCCAACCCACGCGGGTTCATTTGATACAACTTTTCTTGCAACGCTACCGGGCTTTGTTGTGATGGGCGCAAGCGACGAGGCGGAACTCAGGCACATGGTGCGAACCGCAGCCGAATATGATGAAGGCCCCATCTCCTTGCGCTATCCGCGTGGTGAGGGAATTGGTGTGGAAATGCCGGAACGCGGTGAGTTTCTGGAAATCGGCAGGGGCCGCGTTGTGCGTGAAGGCAGCCGCGTTGCGATATTGTCGTTCGGGGCGAGGCTTCAGGAAGCCCTGCTTGCGGCTGAAGATCTCGAAGGATTTGGACTTTCGACCACCGTCGCGGATGCGCGATTTGCCAAACCGCTCGATACGGAACTCGTTGAACGGCTTGCATCTTCACACGAAGTGTTGGTGACCGTTGAAGAGGGTTCAATTGGCGGATTTGGGTCACATGTCGCACAACACCTGGCTCAGGTGGGAGCAATGGATAATGGAAGCTTGAGATTCCGTAGTCTGTTCATGCCGGACCGGTTTCTTGATCAGGCAAACCCAAATGTCATGAATTCAGAGGCGGGCCTCAACCGTGACGGGATTGTCAAAACCGTATTTTCTGCACTTGGCAAAGAACTGACAGACGCTCAACGCCTTGGTGCATGAACGCCCTACAGCAAGGATTTTAGCACAAGTGAAGTATCGGCCGCCTGCTCCGGCGTGAGACCGCGCCCGGCCTCCAAGAGTTTTTTACCAACCATGTAAGAGCGGGAATCGTTCATCGCATCGACCGCCAGGAGGTTTGATCCGGCAAAATACCAATGGGTCAGCGAACCCTCACGATCGCCCACCCGGGTAACAATGCGGTCATAGCCACGATTCAATCCGGCAATTTGCAGCTTGATGTCATACTGATCTGACCAAAACCAGGGGTAAGGCGTGTAGTCCCGCGCCACACCCGCAACGTTATCTGCAGCACATTCTGCCTGATCTATGGCATTTTGCACTGACTCCAGCCGGGTTTGTAAGCCATTGAATTCAAACACCGCACAATCCCCGGCAGCATAAATGGTCGGGTCGGAGGTTTGACAATGGGCGTTGACCTTGATGCCACCTTCAACCTCTAATCCGGCAGCCTCTGCAATTGCCATATTGGGAATAATACCAATCCCCACGAGAACAAAATCTGTCTCAATACGGGTACCATCCGTGAGAATGACCGCGCATGCCCTGCCATTTTTTTCTTCAATGCGATCAAGTCCGGAATTTTCATGAATATCCACCCCATGTGTCTGGTGCAGGTTTTTGAAAAATCCGGATGTTTCCTGGCAGGCTACACGCTGCAGAATGCGTTCGGCCGCTTCAACCACGGTAACCTTGAGACCCATCATGGCGGCACTTGCAGCCGCTTCCAGGCCTATATAACCACCACCGACAATCACTGCCCGGCGACCCTCAACCAGTTCAGAGCGAATTGCATCAGCATCCGCTACACTGCGTAGTAGATAAACGCCGTCCAGCGCTCCCCCAATCGATGCAGGCAGAGCTCTCGGGCTGGAGCCTGTCGCCAACAAGAGCTTGTCCCAGTTGATAGACCCACCACCGGACAGGGTAATTGTCTTGTTATCGCGATCGATTGAAACCGCCTGCTGGTCGCAAATGACTTTGACGTTGTTGTCTTCATACCAATTTAGCGGGCGCAACAGCAGGCGTTCTGCTTCCATTTCACCGGTAACATATTTTTTTGATAACGGAGGCCGCTGGTAGGGATGCGAAGTCTCATCGCCGATAATGGTCAGTTCTGATTCGGGATCGTGTTCGCGCAATCGGGCTGCAAAAGAACAGGCAGCCTGACCTGCGCCAATAATAACAATTTTTTGATTCATCGGAGATTCCGCCAACTCTATCGCTAAACCATGTCGTTAATTCGGTTTCCTACCTTTGTTGTTGACCTCACACAACACAAATTCCGACCCACAATTGCTACAATAATACCGGTCAATTCGCCTCATTAGCCCTTCGTCGGATTGATCGCCAGATACATATGGCGTTTTTGGAGTTGCTGTGGAACAATCAGAGACCCACTGCGATAGTGGGTAATCCGGGCAAAATAAAAAAATACGTCCGAATGATAGGGAGGAGATCGGAAGAACATGTCTGCAAAAGACACATCTTCAGCTGGTGGGGAGCCGGTAACATTTCCGCAGTACTTGATTCTCAACGCCCACCGCTTTGGCAACAGACCCGCCATGCGCCACAAGGATTATGGTATTTGGCAAAGCTGGACCTGGAGTGAGGTCTATGACGAAATCAGGGCGTTCTCCATCGGGTGCGGGAAACTCGGCATAAAAGCTGGAGACAAGGTTGCCATTGTGGGTCAAAACCGGCCTCGGCTTTATTGGGCGTTCTGTGCGATACAAGCGCTCGGCGCGGTTCCGGTTCCAGTCTATGCGGATTCCGTTGCTGAAGAAATGACTTATGTCCTCAATCATGCAGAAGTAGCGTTTGCGATTTGCCAAAATCAGGAGCAGGTCGACAAGATCATTTCGATGGGCAGCGAACTGAAAAACCTGAAGCAGATAATTTATGACGAGCAGAGGGGACTTGGAGATTACGACCCCAAGAAACTGCACTCGATTGACCAAGTCCAGGAACTTGGCCGGGAAGTTGTCGCAAGCGAGGGTGACGAGAAGTGGAATAAATCTGTTGCCAAAGGTAAAGGGGATGACCTTTCGGTGATGCTTTATACTTCCGGTACGACCGGGCGACCCAAAGGTGTGATGCTTTCATTTAACAATCTGGTTGTTTCAGCGCGCAATGCAAATGCGTTCGATCAACTTGATGAAAGCGAGGAAATTCTCGCTTATCTGCCGCTCGCCTGGGTTGGCGATCATGTATTTTCATACGCTCAGGCATTTGTGGCAGGCTACTGTGTATGTTGTCCGGAAAGCCCGGAGACAGCCGACGAAGACAGGCGTGAAATCGCACCGTCCTATTTCTTTGCACCGCCTCGTGTATTTGAAACGATGCTTACGTCCATCACTGTCCGCATGGAGGATGCGGGCAAGTTAAAGCAGGCGATGTTTAAATATTTCATGGATCACGCAAATGACGTGGGCGAATCTATTCTGAACGGTGAACATGTCGGATTCTGGAAAAACCTGAAATACAGGCTGGGTGAACTGTTTGTTTACGGACCACTGAAAAACCGCATGGGGCTCACCCACACGAAAGTCGGGTATACGGCCGGGGAGGCAATCGGCCCCGAAATATTCCGCTTTTATCGTTCGCTTGGTCTCAACCTCAAGCAGCTTTACGGACAAACCGAGGCATCTGTTTACATCTCCGCTCAACCGGATGGCGAAATTCGTGCTGATACGGTAGGCACCCCCTCGCCGGATGTCGAAATCGAGATCGCGGAAAATGGTGAAGTGCTCTATCGTTCACCCGGCGTTTTCATGGGTTATTACAAAAACGACAAAGCCACCAAATCCACCAAGACGAAAAAGGGTTGGGTACACACCGGAGATGCGGGCTTCATTGATCATGAAGGTCATTTGCGAATTATTGACCGCGCCAAAGATGTGGGCAAACTTGCAGACGGCAGTCTGTTTGCACCGAAATACATCGAAAACAAACTTAAGTTTTTCCCGAATATCAAGGAAGCAGTTGCCTTTGGTGATGGGCGGAACATGTGTTGTGTGTTTTTAAATATCGATCTTACCTCCGTCGGCAACTGGGCTGAACGCAACAACATTTCCTATGCCAGCTATCAAGAGCTTGCGGGCCATCCGGAAGTCTACAAAATGATGGAAGAACATGTGGCGCAGGTTAATCGCGAACTTGCAAAAGAAGAAATGATGGCGGGTTCGCAAGTTCACCGCTTCCTCGTCCTGCACAAGGAACTGGATCCAGATGACGGCGAATTGACGCGCACACAAAAGGTTCGGCGCTCGTTTATCTCAGAACGCTATGGCAAACTGATTGAAGCGCTTTTTGATGGTTCAAGTGAGCAATATGTCGAGACAGAAGTCGTGTTCGAAGACGGCCGGAAGGGCAAGATCTCGGCAACGGTTGAAATCAGGGATGCGACAGTCAACCCGCCTGCACATGCCATAAAGGAGGCGGCAGAATGAACGTGCAGTTCTCTTCCTCGAAAATTTCCACCGATGACGGATTATCTCCCGGAGAAACAATTCTGCATGTTGACAATATCTCGCTCTCGTTTGGAGGCGTTAAGGCCATTCAAGATGTTTCCTTTGACATCAAGAAAGGTGAAGTCCGGGCGATAATCGGCCCGAATGGCGCTGGCAAAACATCAATGCTTAATGTGATCAATGGCTTTTACCATCCCCAGCAGGGAACGATCACCTATCGCGGCGAAGAACGGCGCAAAATGCGTACCCACATCGCCGCCAAGCAGGGCATTGCACGTACATTCCAAAACATTGCACTCTTCACCGGCATGTCGACGCTCGACAATATTATGGCGGGTCGCATCACACTACAAAAACGAAACCTGATTTGGCATGCACTTTGGCATGGTCCAGCCCAGCGCGAAGAACTGGAGCATCGCGCTGCAGTAGAGCAGATTATTGATTTTCTTGAACTTGAGCATATCCGAAAAACTCCTGTCGGCAGGCTGCCCTATGGCTTGAAAAAACGTGTCGAACTGGGTCGCGCGCTAGCAGCTGAACCGGCACTCCTGCTGCTTGATGAACCAATGGCGGGTATGAACCTGGAAGAAAAAGAAGACATGAGTCGCTTTATACTGGACGTAAACAATCAGTTCGGGACCACTATTGCCCTGATTGAGCATGACATGGGCGTGGTTATGGATTTGTCCGACCGGGTGATGGTACTCGACTATGGCCGCAAGATTGGTGACGGCACCCCCGATGAAGTACGCAACAACCAAAACGTGATCGACGCCTATCTTGGCGTTCCGCACGATGAATGATGGAGCACAGATAAAAACATGAGCCCGGCATTTCTAAATTTTGTAGAGATTGTTCTTAACGGTCTGATGACTGGTGTCATGTATTCGCTGGTGGCGCTTGGCTTTGTGCTGATTTTCAAGGCATCCGGCATATTCAACTTCGCACAAGGGGTCATGGCCCTTTTTGCAGCGCTTACCCTGGTGGGCCTGCAGACCGGACAAGTGCCGTTTTCGCATTTGATCAACGCTATATTCGGCACCGAAATTCATCATTGGGGTGGTGGTATGCACACCGTTTTTGCCATCCTGATAACGATGGCAGTGATGATAATACTGGCATTCCTGATTGAAAAAATTGTGCTGAAACACCTGGTCAACCAGGAACCGATCATCTTGTTCATGGCAACGATCGGTCTTGCCTATTTCCTTGAAGGTGCGGGCGATTTGATGTGGGGCGCAGACGTCAAGGTGCTCAATGTCGGGTTGCCTTCCGGCGGATCATTCTGGTGGGAGGATGTCACCCGCGAATGGGCATCGACTGGCAGCGAATACTGGGGAATGTACATAGACAAGCTGGACGTCACGGCAACAGTGATTGCACTTATCCTTGTGACGGTACTGACTGCTTTCAGTCAGTACACTGCAACCGGACGGGCCCTGCGTGCGGTTGCTGATGACCACCAGGCTGCGATGTCGGTTGGAATTTCACTTCGCACGATCTGGGTGATCGTCTGGTCAATCGCCGGGTTTGTAGCGCTTGTTGCCGGTATCATGTGGGGCTCGAAATCCGGCATCCAATTCTCTTTGTCGCTGATCGCCTTGAAAGCACTTCCAGTTCTAATTCTGGGCGGCTTTACTTCAATCCCGGGTGCGATAATCGGCGGTCTCATCATTGGCGTCGGCGAAAAGCTTGCTGAAGCCTATGTAGGTCCGCTTGTAGGTGGCGCGATCGAAAACTGGTTTGCTTACATGCTTGCGCTGGCCTTCCTGCTGTTCAGGCCGCAGGGTCTGTTTGGTGACAAAATCATCGAGAGGATATAGGTAATGTTGTACCGAGAAGCCGGTGATTTCAAAACCAACTATGCGGCTGACCAGCAAACCTTTCCGATTAAGTCAGAGCGCTGGCTTTTCTGGGCATTTATGGCGTTTGCTTTCTTTGTCGTTCCGTTCTTCATTGATGACTACTGGAACAAGGCGGTTTTGATGCCGCTGCTGATTTACGCCATGGCAGCGCTTGGCCTCAACATTTTGACCGGATATTGCGGTCAGGTATCTCTGGGTACAGGCGGGTTCATGGCGGTAGGTGCATATGCTGCCTACAAATTGATGACATCCTTTCCGGGAATGGACATGTTCTCGGTGGTGATACTTTCCGGGGCGGTAACTGCAGGTGTTGGAATTTTGTTTGGCCTGCCATCTTTGCGTATCAAGGGATTTTATCTGGCGGTTGCGACGCTTGCTGCGCAATTCTTCCTGGTCTGGATGTTCAACAAATTTGCCTGGTTTTATAATTACTCGGCTTCCGGCCAGATTACGGCACCGGAACGATCAATCTTTGGCATAGCGGTTACCGGTCCAAGCACCGCACCGTGGGCAACCTATCTGTTTGCCCTTTCCATATTGTTTGTGTTTGCCTGGGTAGCGCGAAATCTAACCAGGGGACGATTGGGACGAAGCTGGATGGCGATCCGTGACATGGATATTGCAGCAGAAATAATCGGCGTATCGCCCCTGAAAGCCAAATTGTCCGCTTTTGCAATTTCGTCATTCTATGTCGGAATGGCGGGCGCGATGTTCTTTGCCAACTATCTTGGTTCAATTGAAGTGACCGAAGCGTTTGGCATCGAAAAGTCGTTTCTGGTTCTGTTCATGGTGATCATAGGCGGCCTAGGCTCAATCCTCGGTTCTTTTCTGGGTGCAGCCTTTCTGGTCCTGTTGCCGGTACTGCTGAAAAACATCATGGTTGGCTATCTTGGATGGCCTACCGATCTTGCCGCGCACTTCCAAATCATGATGGTTGGCGCATTGATCGTGATCTTCCTGATCGCGGAACCGCACGGCATGGCGCAATTGTGGCGTCTGGCTAAAGAGAAATTGCGGTTGTGGCCATTTCCATATTAGGCTGCACCAAAAATACCTTCCGAGAGGAAGGATAAATAAAGTGAGTAAACCAAGGAGGAGTGACATGAGTATAAAAAAACTAGCAATCGCAGGCGCAATGGCTGCGATGATGGGTGCTGCACCGGCAATGGCCGAGATGGTGTTCCCATCCTTAAGCTATCGCACAGGCCCATACGCACCGAACGGCATCCCGTTTGCGGACGGTTATGCAGACTATTTTACGCTGCTTAACGAACGTGATGGGGGAATTGGCGGTGTTGCTGCCAAGGTGCTGGAGTGTGAAACCGGCTACAATACCGAGAAGGGGGTAGAGTGTTATGAGTCTACCAAGGGCCAAGGGGCGCTGGTTTATCAACCGCTTTCAACCGGTATTACCTATCAGCTGATCCCGAAAGCGAGTGCTGATGGTATTCCCGTTCATTCAATGGGTTACGGCCGGACATCAGCGGCCAACGGCAAGGTGTTTGAGTGGGTTTTCAACTATCCGGCCACCTATTGGGACGGAGCTTCCATTGCGGTGAACCACATCATGGATTTGGAAGGTGGCAGCCTCAGCGGCAAGAAAATCTCGCTGGTGTTCCATAACTCTGCTTATGGCAAGGAGCCTATTCGCACACTTGAAGAACTCGGAAAGAAACACGGGTTCACCTTTACTGCCATTCCTGTAGACCATCCAGGTCAGGAGCAAAAGTCACAGTGGCTGCAGATCAGGCGTGACCGCCCAGACTATGTGCTGATGTGGGGCTGGGGCGTAATGAACTCTGTTGCCATTCAGGAAGCTGCAAACATTCGCTTCCCAATGGACCGGTTTATCGGCATCTGGTGGTCAGGCTCGGAAAACGATGTTCTGCCTGCTGGTGATGGTGCCAATGGATACAAGGCACTTGCGCTTGCAAACCCGGGTGGAGACTACCCAATCTATGCGGACCTAAAACAGCATGTATATGATACGGGCAAAGCTGCAGGTGATGGTTCTAACGCAGGAACGGTTCTTTATAATCGTGGCATGTATGCCGCACTGCTCGCTGCGGAAGCCGCCAAAAAAGCCCAGGAAATTCATAGCACAGCGGAAATTACGCCGGCTATGATGCGCGACGGCATGGAGGCGCTAAACATCGACGCAGCGCTTATGTCTTCTTTGGGTCTTCCTGACTTTGGCCCCGAATTTTCGGTAAGTTGCGCCAATCATGGCGGTTCGGGAATCGGCAAGGTTCAGCAATGGGATACGTCATCCAAGAAATGGACCGTAATCACAGACTGGATCAGCGCCGACCGATCAGTAATCGATCCGCTGATTGCCGAGGATGCGGACGCTTACGCGGCAGAAAACAGCATCACCCCGCGTGGCTGCTAAGTGTAAATCAACAACTGTATCGGCGGATTTTATCCGCCGGTGCAGATCTGAAATTCATTCTGGATAATTTCTCGCAATGCTTCAAAAAACAAATGAGAATACCCCGATGCTGGAAGTCAACAACATCGAAGTGGTCTACAGCCACGTCATACTGGTGTTGAAAGGTGTATCTTTATCCGTTCCTGCAGGAGGAATTGTTGCACTACTGGGTGCAAACGGAGCTGGCAAAACCACCACTCTTAAAGCAATTTCAAACCTTCTTCACAGCGAACGCGGTGAAGTAACCAAGGGCAATATCCAGTTTGAAGGCAGCGAAATCCAGAACCTTTCGCCAACGGAGTTGGTGAGCAGTGGCTGCATCCAGGTGATGGAAGGACGGCATTGTTTTGGTCATTTGTCGATTGAGGAAAACCTCATGACTGGTGCTTACACCCGCAAGGACGGTAGTGCGGCAATCAAACAGGACCTTGAAAAGGTCTACGAATATTTCCCGCGCCTACGCGAGCGCAAACGCTCTCAGGCCGGATACACTTCCGGCGGTGAGCAACAAATGTGTGCAATTGGACGGGCATTGATGTCACGTCCCAAAATGATCCTGTTGGATGAACCTTCAATGGGGCTTGCACCGCAACTGGTTGAGGAAATTTTCGAGATCGTCAAAAACCTCAACGAAAAGGAAGGTGTGTCCTTTCTGCTGGCTGAACAGAACACCAATGTGGCGTTGAGATACGCCACTTATGGCTACATTCTTGAATCGGGTCGTGTGGTGATGGATGGCGATGCGAAAGAACTTCGCGAGAATGAAGACGTGAAGGAATTCTACCTCGGAGTAGGCGGTGAAGGACGGCGGTCTTTCCGCGATGTAAAACACTATCGCCGCCGCAAACGCTGGTTGGCCTAAACGCCATGAGCGCGTATTTTGATGATCTGGAAATCCGCACCCATGAGGAAAGGGAAGCGAAGATATTTAACGGCTTTGCCACTTTCCTTGATGAAATTTCCACAAGCATCTCTGGATGGAATACCCGCCTATCCGGGATAGATCTCGCAACGATTTCCTCTCGTGAGGCACTTGCAACAATTCCGGTTTTGCGAAAGCCGGAACTGGTGGAAGCGCAAATCGAAAATCCCCCGTTTGGCGGGTTCGTCAATGAAGCGCTGATGAACGGCAGCCGAATATTCATGTCGCCGGGTCCGGTATGGGAACCACAAGGACCAGGACCCGATCCATGGCTTGCGGCACGGGCAATTTATGCCGCCGGAATCCGCCCGGGTGACCTGGTGCACAACGGCCTTTCCTATCACATGACACCGGGCGGCTTTATTCTTGATGAGGGCATTCGTGCGCTAGGTGCCCTGGTATACCCGGGTGGCGCTGGAAACACTGAGGCACAAGTCGATGCCGCCGCAATTCTCAAACCTGTCGCGTTTACGGGAACTCCAGACTTCCTCAAGATCATGCTCGACAAGGCAGACGAGACAGGCAAGGATCTTTCATCGTTCAAGAAAGCAATCGTATCGGGTGGAGCGTTATTTCCATCGCTGCGGGAAGAGTATTCTGCGCGAGGTGTGAATGTTCTGCAGGCCTATGCAACTGCCGATCTGGGCGTAATAGCCTATGAAAGCACGGCGGAAGGCAAACTTTGCGATGGCATGGTTTGCAATGAAGGGCTGATCGTTGAAATTGTTCGGCCTGGAACGGATGATCCGGTTCCCGCTGGTGAGGTCGGAGAGTTGGTGGTTACCAGCTTTAACCGGGCTTATCCGCTGGTGCGGTTTGGTACCGGCGATTTGTCAGCGGTGCTGGATGAACCCTCTCCTTGCGGGCGAACCAATTTGCGCATCAAGGGCTGGATGGGAAGAGCCGATCAACGCACCAAGGTCAAAGGCATGTTCGTTGATCCCAAGCAGATTGATGAATTGGTCAAATCCACTGAAGGGGTTGAGCGCGCAAGGCTGGTTATTACCCGTGCTGAAGAAAATGACATCATGACATTGCAGTTTATCGGCAGTGCTGATGCGTCAAAAGTCGCGGAAAATCTCGCCAAGCTGACCAAGCTCAAGGGTACAGTTGAAGTCGTTGGATCATTGCCCAATGACGGCAAGGTCATCGATGATCAAAGGGACTACTCAGCTTGAAGTATAAGTTCCTTGGCCCGCTCACGCAGGATGAATTTCTGGATTTTGCCGGTTGAAGTTTTGGGTAAATCTTCAATCACGAAACGACGCGGTATTTTAAAGGTGGCAAGTTTTTCCCGGCACCAGGCCTGCAAATCTTCGTTTGATGGCGGCGATGCACCTGCGTTGAGTTCTATGAACGCGCAGGGTGTCTCACCCCATTTATCATCCGGCATGGCAACGACAGCTGCAGCAGCAATTTCTGGATGCTTGTAAAGCGCGTCTTCGACCTCGATTGATGAAATGTTCTCACCGCCGGAAATGATAATATCCTTGGAACGATCCTTGAGCTGGATATATCCATCCTGGTGCATCACACCCAAATCTCCGGTATGAAACCACCCTCCGGCAAAAGCCTCCGCGCTGGCTTTCGGATTTTTCAGATATCCCTTCATTACCACGTTACCGCGGCACATGACTTCGCCAATGGTCTCCCCATCCCACGGCACTTCTTTCATGGTTTCGGGGTCACGCACCGACAATCCTTCAAGTGCTGCATAGCGCACGCCCTGTCGGGCCTTAAGTGCTGCCTGAGCCGCAGGCTCCAGTGCATCCCACTCATTGTGCCAATCATTGACCACTGCAGGGCCATAAATCTCGGTCAGTCCATAGAGGTGGGTGACGTTAAAGCCGGAATCTTTCATGGCAGCCAAAACCGACTCTGGAGGCGGAGCAGCGGCAGTGAAAAACTCCACCGTGTGCGGAAGCGCTCGTTTATCCTCTTGTGCGGCGGCGAGGATTGTCGACATAACGATTGGTGCACCACACAAATGGGTCACCTTGTGATCTGCAAGGGCGTCCCAAATCGCTTTTTGGCGCACCCATCGCAAACACACATGGGTTCCGACAATGGCCGACAGGGTCCAGGGGAAACACCAGCCATTGCAGTGAAACATTGGCAAGGTCCAAAGATATATCGAATGTTTTGGCATTGATGCGGTCAGCGCGTTACCCTGCGCCAGCAAATGTGCGCCACGATGGTGGTAGACCACGCCCTTGGGATTTCCGGTCGTGCCCGAAGTATAATTGAGCGAAATCGCATCCCACTCATCATCCGGCATTTGCCATTCGAATGCCCCATCGCCATCTCTGATGAAGGCTTCGTACTCAATCTCGCCAACAAGCGTGCCATCCTGGGGAAACTCCGGATCATCATAATCAATGACAATCGGTTTGACCTTT
Organism: Hyphomicrobiales bacterium; assembly: GCA_021775415.1. GTDB lineage: Bacteria > Pseudomonadota > Alphaproteobacteria > Rhizobiales > Rhizobiaceae > JAALLB01. The sequence continues at coordinate 356,584 of JAJFHV010000013.1, read as the reverse complement.
GCCAGTGCCAGCGCTTCTTTAACCACCGGCGCAAATTCACGATCGGTAATGAATACCTTGCTTTCTGCATGATCCAGCTGGAAGGCAATCACTGCCGCATCCAGCCTTGTGTTCATCGAATGCAGGACCGCACCAATCATTGGAACACCGTAATGCGCTTCCAGCATGGGGGGCGTATTGGCGAGCATCACCGAGACCGTATCCCCTTTGCCTATACCTTGTGAGGAGAGCGCCGAGGCAAGCTTGCGGGAACGCGCATAAAATTGCTCATAAGTCGTAGTTTTCGTGCCGTGAATAATCGCCACATGGTTCGGGAATACACTCGCCGCACGTTCCAGAAACAGCAGCGGTGTTAATGGCTGGTAATTTGCCGGGTTTTTATCAAGGTCGGTTTCATAGGGATTGGTCACTTTGGATCAGCCTCAGGTGTCTTGCCATTCCGGGGCACGCTTTTCTATGAAAGCATTAATGCCTTCTTCAGCATCCCGTTCCAACATGTTTTCGACCATGACACCAGAAGCATAATTATAGGCATCTGCAAGGTTCATTTCCGCTTGCTGATAAAATGCAGTCTTGCCAATTTTGAGAACCACGGCTGATTTCGAAACAATTGTACTCGTCAGTTTTTCCAGTTCGGTATCCATTTCTTCCACCGCAACAGCCTTGTTGATCAATCCGATACGAACCGCATCCGTTGCCAAAACCGGTTCGCCGGTCATTAACATGTGCATGGCATGTTTACGTGCAACATTTCTGGATAATGCCACCATCGGGGTTGAGCAAAACAGGCCAATGTTCACACCGGGTGTTGCAAACTTTGCGTCCTCCGTGGCAACTGCCAAATCACAGCTGGCGACGAGTTGACAGCCAGCGGCAGTTGCAACTCCCCTCACGTCAGCAATTACCGGAAGCGGATGGTTGACAATCTGCTGCATCACTGACGAACAAAGAGCCATGGTTTCTTCAAAAAACTTCTGGCCCTTATCTCCATTTTTACGCGCTTCGGCCATTTCCTTGAGATCATGACCCGGACAAAATACCGGACCAGCTGCTGCAATAACGATAACCCGAACTTCTTTGTTGGATCGTGCTTCTGCCAGTGCTGCAGTTATTTCGTTCAACATTGCTACCGAAAGCGCATTGCGGCTTTCAGGTTTGTTAAGTGTCAGGGTAAAAACGTTGTTCTTTAACGATGTTAATACGAGGTGGCTGTTCATCTATTATCCAGGTCCCGGGAGATTATCCAGTACGCATAATTTCATCGCGATGAACATGATGCAAGTAGGCCTTTTGAATATCTTGCTATCTCACCACGTAGTGGTAGCCTGCACACCACAATAATAACGGGAGGAAAACAGATGTTGAAAAAGTTCACCCGATTGACGGTGCTTTCTACCGCTGCAATCGCATTTCTTGGAGCCGAGGCATTTGCCGCTACCCAATGGAACGTATCCGTTTGGGGCAAGCGACGCGCTTTTACCGAACACGTTGAAAAACTCGCCGAGCTGGTTTCTGCAAAGACCAATGGCGATTTCACGATGAACGTTTCTTATGGCGGGCTTTCCAAAAACAAGGAAAACCTTGACGGAATTTCGGTTGGTGCCTTCGAGATGGCGCAATTTTGTGCGGGCTACCACCGCGACAAGAACCCAACAATTACGGTTCTGGAGTTGCCGTTTTTGGGTGTCAGCAATTTGGAAGAGGAAGTGGCAGTTAGTCACGCGGTTTACGGGCATCCGGCCGTGCAAAAAGACCTGGCGCGGTGGAATGCCAAGCTGCTGATGACTTCACCGATGCCACAATACAACATTGTTGGAACCGGAGACCCGCGTGACACACTGGCCAAGTTTGAGGGCATGCGTGTGCGGGCAACCGGAGGATTGGGCAAGGCATTTGAAGCGGTTGGTGCCGTACCAACATCGGTGACTGCCACAGAGGCCTACACCGCAATGGAATCCGGCGTGGTTGACACTGTTGCGTTTGCCCAGCATGCGCATTTTGCCTTCAAAACCATTGATATTGCGACCTGGTGGACGGAAAATCTCAACCCGGGAACAGTCAATTGTCCGGTTGTTGTGAATATTGATGCCTATAATGCCCTTTCCGATGAACATCGGGCAGCACTTGATTCATCTGTCGGCGAATCCATTACCCACTATCTCGCGAACTACGGGGAGTTGCTGAAAAAATGGGATACAGTGCTGGCTGAAAAAGGCGTTACGAAAGTTTCAATTGCGCAAAGCGAAATTGACGCCTTTCGGACAGCCGCAGCGGACCCAATTCGCGAAAAGTGGATTGCAGACATGGAAGCCCAGGGCATTCCCGGTCAGGAACTTTATGACCTCGTCATGAAAACGCTCGGCAAATAGACCAATCGGGTCCCGGACACGGGACCCGCATTTCCCATGGCAAACAGCTCACCGGTACATGAGGACAGTTCCGCCAGATCGAAAGCAGATCGCTGGTTATTCTCGATTGAGTCAACGCTCACACTTTTAGGCGGTCTTTTCATTCTGGCGGTGATGCTGCTATCAGTTGCCAACATCCTTGGCCGCAAGTTCTTCAATATACCTGTACCCGGATTTATTGACTGGATGGTTCAGGCCGTCCCGATCATTGCATTTCTTGGGATCGGATATTGCCAACGACTAGGCAGTCATATCCGAATGGATTTGATGGTCTCCAAGCTGAAACGGCGTGCGCTGTGGGTTTTCGAGCTGCTGTCCGTAGTTGTAATGAGCGGTCTTGTTCTGATGTTGGTCTATGGCTCATGGAACCATGCCGAACGGGCAATCATGCTGGGCGACAGCACTATTGATATTAATCTGCCAACCTGGCCTGCGAAACTGCTGGTACCGGTCATGCTCGTCATGTTGCTTGCCCGGTTGGTGCTTCAAGCCTGGGCATATTGGCATGCGCTGGTTCAAAATGAAGATACGCCGGTAGCGGTTCCGTTGATTGAAGATGCATCCACGCTGGCACGCCGGGAAGCCGCAAGCGTGTCCGGTCTTGAGGACACCTCTAAATGACTGTGATTGAAACCAGCATGGTTCTGGCGCTGGTGCTGATTGTTCTGGTGATCGGAGGCATGCGTGTTGCTTTTGCCACAGCACTTATTGGCTTTATCGGGATTTTCTCGATATTTGCCTTTGACAAGGGCATGGGATGGGAACGCGGCTTCATCATTTCGGTCAAAATTGCCGGACAAGTTCCCCACTCCAAAATGTCGACCCACGTGTTGAGCCTCATCCCGACGTTTATCCTGATTGGTTACCTTGCCTATTACGCGGGACTTACAACTGCACTGTTTGAGGCGGCCAAACGCTGGGTGGGATGGTTACCGGGTGGTCTCGGCGTCGCAACGGTTTTTGCCACTGCGGGCTTTGCAGCAGTATCCGGTGCATCTGTAGCGACGTCTGCAGTATTTGCGCGGATTGCCATCCCGGAAATGCTGAAACTCGGCTATGACAAACGCTTTGCGGCGGGGGTAGTGGCTGCGGGCGGTACGCTCGCCTCTCTCATTCCACCCTCAGCAATCCTGGTGATCTACGCAATCATAGTCGAGGCCAGTGTCGGGAAACTGCTTCTGGCAGGATTCCTGCCCGGTGCGGTTTCAGCACTGATATACGCCGGGCTGATCATCTTTCTAGCCAAATGGCGCAAGGATCTTGGGCCACCCGTCAAGGGTTTTACCTGGGGTGACCGGTTTGCCAGCGTGCCCGGAGCATTACCAATATTCTTGGTGGTCGGGATCATCATCTACTGCATCTACTTCGGCTGGGGTACGCCTACGGAAGCAGGTGCACTGGGTGCATTCATTGTACTGGTGCTGGCACTATTCAAGGGGATGAGATGGCAACAACTCAAACCGGCACTGATGGAAAGCGCCAAACTGACGGTAATGATCTTCACAATGATCTGGGGCGTTCTGATCTACGTACGCTATCTGGGATTTGCCGATCTTCCAGGTACGTTTGCCACGTGGATATCCGGGCTTGAGCAAACGCCAATCATAACCCTGTTGATGATCCTTGGCGCTTATGTGGTGCTTGGCATGTTCATGGATGCAATCGGCATGTTGATCCTCACTCTGCCGGTCACATTTCCGGCGGTGATGGCGCTTAATGGCGGGCCCGACGTACTTGCTGCCAATTCAGCACTCGGTATGTCCGGCAGCGAATGTGCCATCTGGTTTGGTATCATTGTGGTAAAAATGGCAGAGCTTTGTCTGATCACGCCGCCTATTGGATTGAACTGCTTTGTGGTGGCAGGCGTGCGGGATGACATATCGGTTCAAGACGTGTTCAGAGGTGCGTCACCGTTCTTCATCGCTGACGTCGTGACGGTTGGTGTTTTGATTACATTTCCGGGAATTGTGCTCTGGCTGCCACGGCTGATAGCTGGCTAAGCCGCTTTAACTACACTCTTGAAAAAGCCGGCAATCTGGTCTGCATAGGCTACAGAATCATTTTCCTGATCCAGACTTTCAAGTCCTGCATCTGACTGGTCCATCGGAATAACCGTGCCTGAACGCATTTCTATCAACTCGCGCATGAAGTCACGTGAAAACTCCGGATGCGGCTGAATGCTCATCGCATTACCTTTGTAGGAGAACCCGGCAAACTTGCAATAATCCGATGTTGCAGAGGTTGTTGCCTCAGGCGGTGCTTCAACTACCTGGTCCTGATGCATGGCGAGCAATCTGGTCGTATCGCCATTATTGTAAGTGTATTCACAGTTTCCAACGCCCCAGACCCCACCAAATTTTTCAACTTTTCCACCCATCGCCTGCGCCATGATCTGGTGGCCGAAACACACACCTACCAGCGGCACGCCAGCGGCATAGATTTCGCGGATAAATTCTTCCAGAGGAGGAATCCAGGGATGATCTTCATATGCTCCATACCTGGACCCGGTGATCAACCAACCGTCAGCTGCATGCACAGAATCCGGGAAAATCTGGTCAACCACCGGAAAGGCCAGGAATTCAAACCCGTGCCCGTCCAAAAGCCGTGCGAACATATCGGGATACTTGCCATGTCTTTCAGCAAGATCATCGGGTACGTGGCCGGTTTGTAAAATTCCGATTTTCATCGAATGCTCCACTTGTGCGTTTCGACATTCCATTTATGGTTCTCATTTGAATTTGGCAAGTATGGAGCGGCAAAATGCTATCTAGCGTGTGTATTGGAACCAACGATCTCGAGGCAGCGGGCAAGTTTTATGATCGCGTATTGGCGACTATCGGCATGGTGCGCATCGTCACGGTAGAACGAGAACTGGGATACGGATCGATGGGGGGAAAGGTAACTTTCTGGGTCTTGATCCCCTTCAACGACCAACCTGCAAACTTCGGCAACGGCACTCAGGTTATCTTTAACGCACCCGATCGCGAGGCGGTTGATGCCTTTCACAAGGCGGCTATTGAAATGGGGGGAAGCGATGAAGGTGCGCCGGGACCGCGTGACTACCGGCCAAATTATTATGGTGCCTATTGCCGGGATCTAGACGGCAACAAGCTGCATGCGGAGCACGGTGGATAGGAAATAATTCGAATTGGACTGCCTTCTAACTATAAAGTTGAATGCCAGCCAGCTTGTAAACAAGGGTTTTGATTTATATGCTGAAATTCTGAGCTTAATCACAATAATAAAAGAGGGAGTTTAGAAATGCATCTCAAATACACATTATTGGCAGGTTTGTGTGTAGCGGCAGTTTCCGCCACCGCCCAGGCCAAGACATTGAAAATGGCATACGACGCAGACCCAGTCTCGCTTGATATCCATGAACAGCTATCGGGTGGTACCCTGCAATTATCGCACATGGTGTGTGATCCGCTGGTGCGCTGGTCGAAAGAATTGAAGTTCGATGCCCGCCTCGCAGAAGGCTGGGAGCGCATGAATGAAACAACCATGCGGTTTGCAATTCGCAAGGGTGTCAAATTTCATTCCGGCAACACCATGACAGCGGATGATGTGGTCTGGACTTTCAATCGCTTGAAAGGGAGCCCTGATTTCAAGGGAATTTTTGAACCTTTCAAATCGATGGACAAAGTTGATGATCACACGGTTGATATCGTAACCGACGGCCCGTTCCCGCTGGTGTTGCACAACGCGACTTATATCTTCCCGCTGGATTCCAAATTCTATGAAGGCAAGGACGAGATCATCAAGCATGGTGACAGTTTTGCTTCGAAGAATATTTCCTGCACCGGGCCATTTACCATCTCTGCCCGTGAACAGGGTGTGAAGGTCGAGTTCACGCGCAATCCGGATTACTGGGATACTGCATCCCCTGGAAACGTGGACAAGATCGTATTTACCCCGATCAAGGAGGCACCTACCCGCGTTGCCGCACTTCTTTCTGGGGACGTGGACTTCATCGCACCGGTTCCACCAACCGACCTTGCCCGGGTTCGTGACAATGCAGGCACTGATCTTGTTACCCAGTCCGGTACACGGATCATTACCTTGCAACTTAACCAGAACCGGGTTGAAGCGTTCAAGGATCCGAAGGTGCGCCAGGCGATCGTACATGCCATCAACAATGAAGGCATCGTCGAAAAAATCATGCGTGGATTTGGTACTGCAGCTGCGCAAATGAGCCCCAAAGGCTATCTTGGTTATAACGAGAGCCTTACGCCGCGTTTTGATCTCGACAAGGCAAAGGCATTGATGGCAGAGGCCGGTCAATCCGCAGGATTTTCTGCCAGCATGATGTGTCCAAACAACCGTTATGTGAATGATGCCAAAATCTGTGAAGCTGCTGCGGCAATGCTCTCAAAGATCGGTATCACCATTGATCTGACGACGATGCCGAAGGCGCAGTACTGGCCAAAATTCGATGAACGCGCTGCGGACATCATGATGATTGGCTGGCATTCGGATACCGAGGATTCAGCGAACTTCTATGAGTTCCTCGCCATGACTCCGAATACGGACACAGGTCGCGGTCAATACAACTCAGGCAATTATTCAAATGCCGATGTTGATGCAATGACCGAAAAAACCTTGAAAATGACCGACGACTCTGCGCGTTCACAGGTCCTTCAGGGCATTGAAAAGACCCTTCATGACGAGGCAGCATTCGTGCCTCTCCACTGGCAGGATCTTGCCTGGGCTGCGAGCTCCAAGGTTGACATTGATCCGGTCGTCAATGTGATGAACTTCCCCTACCTCGGGGACTTGGTGATCAAGTAAACACCTTGCGGCGGGACCGGCATTTGCTGCTCCCGCCGCAACACAATTTCGATCAGGTATCGAAGCCATGAAGGCGTCTGACCTCATTGCATTTTTGCTGCGCCGGTGCGTGCAGGCTGTGCTTGTCATGCTGGTAATCAGCGTGGTTGGATTTTCCATTCAGGACAATCTCGGCGATCCGCTGCGCGAACTGGTTGGCCAATCCGTTTCCGAGGCAGAGCGGCAACTGCTCAGGGAACAGATGGGTTTGAACGACCCGTTCCTGGTTCAGTATGGACGCTTCCTTGTGAATGCAGTCCAGGGCGATTTGGGCAATTCCTACTTTTTCAAAAGACCCGCGCTAGAAGTCATTCTGGATAAATTTCCGGCCACCTTCGAACTGGTATTGGTTGCAACAACCATCATTATCGGATTGTCGGTACCGCTCGGAGTTTACACCGCAATCAATCGCGATAGCTGGGTTACGAGTGTCATCATGGGTGTGAGTATAATTGGCATCTCGGTTCCGGTGTTTTTAACCGCAATTTTCGCAATTTACGTATTTTCCGTTCAATTGGGCTGGATGCCGTCCTTCGGGCGCGGCGAAACCATTACCCTGCCCTGGGGTTGGCGAACCGGACTTTTGACCGGGGATGGGCTCGCTCATATTGTCCTGCCATCGATTGCCCTTTCTTCGATCATGCTACCGCTGTTTATCCGGTTGATCCGTGGGGAAATGATGGAGGTATTGCAATCAGAGTATGTGCGCTACGCTTGGGCCAAGGGCTTGTCCGCGTGGCGCGTTTGGTATGTACACGCCCTACGAAACACATTGATCCCGGTCGTGAGCCTTGGCGGCGTCAAAATTGGAACGCTCATCGCCTATACCATTTTGACCGAAACGGTTTTCCAATGGCCGGGGATGGGCTTTTTGTTTCTGGAAGCTGTCAATCGCGTCGATACCCCATTGATCATTGCCTACATCATCATTGTGGGGCTGATATTTGTTATCTCCAACACATTGGTTGACCTTACCTACGCGCTGATCAATCCAACCATCAAGATTGTTGGAGAAGAGCGATGAGCCGGGTTAGGCGATTTTTACAATCGGATTTTTTTTATCGCTTCAAGCATGACCGTGTTGCGGTATCGAGCGCGATAGTCGTATTTATTCTGGTCACGCTCTCACTTTTTGCGCCCCTGATTGCCCCGCAAAATCCTTACGACCTCACTCAACTTGATATTATGAATTCTGAAATTCCTCCCGTATGGCAGGCGGGCGGCGAAGATAGGTTTCTTCTGGGTACGGACAATCAGGGTCGAGACATGCTTTCGACCATGCTTTACGGCACAGGAATTTCCCTTTTAATCGGGATATTTGCGGTGCTGTTGCAAGCGTTCCTTGGCATCACCATCGGTCTGGTTTCAGGATATGTTGGTGGGCGGGTCGACGCATTTTTCATGCGTCTGGCAGACATCCAGCTATCAATCTCAACCTTGATGCTGGCAATCGTGGCACTTGCGGTGTTTCAAGCGGCATTTGGCAGTCAGCTTTATGAGCGGTTGGCAATTTTCATGTTGATCCTGGTGATCGGAATTGCCGAGTGGCCCCAATACGCACGCACGGTGCGCGCATCCGTTCTGGCGGAGCGCAGCAAGGAATATGTTGATGCGGCTCGGGTGATTGGATTGCCGAAGTGGCACATTATCTTTCGGCATGTACTGCCAAATACACTTTCGCCGGTGCTGGTGATCTCAACCGTTCAAATTGCCGAAGCGATCATTACCGAGGCATCGCTCAGTTTTCTGGGGCTTGGAATGCCGGTCACGCAACCCTCACTTGGTTCTTTGATCCGGTCCGGTTTCGAGTTCATTTTCTCCGGCATATGGTGGATCACCATTATCCCGAGCATTGTTTTGATCGTTTTGATTTTCTCACTGAATTTGCTGGGGGACTGGTTGCGCGATGCGCTCAATCCCCGGCTCTACAAGAATACATAGGTCGCTTTGATGGCGTTGCTGGAAGTTGAGGATCTGGAGGTCGAGTTTCCAACCCGTCATGGGCCATTAACGGCATTGCGGGGCATCTCGTTGTCAGTTGAAGCCGGGGAGCGGATTGGGATTGTAGGTGAAAGTGGAGCGGGCAAATCCATGGCCGCATTTGCCATCCTCAATCTGATCAGCGAACCGGGCCGGATATCCGGAGGACGTGTCTTGTTCGAGGGCAACGACCTCTCTGCAGTTTCAGACGAGGAAATGCGGAAAATCCGGGGTGATCGCATTTCGATGATCTTTCAGGACCCGATGATGACGCTTAATCCGGTACTGACAATCGGTAAACAGATGGTCGAAACACTACAGGCGCACAAGGATATTTCGGAACAAGATGCCCGTGAACGCGCGCTTGAAAAACTTCGCGAGGTGCGTATTCCAAATCCCGAAGCGCGTTTTGATGGATACCCGCACGAATTGTCGGGAGGTTTACGTCAACGGGTAGTAATCGCCATTGCACTGCTAACCGACCCGGCGCTGATCATGGCAGACGAACCAACAACGGCTCTTGATGTTACAATCCAGGCAGAAATCCTGGCATTGCTACTTGAATTATGCCGCGACCATGGAACAGCTCTTATTCTGATTACTCACGATCTCGCGGTGGTGAGTCAGGTGACTGAACGGGTTATGGTTATGTATGCCGGACGGATTGTTGAAATGGGGCCCACCCGGGAGTTGGTCGACAAACCACGCCATCCCTATACCCAGGGTCTAATCGCTGCCCTGCCCGAACGCAACAAACCTGGTACACCGCTTAACCAGATTCCAGGTACCATGCCTTCACTTGCCAGCATTCCGCCTGGTTGTGCTTTCGCACCCCGGTGTTCACTGGCAGATGATCAATGTCGCAGCGACATTCCACAATTGCGCACGCTCAAGAAACGCTCCGTAGCCTGCCATCACGCAGAGCTCGCCCGAACGACAAAGGGTAAGCGCAAATGAGCAGCAAAAGTACAAATAAAGTTGCGCAAAGCAAAGCCGAGCTATTGGTTCAGGTTGAAAATCTGCACCAGCATTTTCCACTACCAAGCGGGTTTTTGACCCGTGAGCGCCCTAAAGTGCATGCGCTCAACGGAGTTTCACTCGAAATAAACAAGGGCGAGGCCTTCTGCCTGGTGGGTGAATCCGGTTGTGGAAAGACCACTCTTGGTCGGGCAATTATCGGTCTTCTCAAGCCGACTGCCGGAACCATCAGCTTTGATGGAAGCCGGGTTGATAATCTTGACGACAATGGCCGCAAGCCATTTCGCCAGCGCATGCAGATGATATTTCAAAACCCGTACGCCTCACTTAATCCACGCATGACAGTTCAACAAACGCTGGAAGAACCGCTGCGGTTTCATCGACCCGACCTCAAAGAAGAAGAAATTCAAGCCTGGGTTACAAAGGTAATGAAATCGGTTGGCAATGACCCAGCCTGGGGACCTCGCTATCCACACGAGTTTTCAGGTGGGCAACGGCAACGCATCTCAATAGCTCGCGCACTAATGGTGGATCCGGAGTTTATCGTTGCTGATGAACCGATTTCAGCACTGGATGTTTCTGTACAGGCGCAGGTATTGAATGTTCTCATGGAAACCCGGGCCGCTCATGATCTTACATATTTGTTCATCACCCATGATCTTTCGGTGGTGGAGCATTTCGGTACACGAGTGGCTGTGATGTATCTTGGCACCATCTGCGAGCTGTCGGATACCGCAACACTGTTTGCAAATCCGCAGCACCCTTATACAAAGCTCTTGTTGTCGGCGATCCCAAAAATGGACGGGGAACCGTTTGAGCATGTACGGGTACCGGGTGAGGTGCCATCACCGGTTAATCTACCGTCCGGATGTGTGTTTCATGAGCGATGCCCACTTGCAAATGGACGTTGCAGCAAGGAAGTACCCGTTATGAAATCATACCCAAATGGCAACCAGGTGGCCTGTCATGCGGTTGAAGAAAACCGCAAGTAGCAAACCAAAAAAACAACGAACTTGAGAAAACAAGGAACCGGAATGAACAAATCTGCAACCTCCGACTTTATGGCCATGAAAGGCGCTGGATATTATTCCAAGGCAACCATTGGTGCCAAACATGTGATGGACAATGCGGCCCAGATGGTCCTGGACTCTGTTGATCGGATGAACCTTGTCGATGACGGGTCGGTTTTTCGGGCAACTGATATGGGAGCTGCAGATGGTGGTACCTCAGTCGACCTGTGGCGAAGAGTGCTTGGCGAAGTCCGCAAACAATGTCCCAATCGTCCCATCGAAATGATTTACACGGATTTGCCACGCAATGATTTCAGTCAGGTATTCCAGATTGTTCATGGACTGACGGACATTAATAGTTATCTTCCAGAAGTGCCCGCTGTCCATGTGATGGCCTCAGGCACCTCATTTCATGATTTAATTGTACCTGCTGGAACGCTCGATCTTGGCTTTTCCGCGACCGCGTCGCACTACATTGCATCCAATCCGTGCAACATCACCGATCATGTTCACATGGTTGGCGCATCCGGTAAGGAACGCGAGGCCTACGAGGTACAGGGGGCGAAAGACTGGGAAACCATGTTGCTGCGACGTACTGAGGAATTAAAGCCGGGTGGTGAACTTTGCCTGTTTAACTTTGGAATTGATGAAGAGGGCAGATACCTCGGCAACACAGGCGGGGTCAGCATGTTCGACACATTTGCCGAGCTCTGGTCTGAGCTGGCAGATGAAGGGGTTATCACCAGGGATGAGTATCTGAATACAAACTTCCCGCAATGTTATCGAACTACCGAACAATTTGTCGCCCCTTTGAAGGACACGAACAGCCCGGTTTATCAGGCCGGGTTGCGGCTACAACATGTGGAATCACGCGTCTTGCGTTGCCCGTTCGAACAGGATTTTTCGGAAAACCACAAGGATCCGGTGCGTTTTTCGCAAGAATACATCCCCACCTTGAGATCCTGGTCTGAACCAACTTTCGTAAATGGCCTTTCAAAGAATCGTCCCGGTGAGGAAAGAGCCAAAATCATTGATACGTTTTATGGTCGCTACGAATCCCGTGTTGCAGATAATCCTGCAGGACATGCCATGGACTATGTGCACATCTATCTGGTTTGCAGAAAAGCGAGCTAATTCGTACAATGACCCTTCTTTACTTCGATGTGAGAATTGACAGATTAGTCCAAATTGGTACGCTTCGGTAAATTCTGCGAAGCGGCAGGGTTTTGGCTTGAGTAGCCGCTCAAAACAAAAGTTGAGGTCAACAAAACAAATACGCAGATTGCTTAACTCTACAAATCGTAAAACCAAAAGGGAGAAGAACATGGAAAGACGTAAATTTATCAAAGGTGCAGCGCTGGCTGGAGCCGGTGCAGCCGCAACCACGCTGGCAGCACCCGCTATTGCTCAGTCCACGACCGATATGGTGATCGTATCCACCTGGCCTCGCGATTTTCCAGGTCTTGGTCTTCCGGCTCAGCGTTTGGCAGCTCGCATTGGTGAATTGACCGACGGTCGTATCAACGTTCAGTATTTTGCAGCCGGCGAACGTGTTGGTGCATTCGATTCATTTGATGAAGTGGCATCCGGCAACGCACAGGCCTATATCGCGGCCGACTATTACTGGAAAGGCAAACACCCTGGTTGGGCACCCTTTACCGGCATTCCGTTTGGCTTGACCTACACGGAAATGGACGCGTGGATCAAATATTCCGGTGGTCAGGAAATCTGGGATGAGCTTGCAGGTGAATTTGGCCTCAAGAACTTTGCTTGCGGAAACACTGGCGTGCAAATGGGCGGCTGGTTCAACAAGGAAATTGAAAGCGCAGATGACCTGAAAGGCCTCAAGATGCGTATTCCGGGTCTTGGTGGTGATGTCATGGCCAAGCTGGGCGCTTCTCCTGTGTCGCTTCCAGGTGGCCAGATTTATGAAAATCTGGTTTCCGGTGCGATCGACGCAACCGAATGGGTCGGCCCCTACAATGACTACTTCATGAAGTTCTATGAAGCTGCTAAGTACTACTACTGGCCAGGCATGCATGAACCGGGCGCAATGTTGGCAATGGGCATGAATGCTTCCTGGTGGGGTTCACTCTCCAAGACAGACCAGGCAATCATTCAGGCAGCGTGTAATGAAGAAAACTCGCAAACCATGTCTGAAACAAACGCCAACAATGGTGAATATCTCAACAAGTTGGTAAATGATCATGGGGTCATCCTGCGTGAATTCAATGATGATGTTTACGATGCTTTTGGTGAAGCAGGTGAAGCCGTTATTGAAGAAGCGCGTGATCACAGCCCGCTGTCTAAGAAAATCTATGATCATGTTCTTGCGGCGCGTGCCGAGCTTGGGGCATGGACTGCACTTTCAGACATGGCTTACGTCCAAAAACGTAACCGTGTGCTTGGTGTAGGAGGCTAACAGGCTGGACAAGTCTTTAAAACCGGAATGCGGGGCTTAAGCCCCGCTTCCCTTGTCAGGGGCTGATCAACCGTGAGTGCCACGAACAATTCTGATTTAAAACTATCCGGCAAAACAACTGCGATTGTCCGCATTTTTGGCTGGTGTGTTCTGGCGCTTACATTTGCTTTTGTACTCAACGATTTCCTGACCTACGGCGCTGGACTCCCAGGCAGTGCACTCGTCAGCGATGCAGATTCTGCCAGTCTTGTGTCATGGCTACAATTTGCGATCTATCCAATGGGGCTACTGCTAGCGACAATCTACGTCATCAAAAATAACGACTGCTCGTTGCGGCAGGACAGCAACAGAATTTCAAACATCAACACCTTTTTTATCCGGGCCGCTTTTTGGGCAGTGCTGCTGATTGGTATTGTGGACATCACTATTTCATTTTTAAGGGTCGAAGGGTTTCTCCAATCCATTGTCGGAGAGTATTTGAACAAGGAACTGGGACGATCCCGGTTTCGTGGCCCCTTTGTTCACATGCCGCTTTTGGTTTTGTCTATTGTCATCGCAAAATTTACCCGAACGCTGGGTTTTCATTGGCTGACGCTGATGATTGTTACCGCTGAACTTATTATCGTGTTTGCACGATTTGTCTTTTCCTATGAGCAAGCGTTCATGGCCGATCTGGTCCGGTTTTGGTATGGTGCTTTGTTCCTGTTTGCCAGCGCCTATACCCTGTTGGAAGAGGGCCACGTCCGGGTTGATGTGTTTTACGCGGGCTTCAAAGACAAAACGAAGGGCATGATCAACGCGGTCGGTTCGCTCACGATGGGTATCTCCCTGTGCTGGACCATCCTGATTGTCGGTATGGGCAGCAAGTCGTCCATCATCAATGCACCGATGTTTAATTTCGAGACCACTCAATCGGGCTTCGGAATGTACGTGAAATACATGATGGCCGCATTTCTGGGCGTGTTCGCAATCTCAATGATGATCCAGTTTATCAGCTACTTCATGGTGGCTGTTGCCGATTATCGTGGCGAGCCGGGCAAATATGTACCCCGAGCTGTTGGGGCACAATGATTTTGACCAGGATTGATTAAGTCATGGAGCTTCTGTTTCTCGTTATACTCATCCTGTTAATGGCATTTGCGCTTGGCTCCGGATATCCCGTTGCCTTCGCACTGCCGGGTTCCTCAATTATCGCAATCGTACTTGCCGCAATCTGCGGGTATTTGTTTACCGGCAATGTAGACTCCTATTTCGCCCAGGGTGGGCCAGGCCAATGGCTTAGTGCAGGGGTTACCAATCTGCGGGGGGTGTATTGGGAACCCGAGCGAGATACGCTGATTGCTATCCCCCTGTTTATCTTTATGGGGATCATGCTGCAGCGCTCAAAAATTGCCGAAGACCTCTTGATTACCATGGCTCAACTGTTTGGCCCGGTTCCCGGAGGTTTGGGAATTTCGGTAGTGTTTGTAGGTGCACTACTTGCAGCAACCACCGGCATTGTTGGCGCGACGGTTGTTGCAATGGGACTGATTTCCCTCCCGGCAATGTTGCGCAATAATTATTCTCCCTCCCTTGCAACCGGGACAATTGCCGCTTCCGGCACCTTGGGACAGATCATCCCGCCATCGATTGTCCTGATTATTCTTGCCGACCAACTTGCGAGTGCGGCTGATCAGGCCGGTACGCTCCGCAAAGCAATGTACAAGGATTTTACCGGCGAAATTTCAATGCCAACGATCTTTGACGTGAGTTCAACAAGTGCTGGCGAAATGTTCCTTGGGGCTTTTGCTCCAGGTATTGTGCTCGTTCTTTTGTATATGGTCTTCATTTTGATCTGGGCATATATCCGTCCCGGTTCGGCACCTGCAGTTCGCTATGATGGTGCGTTTGATCGCAAGTTCATGTTCAAGGTTTTAATGACACTGATCCCGCCATTGACGCTGATTATCCTTGTACTTGGTTCTATTATCTCAGGCATCGCAACGGTCAATCAGGCAGGTGCGATTGGCGCAAGCGGGGCTTTGGTTATGGCCGGTTACCGGTTACGCGAAGGGCACAAGCGGCAATACTGGCCTGTATTGCTGGCTTTATTTTCTCTGGTCGTGATTTTTGTCGTTGTCGGAAATTTCAACACCAATATAAAAAACATCAAAACCAGCTCTGATGTAACCGGAATTGTTCTGGCCTTGATTGGTGTAACTGGGCTGGTTGCTGCGTTGATCTGGAGTGCCTGGCGTGCCTTCAAAATCGAAAACACACTGCATGGTGTGATGATCGAGACCGCCAAGACTACATCGCTGGTATTCATCATTCTTCTGGGTGCCGCGATGCTAACCGCAGCCTTCAGAGCTTTCGGTGGTGAGGAACTGGTCAAGGAATTTCTAAATGGCCTGCCCGGCGGATTTTGGTCGAAATTCGTTATTGTCATGGCCGTGATTTTTATTCTGGGCTTCTTCCTGGACTTTATCGAGATTGCTGTAGTTGTGGTGCCGATTGTAGCACCCATCCTTCTGGCAGACCCTTCCGCAAATGTTACGGCTGTTTGGCTTGGCGTAATGATAGGCCTCAATATCCAGACCTCATTTTTGACACCACCTTTTGGTTTTGCGCTATTTTATCTTCGCGGTGTAGCACCAGCCATCGTCAAAACAATTGAGATCTACAAGGGCGTTATTGCCTTTATTGGTCTACAGCTTGTTGCGCTGGTGATTGTCGCTGCATATCCCGCTCTGGTGAATTATCTGCCAAATCGGGTGCTTTTGACCTCTGAAACCGCACCACCACCGCGTAATCCTCAACTACAAACTTGCGTTGAACAGTATGTTGGGGAGCAATTTTCCGAAAACGGCCAGGCAATTCGTACAGCTATTTCCGAAGCAAAAATGTTTGACCTCTCTGCGCTACCGAAAAAACTTCAAAATCCCGTTGAGGACAGTTTTGATAACGCAGAATCTACCTTTGAATTGCTTTCGAACGCATTTGCCGCCGAGGACGCAATCAAATTAGCCTCCGCCAAATACCGACCACTTCACACACAAGTGCGCAGTCTGCAGCACGATATTCGTATTGTTGAAGCTCGCATTGAAGAGCTTTCTGACACGCGCGATCAATTGCAGGGAGATAGCAATTCAGCCCGCCGCGAACAAATTTCAACCCAAATTGCAAACCGGGAGGAAGAGCGTGACGTGCTATTGCACCAAATTCCAGAAGAATGGGAAGCTTCCAAAACAGGGTTTGGCGATCTGTTGAAGGCCGAACAAACCGCCCGCTCAAAGTACCGTCGAGCGGCAGACTCCGGATATGAGCCGATTGCCTTGCTGCTTGCCACACTTCAGGGAACACCTAATTTCGTCGAATTGGGAAATGCATTGAAGGAGATCAGCTCCGGCATTGAAAACACTGAACCTGCAGAAATGATCATCCGCATAAAGGGAATGGAAAGCTCCTTTGGTGAAATCGAAGGGCCGTCGAATGTCAAATCTGCGCTGTCAAAAGCTCGCCGTGCACTGAAAGGCAACAACCCGGATAAAGACAAGGCGATGGATCAGGTGGCCAAGGCAATTGAGGCTTATCAGGCTGAACTCATTTGGCGCAACGCGGCATCCAATGAGGATATGAAAACGAAAATTGGCTCCTACGAGGCTGTAATCCGCGGCACCATTGGACTGCGCCAGTACCCTCGCATGCCACGTGAACTGGCCCTTTACGTTGCTTCCTGCAACGCCGGACACAGTGATATTTCTCTCAATTTCTGACGATGATACCAATAATGCCAAGGTAACGGATTACCCCTTAACCTGTTCAAAAATATCACGAAAATCATTTGGAGAATGGTGGAGCTAGACGGAATCGAACCGACGACCTCTTGCATGCCATGCAAGCGCTCTCCCAACTGAGCTATAGCCCCATTTCCATGGGAACCCTGCAAATTGACTGCAGGTGTGATCCGCCCTTTAGCAGATCATCAAACCGCGTTCTTAGCGAGCGCGGTTTGGATTATCAAGCCAGATCAGCTTTCGTCGTCTTTTCCTTCGACGCCAACGATCACGTCAGAGAGATCATCATCCTCGTCGTCTGTCTCAAGGAAGGTATTGTCCTCGGCCGCGTCTTCTTCATCGTCATCCTCAACCTCGGGAATGTCGGGAATGTCGGGAATTTCTTCATCATTTTCATCGTCGTCGTCTGTATCGTCTTCAGCATCTTCAAGGCTGATGATTTCAGGCGCATCATCGTCATCTTCCAACTCGACTTCTGCAACAACTTCTTCTTCAGCCTTATCTTCAGCTTTATCTTCTGCCTTATCTTCAACCTTTTCTTCCTCAGGTTTGGGAACATCCGCCTTCTTTACAACGACAGGCGGATCGCCTTCAAAAAAGGAGATTGAATATTCCTTGCCCGTATAGGGTGAAACGATCGGATCCTTTTCAAGATCGTAGAATTTCCGCTCGGTCTCGGGGCAGACCCTCTTGGTCCCCAAACTTGCCTTGGCCACAGTACACCTCATGTGATGGATTTGGCGTTTCCATAGCTTCCAAACGAAGCTGTGTCAAAACCCAAATTCAGCAATATTCGATTGGCGACAAATTCTGCCTGCAAATGCTGATGACGCATACCATTGGCTGTGTTAGAGCAGGCGCCAAACAGGGAATTGAAAATGTCCACCAGCGCGACCCTCACACCGGTCACATCCAGCAAAGTCACGGGCCTCAACGGGAATTGCTGTGTGCCCGGCGACAAGTCTATCTCGCATCGCGCATTGATCTTGGGAGGACTGGCAAGTGGCCAAACGCGCATCGAAGGCCTGCTGGAAGCTGAAGACGTTCTTAATACGCTCAAGACCATGCAAGGTGTAGGCGCACTTGTCAGTGAAGAGGCAGGCGCGTGGACAATAACCGGTACGGGTAATGGGGCATTGCTTGCGCCGGAAGCAGATTTTGATTTTGGCAATTCGGGTACCGGCTGCCGATTATGCATGGGACTGTTTGGTGCCTATGACTTCCCATCGAGATTTACCGGTGATGCGTCGCTCTCCTCGCGTCCGATGGGCAGGATACTTGAACCGCTCAAGCAAATGGGCGTGCAGGTCCTGGAGGAACAGGATGGTGGGAGACTGCCGATCACCCTCAAGGGACCCTGGCAGACCGCACCGATTGAATACCGGGTTCCGGTTCCCTCGGCCCAGGTGAAGTCGGCAGTGCTTTTGGCCGGCCTTAATACGCCCGGCATCACCACTGTTATTGAACCCCTTCTCACCCGCGACCATACCGAAAAGATGCTTGCAGGTTTTGGCGCGAAGCTTGAGGTTGAGACATCCGCGAACGGCGAGCGGCGCATAAGCCTCGAAGGACAGGGTAAACTCAGCGCGCAGGAAGTGACCGTACCTGCTGATCCTTCTTCTGCTGCTTTCCCGATGGTCGCAGCGCTTTTGGCGACTGACTCCCGCGTTACACTTGATAATGTTCTACTGAACCCGGCCCGCACCGGTCTTGTCACCACACTTCAGGAAATGGGCGCGAATATTGAAATCACAAACCAACGCGTCAGCGGCGGTGAAGAAATTGGCGATCTGGTTGTTTCATCCAGCCAACTCAAGGGTATTTCTGTACCGGCAGCGCGTGCTGCATCGATGATTGATGAATATCCAATCCTTGCCGTGGCCGCAGCCTTTGCGGACGGCAATACCGTGATGCAGGGAATTGGCGAGTTGCGGGTCAAGGAATCTGATCGACTGGATGCGGTGGCAAAAGGTTTGAAGGCCAACGGTGTTTCCTGCGAAGAAGGCGAGGATTGGCTGCAGGTTAGCGGGCAGCCGGAAGGCGCAGACTTGGGCGGTGGAATGGTCGCAACCCATCTGGATCACCGGATTGCCATGAGCTTTCTGGTCATGGGCATGGCGAGTGGCAAGCCGGTGAGCGTAGATGACGGGGCGATTATCAATACAAGTTTTCCAAATTTTGTTGGTCTGATGAATGGTTTGGGTGCGGAGATTGAATGACGCAGGCTTTTATCATCGCGATTGACGGCCCGGCGGCCTCCGGCAAAGGCACGCTGGCGCGTAAACTCGCCGAACATCTGGGATTTCACCATCTGGATTCAGGCCTTACCTATCGGGCCGTTAGCCATGCATTGCTGGAGGCCGGCCTACCCCTCGATAATGAGGACCTGGCAGTGATCGTGGCGGAAAACCTGGATATTTCCAATCTGGACCGTAATGTCCTGGCGGCGCACAAAATCGGTAATGCAGCTTCGCAGATTGCAGTAATGGGTCGTGTCAGGAAAATTCTGGTCGAGGGGCAGCGGGAATTTGCCCAAAGAAAACCCGGTGCTGTCCTTGATGGCCGCGACATCGGCACCGTTGTTTGCCCAAAAGCGCAGGTGAAGCTTTTTGTCACCGCATCCCCTGAAACGCGGGCGCGGAGGCGGTTCGAGGAAATTTTAGCGTCTGGTGGTGAGGCGGAATTTGATGCCGTTCTTGCAGATATCAAACAGCGCGATGAGCGCGACATGAGCCGCCATGACAGCCCTTTAAAACCGGCTGAAGATGCGCACTTGCTAGATACCACAGAAATGAGTATAGAAACGGCGTTTCAGACTGCACTTGACCTTGTTGAAGAGGCACGTAACGACTGAAACAAAAATGGGGTGCAGTCTGATTGGAGATATTCAACGGATTTTGCACCCGTTTATTTTGATGGCGACCGATATCCGTTCATTGCGCCACAATCCGGCAATACATTTTGTTAGCCCGGGTGAATGGAATTTGGTCAAACGCAACACGAACCAATGGCGCTTTCGGAACCGCAGGAATGCCCGTTCCGACCAGGAGTATTTATGTCAGTAGCAAATCCAACCCTGGAAGACTTCGAAAGTCTTCTTGAACAATCCTTTGAAACCCACGATGTCGTTGAAGGCGCAGTGGTCAAGGGTATAATCACGGCGATTGAAAAAGACCTCGCAGTGATTGATGTCGGTCTCAAGGTTGAGGGTCGAGTAGCACTCAAGGAATTTGGCGTTAGCGCCAAGGACGGCAGCTTGAAACCCGGCGACGAAGTCGAGGTATTTGTCGAGCGCGTCGAAAATGCAATGGGCGAAGCAGTTCTTTCACGGGAAAAAGCCCGTCGCGAAGAAAGCTGGGTCAAGCTTGAAAAACAATTCGAAGCCGGAGAGAAAGTCGAAGGCGTCATTTACAATCAGGTCAAGGGCGGTTTCACCGTCGATCTCGATGGCGCAATGGCCTTCCTGCCACGCTCACAGGTGGACATCCGTCCAATCCGTGACGTGACACCGCTGATGAACACCGCACAGCCTTTCCAGATCCTGAAGATGGACCGTCGACGCGGCAACATTGTTGTGTCCCGCCGCTCAATCCTGGAAGAAAGCCGCGCCGAACAGCGTTATGAAATCGTCCAAAACCTTGAAGAAGGTCAGGTCGTTGAAGGCGTCGTCAAGAATGTTACCGACTATGGTGCGTTCGTTGACCTTGGCGGAATTGATGGCTTGCTGCATGTGACCGATATGGCATGGCACCGGGTCAATCATCCAAGTGAGATTTTGAACATTGGCCAAACCGTCAATGTTCAGATCATTCGGGTAAACCAGGAAACCCACCGCATCTCGCTCGGCATGAAACAGCTTGAGAAAGATCCTTGGGAAACCATCGATGACAAATACCCGGTTGAAGCCAAAATTACCGGTCGCGTGACCAACATCACTGATTATGGTGCGTTTGTTGAAATCGAGCCAGGTATTGAAGGTCTGATCCATGTGTCGGAAATGTCGTGGACCAAGAAAAATGTGCATCCGGGCAAAATTGTTGCAACTTCGCAGGAAGTCGAAGTGGTTGTGCTGGAAGTTGATTCTGCCAAGCGACGTATATCACTTGGTCTGAAACAGACTTTGGACAATCCTTGGCATGCTTTTGCTGACCTGTTCCCGGTCAATGCGGAAGTTGAGGGCGAGGTCAAGAACAAGACCGAATTCGGATTGTTCATCGGGCTTGAAGGTGATGTGGACGGCATGGTTCACCTGTCTGACCTTGACTGGAACCGCTCAGGTGAAGATGCAATTGCCGACTACAACAAGGGTGATATGGTCAAAGCCATCGTGCTTGATGTTGATGTGGAAAAAGAACGCATCTCACTGGGTATCAAACAGCTCAGCGGTGATCCGATGTCTGAAGGTGCCGAGACCGGTGCGCTTCGTAAAGGTGCAATCGTTACCTGTGAAGTGCTTGAAGTGAAGGATGGCGGATTGGAAGTCTCAATTGCAGACTCTGATATCAATACCTTCATCAAGCGTTCGGATCTTTCCAGGGACCGGGATGAGCAGCGACCAGAACGGTTTGCTGTCGGCCAGAAAGTTGATGGCCGGATTACCCAGTTCGACAAGAAAACCCGTCGTATTTCTGTTTCGATCAAGGCGCTTGAAATTGCTGAAGAGAAAGAAGCAGTCAAGCAATATGGTTCAACCGATTCCGGTGCATCATTGGGAGATATTCTCGGTGCAGCGCTCAAGGAACGCGGCGACGAAAAGGCCGAGTAGTTCTTCGCCTGAAAACACAAAAGCCCGCGTCAATCGTCGCGGGCTTTTTTTTGATTGAATTCTTGTGCAGATTATCTTGCGCCATGCTAGTAGTTTTGCCAGCCCATCAAATTGAAAGGTGTAGATGACATGTCGCTCGAAGCCGACCAGATTATTGATCGCAGGCGATTGCGCCGCAAAGTCAGCTTTTGGCGGATTGCTGCCATGCTTGTTCTGGCCGTGCTGCTTGTAAGCCTTGCATTCTTCTCCGGCCTTGGTGACGTGTTTTCCAAACGCAGCTCAAACCATATCGCGCGTGTGAAAATTGAGGGCTTTATCTCAAACGACCAGCCTTTGCTCGACCTTCTTGAGGCACTCGGTGAAAACGAACAGGTTGAGGGTGTCATTTTACGGATTTCATCGCCTGGTGGATCGACTGTTGGCGGTGAGGCAATTTACGAAGCCACACGCTTGCTGGCCGATAAAAAGCCGGTGGTGACCAGTGTTGGGACCCTTGCCGCTTCGGCTGGCTACATGGTTGCTTCGGCCAGTGACCATATCGTTGCGCGTCGCTCATCGATTGTTGGTTCTATTGGAGTGCTGTTTCAGTATGCAGATGCTTCTCAACTTCTCGACAAAATCGGCGTGAAGATCGATGCGGTAAAGTCCGCCCCGCTCAAAGCCGAGCCTTCGCCGTTTCATCCAGCAAGTCCAGAAGCACTCGCCATGATTGATGGTCTCATTCAAGACTCTTACCGGTGGTTTGTTGATCTGGTTGCAGAGCGGCGAAATCTGACAAAACACAAAGTTCTGGTCCTGGCCGATGGCAGTGTATTCACAGGGTCTCAGGGTCTGGAAAATGGGCTGGTTGATGCAATCGGCGGGGAAGACAAGGCGGTTGAGTGGCTCACCACGGAGCGTAAGCTTTCCAGTGATCTTGAAATTATCAACTGGACACCAAAACGACCGCGCGAAGGATTGTTTTCCAATCCGGCGGCACTGGTGCAATTTGCGAAATTGTTCGGTATTGAGCTTAATGCGGACGTTGCCGGCGAGCTCGAAAAAACATTGCGTGAACGGCTATTGCTTGACGGGCTTGTATCAATTTGGCAGGCTTCTTGAGGATTTTAATATGTGGCTTTATGCGGGAGCAATACTAGGATGATCAAGTCAGAACTGGTCGAAATAATCGCCAATGAGAACCCGCATTTGTATCACCGGGATGTCGAAAATATCGTCAACGCAATCCTTGAGGAAATCACCAATACCCTGGCCGATGGAAACCGGGTTGAATTGCGCGGCTTTGGTGCATTTTCAGTCAAGAATCGCCCGGCCCGCACCGGTCGAAATCCAAAGACCGGTGCCAAGGTACAGGTCGATGAAAAATGGGTACCGTTTTTCAAGACCGGCAAGGAATTGCGTGAACGGCTGAACAAGTAAAGCCGACATACCTATCACTACTGACTGCCAGGACTGAGATGCGAAAATTTGTCAATCTGTTGATCTTGTTACCGCTGGCGATTGTCCTGATATTCCTGTCAGTCGCCAACCGGCAGGAAGTGCGTTTCAGCGTTGATCCGTTAAATACGGTTGAACCTGCACTTTCTTTCACCCTGCCGTTTTTTGTCTTTCTGTTTGGCGCTTTGCTTATAGGCATGGTGGTTGGTGGATTGGTAACCTGGTGGAGCCAGGGCAAGTACCGCAAAGAACTGCGCGTCAGCCGCAATGAGGCGGCGCGCTATCGCCGGCAGAGCGAAAATCTGGTGCACGCAAGCGACAATGCACCACAAGAGTATGCGCCTGGTCTGCCCGCTATACCCCATTCCGACAAGGCCGCTTGAACCTATCCGGCCTGCTGGTCTTCATGGACAATGCCATACGGCAATTTGGACCAGATACGTTCGTGGAAATAATACAGGATAAGCTTGGTAATCACTTCAAACCCGCCAATTGAAATGGCCGTTGTGATGTTGCCGGTAAAGATGAAGGCGAGCACCATGGTGTCCGCACTGGCCAGCACTCGCCAAGTGGTGGTTTTGGTCGCTGTACGCGCGTGGGTCTCACGCCGCTTGCCGTCCTCAACCGACACCCCCCAACCAAGTCTCGCCCAAAAGCGTTCGTGAAGATAGAAGAGTACAAGCTTGGTTGCGACCTCCGTAATTGCGATATAGGACGCGGTTTCCAGCACATCGGCATTTGAGGCATTCGGGTCCATACCGACCAGCGGCCCAAGATAGGTAATTAGCACAAAAGACAATATCAGCGTGTCGATTGTACCGACCGCCCGCCAGCTCACAGCCTTCGCCAGTGACCTCCAGGGCCTGATTTCCGGCGGGTTCTTCGGATCAAGCCGGGCGTCTTCCGGACCAAAAAACGGTTTTTCTGGGCGTTCGCGCATCAATACTCCGTTCTGGATCCGGAGAGCATCCGAATCCATTTATACGAAAGTAATATACTCGATTTGGACCGCGCGGGAAGTTATTCGATCATCTTGGTTGTCTTCTAATTGATACTGCCACTCCCAAAAATTACATTGTAAGGCACGCAATAGATGTAAATTTTCGAGTAATTGGCCGGATTGACCGAGGAAGGAAGCGAATAGCTTTGCGCACCACTCGTCGACTTTAACCTGCCGATTCGCTTTTGTGGGGCGCCGTTACCGAGGTAAACATAAAGTGCCGGGCCGGATTTGGTCTTGAAATTGCTGCCAAGCTTGATTGAGTAGGCATCGCCATCCTTGACTATTTTTACCGACCCTTGGGTATATTTCACCCGATCACCCTGCAGATTGCCGGTTTTTATAACCTCCGCGGCGGCGGCAATGGAAAGACTTGAAAACATCAAAGCGATGGCGAAGAACGGTTTTACCGGCAATTTCAGGTTCATGATGTGTGATCTCTTGTTTGAATTGTTGGCGGACACTCTAGCCAGTTTTACCATTGCTGGTATTCACTTCGAATAACGCCAGTGTGTGGCGGCTTCAAATTGCAGTGAGCGGATGTACAGATGCCTTCACTCACCTCAATCGAGGTAGCGTCATAAATGAGAAGGCACAAACGCGGGACCCAGAAACCGGATAAAAAGCCCGTGTGTGCGTGGGCGCCAGGCCCCGCGCGGAGATTTGATGTCAGTGTCGAACTCTTCAGCACACTGTCCCGACAAAGCCTCTTGGACCGTTTCTTGTCCGTAAGCCGCCCACGTTTCGCCACCCTGAAAGTCAAAGACCCTCGCCGGATGATAGACATGGCCACCGCCGCTCCGCATCTGTCATTCCACCTTCAGTTGGTGACGCGTCCGATGTTTGTGCAGAACGACAGTACGAGGATTATCTATGAGGTTTTGAAAGCGGGGATAGATGAAAATATAGATTCGCTTGTTTGACAATCTAGAAAGAGAAGTTTTGCTTTGTTATCTCAATTACTTAAGGTTGACTTACTTCCCAGTTTAAAGATTAAGTAAGGCAGATTTTATCCCACGTATTGTGGTTTTCCACACTCATCAACAGGTGAAATGTAGCGTGATTCGACTCCAATTTAATTTCAGTACACCATGCTCAAACGTCCTGAACTTGAAACCCCACGTGGCCGTGAGACGTAAAGTTCAACCAGGGCCTACTCGGACCCGGACGACCGGCGGGTGTTTTTTACGAAACACTTATTGATACCGGGATGCCACCGAGGCTGCGCACGAAGCGGATGCAAACGCGGATTGCGCCCCGATAGATTGCAGAACGGCGGGTAAACCGAAACTGCAACGCGGAAATGGAATTCTGTCTGGAGCTTGCGAAGGATGGGGTGAAATGGAAGCGGGCGGAGGAGTTCGCAAGAATTCTTAGGTCACTTTAGGCGCGTGGGCCGGTTTTGAAAGACGACGAGAAGCCTTCCGGTAGATTGGCGTTTTTATAGATTGGTAACACCGTTTGAAACAGGGAGGCGCTGGTTTCGGTCAGCGTCTTTCTTTTTTTCAAAAACCCGACTTCCCGTCATTGCGACTTCGGCTAATGCTCCAATGCAGCTCTTCACGGCGTCACTCACCCAGCAAGACGGTCCCATTCATTCGGGTCTTCATCAACCGGTTCGACCGGTGAGTTGCCCGGAATTTGCTTGATGTCATTGACCATATGGGTGCTCACAAGTTCGCTGGCCGTTAGTGGTTTTGAAAACAGGAAACCCTGGAACTCGCTACACGCGCTGTCGCTCAGCAGGTTTAATTGCGCCTCGGTTTCCACACCCTCAACTGTCACCTTGAGGCCTAGCATGTTGCCAAGGTCAATCATTTGCCCAACCAGGCTTTCACTCACCTTATTGTCGCTGATCTGACCAGTAAACGAGCGGTCAATCTTGATCCGGTCAAGCGAGAAATCTTGCAAATGGGTCATTGAGGAGTAACCGGTGCCAAAATTATCCAGTGCTACACGAACACCTATTTCACGTAACCGCTTCAACACAGCTTTGGTCTGGTCGGCATTGGACATCAATATCCGTTCGGCGATCTCCAGCTCCAGCCTTTGCGCATCAAAGCCGGTTTCATCCAGAACGGATTTCACAAGATCGACAAACCCTTGCTGGAGGAATTGCAACGGGGAAATATTAACCGCCAGACGGATGCCCTCAAGCGGCGCAATATCGCTACATGCCTTGCGCAATGCAAATTCACCCAGCCGGTCAATCAGACCGATTTCTTCCGCCAGTGGAATGAACACCGCAGGTGATATTTCACCATCTTGTGGATGGTGCCAGCGCAACAGTGCCTCGACACAGACGATTTTCGATTGCTCCTGGCTTACTGCCGGCAAATAGCGCAGTCGAAACGCATTGGTGGCGATTGCCTCACGCAATTTCGCTTCCATCAATCCATGGTCTTCAACCTTTTTTGCCATTTGCGGATCAAATATTTGCAAGCGGCCGCGACCCTGATCCTTTGAACTTAACAGTGCCAAATCTGCCATCCGCATTGCTTCCGCAGCGTTTTCACTACCACTACGGATGATGACCGCCCCCATTGAAACACCGGCGTAGTAATTACGCCCCTTGTAGGCAATTGGCTCTTTCATGATATCCAGAACGCGATGCGAAACCTGGGCAATATCGCTTTCGCAATTTGCATCTGAAATGATGGCAGCAAACTCATCGCCGGACAGACGTGCCACCAAATCATTTCCGCGCACCACCGAGCTGATACGGCTTCCGAATTCCTGGATAACCGCGTCGCCTACTTCGTGACCATGACAGTCATTGATTGTTTTAAGCCGGTCGAGGTCAAAGAAGATCAGTCCCAGCGACAAATCGTGTTTGGCACAACGGATGAGTTTGTGTTCAAGCGAATCATTGAAACTTCGCCGATTTGCCAACAGGGTGAGTTCATCCACATAGGCCAGTTTGCGCGCTTTTTTTAAATCTGAGCCGGATTGCAGCATGACGAACAATACCGCAACCGCCATAATCGACAGACTGACACTGGTAACCACCGATTGGTCAAACATCCCGACCGAATCCCCAGCAAGCAGTCGGGTGAACAACTGCAATAGATAAAACCCCGCAAATACGGAGATTGCAACTGTGAACAGTACAATTCGGTGGTGCTGTTTGTGTTGCAAATCGGACATTTGTGGCTCGTGTAAATTGGGGCTAACAACCCAAAATACCAAGCCGAAATCAAGCGTTTGGAAAAAGGAACGTTAAAATTGTATGTAACTAACCAGAAAAGAGAACATTTGTACCGAAATCACGCTATGATTGCATAATAAATGGCTGATAACAGCCATTTATCGGAACGTAAGAAAATTTAATCCAGTAAAAATTATTTTCAGGAGTGCGGCTAAATGTCCAGATTAGCGACGTTCAGTGCATTGGTCTGAATGAATTCACGGCGAGGTTCCACTTCTTCACCCATTAATCGGGTAAACAGGTCATCTGCCTCAGCTGCTTCATTAACCTTTACCTGCAACAGGGAACGGACGTTTGGATCAAGCGTTGTTTCCCATAGTTGATCCGGATTCATCTCCCCCAAACCCTTGTAGCGTTGCATGGCAATGCCCTTGCGGCCGGCATCAAAAACCTCATCCAGAAGCGCACGCGGACCGGGAATTGTGGCTGTCTTGTCCTTGCGCAAAAATGCCGGCGGATGCGCATAAGCTTCCTGCAATTCTGCCGCATAGGCATCCAGACGTATGGCATCCGATGACGAAATCAGGGCCATGTCAATTTGTGCACCCTCACGCACGCCGCGGACCATACGTTCAAAGTTGAGGCCACCATCGGTTCCAACACTGCCCTGCCACCCGCGTTCGGTCTCGTCGGCTATTACGTCGAGGCGGCGCGCAATGTAGGCGGCGGCTTCCGCAGCCCGACTGGCGTCGCTGATCAGTTCAACATTCAACGCACCAGCGATTGCCGCCTGTTCGACCACATCCTTGTTGTAACGCGAATGCAAGCCGTTGATCAGGGTTTTCACCTTGAGTGCCGTATCAACCACCGAGCGTAGATCGGGACCGGCCCGTACCTCGCCGCCGGCGAGTTCCAGCCTCGCCTCTTCAAGACCACCCTCAATCAGGAATTCTTCCAGCGCGCGCTCGTCCTTTAGGTATTGAGAGGATTTGCCTTTGGTCACCCTGTAGAGCGGCGGTTGGGCGATGTAGAGATGCCCATTGGTTAGCAACTCCGGCATCTGGCGGAAAAAGAATGTCAGCAACAAGGTGCGAATATGAGCACCATCCACATCCGCATCGGTCATGATGATGATGCGGTGATAGCGCAGTTTATCGATGTTGAACTCATCCTTGCCAATGCCTGTACCAAGGGCGGTAATCAGCGTGCCGATTTCCTGGCTGCCAAGCATCTTGTCAAAGCGGGCGCGTTCCACATTGAGGATTTTGCCACGTAGCGGCAGCACGGCCTGGTTTGCACGGTTGCGCCCCTGTTTGGCAGAACCCCCGGCAGAATCACCCTCCACCAGAAACACCTCAGACTTCGCGGGATCGCGCTCCTGACAATCTGCAAGCTTGCCCGGAAGCGAAGCAATATCGAGCGCACCCTTGCGCCGCGTCAGTTCGCGGGCCTTGCGCGCTGCTTCCCTTGCTGCTGCTGCTTCAACAACCTTGGTGGTAACGATTTTGGCTTCGGTGGGATTTTCCTCAAGCCACTGGTTGAGCGTTTCATTTACCAGACCCTCGACAACGGGCCGGACTTCAGAAGAAACCAGTTTGTCTTTGGTCTGTGACGAAAACTTCGGATCGGGCACTTTCACCGACAGGACACACGTAAGGCCCTCGCGGCAATCATCACCGGTGAGCGATACTTTTTCCTTTTTTAAAATGCCGGAACGGTCCGCATAACCGGTTACCTGCCTTGTGAGTGCTCCACGGAAACCGGCCAAATGGGTACCACCATCGCGCTGGGGGATGTTGTTGGTAAAGCAGAGCACATTTTCGTGGTAGGAATCATTCCACCACAGGGCGGCTTCGACCGTAATGCCGTCTTTTTCAGATTTGAGGTAGATCGGATTATCAATCAAGGATGCCTTGGTACGATCCAGATATTTAACAAAGGCTTCTAGCCCGCCTTCATAGTAAAGCTCATCAGACACTTCCTCTGCGCCACGCTGATCAGACAGGAGGATACGGGTTCCAGAATTGAGGAACGCCAGTTCACGCAGACGATGCTCCAGCGTCTTGTAGTCAAAATCAATCATGGTGAAGGTTTCAGTAGAAGGCGTGAAGGTAACTTCAGTACCTTTCTCGTCACCACAATCGCCTGTAACAGCGAGCGGCGCATCGGAAACACCATGGGTAAAACTCATCTCGTGAATCTTACCCTCACGGCGGATTTTCAGCTTCAGCGAAACGGAAAGCGCATTCACCACGGAAACGCCAACACCATGCAAGCCGCCTGAGACCTTGTAGGAATTCTGGTCAAACTTACCGCCGGCATGAAGCTGGGTCATGATCACTTCAGCTGCAGAAATTCCTTCTTCCTTGTGTATTTCCACCGGAATGCCGCGACCATTATCCGTGACTGTGACCGAACCTTCGGCGTTGAGCGTAACAGTTACCCGGTCCGCATGGCCGGCCAGCACCTCATCGATGCCGTTATCGACCACTTCATAGACCATGTGATGCAGGCCGGAACCGTCATCCGTGTCGCCAATATACATGCCCGGACGCTTGCGGACTGCATCGAGCCCCTTGAGAACCTTGATGGAATCTGCGCCATACTCGGCATTGCTGGAATCAACATTGGTTTCGCCGGTTTGATCCGGTTTTTCTGTCTGTTCGTTCATACGGAATCCAAATATTTCGCCGCCTTGGACGCATAGGGAGGGCTAGCTTACGAATCGGCCATCATTGCCAGCTTAATATAGGGTCTTTCTGCCCCGAATCCAAACCGGATGGGCAGAATTTTCGGGTTCGACGCACTTATAAATTCAAGACCTTGTCTGGTACTCATTCTGCATAGTTGAGCGGCAGAACGGTCGTCTCCTTGATTTCCTGAATAACGAAGCTGGCGGACACATCAGCAAGCCGTATTTTGCGGATCAATCGCTGGTAAAGTGTGTCATACGCCGCCACATCCGGCACACGTGCCCTGATCAGGTAATCGAGATCACCAGAGGTGCGATAGACTCCCTGAATTTCCGGAATTGCGCTGGTTTCCCGGGCAAATATTTCTGACCATTCCGGGTCATGCTCATTGGTTCGAACCGAGATGAAAACGCTAAGACCGAGGTTTACTTCTGCAGGTTCCACCAAAGCAACGCGGGCTTTTAGAATGCCCGCCTCCTCCAACTTGCGAACCCGATTCCAGCAGGCATTGCGAGAGACGCCTATCCGCTCACCGAGTTTTTCCAAGCTCTCGCTTGCATCCTGCTGCAAGGCCGCCAGCAAGCGCCTGTCGATGTCATCTAATGTCATTATTCTACTTTCATGGGATAATATCCCATGTAATTAGCATAACTATGTGCATTTTGGGAGCACTTCTTTTGTTTTTCGCGCGATAATTCACCTGCAAATCACGCAGCCGGGAAAAAATCATGATCAAGAAGATGTTTTTGAGCCATCCGCAATCAGTTGATGAGGGCTATTTTGAGCACATGGCGTTTGCCAGCTGGTTTGCGATGAAGCTTGGTGCAGCGACCTTGGCCGCGTTGATCCATGCAATTTTACCCTGTTTTTTTGAGAAAACCGCAAGCAACATCATCGCAGAACTGTATCAGCGCACGCACAATCGTGGCAACTGAACAGACTTGTCTATTCTGAAAGGCTAACTGCTTATTCCAGTGGCCAGGCGCAGGTCTGATCGCCAACATCCTTGCAGGGCTCATAGACTGCGATTTCGCTCTCACTGCCGTCTTCCCAGACCACCTGAACTGCAACCGTTGAGGCGCTGCCCAAACCAAGCGAGATCAAGATGTCTTCTGCGCCGGAATCTGGCGGCAGATTAAATGGCTGCTGCGGATTGCATTTTACCAGATCGAAACGCTGATCAAGATCCTTTGAATTGATCGAGTATCGTATTTCACTCAACCGGCAATGCAGGGTTTGAAGCGCGGTAAAATAAACCAGTTGCTTGTCGTCATAGTTGCGAAACTGCACCCATCCCGGTTCCTTGTTGGCACCGAGCATGGCCTGATAGGTTTCTACCGGTGGAACCTGGGATTTGTCGTCTGCGGCAATGGCAGGTGTAATCCAGCCGCAAATCAGGCTGGTCATCAAAAATTCAGTGAGCATTTTCATCAATGGTTGATCTCCTTTGAATACCCCTTTGTTTCGTCCCTTTGTACTACCTCTACAGCCGCTTCTCGATCGCGTCCCAGATCAGCGCTGCGATATCGGTGCCGGAAAAATTTTTGACTTCGCGAATGCCCGTTGGTGACGTGACATTGATTTCAGTCATGTAGTCGCCGATCACATCAATGCCGACAAAAATAAACCCCTGTTCCTTGAGCACCGGTGCGATGCGATCACATATCTCTTTTTCACGTTTTGTGAGTTCAGAATGCTCCGCCCGCCCGCCAACATGCATATTAGAACGCGCATCCCCTTCGGCTGGTACACGGTTGATTGCACCAACCGGCTCACCGTCAACCAGGATGATGCGTTTGTCGCCGCCACGAACATCAGCCAGATAGCGCTGGGCGATAAACGGCTCGCGATACAGGCCATCAAACATTTCCAGCAAAGAGGAAAGGTTCATGTCGTGGCCCGGCACGTGGAAAACCCCGGCACCGCCATTGCCGTAAAGCGGCTTGATGATGATATCGCCGATTTCTTCGCGAAACTTCAGGATGGCATCAAAGTCGCGGGTGATCAGCGTTTCCGGCATTAGATCGGGAAATTCCGTTACCAGTATCTTTTCCGGTGCATTGCGCACCGATACCGGATCATTCACCACCAGTGTCTTTGGGTGAATTCGCTCCAGGAGATGCGTCGAGGTGATGTAGGCCATGTCGAAGGGTGGATCCTGCCGCAGCAGGACGACATCCAGCGTTGCAAGATCCGTGTCCTTTTTTTCACCCAGGGTGAAATGGTCACCCTCCTTGTCCTGCAATCTCATTTCTTCGATTGCAGCACTTAGCGTATTACCGCGAAGCTGCAGACGGTTGGGCTCATAGTGGAAAAGAGTGTGACCGCGCGCTTGCGCCTCCAGCCCCAGGGCAAAGGTTGAATCGCCTCCAATGTGGAGTCCCGCCACATGATCCATTTGAATGCCAACCTTGAGGCCCATATGCCGTTACTCCGTATCAATCAAAAACAGGTTCGAGAATGCAGCTTTAAAGCGTTTTTTGTCAAAACGCATCCTTGAAATGCGTTGGCCAGTGCCAGGGTCGCACCGCGATAATGTCAAATCGGGTGGATAGTTTTGCCGCATCGCGTTGTTTTGAGAGCCAGATATCGGAAGCATTTTGAATGCGTCTTTGCGCCGTGTGGGTTACTGCATTGAGTGCGGCCATTACATCACGTCGCGCTTTCACTTCAACCATAACCGCCAAGTCACCCTTGCGGGCTATGATATCAATTTCGCCCAGCTTGGTGCGATAGCGCATCGCAACGACCCGGTAGCCCTTGCAGGTCAGACAGATCGCTGCCAGCCATTCCGACCAATGGCCCCGGGCGTGAGCCCGTTGGCGTTTTTTTGCTTCATCGCTCACGGATCGCCAGCGCCTTTGTGTAAAGATCGCGTCGCGGCAGGCCTGTAAGCTCGGCAGCCTCCGCAGCAGCGCGGCTTACCGGCATCCTCTCCATCAACTCGCCAAGAAGCTTATCAATGTCATGAGCCGGGGCCTCCTCATTCGGTGGGCCAATCAATATAACAATTTCGCCCTTGATTTTCCGGGCAGTGAATTTCTTTGAAAGTTCATCCAGCGTGCCACGGGATAATTCCTCATGCAGCTTGGTCATTTCACGGGCAACTACAGCATTGCGATTCTTGCCAAGCACCGCCACCAGATCAACGAGTGCCTTGGCGACGCGATTCGGACTTTCAAAAAAGATCAGTGTGGCGGGTACGTTTTTTAGCTCCTCAAGCCTTTTTTGCCTTGCCGCCTGTTTGGTCGGCAGAAATCCTCCGAACAGCCAGGTTTCTGCAGGAAGGCCGCTGGCAACAAGCGCCGAAACCGGTGCGGTTGCACCTGGAAGTGGCCAGACGGATATCCCCTTCGCCAGCGCTGCGTCAGCCAGCCGGAAGCCCGGGTCGGAGACCAGCGGTGTACCCGCATCCGAGACAAGCACAATTGATTTGCCTGCCTCCAATGCCTCGATCAGTTTTGGCCCGGCCTGATTGGCATTGTGTTCATGATAGGAGACGGTCTTGGTCTTGATGCCATAATTGCGCAGCAGCTTGGCGGTTACCCGCGTATCCTCACAGGCAATCAAATCACAACCAGCCAGTGTATCCAGTACCCGCAAGGTAACATCACCCAGATTGCCGATCGGGGTCGCAGCAATATAAAGACCGGGCTCGACGTGGCGAGCGGTGAATTCCTGATTTTGAATTCGATAACTTGAGGCCATCAACGAATACCGTCCAGCCGATCCTTCATGCGATACCACCCAACGGCAACATTTGCGTAAAAACGGCGCAGGCCAGCAAAAGGAATCTTGTAAGTCATGCCATGAAACTGTGGTGGCAAATGCAAGGGGCGCGGCTCATCTGGAGAATTTCCCTGAACAATCCAACGCGCCAATTCCCGCCCGGTCCAGGTTGCATTGTTGACGCCATTACCATGATAACCAAAGCCAAAATAAACCGACAAATCTTCCGGCATCCGCCCAATTGAGGGATGGAACTCGCTGGTAAAACAAACGAACCCGCGCCAGGAATATTCGATCTCAATTCCTTTCCAATGAGGCCATAGTTGCCCAATGTAATTTGTCAGATCATTTGCGGTTTGTTTTGCTGCTGCAAGGGTGCCGGTGGTATCGGCGCGGCCACCGAGAAGCAAACGCTTGTCCGGCAGCATCCGATAATAGAAATAGACGTTTCTCGAGTTGATCGCTGTGCACTCGGTTTGCCAATTGTGGGCGGCAAGCTCATCATCGGTTAGTGGCCGCGTAACAACAATCAGGCTTTGCAGCGGCATTGCTCTCCCCTTGAGGCCGGAATGCAAATGCTCGGGCATGAAACCATTGCACGCAACGATAACCTTTTTGGCCGTCAGTCTTCCTGATGAAGTCTCCAACACGTGATGGCCAATTTCTTTTCTCCATGAAGTAACTTCACTGCCTGGATGAAGCTTTGCGCCGTGACGTTCTGCAGCCGCTGCAAGTCCCTGCGCATAACGAAGCGGATGAAGCCCGAAGGCTGGCCTTTGTGCCATCGCACCATGTTGATGGGGTGCGTCATAATATTTTTCAGCAAATTCTTCCTTGGAGATCATGAAGGTATCGATCCCCAGTGCATCGCGTTCGATTTCGGCAGTGCGCTTCATCGCCTCGAAATGGGCCTGCTTTTCTGCAACGACCAGCTCCGCATCTCCTTGCGGCTGAAAATTTATTTTCTCATCCTGGCCAAGACTGCGAACCAGTTCCACCGCTTCGTTTTGGTGCTGAAAATACTGTCGGGTTTCTTCCAGGCCAAATCGGGCAATTTGTTTCTCGGCACTCAAAAACGTGCCGCCCATGGTTGCAAATCCGCCATTGCGACCGGAAGCGCCCCAGCCAAAATGCCCTGCCTCAAGGACGCGTACATCAACATTGAAGTCACGGGTCAGATGAAGTGCTGCAGAAATCCCCGTGTAGCCGCCCCCGATAATTGCGACGTCACAAGATTGCGATCCGGTAAGGGGTTTGCCTTTTGGTTTTGGACCTGATGCGCTTGCCTCCCACCAGGATGGCTGCGCCTCATCAAAGCGATACATGCTTTCGTCAAATAATCGCCCGGATGCCATTGCCTGAATTCCTTACGCAGTATTGCCGTTTTACCCCGGAAGACCAGGATCAGTTTCCAATAAGCTCGGACGGGTCGCCATGACTTCCCACCAGGTCGCCAATTTGGGAAGTCCCGAAATCAGCTCTTTACCCTCAGCTGTCGCAGCAAAATACGCAATCATCGGAGCAAGATGTATATCAGCCAGCGACAAACCTTTGTCGACAAGCTGTTTACCTTCCCCGGCAATATTTTCAATTGCATTCAATACAACACTGGCGCGGGTCAAACCGGCCTGGACTTCGTTTTCATCAACGGGACAGCCCTCATTTGGGCCGAACACCCGCTGCGAGAAGACTTGCCTTATCATGGGCCAGTAACCGTAGGAATCAATAACTGAGATGATTTGAGCCATTCTTGCCCGGCTCTGTGCTTTTTTTGGCTGCAAGTCAGGGCCCGGAAACGCCTCATCCAGATAACCGATTATGGCGCTTGTCTCGTATAGCGAAAATTCATCGTGAACCAGCGTTGGAACTCTCCCGAATGGATGCAGGGCGAGATAATCCGGCGATAAATCCGTGAATGGATCAACCTCCATTTGCTTGTACTCGATGCCTTTTTCAGCCAAAACCATCCGCACGACGCGGTTGTAAACACTATATCGATACCCATGCAGTATGATTGTCATAATTCCCTCATTATTTTGCCCAGTGTCGGTATGAGGCGTTGTTACATTGCGGCGCTTCGTGTAATCGAGCTTACGATGCGTAATAATTAACGTTACATTAATGTTAACGTATCTTTGACTTTTGCGAGATTGAATTGCAATGAAATCCGGAATCTACCCAGAACTTGTCATAGCAGGCCGATCATAATGCGCATTTCGACCCCCGGGCAGAAAAAATTGAAGCTGCTACAGTCGGTTATGGCTGCAGCATTGCTTGTGGGATTGTCGGCATGCCAATCGTCGGGCGGTAATGTACCCAGTGGCCTGCCGTCTGTCGGGCAGAACGTCGCCACTGCTCTTTCACCAAATCCGAATGGCGAAGTATTTGGCCAGGGAACCGTGCGGGTGGCACTCCTGCTGCCAAAAACCGCACCGGGTAACGCTGCCGCAGTAGCAAATGAATTGCGCAATGGAGCGACCATGGCCATGCAGGATTTCGGCCAATCGTCACTACAATTGGTGATCAAGGATACAAAAGGACATCCTGCCGATGCCCAATCGGCGGCGGGCGAAGCAATCAGTGAAGGTTCATCAATTGTCATTGGCCCGCTGTTTGCTGCAACTGTCAGCGCTGCATCCGGCATTACAGTTCCTGCGGGCGTTTCGATGCTGGCGTTCTCCACCGATTCTTCAATTGCCCGGCGTGGGGTCTATCTTATGTCCTTCACGCCGGAAGATGATTCGCGACGAATGTTGAAATACGCAATCTCGCTCGGCAGGCGATCGATCATTGCTTTCCTGCCAAACA
Organism: Hyphomicrobiales bacterium; assembly: GCA_021775415.1. Taxonomy (GTDB): domain Bacteria; phylum Pseudomonadota; class Alphaproteobacteria; order Rhizobiales; family Rhizobiaceae; genus JAALLB01. The sequence continues at coordinate 319,600 of JAJFHV010000013.1, read as the reverse complement.
GCGCAGAGGGCTCCATCCGCGAAAATGTTTTACGACAGGTTGCCGGTACGGCTGGAGCGACAACCCAAATTATCAAATATGACCGCACACCGGAAGGTATCGAAAAGGCTGTCATCGATTCCCTTGCATTGATCGAAGGGGCAGACACAATTTACATTCCCGAGGGTGGCCCGGTTCCCCACAGCATTCTTACGGGCATCCGGCGGAACGGGACGATCATTCAGGACAAACAGGTTTTGGGATCCGGGGCATGGGAATCGGTAAAGGCATCAGAACCGGTTTTGGCCGGTGCGCTTTATCCAGGCCGGGACGTAAGCAGTTTTAACAACTTCGCGGATCGTTACGAGACGAACTTCAACGTTCGGCCCGGTGTTCAGGCAGCGCTTGGATATGATGCGATAACGCTTGTGTCAGAGTTGGTGCGGCTAAACAACCGTGCACGGGCGTTTGACACGCAGTCGCTTGAAAACCGTCAAGGCTATCGCGGTGTTAATGGAATATTCCGGTTGCGCCCCTCGGGGACCGCCCAGCGTGGTCTTGCGATTTACCAAATTCGCGAGGGCAAGGGTCAGATTGCTGTCCCGGCACCTTCAAGCTTTGCCGGTGACAATTCCCGTGTACCGCGGTCTTGATGCACTAAGCAGCCAGATCCGCCACAATTGCATCGAGTAACAAAAACCCCTTGGGGGTTGCACGCAGCCAGCCATCCGACATTCTTTCAATCAAGCCCTCGCCAGCAAGAAAATCTTGCTTGTCCATATCAAGCGGGCGTCCATACAATGCCTCACAGCGGCTTGGATCAAACCCTTCGGTCAGTCTCAGTCCCATCAGCAACAATTCGTCGGCATGTTCTTCCGGAGTCAGGACGAAATTCTCCTCCATCCCGTGACCCTGGACCATCGTATGCTGCCACCATTCTTCGGGGCTCTTGATGGTTGCAGTTGCCAGTCTGCCGGTCTCCGTTTGAAGCCGCCCATGAGCACCGGGACCAATACCGGCATAATCTCCACCCCGCCAGTAGACCAGATTGTGGAGGCATTCTGCACCCGTTACCGCATGATTTGAAATCTCGTAGGTAGTAAATCCCGCTTCGCCGGTCACCTGTTGGGTTATCTCGTAAAGTTCAGCTGACAAATCTTCATCCGGCGGTTTTAGCTTTCCGGCTTTTCGAAGTTCAAAGAACGGCGTGCCCTGTTCGATGGTCAACTGGTAAAGGGATAGATGATCAGCTGAAAGACTGATAGCCCGATTGAGTTCTTCCCGCCAGAGTTCCGGGGTCTGGTTTGGACGGGCATAGATCATGTCAAAGGACATCCGTGGAAAGATTTCACCGGCAATTGCAATTGCCGCCATCGCCTCGTCTGCCGAGTGAAGCCTGCCCAAAAAGCGCAATTGGTCATCGTTGAGTGATTGAACACCTAGCGAGACCCGATTTACGCCTGCCGCACGATAGCCGCGAAATCTCTCAGCCTCCACGCTTGAGGGATTTGCCTCCAGGCTGATTTCAACCTTGTCATCAATCGCCCAGTGAGCGCCTATCGCCTCCAGTATGCCGGACACGGTTGACGGATCCATCAATGAAGGAGTGCCGCCGCCAAAGAATATGCTGGTAACGGTGCGGTCAGGTGTGAGCGAAGCCATGTGAGCGATTTCACGAACATACGCACCGAGGAATGCCTCCTGATCAACCGCTTGGTGACGCACATGACTGTTGAAGTCACAGTAGGGGCATTTGGCGGCACAAAACGGCCAGTGCACGTAAACTCCAAAGGCAGGCTGGTTTTTGATCGACATTCTAGCCGCCGCTTTTCACAAGGCAGGACGGAGCAAATAGCGCAAATGCGCGCGCACGATGCGAGAGTGCGCTTTCTGGAATGTTCTGGTCCCAACTGTGTTTCTCGTCTGCGATCATCTCGCCAAATGTGCGATCATGGCCCTCAGGCATGAAAACCGGATCATATCCAAAGCCCTTTTCACCGCGTGGCGGCCAAACGATTGTGCCCTCTATTTCGCCGCGAAAATGCTCATGATGATTATCCGGCCAAGCCAGGCACAATACTGCAACAAATCGGGCCTTTCGTTTGTCAGACACGCACGCATTTCGGTCTTTCAGGGCCTGCTCAACCTTTTCCATGGCATAGGCGAAATCACGCCCGGAACCGTCGGGCTTTTCAGCCCAATCAGCGGTATGGACGCCCGGCGCGTCATCCAGAGCATCAATACATAATCCAGAATCATCGGCCAGCGCAGGCAGACCCGTGGCTTGTGCAGCAGCATGCGCCTTGATTGCAGCGTTTTCCTCAAAGGTCATGCCGGTTTCTTCCGGCTCATGCAGGTTATGGTCAGCGGCCGATTTTGCCAAATATCCAAACGGTGCGATCAACTCGTTGATTTCACGCACCTTGCCTGCATTGTGACTGGCAACGACAATTTCTCTTTCTACAAGCTTCCTCAATTCAGTCCCCACATTTTTGCTTCGCCAATTTCAAGGCTGTTGCCGGCAGGATCGCGAAAGTAAATCGACACAGCACCATTCGGCCAGGTGATTTCAGTTTCAATTGCGATGTCTGCCTTGCCCAGGATTTGCCGCCAGGTCTCAAGTCCCTCGCTACCGACGCGGAAACACGCGTGCCCAGGACCCCTGGCTCCGTGCGACGGCGCTGACAACGCATCGCCAATACGCTGCGTTTCAGTGGAGGCGGGGTTGAACATCAACAACACGGAGTTTTCGAGCCTGAAAAACACGTGCCGTCCCTCAGCGCGTAGAATGACTTCAAATCCGAGCACGTCGGTGTAGAACGCCTCAGCAGCTTCCAGATCGTCCGTGTAAAGAGCAGTTTCGAGTATTTCCAGTGTCATCTTTGGATTTGGTGCTATCCGGAGAGATTTTGCAAATCAACAAGTTTGCCAATCCCTGATTTTGCCAAACCCATCAGACTTGCAAATTCCTCTTCGCTGAAGGGGTCTGCCTCAGCCGTCCCCTGAATTTCCACTATGCCACCCTTCCCGGTCATGACGAAATTTGCATCCGTTTCGGCATTGGAATCCTCATCATAGTCGAGATCAAGCACCGGGGAACCTTTGTAGATACCGCAGGAAATTGCAGCAACATTGTCTTTCAACACATCACCCGACACCATATCGCGCGCGCGCATCCACTCAATGCAATCGCGCAGCGCAATGAACCCTCCGGTGATCGACGCGGTGCGTGTGCCACCATCAGCCTGAAGCACATCACAGTCGACGGTTATCTGACGCTCACCAAGTTCCTGCATATCGACCACCGCACGCAAGGAGCGGCCAATCAGGCGTTGGATCTCACTTGTCCGGCCGGATTGCTTTCCAGCTGCTGCTTCACGCCGCATCCGCTCATGCGTGGAGCGCGGAAGCATGCCGTACTCTGCGGTTACCCAGCCCTTGCCACCCCCACGCAACCACGGAGGCACACGTTCTTCAAGGCTGGCGGTGCAAAGTACATGAGTTTCACCAAACTTGATAAGGCATGAGCCTTCCGCATGTTTGGCAAATCCACGCTCGATTGATACGGCGCGCATTTCGTCGTTGGCCCGCTTCGATGGACGCATTGGGTAATCTCCGGTTAAAAATCTGGTGTGCTTGTAGACGGTTCGCAGTGGATTGGCAAAGCCGCTATTTCTCTATAATTTGACGACAATAGTGCTGCCATCTAAGCCAGTCGATGAACCGGATAGCGAAAATCAGTCATGAGTGCACCGCCAGGAAAATTTAATGTACCTGAAACCGGTATTACCGAGCTGGACCAGCGGTCGCGCGATATATTCAGGCATATCGTAGAGGGGTATCTCGACACCGGTGATCCGCTGGGATCGCGTTCGCTTTCAAAGCAACTGACCGAGAGCCTTTCTCCCGCAACCATCCGCAATGTAATGTCGGACCTGGAGATGCTGGGGCTGATCTACGCGCCCCACACCAGTGCCGGACGGATGCCGACCGATCTTGGCTTGCGGTTTTTTGTCGATAGTTTTCTGGAGATTGGCAATCTTGCGAAGGAAGAGCGCCGATCAATTGAAACCCAGGTAAAGGCAGCCTCCAGCGAGCAAACATTTGACAACGTTTTGAACGAAGCAAGCCAGTTGTTGTCCGGCCTGTCACACAGTGCCGGGCTGGTGGTGACCACCAAGAATGATCTACGGCTGAAACACATTGAGTTCATCCGTCTAGAGCCGACAAAGGCGCTGGTTGTCATTGTCGGAGAGAATGGCTCGGTTGAAAACCGGATAATAACACTTCCCGTCGGCACTACAGCATCGAGCCTGATTGAGGCGTCGAACTTTCTCAACGCAAAAATTGCTGGACGCACGATTACGGACGCGAACAAGGAACTGGCCACGCTCCATCAGACGGCAAAGAACGAGTTGGATTCGCTAACACAGAAACTGGTTGATTCAGGCATTGCGGTTTGGGCAGGCAGTCCCGATGATCAACGTGGGCAATTGATCATCAGCGGACACGCCAATCTTGTTGGCAATCTGGGGGCGGCAGAAGAGCTGGAACGGATAAGGCAGTTGTTCGGTGAGTTGGAGGCAAAAGAGAACTTCATGAAATTACTGGAGCTCACCGAAAGCGGCGACGGTGTCCGGATTTTCATTGGTTCACAAAACAAGCTTTTTTCGCTTTCGGGTTCGTCAGTGATCGTTGCGCCATACCGCGACAACGAGCAAAGGGTGATCGGTGCGCTTGGAATAATCGGGCCGACCAGGCTCAACTATGCGCGTATTGTTCCCATGGTTGACTACACCGCAAAGGTCATCAGCCGGATACTGCAATAAAATTCGTGCAAAAAGACCTGCAGAACCTAACCTAACGTCTTGATTTTTTGTGCCTGAACCCTGATATCGGGGGCAAGTTTTCACCGCATTCAGGTTTAGAGCGATGATTGAAGAAAATGGGCAACCCGAAAAAGAGCCAGCGGTTAAATCTGCTGCCATGGACGATGTGGTTAAGGACGGCGAGAAATTGGAAAACATGAGTGAAGAAGAATTGCTTTCTGCGATTGAACAGGAAGTTGCGGCTGAAGCGGACAAGGGTGTCAAGAAGGGCAGCGGCTTTTCCGATCCGTTGCAGGCGCTGGCTGCAGAAAACGACAAGCTTGACACCGAGATTGCTGAGTTAAATGACAAATTGTTGCGCGCCACCGCCGAAATGGAAAACCTGCGTCGTCGCACCCAGAAAGAGCTGGCCGATTCCAAGACATACTCAATTGCCGGGTTTGCGCGGGAGATGCTTGGGGTATCCGACAATTTACGCCGTGCGATTGAGCATGTGGATGAAAAAGACAAGGAGCAATCTGGTCTTAAAAGTCTGATCGAAGGCGTCGAGATGACCGAGCGTGAGCTTCTCGCCGCACTTGAAAAAAACGGTGTGAAGAAACTTTCGCCAGTAAATGAAAAATTCGATCCGCATTTCCACCAGGCAATGTTCGAGATTCAAAACCCTGATGTGCCAAACAATACGGTATGTGAAATTGTCCAGGTCGGCTTTGTTATTGGTGAGAGGGTCCTGCGTCCGGCGATGGTTGGCGTTGCCAAAGGCGGTCCAAAAATCGTGGCGGTGGATACTGAAGCGCCTGAAAACGAAGAGCAGGAATAAACAGGTTTTGCCAAGCCCGTGTCCTTTGCGGCAAGTTCCAGTATAACGTGGGTTGATTCACACGTTATGGGACGCCATGGACGCTAAAGATCTTCTTCTTGATCGCTTTGTTGATTCCGATGCACTTCGCAATCAATTAAGCAGCCTTACCCGCAAGTCGGACGGTGATGGATCATCAACAACCATCCGCATGGAAGTTCTTGGCATCCTGAAGCAGGCTTCTGCTGAGGGCCGCAAACTTGCCGAGGAAATGCTGCTGGAGGACGGGCACGGGACTGCCTGCGCAAGACGAATTTCCCATGTGCAGGATGAGCTTGTCCGGGTAATTTATGATTTTGCCATTGCCCATGTTTACCGCAATCCCAACACGTCTGCGAGCGAACAAATCGCCATAACTGCAATTGGTGGTTACGGTCGGGGAACGCTGGCACCGGGATCCGACATCGATTTGATGTTTCTTCTCCCCTACAAGCAGACCGCCTGGGGCGAACAGGTGATTGAATACATCCTCTACATGCTTTGGGATATGGGCTTCAAAGTAGGGCACGCGACCCGCACAATTGAAGAATGCCTGCGCCTTTCAAAGGAAGACATGACGATCCGGACCTCCGTGCTTGAGGTTCGGTTTATTCATGGCACGAAGGCATTATACAAAGACCTCGCCAAACGTTTCAGCAAAGAAATCGTTCATGGAACCGCTCGGGAGTTCATTGCCGCAAAACTAGCAGAACGCGATACCAGACACGCAAGAGCTGGTGAATCGCGATACCGCGTGGAACCCAATGTAAAGGACGGCAAGGGCGGCCTTCGCGACCTTCATACGTTGTTTTGGATCGGCAAGTATTTTCACAACATGGGGCGATCACGTGATCTGGTTGCTGCCGGGATGTTCACACCACGGGAATACAAACGGTTTCGCCGGGCGGAAAAATTCCTCTGGACGGTACGGTGCAATCTGCACTTTTTGACCGGCAAGGCGGAAGAGCGGCTGTTGTTTGACTTCCAGCAGGAACTGGCAGCCCGGCTAAATTATTCAAGCCACGGCGCACTATCAAGCGTTGAACGATTTATGAAACACTATTTTCTGGTCGCAAAGGAAGTTGGAAACCTCACGCTGATTGCCTGCGCAAAACTGGAAGAACGCGAAGCAAAAGCGGTTCACGGTATTGATGGATTGTTTCGCTCAATAATAACACGTCGGCGCAAAATTGCCGGAACAAAGGACTTTGTAAACGATCGCGGGCGTCTGAGCGTTGTAAACCAGGATGTGTTTATTCGTGATCCGGTAAACCTCTTGCGGCTTTTCAAATTTTCCGATGTGACAGGCCTTGATTTTCATCCGGATGCGATGGAGTTGCTCTCTCGCTCGCTTGGATTAATCAGGCCGGAATTACGACGAAACCCGCAGGCAAACCGCCTGTTCATGGAGATATTGACAAGCCGCAACGGACCGGAACGGCTGTTAAGGCGTATGAACGAATCCGGGTTTTTGGGCAAATTCATGCCGTTGTTCGGCAAGATTGTCGCGATGATGCAGTTTAGCAGCTATCACCACTATACGGTTGATGAACACCTAATTCGCACGGTTGGTGCACTCGCGGATATCGAAAATGGCAAGCTTGCAGATGAGCATCCGCTTTCCACCGAACTTTTGCCATTGATCAAGGATCGGCAAGTATTGTATCTGGCGGTTTTGCTACACGACATTGCCAAGGGCCGGAAGGAAGACCATTCCATCGCCGGTGCACGTCTGGCTGCCCAGCTTTGCCCGCGCCTCGGTTTGAATGAAGAACAGACCCAAACCGTTTCATGGCTGATACGAGAACACTTGACGATGAGTGTTACCGCCCAAAGCCGTGACTTGTCTGACCGAAAAACCATCCAGGATTTTGCAGGCGTCGTTCAATCCGTCGAGCGGATGCGCTATCTGGTCATACTGACCGTTTGTGACATTCGCGCGGTTGGGCCGGGTGTCTGGAATGGCTGGAAGGGGCAGTTGCTGCGTAATCTCTATCATGAAACTGAATTGTTTCTAACGGGCGGCTTTTCCAAGTTTCCGCAACGGGCCAGGGTGGGACAGGTTCGTGCAGCACTTGCAGAAGTTCTTGATCACTGGAGCAAGGAAGAAAAGAAACGTATTTTGGCGCTGCCCTATTCCGCCTATTTCCTGTCGACTGATTTTAATGCACAAATCCATCACATGAATTTCTTGCGCGATACCGACAAGGCCAATTTGAAACTGGCAACCCTGGTACAAACCTGGCAGTTTGAAGATATCACGGAGATCACCATCATCGCGCCGGATCATGCGCGGCTGCTTTCCAAGATTTCCGGGGCTTGCGTTGCAGCTGGCGGTAATATCGTCGATGCCAAGATCCACACCACGTCAGATGGAAGGGCACTGGATTCAATTTTCATCAATCGCACCTGCAAAGATGACGAAAGCGAAATCCGCAGAGCCAACCGAATTGCCAAGGCGATTGAGGATGTCCTGGTTGGCGCAGTGAAAATATCGGATTTGGCTGCCCAAAACCAACAATTCCACCGCCACAGACAAACATTTTCGGTTACCCCCAAAGCCTCCGTCAACAATGAGCTGTCGGAGACTTTTTCTGTAATCGAAATCGAATGCCTGGACAGACCCGGTGTCTTGTCGGCAATAACAAATACGCTGGCGGACCTTAACCTCGACATTGGTTCTGCCCATGTGATGACGTTCGGCGAAAAAGGACAGGACAGTTTTTATGTTCGCGATCTGGTAGGTCACAAAATTGAAGATGATAACCGGATCAAGAAAATTGAAGCCGCGTTGTTGAATGTGATGCAGATTGATGATGTGGTTCAACAACCGGACAAGAAGATCAAATCGCTAGCTGAGGCAAGTGCGCGCTGATGGGGCTGTTCCAGAAATTTGCAAGCGTTGGCAGCGCCACGATGGCAAGCCGGGTATTGGGGTTTGTCCGCGAAGCGTTGATTGCGGCATTGCTGGGTGCTGGACCAGTTGCGGACGCGTTTTATGCGGCATTCCGGTTTCCCAATCTTTTCCGGAGACTGTTTGCTGAAGGCGCGTTTAACGCAGCCTTCGTACCCCTTTTTGCAAAACATCTGGAAAAGGACGGCAGGGTCGCTGCACGTGAATTTGCCGAGCAGATTTTGTCAGTCCTGTTGTTGGTGTTGTTGGCCCTGTCAGCACTTGCGATGGTTTTCATGCCGTATCTTGTTGCAACAGTCATCGCGCCCAAATTTGCCGCAGACCCGGACAAGTTTGACCTCACGGTGCTTTTGACGCGCATCATGTTTCCCTATCTGGCAGCGATGTCAGTGGTCGCAATGTTGTCAGGCGTGATGAACGCATTCAGGCGATATTTTCTGGCAGCTATTGCGCCGGTACTCCTCAACATGATGTTTATCGCAGTGTTGCTATATGGTTGGCATCAAGGATTGCATGACCGTGATCTTGGCATCGCCATGGCGTGGGCGGTGGTGGTATCAGGCCTCTTGCAGACCGGCCTGCTGATCTATGGAGTTGTAAAGGAGGGCTTCCCGCTTTCACTACGGATGCCCAGCATTTCACCGAGTGTGAAAAAGCTTTTGTTTCTTGCGATACCTACTGCCATTGCCAATGGCATTACGCAGGTCAATTTACTGGTTGGACAAATCATTGCATCAGCGGAGGCTGGAGCAATTGCGGTGATGAATTACGCAGACAGGCTTGTGCAACTGCCTCTGGGTGTCATTGCAATCTCAATAGGGGTTGTGCTGCTACCTGAACTTACAAGGTCGCTTACCGCGAAAGACACAGACGAAGCGACAAGGTTGCAAAACCGCAGCCTGGAATTTGGCCTGGGTCTTACCATTCCTGCTGCCGTTGGGCTGTTCATGATACCAATGCCGCTGGTTGCATTGGTTTATGAACGCGGCGCGTTCTTGCGTGAAACGAGTGAGATCACCGCTGCGGTGCTCGCCGCATTTGCAATTGGTCTGCCGTCATTTGTGTTGATCAAGATTTTCCAGCCCTCTTTTTATGCCCGTGAGGACATGAAAACCCCAATGTGGTACTCTGGCATCAATGCCATCCTCAACATCATTCTGGCGATTTACCTGTTTGGCCGGATGGGCGTTGTCGGCCTGGGGATAGCAACCAGCATTGCTGGATGGGTCAACGCGCTATTGCTTGGTTTCACGCTTTATTCCCGCAACCACTACCGGATGGGCTCAGACACACTCAAAAATCTGTCACTCATATGTGTGGCAAGCTTTGTGATGGCTGTGGTGCTCTATTTTGGACAGGACTGGCTTGGAAATACCCTTTTGGATGCACCGCTACTGTCTCGCATCATATCGGTGCTTGGTTTGGTCGCTGTTGCAGCGACGGTTTATTTTGCCATCGTTATTGTAACCGGTGCCGTACCTCGGGATCAGCTGAAGCGCATGGTAGGCAAATAGCGTCACCCCGGTTTTCGCATCAGCGCCACGTCTTTGATCGGAATTTTACAAGACCAGCCACGGTTTTCTGCAAGCCAGCGCATTGTGGATTCGCGATAAAAAACCACATGCGTCGGGTCTTTTCGGTAATGCCAATCGGCAAAGCGAGCATCGTCAGTCTGAAAGCAGGTCATGATTGCCAGCCAGGCCCCAGGTCGCAACATGGCATCAAGCTTCTCGAATTGACCTGCCGGGTTATGGAAATGTTCAACCACCTCCGTGCAGGTGATGAAATCATAGGTTCGCTCAAGCAGTTTTGCATCGGGGAAAAAGTAGGGATCATAAATCTCCACACTGTGTCCCGCCTCCTGTAGCATCATCGCCAGGGCGGGCCCTGGACCACAGCCATAGTCAAGGCCAAGCAAACTACCGTCGAGCGCCTCCAACAACGGGCCGCAAAGCCTAGAGAGAAACTTGCGATACCGCGGATCATCCGGATCATTCTCATGCAAAAGATAATGCGCATACTCCTGCTTCGATTGCGGTTTTTGTGCGGGATCAAGAAACCGCGCTTCGCAGATGGAGCAACTCCAATATTCACGCTCACCAACAGTGACAAATCGTTTTGGGGCCTTGTTCCGGCATACCGGACAGGAAACTGAGGGAATATCGGACGCGGTCTTCATAACCAGACTGTTTCACCAAATATACTGCTTCTACAAGGGTCCGGGCGTATTGTGTGCTTCATCACCTCTTGCCTATGTCTGCTGCCTCGGTCATAACGCGCCCGCAGTCAATTCTCACAGGCAAATCAATATGGGTCAGCCAACAAATCGTGTTTTCTCCGGCGTACAACCAACTGGCAATCTGCACCTAGGAAATTATCTGGGTGCAATTCGCAAATTTGTGGCTCTGCAGGACAGCCATGAATGCATCTATTGCGTGGTCGATTTGCATGCAGTGACCGCCGATTTGGTGCAAAAAGATTTGCAAAACCAGACCCGAGAAATTGCGGCAGCATTTATTGCTTCAGGCATCGACCCTAAAAAACACATTGTCTTTAATCAAAGTCAGGTTCGCGAACACTCGGAACTCGCATGGCTTTTCAACTGTGTCGCCCGGATGGGCTGGTTGCGCCGCATGACGCAATTCAAGGAAAAAGCCGGCAAGGACAGCGAAAATGCGTCCGTTGGCCTGTTTACCTATCCAAACCTGATGGCAGCGGACATTCTCACTTATCGTGCAACCCATGTGCCGGTGGGTGATGATCAAAAACAACATTTGGAACTGACGCGGGATATTGCGGCAAAATTCAACAATGACTTCGCTGAACGCATTGCAGCGCTCGGCCATGGCGATAGCTATTTCCCGCTGACAGAACCGGTGATTGAAGGGGAAGCTACCCGCATCATGTCGTTGCGGGATGGATCGCGTAAAATGTCAAAGTCTGAACCTTCAGACATGTCGCGGATTAATCTAACAGACAGTTCGGACGATATTGCAAAGAAAATCCGTAAAGCACGCACAGATCCCGAACCCCTGCCGGATAATCTTGACGGCCTTAAAGAACGCCCGGAAGCAGACAATCTGGTTTCCATTTTCGCAGCGCTTTCAGAAGTATCCAGTGAAGAAGTTCTGAGGCAGTATGGTGGCAAGCAATTTGGTGAATTCAAACCCGCGCTCGCGGATCTGGCCGTTGAAAAACTTGCTCCGATCAACCGCGAAATGCGGCGGCTGATGGATGATCCGGCAGGTGTGGATGCCGTACTTAAAGAAGGTGCAGAAAAAGCTCGCGAAATTGCCTCTGTAACGTTAAGCGAAGTACGCGACATATTTGGATTTATAGGATAAGTTTGACCTGTTCGAGGACTGAGAGACTTTAGGTACGATGGTAAGCAAGCGGCTCATACATGAGGAAGGCCACAAGAGAAAATTTCTCACTGTGGTTGACGATAGCGCGGAATGTGACCGGGCGGTGCTCTATGCGGGCCGTCGGGCGGCAAATTCGGGCGGCGCTCTGGCGTTGTTATACGTCTCCACGCCAGGAGATTTTCAACACTGGATTGGTGTTGAGGAAATCATGAAGGCCGAACAACGTGAAACCGGAGAGGCGCAACTAGAAAAATACGCCCAGTTTATCCGTGACGAAGCCAATATCGATCCAGAACTTGTGCTGCGAGAGGGTAACACTGCTGAGGAACTGCAAAGCCTGATTGAAGAAGACCGGGACATTGCACTATTGGTTTTGGCGGCTGGCGACAGTACCGAAGGACCTGGACCGCTGGTTTCTTCAATTGCCGGTGGTGGCAATACGTTTTCCATTCCCGTGGTTGTGGTTCCATGCGACATGAGTTTTGAAGACATCCAGAACGTTACCTGATCATCCGCGTTTTATGGGCTTTGTGCTTGATTGAGACCCGGATGAGTCCTATTTTAGCATAAACCCAAACACCTATTGGAGCAGTCCGCATGTTTATCCAGACGGAAGCAACGCCCAATCCCGCAACACTGAAATTCCTTCCAGGCCAAATCGTGCTTAACGAAGGAACAGTGGATTTCAGATCACCTGACGAAGCAGCGGTTTCTCCGCTTGCAGCGCAATTGTTCCGGATTCCAGGTGTATCGGGTGTGTTTTTTGGCCATGATTTTGTTGCCGTTACCCGCGAGAGTGACGACGAGGGCGGCTTCGACTGGCAACATTTGAAGCCAGCAATTCTCGGCACGATCATGGAGCATTTTGTTACCGGAAAACCGGTGATGGAAGCAGGACCGTCCATGAGCATGGCTGAAGACGAAGAATTCTTCGAGGAGGCCGACAAGGAAATTGTTGATACCATCAAGGAGTTGCTGGATACGCGAGTACGTCCGGCGGTGGCACAAGATGGCGGCGACATTGCCTTTCGTGGCTTTCGTGACGGTATCGTGTTTCTTCACATGCGGGGCGCCTGTGCGGGATGTCCATCATCCACGGCCACGTTAAAACACGGTATCCAGAACCTTCTGCAGCACTTCATTCCGGAAGTTCAAGAAGTTCAACCGATCTAGGCCAGAACGATCAAGCCTTTGAAAATCCTCGCCATCGACACTTCCGCCGAACTTTGCGCCGCGTGCGTTTTCGACGTGAGTGCCGATCGGATACTGGCTCAATCAACTCAAAATATTGGCCGCGGCCATGCAGAAATCCTGATGGATTTGATCGCTGATGTGCTGGAAGAGGCAGACACTGCTTACAAGGACTTGGGCAAAATCGCCGTTACCTGTGGACCCGGGAGTTTCACAGGCGTTCGGGTGGGCATTGCCAGCGCACGGGGCCTGGCATTTGGCCTTGGCATTCCGGCAGTTGGCGTTGGTACGCTGGAGGGCCTGGAGCAGGTTGCACGCGAAAATGGCGTATCCGGGCCACTCGCAACCCTGGTGGACGGGCGACGCGATGAAGCATATTACCGGTTTTCAGAGTTTGAACAGTGCGGGCAGGGAGTTTCAGGCTACAAACAACTGAGCGCGCTTTTGGAAGGAATTCCGGCAACGCTTTGTGGATCGGGTGCAGAGATCATGAACAGACATCTTCCAAAATCCATGCCGGTTTCGCACTCTTTGGGTTCCGTTCCCATCGAAACAGTTGCGCGGATTGGGGCCGGGAAACAAGCAGATGATGCGCCGCCGGAGCCGGTTTACCTGCGTGCGCCGGATGCCAAACCGCAAACCGGGTTTGCGCTTCCCCGTGTTTAGCTGGCTCCACAATAAAGTTCACGGCAAGCCGGCGCTTGTGGTTGAAGTAGCTCAAACCGGTGATCTGACACCCTTGTCGGAAATTCATCACGCTGGATTTTCGAATGGCTGGTCAGACGGAGAGCTTGAGAAAATGCTGGCAGGGCCAGGATACTCTTGTCTTGTGGCGCGCCGCGAAGGTGGTGGTACCAAACCACCCTTGGGGTTTGTGATTATTCGCAGTGTGCTTGATGAGGCGGAGGTGATTACAATTGCGGTAAATCCTGGTGCACGCCGGGGTGGCATTGCCAGATATTTGATGGAGGAATCAATCAGGAGACTTCAGAGTGACAGGATAAAGACACTGTTTCTTGAGGTCGCTGAAGGTAATGAGGCTGCAAAATCACTCTATGCAGGGCTTGGGTTTTCACAAATTTCAGACCGGCGAGGGTATTACCCATCCAAGGGAACCGGTGAAACAACTGCCGCCAATGCGCTTGTCATGAAGCGCGATCTTGGCTAGATCAAGGGCCGAATTACAAGGTCAATTATCGGACAAGCTGATGTCTGTAGAAAAACGCTGCGCCGAAAAAGGCTTGAGGATGACCGAGCAACGCAAGGTTATCGCACAGGTGCTTGAAAACGCCGACGATCACCCGGATGTAGAGGACCTCTACAGGCGTGCCTCGGCGATTGACAACAATATCTCGATTGCCACGGTGTATCGCACCGTGAAACTTCTGGAAGAAACCGACATTATTGAGCGACACGAATTTCGTGACGGACGCGCGCGCTATGAAATCGTACCGGAAGACCATCATGACCATCTGATTGATCTAAAGACCGGTGATGTGATCGAATTCGCCAGCGAGGAAATTGAGGCACTACAGAAGAAAATTGCCCTGGAGCATGGCTACAAGCTGGTTGATCACCGGCTGGAACTGTATGGCGTTCCGCTCAAACCCGGCAAGTTGAAAGATTCAGACCGGGGATGATTACAAGCACTCTCGTCGCGTATTAATTGCCTGCTTGAACTCTCATAAATCGGTATAGTGTAAATTGAAAATACCGTATTCTCACATTTCTTGAAAACTCCATAATAAGTGGCAGATGCCTGCAACCAGTAACGTCTGCACTTAAACTCGGATATCCCGATTAACGGAGGATTACATGAAATTTTTCAAGAAAAACGGCTTTCGAATGCCGTCTGAAATCGTTGAAGCCGCTGAAGCGGCGAAGAACGGTAGTGATATGGATCGCCGCGAATTTCTCGCAACCGCCAGTGTCTTCGGTGCAACAACCGCAACCGCCTATGCAATGCTGGGCATGGTTGTGCCAACCGAAGCTAGGGCAGAGGCTAAAATGGGTGGTACGCTTCGCGTTCAAATGGAAGTGCGTGCTCTGAAAGATCCTCGCACCTTCGACTGGGGACAAATCGCCGCCTACTGCCGCGGCTGGCTTGAGTATCTGGTCCAATACAACCGGGACGGGACTTTTGAGGGCCGCCTCCTGGAAAGCTGGGATGTAAGTGATGATGCTACACAATACACATTGCATGTGCGCAAGGGTGTGAAGTGGAACAATGGCGAGGATTTCACTGCTGAAGATGTGGCGCGCAGCATCGCAGGCTGGTGCGAAAGAGATGTTGAAGGCAACTCCATGGCCGGTCGCATGGTGGCATTGATTGACAATGATACCGGAAAGGCGGCTGAAGGTGCGATTACAGTAGCTGACAGCCATACGGTTGTCCTGAAACTTCCGACCCCCGACATCACACTTATCCCGGGCATGGCTGATTATCCGGCAGCAATTGTACACTCATCCTATGATGGCTCTCCTGAAAGCATGCTGTCTAATCCGATCGGTACCGGACCATACAAGCCAGAAGCCCATGAAGTAGGCGTGAAAGGCATCCTGGTACGTAATACGGGCCATACCTGGTGGGATGAAGAGAATGGTGCCTATCTGGATCGCATTGAATTCATCGATCTGGGTGTTGAACCTTCAGCATTTGTAGCAGCCGCGGAAGCCGACGAGTACGATCTCAACTGGGAAAGCACGGGAGATTTTGTTGCGGTTTTTGACAATCTTGACGGCTGGAACAAATCAGAAGCGGTGACCGCTGGTACAATCACGATCCGTCCGAACCAACAAGCTGAGGTGGATGGCAAAAAGCCTTATTCAGATGTTCGCGTTCGTCGTGCGCTGGCTATGGCGTGTGACAATAATGTTCTGCTGGAACTTGGTGTTGCCGGTCTTGGTACGGTCGCGGAAAACCATCACGTTTGCCCGATCCACCCCGAGTATGCGGAACTACCGAAGCGGGGGCAGGATCCAAACGGAGCAATGGCCTTGATGACTGAGGCAGGCATGCAGGACTATGAGCATGAACTGATTTCGATTGATGGTGACTGGCGCAAGGACACAACAGATGTGGTGGCTGCCCAGCTTCGCGAAGCTGGCATCAAGGTCAAGCGCACGATTATGCCAGGCTCCACGTTTTGGAACGACTGGGCAAAATATCCGTTCTCATCGACCAACTGGCAAATGCGCCCCTTGGGTGTTCAGGTGCTCAACCTTGCCTATCGTACCGGTGGAGCCTGGAACGAATCAGGCTTTGCCAATCCTGAGTTCGACAAACTGCTGGATGATGCCAATGGCATACCTGACGCGAACATGCGCCGTGAGGTAATGGCAAAGATCGAAAAAATGATGCAGGATGAGGGGGTAACCATTCAACCTTACTGGAGGTCATTGTTCCATCATGCCAAGGATGGTTTGCTCAATGCCGAAATGCATCCAACCTATGAGCTCCATCTGCATAAAATTGGATGGTCTGCCTGATTATTGGATATGAAAAGAAAAACAGGCCCGTGATAATCACAGGCCTGTTTTGCAATTTATCCTATTGCCTCAAGCAGCCTTTGACTTTGACTGGCCGATCCAGTGGCGGATTTTTTCTTCAAGCTTGACCGGTGAAACCGGTTTTGTGAGGTAGTCATCCATACCGGCATCCAGGCATTTTTCCATGTCGCCCTTGATCGCATGGGCTGTAACCCCAACGATCGGTGTATGCTCACCGGTTTCTTTCTCGATATTGCGAATGGCTTTGGTTGCTTCCAGGCCGTTCATTTGCGGCATGGAGACATCCATCAAAATCACGGAAGGATGCATGTGTCTGTACAATGACAACCCCTCCTTACCGTTGTTTGCGATCCGGAACGAAAGGCCTAGTTCCTGCAATATCTGGGTAAAGACAATCTGGTTCACCTCGTTGTCTTCGCATACCAGAACTTCAATTCTCTCAGGCCCACGGGTGAGCGGCGAAGCAACTCTTTCTTTGGCCTGTGAATTTCGTGCAGCGACTTTTCCAACTTTCCCGTCGAATGCCTTTTCAAGTGATTTTTGCTGCTTGCGAACCGGCGAAGCATTCAAGCCAGCCATCTGCCTTGCAAGCATGACACCGGAAGGAGCGACTTCGCCATTCCCCGTTTCCCGGTTCTTTTTATTCTGTAATACTTGGATGATGGTTTCCAGCAGCAAAGAAGAGCGGGTTGGCTTGGTCAAATGGCCCTGCACACCCAGAGAAGAAAATGCTTTGCCGTCATTGGTTTCATCCACCGATGTCAGCATGATCACCGGAATATCAGCCAGTTGAGGATTGGCTTGCATGGCTTTCACCGTGTCACCACCATTCATATCCGGCATCTGGTAATCCATTACCACACAGTCAATGACAATTTGCTGGCTGACAGCTGCATCAAGTACTGCCAACGCTTCGGCTCCACTCATGGCTGCAGCGCCATCAAAATTCCAGGAGCTCATCTGTTCACACAGAATCGAACGGTTTACTTCATTGTCGTCCACGACGAGAATTCTCGAACCGGAAACATCCATCGGTATGCGTTTCTTGTGAGTCTGCTCGCCATGGACCGGCAGGTCAATTTCAAACCAGAAAGTCGAGCCACTGCCATAATCACTGTTCGCTCCAATCTTCCCGCTCATTAATTCCACCAATGACGAGGCAATTGACAGCCCCAGGCCCGTGCCTTCATGTTTTCTGGTAGCTGACGTGTCCACTTGAGAAAATTTATCAAACACACGATCAAGTTTTTCCTTGGGAATACCAATCCCTGTGTCTTCGACAGAAATCCGCAGTTTGGCCACACCGTGGTTGTCGCCTGTTTCGGCGGTACCCTCTACATTTACATAAACGTGGCCCTTTTCGGTGAATTTGACCGCGTTGCCCATCAAATTGGTGACAATTTGGCGAATGCGCCCCACATCGCCCACAAGAGACGCAGGCAAATTTGGATCAACCCGCACAATCAGTTCCAAATCCTTCTCGGCAACTTTGGAAGAAACCAGTGTGGCAACATCTTCAATTGCCTCTGCCAGGCAAAACGGGGCCGGGTCCAATTCCATCTGACCGGCATCAATCTTGGAAAAGTCCAGAATGTCATTGATGATTGTCAAAAGTGCTGCACCGGACTTCACAATCACGTCGGTAAACATTGACTGCTTGGCATCCAAATCGGTACCCGCCAGCAATTCTGCCATACCCATAACACCATTCATGGGGGTCCTTATCTCATGGCTCATGTTGGCCAGAAACTCCGATTTCGCACGGTCAGCAGCCGATACCCGGGAATTGGCATCCTTAAGTTCAGCCAGCTGACGGACGATAAGCCGCTCCATTGGCCGGAAAATCAGGAGTCCGATCAAACAGACACCGATAAAGCCGGAAATAATGAAACTGTAGGTGTAGGTTAGCAATTTTGCCGAATTCTCTCGAAGTTTGGCCTGCACGTATTTGCGCTGTTTTACCGTACTCGCCTGCATCATCAGATAGTAAGGCTGGGCGATCAGGTTTGCCTGCAATGCGTATGGAGCATCCTGCACCAATGGAATATCTGCACCTTCGCCGGTTTTATAGGATTTCGAACTTCCGTTTTTCAGTTCGGCCGTAATGATGTCCAGATCATCGATTCGCGACAGTAACACTTCATGCGGCTTGCGATGCATGAACAACAGGGTTTGGCCAGTCTTGCCTGCCTTGGTCAGTTCCTTTTTGAGTCGCGCTCTCAGAGCGCCAGCTGACGTGACATATTCATTTTGATGAGTTGTGAATTTCGACTTCAGATTCTTCAGGGAACTGACGATCTTTTCGCTTAAGTCATTTGAATCTGACTTTTCCAACCTGTTTGCTTCTTTAACAATTTGCACCACTTCAAAATCGGCATTCATTATGCTTTCACTTACTTCAGTAAGAGCATCAATGTCCCGATTTATCAGGTTCGACAAATAAGCAAATGAGCCTCCCATTACCGTGATCAGCAAAAGACTGATCAGATAATAAGCGCGTACACGCCTGACAACATTGCTCATTGCTGAACCCCGCTTGAAATCCAACCGGATACGAAATGCGTATTCATGCTACTTCCCCCAAAGGCATTGCTGGCGATCATAAATCACCGGCTGCCCAGCCTATCGCGTAGTCACATTTCAGTAACTCGCCCCACTACTTTAGTATGAGATGCCGGTTAACAAAAAATGTAAAACTTTAGGTATATATCGGGCCCGAAACATTACCTGCGGTAATACCAATTTTGCATCAATTCCAGAATGATCCGGCAGGTATTATGATTGTTCAATTCGTTAACGCCGCGCTTTAAAAGGCATGTCTCCTGATCAACTATCGCCACACGACTACAAATAAGATGTCGGCTTTGGATAACGTCCGGGCGGACAAGTACTTTACAATCACAGCTGGTGTGCACCCACAGGTGGGTGGCGGAATTCTGATGGCATCCAGGCACAGATAACTGTTTATTCGGGAGATGGCTGAGTGAAAAATCACGCTAGTGTAGTGGTTGTTGGCGGTGGTGTTGTGGGTGCCAGCATTCTCTACCATCTTGCGCATCGTGGCTGGAGCGATGCCGTTTTACTCGAACGCACGGAGCTCACAGCCGGATCGACCTGGCATGCGGCCGGCCTCGTTCCCCTCTACTCGTTTTCCTACAATTTTGGCCGTGTCCTGGCCAAGACAATTGAAATCTTTGAGCGTCTTGAAGAGGAAACCGGGCAGGCAATCGGCTGGCACAAATGCGGTCAACTTCGAATTGCCGAGTCCGCCGACCGAATGGATGAGTATTTGAACTATATGGCCATTGCCGAGACCCAGGGTGTCCGGGCGGAAATTTTGACACCCGAACAAACGCTCGATCTGTGGCCGCTGATGCAGCGCAGCCCCAATCTCCTGGGCGCGGTGTACAATCCCGATGATGGTCACGTGGCGTCCGCCGACGTCACCCAGGCATTGGCAAAGGGCGCCCGGCAACTTGGTGCGCAAATACACCTCAAGACACAAGTTACCGGCTATGAACGTTTGCCAAATGGTGAATGGCTTGTGCATACAAACAAGGGCGATATCACCTGCGAGCATGTGGTAACTGCAACCGGCAACTATGTGCAAAATACAGCGAAGATGATCGGGCTTGATCTTCCGGCCTTCCCAATTCTTCATCAGTACTGGGTTACAGAAGCTGTTCCCGGCGTCAAAGAGAGGCAATCAGTGGGGTTGCCCGAACTTCCGGTACTGCGCAATGAGGCCATCAATGGTTATGTCCGTGAGGAAGGGGCCGGATTAATGTTTGGCCCTTACGAAAGGGCAGAAAAACTGGAGTTTTTTGCCAAAGATGGAGTGCCCGACTGGTTCGGGGCAGATCTGCTGCCGGAAAATATGGAAGCCGTAGAAAAACATTGGGAAGCAGCACTCGATCTGGTTCCAGTACTTGGCGAGGCGGGCATCAAGTCAAATGTACGCGGGCCGATATGCACAACGCCTGACAATCTGCCGCTTTGCGGTCCCGCATGGGGTCTCAAAAACTTTTGGCTGGCTGAGGGGTTTTCCGGTGGATTGATGATGTCCGGCTTGGGCTATGAGTTGGCAAACTGGATTGTTGATGGTGAGCCCCATTTGGACCTTTCAGAAGTCGACCCGCGTCGGTTTGGTCCTCACGCAAACAAAACGTGGACCGGTCTGAAAATCAAGGAAGCGTTTGCGCACAATTTCGGCGTTCATTATCCAGGCTACGAGTGGCAGGCCGCCAGGCCTGCAAAAACCTCCCCCTGCTATGCCCGCATGGATGAAGCTGGTGCAGTTTGGGGTTCAGTTTATGGCTGGGAAACTCCCCTGTGGTTTGCCCCTGAAGGCGAGGAGCGAACTGATATCTGGAGTTACCGCGAGTTCAATTCTTTGCCGCATATTGCCAAAGAGTGTCAGGCCGTCCGCACGGCGGCGGGTCTCATTGACATGACCAATATGGCGAAGTTCGAGGTGTCCGGCCCTGACGCTGAAGATTGGCTAAACACCATTCTTGCCAACAGGATGCCCAAGACAGGCCGCATAGCGCTCGCGCATTTTTTAACCGAGAAAGGCACGGTTCGTGCGGAATTTTCCGTCACCCGCTTGAGCGATGAATTGTTCTATCTTGTCGCAACACCACGCGGTGAGCGTCATGATTTTGACATCCTGCAAAAATCCCTGCCTGAAGATGGCTGTGTTGCCTTGAAAAACGTCACGCTTGAGCGCGGTTGTTTAACCGTAATTGGTCCAAATTCCCGCAAAATACTGGAGCCCTTGGTGGAGGGCGATATTTCCAATGGGGCGTTCCCATGGATGACAAGCCAAACCCTGACCGTTGGCCGTGTGTCGGACGTTCGCATGATGCGTGTCAATTACGAAGGTGAACTTGGGTGGGAGCTTTATCACCCGATCAGTTCCAATCTGGACCTTTATGATGCGGCTATGGGCTCTGGAGAGAGCAACGGTATCAAACTCATTGGCAATCGTGCGATAGAATCGCTCCGGCTGGAGAAATCGTACCGGGCCATGTATCGCGATATGAACATCGAGCATACAGCGCTGGAAGCCGGTCTTGAGCGATTTATCAAATTTGACAAAGGCGAATTTGTCGGCAAAGCGGCCCTGCTGAAACAACGGGAAGAAGGCTTGAAAAGGCGCATGGTAACCCTTCAGGTCGAAACCATCGACGCCGATGCGTATATGAATGAAGGCGTATATTCTGGCGACAAGCTGGTTGGCAGGATAACATCTGGAGCCTCTTCGCACCATGTTGGTGGCTGCCTGTCGATGGCCTATCTCGATGTTGATTTCGCAAAAGAAGGAACTGTGCTGGAAGTACCGGTGCTCAATAACCGGTGTTCAGCAAAAGTCATTGCAGACAGTCCATACGATCCCAACAATTTGCGTTTGCGTGACAGTAATTGAGCCCCGTGTGCCTATACATTCTGTTTGCATAATCAATGCAGGCATTTCACCGGCTAACAAATTACTAATTTCAATCCGGCAATATGAAACAATCACATCATAAAATTCTAACTGTTTTTTGCTAGGATAGTTTCACCCGACTTAGCGGGGAAGCCCACTGTAATCACGTAGTGAAACGTTAATGAATGCAGATGGAAATTGCAGGGGTATCCAAGGGCGAATTTAGAAGAATGCCAACAACTGGATGTAATTGCGGGATCATGGTTCATGCTTAACCTTCAACAAAATCATCACCACAGAACGGTGGCTCTGAGTATATCCACCTTGCTGTTTGGGTATTTCGCCATCTGGCTTTTGTTGAGCGAGTTCTTTTCCAAAGGGGCTGCAGCCTGGACGTCGGGTTCGAATGATATCTACCTTGTTACTTGCTGTGTGTTGATGATTTGCACCGTATCGATGATTTTGATCAAATCATTTCAGGACACCAAGCGTTTGGAAAAAGTGCAGTTGTTTGACTCTGTAACCGATTTGCCAAATTCCGATTACCTCAAAAGTCAGCTCGCGAATGCCTTAAAAGACGCCACAACAGCTCAGCCGGTTGGGCTTATGATGGTTGGGATGAAGCGGCTTGATTCAATCAACGATTCGGTCGGGAAAGATGCCACAAACCAGGTCATCAAATCAGTAGTAGAACGGCTGCGGAGTTTTATGGACTCCGACAAACTGCTCGTTAGATTTTCGGAAAACCAATTCGGAATTCTGTTTAACCCACTCTCCGACACAGGAGAACTGGCCAAAACTGCGGATACAATTTTTTCGATTGCCAAGTCCCCGATTGTGATTGAAGGGGTTTCTGTTTTTGTTGACTTCACAATAGGCGCGACCAGTAGCAATGGTGAACAAGGTGACGCCGAAGAAATTCTTTGGCAAGTTGGACTTGCCCATGTGCAAAGCATGGATTCTGCGGCTCAGTGTCTTGTTGAATACTCCGGCAAACTCGCCAGTACAGCCAAACGCCAAAGCAAAATGGAAATCAGGCTGCGAGAGGCTTTGGAAGCCAACGAAATCGAACTGCATTTTCAACCATTGATTTCACACAGCCTCAATTCAGTTTACGGAGTGGAGGCTCTTGCGCGGTGGGAGGACCCCGAACTGGGAAATATTTCACCCAGTGAGTTTGTCGGGATTGCTGAAACCCTGGGGCTTGCTGCGAAACTTGGAAATGTAATTCTTCGCAAAGCGTGTGAATCAATTTCCGTCATTCCAGGATTGAACCTGGCCGTGAACATATCGCCGGATCATTTTTTCCAGCCGGAATTCCTGTCCGATGTGGATCGTATTTTGAAGGAAACCGGATTTGATCCCAATAATCTGGAAATTGAGATTACTGAAAACGTCTTGATGGAATCAGCCGACCGGGCAAATCAAATCGTTTCGGATCTGCGACGGCGTGGAATTTCCATCGCATTGGATGATTTCGGCACCGGATATTCCGGCTTGTCATATCTCAATCAATTCGATGTTGATCGCATCAAGATAGACGCAAAATTTATCCAGGAAATCGATGTATCGGATACCGGACGTCGAATTTTCAGTTCAATCCTCAACATGATCAAAATCAGGGGATTTGACGTTACCGTTGAAGGTATCGAAAACATTGAGCAGGCTAAATATCTTGGCAAGTTCGGTGAATTGTTGCATCAGGGCTTTCTCTATTCAAAGCCGTTACCTCTTAAAGATCTGATTGCGCTGGACATCCAGGACTGTGTCGCTGAAAAACATGAAACTAATCACCGTGGACCAGAACTGGTGCAGGCGGCTTAAATTACCTTTTTTAGAGCGGCACTCTCATAATTTATGTTCCCGAAAATGACGACGTGCGGGGACACATAACCCGTTTCCATTTTGTCAAAAACCCGATAGAAGCTCGTCGATGTTATTCACGTTCGAGAAAATCCGGTGAGCGAGCAATTGGCCAATTCCAAAAAGGTGTTTCTTAAAACCTATGGCTGCCAGATGAATGTCTATGATTCCAGCCGCATGCAGGATGCGCTGGAGCAGGACGGCTATGTGGCCACCAGCGCAATTGAAGATGCTGATTTAGTGTTGCTCAACACTTGTCACATTCGCGAGAAGGCGGCTGAAAAAGTCTACTCTGATATTGGCCGTATTAGGCAGATAAAAGAAGCGCGCGCAGAAGCTGGAAAGTCGATGACCATTGGTGTCACCGGTTGTGTGGCGCAGGCTGAAGGTGCCGAAATTATTGCCCGCGCTCCGGCAGTTAATTTGGTTGCCGGTCCCCAGACCTATCATCACCTGCCAGACCTTGTGCGGCGAGCACGTGAGGGTGAGCGGGTGGTCGAAACCGAGTTTGAAATTGAGGAAAAATTCGAGCAGCTTCCCGCGGCAACATCCACACAACACCGCGCCCGTGGCGTTGCCGCATTTTTGACCGTGCAAGAAGGATGCGACAAGTTTTGCACCTTTTGCGTTGTACCCTACACACGCGGTGCGGAAGTTTCCCGCTCCGTTGAGCAAATCATGGATGAAGCCAGGGGCATGGTGGCGGGCGGCGTGCGTGAAATCACCCTACTTGGCCAAAACGTCAATGCCTGGCACGGTACCGGAGCGGATGGCCGTGAATGGGGACTTGGCGAATTACTGTTTGAATTGTCCTCCATCCCCGAACTTGAGCGGCTGCGTTACACCACCAGTCATCCGGTAGACATGGACGAAGGATTGATTGACGCCCATCGCAAACTTCAATGTCTGATGCCCTATCTGCATTTGCCGGTACAGTCTGGTTCCAATAAAATTTTGAAGGCTATGAACCGTCATCACACGATCGCGGAATATCTCGCTATCATCGAACGTGTTCGAGAGGCTCGTCCAGGGATTGCGATATCGGGAGACTTTATTGTTGGATTTCCAGGCGAAACCGACAAGGACTTTGAAGAGACTTTGGCGTTGGTGCGCGAAGTAAATTACGCGTCTGCATTCTCGTTCAAATACTCGCAGAGACCCGGAACCCCCGGGGCTGATATGGAGGCTCAGGTGCTGGAGTCTGTAAAAAATGAACGTCTGCAACGTCTGCAAGCGCTACTTAATGAGCAGCAGGAATCGTTCAACAAAACGTGTGTGGGCAAGACCGTTGACATCCTGCTTGAAAAGCAGGGAAAAAGACAAGGCCAGTTGATTGGCCGTTCGCCGTGGTTACAGTCGGTGATAGTAGATGATACACTTGGAGCGCCCGGTGAAGTGGTCCGGGTCAAGATCACAACTGCTGCCCCCAACAGCCTGACTGCGGTCGCAGCGTAAACATAACGAAGGAATGCCAGCTTAATGCCGAGAACAATGGATGACATGTATGGGTCGTAGCCCGAAGACACAGAACACCAGAAAACGCGCTTCCGACCTGGAACACATCGTGTTGACCTTCGAAGACAACCATCTGGCCTCACTTCTTTTTGGACAATTTGACGAGCATCTCGCGATGATTGAGCAGGAGCTCGCCATTGAAGCGGTCGCACGTGGAAATCAGGTTGAATTGAAAGGCATGGAAAACGCAACCGCACAAGGCCGAAGTGCACTGCAACATCTTTATGCGCGACTTGAATCCGGTGATCAAATAGACCAGGGCGACGTCAGCGGTGCCATTCGAATGGCAGCAGCCGACAATGAACCATCACTTCCCTTCAAGGGAAAATCGGGCATGTTGTCGATGGCTACAATTGGCACCCGAAAGAAAGTCATTCAGGCTCGCACCCCGACGCAGGATGCATATATCCGGGCTATGGACCGGGTAGAGCTGGTGTTCGGTATCGGCCCGGCAGGTACCGGCAAAACCTATCTCGCGGTTGCTTATGCTGCAGCGCTGTTGGAGCGTGGTGCGATTGACCGTATCATCCTCTCACGCCCAGCAGTCGAAGCCGGCGAGCGGCTTGGGTTTTTACCCGGTGACATGAAGGACAAGGTCGATCCCTATCTTCGGCCTTTGTATGATGCCCTTTACGACATGATCCCCGGTGACAAGGTGGAGCGTGCACTGCAAAATGGTGACATCGAGATCGCACCACTTGCCTTTATGCGCGGACGCACGCTTGCCAATGCGGCGGTTATTCTCGATGAGGCGCAAAACACTACCTCGATGCAGATGAAGATGTTTCTCACCCGACTTGGTGAAAACTCACGCATGATTGTAACCGGTGATCCAAGCCAAATAGATTTGCCGCATGGCACAAAGTCCGGTCTTGTTGAGGCGCTTGAGCTCTTGGAAAAAGTCGATAACATCGTGACGGTGACATTCACCTCCGCAGACGTTGTGCGTCACAAGCTGGTGGCTGACATTGTCAATGCCTATGATAATGCCGGTCGCAAACGCGCTTCAAATTCAAAATCCTGATGCTACCAAACATTGATTTGACGATTGCTGAAACGGTTGAGGCCGATGAAGACAAACTGTTTGAGCAAATTGAACAAGCAGTCGCCGCAGCTATCCGTATTGTCGATCTCAAATACCCGCAAGAGTGCGAACTCAGTGTTCTGATTGCAGATGACGATACGTTGCAATCTCTCAACCGCGAGTGGCGCAACAAGGACAAACCCACCAATGTGCTGTCCTTTCCAGGTGAAGATATTGCCGTTGGCGAGCCCGGAGGCAGGATGCTGGGTGATATTGCGATTTCACTGGAAACCGTAAATCGCGAGGTCGGTCTTGAAACTAACAAATTTGATGACCATTTGAGCCACCTGATTGTTCATGGTTTTTTACATCTTTTCGGGTATAATCACGTAATGGACGAAGAGGCTGACCATATGGAAGGTCTTGAAAGAAAGGTGCTTGCAGAACTTGGCATAGCTGACCCTTATGATGATGGGTGAAAGCGAAGCCTTGGCAAAACTAAATGACAACAGAACCGAGTAGTCAGGCTGGCAAGGCCGCAATGAACGTTAGTGATGACGGTTCTGCGGAAACCTCCCAGCCGAATATCGAAGACCCCTTACAACCAAACGGAACCGCTATGGATGCGGGCATCAATGGCGCTGAACCGGTTTCCTGGTTCCAGCGGCTGTTTGCCCGCAAACGCAACGGCAATTCCATCCGTGAAAACCTCGCTGATGCACTTTCGGATGAGCAAGGCGCGGGCGGATTTTCACCGGAAGAACGCTCAATGCTCACCAGTATTTTGCGGCTTCAGGATGTGCGGGTGGAAGACTTGATGACCCCACGAACGGATATTGTCGCGGTCAGCAATGATATTACGCTGGCTGAACTTCTGAAACTGTTTGAAACATCGGGCCATTCACGGATGCCGGTTTATGGTGAGACGCTGGATGATCCAAAGGGCATGGTCCACATCCGTGATGTTGTTGCCCATATCACCCAGACAGCGGGCTTGAGCAAAGCCGAAGCCCATAAGCGGGGCCAAAAGCTGTCCGCAAACCTTGACCTGAAAAAGGTCAGTCTTTCCAAGCCGATTAGCGCGCTGAAACTGATCCGCAGCATATTGTTTGTCCCACCTTCCACACCCGCGCCGGAACTGATGGCTCGCATGCAGGCTGACCGGATGCAGATTGCGCTGGTAATTGATGAGTATGGCGGTACCGACGGACTGGTTTCGCTCGAAGATATAGTTGAAGAGATTGTCGGCGAGATTGAAGATGAGCACGATGACGATGAGGTGTTAATCGTCGACAAGGGCGAAGGCGTTTTTGCCTGCGATGCCAAGGCCGAACTGGATGAAATTCGCGAATTGCTGGGTGAATCCTTTAATTTCGGCGAGCATGAAGACGATGTGGACACCATTGGTGGGCTGGTTTTCGCGCTGATCGGTCGGGTGCCGGTGCGCGGTGAGGTAATTACCAGTCACGGTTATGAATTCCGGGTGCTGGAAGCCGATCCACGCCGGATCAAGACCATAGAACTGGTCCCCTCAGCACGGCGACGCGCTCGTAAAGCTTAAACTGCAGACCAGCGTGGCTGTTTACCGGTAAAAAACCCGCTATATCCCTTTCTATCGGCGAATCATGTGATTCGGCCTTGGGGATTTAGGGCATGCTGACCGCAAAAATTGAAAGCTTGGCGGGTTACTTCATCCTGCTATCGGGCTGGCGACGCTCGCTTGCGGCCGTATTGGCAGGCGGTGTTTCAGCGCTTTCCATGCCACCCTTTGATTTGGTGTTCGTGCCGTTTTTCACCTTTGCGATACTGGTCTGGCTGATTGATGGTGTTGCCAGTGACCCGGCGAGCGGCATTCGCGCCCGGCTGTGGGGCGGCTTCAAGCCCGGCTTCTTTTTTGGTTTTGGCTATTTTGTCTGTGGCATGTGGTGGATTGGCAATGCACTGCTGGTTGAATCTGAACAATTTGCCTGGGCCTTGCCACTGGCGATAACCGTTATCCCCGCCGTTCTCGCCGTGTTTTGGGGGTTTGCCAGCGCCCTTGCCCGACTGTTTTGGAGCGACGATACGCGCCGTCTATTCGTGCTGGCTGCCTGTTTTGCCCTTGCTGAATATGCCCGTGGACATGTGGCCACAGGGCTGCCCTGGAACGCCATCAGTTATGCGGCCTATTTCACCCCGGTTTTAATGCAGTCAGCCTCCGTGGTTGGCATATACGGCATGACAGCGTTCTCCGTACTGGTGTTTTCAGCCGGTGGCGCGATCGTCCCCGGGGCATCAAAGACTGCATATGGCCGCCGAGTGATGTTTGCTCTGGCGCTTGGACTTATCGGGCTGCATGTGGGCTATGGAATTTGGCGATTGCCGACGCATCCTGCTCCAACGGTTGAAGGGGTCTCACTTCGCCTGGTTCAGCCGGCGATTGACCAAAGGGAAAAATGGAAACCTGAAAACGAACAGGAGATATTCAACCGCTATCTCAGCCTCTCAACCACTGCTACTGCGCCCGACAAACAGGGTCTTTCGGGTACGACACATCTCATATGGCCAGAATCGGCATTCCCGTTTCTTTTAACCGAGCGCCGTGATGCACTAGCGGCGATTTCCGCGATGCTGCCTGATGGAACTTCGTTAATCACCGGAGCTGCACGGGTGGAACGTGCCGCAACACAAAACGCCAGCGGATTTGTCTTCAACTCAGTCTATGTAGTGGATGGTGACGGTGAAATTGCTGCGGCAGCCGACAAGGTGCATCTGGTGCCCTTCGGCGAGTACCTTCCGTTTCAGGAATTTGCCGAATCACTTGGGCTACAACAGCTCACCGGAACGAAGGGCGGCTTCGAGCCGGGCAGTTCACGTAAATTGATATCCACAGGAATTGGGCCAAAATTTCTGCCGATGATTTGCTATGAAATCATTTTTTCCGGAGAAATCTGGAGCGGGAATCAGCGCCCGGGATGGATCTTGAATCTCACAAATGATGCATGGTTTGGTCGCACTCCGGGCCCATATCAGCATCTGCGTCAATCCATTATACGCGGTGTTGAAGAAGGTTTGCCAGTAATCAGAGTTGCCAATTCAGGTATAAGTGTAGTTTCCGATGCATATGGGCGCATAGTAAAAGAGATTCCACTGGGTACGCGCGGTGTGGTCGATTCACCCTTGCCAGCACACGTGAAGAGGACCATATTTGCACAATATGGCGGCTGGATTTTGTGGATTACGTGCGTCCTGTTCTTCGCTACGGGCTTGTTTCCGTTGCGTAAATCCGGAACTGGCCATTTCTAAAGTTGAATTGACAGTTTTCCCAAAATCCAGTCATTATATATCAATTCCCTGACAGCCTTCTGGCAGGTGGGGAGTTTAACACCCTGGGCGTTGAGGGTTTGGATGCGGTTGTGGGCGCAATGTTCGTATCAAAATTCTTGAGGGTAGCGTAGTTCCGTTTCGACATTGCCGGTCGAGCAAACCCACTGGCCGTTCGCGGCAAACCAAATGAGTGCTTTGATGGCTGAGGAAAAAAAGAAACCTAATCCAATCGACATTCACGTCGGTAGCAGGGTCCGTCTGCGACGTACCATGTTAGGGTTAAGTCAGGAAAAACTGGGCGATGGCCTTGGAATAACATTCCAGCAAATCCAGAAGTATGAAAAGGGTGCCAACCGGATTGGAGCAAGCCGTCTTCAGCATATTGCATCTGTGCTGAAAACGCCGATCTCATTCTTCTTTGAGGATGCGCCAGGAATCCAGCCGGAGGGAGCATCAGGATTTAGCGAGACGGAATCAGCCAATTATGTGGTCAATTTCCTTTCCTCCTCCGAAGGGCTGCAATTGAACCGGGCATTTGTTAAAATCCATGATCCGCAGGTGCGCAAAAAGATCATTGATCTTGTTAAGTCGCTTTCCGATGAAGTCGAAGAAGACTAACGAATTTGCCGACGCCAAATTCGCCTACGCGGCTCGCGAACAAACGTAATACTGTCCAGGTGATATAAGGAAGTCTTTATATCATATTGCAGATCGGTATTCTTCCTGCTACAGCAGAAAATTGAAAATTCCTGTTGCGGGAGCAGGACCTCACCACAGATGCAAAAAAAGCCGCCCTCCTGCCCAATCGTCGACGTTGAAAAACTCTCCAAAGGGACCTGGAACCAAATGACACGACAAAACTACCTATTTACCAGTGAATCTGTTTCCGAAGGCCATCCGGACAAGGTGTGCGACCGCATTTCGGATGAGATTGTCGATTTGGTGTATCGCGAAGCCAAGAAGACCGGGGTTGACCCCTGGACCGTGCGCGTGGCCGCGGAAACCCTCACTACAACTAACCGGGTTGTGATTGCAGGTGAAGTTCGGGTTCCCGAGACGCTGTGCAAGAAAGACAAAAGCGGCAATGTGCTGAAAGATGCGAAGGGCAATCCAATCATCGCGCCGGGCCGTTTCCGCTCCGCTGCCCGCCGGGCAATTCGCGACATTGGATATGAACAGGACGGTTTTCACTGGAAGAAGGCCAAGGTAGATGTACTGCTGCACGCGCAGTCTGCTGATATTGCCCAAGGCGTGGACAATTCTTCTGACCGGCAAGGTGAAGAGGGGGCTGGTGACCAGGGTATCATGTTTGGTTACGCCTGCACTGAAACACCGGACTTGATGCCGGCGCCGATCTATTATTCCCACAAAATTCTCGAATTGCTGGCCGGTGCCAGAAAAGCCGATAATGGTGAGGCAGGGAAACTCGGTCCGGATTCCAAAAGCCAGGTTACCGTTCGATACGAAAATGGTGAACCGGCAGAAGTCACCAACATCGTGTTGTCGACCCAGCACATGGATGCAAGCTGGGATTCAGACAAGGTTCGCTCGGTGGTTGAACCTTATATTCGTGAAGCGCTTGGTGATCTGCCAATTTCGGTTGACTGTGCCTGGCATGTAAACCCGACCGGTGCATTTGTAATCGGCGGCCCCGACGGGGATGCGGGTCTAACCGGCCGTAAGATCGTCGTCGATACGTATGGCGGTGCCGCACCCCATGGCGGCGGAGCGTTCTCCGGTAAGGACACAACCAAAGTCGATCGCTCGGCTGCATATGCTTCGCGCTATCTTGCCAAGAATGTAGTTGCGGCAAAGCTTGCCAGCCGTTGCACAATCCAGCTTGCCTACGCAATTGGTGTTGCCCAACCACTTTCGGTGTATGTGGACACCCACGGTACCGGCAAGGTTCATGAAACCGTGTTGGAAAAGGCGCTGCGCACAGTGATGGACTTGTCTCCCAGCGGTATCCGCAGGCACCTTGACCTTAACAAGCCAATCTACGCAAAAACTGCTGCCTACGGTCATTTTGGCCGTAAGGCGGCCCGCAATGGATCGTTTTCGTGGGAGCGGACTGACCTTGTGAAAGCGCTCAAGGATGCAGTCAAGGCCGCAGAAGCGGACGCATAACTCACCAAGGGCTATTTTGACATTAAATGAAAAACCCATCGCGCACTCCGAACGTCGAAGTGGCGCGTTTTATGGTCGTCGAAAAACCCAGAAGCTGAGCCCAAAACAGGAAGCATTGTTTGAAACACTGCTTCCCCGGCTTAAACTTGATCCGACAACACCTCCGCCAAGCAACCTGGATCAGGTGTTTGCTCACTCGAGGGTGTTTCTGGAAATCGGTTTTGGCGGCGGCGAACATCTCACCCATGAAGCCCGGAACAATCCGGATGTGGGCTTTATTGGCGTTGAGCCCTTCATCAATTCGATGGCCAAGGCGCTTAGTGTAATCGAACAGGAAAACCTCGAGAACATCCGTTTGTACGACGAGGATGCCACCGGATTGCTGGACTGGCTACCCGATGACAGCATTCACCGCATTGACCTGCTGTATCCCGACCCATGGCACAAAAAGCGTCACTGGAAGCGCCGGTTTTTGAATCCGCAAAATCTTGATCGTTTTGCGAGAATTCTGGTGCCTGGCGGGGTGTTGCGCTTTGCATCCGACATCGAAACTTACGTTAACTGGACACTCAATCATTGCGACCGCCACCTCGAATTCAACTGGACAGCTACAGTCGCAGATGATTGGCGTTGTCCGTGGGAAAATTGGCCTTCCACCCGTTACGAAAAAAAGGCCATTCGAGAGGGCAGAACACCTTGCTATCTGTTGTTCAAAAGACAAGAACAACAATGAGTTGAAACCCTGCTCCGCGGCCCAGGCCCGGTGCATTCACAGGAGGCAGAAGATGGCAGAAAAACACGACCAATCGATGATGGATAACCTCTATTGGTGGGGTATACCAACGCTGTTTCGCACCCCCAACAAGCAAGACCCAAAGGGTTGTGATGCGGTTCTGGTCGGTGTGCCGCACTCTACCGGCAATGGCACAACGGAACGCGATCAGCATCTTGGACCAAGGGCAGTAAGAAACGTTTCAGCGGTTTTGCGTCGATTTCACAGCCAGTTTGAAGTTGATCCGTGGGAAACCCTGGAGATTGCTGACATTGGCGATGTGCCGTTTCCTGAAGCCAATGATAACGAAGCATGCATTCAACGCATTACCGACTTCTACAAGGAAATTGACAAGGCTGGTGCGCGTCCAGTTTCCGTAGGCGGTGATCACTCTGTAACCGGCGGCATTGTGCAGGCACTTGGCGGCAAAGGCACAAACCTTGCCAAGGGCGAGAAAGTTGCATTTCTGCATCTGGATGCACACACGGATGTATTTACCTCGGTCGATCATTTTCTTGGTGCTAAAAAGAGTGCCGCCCATTGGGGTGCATATTTGGTTGACCAGGGCCATGTGGATCCAGCCAAAAGTGTGCAAATTGGCTTGCGCGGCCATCCCAGGACGCAAGACTGGCTGCAGGGCAGCTATGATTATGGCTACAATGTCGTGACGATGGCGGAATTCCGTCAAAAGCAGATGGATCACTGGATTAAAATGATCCCGGAAATCATCGGAGATACACCGCTTTACATCACATTCGATCTGGATTGCCTTGATCCGACCGTCGCTCCGGGGGTCTCTAACCTTGAACCGGGTGAACAGGGATTTCAGGTTGATGAGGCAATGGCGCTACTGCGCTCGGTTCGAGGTCTTAACATCATCGGTGGAGACGTGGTGTGCCTGATGCCTACCAAGGACAACCGCAACCAGATTACTGCGCTGACCGCGGGTGCTGTCATGTTCGAGATGGTTTCACTTATTGCGGATAACAAGAAAAGATCATGAAACCGCATCCTGGCTACTAAAAACAAGGTTGGCTTTTACACTTTTGACATTGCCCGACGTGAAACGGCGGATTGTCGGGCAATATCAGCCGGGAACGGCGTTGTATGCAAAACCGGGATTCGGTGCCTTTGGTTCTTAAATCAAACTCGCAATTGACGGGCGAGCGTGAGTTCATTCTGGTTCCAATCACCGAACCGCCCTGGGACAGGGAAAACGCAACACCATTTTCGCTGATCACCAGATAGTCGCCATTAAAAATGCACAGCTCACTCGAAGCAATGTTGCGTGCAGGTCCGGAGAATTCATCCAAATTCGATTTTTGATAAACTGTTGTTTTGCCAAGCGGGGTCATAAGTTCAATCGGTTTGGCGTGCAGCACATTGGCGAATGAAACTTTTGGCTCTACCGGCGCATCACCGCCCAACTGGGAGCCAAAACTCATTACATAGCTTGCAGCCTGGCCAGCCTCGGACTCCACCCGGCTTGCGTGTTTTGTGTAGCGGTATGCAAACAGGTCCACACCCCAATTCGTGAATTGATAGACATGCTGTAATTCATGAACCCACCATTTGACATCTTCCGGGTTGTCGAGGATCGGTTCGCGGGAAAACACAATCAAATCGTCCAGAACAATCGCCTCGTCTTCCCCAAACAGCAATCCGGATTTATCGATAGCTGCCGGAATGGAAATTTTCACATTGCCGACGGTGTATCGAACCCGTTCAAGAATCTTTTTGGGAATGATCGGTAACAAATACTTTGCAAGCTCGGTTGGTATGGGACGGGCATTTGCAGACAGTTTCGCGCGCGCTTCGCGAATTGCCATTGCCAGCGGCATGGACAACGAAAGAATGGGATCCTTGATCCGCAAGAGTGCCGCGCCACTGCCTTCTGCGGTAAAGGTAAATTCAGTCTGCTCGGATTGATTGCCGGATGAGGTCTCGAGCAATACCCGATCATGGTTATCACCGAATTCCTCCACCCGCCGGTCAAAACTATCAGGATCGGCATCCTGGATTGTTTGAGTTGAGACAGCAATACTGGCCGCTTCCTTTGCCGGGCCCTCAAGAAATACCCGAATTGTCCGGTCGGAGGTTTTTTTACCAGTTACAATATCGATGTGGTCCTGCAGGGGGATTGCGACTTTCGGCATCGTGCGGAGTATTTTATCAATATCCAGATAGCGGTCGGCCATCCATCCAGCAGAGGCGTGGCTGCCGCAAATTACCAAAAATAATGTGGAGGCAAATGCCAGCAGATATTTTCTAGTTCTCGTGATCATCTCACCATACTCACCGCGGTCGTGCGATATTTGCTGGATTGAGCTTTACGCTACACCGCGATACCAGTGCTTGCAAATTGGCCGTGTGAAGCGTATATAGAGTTCAAATTCTCCGATAAGTTTCGCGAGAGTGGGAGCCACCCGGCCCCCGCTCTTTTTTAATGTCTGAAAGAAGAGAGCAGCGCTTGATAGAGCAACGCACCATAATTGAAAGCGGTCTGGATGCCCGGATTGCGACCATTGTTGAGCCGGAAATCGAAGGTCTCGGTTTTCGCCTCGTGCGAGTCAGACTATCCGGCATTAATGGTATGACGCTTCAAATCATGGCAGAACGCGAAGATGGCACAATGAGTGTCGGTGATTGCGAAAAGGTCTCACGGGCGATTGCGCCGATCCTTGATATCGAAGACCCGGTTGATAGGGCTTACCACTTGGAAGTATCTTCACCCGGGATAGATCGGCCACTGGTACGGAAATCAGATTTTTCAAACTGGGCAGGCCACGTGGCAAAGCTCGAAACCCGGCAGATGATCAATGGTCGCAAACGCTACAAGGGTATGATCATTTCCGTGTCCGGCGATGAGATTACCTTTCGCCGTGAAGCACCAGCGCCAGAAGAAGACCCGGAATTTGTAATCCCCGTTGGCGAGATCAGGGATGCAAAGCTCGTGCTGAGCGATGAATTGGTGAATGAAGCGCTGAAGCGCGACAAGGGATTGCGTGAGGCAAATGGACTGGAACCGGCCGAGGCGCACGAAGAAGATACAAGTGCTGCAAGCAGCAACAAAACGAAACACTAGATAGCTAACCGGCGTTGGCCGGTTTGAAGACAACATCAGGAGAGAATTATGGCGGTTAGTGCTAACAGGCTGGAACTTCTGCAGATCGCAGATGCGGTTGCCCGGGAAAAGTCGATTGACCGGGAAATCGTGATTTCTGCGATGGCAGATGCCATCGAAAAGGCGGCCCGATCACGCTATGGCATGGAAACTAATGTTCATGCCGAGGTTAACCCGAAAACCGGCGACATAAATTTGAAGCGCCTGCTGGAGGTCGTTGAAGAAGTTGATGACCACACCACCCAGATTTCACTTGAGCTTGCTCGCGACAAGGAACCAACCATCGAACTTGGTGACTATGTATCTGATCCGCTCCCGCCAATGGATTTTGGCCGGATTGCTGCCCAATCCGCAAAGCAGGTCATTGTCCAGAAAGTCCGCGATGCTGAGCGTGAACGCCAGTTTGAAGAATTCAAGGACCGGATTGGCGAAATCGTCAATGGCACGGTCAAACGCGTCGAATACGGGAATGTGATTGTTGATCTTGGCCGGGGTGAGGCGATCATTCGCCGGGATGAAACCATTCCGCGGGAAAACTTTCGATATGGTGACCGGGTCCGGGCATACATGTATGATGTACGTCGCGAACAGCGCGGACCACAGATCTTTTTGTCACGCACCCATCCTGAATTCATGGCGAAACTGTTTGCGATGGAAGTACCGGAAATCTACGACAGTGTTATTGAGATCAAATCAGTTGCACGGGATGCGGGCTCACGGGCAAAAATTGCCGTGATTTCAAATGACAGTTCAATCGATCCGGTTGGTGCCTGTGTGGGTATGCGTGGGTCACGTGTACAGGCCGTTGTAGGCGAATTGCAGGGCGAGAAAATCGATATCATTCCGTGGTCACCCGATGCGGCAAGTTTCATCGTAAATGCACTTCAACCGGCTGAAGTTGCCAAGGTTGTGCTGGACGAAGAAGCAGAGCGCATTGAAGTGGTCGTGCCCGATGACCAGCTTTCACTGGCAATTGGGCGTCGTGGGCAGAATGTGCGCCTTGCCTCCCAGTTAACTGGTTGGGACATCGATATCATGACCGAGCTGGAAGAAAGCGAACGTCGCCAGGCTGAGTTTGAAACAAGCACCAATGCGTTTACCGATGCATTGAATGTGGACGAGATGGTTGCCCAGCTTCTATCTTCTGAAGGCTTTTCAAGCGTTGAAGAAGTTGCGTATGTGGACGCGCTGGAGATTGCCTCAATTGAGGGTTTTGACGACGAGACCGCAGAAGAACTGCAAGCGCGTGCGAAAGAGTTTATTGACCGCCAGGAAACCGAACTTGATGAAGAGCGCAAAAAACTGGGCGTTGATGAAGCATTGCGTGAACTCACCGGACTCACCACGCCAATGATGGTGGCGCTCGGCAAAGAAGAAATCAAGACGATGGAGGATTTTGCCGGCTGTGCTGCGGATGATCTGATCGGCTGGACTGAACGCAAGGATGGTGAGGCGACCCGTTTCCCCGGTTACCTTGATGGCTTCAATGTTCCACGCGTCGATGCAGAGCAAATGGTCATGAGTGCGCGAATCAAGGCCGGCTGGGTAACTGAAGAAGAGCTTGCTGCTGCAGCTGAAGAACCGGAAGTGGAAGAAGTAGTGGAAGCTGAACCTGCACCAAG
Organism: Hyphomicrobiales bacterium; assembly: GCA_021775415.1. Taxonomy (GTDB): domain Bacteria; phylum Pseudomonadota; class Alphaproteobacteria; order Rhizobiales; family Rhizobiaceae; genus JAALLB01. The sequence continues at coordinate 282,193 of JAJFHV010000013.1, read as the reverse complement.
AACCGGGAGGATCTTCTAACCCGATTTCATGCAAGCCGAGGACATAATGAACCCGCGAACCTGTATCGTCTGCCGGTCGGAAATGTCGCCAGACGACATGATACGGTTTGTAGTAGATCCTCAAAATCGGGTAATTCCCGATTTGCGTAGAAAATTGCCGGGTCGCGGAGTTTGGGTAACCGCAACCCGTACAATGGTGGATGAAGCAGTTAAGCGGAAACTCCTTACACGCGGTTTCCCGGACGATGTAAGTGTTGATACCAAGCTTGGCGAGCAGGTTGATACACTTTTGTGTGCCACAGCGCTTGCAGCGCTGGGTATAGCAAAAAAGGCAGGGTTGGTTGTTTCCGGTCACGCCAAGGTGGACAAGGTCATTCGAAACGGGCACGCCGTTTTATTGATTCATGCGCAGGACGGCGCGCTGGACGGGATACGTAAACTGCAGTCGGCCATTGTTGCGAGCAATGCAGAGGCTGATAATGAAATTAAAGTAAGCGCAATTTGGTCTGGTAAAGAACTGGATCAGGCGCTGGGTGGAGGAAACCTGGTGCATCTGGCGGCCCTGCCGGGTGGTGCAACGGTGAAACTGATTGAATGCCTGAACAGGGTTGAAACCTACCGGCAAACACAGGTGAGCCAAGAAATTAAAGGTGCTTCGGCAACCAAATGAAACAAAGGACTGGATTTTATCCATCATAGGGTCCAAAAAGCCGCGAACAGCAAGGAACTAGCCCGGTATGAGTGAGAGCGAAGGCGACGACAAGGAAGTCGGTGCAGAAAAGAAAAAGACGCTATCGTTGCGAGGCAGTGGCTTCTCGCAGGGCACCGTGCGCCAAAATTTCTCCCATGGCAGGAGCAAATCCGTTGTTGTGGAAACCCGCAAACGGCGGGTTGCCAAACCAACGGACGCCACACCAGCACCCGAAGCTGAAGTAATACCTGTACCGACACCCGAAGTCGCAAAACCAGCCCCGGTTGAAGCACCAGCTGACGCGACTTCCAAGCTTTCGAAAAGCGAAGTTGACGCCCGCGCCCGCGCGCTTGAAGAATCAAAAGTGCGAGACGTGGAAGATCGCAAGCGTGCCGACGTTGATCAAAAACGCCGCGAAGAACAAGATGCTGAGCGGGATCGAAAGCGTGAGGAAACCGATCAACAAAAAGCCGAACAGGAAGCGCGCGAAGCGGCTGAACAAGCTGAAGCTGAGCGGATTGCCGCAGCAGATGCTTCTGCGGTAGTTGCTGCCGCCAGCGAAGAAGGTGGTAAACCGGCGGCGCGTGAAGAGCCGAAGGTCAAAGAACTCAAGCCCTTTGAACGCAAGAAACCGGAAGAGGCTGCAAAACCTGCCAAGCCGAAGACCGATGATCGGCGCAGAACAAAACTAACGCTCGGCAATGCCCTGGATGAAGACCGCGGAAAGCGCGGCCCATCGCTTGCTGCGTTGAAGCGCCGCCAGGAGAAGGCAAAACGTGCCGCACAACAAAATACCGGGCCGCGGGAAAAAGTGTCCCGTGAAGTGCAACTGCCAGAGACAATTACCATTCAGGAACTTGCAAACCGCATGTCCGAACGATCAGTCGATGTCATCAAGCACCTCATGGCTGAGGGGCAGATGATGAAGCCGGGAGACATTATTGATGCCGACACGGCTGAACTGATTGCCCAGGAATTTGGTCATGCGGTACGCCGGGTTTCAGACTCAGATATTGAAGAGGGAATTTTCGACGCACCGGATGTGGAAAAAGACCTGAAGCCACGCCCGCCGGTTGTGACAATCATGGGACACGTGGATCACGGCAAAACCTCGCTGCTTGATGCGATCCGCAATGCCAATGTGGTATCGGGTGAAGCTGGCGGTATTACCCAGCACATTGGTGCCTACCAAGTTGAAAAAGATGGCCGGTTGATTTCGTTCATTGATACACCGGGCCATGAAGCGTTTACCTCGATGCGTGCCCGAGGTGCCCAAATCACCGACATCGCTATTCTGGTGGTGGCTGCGGACGATGGGGTCATGCCGCAGACGATTGAATCGATCAATCATGCAAAAGCGGCCGAAGTACCAATTATTGTTGCGGTCAACAAAATTGACAAACCAAGTGCTGATCCGAGCAAGGTGAAAACCGAGCTGTTGCAGCACGAGGTCTTTGTTGAATCCATGGGTGGTGAAACCCTTGAGGTGGAAGTGTCCGCCACCGAGGGAACCAATCTCGACAAACTTCTGGAGGCAATCAACCTGCAGTCTGAATTGCTCGACCTCAGGGCCAATCCGGATCGTCCGGGCGAGGGCACCGTGATTGAAGCAAGGCTGGACAAAGGTCGCGGCCCGCTTGCAACGGTATTGATCAGCCGCGGCACTTTGAAAACCGGGGACATCGTTATTGCAGGTGATGAATGGGGCAAGGTGCGCGCATTGCTGGACGATCATGGCAAGCAAATCGATGAAGCCTCACCATCCATGCCTGTAGAAGTCCTTGGCCTTAATGGGGCACCTGCTGCGGGCGACCGCATCGGCGTTGTGGAAAACGAAGCGCGGGCCCGTGAAATTTCGGAGTACCGTCAACGTCTGTCACGCGAAAAGGCTGTGGCAAGTGTTGCTGGCCAACGTGGCTCACTTGAACAAATGATGACGCAACTTCAGGCGACTGATGTTGGTGAAGCAGCGCTGGTACTGAAAGCCGATGTGCAGGGTTCATCTGAAGCGATCTCACAGGCGCTCAAAAAACTCAATACGGATGAAGTTATGGCACGCATCGTTCACTCCGGTGTTGGCGCAATTACCGAATCTGATGTAGCGCTTGCTGTGGCTTCCAACGCACCTATCCTCGCCTTCAACGTACGTGCCAACAAGCAGGCACGCGATGCAGCTGAGGCAGAGGGCATTGAAATTCGCTACTATTCGATCATCTACAATCTGGTCGACGATATCAAAGCCGTCATGTCCGGAATGCTTGCTCCTGAACGGCGTGAGACATTCCTTGGTTATGCCGAAATTCTTGAGGTCTTTGACGTTTCAAAAATCGGCAAGGTTGCCGGTTGCCGGATCACGGAAGGCAAGGTTGAACGCGGCTCAGGTGTACGCCTGCTGCGTGACAATGTGGTTATCCATCAGGGCAGTCTGTCGACGCTCAAGCGCTTCAAGGATGAAGTCGCCGAAGTGCCGGGCGGTCAGGAGTGTGGCATGGCGTTTGAAAACTATCAGGATATCCGCCAGGGCGACGTGATCGAATGTTTCCGCGTGGAGCACATCGAACGCTCGCTTTAGGATAGCGATCAAAATTTGATTTTTCCGTTCGGTCCGATCCCGGGCGGAAAATATTGGGATCAACTTCATGGGTAAATTTGGAAACAAGGGCAAAGGCCCCTCGCAACGACAATTGCGCGTCGGTGAGATTGTGCGCCATGCATTGATTGAGTTGCTGCAGCGTGGTGATATTGAAGACGTGCTGGTCAAGGACTGCGTAATTTCAGTGTCAGAAGTGTCGATGTCACCGGACCTCAAAATTGCGACAGCTTTTATTGCACCGCTTGGGCGCGATGACTCAGACGCGATTTCTGAAGCGCTCAACAATCATGCGAAATTCATCCGGGGTCGTCTGACACCTACGCTCAGGCAGATGAAATACATGCCAAACATTCGGTTTCGTCCGGACACCGGCTTCGACAATTATTCCAAAATTGATGCGCTGTTGCATTCACCGGCGGTCGCGCGGGATCTGGCAAATAATGATGACGATGGAGGCCAGAACCAGTGAGCCGCCAACGCATCAAAAAAGGCCGCCCGATCTCCGGCTGGGTCATTTTGGACAAGCCAAAGGATATTGGTTCAACGCAATGCGTTTCCAAAATAAAATGGCTGTATCAGGCAGCCAAGGCCGGGCATGCGGGAACACTTGATCCGCTCGCTTCCGGCATGTTGCCAATTGCGCTTGGTGAAGCAACGCGGACTGTTCCCTATGTAATGGATGGACAGAAATCATACCGGTTTACGGTCACTTGGGGTGCTGAGACCAACACGGATGACACCGAGGGGGAAGCGGTAAAAACCTCTGACAACCGTCCTGACGAAAACGCAATCAAGGCAATATTACCGAACTACACCGGTGAAGTTGAGCAGATACCACCGGCATTTTCTGCCATAAAAATTAACGGCGAACGGGCCTACAAGCTGGCGCGCGATGGTGAAGAAGTGGAAATTGCCTCGCGCATCGTGGAAATCGAACGGCTTGAACTGGTTTCGACCACGGCAGATACAGCAGTTTTTGAAGTTCTGTGTGGCAAGGGCACGTATGTCCGTGCGTTGGCACGTGATTTTGGCCGGGACCTTGAATGTTTTGGCCATGTGTCTGAACTGCGCAGGGTTTCTGTTGGTCCATTTAATGAAGAAGATCTCATTTCACTGGATGCCTTGGTGGAAATGGAAGGCAATCTGGACGCTCTGGATGCGGAAGTCTTTGCAACCGGTATTGCGCTTAAAGGGGTTGCCGAGATTGCGGTAACCGGTGAACAGGTTCATCGGTTACGGCTAGGGAATCCGGTACTGCTTCGGGGGCGCGATGCGATTACCCACGCTGACGAGGCTTTTGCCACCCAGGGTGATGAGTTGATCGCATTGGGGGAAGTTGAAAAGGGCATGTTCAAGCCGCGCCGGGTGTTCAAGTCGTCCTACATGTAGGCCTTTGGAATTGTCGCTCTCCTTGCAATCACAATAATTCCATTCGCTTGTGTTTGTTCATTCTTCTAGGAATTCAACATCGGATTTTTGGAGAATTCAGCATGTCTAAATTCCTGCGCCTTTCAACCTACATCCTGTTGTTTGTCATGGGTGCTGTAACGGCGGGTAACGTTTTCGCATCAGAGGTGACCGACAGGGCCAGTGATCTGTTTGTTCGTAATGACCCGGCCAAGGTTTCTGCAGCAATTGAATATTTCAAAACCCGCAAAAATGTTAATGCCGTTGGTGCCTTGATCCTCGCCATGCGATTTGCCTCACCTAGGGCCGAGATAGGAGAAGCGCTGGAAGCCATTACGGGCCAACCGCATGGAGAAAACTGGAATGCCTGGATGTTGTGGCAGGAGGGCCAAACAAGCCTGAAACCGTTTGAGGGGTTTGAGCAGGTTCACGCAGATGTTCATGCGGGTATCGATCCGAACTTTCAATTGTTCCTTGGTGGTGGCCGAAACTACAACATCAAAGCTGAGGAAATCACCTGGGGTGGCGTTGTAAAAGACGGAATACCCGCACTTACCAATCCGAAGCTGGTGGCAGCAAAAGATGCAACCTATATGGAGCCCAAGAACCTGGTGTTCGGCGTTAAAATCAACGGCGATGCACGGGCTTATCCACTTCGCATTCTGGATTGGCATGAAATGTTCAATGATGTGGTTGGGGGTGTTCCGGTTAGCCTTGCCTATTGCACGCTTTGTGGTTCCGGTATTCTTTATGAAACGAAACTTGCGGACTATCCGCATCCATTGATTTTGGGTTCATCCGGCTTTTTGTATCGCTCCAACAAGCTGATGTACGACACCTATACGCATTCACTGTGGAATCAGTTTACGGGCAAACCAGTTGCCGGGCCTTTGGTTGGATCAGGGATCAAGCTGAAAGTACGTCCGGTGGTGATCACCACATGGGGGAAATGGCAGAAGGAAAACCCCGAAACCCGCGTGATATCCGTGAACACCGGATATAAACGGAACTACGGTACCGGCGTTGCATATCAGGAGTATTGGGCAAGCCCTGACTTGATGTTTCCGGCAATTGTCGACCAGAGTGCCCACAAGGCCAAAGACTATGTCTTTTCGCTTCGTGGTGCAGAGATTGAAAAGGCCTGGCCGTTGAAGCTGTTTGAGGGCAGCAAGGTGCTCAACGACACGGCTGGCAGTTTGAAACTGGTGTTGATTGGTGACGCTCAAACACGAACCGTTCGGGCATTTCGCTCAAATGGCATTGAATTCGTAAAGACCGACAATCCGGATATTGTCTCTGGTGATGGGAAATCTTGGCAGATAAGCGAGGAGTCGCTGACTGCCGATGACGGTACTAAACTCGAACGGCTTTCGGGTCATATCGGATTTTGGTTTGCGTGGAGCAATTATTATGGCGCTGAGGGTGAGGTCGCGACAACCAACTAGCTGTCAGCCAATTTGTATTTCCCGTCCGGGATATCATACCAGGCTTCAACGCCAGCGTTAGCGACAATGCTATGCAAATCATTGTCGGGATCAACCACTGAAAGACCACCCTTTTTGACAGTCACTGTCACGGTGCCAAACGGAATTTGAGAAACAATCGCATCCCTGTCTACTTGTTCCGGCTTTGGGACACCAATCGTGACATCAACCCTCATTGCATCATGCTCAAGCCCGAGTGAACGGAACAACACCAGTGACGAGTGATGAAGCGCATCTTGCACGGCCCGTATTGCAGCTTTGGTATAATCCTCGCCGTAAAGGTCGTTTCCGGTACCCATTTCGAGGATCAGTCGCTTCTTCGCCACGGATCAAGCCTCCTCGGTAATATCAAAATATACAATCGCAGCAGCGCTTGCCATAACCGTGCTGCCCGCTCCCTTGGGGCTTGGGATGTCCAGACCACCCTCCTGCACTTCAACGCTTGCGGAGCCGTAAGGGAGAACTGCGGCTACTTCTGCCCGATCAACTTCATCAGGCTTTGTAACCCCGATTAGAACCTCAACAATCATCGCATCACGGGGAAATCCAAAGGCATCCGCCATGTTAAGCGAATTATGCCACAAGGCATCTTTCAGCGCACGAACAGCAGCTTTGGTGTAATCATTTCCATGCAGATCGGTCCCCATGCCGAACTCGACGGCCATTCGCTTTTTCGTCATTTCCAATCCCTGTTTCCAGAACCCTGCCCGTCAATGTCACTGTGCAACAAATGTCTGGTAATTTGATGCGTTTTGGACTATATGACCGGCCAACAGGTGCAAAACAATATGTTTTTGACCTGTTTTCTTTTTCATTTTTCATGAACAAGAAGTAACGGCCCCTGCTGGACGACATCCCGGCTGTGGGCGACCCGTAAATCCGGATGGCTCACGAGCTCTCCTACAAGACAAGGAAAACATTGATGTCGATAGCACCAGAGCGCAAAGCTGAGCTCATCAAAGAGTATGCAACTACAGATGGCGACACCGGTTCTCCGGAAGTACAAGTAGCTGTTCTTACCGAGCGTATTAAAAACCTAACAGAACACTTCAAAGACCACAAAAAGGATAATCATTCCCGGCGTGGCCTGTTGAAAATGGTCTCCCAGCGTCGGCGACTGCTTGATTATGCACGGGCCTGTGACGAAGCGCGTTACAAGTCCCTGATCGAGCGTCTAGGCTTGCGCAGATAATTATCGAAGCGATGCGCGAAGTATGCGCATCGTCCTTTCGTTCACGGCGGTTCTACCCGTTTGTCCGCATTGAACGCATTTAAAACCGGCTCCCCAAGGGGCAGGATTATCAGCGGCCCATACTCCACCGCAAGCGGTTCCCAAATTCTGGACCCCTGATTGTCTTGCCCTTGGAAAGCCAAACACACGGGTGAAAACCGTGTGCCGAAAGATGCCCGCAATTAAAGAATGCGGGGACGGCACAATTGTAAGGACAAGATATGTTTAATCATCAAATAGTTGAAATTGAATGGGGCGGTCGTCCGCTTACCATCGAAACCGGTAAAATTGCACGCCAGGCAGATGCCTGTGTGATTGCCACTTACGGCGAAACAACCGTCATGTGTGCGGTTGTCTCCGACAAGTCACCAAAAGCGGGGCTCGACTTTTTCCCGCTTACCGTCAACTACATCGAAAAAGCTTATGCGGCTGGTAAAATCCCGGGTGGATTTTTCAAGCGTGAAGCACGGCCATCTGAAAACGAAACCCTGGTTTGCCGTTTGATTGACCGGCCGATCCGCCCACTGTTCGCAAAGGGCTACAAGAACGAAACGCAGGTAACCTGTATGGTTATCTCACATGATCTTGAAAATGACCCTGACATTGTTGCAATGGTTGCAACATCTGCTGCACTCAGCCTTTCCGGTGTTCCTTTCCAGGGCCCGATTGGTGGTGCCCGTGTCGGTTACATCGACGGCGAATATGTGTTGAATCCGAACATCGATGAGATGCCAGAGTCTGACCTCGACCTGATTGTCGCAGGTACCAAGGACGCTGTGTTGATGGTGGAATCGGAAGCCAAGGAACTTTCTGAAGATATCATGCTGGGTGCGGTCATGTTCGGCCACACAGAATTCCAGCCCGTGATTGACGCGGTTGCGAAACTCGCCAAACAGGCAGCAAAAGATCCCCGCGAGCACGTGGCACCGGATCACTCTGACCTGGAGAAAAAACTCACCAAGCTGGTGGGTAAAGACATCGAAAAAGCCTACAAGATCTCTGACAAACAGGATCGCTATGCTGCACTTGATGAAGCAAAGGCAAAAGCCAAGGAAGAATTCCTTACCGAGGAGTCAACCAGCGAAGAAGCCAACATTGTTGGTGAAGTCTTCAAAAGCGTCCAGGCCAATGTGGTTCGTGGTTCGATTATTAAAACCGGAAAACGCATTGACGGTCGCGACCTGGCAACGGTTCGCCCAATTGAAGCTGAAGTTGGCATATTGCCACGCGCTCATGGTTCAGCCCTGTTTACCCGGGGTGAAACCCAGGCACTGGTAGTTGCAACACTTGGTACATCGGACGATGAGCAATTCATTGATGCGCTCACCGGTACCTACAAGCAGAAGTTCCTGCTGCATTATAACTTCCCACCTTACTCAGTTGGTGAAACCGGCCGTATCGGCTTTACTTCGCGACGTGAAGTTGGCCATGGCAAACTAGCCTGGCGCGCGGTTCACGCGGTTCTGCCGGGTGCTGAAGATTTCCCATACACCATGCGGGCAGTATCTGAGATTACCGAATCAAACGGTTCGTCTTCGATGGCGAGCGTTTGCGGCACCTCGCTGGCATTCATGGATGCCGGTGTGCCAATGAAAGCGCCGGTAGCTGGTATCGCCATGGGCCTCATCAAGGAAGGCAAGGACTTTGCGGTTCTATCCGATATTCTGGGTGATGAAGATCATCTCGGCGATATGGACTTCAAGGTGGCAGGCACAGTAGAAGGCATCACTTCGTTGCAGATGGACATCAAGATCACCGGTATTACCGAAGAGATCATGAAAGTCGCACTTGATCAGGCCAAAGGCGGTCGCGAGCACATTCTGGATGAAATGGCGAAAGCACTTTCCGAGGGCCGTTCCGAACTCGGTGAATTTGCTCCACGCATCGAACAGATGAGCGTACCGGTCGACAAAATCCGTGACGTGATTGGTTCAGGCGGCAAGGTAATCCGGGAGATCGTCGAGAAAACCGGCGCCAAAATCAACATCGAAGACGATGGCACCGTGCGCATTGCTTCTTCTTCCGGCAAGGAAATTGAAGCGGCCAAAAACTGGATCCACTCAATTGTGGCAGAACCTGAAGAAGGCGTGATCTACGAAGGTACGGTTGTCAAAACCGTAGACTTCGGCGCATTCGTCAATTTCTTTGGCTCAAAAGATGGCCTGGTACACATCTCCCAGCTTGCCAATGAGCGGGTCGGTAAAACAACCGACGTGGTCAATGAAGGCGACAAAGTCTGGGTCAAGCTGATGGGCTTTGATGATCGTGGCAAAGTACGCCTTTCCATGAAAGTCGTCGATCAGGAAACCGGCAAGGAAGTTGAAGCTGAACAAGCTGACGCATAAGACCTCTTTGGTCCAATTCGAAATTCAATCAAGGCCGGGAAGTTCCCGGCCTTTTTTATTTTCCTTCGTGCCTATAGGAATATGCAATGAAAGGTGATGCGCGAGACACCCTGACCTTGCCATTTGAAAAGGGTCTGCTTGACCTTCCCGCTGGTACGCCGGGCGGGCTGTTTTTAAACGCTCGACCTCTAAATACACACAATCTGAACTGGCAGAATTTACTCACCTGCGAACAGGGGCAGCGCGCAGATTTTGTGGCTCTGGGGAGTGCCAATTTCAAAGTTTACCCGTCTCTAAAGGATGCCGGGTTTGAATGCGCACTGGTTTTGTGCGGCAAGCACAAGCGTCTTAATGAGATGAACCTTGTCCGCGCCTCTGCTGCTACCCGCGAAGGCGGAATGATCGTGGTCGCCGGTGACAAGACCGCAGGCATTGCACCGCTTCGAAAATTTGTCAGCAAGTTCTGCGAGATTGAGGGATCGCTTTCCAAACATCATGCGGTGGTCTTCTGGTTTCGCAACCCCGAGAAAACTGGAGTTCTCGGGATCGAACCGCATCAGAGTCTGGAAGGGTTTGAAACGGCACCCGGCATGTTTTCCCCGGACAATATCGATGCCGGATCAAAGCTGCTTGCAACGTTTCTGGAAAAGCGCATTGGCGGCAATGTGGCGGATTTTGGTGCAGGCTGGGGTTACCTGTCCCGCGAGATTTTGGAAAAGGGCCGCACGCTCCACCATCTCGATCTCTACGAGTCAGATTGGGCGTCGCTGGAAGCGGCAAAGTTGAATGTAACTTCTGAAACCACCAGGCTCGGTTTTCATTGGCACGATTTGTTGAGCGAGCCGGTTACACGCAGCTATGACTGGATTATCATGAACCCGCCATTTCATTCGGACAGGCCGGCAGAACCCGCAATCGGGCAGACGTTCATCAAGGTCGCGAGTCGGGCTCTGCGTAAAGGTGGGCGACTTTTGATGGTTGCAAACCGCAATCTACCCTATGAGAACGCGCTGACCACAGGTTTTTCATCCCATCAGCGGCTGAGTGAAGATCAGGGTTTCAAGGTGATACAGGCAATACGCTAGAGGGGCTAGTCCGTATCCAAAGATTTGAGGGTTTCCATGCGCGGCATGGAGACGGTTGAATATCCTGAATCAACATAATGGATTTCACCCGTTACCCCGGATGAGAGATCCGACAAAAGGTAAAGTGCCGAGCCGCCAACTTCATCAATTTCAACGGTGCGGCGCAGGGGTGAATTACGTTTTTGGTAATTGAACATCAGTCGCGCATCGGCAATTCCGGCACCAGCCAAAGTTCTGACGGGGCCTGCAGAAATTGCATTAACGCGAATATTGTCCGGTCCATAATCGGTTGCCAGATAACGCACGCTTGCCTCAAGTGCCGCCTTTGCAACGCCCATGACATTGTAGTTGGGCATGACCCGTGTAGAGCCGCCATAAGTGAGCGTCAGCATTGACCCGCCATCGTTCATCAATGCCGCTGCGCGTTTTGCGATTTCGGTAAACGAGAAGCAGGAAATCACCATCGTACGCGAAAAGTTTTCCCGCGTGGTATCAGCGTAGAGGCCCTTGAGTTCGTTCTTGTCCGAGAATGCAATTGCGTGGACCAGAAAATCTATGCCGCCCCATTCGCTCTTCAACGCATCAAAGACTGCATCAACCGTATCAATGTCTTCCACATCACAGGGCAGCAAAATGTTTGAGCCAACACTTTCAGCCAACGGCGTGACGCGTTTTCCAAACGCCTCTCCCTGGTAAGTAAATGCAAGCTCGGCACCTTCGGCTGCAAGGCGTGAGGCGATACCCCATGCGATGGAATGGTTATTGGCAACCCCCATCACCAGACCGCGTTTTCCGCGCATCATGTCTCCCATTACAGCCCCCTCAACCGTTGTAGCGCTGAAGCGCCAGCGTTGCATTGGTGCCGCCAAAACCAAATGAGTTTGAGAGTACCGTGTTGAGCTCCACATCATCTTGACGAGACTGGACAATGTTCATGTCGGCAAACAGCGGGTCAAGCTCATCAATGTGGGCACTTTCACAGATGAAGCGGTTCTGCATCATCAGCAAACAGTAGATTGCTTCCTGGACCCCGGTTGCGCCGAGCGAATGTCCGGTAAGCGACTTGGTTGCTGAAAGCGGCGGGCAATTGTCACCGAAGACCCCTCGCAGTGCTTCCATTTCCTTTTCATCCCCCACCGGTGTTGAGGTGGCATGCGGATTGATGTAGTCGATCGGGTCGTTGATGGTTTCCATGGCCATACGCATACAGCGCATCGCCCCTTCGCCGGACGGTGCAACCATGTCATGACCGTCGGAAGTAGCCCCGTAGCCGGTTATCTCACCATAGATTTTCGCCCCACGCGCTTTGGCGTGTTCAAGTTCTTCAAGCACCAGGACACCCGCACCGCCTGCAATTACAAAACCATCGCGGTTTACGTCATAGGCTCTGGAAGCCACCGATGGAGTATCATTGAACTTGGAGGACATCGCGCCCATCGCATCAAAAATATTGGACATGCTCCAATCAAGGTCCTCGGAACCGCCAGCGAAAATCACATCCTGCTTGCCGACCTGAATGGTCTCATAGGCATTTCCCACGCAATGGTTGGATGTCGCACAGGCAGAGGAGATTGAATAATTGACCCCCTTGATTTGAAACTGGGTGGCCAGAACCGCTGACGCGGTTGAACTCATCGCCTTTGGAACAGCTGTCGGTCCAATTCTCTTTGGACCTTTTTCACGGGTGATATCTGCCGCCTCATAAATAGTACGTGTCGATGGTCCACCGGAGCCCATGATAATGCCGGTGCGGGGATTGATGACATCACCTTCCTCAAGCCCGGCATCCTGGATCGCCTGTTCCATCGCAATGTAGTTCCAGGCCGTGCCCTTTGCCATGAACCGGGCGGTACGCCGGTCCAACACTTCAAACGGATCGAGATCCGGTTCGCCGTGCACCTGGCAACGAAACCCGTATTTGGAATAATCTTCAGCTTTACCAATACCGGACTTCGCCTCCCGCAGTGAGGCCAGAACTTCCTGGGTATTGTTTCCAATAGACGAGACAATTCCCATTCCGGTGACGACAACACGTTTCATGTCAGGGGGACCTTTCTGAAATCCTTGATTGATTATCCGCTAGCAATTGTTGCACAGGCTTGCAACATGAACAATCGGCGCGAAGTGGCGATGCACCGACATCCGCAAATTATTCGTGAAACAAGCCCACTTTAAGATCACTTGCCTGATAGATGGTTTCGCCATCTGCTTTCATCCAGCCATTGGCGATACCCAGAACCAACCGGCCCCGCATAACGCGCCGAAAGTCGATACCGTATTCAACCAGCTTCGTCTTTGGCGTGACCATTCCGGTAAACTTGACCTCACCGGTGGAAAGCGCACGACCCTTACCGGTTTCACCAAGCCAACCAAGATAAAATCCGGTCAATTGCCACATGGCATCAAGGCCCAAACAACCGGGCATAACCGGGTCGCCGTGAAAATGGCACGGGAAAAACCAAAGATCATCCGTGATATCAAATTCCGCCCGGGCGTAACCCTTACCATGGTCACCACCGGTTTCCGAAAGATCGGTAACACGATGAAGCATCAACATCGGCGGCAATGGCAACTGCGCATTACCCTGGCCATATAATTCGCCGCGCCCGCAGGCGAGAAGTTCTTCGTAGCTATAACTGGATTTTTGGTCACTCATGAAACCGCCGCACCCTTCAATCAACGCTCAAATTCTTTTTAAAAATATTCCAGCGGTCTCTCTCACCCCGGACATATCAATTGCCGGCGTTTCTAGCACACAGAAATGGCGTGTGACAAAGAAAGATTTTTGAATTTGTGGACTTAAATTCGTGCATAAAGCCCGGACCGATTGTCCGGTGCTCAATGCAGCCATTGCTGAATTCAGGTGATCCAGCTTTAGGTCAGCGGACCCATTGCAATCTTTGGCAGGTCCTTCCAGGAATGCCCGGCAGCCATGATGCATGTCATGCCTGTTGATGTCGTCATGACAACTGTCCAGGTTCCCTGCTCAGAAGCAAATATCTCAAAGGCTTCCGTGTTCTTTTGTGAAATGCCGGCTGCAACTGGCACTTCCTTGTAACGCTGTTTTAATGCCTTGATTAGCTCACCACGCTCGCCGCATGCAGCTGATTCAGCCATGCTGGAGGTTGGAACAACAAGAAAACCGATTGCCGAGACAATCGCGCAAATTTTGGTTATTTTTGAAATTTTGGCCATATCTGCTCCGCTTGCGACCATCGCAGGCATCTAACGGAGTGATAAAATCTATACTTGTTTATTCGTCAGAATTGCGAGTTTTGCCGCTGTTTGTCATTACACACATTTACAGTCCTTTGGTCCCGTATTCTGGAAGTGTGCGCCTGATTTGTTAACGAAGCGTAAAGGATAACTGCAGCATCGGTCTGCCAGTCATCACGGGTGCGTCATAATTTCATTTCTCTTGGGGGCAAATCGGCGTAGAATAGCTGCAGTGGATCACTTAATTCTGTGCAGGGATTGACCATCAACGATGCAAAAACCCAAGAAGAACCTGGATGATATGCTGCGGGCTGCAAAATTGCGCCCGACCCGCCAACGGGTGGAGCTTGCAGAGCTGTTGTTTTCAAAAGGCGATCGCCATGTTTCGGCGGAGAACCTGTATGAGGAAGCACGCAAGGCGGGGGTGGCTGTATCTCTTGCCACTATCTACAACACACTCCACCAGTTCACTGATAATGGCTTGTTGAGGGCCATTTCGGTTGATTCAACCAAAACCTATTTCGATACCAACACGGATAATCATCACCACTTCTTTATTGAAGGCTCAAACAAGGTAATCGATATGCCATCCGGCTTTGCACGGGTTGAGAACCTGCCAGAACCCCCAAAGGGCATGGAAATCAGCCGGGTGGATGTGGTTGTGCGTGTTCGTGAGAACGCCAAGCGGTCTTAAGCCGAGGTCACTGTTCGATTAGCTCGTCCGGATAAACCCCCCAGAGCGTATTTTTTTCAACGAAGCCTTCATACCCTGAAACTTCGATGCGGCACCAGTTTTCCTGGCACTCGGCAATTTTTCCAACGACCTGCGCCTCGATTTCTGCCGTAACGGCTGCTTTCGATGAGGCTTGTGTATGCATGAGAATGCGTGTTCCCTTTTCTCCAGGGGTAACAATGGCTGTTCGCTTGCCCGACAATAGCGAATGCAGAATCCAACCCTCATTGCCTTGTGGGTCACGTACGCGTCGCCAGTTGTCGTATTCCTGGATAATTTCCATCGGCAGGCCCTGTTTCAAATACATCCAGGAAACCTGATACTCACGCCCTGGACCAACCCGCATATTCACCCGCTTTGACTTGAGACTGACATAGCGCGGCAGCGGTAATCCGGTTTTCCCCGATGCAGCGGCATATGCACTGGTTGTGCCACTCCACGTTGGCGCAAAAAACAGCATCAGGGTCAACGATACCGGGAGAATAATCTGTGTTAGTCTGTGCAAAATCGATTGAATCTGGGAACGCACCTTCAACTCCGTAAAATCAGGTTTTTCAGATAAGTGTTTTCTTTGTGTTGCGGAATCGGTCTGCTAAACATAAAAGCATCTTCAGTTTGGCGGCACAGGGTTAACATGTCGTCAACAACACGTCGGAACCATTGTATATGACCACAAAAAAACCTGTCGTCGTCGTAACCCGAAAACTGCCGGACCTGGTGGAAACCCGGATGCGGGAATTGTTTGACACGAAATTGAATCTCGAAGACACGCCGATGGACGAAGCAGCGCTGATAGAGGCGGTCAAGACTGCCGACGTTCTGGTACCGACGGTCACGGACAATATTGATGCCGCCATTATCAATCAGGCTGGCAAACAGCTAAGGCTTATCGCAAATTTCGGAAACGGCGTCGACAACATTGATGTTGCGGCAGCGAGCGCCAAGGGAATTACGGTCACCAATACACCCAATGTCTTGAGCGAAGATACTGCCGACATGACCATGGGTCTGATGATTGCAGTTTCCCGGCGGTTTGTGGAAGGTGCTCGTGCGATTTCCGGCGGTAGATGGCACGGGTGGTCACCAACCTGGATGTTGGGACATCGAATCTGGGGCAAACGCATGGGCATAATCGGCATGGGCCGGATCGGCACCGCCGTTGCCAGACGTGCAAAGGCCTTTGGCCTTTCCATTCACTACCACAACCGTAACAAGGTAAGCGAAGGGGTGGAGCAGGAACTGGAAGCAACCTGGTGGGAAGACCTCGATCAGATGCTTGCGCGGGTCGATTTTGTATCGGTCAATTGCCCTTCCACTCCAGCAACCCACAATCTCCTTTCCGCCGAGCGGCTGGCGCTGGTGCAACCCAATTCGGTCATTATCAACACAGCGCGCGGCGAAATAATTGATGAGAAAGCGCTGATAGAAGCGATTGAGCAAAACAAAATCGCCGGTGCGGGGCTGGATGTGCTTGCGCATGAACCAGCCATCAGCGAAAGAATGATGAAGCTGGTGAAAGCTGGCAAGGTTGTCATCCTGCCACATATGGGCTCGGCAACCATTGAGGGGCGGCTTGAAATGGGTGACCGGGTGTTGATAAACATCCGCACCTTGTTCGATAAACATCGCCCACCGGATCGCGTACTACCAACCGACAATTGATTCTAGCAGCCGGACGATGGATGACATGGCCGAAGAGCTGAAAAAGCCTGATGAAACTGCTCCATTGGATAGCAGGACCTTGTGGATTTCATACATCCTGTTGATCGTGCTTGGCGGATTTGGCGCGCACCGGATATTTCACAAGCGACCACTTTCAGGTTTGGCGATGCTGTCCCTTACAGTCGTATCCCTTGTTTTTTCCGACCATGCGGCAAGTTTCGGGATAAGTGCCGTATTGATTGCATGGATGGTTATGGATGCATTTCTCATTCCCCACTGGATGAGAGCTGAGAATGCCTGACAAACCCAAGGTTTCGGCGATCACCTTCGGGTCCGCGATGGTTGATACCATTGCGGTGTTGCAATCCGATTCCGTTGAAAAAATTTCGCTTTCCAATGCCCATAGCCAATTTCTTCTGGTTGAACCGGGTCGCAAAATCGAAGCAGAAGAGATCACAACCCATATTGGCGGCGGCGCACTTAACACGGCCGTATGTCTTGCAAGACTGGGATGCGAGGTCATGCCGGTTGTGAAGACTGGTAAAGACCCTTCCCTCGATTTGGTGGAAGCACATTGTAAAAAAAACCAGTTGAATGTGGATGGCATGATCATTTCACACAACGACCCAACAGGTGCAGCCGTGATGATTGCCTCACACGAAAAGAATGCTGCCATTTTTACCCAACGTGGCGCCAATACCAAGCTGGTGAAAGAAGACCTAGTTGCACTTCGCTCTGTCAGTGTTGATCTTGTTCACGCGGCGGGCCTGAGTGGCGAATCGGCAAACATGCTGCCTGAGATCGCAAGTCTTGCGAAAAAAACCGGCGCGTTCTTTTCCAGCAATCCGGGCATCAGGCAGATTTCAAATAAATCCAATTCGGTGCTTACCGCTGCGCAAGACATGGCACTGATTTCGCTTAATGCGGTTGAGGCTACGGCACTGATCCCCTGTCTTTCCGCGCTTGATCGTTCCCTTGATTGGGGCACTCCAAAGCGCAACGAACCTTCACTTTCGTCTCCCGGTGGGCGCGTTCCGCTGGAGAAATTCTGCCAGGCCCTGGCAAGTCATGGTCCCAAAAATGTGCTGGTGACGTTCGGCGGAGAAGGCGCCTGGCTGTTTGATGGCAAGGATTTGCATCATCAAGATGTTATTGCGGCAAATGTTGCGGGAACTGCCGGTGCAGGCGATGCTTTTGTTGCCACCCTTGCCTGGGGGCTGAATTGCGGCCGCCCTGCATCGCATGCATTGTTACTAGCGGCACACAACGCATCATCGGTGGTGTCACATGTCGATACCACCACCGGGCTCTTGAAATTTGAAGCCTTGCAGGAGCGGGCAAACCTTATCGAGGATTAAGACGCGCTTCGAGCGTAAGTGATTTCCTGAAACCGGGCGGACTTAGCGTCATAAAGCAACAATCGCCCCGCAAGGCTTTCGCCAAACCCGACAATCTCCTTGACGATTTCAAGCGCTTGCATCGAGCCGATAACCCCGGTGAGTGCTCCAAGAATGCCGGCTTCCTCACAGGTGGGCAACATTCCATCGGGTGGTTTTTGCGGGAAGACATCCCGGTAGCGCGGGAAGGCCTTGCCCGCGGCATCATGCAAATGCGGTTTCAGCGTAGTGATTGAGGCATCAAACTGACCAACCGCTGCCGTTACCAGGGTCTTTTCAAACTGCTCACAAAGGTCTGCCACCAGATAACGGGTATCGAAATTATCGCTGCCGTCAGCCACAAGGTCATATTGGACTATAAGCTCGGCACCATTTTCCGAATTCAATCGGACCGGCCAGATCTCAACAGACACATGCGGATTGAGGCGGGTAATGGCGGCTTTTGCGCTTTCAACCTTTGGCTCGCCGCAATTATCCGAGTCATGAATGGTTTGCCGCTGCAGGTTGGACAGCGAAACGGTATCGGGATCAACTACCCCAATGGTACCAACACCGGCTGCTGCCAGATATTGCATCACTGGTGAGCCAAGTCCCCCGGCACCGACTACCAGAACCCGTGCCTGCTTCAGCTTTTGCTGGCCTGCACCCCCCACATCGGCAAGTACGATGTGGCGGGCATAACGTTCAAGTTCTTCCGGGCTCAGTTTCATTTGACTATCCTTAGTGGCGTACCTGCCCATTCTCAACCGTCAAAAAATTTGCCCGATTATCCATTGGTGTAAACAAGGCCCTGTCCGTGCCGGTCATCCAGGCCTGGCAACCCAGTGTATCGATCATGTCATATAGCGCTCGACGGCGGCCTTCATCCAGATGGGCTGCAACCTCATCCAACAGCAACACAGGCGCAAACCCGTGCATTTCCCCGACCAATCTCGCATGAGCCAATAACAATCCGATCAACAGCGCTTTTTGTTCTCCGGTTGAACACAGTGCTGCAGCCATTGACTTGGGTCGATGATGTACCACCAAATCAGAACGGTGCGGCCCTTCAAGGGTGCGACCAGCAGCAGCATCCAGCCTGCGACAATCTCTTAACCGGTCACGATACTCTCCCTCAAGGTCGCTGGCTGCAACCTCACCAATCTCATTTTCAAGACTACCAGAAAGAGTGATTAACGCATCAGGAAACGGTGAAGCGGGATCATTGTTTTGAACGATCACGCCTGAAAGCAGCCCAACCATTTCATGCCGTGCAGAGGCAACGGACACCGCCAATTCAGCCAATTGCTCTTCAGTTGCCGAGAGCCAAGTCTCATCAATCTGGTTTTCCGAGAGCAGTTTGTTGCGGCTGCGCATGATTTTTTCGAAATTGGACACACGTCGACCATGCGTTGGATCTACTGCCAGCACCAAACGGTCAAGAAACCGTCTGCGATCTCCGGCAGGTCCGGTAAACAGACCATCCATCGCAGGCGTCAGCCACACAATGCGGGAATGCTCCAGCAACGTATCGGCGGTTTTTGCCTGGGCACCGTTGATGTGTACCCGGCGTTGGGTCTCGACACCAAGGCTCGTCTCCTGCAAACCGGTGCCAATGCTGACCTCACCTTCAGCCCCGTTCAGGCGCGCAAACACACTCCAACTACCGCCACCGCCAGCCATCGCAACCGTGTCGTAGGGAGCACGGCGCAAACCGCGTCCAGGAGACAGAAATGAAACCGCTTCAAGAATGTTGGTTTTACCAGCACCGTTCTCACCGGTTAACACCACATGGCGAGAATCTAGATCAAGCGAGAGGTTTTCGTGATTGCGAAATTTTGTGAGCTTTAATGTCTCAAGATAAACCGAATCCACAAATTCACACTTTCTGCCCAGACTGCTGTGTTTGGGGAGTTGTTACACCCGCATCGGCATCAACACATATATGGCGCCACTATCGGCCGAATCGCAAATGAGCGTAGGCGATCCTGGGTCGGAAAGCATGAAGATCGCCTCTTCACCTGATAGTTGATTGGTAATGTCCAGGAGGTAGCGCGAATTAAATCCGATATCGAGAGGATCATCGCTATATCCAACTGCCACCTCTTCCTCTGCTGTACCGGAATCGGGATTATTTACGGACAGTACAATTTGCCCCTCGGTCAATTGAAGCTTCACGGCGCGTCCACGCTCGGATGAAATTGTTGAGACCCGGTCAACCGCACTGGCAAAACTTGCCCGGTCCATTTTCAGTTCCTTGTCATTGCCGGAAGGAATAACCCGATTGTAATCCGGAAACGTACCGTCAATCAGCTTCGAGGTCAGCAGCGTCTCTCCAACGCTCAGGCGGATCTTGGAATCGGATAATTCGATAAGTACTGCCGCATCCGGGTCTTCAACCAACCGCTGGATTTCTCCGACCGCTTTGCGCGGCACGATGATACCAGGCATTCCAGCAGAACCGTCCGGTGCTTCAGTCTGCGAGCGGGCCAGTCGGTGTCCATCCGTTGCAACTGCCCGCAATACAGTACTGCCTTCATCCTCAACCGTGTGGAGGTAAATACCGTTCAGATAATAGCGGGTTTCCTCAGTCGATATGGCGAACTGGGTGTGATTGATCAATTTGCCGATTTCACCGGTTGCCATTGAGAAACTATGGCTGAACTCTCCGGCTGAAATATCAGGGAAGTCACTTTCAGGCAGCATTTGCAGTGTGAACTGAGAGCGCCCCGAGGTCAGCTTCATCGTGGATGAGTCGCCATCAACCGATAATGAAACCTCGGAACCATCCTGCAGCTTGCGAACGATTTCAAAAAGCATCAGGGCGGGTACGGTGGTAGAACCGGCCTGCTCGACGACTGCTGGTGCTTTTTCAAAAATCTCGAGATCAAGATCGGTTGCCTTGAGATGAAGCTGATTGCCTTCAGCCTTCAGCAACACGTTTGAAAGAATGGGGATTGTGTTGCGCCGTTCAACCACCCGGTGCACATGGCCCAGGGACTTCAAGAGGTTGGATCTTTCAAGTGTCACACGCATTTGTAGCTAACTCCGCCAAGGGGTCGTCATGATTGTTGATGTTCCAGGGCACATTTTGCTGTAGTGGGACCCCGGTCACAAAACCCTGCATTGACCGGTAAAAGTGCTGTCTGAAATTCCGGTCATGCAGAGTGCGGAAATCCTGACCGCTTTGCAAGGGCATTGCAGGCGAGATCTCCCCCTTTTTGGGGAAAACCACGCCTGACGAGCCAACTGGGAATATTTGGTCCTACTCCAGGATCAATCGCTTCAACAACTCCACCTCATGGGCCATTTGTTGGTCCTTTGAGGTGAGCTCCTCAATCTTGCGAACAGCATGCAAAACTGTCGTATGATCTCTGCCTCCAAACCGTCTGCCTATCTCTGGCAGCGAACGGGGGGTCATCATCTTTGCCAAATACATTGCTATCTGGCGTGGACGAACGATTACCCGAGTGCGCCTGCTCGACAGAAGATCATTTTTGGTAACGTTGAACTGGCGCGCAACAATACGCTGGATGTCCTCGATCCGAACCCGCCTTGCATCAGCTGATTTAATTAGATGGCTGAGAATTTTATCTAGTTCCTCAAGGCTCATATTACCTTCGGAGAAACGGTGTTGAACCAGCAATTGGTTGAATGCGCCCTCCACATCCCGCCCGCTGCTTGTGACCTGACGAGCAACATAGTGCAGGATATCTTCCGGAATTTCGAGACTGGGTTGCTCGGCCTTGGCTTCACGGTAACGCACCGCAAGGATTTCCTTGCGCAGTTCGTAATCCGGCGACTTGATTTCCAGTGTCACACCACCCTTTAACCGGGACCGGACCCGATCATCCAGGCTTTCAAGTTCCGTTGGTGGACGGTCGGCTGCCACAACAACTTGACGGGCGCTGTCGATTAACTCGTTCAGCAAGTGGCAAAACTCTGCCTGAATTGCCTTTCCCTGCAGGAACTGCATGTCATCAATCAACAAAATGTCGATGTCGCGCAGGGATTCTTTCAAGGTAAGTGCGGTCTTGTCGCGAATGGCTGAAGCAAACCGCCACATGAAATATTCCGCTGTTAGATACAGAACACGGGTTTTCGGATTGAGGCTTCTCGCCTGCCAGGCAATGGCTTGCAACATATGGGTTTTACCAAGACCCACATTTGCATGGATGATCAACGGATTAAACCGCACCGAGCCATTGAGATCTTCAGCAATTGTGCGGGCAGCCGCATTCACCATGCGGTTTGAACTGCCTTCAATGAAGGTTTCAAACCGGTGTCGTGGGTCAAGCGGAGAACCGGCAAAGGTGCACGGTTTGTCCATTGGTCTGGAGGCGGCCAGACCGTCTATAAAGCGTGAAGCACCGGCGGATTTGCGATCAGCCTCTGCCTTTTTTGCATCCTGGGCGCGCTTTTCGGATTCTTTTTGATCAACGACATGTCGGCGTACAGCAGAGCGCAACGCAATATCGACACGTAAAACAGAATCATCTTCCTTCTTCCACAGGCTGAGAAGATTTTCGCGATAGTGCGTAGTGATCCAGTTTTTCAAAAAGGCAGTCGGCACAGTATGAACGACTACACCACCTTCCAGAATGTCAAATTTCAACCGGCCGCACCAGCTGTCATAAACGTCTTTGCCAAGTTGCACCTGCAATTGTTTGCGAACCCGCTCCCATTTTTCTGCAAATCCTTTTGAGCCTGCTGGCCCCCTGTTGTCTTTCAATTTAGTCTCCACATCATTCGTACCTTGCTGCAGGGTCTTCCGCGGACCCGCCGATTGGTTGATTTTGCCCCTGAATCTTTTCATGCCGGGGAGAGTCAGTTTTGACCAGTTTCCGGCACCCGGTTGTCCGTTCGTTTTATCTATCTGAATTTGTCATTCCTCCTTCCTACCGCTGCTTCCAGGGCAAGCCATCAAATTTCCAACCAGCTACGCAGCCGCGATGCCTATGCTGGTCATGATCACCCTCAAAACCACCTGTTACGTTGTACGCCGCTTCAAATCCCGCCTGAGTTAACGCCTGGGCTGCAGCAATACTGCGAACACCCGAACGGCAAATCAAATACACTTTGGAACTCTTTGCCGTACCGCATGCTTCAAGTTTGTCCGAAACCACCCGAGTAAACTCTGGATTGACCTCCATGGAAGGATATTGTTGCCACTCCACCGCAATCAGGTTCTTGCCAACAGGCTCCAGATCCGGAACCCCGACCAGATTCCACTCCGGTACGGTTCTTACGTCGACAAGTTGTGCGGTGTCGTCTTCCCCCAGAGCCTTCCAGCATTGTGTGCAGGAAACATCTCCGGCGTATGACATGGCAAACTTCTCCCAGTCGCATAAAAGACGACATGACGCCTTCGATACGGTGCATTAAATCAATCAACTACTAAACTGTCCCAAAGGACACGGGGAACCCCGATTACGCACGAAAGACAATTGATTGTCTAAATCGGCAACCCAGACCATCAATTTGGTCTTCGCAGCCCCCAAGTAACGCCCAACGCAATTTCCGGAACGTGGTGCTCCAGAGAATGCAGGTCCAGACACCCAACGATTCCTGCCGAACAGACACAACTACACACTATAGGAAAACGCTACTTGTCCCCAATCAGCCATCCAAATTTGCTGGAAGCTGGTGCCCGAATTGTCTGCGACAGAAACCGCCGGTCCCCTTTCCCGACGCCTTCCGTGAGAAGAATGTATACAGCAGATTTCGGGGTTGCAACCGGTTTTGGTTAAGGAGGCATTAACGGGCTGGCAAAGGTCTCGGCATTAGTTTTTTTTGACGCAGGGTCAAAAAAAAGAATCATTACGAATCAATGTGTTTGCGAGATCTGGAATTCTACAAAGGCCGATTTTGAAGATTTAAAAATAATTCTCCGATTTGGCTCTTGACTCGAAGTTGGGCTGGATGCGGGTGGGGTGCACAACCCAACTACCCGCTAATGCCATGAAATAACTGAGTAATTTTTAACAGGAAAAAAATCCTGAATCACCTGTATCATTGCGGTTTTTTTGGGGAAAAATAAAACAATTGTACTATCCACAAGCACAAAACAAAAAACCCGGCGCGAACCGGGTCTCAAAAATCGATGTTTTATAAAACTCAGGCGCCAGTTTTTCTGACACTTTGAGAAAGCCGCGAAACTTTGCGTGACGCTGTATTCTTTTTCATCACACCTTTGGTTACTGCGCGCATGATTTCAGGTTGTGCAGCCTTGAGTGCTGTATCTGCAGCAGCTTTATCGCCACTGGCGACCGCTTCTTCTACCTTGCGGATAAAGGTACGCACGCGGGAGCGGCGATCCTTGTTGACTGCGGTGCGGGCAGTAATCTTGCGAACTGCC
The DNA here is from genome assembly GCA_021775415.1 of Hyphomicrobiales bacterium. GTDB lineage: Bacteria > Pseudomonadota > Alphaproteobacteria > Rhizobiales > Rhizobiaceae > JAALLB01. The sequence goes on along the minus strand of JAJFHV010000013.1, from coordinate 258,012 downwards.
TTTTTTGCCGATCTTGTATTTGCCATGTTGCGGCTTTCCTGTTCGTTCCTTGTGGGCTTTCAAACACGATTGAATTCACGACCTAAGTCCCAATCAGTTCCTATTCAGTTAAACTGTATGGAAAAAGGGCGGGATATGGTTATCACTGGCCCGTAAATCTGGCGGACATATACCGTGGTGCAGCTTGTCCGTCAACGCATAATCCATGGCTTGCCAGATGTGGTGATGACCTGCCCCGTTCACCACCCTCATTGCACCTAGCGCTGACAGGACCGGCAGTAAAAAGTTGAGCGACCAGATTGCACAATGCGTGACACCCGGCCTTTACAGTCTGGTTTTGCGCAGGGCTCCCCCTCCCGGTCATAAACATTGAAAGTATGCTGGAAATATCCAAGCGAACCATCGGTTTGCCGATGATCCCGCAAAGACGAACCACCAGCCTTTATCGCTTCGGATATGATGTCTCTGATACACTCAGCCAGAAGGGTTGAGCGTTCTGTAGCCAAGCCACCCTTCCGGCTGATGGTGGAGGACTTGCGTATAGGAGACAGTCCTGCACGCCACAGCGCCTCGCACACATAGATGTTGCCAAGCCCTGCAATCAACCGCTGGTCCAGCAATGCAGCTTTCAACGGTGCCTTCTTTCCCTCAAACAGCGTCGCCAGACTTTCACCATTAAGCTGGTTACCCGTCGGTTCAATCCCGAGGGACTTGAAATGTCGGTGGGTTTCGAATTCAGCCCGTTTTACCAAATCCATGTACCCAAAGCGGCGGGGGTCATTGTATATCACCCTCGCGTTCTGGTCCGGTAGTTCCAGCTCAAAAACCACATGATCATGTTTTTCAGCTTCAAAACGCGGATAATGAAAACTCCCCGGCTGGTCTGAACTTTCTGCAATTTCAACTCGAAAAGACCCCGACATTCCCAGATGCATGACCAGAACGTTGCCGCTGTCGAGATCGGCCAGCAGGTATTTTGCCCGTCGCCCCATGGAAAGGATGCGACAACCGGCTAGATCTTTCGCAAAACCATTTGGAAACGGAAACCGCAAATTTTCCCGATTGAGCTGAACATGAGTGATGAGCGCACCTTCCATTGCCGGCGCAAGACCCCGTTTTACCGTTTCAACCTCTGGCAATTCTGGCATGACAGGAAACTTGCTCCATTTGGCACTCGTTGGTTCATTTCCTGAATGCCGCAGTGTATATTTCAACAATTGCAATATAGTGGGAAGCTGGCCATGGCCATACCCGGTCGAGGCACGGCCCACTCATTGATGGATACTCACAGGACCCGCATGTCTGATCTGCGCACCACAAAACCGGACGAAATGGAAACCTCCTTCGGGTTTTCCAATGTTGGGTCCGGGGAAAAACAACCTCTGGTCAACGATGTATTTCATACGGTCGCCGACCGTTACGATGTGATGAATGACTTGATGTCCGTCGGCATGCACCGGTTGTGGAAGGACGCGATGGTTTCGAGCCTTGCACCTCCCAAAAACCTGACCAAGGGTCTGGAACGAAAATGGCATTCAATTGATGTGGCGGGCGGCACCGGTGACATTGCCTTCCGGATTGTCGAGCGTGGTGGCCAAGGGGTTTCAACAACTGTTTTTGATATCAATGCCTCCATGCTTGAAGTTGGCAGGGCCCGGGCAATCAAGAAAGGGCTTGATGACCAATTGGAATTCATCGAGGGCAATGCAGAAAGCCTGCCTTTTAAAAACAACACCTTTGACGCCTATACAATCGCTTTTGGAATTCGCAACGTACCGCGGATGGACAAGGCATTGAGTGAAGCTTACCGGGTGTTAAAACCCGGCGGACGGTTTTTATGCCTAGAGTTTTCGGATGTGGATATGCCAATCCTCGACAAGATATATGAACGCTGGTCAATGGATGTGATCCCGCAAATCGGCAAGGCAGTCACCGGCGATGGGGAACCCTATCGGTACCTGGTGGAATCAGTCCGCAAATTTCCCGATCAGGAACGGTTTGCGGAATTCATCCGAGAGGCCAAATTCTCGCAAGTTACCTACCGCAATTTTACTGGCGGTGTGGTTGCCCTTCACTCTGGCTGGAAGCTTTAGCCGCAATGGGAAGATTGAGCGCCGCATTTTCGCTTGCAAGGGCTGGTTTCGTACTGGCCCGGGAAGGCGTGATATCGGCCCTTCCGGTTGAACCGCTGCCACCTCCTGCCCGATTTGGACATCGCATCGCAGGCTGGATAGCCCGGGGCCAGTCAAAAAACCGAAAACAGTCCGAACGCTTGTCGGTGGCGCTTAACCGGCTTGGGCCGAGTTGGGTAAAACTTGGTCAGTTCCTCGCCACTCGCCCGGATGTGGTTGGAAAGGAAATTGCGACCGATCTGGAGCTGTTGCACGACCGGATGGAAGCTTTTTCAACCGCCGAGGCAAAATTAGCGATTGAACAATCTCTTGGCAGACCGATAGGCGAAGTTTTCAGCGATATCAGCGAACCGGTGGCAGCTGCATCTGTTGCACAGGTGCATCACGCGACAATTGCCGGAAGTGAAACTCAAGTAGCGATCAAGGTAATCCGTCCCGGTGTACGGCGACGGTTTGAAAAGGATTTGTCGACATTCTATCTGGCCGCACGTTTTCAGGAACGTCATATCCCGGATGCCAAGAGATTGAGACCTGTAGCAGTGGTCGACATGTTGGCCCAATCCGCCAAGCTTGAAATGGACTTGCGGCTGGAGGCCGCCGCATTTTCAGAAATGGGCCAGAATATCGCCGAGGATCCTGGCTTTCGCATACCGCAAGTCGATTGGGAACGAACGGGGCGTGATTGCATTACCATGGATTGGGTAGATGGCATCAAGCTTTCCGACATTGAAGCGCTAAGCGAGGCGGGTCACGATCTTCAACAGCTTTCGGTCAATCTCATCCAGTCATTCCTGCGGCATACGCTGCGGGACGGGTTCTTTCACGCAGATATGCATCCGGGAAATCTGTTTGTTGCAGACGACGGGGTGATCGTGGCGGTTGATCTTGGCATTATGGGCCGGCTTGGTAAAAAGGAACGACGGTTCCTGGCTGAAATCCTCTATGGCTTTATCAAGCGTGATTATATGCGTGTGGCGCAGGTTCATTTTGATGCAGGTTATGTGCCTTCCCACCACAGTGTTCCAAGTTTTGCCCAGGCAATCCGGGCAATTGGTGAACCCATCCATGGTCAATCATCCGAAACCATATCAATGGCGAAGTTGTTGACACTGTTGTTTGAAGTCACCGAACTTTTTGACATGGAAACACGGCCTGAACTTTTGTTACTGCAAAAGACAATGGTCGTTGTGGAGGGTGTCGCGCGAACGCTGGATCCGGCCTTCAACATGTGGGAAACATCGGAGCCTGTAGTTGGCGAGTGGATTGCCAAAAATCTCGGCCCCGTCGGCATGCTTGAAGACGCAAAGGAAGGGTTTGAGGCGATACGGCATCTTGCCCACTCCTTGCCGGAAATGGCCGAACGGGCGCAGGTTCTCTCAGCGGAAATGGCTTTGATGTCAAAAGAAGGCATGCGGCTTGATGAAGAAACCACCAATGCGATTGGCCGCGCAGAGGCGCACAGCAATCGCTGGGGCCATGCCGCACTTTGGGTGATCGCGGCACTTGGGGCATATTGGGTGTTTTGGTGAGGTTGAGGAGGAAATCATGACTTTTGACAAGGACGCATTTGTTAAGGCCGCGCGTGAAGCCGTTGGTTCACCACAGCCAACCAAAGCGGTTCGTGCGCTGCTGGAAGAAACAATCGCCCAAACCGACCCTCAGGCAATCATTGATTCCATTCCATTGGGTGATGAGGAAGAAATCATGTTGTTCGAGGATGAACATGCATCCATCTGGTTCTGCCGATTTGATCCCTCTGTGGTTTTACCACCGCATGAGCACAAGATGAATGTTCATATTGGCGTATTGCGCGGTGGTGAGAAAAATATTCTGTACCGGCGTGAGGCGGGCACCCTTAAACACATCAAGACCAAAACCGTAAATCCGGGCGAAGTCCTGTCCCTGGGTTCGGATGGCATCCACGCCGTAACAGCAGATGGTGATGAACCGAGCTATGCGCTGCATGTCTATGAGGGCCCGCTGATGCAGATCAAGCGCTCATTGTTTGATTGGGAGAGCGGCGAGGAAATCGAATTCACGATGGAAAATTTCTACGCAATGCAAAAACCATCAGCCGAATTTTCTGTGGGGTAATGAAAGGCTACGAGGTGATGCGATCCAATTCTGCTTGTCTAACTGTGTTGTTCATTATTTGCTGTGGTTGGTTCTTGCTCCAGTTGAGTGCGGCATCCCGTGCTCAAGAGAGTTCCGCAATATACATTATCTACGATAGTTCCAACTCCATGTGGGGGGAACTGGAAGACAAATCGCGCAAATATGAAACCGGTCGCAAGGCGGTTCGCAAATTTCTAAACGGTGATTTCTCAAACAAATTGCTGGCACTACGAGCCTATGGACACCGAAGAGCTGGTGATTGCAGGGATTCTGAATTGGTCATTCCCTTCCAAAAAGCGGGTGATGCAAAGGACCAAATTGCCGATGCGGTAGATGAGGTCAAACCTACAGGCAAAACACCGATTGATTACAGCTTGCGCGAGGCTCTCAAGGATTTCGGCGAACGACGTGGCGATATTCTGCTGATCAGCGATGGAATTGAGACCTGTGACGCGGACCCCTGTGCATTGATGAATGAGTGGAAGAATTCAGATATCAACATCCGGGTCCATGTGGTCGGCTTTGGCGTCAAAAGGATTGAGCGTGGTGCTCTTGCCTGCATTGCGGAAAATTCAGGCGGGCAATATTTCGATGCAAACTCTGCCGATGAATTGCGCGATGTACTGGAAAAGGCCCGTGAAGTTGTAGTCGTGGAAGAGTCTGAACTTGTTGTCGTTGAACCGGAACCCACTGAAGATCAATTCCAGGGCTACGCCCTGAAAATTACCGCAATTGATGATCAGGGGCGCAAATACAAAGCGTCGGGGAAACTGTTCAAGGATGGAACTGAAATTGGCAAAGTCGCCAGTTACCGACGCAATGAACTGGAAGAAGCCGGTAGCTACGAAATCGAGATTGGGCCGGTTCTTGAAGATGGTTCACTCTTCAAGCCGGTACGTCAGGCAGTGGAGATCAACAAAAAGGGCGACACAAAGATTGAGGTGATGGTTGAAACACCCGCTTTTGTTCGAGCCAAATTTATTGAAGATGGAGAGCCGCATCGGGGTTCATTTGTCCGCGTTTACCAGAATAACAAACAGGTATTCGGATTCCGGCCCAAACAGGAAGCACTCGCACGAAGCGGAACTTATGAGTTTCGCGCCACTCCAAACAAGGATAACCCGATATCCGTTACCCAGACTTTGAGTGAAGGTGAACTTGCAATTGTCGAATTTGACCTCGCAACGACCGTCAAATTCCACATTGTCTACAAACTGCCGGATGGTGAAACTGTAAAACGTAACTCGGAGCTATGGCGCGACGGCAAGAAAGTCTATGGCGTGCATTCCCGTAACGGTGTTTTGGCAAAACCCGGAACTTACCTGCTAAAATCTGACAGTCGAGAGTCGCCCCTTGAGCCGAGCGAAATTACCATACCAGCAACCGACGGTACAATTCTTGAAGTTCCACTCAATGTAGGTTTTCTGCACATCAGTTATCCGGAATCGGAGCATTACACATCCAAACCAAACCGGGCGAAGATCACCGCACTCGACCGGAAAAGTGGGCCCCGAAGTAATATTTCCAAACCCATACCGGTAACACCCGGACGTTACAAAATTGAGGGCTGGACAGCCGCTGGGTATTTTGACCCGCAGGAAGTGGTCGTCGAGCAGGATAAAACCACAAGCGTGGTGCTTGTGCCCAAACCACTTGGCACCATCGTCATGACCTACGCTCCTTCAGAACAATACACGAAGGAACCGGATCGCGCCTCCATCACTTCTCTGGATGGCCAGCCGAAAAACTTTGGCATCCTAAGGCCGGGACGGGCGCAAAAACTGCTCCCTGGCAAATATCTCGTGGAAGGCTGGTCTGCCGCTGGTGACATCGAACCACAGGAAGTTGATGTGGTCGCCGGCGAGACATTAAATATTGAACTGCGGTTGAGATAACTGGCAGGCATTGAAATTTCGAAATGGGGATCAATACGTGAAATACAATCAACTCGGCCGCACTGGCCTGAAAGTCAGCGAACTGTGTCTCGGCTCGATGACATGGGGAACCCAAAACAGTGAAGCGGAAGGTCATGATCAAATCGATTATGCGCTGGATCACGGCATCAACTTTATCGATACGGCTGAGATGTACCCGACTACGCCGCTGTCATCTGAAACCCAGGGAGATACCGAGAGCATCATCGGCAGCTGGTTTGCAAAAACCGGCAGGCGAAGTGATGTGATCCTTGCCACCAAAGTCAGCGGTTCCGGCTATAGAAGAGTGCGAGATGGTATTCCGATTTCACCAGATACCATCAATATCGCAATTGAGAGCAGCCTTGAGCGATTGCAAACCGACTACATCGACCTCTACCAGTTGCACTGGCCAAATCGGGGATCTTATCACTTTCGCCAGTCCTGGAGTTTTGATGCAACGGGCCAAGACACCAACGAAACGCTTGAACACATGCATGAAGTTCTTGAGGCGTTGGATATTTTGGTGAAAGCAGGGAAGGTCCGCCACGTTGGCCTTTCCAATGAAAGCGCGTGGGGAACCGCGCAGTTCCTGAAAATTGCAGAGGCTAACAACCTGCCTCGTATGGCATCCATTCAGAATGAGTATTCGTTACTTTGTCGGATTTTTGATCTCGATTTGGCAGAACTCTCACACCACGAAGATGTTGGATTGCTTGCATTTTCACCACTTGCCTGCGGAATGCTTACGGGCAAGTACAGAAGTAATACGGTACCTGATGGCTCGCGCGCCAGCATCAATGAAGGTCTGGGTGGACGCTTCAAACCAAATGCAATGGCTGCTGTCGATGCCTATGCAGGCGTTGCAGAAAAACACGGGCTCGATTTTACGCAGATGGCGCTGGCCTTTTGTCTAACGCGCCCTTTCATGGCTTCGGTCATATTTGGGGCGACATCAATGGTACAACTCGAAAACTCCATCCAGACAACGGAACTAAACCTGTCCGACGAGGTCCTTGCAGACCTCGCCGGGGTGTATAGGGACTTTCCGGTTCCCTATTGAGTTTACGCTACATATCCATGTCGATGGCTTCGGCAATTTCAACGCTACCCTCACTGTTGAGGATCGGGCACCCTTGGGCCAGGGCAATCGCAGCATCCATGGTGTCCACACTAACAAGGGAGTAGCCAGACAGAGGATTTGCACCACCATTATCTGCAACACCGTCGGCGCTCACGGTTTTTGACATTCCAACCGGATTGCCGCCATCGACCACCGCGGAACCCATGTCAGCAAACCAGGCTTTCCACTTTTCCATTTCCTTGGCGCCTTCTTCTGGTGTTTCCGGCATTTTGCCGCCGTGATAGGCAAATACAAATTTTGGCATTGTTACTTCTCCTCTTGTTTGTTTCGGTCTATCTAATTCGCCATGCGTTCCAGTTTGCGTAGCGATGAAGTCCAGCCCTCATTGTGGTTTTCGGCGCTTTCATCATCGGCAAGACCCGAATGAACCAGACGAAAAAGCGAGCCTCCCGCGCCATTACCCTCAACCTCAAAGCGAACCTGGCTTTCGTGACCACGATCATCATTCTCATCGTGCCAAGCAAAGGTGAACTCCACCGAATTGGGTGCATCCACGTTAAGAACTTCTCCCGTCACCTTGTAGCGGCCACCCTCAGCATTCGCCATGACTGAGGACCAGGGTCCCGGACTGGAAAAATCCAAATCATGCTCCGGTACATTCATTCCCTCCGGCCCCCACCATTTCAGCAAATGTTTGGGTTGGGTAATAAATGCAAACACAGTTTCGGGATCTGCTTCAAAGCTTCGTTCAATCGTTAAATCACTCATTTTCGTTTGATCTCCTGTTGAAGGGCCATTTCAAGCCGGTCGAGACTTGCCTGCCAGAATTCACGATAACTCATCGTCCAGGCGCTGATGCCCTGAACCGCTTCCGGTCGGACCGAGTAGATGCGCTGTTGCCGCTCAACTCGCTGGTTGATCACACCGGCAGACCTCAGCACCTTTAGATGACGAGAGATTGCCGGTGCCGATATCGACATTCCGTCCTGAACAGCACCCGCATTCAACTCCCCTTCCGTCAGAAGCCTTTCGACTATGGCAAAACGGGTAGGGTCTCCAAGGGCTGCAAAGGTGGCGGGTAGGTTTGACATGGGTTATCTCTATTTCACTATTGCGTTAATTAACATATTTGTTAAATTATAGAATGTCAACGGTTTCAAATTTTCGTCGTGAACGATACCTTGGCGGTTCGATGAACCATTTGTGATTCTCAGTCGATGAAAAACCTGCCAACCCTGTTGTTTTTGACCACTCTGGCCTTGTTCGCTTCCTTACCCGCGCTCGCCCTCGACAAACCGGAAATCGAGCGGCAATTTCAAACATGGCTGCAAAACGATCTTTGGCCAGATGCCAAAGCGCTTGGCGTTTCGAAGCGAAATTTTAATTCATCTTTTAAGGGCGTTCGCATCAAATGGGATCTGCCGGATCTCGTACCCCCGGGCACCGAAGCAAAACCATCACGACCCCAGGCGCAGGCGGAGTTTCGCAGCCCGGCCAGCTATTTCAGCGAAAACAATATTGCACCGGTGGTCGCCACTGGCCGCAAACTGGCTGCAAAACACAAAGGTCTGCTTGCGCGCATTGAGAAGAAGTATGGCGTTCCTGGGCGAATTCTTCTGGCGATCTGGGGGCGTGAATCCGCATTTGGACGGGTCAGTATCCCGCATAGTGCGTTTCAGGTTCTGGGCACCAAGGCATTCATGTCGACGCGAAAGGAATTGTTTCGCAAGGAAGTGCTGGCTGGACTACGTATTGTTCAAAAAGGTTATGCATCACCGGCAGCCATGAAAAGTTCCTGGGCAGGTGCCATGGGCCAACCGCAATTCCTGCCTTCAAGTTATCTGGAATACGCAGTTGATTTTGACGGTGATGGCAAACGCAACATCTGGTCATCCGTACCTGACACGCTGGCCTCGATTGCGAATTACCTCAACAAGTTTGGCTGGCAGAAATCCCGCGACTGGGGCTTTGAAGCGCATATCCCGGCGGAAATTTCCTGTGCGCTGGAGGGACCGGACCAGATGCGCAAGATATCGGACTGGGCCAGTGTCGGTGTCAGCCGAATTTCCGGCAAACCGTTTCCTGCTGCTGAATTACCAAGAAAAGGGGCAATTCTGATGCCTGCTGGACGCAGCGGGCCGGTGTTCATCGCCACGCCGAATTTTTACGTCATCAAGCAATACAATAACTCCGACCTTTATGGATTGTTTGTCGGCAATGTCGCGGACCGCATCCAGTGGGCCAACAAGCCGTTTATAGCGAAATGGCAGAAAGTTACAGGCCTGACGCGCGGCAATGTGATGGTAATCCAGGAAAAGCTGGTCGCACTGGGCCGCGATGTCGGAGGCGCTGACGGGCTGGCAGGCTTCAAAACCCGCCGTTCAATTGGCTGGTGGCAGGAAAAGAATGGTCGCAAGCCAACCTGTTTTCCAAGCGAGGCTTTGGTGAAACTGGTCAAATAACCAAATTGATTGCATTGCAATCAATGCAATCAATCTCTATTTTGGCGATATGCCAAGCATTACCGTCAGAAACCTCGATGAAGATACCAAGCAGGCGCTCAGGGAGCGCGCAGCGCGCAATGGTCGCTCCATGGAGGAAGAGGCTCGGCTGATGCTTGCCGCGACTGAGGGCCAATCACCACCGCCCCTAACCGCCAAACCCTCGACAACAGAGCATGAGGATGCGTTTTCGAAAGCGGATAATCGCATTCTCCTGATTATTGGCGGGGGAATTGCCGCTTATAAATGCCTGGAGTTGATCCGCCATCTCAAAAAGAAAGAAATGGCGGTGCGCGTGATAATGACCAGGGCTGCTCAAGAGTTCATCACGCCCCTGTCTTTGGAGGCGCTTTCCCATGACAAGGTGCTGACAAATCTGTTCGAACGTGAGGCAGAGCATGATATCGGCCATATCCGCCTGTCCCGCGAAGCGGATTTGGTCGTCGTCGCACCGGCCACCGCCGATTTGATGGCAAAAATGGCAAACGGCCTCGCGGATGATCTGGCTTCAACCTGCTTGATGGCAAGTGACAAGCCAATTTTAGTCGTACCGGCAATGAACCCGGCGATGTGGGCCCATCCTGCAACACGTCGCAATGTCAAAACGCTTGAAGGCGACGGTATTCATTTTGTCGGTCCCAACTCAGGTGAAATGGCAGAATCCGGCGAAGCAGGCGTTGGCCGGATGGCCGAGCCACTGGAAATCGCGAATGCCATCACAGGGTTGCTCGACAGTTCACCAAAACCACTTGCTGGCAGACGAGCAATCGTCACCTCCGGTCCAACGCATGAACCGATTGACCCGGTGCGCTACATTGCCAATCGTTCCTCCGGCAAGCAGGGGCATGCAATAGCCGAAGCCCTGGGGCGGGCCGGGGCTGAAGTTATACTGGTTTCCGGTCCGGTTAACATTCCAGACCCCAAACATGCGGAAATAATCCACGTTCAAACCGCACGCGAGATGCAGAAAATGGTTGAAACCGCCCTTCCAGCGGATATTGCGGTGATGGTGGCCGCGGTTGCGGACTGGCGAAGTGCTGAAACCGCAGATGAAAAAATGAAAAAACAGGATGGAAAAGGGCCTGACTCCCTCGCACTTACGGAAAACCCAGATATCCTGAAAGGCCTGGGCCATCACCATAACAGGCCACAATTGCTGATTGGCTTTGCTGCGGAGACAGAAAAGCTTGAAGAACACGGGCGCGCCAAACTAAAACGCAAAAAGGCGGACTGGATCCTCGCCAATGATGTTTCAGCGGAAAATGGCGTTATGGGGGGAGACAACAACACCATCAGGCTTTTGAGCAACAAGGGTGTTGAAGCCTGGCCAACAATGGATAAAACAGAAGTAGCTGAACGATTGGTCGAACGTATCGTGGCACACTTTGAAACGGAGACCGTAGAGACATGACCCCGCTTACCAAAGGCATAGATCATGCCGGCCTGACGGTTCCAGATCTTGCGGAAACGCTGGCATTTTTTACAGACTGCCTGGGCTGGAACAAGCGGGGCGGCAATGAAGCTTATCCATCCGCTTATGTTTCAGATGACAGCTCCACCATCACCCTTTGGCAGGCCAAGACTGACACGCCAGTGACGTTTGATCGCCATGCCAACATCGGCCTGCATCATCTTGCGCTGAAAATTGCCAATGAGGATGATCTCAATGCACTCTTTGAACAGGTGAAAAACTGGCCGAAGGTGAATGTGGAGTTTGCACCGGAGTTTTCGGGAAAAGGACCGAAAGTCCACTTCATGATCAATGAGCCCGGTGGCAACCGGTTAGAATTTTCCTACGATCCACGGTAAAATCCAATTCCATGACAAACACGCTTTCCATTATTCGCCTTCCACACGCAGAAGGACTTGATCTTCCGGCCTATGAAACTGCTGATGCAGCAGGCTTTGACCTTCGCGCTGCCTGTCCAAAATCCGATCCAATTCAGTTAAACCCCGGTGAACGGATGCTGGTACCCACTGGCCTGGTGATGGAAATTCCATCCGGTCATGAAGGACAAATACGTCCACGATCCGGTCTGGCCTACAAGAACGGTATTACCTGCCTCAATACACCTGGAACAATTGATGCGGATTATCGTGGTGAAGTGCAGGTATTGTTGATCAATCATGGGAGCGTGGCTTTTGTCATCGAGCGTGGCATGCGGATCGCACAAATGGTGATCGCACCGACCACCCAGGTGAGCATTGTTGAATCCAACCTTGCAAACGAAACCGAACGTGGATCAGGCGGTTTTGGATCGACTGGTGTTTAGGTTCTCACCAGCAAGATACCAGCTGCGCACCCGACCTATGCCTTTCAAATTTTGTGATGGCGCTTTTTCGAATTTGAATTTGCGTTTCAGGGCCTGATAGGTTGCCTGTGAAACGTGGATGCGTCCGGCGGCTCCATAAGACTCCAACCGGGATGCCAGGTTCACTGTAGGGGACCATACATCATAGGCAAATTTGGCCTTGCCAATCACGCCGGCGGTAATCGGTCCGGTCGCAATCCCAATGCGCATGTTCAGCTTGATTTTCAAGGTTTCCGATTTTCCTTCAATTGCCTTTTGAAGACCAAGTGCCAGTTGAACCACTTTTTCCGCATGGTCTTCTACCGGTTCGGGCACCCCACTCACCGCCATGTAGGCATCGCCGATGGTCTTGATTTTTTCCGTATTCAACTCGGTGCCGACCCGGTCAAACTCCGTAAATATCTCGTTTAGAAGAAACACCATCTCTTCTGCACCAAGACGTTTGGACAATTTTGTGAAGCCGACGATGTCTGCAAACATCACGGTTGCCTCATCAAAACTGTTGGCGATTGGCTGATCGGGCTGATCCTGAAGCCTTTCAGCGATTGTAACTGGCAGAACGTTCTTAAGCAGGCGCTCGGAGCGGGCGTCTGCATCGGCTGCAATCTTGAACGCATACCAGACGACGACGGCCAATACGATCATGATGGATGTGGCGGACAATGTATAAATTTGTGCCATGAAACCATCATCGATTGCCGATTGAACCCGGCCGGTCTGGAACAGGAAGAAACTCGACAGATGCCCGACGATACAAACCAGGGTTACAAGCGCAATTATGCGCAGATGGCCAAGTCCAAAGATTACAAAGGCAATCGCCACCGAGCCGATGTAGTTGAGCTGGATTCCTGAATCACGTCCCAATTCAGAGATGAAAAAGAACAATGTGATCGCGACGGTTGTTGCCAGCACTGATGCACTGGCGATTGAATTGTATCGATGCCAGAACGGTGCCGTGGTTGTGATGATCGCCGAAAGGATGTTGACCGCCACGACCCATTTCAGGGCCATGAAATCATACATCGAAAAATTAATGGCGAAAGACAATGAAGAAAGGGCCGACAAATACCCGGCCATGTTCACAATTGAGAGCCGGCGCCTGGTTTCCCGGTCATAGCCGCTGATGCCAATCCGCATGGCCCAATCGAGCCATCGCGTAGGCAAACTACGCGATGCATTCTCATCAATGCCTGCATTTTTAAAAATCGAACTGGCGAGCTGATCCGACATGGGTTTTAGAGATTTAATATCAAAACGGCAGTCCTATGCCTTGTTCCCAATTCTCTCGGGAACTTCTCCCATAGTCTTATCGCTCTTTCAAAAAACTTTCCATCCGCTCAAGCCCCGCACTGCAGAAATTTTCAAGCCGATTAATCGGAAACCTTTAAAATCGCGATTTGTTTCGGCTGTGAAATGCCTTCAATCTCGGTTTCAAGAAACTTTGATTTCAAACTGCCCTGATATCCTTGTGCGACCGCTTCATCCCAGGTCTCCCGCAGGACAATACAATCCGTACCAAGCACCTTGTTGTGTTTTTCGAGCTTGGCAGAAGTGTTCACCGGTGCGCCGATTACAGTCATCTCAAGCCGATCATCCTTGCCAACCGCACCAAAGGATACCGTACCGGTAGCAATGCCGATGCCGATATGGATCGCACCGGACGCGGCGAGCACGGCTTCTTCATTGCGCCACTTTCGGCAATCCAGCAAAACAGCCTCTGCCGCCTCGATTGCCGGGCGCGAATGCGTGGAATCAGGATCATCAATTCCGAAGGTTGCCATGATACCATCGCCCATAAACTTGTCGATGATGGCACCATGAGCTTGAAGAATGGGAACCACCCGGCCCTGATAGGCAGAAAGAATTTGCATCACTTCCGAGGGTTCGCGGTCCGCGGCAATTTTGGAAAACCCGCGAATATCGATGTTGACGATGGCGGTAGTGCGCCGCTCTCCCTGCCCGGCTTCAAGCGTGCCTCCGCTGGAGCGAATACCTTGCGCAATACGCTTGTCAAAGAACCTGGAAAAGCTGCGCGCTGCAAGCTGTTCACTAACAGCTGTTACCAGTAAATTGCTGGAACTGTTGACCACCAGCGCCAGAATTGCGGTGACGGCAAGGATCGAAATGATCTTGTCGACCTCCGCACCGATCAATATTGAGTTGGACGTCAGATACTGCACATAGGAACGGGTGATCATGGTGTGTTCAGGATCAATGTTGACCACATAAATCACCACAGCCATCCACCCCGCAGCAGCCGTCAGGCCTGCGGCGGCAACAAATTTCCATTCAAGCCTCAAGGCCCGCAAGGCAATGAAGATGAATACGTAGAGCAGAGTAGGTGCCTTGAGAATAAACGATGCCGGTTGCTGATACTGGTAATGAAAACTGATCATTAATGCATAGAGCAGACTGAAATCAAACAGGATTGAACAATACACCGACCAATCCGGCAACTCACTTCTAATCGACCAGATGAGGCCGATAATGCTCAATACCAGATAGGCACCCAGCACAAACGGCACCGGCTGGAACTTGGTTGTCGCACCGGTTTTGGCAGCAAGGGAATAGAGCGTTGCAAACAGTAAAAGGATCATCACCTGAATGACTCGAACCAGCACTTCATTTGCCCGCTCACGGGCACGCAGGGTTTCGCGAACGCTTTCGGGCAGGCCTCCCATATGATGTGAACTGAGGATATTTACCCTGATGTAGTCAAGAAAGCCCAATTGCGCGGCTCCATCACAAATATTGGTTTGTTCGCTATCTATACCAATCGAGCGATCAACTGCCCATCAATTCTGGATGATATCGGTAATCAGGCGATGTTCCTATTTTGTTCTTGATTGAGTGAGGCGTTATTATACTTGACAAACCCAACTTAGATTCCTATATTGGAATCAACAAGTTAGGAAACGTCATGTCTGTAATGAACCGCCCATATTTCTACGATGAGTCTTCTGCCTTTACTCATGTAGAAGACCTCTTGTGGCCCGATGGTCCGGCCTGTCCACACTGTGGTGGACTGGATAAAGCCTATGCCCTGAAAGGTGTGCGCTCCAAGCCCTCAAAGAAGCATCCTGAAGGCATTGAACGGCATGGATTGTACAAGTGTGGACATTGCCGCAAACAGTTCACTGTGCGCATTGGAACCATCTTTGAAGAAAGCAAATTGCCATTGCATAAATGGCTTCAGGCAATCCACTTGATGTGTTCCAGCAAGAAGGGCATTTCAAGCAATCAACTGGCGCGAGTTCTGGAAATCACCGTTAAGTCGGCATGGTTTCTTTCGCACCGTATTCGTCATGCAATGCAGACTAATGACTTTTCAGAAATGGGTGGTCCAGATCAGCCGGTGGAGGTTGATGAAACTTTCTATGGCAATCTCAAGGGTGTTCCCAAGGGTCCGGGAGTTGCTCACAAGAATGTCGTTTTGACAATGGTTGAACGTGGTGGACGCGCTCGTAGTTTCCATGTGGAAAGCACCAGCATTGCACAGGTAATGCCAATCGTATGTGAAAACCTTTCTCTAGAGGCTACGATGATGACCGATGAAGCATCGCAGTATCGAAACGCTGGCAAACTGGTTCATAAGCATCGTTCGGTGAACCATTCGAAAGAGGAATATGTCCGTGGTGAAATCCACACAAACACCGTGGAAGGCTACTACAGCATTTTCAAACGCGGCATGAAGGGTATCTATCAGCTCTGTGCCGAACACCATCTGCACCGCTATCTGGCTGAGTTTGATTTCCGATATTCCAATCGAATCAAAACTGGTTGTGATGATAGTGAGCGTGCTACCCGCGCATTAATCGGCGCAATGGGCAAGCGTTTGACATATCGGAGAACTGACGGAGTACAGGCTTAAGTTCCGCAGGAAACCTTACCAATGGAAATTACCATTCAACAAATAAAAGGCCGGGAAGATTGTTCTCCCCGGCAAGTTGGTTGATCGGAAAAATGAAAGCGGCTAAAGCCGCTAGTCACTTATGCTGGCAAAGAACGCCAGTGCGCTTGCACTAGCTCTATCCTACCAAAGCGTCTCCGTAGATACGAACTAATCCATACCATTGGCTAACCCTTTCTTCACAAGAGGGGTTGAGCCGGATGAAACTTTGTGCGATTCTACAGGTGTTATAGTTGAAGAACGCGGTTTCATCCGACGTGACTTTGACCATTTAGAGAGCCGAGTCTGTTTGCGCAGTCTCGGCTTTCGTCTTTCTCCCGACCGCCAATGGCCAAACGGGGGAGCTAGTATCTTCTCTGCATAGTTGATCTCCAGGTTTTCACGCATTATAGAATCACTGAGAAATGGAGTCAAGACATAAAAAAGGTAGGAAGGTAAGCTATACCTTGCGTTTTTTGGAAATGCGTGTATAACACGTGTGGTAGTTCAAAACGAAGGAGGCTTACCCAATGGCAGATGTAGAGCAGACGGAACCCAATAATAAACCTCGCTATCGCAGCCCGCCATACCCCTCTATAGGCTTGGCCAAAGCGATAGAACGCTCTAAGCAGCTTTATGGTACGGCTATGCATCACCCCGCTGGTGGAAGTGTTCTTGGTGAGGCGTGGGGTTACGGTGCCAAGAGCAGCGGCCTTTGGGCTACTGCAGCCGCTCTTTTGCAGTATGGTTTAGCAACTGACGAAGGCTCAGGCGCGTCTCGCAAGGTAATATTGACGGATAAGGCTTTGCGCATCATTCGCGATGCTGATCCTGATTCCGAAAAACGAAAGGCTGCCATCCAAAGCGCCGCAACTTCCCCAACTGTGTTTGCGGAGTTGATTGAGAAATTTGGAACAAGCCAAAATGTCTCCGAAGTTATATTAAAAAATTACCTGATTTTAGATAGGGCTGAATCTGGGAAAGCTTTGTTCAGTGACCAAGCTGCGGATGACCTAATTTCGATCTTTAGGCAAACAATAGACTATGCAGGAATCAAAGATTCTGGTACTCTACCCCCTGATAACGAAGACAAGGATGCGGATGAAGAGGAAGATATTTCTGAAAAAACCCGTAGCGAATTGAGCAAAATTCAAGATCGTTCGGGTACAGGAAACAAGACACCTCCTGCGGACACAAAAGGAGATATTCAGATGGGCGAACGCGAGCTGACAACAGGATTGCTCTCTAAAGATGCGGGATTTCGACTGATTGTAAATGGTAAGATCGGCGCTAAAGAAATCGACCGCCTCATTGCAAAATTGGAATTGGATAAAGAAATTCTTGCTGAATCTGACGAAGATGATCGTGAATGATAATGAGTTCTTAGCGGATTTGATGTATGTTGGGTCTATGACAAAAGACACCCGCACTCAAAAACAGAAGTTCGAGGATGCCGCAAAAGAGGCAGATACGGACAATGACGAAACCGTGTTTGATAAAAAGCTACGCAAGATTGCCAAGTCACCAAAGGTAGAGAGCAGTTTCGTGACAAATACACCGGTGAAATCGCCAATAGTAAAAGTTGGCAGAGTTGGTGGCCATAGGGGCAGAGGTGGCAGGGGTGGCTAAATGGTTTCCTTAAGCTATGGAATCACCGCCATTACAGAGACATTGTTCGGCCAAATAGGTCTTGCGGTACTTTTTCTAATTGCTGCATTTTTTCTTGCTAGAAAATACAAATAAGATCGGCAATAGTGAAGCCGCTTACATTGCAAGTAAGTGGGTACCTATTCCAGAATGAAGTCTGTTGACCCGTCACCCGTTGCAATGCCACCAATATTATATTTCACACCAGCATCATCGAGGGCGCGTCCAATTGTTTCTGAGTTTTGAGTATTATCGGTTCTGATAACTGCCCTGCCGATAGGCAATGTGGCTGAGTGCTTGCCAATTACATCCCAACCGCTTTCTTCGAACGCCTTCGACATTTCGGCGGCATAACCGATTGCTGACTTTGAACTATTGTTCCAATAAATATCCACAGACGAGGATTTACCCTCAAGCGCTGATTTTATTTTTGATACCTGAACTTCAGACAATTTTTTTTCAACATCGTCCAAGCGCTCTTCTAGTTTGGATTTGTAATCGTCCAGCTCATCATTCCTGAGGTCCAGCCTAGCTTGTATTG
Source organism: Hyphomicrobiales bacterium (assembly GCA_021775415.1). GTDB lineage: Bacteria > Pseudomonadota > Alphaproteobacteria > Rhizobiales > Rhizobiaceae > JAALLB01. Next base: position 239,878 of record JAJFHV010000013.1, on the reverse strand, counting down.
CTTTGACCTCCTGTGATTTAAATTCTGTTCCACCAAAAAATCCAGTGCACAAACTAAAGACGACCAAAACAACAAAAGCAATTGGCGCACCTTTCAGCACGGTCCATTCCTTTGATACATGATTGAGAAATCCCATGCCTTATCCATCGTAGATTCCTTTGGGTTTGTAAAAGATAATAACGCCTTGAGTGATTACCTGATGCTACGGTTGTAATGTGGGAGGGTTAATCGTCATGGTTTCAAGAGTGCACACCGTTGCCTTTCAAGGTATCGAGGCTGTTCCGGTCGATGTGCAGGTGATGATCGCACCGGGCAAAGTCAACATGTCGATTGTCGGTTTGCCGGACAAGGCGGTGGCGGAAAGCCGTGAGCGGGTGCAGGCAGCACTTCACGCATCCGGCCTTTCAATGCCGCCCAAGCGGGTTACCGTCAATCTGGCACCAGCCGACCTTCCCAAGGAGGGTAGCCACTATGATCTTCCCATTGCACTTGCCATGATGACGGCGCTTGGTGCCATTCCGGCAGATGCGCTGGATGGATATGTGGTGATTGGTGAATTGTCACTGGATGGCAATCTGGCACCGGTTGCAGGAGCACTTCCTGCTGCTATTGGAGCAAATTCACAGTCCAAAGGGCTGATTTGCCCCGAGAGTTGTGGTGCGGAAGCTGCATGGGCAGATCGCGATATGGATATTCTGGCTCCGCAAAGCCTGGTGTCGCTCGCCAATCATTTTCGTGGCACCCAGGTGCTTTCGCGGCCAGCCGCCGCTATTCGCCAATCCGAAGACACGCTGCCTGATCTTGCCGATATCATGGGCCAGGAAACCGCAAAACGGGCACTCGAAATTGCTGCAGCAGGCGGGCATAATATATTGATGGCTGGCCCTCCGGGCTCAGGTAAATCCATGCTTGCAACGCGCCTACCTGGAATTTTGCCACCACTGTCTCCGCGTGAATTGCTTGAAATCTCGATGATTGCTTCAATTGCCGGTGAACTGAATGGCGGGAAACTCACCAGCCGGCGCCCCTTCCGGGCTCCCCATCACTCTGCCTCGATGGCTGCGATGGTTGGCGGTGGGGTCCGGGCACGACCGGGTGAGGTATCACTTGCCCATAATGGTGTGTTGTTTTTGGATGAGTTCCCCGAGTTTACACCGCAAGTGCTCGATTCACTTCGTCAACCGCTTGAGGCAGGCGAAACCACCATTGCACGGGCAAATCACCGGATCACCTATCCTTCCCGCATCCAGTTGGTGGCCGCGATGAATCCCTGTCGCTGTGGCATGGCTGGAGAACCCGGACATAGCTGTCGACGTGGGCCAAGATGCGCGGGTGATTATCAGGCTCGTATTTCCGGCCCATTGCTTGACCGGATTGATTTGCGGGTTGATGTACCAGCCGTCAGTGCCAGCGACATGATTGGACACACAAAAAGCGAACCATCGAGGGAAGTTGCCAAGCGTGTTCTAAAGGCCCGCGAGCTACAACAACTCCGGTTTGGGGAACTTGGGGCAGATTGTTATACCAATGCAACCGCCCCCGCATCCCTTGCAGAAATCATTGCCAAGCCCGATGCTGGTGGAGAAGCATTGTTGCGCGATGCAGCGGAAAACATGAAGTTTTCTGCACGGGCTTATCACCGGATCCTGAAGGTTGCCCGCACCATTGCGGATTTGGACGGTTCACAACTTGTGGGTCGCATCCATCTTGCAGAGGCAATCGCCTACCGCACTGCCACAGAACGGTTTGCCGTCGCCGCCTAAATCGTCAAGTTTCCAAATAACCGCTTGCAACCCTATTTCGGCAAGGGTTTTTCAATCCTTTTTTGCGATACCTAATTGTCTCGCGGGGTCTGATTCCCGCCGGACAAACCCAACGGCATGGGCAAGGCAGGCGATGAACCGCAAATACAAATACGAAAAAGATGTTGACCGGGTTGATGAGAGACGGGTGCAATTACCCGAAAAACTCATATCTGACAACGACTTACCCTCGACCAAGACACCATCAATTGTTGGTCCAAATTCGGGCGAACCAAATCATGGGCATTCCCGCGAAAAACCAATTGGCGAATACAAGGTTGCGGATCGCGGGTCGGATCGCATTCATGGTATGTCCAGACTGTGGAACGGGTTTTTCTGGGCGGCTGCCGGATTGTTGTTTCTGGCGATTGTGGGATATGCGCAATTATCTGCCGATATCGATCTGCGTGTGGCGCTGAGTTTCATTGCCATTTTGGCGTTTGGGACGTGTATTTTTCACTGGGCCCATAACCGCACCTCAAGTGCCGCCAATGCCAAAGCGATGGATTTGCTGCGGTGGCGACTTGAAGAACTGCAAGACCGCACATGGGAATTGCGCGAAAGCGAGGAACGGCACCGAAGTCTGGCCGATGCATTCGGGGATCTGATGATGCATCGATCGGGTGATGGCACCATCACCTATGTCAATGATGCTTTTGCCAAGGCATTTGGGGGCAATACGGATGAATATCCGGGTCGTGCTTTTGATGTGGATTTTCTTGAGGAGGGCGTTTATCAGGCCGACAAGCTGGCGGGTACGATTCGTCAGGTGAAAGTTGAGACACCAAACGGCATTCGTTGGTTTGCATGGCTTGATCTTTCCATCCGCGATGAAACCACCGGCGGGAATTCTGTACGCACCGTGGCGCGTGACATTACAGAACAAAAACGCATCGAACTGAAACTGCGCGAAGCAAGTCGCAATGCGCAAGCCTCCAGTCGCGCCAAGTCCAGATTCCTTGCCAGCGTCAGTCATGAAATGCGAACCCCTCTTAACGGAATACTCGGCATGTCGGGGCTTCTTGCCGACACGTCTTTGACGCCGGAACAATCAGCATATGTGGATGCGGTTCACGAATCTGGCCAGGCATTACTGACCTTGATTGAAGACATTCTCGACATCACCTTGATCGAGGCGGGCAAGCTTGAAATCAAACCTGAACCCACAAATCTCACCTATTTGGTGGAAAGTGTATGCGAGCTTCTGGCATCACGCGCGCATATCAAGGGCATATCGATTTCCTCCCATATTGCACGGGATGTACCGGAGTTAGTGAAAGTTGATTCAGGGCGTTTGCGCCAGGTGTTGATAAATCTGGTTGGCAATGCGCTGAAATTCACCGAAACCGGCGGTGTGAACGTTAGCCTGTCCAAAACTTCCGCCAATGGAAAAGGCAACCGATTGTTGTTTGAAGTTGCAGATACCGGTGTCGGGATTTCAAAATCAGATCAGGCAACCATCTTTGGCGAGTTTGCCCAGGTTGATTCTGCCTCAACCCGCAAACATGGCGGGGCCGGGTTGGGACTTGCAATTTCGCGACGCATCCTCCGGAAAATGGGCGGAGAGATAGAGCTTGAAAGCGCACGCGGCAAAGGTTCGATTTTCCGATTCTGGATCACCATTCCGCAGATGGAGAAAATGCCTTCCAAGCAGATTATGGCGTTTGACGGCAAGCGGGTACTCGTTGCCGGCGGGACTCCTTTTGAAAGTGCTGCAATTTCCGGCTACGTCACCTCGCAAGGAGGTGTCGCTGGAATTCTTGCCTCTGGCCGGTCATATGAACGTGGCAACGAGAGTTGGGACACGGTCCTGGTGGATCAAAATTTCACCCCCGATCCGGTTTCCTTCTTGAAGAAGATCAATCTTGAAAACGCCAAACCGAGTAGAACAATCATATTGCTCGAGCCGGAAAATCGCTCCCGTCTGGATGACTACCTTAAAAGCGGATTTGACGGGTATCTGATCAAGCCGGTACGGAGTGCAACATTGCTTGCCCATCTGCATGGCAGTGAGCCGGAAGCCACGGATGACCGGGAATCTTCACCTGCAAGGCAATGGGGGCAAATTCTCAAACCCGCGGACCAGCCATTGAACATTCTCCTGGCAGAAGACAATGATATCAATGCGTTACTTGCCCGATCGGTGCTGGAAAAGGCCGGACACATGGTTATGCGTGCTGAAAACGGCGAGGAAGCCCTTGCTTTGTGCCTTGAAAAACGAAAACAGGGTTTGCTTGACCTTGTGTTTATGGATTTGCAAATGCCTGTCATGGATGGACTTGATGCACTCAAATTCATCCGGGAAGCCGAAAGCAGGGAAGCAAGTGCCGAGCTACCGGTCTATATTCTTACAGCTGACGAGCAACCCGTTACCAGGCAAAAGGCTGCGCAGCTTGGCGCAACCGGCTTCCTTACCAAGCCGCTTGATCTGAATGAACTGCTTAATGTGACAAGCTGCAAGCCGGCAGCGTAGTTATACGTATTTACCCGGTCGCACCGTGGCGGTGACGTCGGCCATCGGGCGACACGGCAAATAACCGGTTTTGAGCCATCAAGTCTGTGGACTTCGCCAATCTGTTTCCCGCATGACTTGCGCTGGGACCGGGTTTCGTCAATCTTGTGAAATCCTTCAATCTGGTTGAGTTCATTGCCGCAGTCAGCAGCCCAAAAGAAACCGTCATCTCCAGCGTGCGTCACGCCAATGATGGAGCAATATGTCGAAATCAAATCGGTCAATCCAGATTCGCTTCTGTTTTACCGGATGGGGGATTTCTACGAGCTGTTTTTTGCAGACGCGGAAGAAGCCTCGCGAGCGCTTGGGATCACGTTGACCAAGCGTGGCAAGCATCTGGGTGAAGATATTCCGATGTGCGGGGTTCCGGTACACGCGGCAGAAGAATATCTGCAGCGGTTAATTGGCCTTGGATACCGGGTGGCAGTTTGTGAGCAAACTGAAAACCCTGCTGAAGCCAAAAAACGTGGCTCAAAGGCCGTAGTACGCCGTGACGTTGTGCGCTTGGTGACACCGGGAACAGTAACAGAGGAAAAGCTGCTTGATCCTTCCAGGTCAAACTATCTTGCCACCCTTGTTCGGATTCGCAAGGGCGAGGACGCAAGCGAAATGGCAATTGCCTGGGTCGATATTTCAACCGGCAGCTTTCACATAATCCAGATAAGCCAGGCTGAATTGGGCGCAACGCTTGCCCGCATCGAGCCGCGTGAGCTTGTACTGTCTGAAACACTGTATCAAGATCCGGAATTACGAAACCTGATCCTGCTTGAGGATGCAGCCCTCAGTATTGAATTGCCGGGGTTTTTCGACAGTCAAATGGCCAGCGAGCGGTTGAAATCTGAATTCGGGGTAAAGGCGCTCGACGGGTTCGGCAATTTCACCAAGGCAGAGGTTTCTGCAGCTGGTGCAATCCTTGCCTATGTCGAAAAAACACAGATTGCCGAACGTCCGGCGCTGATGCGACCAGTGCGCGAAGAAGCTGGCGACACCTTGTTCATCGATGCGGCCACGCGCACAAACCTGGAGCTGATGCGAACGCTTTCCGGTGAAAAAAAGGGCTCTCTGTTTCAGGCCATTGATATGACGGTGAGTGGTGCGGGCGGCAGGTTGCTTGCCGAACGGATGATGAGCCCGCTCAAGTCACCCGCTGCAATTGAAGAACGCCAGGACAGCATTGCTGAACTTGTTGGCGCACCGGAGCTTCAGGAAGATCTGAGAGTTGCCATTAAACAAATGCCGGACATGCCAAGAGCCCTGTCACGCCTGTCGCTAAATCGGGGTGGTCCGCGTGATCTGGCGGCCATTCGCACCGGCATGGAAGTCGCGGAATTACTCCTCAACCGGATTGGCAAAATCAATCCATCGCTCAAGGAGCTAAGCATCGCATGCAGTGACCTCAAAGCACTGCCGGCCGATTTGGCAACACTGCTGGAAGCAGCGGTTGGCGAAGAGCTGCCACTACTGGCGCGCGATGGCGGGTTTATCAGGGCTGGTTACAATGCGGAACTGGATGAGTTGCGGGAATTGCGCGATGAAAGCCGCCGGATTATAGCCCGCATGCAGGCTGAGTATTCCGGGGAAACCGGCGTCAAATCCCTGAAAATCCGGCACAACAATGTACTTGGCTATTTCATCGAGGTGACGGCCATAAATGCGGGCGAACTAACCAGTGAGGAGGGAAAGGCCCGGTTCATCCACCGCCAAACACTTGCCAACGCGATGCGGTTTACAACCACTGAACTTGCAGACATAGAAAGCAAAATTGCAAACGCTGCCGGGCGGGCCCTCGAAATTGAATTGGCGCTTTACACGGAATTGACCAGTGCGGTGTTGAAACAGGCGCAGCCGATTTCACGCGCTGCCGACGCGGTTGCTGTTATGGATGCCAGCCAGGGGTTGGCGCGGCTTGCCGGACGATATGGGTACTGCAGGCCGAAGGTGGATGACACGCTTGCGTTTTCGATCAAAGGAGGCCGCCACCCGGTTGTTGAACAGGCCCTGCGGGATGAAACGCGCGACCCGTTCGTTGCGAATGATTGTGATCTTGGCACTGATGAGCAATCTTCTGCAGGTGACCTTTGGCTGCTCACCGGACCCAATATGGGCGGTAAATCGACTTTCCTGAGACAAAATGCGCTGATTGCCATCCTTGCGCAAATGGGTTCATACGTGCCGGCAGATGAGGCGCATATCGGAATTGTTGACCGCTTGTTCAGCCGGGTCGGTGCGGCAGATGATTTGGCGAGAGGACGCTCAACCTTCATGGTTGAGATGGTTGAAACGGCTGCAATTCTGAATCAGGCCGGTAACCGCTCATTTGTCATTCTGGATGAGATTGGTCGAGGAACTGCAACCTTCGACGGATTATCGATTGCCTGGGCAGCGATTGAACATTTGCATGAAGTGAACCATTGCCGAACCCTATTTGCCACTCATTACCATGAGCTAACATCGCTTGCAGAGCCGCTCGCACGACTTTCAAACGTAACGATGAAAGTGAAGGAATGGGAATGTGATGTGGTTTTTCTGCACGAGGTTGTGCCGGGTACCGCTGATCGCTCATACGGTATTCAGGTCGCACGGCTGGCGGGCCTGCCGGAGGCGGTTGTGACACGGGCGCGCGACGTCCTCAATCAACTTGAAAGCACTGAACGGGCAAACTCGGCAAAGACGTTGATTGATGATTTGCCGCTATTTTCTGTGGTTCAGGAAGAGAGCAAATCTATAAAACCTGAAACCAATGCTTTGAGACAAACGCTGGAGGCGCTTACTCTGGATGAACTAACCCCTCGCGAAGCCCAGCAGGCGCTTTACGATTTAAAGGCAATGCTGAAATCGAAGTAACCGGATTTACGCGGGCTGGAATCTACAGGCCAGACTGTTTGGCGAGATCCGCCAGTGAGGTTTGTGGCCTCGGTCCAATGTGCTGGATAACTTCAGATGCGGCCAATCCACCAAGGCGTGCACAATCATCAAGCTCCCTCCCGTGTGTCAGGCCATACAGAAACCCTGCCGCATAAAGATCGCCGGCACCGGTCGTGTCCACCAGATTGTCAATCGGATGCGCCGGTACTTCACCCGTCCGCTCGCGGGTCACAATCATGGAACCCTTCTCACTCATGGTGATGGCTGAAAGGGCGCAGTCTTCTCGAATTGCGGCAACCGCACTATCAAGGCTTGCAGTTTGATAAAGGGATTTCGCTTCAACTTCGTTGGCAAAGACGATATCCACGGCACCGCTTCGCATCAGTTCAAGAAATTCATCACGATAACGATCAACACAAAACGGGTCAGACAGGGTCATCGCAACTTTGCGATCAGCTTCATGAGCAATGCTTGCGGCCTGGCGAATGGCATCTTTTGCCGCTGCCGGATCCCAAAGATAACCTTCGAAATAAGTGATCGCTGCAGCCTTTACCTTCTCAGTATCAATATCGGATGGCCCAAGCTCTATGCAGGCACCCAAATAGGTGTTCATTGAGCGCTCACCATCAGGGGTTACGAAGATCATCGAACGGGCGGTAGGGACACCTTCAGGCAGAGGTTCGGTGTCATAATCAACTCCGATCGCCTTGATGTCGTGACGGAAAATTTCACCAAGGTGGTCGTTCGCCACCTTGCCGATGTAACCCACCTTGCCACCAAAACTTGCAATGCCTGCGGCGGTGTTACCAGCACTTCCGCCAGAGGTCTCAATTGCTGGACCCATCGCAGCGTAGAGCGCTTCTGCCCGTTCTGCATCGATCAGGTTCATTGCACCTTTGACAATTCCCTCACGCACCAGAAAATCATCTTCTGCCTGAGCGATGATATCGACAATCGCGTTGCCGATCGCCAGCACATCATGGGTGTTGCCTGTCATGGTAGTGGTTCCTTTTATCCAATTCACGGCCTGAATAGCGGCGACGCCCATCAAAGGAAAGCGGTAAATTAAAACACCGACTTGCGGTTAGGCCTGCTAACTCCTATCTGCAAATCAGTGTAACCATCAGGAAATTGCCGAGTGATCATTCAGTCTGCCCGATTGGCCGCAAGCCAGCTTCTTCAACCACGGTTTCGTGGTGTCGTTTGGAAATCACTGGGACTTACGCTCCTGTTGTTTTTTGGCATGTGGCTGGGACTTGATTTGGTTGTGTCAACCTTCCTCACACCACTGCTTGGATCATGGCCGTGGATCACATCAATTGTTGTATGGCTACTGGGCGCAGGGGTTTTGGTTGGGGCGGGTTTTTTGCTGGCGCCGGTAACCGCAATCTTTGCTGGATTGTTTCTCGATGATGTGGCTGAGCATGTGGAGGAAAACCACTATCCACAGGACAAAGCCGGCAAAGCGCTTCCAATCGCGGTTTCTGTCTGGCTGGCAATCAAGTTTACCGCACTGGTGATCGGTGCCAATTTACTGGCACTGATGCTTGTTTTGCTTCCCGGCATCAATTTTGCGGTGTTCTTCTTGGTGAATGGTTATCTGCTCGGGCGCGAATATTTTCAGTTTGCCGCGATGCGATTTCACGGCGAGAAGGATGCCGCTATCCTTCGCAAAAAACACAGCCTTGAGGTGTTTCTGTCCGGTCTGGTAATTGCGGGATTTATGGCCGTGCCAATCCTTAATCTGTTCACTCCGATATTTGCAGCCATCATGATGGTGCATGTGCAAAAGACAATTGGTGCCAGGCAGGCTAGTCTTGCGCCATCGGCACAATAGTTGCTGGCACATTGCAGGTCTTTTCCTTTGATTTGCACAAATCAGCCAGAATACAGACTTCGCATTTGGGGCCACGTGCCACGCAGGTATAACGACCATGCAAAATCAGCCAATGATGTGCATGAAACAAAAATTCCTCCGGAATGATCCGCATCAAGATTGCTTCAACGTCATCGGGTGTCTTTGCCGGGGCCAGCCCCATGCGATTACCAAGTCGCAATATATGGGTGTCCACCGCCATGGTCGCTTCGCCAAATGCCATTGAAAGCACGACATTTGCGGTTTTGCGCCCAACGCCTGGCAAAGTGACAAGTTCCTCGCGCGTTTTTGGCACTTCGCCACCAAAGTCCTCAATCAGTTTCCTGGACAGGGCCACGACATTCTTTGCCTTGTTGCGATAAAGGCCAATGGTTTTGATATGTTCACGAACTGCGTCTTCCCCAAGCGCCAGCATTTTTTGAGGCGTATCCGCAATTTTGAACAATTCTTTTGTTGCGCGATTTACCCCAACATCTGTCGCCTGGGCGGAAAGTGCCACGGCTACCACTAATGTAAACGGGTTTACATGCTCAAGTTCGCCCTTGGGTTCAGGGCGTTGCGCACGAAATCTAGAAAATATTTCGGTCAGCTCGGCCTTGTTGTATTTCGATCTTGGAAGTCGCTTTTTCATCTTGGGCCTTTTTGTTTGCCGGATTGTGTGCACAATCAGCGCTATACAGACAAGCCCATACAGGATTTGTGGACAAGGCAATGCAATCCGAAAACCGACATCTCAACAAGGATTTTTCTGAACCGGAATTCTTTGCCGAGCTGACACCGCACCGTTCACTCGGTCGGACCGGGTTTATTATCCTGATGTGTTTCATCGGCGGTTCGTGCTTTATCTCCGGCATGATGTTTTTGATCATGGGCGCCTGGCCGGTATTGTTCTTTCTGGCGCTCGATGCGCTGATCGTTTGGGGAGCGTTTCAATTGAATTATCGTGCCGCACGCAAGTTGGAACGGATATCAATCTGGCCGGATCAGTTGCTGGTTCAAAAATTCGAACCAAATGGAAAAGTAGACGAACATCAGTTCAATCCCTTCTGGGCCCGGTTTGAAGTAAAGCGACATGAAGAGATCGGCATTACCAGCATGCAGATAACCAGCCGGAAACGGCGTCTTGATATCGGTACATTCCTAAACCCGGATGACCGGGAAAGTTTTGCACTTGCCTTCGCCAATGCACTGGGACGCGCAAAACGCGCATAAATCGGGTCAGGAATCGGGTGGCGGCGACTTCATGAATATGGTCTCAATGATACAGCAACATTTAAACTGGAGCGTGACATGAGCTATATCGACCAGAGTATCGGCAGCGATTACCAGACTGTGCGCCGGGTCATTGAACTGATTTCGGAAAACTGGCGCGATCAGCCGGAACTTGAAGAGCTGGCCAATGCGGTGGGCATGACACCAACCAGGCTTCAAAAAACCTTTACCCGCTGGGCCGGGCTTTCACCAAAGGGATTCTTGCAGGCGGTGACCCTTGATCACGCAAAACGGCTGTTGTCGCATGACCTGCCCTTGCTGGATGCAAGTTATGAACTGGGCCTGTCTGGACCCGGTCGACTGCATGATTTATTTGTCACCCATGAAGCCATGTCACCGGGCATTTACAAAGCCAAGGGCGAAGGACTTGAAATCGCATTCGGATTTCACGACTGCCAGTTTGGGCGGGCGCTCGTGATGGCAACCGATCGCGGAATGGCCGGTCTTGCCTTTTGTGATCCCGGTGAAGAAAAAACAGCTCTTGAAGACATGAAAGGCCGGTGGCCAAAGGCAAGTTATTCTGAACAAACCGAAGCAACGCGCCCCTATGCGGAGCGCAGTTTCGATCCGGCAAAATGGTGCAAGGACACGCCTTTGCGTCTGGTATTGATTGGCACCGATTTCGAAGTGCGCGTGTGGGAAGGATTGCTCAGTATTCCGTTTGGCAAAGCAACCACCTATTCCGACATCGCCAGGCAGATTGGCAAAGACAATGCCCCGCGCGCGGTTGGACGCGCGGTCGGGCGCAATCCGGTATCATTCGTGGTTCCCTGTCACCGGGTGGTTGGCAAGTCCGGCGATCTCACCGGCTATCACTGGGGGCTCACACGAAAGCGGGCAATGTTGGGCTGGGAAGCCGGGATCGCTGCATAAATTGCGGTTAGATTTCGAGGGTTTCCTTGGAGGCTACCGTCGTGTCACTGGACAATTTGTAGATCATTGGAACACCCGTCGGGATGTTCAATCTCGTAATTGATTCCGGTGTCATGTTGTCGAGCACCATCACCAGCGATCGAAGTGAATTTCCATGCGCTGAAACCAGCACATTTTCGCCTGCCATAACCCGGGGCAGGATTTCGGTCAGATAATACGGCCATACGCGGGCACCGGTGTCCTTCAAACTCTCGCCATGTTTGCCCGGTGGCGGCGTATCATAGGAACGTCGCCAGATGTGAACTTGTGCTTCGCCCCAGGTCTTGCGTGCATCATCCTTGTTGAGGCCGGCCAAGTCACCGTAGTTACGCTCGTTCAGCGCTTCGTCCTCTTTGGTTTGCAAACCTTCCTGACCCAGTTCCTTGAGCATCAGCGTCAAGGTGTTCCGGGCACGGATGAGCTTGCTGGTGTAGGCAATGTCAAACTTCAGACCACGTTCGGCCAGAACCTTGCCAGCAGAAATCGCCTCGGCAATGCCCTCCTCAGTCAGGTCTGGATCACGCCAGCCCGTGAAGAGCTTCTTCAAATTCCATTCACTTTGTCCGTGACGCACAATGACAAGTGTACGCTCCATCCGGCATTCTCCCAATATTATAAACCCAACACATCCCGCATCGAATAAAGCCCCGGTGTTCTGCCATTTGCCCAAAGGGCGGCCTTTAGTGCACCCGAAGCAAACAGCGAACGGTCTTGCGCGACATGCGATAACTCAATGCGTTCACCGGCACCTGCAAATATCACCGAGTGCTCGCCTATGACTGTGCCCCCCCTGAGGGTTGCAAAGCCAATTGATCCGGCTTCACGTGCACCGGTAATCCCATCACGAACACGAACACTGTTTGTTGACAGATCAACCTCACGGCCTCTGGCGGCTGCATCTCCCAACAGCAAGGCGGTGCCGGAAGGTGCATCAACTTTGCGATTGTGATGCATTTCCAGAACCTCAATATCGAAGTCATCGGCTGCAAGTGATGCCGCGGCCCGCTCTACAAGTACAGACAACAGGTTCACGCCGAGGCTCATATTTCCGGATTTGACAATTACAGCAGTCTTTGCGCATTCGGCAATTTGAGCATCTTGTTCAACACTGCATCCAGTCGTACCAATCACATGAATTCGGCCCTGCTCGGCCGACACTGCCGCCATACGACAGGTTGCTTCGGGTACGGAAAAATCAATCAGACCGTCACATGCCGCAATTGCAGCTTCTGCATCGCAAGTAATGGCAATTTTGTTTTCACCAATACCTGCCAGAATACCGCTGTCTTTCCCCAGTGCCTCGGATTTGTCGTGTTCAAGCGCACCTGCAAGCGTTGCGCCGCGGGTTTCGTGGATCAATCGGACCAGTGTTTGACCCATACGACCCGCAGCACCGGTCACGGCAAGTTTTAGATCAGCCATGGGCAACCTTCTTTCTTGCGGGTGGTTTTCTTCGCGGCTTTGTGTTTGACGGTGTAATTTCTGCCCCAATGCCGTGCAAGCGGGCATAGATACCGGTACGTTTGCGCATCAGGGTTGGGTGGGTACCCTGTTCGACAACCTTGCCGCCATCAATGACCACAATCCGGTCAGCATTACGAACGGTAGATAGCCGGTGTGCCACAACAATCGTGGTGCGTCCCTGCATCAGATAATCCAATGCTTCCTGCACCAGAAGTTCTGATTTATTATCTAGCGCGGAAGTCGCCTCATCCAGCAACAGGATCGGTGCGTCACGCAAAATCGCCCGGGCAATCGACAGACGCTGGCGCTGACCACCGGAAAGGTTACCACCCAACTCACCAACCTGCGTTTCATAACCATCGGGTTGTTCAACAATAAATTCATGTGCCTGGGCGAGCTTTGCCGCCTTAAATACTTCTTCATCGCTCGCATCTGTGCGGCCGTAACGAATGTTTTCAAGGATCGACCCTTCAAACAGCATTGGCTGCTGCGACACATAGGCGATGTTGTTGCGGAGACTTTCAGCGGTGACGGCATTTATGTTTTGGCCATCGACCAGTATCTGGCCTTTATCGGCGTCAAAAAACCGTTGTAACAGGCTGATGATGGTGGATTTGCCACCGCCAGATGGACCAACCAACGCAGTTGTCTTACCCGCTGCTGCCCTGATTGAAACACGGTCGAGAATTTTTTCACCCTTGAAATAGGAGAAACTGACATCCTTCAGTTCAATCAAGCCTTTTTTCAATTCAAGCGCCTTGGCACCGGGGCGATCGGCCTGGCGCTCGGGGGTGTCGAGCAATTCGTAAAGCATGCGTGCATTAACCAGTGACCGCTCGAATGAAACCCGGAAACTCGCCAGTTTACGCGCCGGATCATAGGCCAGCATTGCAGCGGTAAGGAATGAAAACAGCCCGCCTGGATCATGTCCGAGCTCTGCAACCCGATAGCCGCCGAATGCCACAACCCCACCAATTGCAAAGCCCGCAAGAATTTCGGTTGGCGGTTTGGTTTTGGCGTTGATCTGGACGATCCGGTTTGACCGATCCTCCGCAGTGATCGTCAGATCGTTCATTTTCTTCGACATCGCGTCTTCCATGGTGAAAGACTTGACGATTTCGATACCCTGCGCACTTTCCACTATTGAGGATGTAACCTTTGAATTGAGGTCTACCTCTTGTCGGGCAACCTTGCGCATACGGCGCACATAACGGCTCATGATCAATGCCAACACCGGCAACACCATTAAGGAAATCACCGACATGAACGGATCACGGTAGATCATGACCGCGGTTAGAGCCACGAGGGTGAACAGATCCCGGGCAAATACGGTAATCACATTATTCAGCATGTCTCTCATGCCAATGATGTTCTGGTTGATCTGACCCACCAGATAAGCCGAGCGATTGGTTTTATAAAAACCGATGCCGAGTTTTAAAAGATGGGAATAAATACGTCGCTGATAACGTGCCACGATGTTGTTGCCGATTTTTCCGAGAACGAACAAATAGCCGTAGGTCGCGAAACCGCGGATCGCAAAAGTCGCAAATATCGCGGCAGCAATGTAATAAGCCAAGTCCAAATCTTGTTTGGCGAAGACATCGTTGATGATGTTGGCGACAATCCAGGCAGGAAAGGCGGTGCAGGCGGAAACTATCACCAGAAATACAAACGCCAGCGCGTAGCGCCAGAAATAGCGCCGCCAGTTTTCGTCGAAAACCCGTTTCAAGATCGCTTTGGATTCTTCAGGGCTGGGCAGTTGTTTTTGCTGGGAAGCCAATAGATTTTCTAAGCCACAAATTGAGCAGTTTGGTATCGGGGCCTACATACACAGAGCGCGAGGCATTTGCAAAGAAAACGAAGTGAATAACTTGATAGCCTACCAGTGCGGGGGCTTGGTGTTTTCCAGCGCGGACCCGATATTTTCCTGCGTTGCAATAAACCGCGATTCCAGAAGCGCCAGCTTTTTCAACAGGGCATCAATCTGTTTCCAATGCGCGGCCAGCTCACTGGAAAGTTCATCATTGGTTTTTGCCAGATGGGCAACTTCTTCTTCAAGAACTCTTATGCGTTCTTCAGTCTTGGTATTCATGTGATCTTTTCCAGAATTTTGCGCCAGTTGTCGGGTAGGGCAACCGGCTTGCGACTCGTTGCATCCACATATACATGGACGAAGCTCCCCTGAGCGGCGGCTTGAGTTTCGGATTGCCTGAACAGCGCTATCTCGTAGGTAACCGAACTGGTTCCAAGCTTTGCAATCCTTATCCCTGCTTCAACACTATCCGGGAAAGCAAGTTCGGAAAAATAACTGCAGCGGGTTTCCACCACCAGCCCGATTAATTTTCCACTGTGTATATCCAGCAGACCCTGATCGATGAGCCAGGCGTTAACCGCCGTATCAAACAGGGCATAGTGCACCACATTATTCATGTGGCCATAGGCATCATTATCGCCCCAGCGAGTCTGAAGCGGCCAAAACAGGGAGTAATCAGCCCGTGAATGCGGCTCTGACCTTGCCATTACCAGGACGCCTTGTAGATCGAAAGCGCGTCGCTTTCGCCAACTTCGCGGGGATTGTTCACAAGCAGTCTTGTTTGTTTCATTGCCTCGGTGGCCATGACCGGTAAATCATCTTGGCTTACACCAACCTGCCGCAATTTCGTTTCCAGACCCAGTCTTTCAGAAAGTGCAGCCAAGCGGTCGATGAATTGTGCACATATCTCCTGAACCCCGGTATCGACCGGTATATCCGGAAAGAGATGCGGCGCAAGTTCAGCGTAGTGCGACGCCGCTTCAGGGGCGTTGAACCGCAAAACTGCCGGAAGCACCAGCGCATTGGAGAGACCGTGGGGAACGTGAAACATGCCACCCACCGGATAGGCTAGGGCATGGACGGCTGCCACGGGCGAATTTGCGAACGCCATCCCGGCCAGCATCGAGCCCATAAGCATGGCGCCGCGCGCGTTCATATCATCACCGGAGAACACTGCTTTTTCTATATTGGCACCAAGAAGCTTCAACGCCTCAACCGCCAGCATTTTTGACATCGGATTGTTGTTCGGGCTCTTTGAAGCATAGGCCTCGATCGCATGGACCATGGCGTCAATGCCGGTTGCAGCAGTGGTATGCGCTGGAAGCCCGCGCGTAAGTTCTGGATCAAGGATAGCCAGATCCGGTAAAATCACCGGTGAGGAAACGCCGCGTTTTTCATTTTCACCGACGGTTATAATTGAAACCGGCGTTACCTCTGATCCGGTTCCGGCAGTAGTTGGTACGAGCACCAGGGGTAAACGCGGGCCCTTGGCGTTTGCGACCCCCCAAGCCTCATCAATGTCTTCACCGGAGCCGGCCAGAAGCGCAACAAGCTTTGCCACGTCCATGGAGGAACCGCCGCCAAATCCCACTATTCCCGTGGCGTTTGACGCAATTGCCTGTGAGGTCGCATTTTCAACGGTCTTCAGGGATGGATCTGCTTCAACTTCATCAAATATGTTAACGGTCGCGCCAGCATCTCGAAGGGAAGCAACCGCATCATCGATCAATCCGAGTGACACCAGACCGGTATCGGTCACAAAAAGCACCCGCTCGCCCAAAAGACCGGCGCAAATGCTGCCTGCATCCCCGGATGCGTGGTTTCGAAAGATGATGCCCGGTGTCGTATTAAAGGCAAATGGATTCACCTGTAGCTCCTTGTTGTATGACACCTTGAGTGTCACCATGTTTTGGTGAGCTTGTCTATTGCCACTTTTTTTACAAGTGAGTGCTGTAAGGTTCTTCCTTCACAGCTTCCATGACCACAAAGGTCGATGTCTGCGAAACATGGGGAAGTGCAGAAATTTTCTCGCCCAATACACCACGATAGTCAGCCATGTTTTGCGTCCGCACCTTCAAGAGATAATCATACCCCCCGGCGATCATGTGGCACTGCTCAACTTCCTTCAATTTGATAACGCGATCATTGAACGCCTTCAGTGCGGCATCACGCGTGTCATCAAGTTTCACCTCAACAAAGGCAATGTGATCCAGCCCCAGTTTTACCGGATCAATGTTCGCGCGATAGCCGGTAATGATGTGGCTTTCTTCAAGTCGCTTGAGACGAATTTGGCAGGGTGTCTTGGACAGGCCTACCCGGGCAGCCAACTCAGTGACGGTAATGCGTCCCTCAGCTGAAACCATGTCCAGAATTTTCCGGTCTACCGCATCGAGTTCAATTTTTTCACTCATTCAGATTTTACGCCCTTATTTCTGTATGTATTTGGAGAATATCACTACTACTTTCACATAAAAAGGGAAGAAAAATTAGAAAATTGAACTATTGTGGTCTCATTGGAGCCTACATGAGCAAATCACAATCAAGCCTTGATGTAATTCGCGAGCAAATCCGCTCGCACACACTGCCTGATGAGGGTGCGGTTTTACGCACTCTGATCGCAACTGCTGATTTGTCCGCTGCAGACCGGAAGAAAATCTCAAATGCCGCGGCCCAACTGGTTCAGGAGATTCGTGACGATTCCAATCCGGGCCTGATGGAAGCCTTCCTCGGCGAATACGGTCTTTCGACGGATGAAGGGGTGGCACTGATGTGCCTCGCCGAAGCGCTATTGCGTGTGCCGGATGCGGAAACCATAGACGCACTGATTGAGGACAAGATTGCACCCTCCGACTGGGGCAGGCATCTTGGCCGTTCCAGTTCGTCCCTGGTCAATGCATCGACCTGGGCGCTGCTTTTAACCGGCAAGGTGCTCAAAGAAGATGACGAGGCGGTGTTTGGCACCCTGCGTGCGGCAGTAAAACGACTGGGGGAACCGGTAATCCGCACTGCTGTTGCCCAGGCGATGAAGGAAATGGGCCACCAGTTTGTACTTGGCCGCGACATCCAGGAAGCCATGAGTGAAGCCCAAAAACTGGAAGCAAAGGGCTATACCTATTCCTATGACATGCTGGGTGAGGCGGCACGCACCGAGGGCGATGCAAAACGCTATCATCTGGCCTATTCTGAAGCGATTGGTGCATTGGCCAAAGCCTGTACTGCCTCCGACATTCGGGACAATCCGGGTATTTCGGTCAAGCTTTCCGCGCTCCATCCGCGCTATGAATTTACCCAGCGCCAACGGGTGATGGAAGAACTGGTGCCACGCACAAGATCATTGGCGCTGCTCGCCAAATCAGCCGGCATGGGATTCAATATTGATGCCGAGGAAGCAGACCGGCTGGATCTCTCACTGGATGTGATTGAGGCGGTGCTGTCTGACCCCTCCCTCAAAAACTGGGATGGTTTCGGGGTAGTTGTTCAGGCTTATGGACCACGTGCTGCTCACGTTCTCGACTGGCTATATTCGCTAGCGGCAAAGCTTGAGCGAAAGATCATGGTGCGGCTGGTCAAGGGCGCTTACTGGGACACCGAAATAAAACGGGCACAAACGTTGGGGCTGGATGGATTTCCGGTGTTTACCCGCAAGGCCTCCACGGATGTTTCCTATATCGCCAACGCCCGCAAGCTGCTTCAAATGAGCGACCGGATTTATCCGCAATTTGCGACCCACAATGCCCATACCGTTGCTGCAATTCTGGCGATGGCCAAGGACAAAACCGTATTCGAATTCCAGCGCCTGCACGGGATGGGCGAGAGCCTGCATGAAAACGTGTTTACCCGTGAAAACACCCGCTGCCGGATCTATGCGCCGGTTGGAGCACATCGTGATTTACTTGCCTATCTGGTGCGGCGATTGCTGGAAAATGGTGCCAACAGTTCTTTCGTCAACCAGATTGTTGATGAGGAGATTACACCACTGGAGATTGCTGCTGATCCATTCAAAACCGTATCAACTTATCTCGAAGGTGCGGCCAATCCAGGGATTGCCCAACCGGCAAATTTATATGGTGAGGTACGAAGGAACTCACGCGGCTGGGACATCAACGACTCAATTGATATCCGGCAAATAAACTCCGATCGGGAAAAATTCTCATCGTGCAAATGGGAGGCTTCACCCCGGATTGCGGGAGAACCCAGGGACGGTGTTGTGGTTGAATTGCTCAACCCGGCAAACCATTTGGACAAGGTTGGAACCATCACACAGGCAAGTGAAGCAGACGTGGAAACTGCGCTCGCAAAGGGGCATGCGTGGCAATCCAGCTCGCCGGAGGAGCGGGCGGCAATTCTCAACCGCGCAGCCGATCTTTATGAAGCCAATGCCGCAGAGTTTTTCGCACTCGCAACGCGTGAAGCCGGCAAGACCCTTTTGGACTGCGTTGGCGAATTGCGCGAAGCCGTGGACTTTTTGCGATACTACGCGAGCGAAGCCATTCGCCTGAAGGATCGGGATGCAAGAGGTATCATCGGCTGCATTTCACCGTGGAATTTTCCCCTGGCAATTTTTACTGGTCAACTGAGTGCCGCACTGGCTGCAGGTAATGGGGTTATCGCCAAACCGGCTGAATCAACACCGCTGATTGCCTGCAAGGCAGTTGACCTCTTGCACGAGGCTGGCGTTCCAAGGGAAGTGCTGCAATTGCTTCCTGGTCAAGGTTCAGTTGTGGGTGCCAAGCTTTCGAGTGACCCGCGTATTGCCGGATTGTGCTTTACCGGCTCAACCAAAACCGCACAGACCATTCATAAGGCAATGGCTGATACGCTTGAGCCCGGCGCGCCACTAATAGCCGAGACGGGCGGGCTTAATGCAATGATTGTTGATTCCACCGCGCTACCTGAACAGGCAGTGCGTGACATCGTGGTTTCTGCTTTTCAAAGCGCCGGTCAGCGGTGCTCCGCGTTGCGCGTTCTTTATGTGCAGGAAGATGTGGCCGAAACCATTCTTTCAATGCTTGAAGGGGCAATGGATGCACTGACATTGGGAGACCCCGGGCAAATTTCAACCGATGTCGGGCCGGTGATTGACGAAACAGCGCGTAACAAAATTCTCGATCACATTGACACTGCCCGTGATGAAGGGCGGTTGCTGAAACTGCTCAAAGCTCCGAACACGGGAACCTTCGTTGGGCCAGCGCTCATCAAGGTCAATTCTATTGCAGATCTCGAGGAAGAAATTTTCGGACCTGTACTACACGTGGCGAAGTTCAGGGCGCAGGACATGGATCAGGTAATCACCACAATAAACAACACCGGTTACGGCCTGACCTTCGGGCTCCATACCCGTATTGATGATCGGGTTCAGCATGTGGTGGACCGGGTGAAGGCTGGCAATATTTATGTCAACCGGAACCAGATCGGAGCAATAGTCGGATCACAACCGTTTGGCGGTGAGGGACTGTCAGGTACCGGCCCCAAGGCAGGTGGGCCGCATTATGTTGAACGGTTTACCAGGCCTGCCAACAAGCCAATTGGCAAGAGCAGTAAACCCACCAAGCCCGCCACGCTGGCAGAGGTGCAAACAGCGCTTACGGCGGCCAGACGAAAGTTTGATCCCGCGCCCATTGCGGTGCAGGACCTCCCGGGCCCAACCGGTGAATCAAACCGCCTGTCACTCTTTCCCCGTGGCATAATTTTATGTCTTGGACCCGATGCGGAATCGGCAATTCAACAATGCAGCGAAGCGGAGGCGCAAGGATGTGTCGGCGTGGTAGTTGCGCCTGGTGCCGGTCCTGGTGTCAGTATTGGCTTGGGCGGCACACTTTGTGCTCAACACATTACCGAGCTTGAGGGATTTGATGCGATCTGTTTCTGGGGTGATGAAGCGGATGCCAGGCAAATACGTCGGGCATTGGCGGCTCGCCCCGGAACGATCATTCCCCTGATCATGGAAACGGGAAATCCTGGCCTGTTCCACATTGAGCGGCATGTATGTGTAGACACCACGGCTTCCGGCGGTAATGCGGCACTGTTAGCTGCCAACGCATAATGTGAAATTTCGATTTACAATCCGGGCATTTTGCTGAACTGATTTCATCCAGGGCTGCTCACCATGGGATATTGGGGGTATGGGATGCCCTTTCTGGGAGCAGGCATCATGAAACTGACGTGGATTGATATTGTCATGGGCGTGTCCGTTGCCCTGCTGTGGGGTATGGGAATTGTGATTGCAAAATCAGCGATCGAGCACTTTCCACCGATTCTTTTAATGGCCCTGCGATTTGAAGTTACCGCCCTTTTGCTGGTGTGGTTCGTAAAACCGCCCTATCACGTCATGCTTCAAATCTTCGGCATTGCCATAATTTCCGCAGCCATTCAGTACAGTTTGACCTTTACCGGCTTGCGTGGACTTGATGCATCCACTGCCGCCCTTGTTGTACAATTGGAAGTGCCGTTTCTGGTTTTGTTCGGGATGATTTTACTCAAGGAAAGGCCGGGCTTGCGCAAGTGGTTGGGTATTGGATTGGCATTCGGGGGTGTTGCCCTGATTGCAGGGGAGCCCAAACTGGGAGATGCCTGGGTTTCGATGTTCATGGTGGTCGGCGGCGCTGGTACATGGGCAATTGGACAGGTTCTTGTACGCAAGCTTCACGATATTGATGGATTGACCATGACCGCCTGGGTTGCCGTTTTTGCGGTGCCGCAATTGCTGTTCATGTCCTTTTTGTTTGAGGCCGACCAGATCAATGCAATCCGGACTGCCGGGTGGGATGTCTGGGCTGCAGTATTTTATCTTGGACTGATCATGACGGCGCTTGGATACGGCTTATGGTACACGCTGGTCCGCCGCCATCCGGTCAACATGGTTGCGCCATTTTTGCTGCTATTGCCGATATTTGCCGTGATTGGTGGGGTCGGATTTCTGGGTGAACGCCTGACAATTCTTACCGGAATTGGCGGGGCAATTGTTATTGCCGGCGTTGCGATCATCATGATTGAACGGGGCGAACCGCAACCCGTCGAAGTAGCCGGAGAATAGGCCCGTGGACGCGGAAACACACCGCTCGAGAGGTAAGGGATTTTTATCGGGTAACAATGTTGATCGTCCGGCACTTGCTGCAATGTTGATGATCGGATCGCTGTCAATGCTCGGCCTTCAGGATGCGTTGATCAAGTTTACCAGTTCCGAAGTTTCGATATGGCAATTTCAAATGCTGCGTTCAGCAATGAACCTCGCCTTGTTGGCGATTTTGGCGCGGGCAATCTGGGGAACCGGCACGCCGAAGCCAAAAAGCCTTTGGGCTGTGACATTGCGAAGCCTGTTTTTAGTGTTCACCATGGTAATGTTCTTTGGAGGCATACCTTTCCTGTCGCTGGCAGAGATTGCGGCTGGACTTTACACTTACCCGCTCTATATCGCGCTGCTGTCAACAATTGCGCTTGGCGAACGGGTAGGATTTTTGCGGATTGTTGCCATTCTTGCCGGCTTTATAGGGACGTTGATGATCCTGAAGCCCGGGTCTGAAAATTTCGGCCTGGTCAATTTGATGCCAGTGGCAGCGGGCTTTGGCTACGCCTGCACCGTAATGACCACACGCAGGCTTTGCCGTGAGGAATCTCCCGTCACACTGGCATTTGGCGTTGCCCTTGCATTCCTGATCGTCGGAGCGATTGGAACGCTTGTGTTTTCAGCCGGTCCAACCATCACCTATCTGGCAGAGTGGCGGATGGAATGGCCTTACCTGTTTACCGGTTGGCGGGATATGCCCTTATGGGTTGTGCTTTTGGTCGTTGTCTGCTCGATACTCAACCTCACAGCAAATATTGGTCTTGCAAAGTCCTATCAAACTGCTGAGTCAAGCTGGCTTGCACCCTTTGATTACTCATATTTGATATTTGCAACCTTTTGGGGATTTGTATTTTCCGGCAATATTCCGGACATTTTGACATTTGGCGGGATGGCGCTGATCGCCTCTGCCGGCACCTTCGTTGCCTGGCGCGAGCGCCGCAACAATCAAGAGCTCACAAGGGCCAATTTCAACAGGAACCTGCGATAGATATGGATTACTGGAATCCCCCTTGCTCGTTCCGGGGATGACGCAAGTATAGTCATCAATACCCTTGTGCAAATGGTCGAAATGTTCGAGGTAGAATTCAAGAAGCCCAACCCGCCAGGAATCCTCATGAGCGCTGACGCACTGATTGAAAGCCTCTCGGCAATTCACCCCAAAGGCTACGATCTTTCGCTGGAGAGGATCGAGAACCTGTTGGCGCGGCTTAATCATCCGCAAAACAAAATTCCACCGGTGATTCACGTTGCAGGCACCAATGGCAAGGGTTCTACAATCGCATTTTGCCGGGCCATTCTGCAGGCAGCAGGTAAAACCGTGCACGTGCATACCTCGCCACATCTCGTCAACTGGCATGAGCGATTTCGGCTTGGAAGGCCAAGCGGTGGCGAACTGGTGAGTGACCCGGTGCTTGAAGAGGCAATCCAGCGGGTGGCGGACGCAAACCAGGGTGAGCCGATCACGGTGTTTGAGCTGTTGTCGGCAACGATGTTTGTATTGTTTAGCGAACACAAGGCCGACTACACCTTGATGGAAGTCGGCCTTGGTGGCCGGTTTGATGCCACCAATGTCATCAACCAGCCGCTCGTATCCGTGATTGCGCCGATCTCGGTGGATCACCAGTCCTTTCTGGGGGATACGATTGAGGCGATTGCCGGTGAAAAGGCCGGGATCATCAAAAACCAGGTGCCGGTGATTATCGGGTCACAACTGGACGAAGCGCGGGCGGTACTTGAAGATATTGCGGCAAAACATCAAGCGCCGACGCAAATCGCCGGACAGGATTTTGATCATCATCAAGCAGCAACCGGCTTTGTCTTTCAGGACGGTGACGGGTTGCTCGACCTGCCTCTGCCACGGCTTGCCGGTAAACACCAGCTGGAGAATGCAGCACTGGCGATTGCTGCCACCCGGGCTGCCGTACCGGATATACCTGAGGAAGCATTTGCCAAAGCCATGAAAACAGTGGTCTGGCCTGGACGATTTGAACGGTTGCCAAAAGGCATCATTACCGAACGGTTGGGCAACCGCGACGACATCTGGATTGATGGTGGGCACAACCCTTCAGCTGGAGAAGCGATTGCCGGCGAATTATCCCGTATGGGTGACAAGGTGCGCACGCTACTGGTTTGCGGCATGATAAACACCAAGGAACCACTGGGTTATTTCAAGCCTTTTTCCATCGCCAATGCGAGCGTAATGACAATTCCCGTTTTGATGAGTGATGCCGGGATTCCACCGGATGAGTTGGCCGAAATTGCAAAACAGGCCGGGCTTGAAACATCAAGCCATTCAACGCTGGATGCAGCATTGGATGCAGCCGCAGCGCAGTGTCAGCGGAACGCAAATCTCAGGGTGTTTTTCTGCGGATCGCTTTATCTTGTAGGCGAGGTGCTCAAATTAAATGGCACTCCGCCTACATAGATTATTACCTATTTCAGTCAGGCGGATTCGTTGATCCAGTCCACCAGAGCAGTTTTGGGCTTGGCACCAACCTGCATGGCAGCCGGTTCACCGCCTTTGAAAAGGATCAGCATTGGAATCGAACGCACTCCATATTTCGCTGCAAGATCAGGATTTTCATCAATGTTGAGTTTGGTGATCTTGACCTTTTCGCCCATCTCTTCGGAAATTTCCTCAAGGCTTGGACCGATTGCCTTACAGGGGCCGCACCATTCTGCCCAGAAATCAACGACGACGGGAACATCGGCGCCGAGAACGTCGGAATCAAAATTATTTGTATCTACCTTGTGAGTGGCCATGGGAGCTCCGTGGATTTTGTGATTCGTATTGTGTTGGGTCTGAACGTAGGAACGCGAACCTCCAAGGTCAAGCAGCATTCACCCTTTCTTGATTGCCGCCAGCGCGTGATCGAGGAAAGCATCGGGGATCACCATCATTTCAGGTACCCGAGTCCACAAGAGTGCGGCCACAACATTGTGGTTTGGATAGATCTGACGCACCAGTTCACGATAAAGCGCCAGTTGAGCGAGATTTTCATGCGCCACTTCATCCGGTCTATCAGGAACAACACGGCTGGTCTTGTAATCAACAATCACGACACGATCATCCAGGACCACCAACCGGTCAATCTGGCCGGTAACCAATCTTGGACCACTGGGGATCTCTATACGACCGGCAAGCGTTACCTCCGCACTTGAACCCTCGCCGTAGAGGTCCGAGAACGCAGGCTGTTCAAGTATTGCAATGACACTATCCCTGATCTGCCGCCGCTCTTTGGCATCCCAGTTGGCTGCAGCTCTGTCGAGATAATTGTCGGCCGAGACCTGCCATTGTTCAGGGGCAAGATTTGGCAACACCTCCAGCAAGCGGTGGGTAACGTTTCCACGCTCAAGCCCCCTGTCGGCTTCGTGGCCTGAACGGGTGGGAAGCCTCGGGCTCAGCATTCCGGCATTACGGTCAATTAACGCAAAGGCCCCAGAAGGCGTGAGTGGGCGTGGCAAAGGTGGCTCCGGCTTTACCCGTTCAAACAGCCAGGCGGGCGTTTCAGGATCAATGAGCCTGGAAGGTTTTACCTCATCGGCATCGGCGATAACGGCACTACCTTCGCGATATATCCAACGCCAAGCAGATATTTCACCAATTTCATCTCGCAATTCCTGCGCGTCCTCAACCAGCGCATTCGAGACCATGCTGTGCCAGTGCGCGGTATTGATTTCGCGGGCGCCCTTGTACCCGCAAATCACAAGTCTGTCGGCAGCGCGGGTCATGCCAACATAAAGCAGCCTGCGATACTCGGCCTCCGCATCACTACGAATGGTTTCGACGCGTGCACGGGTAGCAGTTATATGCAGGGCGGATTCAGCCATCCAGAGATAGGCGGGTTGATTTTCGTTATCGCTGATGTTCATAACTTTCGGGCGATACGCCTCAGTCCAAACCGGTTTGCAGGAATCCACCAGAAACACCACCGGTGCCTCCAGACCTTTGGCGGAATGGACCGTCAGAACGCGCACTTCATCGCGCTCCAGATCAACTTCTCGTTTGATTTCCGGTTGCGCGTCGGAAAGCCGGGCGATGAACGCCTCAAGCCCTTCAGGAACTGCCCGTCCAACTTCCAGCGTTTCATCCAGAAACGCATCAATCACATCCTCGGCTTCACCACCAAGTCTGGCCAGAATTGCCTTGCGGCCACCGAATTCGCCCAACACTCTGGCATAAAACTCAAACACGCCTGCCTGCCGACCCAGCGAGATGAACTGATCAATCCGGGTCAATATTTGGTTGGCAATCTTTGCAAGCGGATAGGAATCGTCGGAAACCAATGTCTGTATTTGATGGTAGAGGCACAGCTTTTTACGTGGCTGGGCAATGTCGTAGAGTTCGTCTTCATCCAGACCAAAAAATGGACTTTTAAGCACAGCCGCCAGTGAAAGATCGTCTTCGGGTAACAGCACAACCCGCCCGAGCGCCAACAAATCTTCCACCGCGATATGCTCGGTAAGCTTCAATCGATCCGCACCGGCGACTGAATGGCCAGCATCTTTCATCGCCCGGACAAGCGCTGCAGAAAACCTATCCCTACTGCGCACCAGAACAAGGATGTCGCCATATTTTATTGGCTTGCCGGTGCCGGGCAGTGGTTTACCGACCCATTCGCCTATCGTATCGGTAATACGCGCTGCCAGTTTAAGCGCTGGATCGCCCACTTCTGCACGGTCGACGGGATCAAGCCAATTCTCCGGTTCGCTTGCCTCACGCTTTTCAAACAGCGGCCAGATTTGCACCTCGCCCGGGTCATTTTTACGAATTGCATCATGGGGAGGTGCTTCACCATCCTGCACAAGTCCGGCTGCGTTTTCGGGGCTTTCAAAAACCTTGTCGACCGCTTTCAACACATCCTGAGTTGAGCGAAACGAAAGATTGAGCGAGCCCGGGTGATAAGGACTATCGGAACGCATGGTACGTGTTTTGAGATTGTGCCGTTGGGAAGCAAACTCTGCCGGTCGCGCACCCTGAAATGAATAGATGGACTGCTTTTCATCGCCAACTACAAAAACTGTGCGATTGATCAGCGATGCGGTTTCACCGACGTGAAAATCTTCAACAATTGCATTGATGACCTGCCACTGGGCCGGGCTTGTGTCTTGCGCCTCGTCAACCAGCACATGATCAATGCCGCGATCAAGCCGGTAGCGAATCCATTCGCGGATGTGCGCGCGGTTGAGCAGGGAAGCGCATTTTTGAATTTGATCATCAAAATCAATCGCACCGCGCGTGTGCTTCAAATGCTCATAGCGTGCCAAGACCTCCCTGGCGATTTTGAACAAATGAGCCGAGTTGGTGAGCAAACGAAGCGCCCGTATCTTGTCGAGCCCGGCTTGCAGAATTACACCAAATTCAATCAGGGTTTCTTTTACATCAGGACGTGGTTCCCACACGGCCTTGGTGACCAAATCCTTGTCGCGAACCGTATCATCCTTTTTCAGCAGTGCTTTGCGCAGCAGCGATAGTGTTTGATCTGGAGGTTGGCCAGACACGACCGCATCGAGCGCTTCCAGCACCCGCTGATCTGATGCACCCTTTCCCTCACCTACCGCCCCGATCAAATCCAGCAGCCGGGATTTGGAAGCAGAAAAAGTACTGATAATCTCGCTGTGGACACTTTCTGTCGTGTCCTGTGGTGAAAGACCAACCGTTTCACAAAGTTTCTCTATCGCCGTATCGACACCATTGTTGATCCAAAGACGAAACGATTCACGCATGGCAATCACTGCGTTCAAGCCATCTTCAATGGCAGCATCCGATGCGTAATCTACCAGCGCAGCGTAATGTCCTGCAGCTTCATTTGAATTGGAAAGCACGTCACGCCGGGCAATTTCGAGAAGGCGAAGTTGCTCAGTATCCTGCAAGGTTTCAAAATGCCCCGGCACATTGGCTTCTAACGGAAACTGATGCAGCAGTGCTTCGCAGAATGCGTGAATGGTCTGGATTTTCAACCCGCCGGGCGTATCGAGTGCACGGGCAAATAATTGACGGGCACGCTGGCGATGTTTGGCGCTTGCCGGTTTGCCTGACATATCCTGGATAGCGGTATCCAGATCGTCATCGGCCATCATGGTCCATTTGGCGAGTGTTTCAAAAACCCGCTTCTTCATCTCCGCAGCCGCCGCTTTCGTGAAAGTCAGGCATAGAATTCTATCCGGTGCATTGCCCGCCAACATCAGGCGGATTACCCGTTGGGTCAGCACGTGCGTCTTGCCGGATCCGGCATTGGCCGACACCCAGGCCGAAGCATCCGGATTTGATGCGGCCAGCTGATCGGCTCGTGTGGTTTGCGGAATAACGATTTGCTTACTCATCGCCGTCCCCCTCGCTTGCAAAGGACCATTCGCGGGTACGGGCCAGATGATCATAGTCACCGGAGATCTCGTTTTCCTTGAACGGATGAAGCCTCGATATGTAGCCACGCGCCGGATTGTTGAAAGCCCGTACCAGGTCACCAAGCGCGGCAAGCATGTCATCCGCAAGTTCATTTTCACTCAGTTTGCTTGTCGAAAGATCTTGTTCGCCGGCACTTTTATCGCGCCGAAGCCGATAGAATGCGAGTTTGTTGAGGTCACCTGCCGGTATGCCCGAAAACCCACCTGCCCGGGCGATTGCACCCTCAAGCGCCATTTGTGGTGCCAAGGGTGGCGAGGTGAGGCGCGCTTGCGAAAGCGATGGCCGAATGCCGGTTTTGTAGTCGAGTACGATCAACGACCCATCTTGCAGGCGGTCAATCCGGTCTGCGGTGGCCCGTAGTTTAAACGTGCTATCGGCGAGCGGTAATTCACCCCTTGTCTCGCAATGACTTTCTACAATTGCCAGTTCGGCGCGGCGCTTTATCTCCCAATTCACAAAATCCCGGGCGATTTCGCAAAACCGCAGATACCAGATGTTGGCAAGATCGGGTGCCAGGTTTTCCTGATCGATGTGTCGACGCGCGATCTCGCAAGCTTCGGCAAGCATAGCGTCAGCGCCGTTGATATTGTCATTCTTGCCAATCAACTCTGCAACTATAGCATGGTACAGCGTCCCGCGCAGTAAAGCATCCGGCATACGCTCCAGGGGCGGGAGTGGCTGGAGATCCAGTATGCGCTTGGCATACAACGCATAGGGATCGCGCACCCAAAGTTCGATGTCGGTCACTGCGAGTGATTTCGGGCGCACATCAACCGGCGGCGCAGGACAGGGTCGAACCGCGCGACTTGCCGGGACATCCAGCTGGTCAATACGCCTTGCAAGGTGAAGTAGATTATCGCCTCGCGCTATCATTTGCGCAGTGACATCCTTGCCGGCCAGCGCGGACAGCCTTTGAAGCCAGCGTGACGCTACAGTGGGTGCCTTGTCGACCCGCTGCGATCTTGTGAGGATGACTTCATGCTTTCCCATCAATTGTTGAAAGTCATGCGCTGCAAGTCCGGTTCGCCGCTCGGGTGAGGCCATGCCAAGTTCTTGTCGCATTGCCCGGTTGAGAAATGCATCATTCTTCGCGAGTTGCGGCCATGTACCTTCATTCAGGCCTGCAAGGATAACCCGGTCATGCTGCAACAGGCGCACTTCAAGCGGTCCAAATATGTGAAGCCGCGGATTGGCTGCGTATTGCGGCCTGACAAGTTGTTCACCCACCAGTGCATCGAAAACCCTCGGAAAGATTTCTGGCGCAATTTGGTGAAGCCCTGCACCGGTTATCGCAAAGTCTTCAAACAGGGCGAGCAGCTCTGCACCCCCCAACCCGTTCAGCAATGCAATGTCGCCAGCTTCATCACTTGCCAGCGCCTGTGCGGCCTCACCCAGTTTACCAAACATTGTGGCAAGCGTTTGCGGCTGTTTTAACGATGCGAGCGGTTCTAGTATTTTGTCAATCCTGGCCGCATGGATCAACAATCCCTCCCAATCATCATCACCCACCAGTCGGACTGCATTAAGTACATGGTGAGCGCTCGACAGAGCCTCTCGCCGTTGCTTCAAGAACGTTTCAAAGAAGCCAGGCTCCGGCGAATGAATGACCCCGCGCAGGGAGACAATCTCGAAATTACCGGCATGGCGGCGGGCATCGACAGGCGATGAGCCCGCCAGGCAAAATGGATTCTTGATCAGGGAAGCCAGCGCAACATTACCACTGTCACCGAAACAGACATCTATCAGATTGCGTAGAAACTGGGCGGCTGGAGTGATCTTCAAGGGTGTGCCGCCGGTGTCGTCCACTTCCACGCCAAATCGCTGGAGCTCCGCTGAAACCCGCCTTGCGAGATTTCGGTCCGGGGTAACCAGGGCGGCGGTTTTACCCGGCTGTTCCAGCACCTCGCGCATGGCGATTGCAATTGCCAAAGCCTCTTGCTGCTCCCCCGGCGCTTCAACAATACCAACGCCGGAAAGTGCGGCTGATAGTTTGACAGCATCAAACCCTTGTGCGCTGTCATACCAATCAGCGGTCGTTTCGGCAGGTGCCAAAGCCAGACTGACAATCCGCGTACGTTCTTCCAGTGCCCCGGAAATTCCCGAAAGCTCGGTTATGTTGTCCCGCTCCAGTCCGAGCTTTGCCACAAGCTGTGCCAAGCCAAATTGCGGATGGGTCTCCAGCGATGGATCTCCCTGTGTATATGACACCGATAATCGCTGCCATTGCTTGATGGCCATGTGCTTATCCATACCAGGAAGGACAATGACCCCATTATCCAGCGCGGCCACGGCTTTCAACAATCGTTGGGTCGCGGGAACCGAGCCGGTTGAGCCGGCTATAATTACCGGCCCTTTAGAACCTTGTTTTTCATAGCGGGAGGCTCGCCGGTCGAGCAATGCGGCCTGACGCTGTGCCGGATCCATAAGACCGCGAGCTTCCAGGTGGGCTGGCCAATTTTCCATAACAATTTTCAAGAAAGTGGCTGTCAGTCGCCACCACTCCGCCCAATCATGATCCTGGGGGATAATTTTACCAATTGCTGACCAGGGAACTTCCTCCAGGGTGATCTGGTCAAGCAGTCGCGACAAATCATCTGCAAGACCAATGGCATCCGTCTTTGACGCAGGAATGGTAATATCTTCATCATCCAAAAGTGCGCGGGTTTCGGTTGTCAGACTCGAAACCCAATGCTCGATGAGATGGGCAAGCTCCAACTGTCTTTCACGGGGATGGATAGTTTCATCCAGATCCCGTTGATCTTCGCTCCCGGTACCGAGACCGAATTCCTCATCGTCGACATCACCCAGCATTCTAATGGCTGGCAAAATGGATGCATCTTGATGCCCCGCCCTCAAAAATGTTGTTGCGAGTTCGCGTGCTGCCCGCCTGTTGGGCACAAATATAGTCGCCGTGGACAATATTTGTGGATCGTTCACCGGCAAGAATTCCGGGAGCAGTTTCCCATGGATCAGGTTTTCAACAAGCACATGGAGAAAATCGCACCCCGGTGCGATAGAGAAAACGTTGTTTCTCCGGCTTGCAGGGATGTCTGATGCTTGTTGAGAGCTAATCTTGCAGGCACTCCATTGACGATGCGCCTCACCGTCAAGGTAACACCCGCACGGCTTTCAGGTGGCGCTTTTGGCTATCGCTTCTTCAGCTTCGCGGATTGCTTCCGGTGTTCCCACATGCAGCCAAAGACCATCAAGGCGTAGCCCGAAGAGTCGACCTTGTTCAAGTGCTTTGTCGAACAAGGTGTTGATGGAGAAGGGACCATCGGGGGCACCATCAAAAACCCCAGGATTGAAAATTGCGGCGCCGGCATAGGCGAAGGGTGCGGTTTTGTGTTCGCCCCGTCTTGCAAGACGGCCATCGGGATCCATCAGGAAGTCACCCTTTGTGTTGAACCCAATTGCACCAGCCATAGAAGCAACCAGCAACAAGATATCCATCGTATCCGCATTCCAAAAATCCGCCATTCCCATGAGATTTGGCCGTGTACCTTCAATCCAGAAAGAATCGGAATTGAGAACGTAAAACGGTTCGGTGCCCAATTGTGACAACGCTTTCTTGATGCCCCCACCGGAATCGAGCAATGCGTCTCTCTCATCGCTGATGTGGATTTGGGGTGTGGCACGCGATTTAACATGTGCCTCGATCTGTTCGGCATGGTGATGAACATTCACGACAGCCGTTTCAACACCCGCGCCTTGAAGCGTATCAAGGCCGCGATCCAGCAAGGTTTTGCCTTGAACCTTGACCAGCGGCTTGGGCATCGTTTGGGTAATTGGATGCATCCGCTTGCCAAGACCGGCCGCCAGCATCATTCCGGTGCGGGGAGCTGGCGATTTAATGTTCGTTTTTCGTGTGTTCATTTCAGTTATGTTTTACCAGATTTCAATTTTCGTCCGCCGAATGCGGTCCATCGGGAGCTAGACCAAGCCGGTTACAATTCTGTGACGGTTTCCAACCAGGTTTTGTATTCCATCAACGCCGGATGCTTGAGGCAGCGTTTCAGATAATCCCGAATGCGGGGCAGATGTGCCAAATATTCGGGCTTAGCGTCACGTACATCTAATCGAACGAATATTCCCAGTATCTTCGTTGCACGTTGGGCGGCCATCAAGGCGTAGGATTCGCGGAACTGATCTTCATCGAATTCAGCTCGGTTTGATTTCCTAACGGTAATATAATGCTCAACCAGCCGCTGTTCGAGTGCCGCTTCCACATCGACCCGCCCATCCTGTGCGAGTGAGGCTACATCATATGCGGTGGATCCGATCAACGCATCTTGATAGTCAATCACACCTATTTTATTGATTCCGGAACTCTTCTGTCTCCACAAGATGTTGGGAGAATGAAAATCTCTCAGCACCAAAGACTGTTCATGCAACTGAAGACGTTCCGCATATCCCTGCCAGATGGAAAAAAATTGTTGAATCTGCGCCTTGCTCGCCTGGCTCTTCAACGTCGCGGGCACATACCAATCAATCAGCAGCGCCACTTCTGCAAGCATCGCACCGGGATCATATCGGGGAATCTGGTGATATCGTCCGGGTTCAACTTCAAGGGAGGGTTTCCAGCTGCAATCATGCAGCTTGGCAAGAAATTCAATTGCCGCGATGTAACGCGTTTCAATCGGCTTTCGGGCATCATCAATTATGCCCACGTTACCCAGATTCTCCAGCAGCAGAAGGCCTTTGTGCAAGTCGCTTGCATAAATTCGCGGAGCGACAAACCCTTTCTCCCGCAGTGCATTGCCAACGGCGACAAAGGCTGAAACATCTTCGGCCAAATGGGCGATCTGGCTATAAGGTTTGCCGTCCCTAACTGGCGGTCCGTCCGGCTGAGCTGGTGCATCCATTAGATAGAGTATTTCACCTTGATGATTTATCAGCTCGTAATTTCTCGCAGAAGCATCAGCGGAAAAACGGCTGCGGATTGCACCATCAAAATCATTCTGCACAAGAAATTCACGAACCAACAAACTGTGGGAAATTCGCTCAAACAATGGCCCGCTTCCAGAAATCTCCAGTGTCCGGTTATCTCCTTCGTTATCACAAATCGAGATCAACAATGCATGGGCCGGGAACGGATCAAATGCCATTTCAGGCCATTCAATCAGGGCGCAGCCTTCTTCCAGCGCGTCATCAAGCCCAAGTTCATCAAGTTCAGCTGCATCATTAATGCGATAAAGATCAAAGTGCGAAACCGGCAGGTTTGCATCGTAATTTTGGCAAAGCGTATAGGTTGGGCTTGGAACCTCAAAATCCGGATCGCCAACGAGATTTCTGATGATGGCGCGAGCAAGAACCGTCTTGCCGCTACCGAGCTTTCCCGAAAGACCAACAATATCTCCCGGCTGCAATGCCATCGCAATGTCAGCGCCGACCTGACGGGTCTCCGCTTCGGATGCCGAATTCACCCGCTGTGTGTTCATGGGGACACTCTAGGCTGCTTTCCCGGAACTTGCAGGTTCATCAATGGCGGTAATCTTGGGAGAGACGGGCATCCGGCAAACAAACCTGGCACCGCGTTCATCTGCCGCTTCAAGGCGAACCGTTCCACCATGCAGCTCGACAAAACTTTGGACAATCGAAAGCCCCAAGCCGGTTCCCGCGCGGCGGCCATCGGCAGAGCGCCCCTCAAACCGGTCAAATATGGACTGCCGCAACTCTTCAGGAACTCCCGGGCCCTGATCGCTGACAGAAATTTCGTGAAAACCATCTTTTTGGTGTGCGCTGATAGAAACCTTGCCGCCATCCGGTGAATAATTAACCGCATTGGAAACAAGGTTTTGCAGGATATGTGCCAAACGATCGCGGTCTGCGACGACTTCCTCGCATTGCTTTTCTATTTCGATATCCGCGGTAATTTTCTGCCGTAACATTGCGGTTTCAAAGGACGTCAGAATTTCATCTAAAGTATCTCGCAAGTTTACGGTTTCATAATCCAGAACCATAGTTTGGGCATCAATCGAGGCAAGATCAAGTATATCGTCAACAATCGCCCGCAAAACTTCGGCAGATGAATTGATGTGCTCCAAATACTCAGACTGCTTGTCATTGAGGCCGCCCACCTCAGCAGTAGTCAGCATTTCGCCAAATCCGGAGATATTGGTCAATGGAGCGCGCAATTCATAAGACACATGCTGGATGAACCGGTTTTTCAAATGGTCCGACTCTTCAAGCGCCTCCGCCCTGTCGCGAAGTGCTTTTTCGAAATTCACGTTCGAAGTAATATCGGCAAGCGTCATCATGGTCTGACCATCAGGTAATGGAACCAGGGTATATTCAAGCGTCACATCGTTGCGCAGATGAAGCCGCCCTTCCAGATTTGCTCGTTCATCGTCAAACCCGGTAACCTTTCCAATGATGTTCTCCAAATCTGATTCATTGGAAATCGAATCCGTCCAGGCCTCGATGATTTGTGCGATATGAACGCCTTCAGCCATTTCCAGTTTCGGAAATTTCCAAAGCAGCGCGAGGGCGGGATTGAACAGTTTCAACTTTCCATCTGAACCAAACACAGCCACCGCTTCCGACAGGTGATCAAGGGTTTCACCCTGCACGCGCATCAAGGAATTATAGCTGCTTTCAAGTTCGAGCTTTTCGGTGACGTTTTCAAATATCCAGGTGGCCCCGCCTTCATTGCGTGGACTGATGACAACTCGCAAAGTCTGGCCATCCGGCAAATGCCACCAATCCTCAACCGGCTCAAGAGCTGTGTAAATCTCAAGTTGTGACTCCCGCCATTTGCGCCAATCCGGATGTTCGGGCAACATCTTTCGATCCCGCATCGCATCCAGAAGTTCGCCATTGGACGGTTCATTTTGAAGCTGTGTGGCCTCCAGTTTCCACAGTTTCTGGAACCCGGAATTGTGGAAGGTGAGCCGCTGTTTTTCATCAAAGATCGCGACAGCTGTGGCCAATTGGTCAAGCATGCGGGAATGGCCCTCAACTGTTTCAGCCAGGGACCCTCTCATCGTGTCCACATCGCTCTTGTCATTGGCAATACCTGCAATGCCTGCGTCGGTCTTGACCGTAAAGATATCCAAACTACGTCGGTCGCCAGCTACAATCGCAGGACGCACACCTGAGAAAAATCCATTGGTATTTTGTTGCTCCTGAATTTCGTTTCGCTGTTCCTGATCGAAAAGTTCGGCATTACGCTCGACCGCATTTTCAGGAGACGATACTTCCACAGCGCCCGCGTAGGCCTGATTTGCCCAAAATAACCCACCATCATTTCGCCGAAGCCAAACCGGCATCGGCATTTTTTCAAACAATTTCTGGATCGTATTAAATGTGGCAAGAAGCTCGGTGTGTTGGCTGGTGAGTGTCGCGTGTTCAGCACGCTCACCTGAAAGCTCACGGAAACGTACAAATGCATGGCTGCCAGACGTGCTTCCTTCTGATTCAAGTATGCCGCCACCCCTGGTTTGAAGTGGCATTTCAAAGCTTTTTGCATTAACCCGGAGGTCTTTAAGCATCCGGTCAAACTGCGATGCGGATTCAGCGGTTAGCCAGGTTCCAAAGCCAAGAAATTCGGCTCTCTTTTCCGGTGCACCAGAGGAACTGGAAAGGTTTCCCAGAACGACCGGCTTTTCATCCGACCCATTCCAAACCACAATTTTCTGATCCGGGATATTGATCAGTGCTTCATTGAGATGGTTTCGGGCGCGCAAGTCTGCAAGGCCTGCCTTCAACTTGCGGTTTTCCAGCGAAACCTGATTGCGCTCACGAATAAGCCAAGACGCGGACATCAAGGCAAAGCTCATTGCGCCACCAAATACGGCAAGCATCAATATATTTGTTGATTCCATTGACTGAAAAAGCCCCTCTTTCATCAGGGCAGCAAATCCTTGATCAGCAGCCGCGTGGGCTGCGCCAGCGGTAAGCGTCAAGCCTGACAACACTGTCGTTGATTTTAACAAGAACCGTCGACACAGGAGTGAACGCAATGGCGTTTTCTGTGCCTTGCATTGTGCCGCAATTAGATGCGTCCAGACAATCGGACTTGATGTCTGTTTGGGATATTCCCCTGGCATGCCTTTGGTCCTCTCACCGCTTAAACCCAAGACCGCCCTGCCGTGTACTTCATTGTGAAATCAACTGATTCCCTGAAGTTTTTGATTCTTTATACAATACCTAATTCGCGAATCGGCTGAAAGTAGGTCACGCAAAAAAATAGCCACCGGATTTGTCAATCCGATGGCCACAACATATTGTGGATAAGTATTAAGAAAGTATGGATTTAGCCCATATATTGGGCCTTGTTCTTAGTACCTATAGTGCTCAGGCTTGTAGGGGCCATTTGTGGTAACCCCGATATATTCAGCTTGTTCCGTAGAAAGTTCAGTTAATTTCACACCGATTTTGGCAAGATGCAAACGCGCAACTTTCTCATCCAGATGCTTTGGCAGGATGTATACTTCGTTCTTGTACTCATCCCCTTTGGTCCAAAGTTCGATTTGAGCAAGCACTTGGTTGGTGAAGCTGGCTGACATCACGAAAGACGGATGGCCGGTAGCATTACCAAGATTAAGCAGGCGACCCTGGGAAAGAAGAATCATGCGATTGCCGGAAGGCATTTCGAACATGTCCACCTGATCCTTGATGTTGATCATCTTGTGGTTCTTTAGAGCAGCAACCTGAATTTCATTGTCGAAGTGGCCGATGTTGCCAACAATCGCCATGTCTTTCATGGCTTGCATGTGCTCAAGGCGGATGATGTCCTTGTTACCTGTGGTGGTGATAAAAATATCCGCTTCGGACACCGCATCTTCCAATGTTGTAACCTCAAAACCATCCATGGCGGCCTGAAGCGCACAGATTGGATCAATTTCAGTTACCTTGACCCGGGCACCAGCACCGCGCAGAGACGCTGCTGAACCCTTGCCTACATCGCCGTAACCACAAACAACGGCGGTCTTTCCTGCCATCATTGTGTCAGTAGCGCGGCGGATACCATCAACCAGCGATTCCTTACAGCCATATTTGTTGTCGAATTTTGACTTCGTGACAGAGTCGTTCACATTAATCGCCGGGAATGGCAGCAGGCCTTTTTCCACCAATTGATAAAGACGGTGAACACCAGTGGTTGTTTCCTCGGAAACGCCCTTGATTGCATCACGCTGCTTGGTGAACCAGCCCGGGCTGGCTGCCATGCGCTTTTTGATTTGTGCAAAGATTGCTTCTTCTTCTTCTGATGAGGGATTTTCGATCAGATTGGCCTCGCCATTCTCAACGCGCGCGCCCATCAGAACATACAATGTAGCATCGCCTCCATCATCCAAAATCATATTACACACGCCATCTTCGAACAAAAAGATCTTGTCCTGATAGTCCCAATGTTCTTCCAAAGATTGTCCCTTGATGGCAAACACCGGCACTCCGGAAGCAGCAATTGCGGCGGCGGCATGATCTTGTGTTGAATAGATGTTGCATGATGCCCAGCGAACTTCTGCACCCAGCGCAGTCAGTGTCTCTATCAGCACCGCGGTTTGAATTGTCATATGCAGTGATCCAGCAATTCGGGCACCTTTTAATGGCTTGGCGTCGCCGAATTCTTCACGCAGGGACATCAAGCCCGGCATTTCAGTTTCTGCAATATCCAATTCCTTGCGGCCAAAGTCTGCAAGACTGATATCTTTCACGATATAGTCGGTGAATTCCGGCATGATTGTTCCTTTGGAGAGTTTAAACCCGGCTAGCGCACAGGTGAGTGGTTTGATCCATGGATGTAATGGTTCTGTCATGACGACAGAAATGTTCAATTTTCTCCTGTAGCAGGAAGTGTCTTGATCTGCAATAACATATAAAGGTTTCTTTATATGCTTCAATTCAGCAGGTTTGTTGCCTGATGAACAACAAATGCGGATTTCCTTGTCACCTAATCGGATTCACCAAATTTTTGATCAATTAGGCTGGCAATTGCGCTAAGCGCTGCTTTTGCATCGGGACCAGTAGCGGAGACGTGTATGCTGCTTCCCTTGGAGGCAGCAAGCATCATCAATCCCATAATTGATGTGCCTCCCACCATATGTCCGTCCTTGGTTACCCGCACCTCGGCATTAAATTTTTCCACGCACTGGACAAATTTCGCAGAAGCCCGGGCGTGAAGGCCAAGCCTGTTTTCGATCCGAAAAACCTGTCCGGAATCATCCTCATCTTGTCTGGCGGTCATGTATTGCCCTGTAATACCTGGCTTGCCACATGGATGTATTTTCTCCCAGCTTCGCGGGCAGCAGCAGAGGCCTCATTGAGGTCAGCAGTTTCACGAAGGCTGGCAAGCTTGACCAGCATGGGAAGATTCATACCGGCTATTACCTCCACCTTGTCTTCCTGCATCAGCGAGATTGCGAGATTACTGGGTGTCCCGCCAAACAGATCGGTGAGAATGATTACACCTGATCCGGCGTCGACATTTTCGACCGCTGCAACAATGTCCTTGCGGCGTTGCTCCATGTCATCATCCGGACCAATATCAATTGCATCCATCTGCGATTGGGGTCCAACCACATGTTCAACAGCCGATTTGAATTCGGAGGCAAGTTTACAATGGGTGACTAGAACCAAACCGATCATGACTGTATTTTCTTCATTGGGTGATTTTCAGCACGCTGTTTTCAATAATTGCCATTTGCAAATCTGCCGCTCGCTAGCAAGCTGCAGATTGATCGGAATTGCGGTTCATGGCCTCCAGGCAAGCAAAAATGATTCTCACCGCAGCCTCCTCATGGCGGATTGGTACTTTAACAAGCGGAATTTTCAAGCCCTGAACCGAACAAGTCGCTGCGTCAGGCATTCGCTCCACCAGTTCATCTCCCACCATTTTAGCTACGATGCTTACCGCCGCACTTTCCTTATATGGCGTGGTTGAAATTCCAAATCCACGGATTTCCACTTTTCCGGCAAGCTGCGGGGGAACACGAGCATGCAGCACCCCGCCTTTGGCTTCAAGAATTGCCTGGTCATCGGCGATCAAAAATCCTTGAAGCCCGCGATTGACAGCCCGTTCCACAAGGCCCAGCGCAAGGGATGACTTACCGCTCCCTGAAGAACCTTCTATCAGTATTCCTGTACCGGAGATTTCGACTACACAACAATAATGATTGGCCAGTTTTATCATTTGGTATCATCTGCAGGCAGCGCCACCAGGAATCTCGCTCCTGTGATTTTCCCGGTACGATTTTCGGCGTGGATAGTACCTCCGTGAGCTTCGATGATCTGACGACTGATCGAAAGGCCCAGTCCCGAATTTTGGCCGAAACCATCGGTATCGGAACGGTCTGTATAAAACCGCTCAAAGATACGATCAATGTGGTCTGCCTGAATGCCCCGGCCGTTATCTTCAACAACCATGTGAATGGTATCACCTTCCCGGCGAAGTTCGATATCAACTTGCCCGGTGTTTTCAGGCACGAATGAGCGGGCGTTGTCGATCAAATTATTGATGACCTGGCCAAGACGGGTGTCATGACCTGCCACATTGAACCCACGTTTCCCCGCCCCGTGTCTGACTATTTCCAGATTGAATTTGATATTCCTGTTGCGGCTACCAACGTCGCGACTGGCTTCGACCACATTTTGCAGAAGCACTGCCATATCTACCTTTTCGGCAATATCACGGACCAGTTCTGCATCCAGCCGGGAAGCGTCGGAAATGTCGGTAATCAACCGGTCAAGCCGGCGCACGTCATGCTGGATGACTTCCATTAATCGGTCCCGCGATGCCTGGTTCTTTGCAAGCGGCAATGTCTCTACAGCACTTCGCAATGAAGTCAGTGGATTTTTGAGTTCATGACTGACGTCGGCAGCGAAACTCTCAATTGCCTCGATCCGCTGGTAAAGCGATTTCGTCATGTCACCAAACGATGTTGATAAGTCACCAATCTCATCCTGGCGGGCGGAAAAATCCGGGATTTCGATGCGCGATTTAACACCGCGTTTGACGCGAATTGCGGCTTCCGAAAGTCGCCTCAGCGGGTTGGCGATTGTGCTGGCAAGCAAAATCGAAAGTACGAAAGTGACTATCCCGGCAACGAGAAAAACACGCATGATCGCAACCCGTTCTTCCGTAACGATACGGTCAATATCATCCCCTTCCGTTGAAAGCAGCAAAACACCAAGCACCGCCCGGAAACGCTGAATTGGAACCGCAACGGAAACTGTGAGTTCACCTTCCTTGGTCATGCGAACAACAGGCTTTGGTGCGCCAATCAGTGCTGATGCGACTTCCGGATATTGCGTTCCGGCACCATCCAGCTCCTGGTATTCCGGAAGGTCCCGACGCTGGAGTACCCGATTTAGCGCGTTGCCAATCCGGTCGATCCATCCGGTATCATCTTTGCCGCCCAGCGAAGGGAGATTGTTTCGCAGAATTTGCCCGCCGGTATAAAGATGTCGTGAATCAAGAACCAGAAGCCCTTCTGGATCGTATATTCGAGCCCGCGTCCGGGTTGGCTTGATCAAGAAACGCAAGGCCGGCGCTATTACTTCAGGATTGATTGGATAATTAAGACTGTCAAACGAATCGATGGTCGGCAATGTGCTCTCGCCCGCCTGCAGTTCCAGCAATTTTTCGGGATCGATCGTAACGGCATCGGGACCTACCGTTGCGGATGCCGCGATTGCACCAGCGATGATACGTCCCTGGGTCAGCAAGCTTTCAATACGTGCATCAATCAATCCCTCGCGAAACTGATTGAGATAAAGAATACTGGACAACAGCACCGCCAGCGCTGCGAGATTGAGAAACATGATGCGCCGGGTCAGCGAGGAAAACAGGTTTACCCGCACAATCCGGAACAATCTCGACAGCGGGCCTTTTCGTTTCACCGGGCCAGGTTGATCTGGCGTTGATGCC
This sequence comes from Hyphomicrobiales bacterium, assembly GCA_021775415.1. GTDB lineage: Bacteria > Pseudomonadota > Alphaproteobacteria > Rhizobiales > Rhizobiaceae > JAALLB01. The sequence goes on along the minus strand of JAJFHV010000013.1, from coordinate 199,022 downwards.
ACATCCCCTCCTGCCGGGGGATTGAGCTCGCCGGAAGTGTTGATTTTACGAGGGATGTCGGAGGCTGGCTTCTTGAGCTTTTTTGAAACACGTGTGGTGGTGTCCGCCGAGTTTCCAGCAGAAATCTCGTTGGACCCCGTGTCCGGTTTTTCCAGCTCCAACTCCATAGACAAACATGACTTTCCGGCCGAAACCGATTACCGTGAACGCTGACCAATCAACTTTCACGGAACCTGTAGCCCACACCATACAGGGTTTCTATCATGTCGAAACTATTGTCTTCGACTTTGAATTTCTTCCTGAGCCGCTTGATGTGACTGTCGATGGTGCGGTCATCGACATATACTTGGTCGTCATACGCCGCATCCATTAGTGAATCACGGCTTTTAACAACGCCTGGACGCTGGGCAAGCGCATAAAGAATGAGAAATTCCGTTACCGTAAGTGTCACCGGCTTGTTGTTCCATGTGCAGGTGTGGCGTTCCTGATCCATAATCAATTGGCCGCGCTCCAATGATTTGGCAGATCCATTTTCTGCCTTGGCGCCATTTTCCGGCAATGCCGCAACCCGCCGCATCACGGCCTTTACCCGCTCGACCAACAGGCGTTGTGAAAAAGGCTTTTTGATAAAATCATCCGCACCCATCTTCAGACCAAAGAGTTCGTCGATTTCTTCGTCCTTGGAAGTCAAAAATATTACCGGTAGATCAGATGTTTGACGCAGCCTGCGAAGTAATTCCATGCCGTCCATTCGAGGCATCTTGATATCAAAAATCGCAAGATCAGGTCGCTTTACAGCCAGTCCGTCTAGTGCGGATGCACCATCGGTGTAGGTTTCGACCTTGTAACCCTCCGACTCCAGCGCAATGGACACGGAAGTCAAAATATTTCGGTCATCATCGACCAGTGCGATTGTCGGCATGTTAAAATTCTCCATAGGCAAATGCGATCCCCACCGTGAGGCTTCGCATTGGCTTTAGAATTGCGCACAAATTGTGGCGGTAATTTACCCCATATGACCATCGCTTGCCATATCTACAACCGCAGATGGGTTAACGAGCAGCGCAATCGCGCTTAAAACAGCCATTTTCAACGTTAACCGAGCTTACCAGACAAGTGTAATCGAGTGGATAACGCGTGGAGTTCAGTGTTTACCATTCGGTGTATATCGACGTTTGCCCTATAGGCGAATTGCCATGAGCGATGTACTTTGTGTCCATCCAACACCCTTTCATCACGGTCAACCCCGTTCTTCAAAGGCATCTATTGTGACAAACAAGAGTAACCGAAACATTCGCCAGAAGTTGGATTCAATTGGTATTACCGACCCAAAAAACGTTCTTTGGAATCTAACAGCGCCTGAACTTTACGAAGCGTCTATTGCCCGCGCGGAGGGTAAAATCACGAATGCCGGAGCACTTGCCGTTGAAACCGGATTTCATACCGGACGATCGGCAGAAGACAAATTCATCATCAAGGATGAACTGACACGGGACACGGTCTGGTGGGACAACAACAAGGCGATGACGTCCGAAACTTTCGACCTTTTGCATCAAGACATGATGGCTTATGCCAAGCGCAAGAAATTTTTTGTTCAGGATCTGTTTGGAGGTGCTGCGCCGAGCTCACGCTTGCCGGTTCGGGTGATTACAGTCAAGGCATGGCATGCATTGTTCATTCGCAATTTGTTAATTCGGCCGGATAAAAATCAGCTTCCCGGGTTTTCTCCTGAGCTGACAATTATCAATCTTCCTGATTTCAAGGCAATTCCGGAGCGCCATGATTGTCGTAGCGAGACCGTGATTGCCGGCGATTTTTCCAGAAAACTCGTTTTAATCGGCGGCACATCCTATGCCGGTGAAATGAAGAAGTCAGTGTTCTCCTACCTTAACTTCAAATTGCCGAGTGAAGGTATCATGCCAATGCATTGTTCTGCCAATCATGATGAGGCCGGTAGCAGTGCGGTATTTTTTGGGCTTTCAGGAACCGGCAAGACAACTCTTTCCGCAGACCCGGAAAGAATACTGGTTGGTGACGATGAGCATGGCTGGAACAGCGACGGTATTTTCAATTTTGAAGGCGGTTGCTACGCCAAAACGATCCGTCTGTCCGAAGAATCCGAACCGGAAATTTACGGCGCAACGCAGCGCTTTGGTACCATCCTTGAAAATGTAGTTGTCGATGCTGATCGCAACCCCGATTTTGAAGAAGTGCGGCTAACCGAGAATGCCCGATGCGCCTACCCAATCGAGTTTATTCCGAATGCCTCCACCTCCGGCATGGCGTCACATCCAACAAACATAATTATGCTTACTGCCGATGCGTTTGGCGTTTTGCCGCCGATCGCAAAATTGACGCCGGCACAGGCGATGTATCATTTCCTTTCAGGATACACCGCCAAAGTTGCCGGCACTGAAAAAGGCATCACCGAACCGCAAGCCACATTCTCGACGTGCTTTGGCGCGCCCTTTATGCCCCGGCACCCATCTGAATACGGTAATTTACTCCGCACCCTGATTGCCGAGCACAATGTTGATTGCTGGCTGGTAAATACCGGCTGGACGGGAGGTGCCTATGGCATTGGGTCCCGTATGCCGATTAAAGCAACCCGAGCGCTGTTGTCCGCAGCACTCGATGGATCGCTCAAGGATGGGAGATTTCGCAAAGATCCCAATTTCGGGTTTTCAGTTCCAGAAACTGTTGTCGGTGTTGATCGCAATATTCTCGATCCACGCAGCACCTGGGATGATCCGCAAGCTTACGACAAGCAGGCCCAAAAACTTGTTGCAATGTTTAGCGCCAATTTTGAGCAGTTCGCGGCGCATGTCGATACTTCTGTACGAGAAGCAGCTCCCTTGGCTGGATGAAATTTTACACTGACCGGCTAGTTGGGGCCTTGCCCTTACGCATCGTAAATGCCAGTCTTTGCCTCGATTATTGGGCGCAAACAAATTTGCATAACGGGAGAACGACATGGGAATATTTGATTTTGTAAAAGCAGTTGGCAAACAACTCGGCATCGGGGATGAGGAAACTCCACCAACTGCTGAAGACCTGAAAAAGGAACTGGATAGCCACGGTCTCGGCACCGAAGGCGTTGAAGTTTCAATTGAAGGTGACAAAGCAATAATCAAAGGCGAAGTTGCCGATCAATCGATATTTGAAAAAGCAATTATTGCAGTGGGTAATACGCTGGGCGTATCCAAGGTTGAAGCCTCGGAAGTCAATGTCTCTGGAGGTAGCGGTGCACCAACTGACCCGGTTCTGCATGAGGTCAAAAAAGGCGATAATTTGTGGAAGATCGCGACCAAACATTATGGCAACGGGTCAAAATATCCAGTGATTTTTGAAGCCAACAAGCCTATGCTGAAGGATCCGGATTTGATTTATCCAGGTCAAATGCTCCGCATTCCATCGCTCGAAAAATAACAGGATTTGAGCGGGAAAAGTTAACCGCCGAAAATCAAATCCAGAATAGTTCTGCGCCTTGGCGCGGATGCCTGCCCGACCCCGACTGACGGGGTCGGGTTTTCCAATTCTGACAGGGAGCGCCTCTTGTTCGCCTGTTGATTACTTGGGCGTATTCGATCAACTTCACCGCCGCCCGCAACATTGGTTTTTGGTCGAATTGTAGGAACTGCAGCAACTTCAGGCGCATAATTTCCCGGCAAAGCAGACAGCGGCAATCCTTCATGTACTTTTGACATCAGGCGCTGCCAGCTTGAGGCTGGAAGCGACCCGCCTGTTACCTTTACAGTCGGACTACCATCATCATTTCCATACCAAACACCGGTTATCAAATTGGCTGTATAACCAACAAACAATCCGTCTCTTGAGTTTTGAGTGGTGCCGGTTTTTCCAGCCGCAGGGCGGTCGCCAAGTGAAGCCGCTTTACCGGTACCGGTTGATATGACATTGGAAAGCATTGCATTCATCATGCCAAGCTCACGGGATCGAATCACCTTGTTGGAAGGTGATGTTTTGCGTTCGTACAGCACATTACCGTCAAGATCCTTCACCCGCTTGATCAGGAAAGGGGCTACCGCATCACCGCCATTGGAAAACGGTGCGAAGGCGGTTACCAATTCCAGAAGCGTCACCTCAGAAGTGCCAAGTGCAATTGAAGCATTTTGCTGAAGCTTTGAGCGAATTCCCAGTCTCCGGGCTGTCTCAATAACGGTTATTGGACCAACCTCCATCACAAGCTGGGCAGCGACCGTGTTGAGCGATTTAGACAGAGCTGTATCAAGCGTCACAGGTCCACGATACTTCCGGTCGTAGTTCTCCGGTGTCCAATTGCCGATCTTGACCGGCGCATCTTGTCGTACCGAAACCGGTGTACGTCCAGCTTCAAGGGCGGCAAGATAAACGAATGGCTTGAATGCAGAGCCTGGCTGGCGCAGTGCGTCCGTCGCCCGGTTAAACTGGCTGTCAGCGTATTCACGACCACCGACCAGTGCACGAAGTGCACCATTGGGTGACATGGTAACCAGCGCACCCTGACTTACCTTACGCTTGGTTCCGTATTTATCGAGGGTCTCTGCGATGATTTTTCCAGCAAGTTTCTGCAGCTCGAGATCAAACGTGGTATCAACGACCACATCGGCCCGCATCTCACCAATCAGCGTCGGCAATTCCTTCATCACCATATCCGCTACGTAGTGTTCTGAACCACTCCAGTAACGCTTGGCCTTTTTGGCCTGCATTGTAAGCGCTTTGGCGGTTTCTCGATCGGTAACGAAATTTGCCCTTCGCATTGCGCCAAGCACGATTTGGGCGCGATCTTCGGCAAGTTTTGGATTGCGAGCCGGGGAAAGCCTCGACGGCGCCTTCAACACACCAGCGAGAATCGCCGCTTCAGCCAGATTTACATCACGTGCGGATTTGTTGAAATAACGTCGCGATGCCGCATCAACCCCGTAAGCACCCGAACCAAAATAAACCCGGTTCAAGTAGAGTTCGAGAATCTCGTCCTTGCTGAATTTTGTCTCTAGCCAAACCGCAAGGATAAGTTCCTGAATCTTGCGTTCGATTGTACGCTCTGGTTCGAGAAAGAGGTTTTTTGCGAGCTGCTGTGTAAGGGTCGAACCGCCTTGAACCAGTTTGCCTGCCAAAATGTTGCTCACCATGGCACGGGTAAAACCAACGGGATCAAAGCCAAAATGCCATTTGAACCTTCTATCCTCAATGGCAATTACCGCCATTGGAATATAGGGGGACATTTCATCAAGTGGCATTGCTGCACCACCGGTTGTGCCGCGATTGGCAATCAAGTCACCGTTAAGGGAAACTATTCGGGCATTTGGCGGGCGCTGCGGAATGGACCAGTTCGAGGATTGCGGTAATTGCGCTGCGTAGTATCCAACGATGCATGCGACACCGATAGCACCCCAAATACCAATAACAAATGACCAGTAGAAGCTTTTGCCGACAAACCGCCAAATTCCGCTTTTCGAACGTGCGGCGGTGCTGCGCCGCTTTTTCCTGCGGGCACTTTTTGCACGAGGCTTGTTTGGGGCGGCAGACACACGATCTGCACGGCTCACACGCACATCGCCCGTTCGCGACTTGCGTGGGGTGTCAAACGTGGGTTCAATTCGTCTCTGGTTATCGCGTTTATTTGCCATCGGTATTTTCAAGTCGTTCCATTACCTGCACCATGAAGTTCAAGATGCGGTCCCGTCAAAATCCGGAAATCCGGCCCAATCGGGGTGGAGAATAATTGAGGCTATTTAATGGGCCGTAAAGGAACTGCAAGATGATCAATAAATCGTGAAATTCTTTGGAAGCTCTAATTTTCAGGCATCCCTTAACCAGACTTTAGTCAAAAGGTGCTTTTCTGGTGAAAATTACGACAGTCTGTATTCAACCAGAAAGCCCTAAAATGGCCCTACACACCAATGCAGCACCAAATTCAAGCCGAATAGACTGGGTCGATTATGCAAAGGGTTTTTGCATTATTTTTGTCGTGATGATGCATTCCGTGCTGGGCGTGGAAAAATACGCCGGCGATACCGGCTGGATGAACGCGATTGTCACCTTCGCACGTCCATTTCGCATGCCGGACTTTTTTCTGATATCGGGCCTGTTTCTCGGATTCGTGATTGATCGGCCATGGATCCGCTATTTTGACCGAAAAGTAGTGCATTTTGCCTATTTCTACGTTTTGTGGCTTGCGATCAACTTTGTTATCCGCTCGGTGGGCTGGGTCGGCGAGGGACAAGAAACAACAGAAATTCTGCAACATTTCGTTCTGTCACTGGTCGAGCCATTTGGGGTTCTCTGGTTCATCTACATGCTGCCCGTATTTTTCATTATCACCCGTTTGATAAAGCGTATTCCATGGCCCGTCGTACTGGCCGCCGCCGCGGTACTTGAAATTCTTCCCGTACATACCGGAAGTACAATCATCGACGAATTTGCATCACGCTATGTCTATTTCTTTGCCGGGTACGCCCTTGCACCTGCAATTTTCCGACTTGCTACCTGGGCACGAGAAAATAATGCCAAGGCACTCGCCTATCTGGGCGTCTGGATGGTAATTAATGGTGCGTTCTGTTTTACAGCAGTTCCCCAATCGCTGGTGGCGCTTTTTAATGCGAATGGACTTGTTCCACCAGTAAACATGAGCGCTTTCCCGGTGATTTCCCTGGTTCTTGGCGCAGCGGGCGCAATTGCGGTGGTAACGCTTTGCGCGGTACTTTCCCAATTCAAGGTTGCTGAATTCCTGCGCTATCTCGGCAGCAATTCGATTGTGCTCTATCTCGCATTCTTCATACCGATGGTTGCGACCAGGATGATCCTGCTTCGTTATGCACCCTTTTTGGATATCGGCACCATCTCACTGATTGTGACCATCTCAGCTGTGATAGGTCCGGTAATTCTGTTTGAATTCACGCGCTTCACCGGCTGGGGCACGTTTTTGTTCATGCGTCCGAAATGGGCCTGGATCGATAAGCAATCCGGTTCACAATCCACAAAAGCTGCCCTGCACCCGGCCGAATAGCGGGTAAAATCAACTTACCGCCAGCGCGTCCAGAATGCGCGCCCAGGATCGGGTTCCCTTGTGATAGCTCGAGAGTTCATATTTTTCGTTGGGCGAATGGATACGGTCATCGCCAAGCGCGAAGCCAATCAGCAATGAATTCATGCCAAAGATCGATTTAAAATCACCAACGATAGGGATTGATCCACCCATCGCAATCAACGCCGTTTTGGTGTTCCACTCCTCTTCAAGGGCATTGGCTGCTTTCTGCAGCTCCGGCATCTCATAATCAAGATGGACTGCCGGGCTGCCGCCATGATCCTTAAATGAAACCGTGCAATCGGCTGGCAGCCGGTCTGAGACAAACTTTCTGAATGACTTGCGAATTGTTTCCGGTTCCTGGTCTCCCACAAGACGAAAGGAAATCTTGGCTGATGCCTCTGAAGGAATAACGGTTTTGGATCCCTCTCCGGAGTACCCGCCGTATATACCGTTTACTTCACAAGTCGGGCGCGACCATACCTGCTCCAAAACGGATCTGTCATTTTCACCCGCAGGCGATGAAAGGCCTATTTCGCCAAGGAAATCTTCGGCAGAAAAGCCCAATCCGTCCCATTGTTTCAATATTTCATCCGGAGTTTCAGAAACTGCATCGTAAAATCCGTCCAGCGTCACCCGACCCGCATCGTCATGCAATCCGGCAAGAATTTTCGACAGAATGTGAATTGGATTGGCAGCAGCAGAGCCATAGTAACCGGAATGCAGATCCCGATCAGCGGCGTGGATTGTGATCTCTTCACCAACCAACCCACGCAATGCAGTTGCAATCGCCGGCGTTTTCAGATCCCACATGTTGGTATCGCACACCAACGCGAAATCCGCCTGCAACTCTTCCTTGTTTGCTTCAAGGAAGGGCAGGAGCGAGGGCGATCCGGATTCTTCTTCCCCTTCAAACAGGATTGAAACCTTGATGGGCAGCGAAGCAGTCTCAGCCTTCCAGGCGCGACAGGCCTCGACAAAAGTCATCAACTGTCCCTTGTCATCGGAAGTACCCCGGCCAATCAGGCGCTTGCTGCCATCCGGCATATCCATGATTTGAGGATCGAATGGAGGGCGATCCCACAGTTCGAGCGGATCAACCGGCTGAACATCATAATGACCGTAGAACAACACGTGGGGTGCGCCCGCCGGGCCCTCGTGATGGGCAACAACCATTGGGTGGCCCTTAGTGGGTGCTACCCTTGCCTCAAATCCTATTGATTGAAGATCGCTCGCCAGCCATTCAGCGGTGGCGGCACAGGCATCTGCATAAATTGGATCAGTAGAAATGCTTTCCATTCGCAAAAGCGCAAATAACCGCTCTAGGGAAGAATCCAATTCCGCATCTACTTGGTCTAAAACACTGCTGAGATTACTCATTAATATCTCCAATTACGACACATTCAGGTCTGATTGCCAAAGCGTTGTAAAGCATTGGCCAAAAACCTCTAGATCACATTGGAGAAGAATTTTTACAAGGTGCAAGCGGCCTGACCGGATTGCCGTGGTTTTGTCGGCGGGTTGGGGGATAAACCACAGCAATCCGTGTCAGATTCCGCGGCGATCGGCTTGGGCTGTAGATCGCCATCGGTTCGGATGTTGCCAGGGGAAGGCACATCCGAAAGGGGTTGTGTATGAACAACCTGATCTTGATTTGGGACGCCGGTCTGTGGTTTTCAATACCCCCTTGATCACATGGCTGTGACAGGAATTTGGTATTACTACATTGCCGCTCAATAAATCTTCCGGTGCACTATGAACCCGAGATTATTATCGAGGATTAGGAGGCCTCTAATCCAGCAAAGCTTCCTGCACGAAATCGAGTCTGTCCTGACCCCAGTGCATTTCGTTGCCAACAAAAAAAGTTGGCGCTCCAAATACGCCGCGTGAAGCAGCTTCTTTGGAGATATCGAACACTGCCTGCTTGATTGCGGGATCTTCAAGAGCCACTGCGTATTGGGCAGGATCAATTCCTGCCTGTTCAACGATTTCTTTGACAATTTCAGGGTCTGTGATGTCCTTATTGTCGACCCACATTGCCTGATAGAACCCGTCGCCAAGCGCCCTGAATTCCGGTGCCTCGCGATACGCGATCAACCCGCGCATCACATAAAGCGAGCTCAGGGGGAATTTGTCATTCATGACAAAGGGGACACCATAGCGCTTTGCGAAGCGGTTAAGATCATCGAACAGCCATTTTCTTTTGGGCGGCACTGTAATCGGGCTGGAACTGCCAGCCTCCTTGAATACGCCGGGCACAAAAAAGGGCCGATAGATAATTTCCGCGCCGGTCTCGGCAGCCAGCTTCGGCATTTGAGTCCAGGCCAGATAACTTGCGGGACTTACGATATCGAAAAAGAATTCAACTTGCTTGACCATTGTTCGCCCTGTTAGCTCCTCAACTTTGTATAACGTTCAAAGCCTGACCACCGGACTTGTAATTACGGCACGGGTAGGCAATCGTGCATCGCAGCAAATTGACATCCCGACGGAGTAAACATCAATGAAAGCAGGCGATCACCTGTTTCTGGTCGACGGATCGGCATACATCTTTCGTGCCTATCATGCACTTCCGCCACTTACCCGCAAGTCTGACGGATTGCCGGTTGGGGCGGTGTCGGGTTTCTGCAACATGTTATGGAAATTACTGCAGGAGGCGCGTGATACCTCTGTTGGCGTGGTACCGACCCATTTCGCGGTTATCTTCGACTACTCCTCAAAAACTTTCCGCAATGAAATTTACCCGGAATACAAGGCAAACCGCGAAGCGCCACCGGAAGACTTGCGCCCACAATTCAGTCTGATCCGTGAGGCGACCCGGTCCTTTAACGTTCCCTGCATCGAAGCCAAGGGGTATGAGGCAGACGATCTGATTGCCACTTATGCGCGGCTTGCCCGCGAGGCCGGGGGCGATGCCACCATTATCTCTTCCGACAAGGATTTGATGCAGCTCATTGGTCCTCAGGTCATCATGTATGACACAATGAAGGACCGCCGGGTTGGTACAGATGAGGTGATAGAAAAATTCGGCGTAAAGCCGGAGAAAATGATTGATCTACAGGCACTTGCCGGAGACTCAACCGATAATGTTCCGGGTGTGCCGGGCATTGGCCCAAAGACGGCTGCACAATTGCTGGAAGAATACGGCAACCTTGAAACACTTCTGGAGCGGGCTTCCGAGATCAAGCAGAACAAGCGCCGCGAGAACCTGATTGAATTTGCTGATCTTGCGAGGGTATCGAAGAAACTCGTCACTCTGGATGATCAGGTGCCGCTCGAGCAAAGTCTCGATGAGTTGCTACTTGAACCGACGGATGGCCCAAAGCTTGTCGGGTTTTTGAAGGCTATGGAATTTACCTCGATCACCCGCAAAGTGGCGGAGGTAACGGAAACGGATGCGTCGCAAATTGAACCGGCAAAGGTTACGCTTCCAGAGTTCGTGTCGACACGCGGCCCGGACCTTGATGCCTCCGAGAGTTCAGAACTCAAAAACAGCTCGGACGGTCCCGGCACCACGCCTGCCGATCTTTCAAGCCGCCGAGCAGGGATAGCGTTTGCAGACAAAATTGCCACAGACAAATATGACTGCGTAAGGGACGAAATCGCTCTTCAACAATGGGTCGAGCGGGCCGTTGCAGCGGGCGTTGTTGCGGTGGACACGGAAACCACGTCGCTTGATCCAATGACTGCTGAACTGGTTGGCATTTCTCTGGCAACCGAAGCAGGAAATGCCTGCTACATCCCGCTTGCCCACAAGACCGGTATCGATGACCTTTTGGGCGGGGGATTGGCTGAAAACCAGATTGAAACAACCCGGGCGCTTGAAATACTAAAGCCGTTGCTGGAAGATTCATCCATCCTGAAAATCGGCCAGAACATGAAATATGACTGGCTGGTGTTTGAACAGCACGGCATTAGCGCGCAGGGTCTCGATGACACCATGCTGATGTCATATGTGCTTGATGCAGGTGCTGGCAATCATGGCATGGATGAACTATCCAAACGCTGGCTTGGACATACCTGTATTTCCTACAAGGAACTGACCGGTAGCGGTCGATCCTCGATCACTTTCGATCACGTTGAAATAGAAAAAGCCACCGCCTATGCAGCAGAGGACGCGGATGTAACGTTTCGTTTGTGGCAAGTGTTGAAGCCTCGACTGGTCGCGGAGGGAATGATCACGGTCTATGAACGGCTGGAGCGACCGCTGATTGAAGTGCTGGCGCGAATGGAACAGCGCGGCATTACAGTAGACAGGCAAATTCTTTCGCGGCTTTCTGGAGAACTGGCACAGGCCGCCGCGAGCCTGGAAGCAGAAATTTATGAACTTGCCGGCGAGCGCTTCAACATTGGTTCACCCAAACAACTTGGTGAAATTCTGTTTGGCAAACTTGGCTTGCCGGGTGCCAAGAAAACCGCAACCGGGCAGCATTCAACATCAGCGCAGATACTGGAAGATCTGGCCGCTGAAGGACATGAGCTACCGAGAAAAATCGTGTTCTGGCGGCAACTCACAAAACTCAAGTCCACCTATACGGATGCCCTGCCGGATTTCATCAATCAGGATACCGGTCGCGTACACACCTCTTATGCAATGGCATCAACATCCACCGGCAGGCTTTCATCCTCTGACCCGAATTTGCAAAACATACCGGTGCGGACCGAGGAGGGTCGCCGTATCCGTACTGCTTTTGTGGCAGGCAAGGGTTCAAAACTTTTATCAGCCGACTATTCACAGATTGAGTTGAGAGTGCTGGCACATATCGCCGATATTGGGCAGTTAAAACAGGCGTTTGCTGACGGGCTTGATATTCATGCGATGACCGCTTCGGAAATGTTTGATACTCCCATTGAGGGCATGGACCCGATGGTTCGTCGTCGCGCAAAAGCAATCAATTTTGGTATTATCTACGGCATTTCCGCTTTTGGCTTGGCCAACCAGCTTGGCATTGGCCGATCCGAGGCATCGGATTACATCAAGAAATATTTCGAACGCTTCCCCGGCATTCGCGATTATATGGATCAAACCAAGGCGTTTGCCCGCGAGAATGGCTATGTGGAAACTATCTTTGGCCGCCGGGCGCATTATCCGGACATCAAAACCTCAAATCCGCATATGCGGGCATTCAACGAGCGCGCTGCAATCAATGCACCGATTCAAGGTTCTGCCGCAGACATCATTCGCCGGGCGATGGTGCGGATGGAGGAAGCGCTTGTCACCGAAAATTTGGGTGCCCAAATGCTGCTGCAGGTGCATGATGAACTGATTTTTGAAGTCGCAGACGCAGAAGTTGAAAAGACCATTCCGGTTGTTTCCAAAATTATGGAAGACGCGCCACATCCAGCCCTTTCCCTTTCGGTACCATTGAAAGTGGATGCAAGGGCGGCGCAAAACTGGGACGAAGCACACTAGGAGCAGTAACATGACTAATGCAGCGCCAGGCTTTGCAACCCATCCTGATCATGAAGTCACTATCGAAAAACACGATGGCGAAGTGACGATCATGATCGACGAGAAAGAGATCGGACGAAGCCGCAATGTGCTGAAGCTTTTAGAAAGCAGCTATGATCCGGTATATTATATCCCGCTTGTCGATGTGGAGAAGGCTGCGCTGGAGAAATCAGACCATTCAACTTTTTGCCCGTTCAAGGGAACGGCCAGTTACTGGCACCTCGAAACCACCACCGGATTGGTTGAGAACGCAGTCTGGGGATATGAAGCGCCGTATGATGAATGTCTGGCGCTGGAGGGCCATGTGGCCTTTTATCCCGACAAGGTGACGATTACAGCGTAATGAATGCACTGATAATCAATTGTCGTGGGGGAAATGTTCAGCTAAAGAATTCACGCGAAGCGAAATTCCAGAACGCACATTCGCATTGGCTTTTATGCACCCGTAGCTCAGCTGGATAGAGTGCTGCCCTCCGAAGGCAGAGGTCACAGGTTCGAATCCTGTCGGGTGCGCCAATAATTTAGGCTGCTAGAATAGGGTTTTATACTTGCCGCCAGGACTCTTGAAATTTCCACAGGCATTCTGGTTGTAAAAAAAGGTCTGGCAACCAGTATTTAATTCTCGCCTGGTGCCTCATGCCGGAAACTGATAGCCAGCCGGTTCATGGCGTTCATACTGGCCGCGATCACAGTGAGGTCAACAACTTGCCGGTCATCCATATGCTCTCTTAACTCGTCAAAAAGTGGATCTGCCGGGAAGCCATCGGTAATATGGGTAACTGCTTCAGTCCAGTTGAATACCGCATGCTCCTGCTCTGTAAACAAATGACCCGCTTCACGCCAGTTCTCGACAGCGGAAACCCTCTCATCACTCTCACCCACATCCCTTGCCTGCTTTGCATGAAGCCATATGCAGTATGTGCAATTATTGATCTGTGAAACGCGCAGTTCAACCAGTCGTCGCAATCCCTGATCGATGGAACAGTCATTGAGATAGGCATTGGGCGCCAACATCGCCTTAAGCCCTGCTGGTGCGATCTTGGCATAGTCCATCCGCAGTTCAACCATTAGAAAGCTCCCTGTTCAAATCAGTAATTTTCAACTTAGCCGTTTTGTGCCTGCAATTCAGAGAGTATTTGATCGATAACAGCGTAACCACCTTCCCATCCTTTGCCCATGTTGCCAACGGCACCAGCAAAACAAGCAATCTCGTCTTCGCTTGCTTCGAAAGGCACCCAGGTCAGGCGCACTTTTGTCTTGGTGCCTTCTTCCTCAAACGCCACAGTCGTCAGGAGAATCTTCGGCCAGTCCGGCATTTTGGGATTCGAAACCGTTTCCCAATTTGAATCGGTGGACGAGTGATGATGCCAGACAAGCAATTCTGGGGGTGTGACCTCTTTGAAAACGACCTTGCTGAGCATGGAATTCTCACCCATTTTCATTTCATTGAGCCACATTCCACCGGGTCGCAAATCAAATTCATGGATAATCGTTTCCACTCCTGGACCGTACCAACGCGACAGTAGTTCGGGATCCGTCCAGGCCCGCCAAACCAGTTCGCGCGGGGCGTTGAAAACGCGGTCCAATACATATTCCGGCAATTCGCTCATGATTTGTTTCCTTGGTTCACGTCTTGTTTCATCTGCAAAAGAACCCCATCCAGCTGGTCAAAGCTTGCCCCCCAAAAAACCCTGAATTCCTCGAGCCAGCTGACTGCAGCAGCCATTTTTTCGGCCTTCAGACGAGCAGGGCGGCGTTGTTCGTCAATTTCGCGCTCAATCAGTCCCGCACGCTCCAACACTTTCAAGTGCCTTGAAACCGCCGGCTGGCTCATTTCAAAGGGCGCTGCAATTTCATTTACGGATGCCTCACCCTCGGCAAGTCGAGACAGGATTGAGCGGCGCGTTGGATCTGCCAACGCCGCAAAGATGGCATCCAGATTTGGCTGTGTATTTATATAACCTAATGTTTCCATAACATATTTGTTATATATATCTACTACGATGTCAACCAACAAAATGTGTAGCTGGGGTTGAACGGATTGATGATCAGTGCGGTTAATTAAATTGCCGCTTCGCGCTGAATGGCTTTTATTGTTGTCATTATGTCATTCAGCGCGAAACAAGGCCTCTCAACGGGAGGTCGCCGAGGCCTAAAGCCAGATATCTGAAGTTACATCACCGCCAGGATAGCGCATTTCGTGACAACGGGCTGGTCCATTTGGTTCGTTCTTGAAATCAACAATAAAGTCCGGATTGATTGTCATCCCTCCGTTCTCGGTGTCGCAATCAACCAGGAACATGTGCGCTCCGCCATCCATCATCTCCGGGTAGAACTGATTGTCCCAGGTCGAGAACAACGAGGTGGTGACGTAGAGGCGCTTCCCGTCCAGTGACAGCTGGATCATCTGGGGCGCTCCATGAATGGTAACACCGTTGACCTCCGGAGCCTTGCCAAGCAGGCCACCTATCCAGACCTGGCCGGTCATCACCGGATTGGACGGATCAGAGATGTCATACTGGCGCAAATCGCCATGCAGCCAGTTGGAGAAGTACAAATACTTGTCATCCATCGAAATCAGGATGTCCGTAATCAGAGACGGCATGGGCACCGGAAAACCTTCGACATCGATGGTTGGAATATCGATGACTTTTTCGATTTCTACTTCGCCACTACCGTTTTTGTGCCAGTGAAACACATTTGATGACAATGTGGCTGCCACAAAGCCATGGGTAGAATCCGGGTTGTGATGGAAACGAACTTCAAGCGGGATTAGACCTTCGCCTCCCAGGTCAACGGATTTTTCGATCTTCTTGCCTTTGAAGTCCCAAAAATGGATGGAATGGCCGTATTTATCCGCCGCTACATCCTCCAGATCAAAACCCGGCATGAACGTATTGGGTGCTGCCCATTCAGATGACACCATCATATTATGGCGCGGCTGGTACCAGAAATCATAATTATAGTTCATTCCGGTAATGTCGTTTTCCCAGCGCCCGACAATTTCGAAGTTCTCGTCCAGATGCAGAAAACCACCCGGCGCATTGCCGTCGGCATCACCCAGCATTGAAATGATAATATCTGCACCCAGACAATGAACCGTGTGGGGGGCGGACAAATTGGTCTTGGCCTTGATGTCATCACCCGAGACCACTTTATGGATTTTTGGATTGCGCGCATCCGAGGTATCAATCACATTGATATTCGAAGTGCGCACACCGGGCATCAACAGATATTTACGCTCCTTGGTCGCATCGTTGTTGCAGGAGGAACAAGCGTTCCAGCCAGAGTGATGCAGTTCATCACCAATTTGCGGCATTTCAGTACGGGCAACGACCTGCGAAAAAGTGGGGCTATCAGGATCAACATCAACGGTTGCGAGGTAATCAGGCTTTTCGATTCCGGTACCTGTGTATAGCGCTACCGTGTACAGGAGTTTTTCCCTATTGGCCTGCATTGCCTCTGCCGGTGATGCGTAGCCTGGGCCGCAGCATGTTTTTCCATTGCCTGATGTCATTATGTTTCCTCCGCTTTGTAAGCCCGCTTCAGGGGCCTTTCGGAAAAATCATACGTCAACCATCTGTCAATTGACAATCCAATTCTATATTCAGCGGCAAATTTAGATGATTGTTCTCTTTTGGGCTCAGTATCCAAGCTCCGGTTGAATGGGATTGAGCAGTGGCTTTCCGGCCAAAAAAAGCTCCATGTTGCGGAAAAACAGGCCAAGTGTCATCGGCACATAGGCATCGCCATCATCGGCGGAAACATGCGGCGTGATAATAAGGTTCGGCGTATGCCAAAGCCTGGAACCAGTTTCTATTGGTTCGGGATCAAACACATCCAGAATGGCGCTGGCCAAACTGCCTTCTTCAAGCTTGTCGCAAAGCGCATCATAATCCATAACCGCTTCGCGGCCGATGTTGATGATACCGGCGGCAGGTTTTAATAAATCCAGCCGGCGGCGATCCAGCAGACCGCGTGTTTCCGGTGTATCCGGTGTTGCAACGAACAGATAATCTGCACGCGGGAGCACGTCGTCCAGCTTGTCGATAGTCACGACTTCATTGCACCCCTCAACGCTACGCCCATGACGGTTTACACCAATTACATGAACACCCAGTTTTTGAACTTCTTTTGCCGCCGACCCGCCAAGACTGCCCGTGCCAATCACCACCAGTGTCTTACCGACAATTGGCGAGGCGTAAAGTGAATCATAGTTTTTGTTACGCTGGTTGGTGACAATTTGCGGTATGTGCGAGTGCAGCATCAGGACACTCATCAGGCCAAACTCGCCAGCCTTGGCAGCGTGAACCCCCTTGTTGTTGGTCAAGGTTACGCCCTGCGGCAACCAGTCCAGCGGCAACATGTGTTCAACACCTGCCCCGATGCAATGGATCCATTTCAAATTCGGTGCGACTTTACCGAGGTTTTCCGTCGGCAGATTCCAGGTCAACAAAACCTCTGCATCTTTCATCGAACTGGAAAAATTATCGGTGTCCCAGTCGATAAACGGGTCCAGTTTCGCGGCCATGCCGTGAAATTCCGACAGAGTTGAATCGAACCGCTCTCGCGTAATGGTGAAGACCTCTTCACCTTCCGGGGTATTTGGAAACGAGCCCTCAGCCCATCGGTTGTTTTTGACGTGAACCTTAACGACCATTGTGTCGATCCTTGGAAGTTATGCAAAAAGCGATGATCAGCTTATGCCGTTTGTTTCGATGTCTTTCAGCTTCTCAATTATTGCAGCATCGCGTGCTTCATTGCCTTGTTCTTCATACTGAAATTGCATGTCCATCACCGCCGCGCCAATTTCGGCAAGATACTTACGGTCATTTTCACCGTCTTTGGGTGACAAATTGAGGACTGTGTCCTGACCATAGGTTCGAACAGAATTTTCGCCGTGCCTCCAGGGTTGAGGTGGCCTTTCACCCTGTTTCAAATCCTTGATTTGCTGGCGTATGCGTCGGCGATACAGAGAAATGCCGCGATCCGTCGGCATAAGGTTTTCACCCTTGTGTGTAGATATGGAACCCATGCCCTCAACCGCTTCAGAGTCTGCCGGATAGCGTTGTTTTTCTTCTGGCGAGCGATCCAGCACCTCGCCCTGTTCAATTAGTTCGCACCCTTCCTTGGTATTATACTGATGCGGATCCCCGCGCTCACCGAAGTTTGCCCAGGCATAGGCAATCGAATTTTCATCATCTACCGGGACTACCCAGCGGGTAAAACAGGAGCGGCCGAAGTAGCGAGATTGTGTTCCGTCTGCTGCAAAGGCAGAGCCGGCTTGCGTAAAATTAGGCAAGATCAATTCGTTCATACGAACCCAGGCGTTGTCATCAACGCGTCTTGTTGAAGAACCCAGAAAATGATTTTCATTGCGTTCGTAAAACTTCAATTCACCTATTTCAGACATGCCTTCGGAAAATTGCGGATGGCTGTTTTGGGAATGCAAAAATGTCGTGTGGACCGGGTCCATAATCGCGTCGAGTACCTGTATCCAGTTGCAGGTATATGGTGCCTTGTACGGACGGTTGGTCATATCCTCAATTTCAAGCACATCGTAGACTGGAAATTCCGGCATCTGGTCAGGAGGTCCCATATAGGCAAAAATCAGACCCTTGTATTCAATCACCGGATAAGCACCCAGTCTGGTGCGCTCTCGCACCACCTTTGCAGGCTCCGCGTCGGGAGCTTCACCGGGGGTTTCAAGAATTTCACCATCAGGCGCAAACAACCAGCCGTGGTAGCAGCAGCGGATGCCGCGATCTTCACAGCGGCCATATTCAAGAGATGCACGCCGGTGCGGACAATATTTGTGAACCAGCCCAAGTTTGTCACCTGAGTAGCGAAACAACACCAATTCCTCGCCGAGTATCTTGATCGCCTGGGGAAGGTCGCCCAACTCGCTGGTGATAAAAACCGGATGCCAGAAACAACGCAAATATTCGCCGCCTGATGTTCCCGACCCAACCCGGGCGATCTCTTCGTCGATATCCGCCGGCTGAGACTGGTGATAACCGCGGAAGTTTCCTGCGGATGCAGGCGTCACGATGTCGGGAGTATTAGAGCTCATTCGATCAATCCCTTTATGTCAAACCCTCTGTTGGCGTGCAGAAGCAACTGCGCAATCAGCAAGTGCATTCATTTTCATCTACTTAAATCGTAAGTCAATCTTAAATACCTACGAATTCAGTATTATAGGGATTGATTTGTCAGAAATTCGCAGATAAGTTCCGAATTTGCGGTTGGGACCGCGCAAGGGAAGAGCACATGGCACGTGGCACGCGCGCTCAAGGCAGGGTTGTTGATATTGATGATCGCAAATTTGGCGAGCGTCTAACACGGCAACCGGACAAGTCGTCTCCGGACGACAAGCTTAACCGATCCATCATTGCCATTTTGCAGCGCGACGGCCGCACGGCGTTTTCAGAAATTGCCCAGGAACTAAGCGTCTCGGAGGGTACAATCCGAAATCGCGTTGCCAGCATGAAGGGCGCTGGCATGCTGCAAATTGTAGCCATCGCCGACCCGGTCGCGGTGGAATACAAGACCGACGCCATGCTGGGCATCAAGGTATCTGCGGGCTTTACCCCAAAGGACGTGGCCGAGCGCCTCTCCAGCAATCCTGACATTGTCTATATTTTGTGGGTGTCGGGTCGCTATGACCTGTTGGCAGAAGTCGTAAGCGATGACCATGAAGGGTTTCTCGATTTCATGGAAAAGGAAATCCATAGCCGGGACGATGTCTTGAGCGTTGAAATCATGAATGGCCTGAAAAACTACAAGAACCAGTTCTTGCTGAAACGCAATTGGGGATGATTGCAATGGGTAACTCAGTAGATTCGATGTTGTCACCGTTCATGGAAAACCACACACCGGCCCATGGATTACCGGCGGTCGCCTATACGGGTGAAAATTTCTGGAAGGCGGAATGCGAGACCGTACTGGCCCAAAACTGGGTATGCGCCGGGTTTGCTCATGAACTTGCCGAGCCGGGTGATTCAGTTCCAACTACCATTGCCGGAAAGCCGGTGCTCCTTATCAAAAACCAGCGGGGCGAAATTGCTGCCTTTCACAATGTGTGCAGGCACCGCTGCCTTACTCTCGTCGATGAACCCAAAAATGTCGGCAAGCTGATCCGCTGCCCCTATCACGCATGGGCCTATGATCTTGACGGAACCTTGCGTGCTTCACCTCACTTTGGCGGGACAGACAAACATGAACCCGAGGGTTTTGATCGAACCAAAAACAGCCTCGTGCCCATTCGCGTTCACGTTTGGCACGACTGGGTGTTTGTCAATCTGGATGGCAATGCTGAACCCTTTGAGGAGTATGCCGCACCCCTGATCAAGCGCCTGGATGGCATTGATTTTGATAAAGTTCAGCCGATTGGCATTCTTGATTTTGGTGAAATCGCGACAAACTGGAAGTTCATCATGGAGAACTTCATTGAGCCCTATCACGTACAATTTGTGCACTCTTCCACGACTGATCAGCCTCTAACAGATCACTATACAATTGTGGACGGAAGATGTCTGGGAAGTGCTGTTGATCTTAAAGAGGAAGTCGGCACCGGCGGCAGCCTCGCCGTCAGTTCCCGCTATTTGACGCTGTTTCCAAATTTCATTGTTGGACGGTATTTTCCGGATCAATTGGGAGTTTATCTGAACATTCCGCTTGGGCCGGACCGCATGATCCAAAAACGTGCGCTCTATACCACTGAAGGTCAGGTGTTGAGCAATGAGGAAATCGAAGGGCTGAAATCGCTTTGGTGGGACGTGCACAAGGAAGACCATGAAATGGTGGAACGTCTGCAGCTGGGCCGGGCTTCTCCTGTTGCCGAAAGCGGCGGCGTTCTTTCCCCCCACTGGGAAAACAGCGTGCGGGCATTTCAAGAACTTATTGCCGGAAGCGTGACGGGTCAAAAACGAGAGATGAAAACATGACGGAATATCGACTGGCACACACGATGATCAGGGTTCTCGACCTCGAAGCATCGTTGAATTTTTACTGCAGCATTCTCGGCATGCAGGTGCTGCGACGCACCGACTATGAAGAGGGTCGGTTCACAAACACGTTCATCGGTTACGGGCCGGAGGCTGAGTTCCCAACACTGGAATTGACCAACAATTGGGACGACACGGAAACTTACGACAAGGGGAATGGCTGGGGCCATCTCTGCATCGAAACGCCGGATGTCTACAAAGCCTGCGAAGACCTTGCAGCCCAGGGTATCAAAATTACCCGGCCAGCAGGACCAATGAAACACGGCACTCGCGTCATCGCATTTTGCGAAGACCCGGACGGCTACAAAGTTGAACTGAACGAATCCATACTCAAACACAAAACCTAAGGATAATTACTATGGGCAATAAACCACAGCTTATGAAATGGGACCTCGTCAAGGACCGCTATGACAAAATCGGCGAAGGTGATGGCGACACCTATATCAAGCCAATGGTCACCAGCGGAATGAGCGAAACCATGTGTGGCGGGGTCAATGTACTTAAGAATATCAAAGTGCCGTGGGATCTGACTTGTGATGAGATCATCTATTGTCTTGAGGGTACATTCCGGCTGGTTTGCGATGGCGAGACCTACATTTGCAACTCGGGTGACGTTCTGTTCGTACCCAAGGACAATCACATTTCCTACGAAGCAGATGAACGTTGTGTGATTTTCTATGCCGCCTACCCGCATAATTGGAAACAGCTTGCTGGTCTGACGCATGTTCCCGGAATTGACCCTAACGACTTTGTGCCGGGCTAATAATCACAGCAAAATCATGAGCTCCGGAGTATTGTCTGGGGTTCAATTCTATCGAACGAAGAGGTCACTGGAATGAAAATTTATTACGAGAAAATGCAGGATGCGATTGAACGCAATCGGCCAAAAATTGCTGAAGTAAAGGAACGGCTCGAAAAAGCAGGTGTCAAATACGTGCTTTCGAGCTGGATTGACCTACA
Source organism: Hyphomicrobiales bacterium (assembly GCA_021775415.1). Lineage (GTDB taxonomy): Bacteria > Pseudomonadota > Alphaproteobacteria > Rhizobiales > Rhizobiaceae > JAALLB01. The sequence goes on along the minus strand of JAJFHV010000013.1, from coordinate 177,580 downwards.
CGGCATTCCAAAAACCAAGCCGGTTCCGATGAGCGATTTCGAACCGCTTTGCCTTGGCAAGGGCCCGCAATTCGCGGTTCACTCCATATCCTTTGTTCCGGAATTGTCGCCGGCAGATTCGGATCAAATCATGATTCCGGATCTTGATGCGGTGTATATTTGTCCATGGGACACAACGATGGCGATCATATTCGCGGATCTGTTCTGGGAAGACGCGCCATACAATGTCTGCCCGCGTCAGGCGCTCAAGCGCGCCATGCAATCAGCCGCAGACGATGGATTCGAGGGTTACGCAGGTATCGAGCCAGAATTCATTGCCATGCGCTATGATGAGGACGGCCAGCCGGAAAAAGCATTTGATGACGATCCAATGGAAGGCGTCAGACCGCGCCGTCAGGCATTTGGGTATGACGTTGAGTACTCCATCGATTCGATGCCGTTCCTCAAAGACATGATCGATATCCTCGAAGATCTCGGATGGAACATCCACGACGTTGTGGCCGAAGGTGGGTATTCGCAGTTCGAGCTGGATTTCCACTATACCAATCTGCTGGAAATGGCAGACCGCCTAGTCTTCCTGCGTATACTGTTGAAGGAAATCGCCAAACAGCATGACATGTTTATTACCTTCATGCCGAAGCCGACAATTGGTGACTGGCGCTCCGGCGCTCATATCAACTTTTCTTTGCAGAAGCTCGATAATCCGGGCGAAAACGTCTTCAAAGACAAAGACGGCTGGTCCGCTGAATCACGTTATGCAGTCGGCGGCCTGATGAAACATGCTGAAGCGATCACCGCGATTACCTGTCCAACGGTAAACTCCTACAATGGACTTGTTCCGCGCGTTGGTGGATTTGAGGGCGGTACGGTTACCTGGGCACCAACCAATATCACCTATGGCTTCAACAACCGTTCCGCCCAGTTCCGCCTACCGCAAAGCCGATACTGCATTGAAAACCGTGCAGCGGACATGACGATGAATGTCTATCTCGGTTTGGCGATGACTTTGTCAGCTGCGCTTGAGGGTATGAGCGAGAAAATTGAACCCGGTAATCCTACTGATATTGATCTGTACCAAATGACAAAAGAAGAAGCCAAGAAGCTTGGCATCCGGCGCCTACCACGCAATCTGTTGCAGGCAATGGAAGCTTTGCGTGGCGACAAACTTGCAGAAACTGTCATGGGACCGGTGATGATGAACTCCTACCTCGAATACAAAAACGACGAGTGGGAGCGCTACCATCAGGCCGTTACGGATTGGGAAGTCAAAGAGTACATCCGTCTCTACTGATTGAAAGGTCCGGGTTTGACCAAGGACTATCGAATTTATGAGTTGGGCGAGGTGGCACTGCAATCCGGGATTGTTTTGCCCTCCGCCCAGCTTGCCTACAAAACCTATGGTTCACTTAATGCAGCCAGGAACAATGTAGTTGTATTGCCAACTTTCTACACCGGCAATCATAGCCGTAACGAAGGGTTCTTTGGCATCGGCCGGGCAATTGACCCAACCAAACACTTCATTGTTTCGGTCAATCTATTCGGCAATGGCTTATCGTCCTCACCGAGCAACACACCTGCACCGTTTGACGGTGCCCGTTTTCCAGACATTACGTTGTGGGACAACATCGCCTGCCAGCATCAGCTACTGACGCATGAACTTGGCGTTGAACGCATTGCGTTGGTTGCCGGGTGGTCGATGGCCGGTTGTCAATCATACCAGTGGGCCGCACAATACGCAGACATGGTAGATGCCATCCTGCCGTTCTGCGCATCAGCCAAAACATCACCCCACAATTACGTGTTTCTTGAAGGGGTAAAGGCAGCGCTTTGCGCGGATGGCGATTTCAAAGGTGGTGATTACACTTCACCACCGGTCCGGGGGCTTGGCGCATTTGGCCGGGTCTATGCCGGGTGGGCATTCTCACAGACATTCTACCGCGAAGGGCTGTACAAAAAACTGGGGTACGAAAACCCTGATGCCCTGCTTGATGATTGGGCGGAGGATCATGCTGACAATTGGGATGCGAACAATTTGCTTGCCAAACTCAAAACGTGGCAGCTTGGCGATATCAGTGCCAATCCAATGTATGATGGCAACATTGAGAAAGCGCTCGCAGCAATCAAAGCCCGCGCAATCCTGATGCCCTGCACCGACGATCTGTATTTCCCACCAGCTGACAATGAGATTGAAGCCAGCTACATGCCAAATGTGGATTTCAGACCGTTTGATTCACCTTGGGGGCACTGTGTTGCAAGCCCCGGGAACGAACCGGAATTTGAAAAAACCCTGGACAGCTACATTAATGAATTGCTGAGCGGCGATTAAAGTCAGGTTGTCACCCCGTCCGTCTCCAATGCCTCTATCTCTGACTTCGAGAAGCCGGCCTCACTCAAAATCTCGCCAGTGTCCTGCCCTAAAGCCGGTGCAGGATAACGCTGTTCCGTTGCAGTCTGGGAGTACTGCGGTGCATGTCTTGCCTGACGCAACAGTCCTGCTTTCGGGTGTTCAATTTCAGTAATAATCCCGCTTGAGACAATCTGCGGATGATGTATCACCTCACGGCGCGTTAGAACCGGCGCGCAGGGCACGTCTTGTTCTTCCAGTCGCCTGAGACATTCATTCGAGGTTTCAGATCCGAGCAACTCTTGGGTGGTCACAAGCCGTTCATCGATGTTTTTGTGCCTCAACTCCACACTGTTGAACCTTGGGTCAGAAATTAAATCCGGCCGGTCAAATGCCTGACACAGACCAACCCATTGCTTGTCTGACTGGACCGCTACACTGATATATCCATCCTGGGTTTCATAAATCAGATCAATAAAGCTCTGGGCAGTTTCAGTTCGCAATTCATCGCCCACGAAAGTGTGAGCCCCCATGTCGGAGCCCCACAGGAACGAGATAATTGTATCCAGCATTGATAATTTAATATGCTGCCCTTCACCGGTGCGAAACCGCGCGACCAGTGCTGCAGTGATTGCCTGTGCCGCAGCATAACCAGTCAGCTTGTCGGGCAAAATAGTGCGCACAAGTCGCGGTCGCTCCTCATCGGAGCCCGCCTGAACTGTTGTGAGACCGGAAAGCGCCTGGACGAGCGGATCATACACTGGCTTTTGGGCGTAAGGCCCGGTATCGCCAAACCCGCTGATCGAGACGTATATAATTGAAGGTGCCACGGCGCGAATATCTGTTTCACCAACACCAATTCGGTCGACCACACCGGGCCTGAAATTTTGAACCAGCACATCTGCATTTTTGGCAAGACGTTTCAGCGTTTCCACGCCTCTGGGATCCTTCAAATTGAGTGTAATCGAGCGCTTGTTGCGGTTATTGTTGACAAACGAAGCGGAAAATCCATTGCGGGCGGTTGATACAGCCCGAGTATAATCGCCGCCATTGGGGTTTTCTACTTTGATGACATCAGCACCCTGGTCCGCCAGCATCATCGTTGCCGTTGGACCCGATATCATCGAGGTCAGATCGAGGACGCGTATTCCATCCAATGGGCCGGTCATGGCTTTCTCCAATTTGCGCCACCATCCGACAAGCAGGACAGGGCATAAGGCTATTTAATCGGTTTTTCCGGCCGTAGAATATCTTTTTTGGAAGTCTTTCCGCTCCAGGTTATCTCTCGATAATCAAAGCCCATTTCAATGGTCGGTTTAACGATCCTGAAATACGGTGACAGATCAAAATCTCTCGGTGCAAACAGCGAATGATGCCGGATGTGTAGAATTTCTTTTCGTGAATAGGTCGAAACAGCCGTTGTTCTGCCGGGTGCAAGGGTTACTTCAGGCAGGATTGGATACTCGACAGATTGATAGGCCTGGGCAATCAGAGATGAACAAATCGCCTTAGTTGGTGATGATGACCCTAATGACAGCATGCGGCGGCGCCAGCGAACCGGCACCGGAGGTGTCGGGAAAAAGTATCGCAGCATGTCAAATATGTTTTTCAGATCGTATTGAAGTCCGATCTTACCGATCATGAATTCGACGACCTTCTTTCGATCTCGTTTTGTAAGACCGACTGGCCTGCAGATGCGGGTATTATATGTTTCGTACCTGCTCAATGGTACAGCAATACATCCTTCGCCCAAATTGACTTCGATTAGCCTGGGTCGTTCACGACCATCATCGGGTTCAGGTAGCATATCCCCAACGAAAATTGCCGCATGGGACCAGGTTGACTGGGTGAGGTACTTAATGACCACCGATACATGTTGATTGCCCTCGACCAACAACACATCGCCAGGCTCAAGCGTTGCACACAGGGTTCTGTAATCCGACGGGGTGTAGGGCTGATAGCCGGAGGATTCGCGCACCAGTTTGTCCGCGAGCCTCCTGCCGATTTTTTCCAGCACTGTATTGAACATGCCCATCAGAAAATTCCAAATGCTCCAGCTTGGTTATCGTTGAGAATCTGGCTACGACAACCAGACTTGCAATTCAATTGTATTCACATCCTTGTTCCTGACGCTCGGGCCATATAAACTAGAATGATTCCAAAGTAAGGTCCCTATGTTATCCCGATTTTTGCCTTCCAGTAAAACCAGTTTCAATGCCCTTTCCGAGCAGGAAATTCTGGCGCTTGCAATATCTTGCGAAGAAGATGATGCGAGAATTTATCAAACCTATGCTGATGGATTGCGGGAGGATTTTTCAGATACCGCAAAGGTATTCGATGAAATGGCTGCGGAAGAGAACGAGCACCGTGGCTGGCTGATCGCACTGCATCAGGAAAAATTTGGCGAGACCATACCCCTCATTCGACGCGAGCATGTCAAGGATTTTTATAGCCGCAAACCTGAATGGTTGGTGAAGCCATTTGGCGTGGAGGCTGTTAGAAAACAGGCAGCCGACATGGAGGCCCAGGCACACCGGTTCTATTTAGCCGCAGCAAAACGAACGGAAGATGCTTCCATTCGCAAACTGCTTGGCGATCTGGCAATAGCCGAGGCCGGCCACATTGCAACGGCCAAGGGTGCCGAAAAAAGACACGCACCTGCGGAAGTCCAGGAAGATGAAGCAGCAAAAGAGCACAAACAATTTGTTTTAACCTATGTGCAGCCAGGTCTTGCTGGCTTGATGGATGGATCGGTTTCCACTCTTGCACCAATCTTTGCCACAGCTTTTGCAACGCAAGATACCTGGACCACATTTCTTGTGGGTATTGCCGCTTCTGTTGGCGCTGGCATCTCGATGGGGTTCACAGAAGTTGCCTCCGATGACGGGGTTATCTCTGGGCGCGGTTCGCCAATCAAACGCGGTGTAACAACGGGAATCATGACCACCATTGGTGGCCTTGGCCACGCACTTCCTTACCTGATCCCGGATTTTTGGATAGCGACAAATATCGCAATTGTCATCGTGTTTGTTGAACTATGGGTCATCGCCTGGATCCAAAAACACTATATGGAAACGCCCTGGAGCCGCGCAATATTCCAGGTTGTACTTGGTGGTGCGCTGGTATTTGCAGCTGGTATTCTGATCGGGCAGGGTTAGCGTTACTCAAAATGGACACGGGTCGCAGAAAGTTATCTCACGTCCGTCTGCTGGATGAAATATCGAGAGCTTTTCTGCGTGCAGTTGTAATCGGTCTGCAGCCGCCACGATTTCCAGCGGTGCGTAAAAGCTATCGCCCAGTATCGGATGCCCCAACTCCTGCATGTGAACCCGAAGCTGATGGGATCGCCCGGTTATTGGCGTGAGTTCCATACGGGTAGCGTTTCGCTCACGCTCAACAACCCGCCAGTTCGTTGTCGCCTCACGACCGAGCATTCTATCAACCATTTGCTTTGGCCGGTTCTGCCAATCCGTCAGTAATGGAAGGTCAATTGTTCCTGAATCAGGTTCAACCTTCCCCGCGACGCGCGCAATATAGGTTTTAGACGTCTTGCGACGCTCAAACTGTAATCCAAGATGCCGGTGTGCTTTGGGATTTCGAGCCATCATCAAAACACCGGAAGTCCCCCTATCGAGCCGATGCACTGTCGTTGCTTCAGGAAACTCCGCTAGAACTCGAGTTTCCAGACTGTCTGCATGTTCACGGTGCTTTCCCGGAACGCTGAGTAGCCCTGAGGGCTTTGAGAGTACAAGAAGATCGTCGTCCTGATAAAGTACATTGAGCCTCGGCTCTTGTGGCGGTTCATAGATGAACACTGGCGGAGGTGTATTTCTACTGGCGGGTAGAGGGCCGAACATGGCTTTACGCATCGCCTAGCCGCCTTCCTGGACAAGCAATTCAACCGCGCGCAATAACAAGGCTATGTCTTCCTCGCGCGAGAGACGGTGGTCTCCATCTTTAACCAGTGTCATCGTCACCTGCTCATCCGGCAGGAAGGTCACAAGCTTCATTGCGTGTTCATAAGGGACATCGGGATCACACATGCCTTGAATGATATGGACCGGACACCCGGTATCTATCATGCCGGTCATGACCCGATTTGTGTCGCCATCGTCAAACAGTGCGCGGGTAAATATATTCGGCTCGTCGGAATAGTCCGATGGCACCTCCATATACCCTCTGGTTTCCAAATCAGAGCGTTGGTCATCCGACAATTTTGGTTTCATCAATTCATGGGTAAAATCCGGCGCTGGAGCCAATAAGAGCAAGGCCTTCAGTCGATTGCTTTCATCACGCTTTGCGAGCTCCTGTACCATGCGCAGGGCAACCCATCCCCCCATCGATGAGCCGACAAGAATGTGCTTGCCTTTCTCGCAGCATATATCAAATACGGCGAGACTTTCCTCCAGCCAGCGCGAAATCGTGCCATTGACGAAGTCGCCGCCGGATTCACCATGGCCTGAATAATCGTGTCGACAGTAGGCATGACCGGTTTCCATGGCCCACTGATCCAGGGCCTCCGCCTTGGTTCCCAACATGTCTGAGCGATAGCCGCCAAGCCAGACAATACCGGGCGAGGTGCCGTCACGAACCCGCACCGCGATCTCGCGTTTGGTGCTTCCGGTTCCAACTGAAAGTTGTTTAAGCGTGGGAGAATTCATGAAGTGGATTTGCTTTTTGTTGATAACCTCAGGTCCGGCCCGTTTCATAACCTGATTGCAGGACCAAATCAAAATAATGACAAGAACAGGAGCTAAGAAAACCGCGGTCTTTCCGGATTAAGAATTTTGTATGATTTTTACTTTGATCCGTGCTATTGGACCCGACATTCTTACGGTTGACAGCCTCGCGCATTCAACCAACCATAAAACGGCACGAAACAGCACAGGAGCCTACGACCATTCGCAGACCACACCGGGCACAAGCCCCCCAAAAACACGGACCCCGATCAAACGAAGATATAATTGTCCCAGAAGTTCAATTGATTGATGCTGAAGGTGAAAACCACGGCTCAGTTGAAACTAGCCAGGCGCTGGCGATGGCAGCAGAACAAGGGCTTGATCTGGTAGAAATCTCCCCAAACAACAAACCGCCAATCTGTAAAATTCTGGATCTTGGGAAATACAAGTACCAATCCCAGAAGAAGGCTGCGGAAGCCCGAAAAAAGCAGAAGACGCAGGACGTCAAGGAAATCAAGATGCGTCCGAATATCGACACGCATGATTATGACGTGAAGATGCGGGCAATTGAGAAATTTCTGGGTGAGGGTGACAAGGTCAAGATCACCCTTCGGTTCAGGGGACGCGAAATGGCTCACCTGGAGCTTGGTATGGAACTTTTGAAGCGGGTGCGAGGCGATATTGAAGATATTTCCAAGGTCGAAGCGGAACCCAAACTGGAAGGCCGTCAGATGATGATGGTCGTGACGCCGGCCAAGTAGAGCTTTGCAAGAAGAATACGAGTAAGCCGGGAGCATTCCCGGCTTTTTCTTTTTGGGTGTCAGCTTATAGGCAGTGTACCACCTTCTTCCGTGCGCTTTGCTACATAGGCTGCAAGTGCTTCAGCGATTGCGGGATCTTTGTTGGGTGGAATGTGGTCCGCTATTCGCTGCTTCCAGATTGCGGTAGCGCGTTCATCAGCAGTTTTGGACCCGGCCTCGGTCCAGCTGCCAAAATTTGACCAGTCCGCTACAAGCGGCTCGTAGAACTCTGTCCGGTAGCGCTGCATCGTATGTTCTGCTGCAAAAAAATGACCCCCCGGCTCCACTTCAGCGATTGCATCAAATGCCAGGTCGGAAGCGGCCGCATTTACGGGTGTACACAGTTCTGCGAACTGTTGCAGCATTTCCATGTCAGTTATGAGTTTCTCATAGGAAAGCGAAAGGCCACCTTCGAGCCAGCCGGCGGAATGAATGAGCATGGTACATCCGGCAAGCACGGCTGCCCAAGCGGCCATTTCGGTTTCGTGTGCCGCTTGAGCGTCATTGGTGTTTGAAGCAGACCCTCCGCCGGCACGCCAAGGCAAATCCAAACGCCGCGCAAGTTGTCCGGAACCAAGCGTCGATTTCACGTGTTCCGGCGTTCCAAATGCCGGAGCCCCGGATTTCATGTCCACATTGGAAGCAAAACTTCCATAAAGAACCGGCGCACCGGGGCGGGCAGTCTGGGAAAGTGTAATTCCGGCAAGCGCTTCCGCATGTTGAAGGGTCAAGCCGCCGGCAACCGTAATTGGTGCCATGGCACCAGAAAGGCAAAACGGGGTCACCACACACAATTGGTTGGCACGGGCAAAATCGATGATCCCCTGAGCCATCGGGATATCAAGCTGGCGTGGTGAGTTTGTGTTAATAACGGTCTTGGTCCAGCAGTTTTCTTCCAGTTCTTCTCGGGTGATCCCCCGGGCGATTGCGATCAGTTCAAAATTGTCCTCAATCTGCGGTGTACCGCGCGAAAACACGAAAGGAACCTTGTTGCTCACACCAAGCTGCATTTGCATCACCTGGAGGTGGCGAACCTGGTTTGGAATGTCTTGAGGTTCAACTGCCGCATTGAGCATGTGAAGCGCATCAAATCCGTCGGTCAGCTTTATAAGTTCGGTAAGATCATTAAGGGTTCCGGGTCTTCGACCCCGCTCCCGGTCTGTCGCATGCGGACAGCCGGCGCCTGATATGAATACAAGAGAACCCGGTTCAAGCAGTACATCGCATTCCGGGCTGCCGCCTTTCATTGTAATGGACCGAGGAGCGGCAGACACAGCTTCTTCGACAATCTCTGATCCAATCCGGACCATGTTGGTTTCTTCATCGACCAACGCACCGGCCTTTTTGAACAGCGCTCTTGCCTCCGGCAGCAACACCCGCATACCGAGTTCCTGCAGAACTCTCAGTGCGGTCTGGTGAATATTTTCCACTTCATCATCGGAGAACACTTTTTGAGGTGCAAATGGATTACGCAATTGCTTGTAGTTGGTTTGGCGAACCGGTTTTTGATCAATCTGAGCACGGCCGGACCGTGTACGGCGTGGGGATCTTGTGGTTGCTGCATCTGTCATCCCGCTCTCCTTGACCCTGATGCCGGGAGCCTAGAGCGGAGTGGAGGGCTGGCGCAATCAGAATCCATCAAAATCGAACAATTTCGGGTTGCCAAAATTGGGTGTCGGCGGTATACCACCGCGATTGATCGGCTGGCAGGGCATGCCATGTCGATCTAAGAAGCCAGCTCCACTTTGGTCAGTGGAGCTTTTAATTTTCCAAAGCTTGCAGGTTTTCAGGCAAATTGGCCGGTAAATCTACTTTGGAACGACGCAAATTATGTGTGTCGGAACAGACATTAGGAGAGCAAAATGCCCAAGATGAAGACCAAATCAAGCGCCAAAAAGCGCTTCAAGGTCACCGCAACCGGTAAGGTGAAGGTGGCTGCTGCTGGTAAGCAGCACGGCATGATCAAACGGTCGAACAAATTCCTTCGCGACGCTCGCGGCACCATGGTTCTTAGCGAACCGGACGCCCGTATCGTCAAGAAGTTTCTTCCATACGCGAACAAATAAATCGCGAAGCCCGTTTCAAGGAGTTTAGATCATGGCACGTGTAAAACGCGGTGTAACCGCCCACGCCAAACATAAAAAAGTTCTCAAGAAAGCCAAAGGCTATTATGGCCGACGCAAGAATACCATTCGCGTCGCTCGTCAGGCTGTCGAAAAAGCAGCGCAATACGCCTATCGCGACCGTAAAAACCGCAAGCGTAGTTTCCGCTCATTGTGGATCCAGCGTATCAATGCGGCGGCCCGCGAACATGGCTTGACGTATGGCCGGATGATGGACGGCCTTACAAAAGCCGGCATCGAGATTGACCGCAAGGTTCTTTCCGATATCGCCATTCATGAACCGGAAGCATTCAAAGGTTTGGTTGCCAAGGCAAAGGAAGCACTGGCATATCTTAAAGACACAACCCCAAATGCTTTTGAGGCGGCTGTCCACTAGGCTGGCCGGTTCAAGGTAATTATGATTTTGAAAACCGCGTTGGCCTGCAAAGCCTGCGCGGTTTTGTTTTATCTGGAAACTCACTGATATTTGCGCTTTAACCACCCCGGCATACGAATACGCCCGAATCAGGTGAAAAATGAACGATATTGTTACCCTTGAGAATTCCATCCTGGCCGAAATTGACACGGCCAAAGATGAAGCAGCGCTTGAGTCCGTTCGCGTGACGAGCCTCGGCAAGAAGGGGTCAATTTCTGAAAAAATGAAAACCCTGGGTGGCATGACACCGGAAGAACGGCAAAAAACAGGCCCGGCACTAAACGGGTTAAAGGCTACCGTCACAGAAGCAATCGCTACTCGCAAAGATGTTCTAAAGCGCGAAGCAATCTCTGCGCGACTGGAACATGAAACCATCGACGTGACACTGCCAGTGCGCCAATCCCCTTCGGAGGCAGGCCGCATTCACCCGATTTCGCAGGTGGTGGATGAAATCACTGCAATTTTTGCTGATATGGGCTTTTCGATTGCCGAAGGGCCGGACATCGAAACGGATTACTATAATTTCGTGGCGTTGAACTTCCCCGATGGCCATCCAGCTCGTGAAATGCACGATACGTTCTTTCTGGAGTCAGATGAAAATGGAGAGCGCAAACTGCTGCGCACCCACACATCACCGGTTCAGATCCGGACCATGGAAGCCCAGGAGCCACCCATCCGGATTGTCATTCCCGGCAAAACCTATCGCTGCGACAGTGATGCCACGCACTCGCCAATGTTTCACCAGATGGAAGGACTCGTGGTCGACAAGACTTCGAACGTTGCCAATCTGAAATGGGTACTGGAAGAATTTTGCAAATCCTTCTTCGAGGTTGATCAAGTGAAGATGCGCTTCCGCCCATCCTTCTTTCCATTCACGGAACCTTCGCTTGAAGTGGACATACAGTGCGACCGGTCCGGCAATGAAGTGCGGTTTGGCGAGGGCAATGACTGGATGGAAATTCTGGGCTGCGGCATGGTTCATCCCAATGTGCTGCGCTCCGGCGGGTTTGATCCAGACGAGTATCAGGGCTTTGCCTGGGGTATCGGCATCGACCGGATTGCCATGTTGAAATACGGCATGCCGGATTTGCGCGCCTTCTTTGATGCGGATGTACGCTGGATGAAGCATTATGGCTTCCGCCCACTCGACATGCCGACGTTGTTTGGAGGGCTTTCCTCATGACCCGTTTTTCGGATGCTGCCCTGTTGAAAGGCGATTTCGCCAAGATGATGAAGGAAATGCCGAAGAAACCTGAATGGGACAAAGCCTCCTGTGAAAACAAGGCCGAAGAGGCTGCGCAAGAAGTTGCCAAGCACATCTTCGCCATGCAGCAGGGCCTTGACCCGAAGAAAGAGCAGCTTGAGATCATAACTTATAGCTCGAAAGGCCCAATCAGGGTGATCGGGTTAATGCCGGGTGAAGGTGATTTGGTCCGGATTGACGGTATCTTTCCTGAAACCGGTGATCCAATTTCCATCGTCCAGCACACCAATCAATTGTCCCTGACGTTTTCCAAAGCACCCGTTGCGATTGAAACAACGGACGATGAAGACAAAGGCGGTATGCAGATTGGATTTGTAATTTTTGACGAATTGAGCAGGCGCAAAAAACAACGGAGTGCCGCAAAGCGTAAAAAGAAGACGGCAAGAAAATGAAATTCACCCTTTCCTGGCTGAAAGATCATCTGGAAACAGATGCCACCCTTGATGAGATCGTCGAGACGCTGACGCTGATCGGACTTGAGGTTGAATCGATCGATGACAAGGCAGAGTTTGCGCCGTTCACCATCGCCAAGGTTCTAACGGCTGAAAAACATCCCGATGCGGACAAGCTGCGGGTGCTTTCGGTGGATGCTGGTGATGGCAAGCCGGTGCAGGTGGTTTGCGGAGCGCCAAATGCTAAAGCCGGGCTGATTGGTGCGTTTGCCTCGCCGGGCACCTATGTACCGGGTATCGATTTGAAGCTTTCTGTTGGCAATATCCGGGGTGTTGAAAGCCACGGCATGATGTGTTCAGAGCGTGAGCTCAAAATGTCAGACGAGCATGACGGTATTATTGAACTGCCGAAGGATACTCCAATCGGCGGCTCCTTTGCTGCCTATGCCGGACTTGATGATCCGGTATTTGAAATTGGTATTACACCAAACAGACCGGACGCGCTTGGTGTAGCAGGTATTGCCCGCGACCTGGAAGCTGCCGGAATGGGGAAGGTGAAAAAGCTTTCAATTGCCGAACCCAAATCCGGTTTTCCTTGTCCAGTAGATGTGAAGCTTGATTTTGACGCGGAACAGGAAAACCTGTGCCCGGCCTTTGGCCTTCAATATGTAAAAGGCGTGAAAAACGGCCCGTCACCGAAATGGATGCAGCAACGCTTGCTGGCGATTGGGCTTCGACCAATCTCGGCACTTGTCGATATCACCAATTACGTGACCTATGATCTTGGGCGTCCCTTACATGTTTTCGATGCGGACAAGGTCAAGGGTGATCTGGTGGTTCGACGCGGTAAGGACGGTGAGAAATTTTTGGCATTGGACGGCAAAGAATACACACTTGGCCCTCAGATCTGTGTGATTGCCGATGACAATGGTGTTGAATCCCTTGCGGGCGTTATGGGCGGAGAACTTTCCGGTTGCTCAGATGACACCGTCAATGTGCTGGTTGAATCGGCGCTCTGGCACCCGCTGAACATTGCCCGCACGGGTCGCGATCTTGGCATCAATACGGATGCGAGATATCGCTTTGAACGTGGCGTTGACCCGTCATTTACAAAGTCTGGTCTTGATCATGGCACCAATCTGGTGATTGAGCTGTGTGGCGGTGAGGCTTCTGCATCGGTAATTGCCGGTGAAATACCAAAACCTGACTTGATCATCGAGTTTCCGATTAGCGAAGTTCAACGACTGACAGGCATCGAAGTGCCTTCTGAAGAGTGCATCAAAATTTTGCAACGCCTTGGCTTTGGCGTGTCCGGCACGGGAGATGTATTGAATGTTGCTGTATCAAGCTGGCGCCCGGATGTCTTTGGCAAGCCGGACTTGGTGGAAGAAATCATGCGGATCTACGGGGTCAACAAAATTGAGCCGCAGCCATTGTCATCCCATGGCGCTGTTGGAGCAAAAATCCTGACCACTGGACAAGTTCGCAATCGCGCCGCCAAACGTTCGCTCGCAGCGCGTGGAATGCTTGAAGCCATCACCTGGTCGTTCATTCCGGAAAATCATGCCAAACTGTTTGGTGGAGGACTACAGGCGACAAAGCTTGCCAATCCGATCTCGGTTGAGATGTCCGACATGCGCCCCTCACTGCTGCCCGGTTTGATTTCCGCTGCAGGTCGCAATAGTGACCGTGGATACAATGATGTGGCGCTGTTTGAAGTAAGTGGAATTTATCTTGGTGACAAACCAGAGGACCAGAAACGGATTGCGGGCGGCATTCGACGCGGATCAGCCAAGCTGAGTGGAAGCGGGCGAGACTGGCAAACGCCGGCACCTGAGGTGGGTGTATTTGATGCCAAGGCCGATGCACTTAGCGTGTTGGAGGCTTGCGGTATGGATACTTCAAAAGTGCAAATTATGGCTGGAGGACCTGACTGGTATCATCCAGGTCGCTGCGGCAGGATTCAACTTGGGCCAAAAAACGTGCTCGCAACATTTGGCGAATTGCATCCGCTCACCCTGGAAGCCCTTGATGTCTCAGGGCCAATTTGCGGTTTTGAAGTCGTACTTGATGCGATTCCGGAACCTCGCAAAAAGGCAACCAAAACCAAGACCCCGCTTGAACTCTCTGATCTTCAGGCAGTCAGGCGCGACTTTGCCTTTGTGGTTGACCAAAGTGTTGATGCGGCAACGCTTACCCGGGCAGCAGCAGGTGCCGAAAAGGTCCTGATCTCAAATGTCAGTATTTTTGACCTGTTTGAAGGCGCATCAATTGGTGAGGATAAAAAATCCATCGCCATTGAGGTAACCCTTCAACCGAAGGAAAAAACCCTGACAGATGAAGACATTGCCGCGGTCAGCAACAAGATCGTGGACAATGTCATGAAATCCACAGGCGGTGTATTGCGTGGCTGAATCACCCAGTCTTTAGCGGTTTTACTTTCGATGCATCCGCGCGGCGGTCATTGATCACGGTTACCCGGTGCATAAGTCGGGTATGCGGCAGGTAATCGGCGGTAGCGTAGTGTTGGGTGCAACGATTGTCCCACATCGCGACAGTACCCTCGGTCCATTTAAAGCGCACCTGATAGTCCGGCTTGTAAACATGGTCATACAAATATGCCAGCAGCCGGTTGGATTCTTGCGCTTTCATTCCGGCAACATGCTTGGTGAAACAGGGGTTGATGTACAGGAATTTTCTTCCCGTAACCGGGTGTGTTTGAACGATCGGGTGAAGTGCGTTGCCAAACCGCTGATGGGCATTTGCTAACTCTTCACCACAGGTTACTGCATCACCATGTGAAAAATTGTTGCGGAAGTCGCCCATGTCATGCACCGCCCTCAAGCCCTCGAGATCAGACTTCATTCCTTCTGGAAGTGCATTATAGGCCGCACTCATGGACAACCAAAGCGTATCACCACCCACAGGTGGAATCTCGCATGCATAGAGAATTGTCGAAAATGGAGGAGTTGTCTTGAATGTCACATCGGTGTGCCAGCCATCCGTGCTGGGGGGCTTTTTTGGTCCGTTCGCAAGCACGGTGATTTGCTCGAAACCTTCGATATTTTTGTAAACTGGGTGTGGCGCCTCGGGTTCACCAAAGGACTTGGCCAGCGCCAGGTGCCGCTCTGGTGGAAGCTGCTGGTCTCTGAGAAAAACCACTTGATGGTCGACAAGGGCTTCATAAAGCGCGTCAGCATCATCCTGTACAAGCGGTTTTGACAAATCAATGCCTGTAATTTCCGCACCGATGCTGGGGGTGAGCTGCGTCACGACAAGGCTGTGTTTCATTATGGCTACCCTAATAATGGACCGTGACCGATTCAACGCAAGTTCGGCGTTTTTGCAGACACCACGCCATGGCATTTTCCTGTTGCGACGAACATGTTACACAGCATTTTGTATCAATTTCCAGGCAAAGGAAAGTTGGACGGATAAATCTCAATGAGCAAATTTTCAAAACTTCTTTTGACACTCGTTTTGGTTGGCACTTTTAACGGTGAAAATTCATATGCCAAGACACCGGCCAAACAGCTTTTCGGCACAAAGGCGTTGCCTGCAGCCATGGAGCCCAAGGTTCATGGGTTTTATTCCAAGGGCTGTGTCGCCGGTGCAGTGGCGCTTCCACTTGACGGGCCAAACTGGCAAACCATGCGATTGTCCCGCAATCGGCGTTGGGGGCATCCAACCCTGATCAAAATCATTGAGGATTTGTCTTACAAGGCAAAGAAGGACGGCTGGAACGGTGTACTCGTAGGTGACATATCCCAACCGCGAGGAGGACCCATGCTCACCGGGCACCGTTCGCATCAGTTGGGGCTGGATTCAGATCTTTGGCTTATGCCCATGCCAAACAAGCGCATGACCTACAAGGAACGCGAAGAAACCAGCGCGATCTCTGTGTTGAAGAAGAACAGCTTCTATGTCGATGACAGTCGTTGGACCCGGGCTCACACAATGCTGCTCTATCACGCGGCAAACTTCAAAGAGGTCGAGCGAATACTCGTGCACCCCGCAGTCAAAAAGAAACTGTGTGACACGGTTAGCGGGGATCGCAAATGGCTCAACAAGGTTAGGCCCTATTGGGGGCATCACTACCATTTTCACCTGCGGATTGGATGTCCGCCCGGGTCAACTGGATGCCGGTCACAAAAATCAACTGGCTCGGGGACTGGTTGCGATGACTCTCTGGACTGGTGGTTCAATGTTGGTTTGAAACCCCCCAAAGACCCGGCGCCGCCGGCAAAAAAACGTCGCGAACTGGTGCTGTCGGATCTGCCACAAGCCTGCGCTGCAATACTGAAGGCTCCTGACAGTGATGTTGTCCGCGCTACGCACAAGGTTCGTGAAACAGCGTTCGTTGCGCCAAAAATCAATTTACCCAAGGTTTCTGCTGCCTCAGTGCTTAACAGCAAACCGATTGAGGCGTCATCTGCCGCAACGCTATCGGACGTTAGGATACCAATTCCCACACCGCGACCCAAGCCGTAGACAGGGCTTGATTTACGCGTCTACGCCAACCCCTATCGGGCAGGCAACACCGGTTCCACCAAGGCCGCAATAGCCTCCCGGATTTTTCTCGAGATATTGCTGGTGATATTCTTCGGCAAAATAGAACTCCGGCGCATCAAGAATTTCTGTTGTGATGCTGTCGTGATTTCCAGCCTGCTTGATCGCCTGTTGATAGGCATCCCGTGAAGCTTCCGCCTGGTGTTTATGATCTGCCGAATAGGTATAAATCCCGGAGCGATACTGGGTTCCCACATCATTGCCCTGCCGCATCCCATGTGTCGGGTTATGACTTTCCCAAAAGGTCTTGAGAAGCTCGGCGTAAGTTATTTTCTCTGGATCAAAGACCACCAAAACTGCTTCGGTGTGCCCGGTAAGGCCGGAGCAAACTTCCTTGTAAGTTGGATTGGGGGTAAGGCCGGAAGCATATCCAACCGCTGTTACATGCACTCCCTCAAGCTGCCAGAATTTGCGCTCTGCACCCCAAAAACAGCCGAGTGCAAACATCGCAGTCTCCATACCTGCCGGATAGGGCCCATGTAGCGGATTGCCGGAAACAATATGGTGGGTGCCCGCATCAATTGCTTCGGAGCGGCCTGGAAGCGAATTCTCCTGACTTGGGAGCTCAGATTTGTTTTTAAACAGGTCTGTCAGAAACATGGGTTTTCCTTCCTATTTTCCAAAACGGTTTTGCCAGCGTCGCTCGCGCGGTTTGCCAAACCAAAGTAACAATCCAGCCAAAATCGCAAATACAGCCCAACTGGGCATCAGGAGGATCTTGACAAACACAGGATCCCACAGCACCGGATGAACATAACGCTGGATGATTGCCTGAGACAAGTTCAGGCTTGATGGCGAAAAGTTAAACCAATCCGTGCCCAGGGGTGTGATGACGGGTGCCGAATCAGCGATTGTCCGCGTTACATCCAGCACAGCAGTGATTACCGCCAGGGCGAGAGCGAACAGTCCGAGAAGGCGAAGAATGGATTTAAACATGAGTGGGGCCGCTTATTTTCAACCTAAATAGGAGTTGGTCGCGATTTTTGCAACTTTCTCGACTTTCTGGCGTTTCTCAACACAACTTTGCTTGAACGCCAACACGATATTTGTATAGTGCGCCAGCTTCATCTCATCGGCCGCTGAAAATCAACCTCAGGGCGCTTTTGGATGAGTATTGCGGACAGGTGGCCGAGTGGTCGAAGGCGCACGCTTGGAAAGCGTGTAGGCGGCAACGTCTCCAGGGTTCGAATCCCTGTCTGTCCGCCATTATATCTATATAACTAATTGATATATCTGTGCGAAATCATGAAACAGCTGATCCACTGACGCAATACGGGATGCTCTAGGTTTTTTGGGCAACAATGTAGCGACTGGGAGCGGGATGATTGCCGGTTTCAATGATCTTGAATCCTGCAGACGTGATGGTTTCATCTAACTGGTGGATTTCCATGAAATTCACATATGGTGCCTTCCCAACCCATTGCATCAGCGGCAGGATCATCTTCATCAGCCGCAACTTGAGCGACGTACCGCTACCTGGATTGCAAACGGTTTTGGAGATGAACGTACCGCCGGGTTTCAGCAAGCTGTTAATCTGCCGTATTGCTGCTGGCATGTCTTCGATTAGATGCAAAATGTTCAGGGCGAGGACGGCATCGTAAGGCCCGTCTTCAATGGCGCTGTCAAAAAGCTCCGCCTTGATGAACTTCACATTCGAAATCCCTTGATCCTGGGCCTTTTTTGATCCGATCTGGATCATCTTATCCGACAGATCGCTGGCGGTTACCTGTTTGACATTTCCGGCCAGCAGCAATGCAGTCGATCCCGTACCACATCCAACCTCCAGAACACTGTCATTTGGTGAAAGATAGCTTCGTGTACGATCCAAAGTGTAATTGTATGAATCCATATCCGCGATTGGGGATTTGGCGTATTTTTCTGCTGCCCTGTCCCAAAATATTGCTGCATCCTGCATTTGTATTCTCCTTTGCAGATAGTACTACATATGCATAACGCGAATAGAAATTGCCTGATTTCGTTTATCTGATATACAAAAATGCATGAATTGGCAATCTGTCTCATTCGATTGGAACCAGGCACGCGCCTTCCTGGCGACCGTGGAGGAAGGCTCCCTGTCTGCAGCCTCCCGCGCGCTTGGCCTTACCCAGCCAACCCTTGGCCGACAGGTAGCGGCTCTGGAAGAGCAGCTGGATGTGGTTTTATTTGAAAGGGTCGGTCGCTCACTTGTGCTCACCCAATCCGGCATCGAGCTTTCAGAACATGTCCGTGCGATGTGCGAAGCCGCAAACCGGGTCTCGCTAACTGCATCGGGACAATCCCAGATTATTGAAGGGCGGGTGCGCATCACGGCCTCCGATGTCATGTCAGCCCATATCCTGCCACCTGTTATCAGAAAAATCCGCGAGACAGCGCCATTGCTGGAAATTGATGTGGTCGCAGCCAATGATATTCGCGATCTGCAGCTGCGCGAGGCCGATATAGCCATCCGACACATACGCCCTGAGCAGCCGGACCTGATTGCAAGGTTGGTAAGCGAAGCTACGGCAAGTTTTTATGCGTCGAAAAAATATCTGGACCAGCATGGTCGACCCGGGTCCTTGAAGGAATTGTATGACCATGACTTCATCGGATTTGGTGATAATGACCGCATGATTGAGCGGTTGAACCCGTTTGGATTATCCTTGACCCCGGACAATTTTCGGCTGGGGTCGGAGAGCGGCGTGGTTGCCTGGGAATTGGCAAAACAAGGTCTCGGCATAATCGTCATGTCGGATGAAGTTGCAGCGGCTACTCCCAACATTGAGCGTGTCATGCCGGATATGGAACCATTTGCGTTTCCGGTTTGGCTAACAGCACACCGGGAGCTTCACACAAGCAGGCGCATTCGGCTGGTGTTTGACCTGCTAGCGGAATTCCTGACAAAATCGATGGGAAATCGTTCCAGTCATCCTAGCTACACACCCTGACCCGTTCGACCAGGCGGTTGCCATGGCGGGTTTTTTGCCAGCGGTTTTCATACCAGCAGTCCTGTCCAGCATTGTGACCTGCCCGTTCACCGCGCTCCCGATGATGAGCGACACTTGCACCGCCGGAAGAACCCGACCAGAAATTAAGATTGATGCCGCTCAACAAATTGTTGCCGCCCGCATGGGCCGGAGTACCCGCCATGCCAAGCATCATGAAAGTTGAAATCGCAATCGTGGCGCTATGCCGGAATTTGATCATCTTGTTTGCCCATTTTCATCCGGTTGAATCGTTCAACCGATTAAATACAAAATGCCACAGCTCAATTGGCAACACAATCACTCGTCGCCCATTTTAAGCGCTTGGATAAAGGCTTCCTGCGGGATTTCCACCCGGCCGAACTGGCGCATTTTCTTTTTGCCCTTTTTCTGCTTGTCGAGCAGCTTGCGTTTTCGGGTGGCATCACCGCCATAGCATTTGGCTGTCACATCCTTGCGCATTGCCGAGATCGTCTCGCGGGCAATCACCTTGCCGCCAATTGCCGCCTGCACCGGTATTTTGAACAGATGGCGCGGGATCAGGTCCTTCAGTTTTTCACACATCGTTCGGCCCCGGTGCTCGGCCTGGTTGCGGTGGACCAACATGGAAAGTGCATCCACCGGCTCCTCATTGACCAGCATGGAAAGTTTCACCAGATCGCCTGCGCGATAGTCGGAAATCTGATAGTCAAAGCTTGCGTAACCACGGCTGATTGATTTCAGCCGGTCGTAAAAATCAAACACAACTTCATTGAGCGGCAGATCGTAAGCCAGCATCGCCCGCTTGCCGACATAGGTAAGTTCGATCTGGATGCCGCGCCGCTCTTGGCAGAGCTTCAAGATTGCGCCCAAATACTCATCCGGCGTCAGGATCGTTGCCCGGATCCAGGGTTCGCGGATTTCGGTGATTCGGGTTACATCGGGCATGTCTGCCGGATTGTGAAGTTCAATTGTCGAATCATCCTGCAGATCGATCTCGTAGACCACGCTTGGTGCGGTGGCGATGAGGTCAAGGTCGAACTCACGCTCCAGCCGCTCCTGGATGATTTCCAGATGCAACAGGCCCAAAAACCCGCAGCGAAAGCCAAAACCCAATGCGGCGGAGGATTCTGTTTCAAACGAAAAACTTGCATCATTGAGGCGTAATTTGCCCATCGCGGCGCGTAGATCATCAAAGTCTGCGGCATCGACGGGAAACAACCCGCAAAACACCACCGGTTGCGCAGGTTTGAAGCCGGGCAGCGCTACCGCGGTGGGACGTTTTTCATCCGTGATCGTGTCGCCGACGCGGGTATCAGCTACTTCCTTGATTGAGGCGGTGATAAAACCGATCTCGCCGGGTCCAAGTTGATCAACCGATTCCATTTTCGGTGTGATGACCCCAACCCGGTCCACCGGATAGCGGGCGTCCGCAGCCATCATGCGAATAATCTGGCCTTTTTTCAGCACGCCATCGATGATCCGCACCAACACGATGACGCCGAGATAGGCGTCATACCAGCTATCGACCAGCAGGGCCTTCAGTGGTGCATTGATGTCGCCATCGTTCGGTGGCGGGAGATCGGTAACAATCGCCTCCAACACGTCACCAATGCCAATTCCGGTTTTGGCGGAGATTTCAATCGCACCGGATGCATCCAACCCGATTACTTCCTCAACCTGTTCCTTGATGCGGTCCGGTTCAGCAGCGGGCAGATCAATCTTGTTTAGAACGGTAACAATCTCGTGGTTATTATCTATCGCCTGATAAACATTGGCCAGCGTTTGCGCCTCAACGCCCTGGCTGGCATCAACCACCAGCAACGACCCTTCGCAAGCTGACAGTGATCGCGATACCTCATAGGCGAAATCAACATGGCCCGGTGTGTCGATCAGGTTCAACACGTAATTTTCGCCGTCCTTTGCCTGGTAGTTGAGCCGCACGGTCTGGGCCTTGATGGTGATGCCGCGCTCGCGCTCAATATCCATATTGTCGAGCACTTGCTCGGTCATCTCACGATTGGCCAGCCCGCCGGTTTCCTGAATAAGCCGGTCGGCAAGTGTCGACTTGCCGTGATCAATATGGGCAACAATAGAAAAATTTCGGATATGGTCGCGCCCCGGATAGGACTTGGGATATGTTGAATTTGAACTCATGCGTGAGGCTTTATCAGGGAGTGGCTGGAATGCAAGAAGATTGGTGCGCAAACCGGCGACGGGGAGCTATGAAATTTGCGTGTGCAACTGCGGTTTGCATAAGTTTTTCGCTGGGCTGCGCAACAAACGTCGCCGCGCAAACTGTAGAGGAGGAGGCTCCCGAACCGCCCCAACCGGCACGAATCTATCAAGCGGCTTGTCCAGCGCTCATGGATGGCAGAGTTAAGGGCAAACTCCTGCCGCCAATAAAAGAGGACGAATGCGGGGAAAACTCACCATTGGAAATAACCGAAATCGGGCCGGTGGCGCTCACCGCACCCGTTACCATCAATTGCCGAATGGCCGAGGCGCTGCATGACTGGATAGGCGCAGTGGATGAAACGGCACTTGGCCTGATGCAAAGCCGATTATTGCGCGTCACCGTCAGCACGTCCTATCACTGCCGCCGGCGCAACAATGCTCCGGATGGCAAGATTTCAGAACACGGCTTTACCAATGCGCTGGACATCACCGGATTTGAACTGGAGAACGGTACGCGCCTTACCGTGCTCGATCACTGGCCACCAGTAACCTACGAGGACGAAGCTACCAGCGAGGAGGAGGCTGCCAGTAGCGAAGACGGTAATGAGGAGGCGGGCACGGATGAGGGGCCGCTGCCGACGCTTGCGCAATTTTTGAGATCTACCCGCGACGATGCGTGCGCGCTGTTTACCACTGTGCTCGGCCCGGAAGCCAATGCACTCCACGCCGACCATTTCCACCTGGATCTCGGCTGCCACGGGAAGGGTTGCAGTTACAGGATTTGTGAGTAAAGCGGTTCATATCCGAAATCCTCTACAGTCACCCCGCAACGCCACTCTTTTTGCGTCGACTTGCTTTGCTCTCGCACGCCTTGTCTATTGCCAGGAGAGTTGCCTTGAATGCCGGAACCGCAAAATCAACAAAAGCCCGAACCTTGCGGGGCTTCCTGATGCTGTGCGGAAAAACAATACTTATCGGAACTGGTTCAATTTCAAATTCCTCCAGCAAAATCTCCAATCGTTCGTCAGCCACATGTTGTGCAGCTTGATAGGAATAGAGCCTCGAAATACCAAAATTTTGTAATGTGGATTCAACCGCAGTTTCAACTGAATCAAGTAACAATCTTGATTTGACATTGATCGTCTGCAGTTTCCCCGATGGCTGTCGATATTGCCAGGGTATCGGACCACCCTGTCGGGAAAAGGTAATACACTGATGGCTTGATAACTCACTTGGCGAGGTGGGCTTTCCATGCGTCGCAATATACTCGCGGCTTGCGCAGGTAACTTGACGCAATGTCCCGATTTTTATCGCAGTCGCTGAACTTTCTGGGAGTTCACCGATCCTGAATGCCACATCCACATGCTCTTCCGGCAAATCCAAAACCTGGTTGGTAAAAAAAAGCCGCGCCTCAATACCTTCATGAAGCTGCATGAATTCATGAATTACGGGCAATACATGCAAGCGACCGAACAAAGACGGAGCGGTTATTGTAAGGAGGCCCTTTGCGTATTCGAATTCGCCCGATGCGCTTCGTTCTGCACCGTCAATTTCCTCGATAATACGCCTGACGTCCTCATAGTACCGGATACCGGTCTCGGTTGGTGAAACCTTGCGTGTGGATCGTAACAGCAATTGCGCTTCCAGATGGTTTTCGAGCTCGGCAATCTTTCGACAAACCGTCGGAAGCGGCATTCTCAACGCACGGGACGCAGCGGTAAAGCCACGCTCCTCTACGACGGAAACATACACCCGCATTGCGCCAAGTTTATCCATAATTACACCATTATATGAGATAGTTTATTTTGAAAATAGGGCATTTTCTCATAATTTGGAATACTTATAATCACATTTATGTTGGTCATTAAACCCGAATTCGGTCACCGATGGAGTGGTTGCCAGCAAGCGTACGAAACTTTTGTAAAGGGAGACTATCTCATGCGAATCTTGGCTGCATCGTTGCTCACAATAGTTATGTTCATATCAACCGTGGAGGCGGGCGAAATGATTACCGTTAATGGCGCCAATGGCGAAAAATTTAACGCTTACATTGCCGGCCCCGCAAACGCAGGTGCTGGTGCCCTGATCCTGCACGACTGGTTCGGGCTGACAGACTTTACAAAGGAATCGGTCGATCGGCTGGGACAGCAGGGGCTTCGTGCAATGGCTGTTGACTTGTTCAACGGGTTGTCCGCCGAAACCCATGATCAAGCCGGGGTGTTGGCAGGTAAACTAGAAGCCGATTACGCCCAGTCAGCTACATTGGCTGGCCTGTCATCACTGAAAGCGGGCCAAATACCGGTTGCTGTGATTGGATACAGCATGGGTGGAAGAACTGCGCTTCGCACAGCAGCACAACACCCTGACCTCATCAAAGCAGCCGCTCTGATATATGCGGGCGGGTATGACGGTACGGATGACAAATCACTGGCGGCGGCCGGACCGATCCTTTCGATTACCGGTTCCGCGGATGAGTGGGCTTATTCCGAGCAGGCAATCCTCGAAAAGCGACTGCTTACAGTTGATCGGAACCTGGAGTCCTATGTCTATCCCGGCGCTGTTCATGCCTTTGCCCAACCCCTGTTCAACGAAGGCAAGACTTATGACAAAGTGGCAACCCAAGCGATGCGCGATGTCCTGGACAGCTTTTTGAAGCGCCATCTTGGTATTGCGATGTAACCCATACTCAATCTGAGGGAGCTCGCAAATGCTGTCCGATTTTATGCAGAGAAACGTCAGGATTGCGGCGGCCTCGTGCCGGAACAACAACGAGTGCATTCTTTGGCTCTCAGAGCTCCAAAGATCAAACATTGTTGGGTGGCATGGCTTTGATAGCGCCAACCAAATTCAACCAACGGTTTCAGTGGAGAGCATACAATCGCCTGACTGACAAAACTGGCTTATAAATGTGGTCCCTCACTCCCGCATCACAGTAAAATTGCCAGCCGGCCTGTAAGCCGGGTTCTGTATGGCCCTCGTCGGCGAACCGGCAAAGGCGTGGTGATCATTCATCTGGGATGCCAATTGCTTGGCACCTCGGCGCGACCTACCCGGACAACTGACCTGGAAACAGGCTGGAACATCACTGCTCCACATTGTCCCTATTCGGTTTTGCTCCCGATGGGGTTTACCATGCCGTGGCCATTGCTGGCGCACGCGGTGGGCTCTTACTCCACCTTTTCACCCTTACCCAACCGTTTCACAGCAAGCTGCAAATTGACTAGGCGGTTTGTTCTCTGTGGCACTTTCCCTTGGGTTGGCGCGAAAGCGTTTCCCCAGCCGGGTGTTACCCGGCATCGTGTTTCCATGGAGCCCGGACTTTCCTCCGCTGCACCCTTTCAGGCAACGCAGCAGCGATCACCCGACCGGCTGGCAAAAAACCAGTAGGCTTCGATCAACCGTTTGGCAAGATGCAAGGGTGTTTGCAAATCCCATAAATCACATCGTCATCAATCATGAAGGTTTCGAGCCACTTCAAACAGTTTCACAACCAGTGGATTTTTGGCTTGCGCCTTCAGGGCGACAAGCATGTCGATATTGCTATGTTGAATTCCAGAAATCGGGACCCCTTTATATCTACGGTCACCGGCTATTTCCCTGGAATAGGCGAATCCAATCCCCAGCCCGCGTGCAACTGCCTCAACCACCGCCTCACGGCTGCCCATTATCAATGCCGGCGTTACACGGAATTGATTTTTAGCGAGTGCATCATCCACAATTTTTTGCGTACTTGATCCGAACTCCCTGAATATCAGCGGATAATTGACCAATTTCTCCAGAGTTATGGATTTTGGGACGCCGAGGTCGTGGTTTGCCGGTATCAATGCAACGAGACGCTGTCTGGAAACTTCCTGGGTTATTGCACGTTCATCAAGGTGGGCGCTGACCATCACTGCTGCATCAATCTTCAAGGACAGCAAATTCTCCCAAGTGGTTCTGGCATTTGCCATCGTAACCCGGAAGTCAATTTCCGGATGGACGGTCTTTGCGGATGTAATCAGGTCAAGTGCCGCGTGCGGTCCGTCTGCCCCCAAATGTATGGTTTGCGAAAACTCTTTTTCTTCGCCGCGAAGTAAATCAAGCGCCATTCCTTCTGCTTCAAACATTCGAGAAGTATTCTCAAACAGCGCCTGGCCAGCCTCTGTAAGCGAAATAGTGTTACCAATTCTTCTGAAAAGCGCCGACGCACTTTCCCTTTCAAGATTTCGTATCTGGATCGATATTGCCGGCTGTGTCAGTCGAAGTCTTTCCGCGGCACGATGAAAGCTTCTCTCGATCGCAATTGCATGGAACGCCTTGAGTTGAACATAGGTTGTCATCGATAAATTTTATTTCCAATTTCAGGTAAAATAATTAATTTGATTTTCCATCAATTTCAAGAAAATATGCCCCAAAGTGCTTTTCATCCCGCGATCCACTGGAAGTTTCTTATGAGCAATGCACCCGTCTATATTTTCGAGGCATCCGAAAAACCATCGCTTGAATGGTTCGACGTGCCACTCGTTGAAGCCACGCCCGAAAGCGTCAAGGAATACGGTTGTCTGGTGGATGACCCGGATAATTTTGAAATTGAAATTGTTCAGTGGCCCGCGCCGGACTGGCGCCCAATTGATGACGGCACCGGGGATGAAGCAGGCTACGTGGAGGGTATCTTCCATGGGGAGTGGAAGGGAGATGTGCTTTTCGGCACCAACGAAGCCGTGAACGGTAATTATGTACTTGGATGGTCTGCCGACCCACAACAGGCCTCCAATGAGCAGCAAACCCGGCCACGAGATCAAGTTCTGCTGTGGCACATGAATTATCACCCTGATGGGGGACAATTGTTTTACCCGCTGGATAACAAGCCCTTCGTTGTTCCAGCAGCCTTGCCGGGCGATGATCTAAAACCGGAAAAGATTGTTGCGTTTTGGTGTGATGGAACAAAGGGGCTCTACATCCATCCGAGCATTTGGCACGAGGGAATTTTTCCGGTGGAGGATGAACAACGCTTTTTGGACCGGCAAGGCCGCGTTCATGCACGCGTGAGCTGCGATATCGGCCAGGAATTTGGCGTGTACTTGTCCGTCCCCCTGAGAAAGAAGTTTTGAGCCATGAGTTTACCTTTAACAGTTGAAATCCTGGATGATGGACAGGCGCTGAAGATTACCGACAAGGATGGGAAACAGCAGCGATTCCATGCGATATGGCTACGCGACAATGCACTCGATGAGGAAACCCGGTCTGCCA
The DNA here is from genome assembly GCA_021775415.1 of Hyphomicrobiales bacterium. Classification (GTDB taxonomy): domain Bacteria; phylum Pseudomonadota; class Alphaproteobacteria; order Rhizobiales; family Rhizobiaceae; genus JAALLB01. The sequence goes on along the minus strand of JAJFHV010000013.1, from coordinate 150,645 downwards.
CAAATGGCCAGCGCCTGATCACGCTTTCTGACATTCCGGCAAACACGAGCCTGCGCTCTGCCAGGCTGAACGCCAACAAAGATATCGCCATTGAGTTTGAGCCAGACGGGAAGCAGGTAAGCTTTCCCGCCAACTGGCTTCATCGCCATGCCTATGATGGCACAGGGAATGCCCGGGAAACCGGCTGGTTACCTTCTCTCACAGAAACCTGGGATGAAACGCTGGCACCAAACGTTCCGGCCGGAGACTTCAAAGAGGTTTCCAAAAATCGAAACGCACTGGGTGCCTGGCTTGCCGCCATCCGTCGCCATGGCTTTGCCAAACTGGAGAATTGCCCGGTTGAAAGTGGTGGGTTGATCAAGGTTGCCGAGCTGTTTGGCTACGTTCGTGAAACAAATTACGGCAAGTGGTTTGAGGTTCGCACTGAAGTCAATCCAGTCAATCTTGCCTATACCGGTCTTGGCCTTCAAGCCCACACGGACAATCCGTACCGCGATCCGGTGCCGACCATGCAGATATTATACTGTCTGGAAAACACTGCCGAAGGGGGCGACTCCATGGTGGTGGACGGATTTCGTGTTGCCGAACGGTTGCAATCCGAAATGCCTGAAGGTTTCGCAATGCTTGCCAATTACTGCGCCCGGTTTGAATATGCCGGAGACAAAGGGATTCGCCTCACGTCCAAACGGCCAATGATTGAACTGGCTCCCGATGGTGAACTTACAGGAATTCGCTTTAACAACCGCTCCTGCGCACCAATCACCGACGTTCCATATGAGGCAATGGCCGGTTATTACGCCGCCTATCGCAAGTTCTGCGAAATTGTTGATGACCCGGCCATGGCTGTGGCATTCAAGTTACAGCCCGGCGAATGCTTTATCGTCGATAACACCCGCGTACTTCATGCCCGCAAGGGTTACTCTGGAGAAGGAAACCGGTGGTTGCAGGGATGTTATCCAGACAAGGACGGGCTATATTCGACCCTTGCAACAATTGAACATGAATTGGGAGCATTTTAAATTGTCCAGGCCTGATCCGAGTAAGCTTTCACCCGAAACCATTGTTGAATTCATCGGCGACATCTTCGAGAGGCGCGGGGCTGATTCTTATCTTGGTGAACAGGTCACAATGTCTGAGCACATGCTTCAGGGTGCACAGCTTGCAGAAGAAGCGGGAGCTGATGATGAAATTGTTGCGGCTGCATTGCTGCATGATATCGGCCATTACACCAATGAATTTCCCGATGACGCGTTGGCTCAGGGGATCGATAATCATCATGATGAAGCGGGCGCAGCAATACTTTCTGCTTTTTTCCCGCCAGTTGTTACCGAATGTGTGCGGTGTCATGTAGACGCAAAACGGTATTTATGCGCCACAGATACTGAATATTTCGGCAAATTGTCGGATGCTTCCATTCATAGCCTGGGCCTTCAGGGTGGGCCAATGAATGACGGTGAAATAGGTGAATTTGAGAAAAACCCTCATTTGGCTGAGGTTGTGCGGGTCAGGCATTGGGATGACCAAGGCAAGGTCCCCGGCCATAAGACGCCGCCATTTTCATACTATGCTCCTATCCTGCAACGGGTAGTGGACAGGCATGTCAGATGAAGGGGCCTGTTTTAACGCCCCATTAATCATGCTGCCGGAAAATAGCCCTGATTTATGCTATAGTGGCAATCAGGAGAGGCAACCGTGCATACACGTCGACAATTTACCAAGGGCATGTTGGCTGCAGGCTTTGCTGCACCTGTTCATTTTGGCCTGACAAGTTCAGCATTTGCAGCTCAGACATTCAGCTTTGGGCCAAACAAGCTTGACTGGTATCCGGCCCGATCCGGTGGCGCTGCTCCCATATTGATTTATGCGCATGGTGGGGCCTGGGCACTCGGCAATCGGGGCCAGGTGGGCTCAAAGGCCAGACACTTTACAAAAAACGGATATCATTTTGCCTCTGTGAGCTACACGCTTTTTCCGGCAGCCAATGTGGAAACGCAGGCGCTTCAGGTTGGAAGTGCCGTCAATTGGGTTCACCAAAATGCCGCCCGGTTGGGTGGGGATCCGAACCGGATTGCGCTAATGGGCCATTCCGCAGGATGCCACCTTTCCGCACTTTCGACGCTAACCGGTGCCGCACCCACCGTGCGGGCGCTTATCTGCAATGACACCCGGGCATATGATCTAAAGACACTTGCTAAATTGAATGGCGGGAGACTCCCGCTACTGTATGCAGCACCGTTTGCCAATCGAAAGATGTGGCCAGCCTGGTCGCCCATTTCCTATGCCGGGCTGAAGCAGCAACCACCAACCCTGGTTGCCTGGTCTGGCGGTTCCGGGCGTGACAAGCTTTCGATCAATTTTGCTAATGCCCTGGAACGCGACGGCACAGAAGTCGTGCGTTATGACGGCAAACGTCAGTACAGTCATTTATCGATAGACCGTCGAATGGGCGCTGAAAGTGGCAAGCTTACCAAGGCGGTTGACAATTTTCTTGCAGACGTCCTCAATCGAGCCGTCTGAAAACTATCCTTTCATTATCCGCTTCACCTTTGAACAATAGCGGGAACTCACCTTGTTCATACGCTTCGCACCATGCCCGGCATTGTATTTAAGAATGGTGCCGCAGGTTGATCCATTTCCAAGCTTGTGTGCCTTACCAAGGTACTTCATACCCCAGCGAATGTTGGTCTCGGGATTGTAAAGCGCCTTTATGGAACCCTTGTATCCCATGCCACGTGCTGTTGAGGGTTTGATTTGCATCAGCCCGACCTCACCTGCAGCACCTCTTGCGGTGGGCCTGTAATTACTCTCAACCCGAACAACCGCGTAGGCAAGCGCCAATGGTACGCCTTCCTTGCGAGCGTATTTTTTGACCAGATTACGGTATTTGTTTTCGGGTTTCTTATTGCGGGCAGAGAACTTCGAACCCTTTCGAAGTTGATTGGTGCTTTGCTCGCGTAAACTAGTAAGGAAAGGTTTCGCATCCCGCAAATAATGAGGTCTCAAATCTCCCTCGCCGCCGCCATAAGTTGAAAACCCACTGCTGGTCTGAGATACATTTTGACAGCCGCCAAGCAGAATACCTGTCAAAATAATACCGCACGCAGCACCCGCTGCGTTAAAGAAACTAGCCATGACGAAATTCACCCCTTGTAGATCGCACACTGCGTCTGAAAACCTGCGACAATGCGTGACCAATTTGACATTCGATGATTCGAACGCTTCATGGGACGTGTGTGAAATTCAAGGCTGGCACGAATGTGGCGATGGATTCAACTTGTATTACAGGGTGTTACACGGATAAAGCAGCGATATCTCTGCCCAATTCGGCGACCAATGCATCAAGCGTAGCAAGGGTCGAACTGTCAGCTATGCCATCAATTTTTGAAGGTCGAAAGTGTCGTTGAAAAGCGATTACACAATTATGGGTCATCTCATCGAAGTTGCCGGTTAGTTCAACTCCGTACCCATACAATGCCATCAGGGCTTGAAGAGCCGCAACCGCTTCACCGTCATTGCCCTTTTGCAATACTTCGCGATCGTTACCCGCCTTGCCTACCGGCTCAACCCACAAACCGATCCCATTATCATGTAGCTTTTTCCATGGAAATTTCTCACCCGGATCCTGTTTGCGAGCGGGCGCCACATCCGAGTGCGCCAACACATGGCGGGGTAAAATCGCGTTGCGCTTGATGATGTCTCGGCAAAGTTTAATAAGCGAGCCAATCTGGGGAGGGGGAAATTCTGAATAACCATGGTCGTGGCCTGGATTTACAATCTCGATACCTATCGAATGCGAGTTGATATCAGCTTCACCCTGCCAACTGGATTGTCCGGCGTGCCATGCTCTTTTGGATTCCGGCACAAGCTGAAATATTTGCCCGTCTTCAAAAACAAAGTAGTGGCACGAAACCCCGCTTTCGCTGCCACACAACCAATCAAGCGCTGCTTCGCCACTTTCCATACCCGTGTAGTGAAGAATGAGAAGTGAAGGATCTACACCCCCGGCACGATCACTGTAGTTTACCGCCTCCTGTACATTACAGAGGCATTTCGTATCCGGTCTCAACGTCAAATTCCACGCTCCAACTTGATGCTGTGCCAGGCTTTGTTGATGCCGGCGAGCCGATTATTCGCTATGGCAATGAATTCTGCCGGGACACCCCTCGCAATCAAGCGGTCAGGATGATTTTCAGATACAAGTTTGCGATAGTGCGATTTGAGTGCGCTGTCACCCCATGCCCGATCCGCTTCAAGCAACACGTAGGGATCACCCCCTTCCGGCTCCATATGTCGCATCCGGATCCGTTCGTAGTGGCGATCCTTCACGCCGAAAATTCCGGCGATGTCATCCATAAATGCCATTTCTCTTTCGTGAATAATCCCGTCTGCCTTGGCTATGTGAAACAGCCCATTCATCACATCTTCTAAAATGGCAGGGTCTTCGGGAAACAATTTGAGCACTTTGCGAGCGTATGCGTGGTAACCTGAAACATCCTGCTTTGCGAGATTGTAAAGCCTTGAAACATTGATTGCCTCCTTTGCGGGAATATCGAACAAATCCCGAAAAGCACTGACTTCATCTTCGGTAACAACACCATCCGCTTTGGCCATTTTTGCGGAGAGCGCAATCATCGCAACAGAAAATCCGACCTGGCGACGGGTCTCCGGATCTCCTTCAAATGCAGTGCGCACGGCCTCGATTACAGTTGACACGGCTTCACCGGCAAGGCCGGACAGCAAATTTCCGAGTTGGGTCCAGACAGACATGATTATTGTTTAGGTGAGTCTGGCAAAAGTTGAAAGTATCGGGGTTGCACATTCCGCTTGGCTGTTCCTGAACTTGGATGATACGAGACGGGAATGTCTCAACCCCCAACCATTGCGAACCAGGCTCCCAAACAATCAAGCAGGTTAATGTCCGCCTACTTGCTGGGGTTTCTTGGTGTCGTGATTTTCGGAGCAACCCTGCCGGTAACAAGACTTGCGCTGGAAGATTTCTCACCCCTGTTCATTACTTTTTTCAGAGCCGGAATTGCCGCCATATTGGCACTTGTACTGTTGCGCTTGTTATCAAAACCCTTGAGGCACCGGGATGATGGCGCAATTTTTATTGCCGGCCTGTGTGTCATTTTCGGATTTCCAGGCGCAATGGCATTTGCCATGCAAACTGTACCAGCTTCTCATGGAGGGGTGGTTCTCGGGTTTCTGCCGCTTGCAGTTGCCGCAATGGCGCGATTGTTTGCCGGAGAGTCACCATCGCCGCAGTTTTGGGTGCTGAGCACAATCGGGTGCTTGATGGTAGCCAGTTATGCGTTCTTCAAAGTCGATGAGGCAGGAATTGGCGGGTTTTCCGTGGGCGACATCTGGTTGGTCCTTGCAGGCGTGTTTGCCGCTTCCGGTTATGTGATATTTGGCAAACTGTCGCGAACGACAATCGGTTGGGAGATTATCTCAAGAGCACTTGTTCTGAATTTGCCGCTTATCCTGCCGGGCATCTGGTGGTTTTACGAACCAAGATTTTTGACCCCCTCGGTGACCGGGTTGTTGGCGCTGACCTATCTCGGTGCATTTTCAATGTTTGCAGGATTTTGGGCGTGGAATGTGGCCCTTGCGCGGGGAGGAATTTCCCGCATTGGGCAATTGCAGCTGCTTCAAACGTTCATCACGCTTGCCTTTGCATCTTTCTTGTTGGGAGAGGAAATTGATCTCGTAACCATCGTTGTGGCAGCAGCGATTACAGCAATCGTCGCTGCAACACGCAAATTCTAAAGCGTCTTAAATACAGCGCCGCATCTGTTTTCTGGGTCAGGTGAACCGGAATATCTCGTGCTAATTTGATCTGAATGAACGGATCAAACCACCCACACTGCCGCCGCCCTTTTGTGAATCGGACTTCGCAGCAGATGTCGGCTGCTCAACGGATTGTGAACGACTGCCATTGGTAGAATTCATGGCGGTGTCCACAATTGAGTTTATTTCATCGGCTGGGCTGGATGCCGCCCGCTGCTCGACAAATTCACCATTAGTGGGAAGAGCCCCGGCAGAACCTTCCATCGTATCAACTGAAGGTGACTTTCGATCTTCCTGACGCATCCGACGCAATACTGCACTCAACGACACATCCCGCCCAGCTTTTACGGCTGCCTGCTGCTCATAAATTCTGGCACCTGGCAAATCCTTTGACAAAATTGTTTCAAACGTCATTCGCATGGGGGTATGGATGGCTTCACCAAAGGCAATGCATTCACGATTGGCGATTGAAGACAGAAAACTAATTGTGCTTTTGGCACCATTGGTGACCGCGCCACGGATAATCTCCTGGTCTTTCTGGTTACCCAGTCGCATTGCAAAGATCGTATTGCACTGGGAAAGAATTGTCGGGTCAAGCTCGCCGGGTCGCTGCGTGATAATGCCGAGATAGACCCCATATTTGCGACCCTCCTTGGCAATCCGCGCAATTGCCTGTCGGGTTGGCCAGAATCCACCGCTCAGATCAGACGGAATATACCGATGCGCCTCTTCGCAAACCACCAATGTCTGCACGCCACCATCGCTGTTCATCCCGAGATCAAATGCCATTCGGCACAAAACAGATACTACTGAATTCACAACCTCCGTCGGCAATCCGGACATCTCAAGCACACAGATTGGCTTGCCTTCTTGAGGCATGCGGAAAAGCCTTGAAATAATGCTTTCCATGATGTCCCCACCTTGTCCGGTGTCAAACATGAACTTGAAGCGTGGATCAGTAGAAATGGTCTCCAGTTTGTGCTCCAGCGATTTCAGGATCGGTTTTTCGGCCTTTCCTTCAAGCAGACCAAGTCTTTCATCTATCAGTTTCAGCAAATCAACCAGACGATAAGGTACTGGCATATCCGCAGTCAGATTGCTTCTGGGAGCCCGTCGGGTCAAGTTGTGGGTGACCCCTGCTGCATCAGCCCGGAAACGCTCCTTTGCCTGCGGAATCATATCACGCAATAATTCGATCTCGGCGTCGAAGCCTTTTTGACCGCGGAATACAACTTCTGCAAATTCTTCCAGGCGGAACAACCAGAATGGAAGCACCAGATTGCTTGCATCAGCCACCACGGCGTGATCTGGAAATGCTGATGCAAACTCATTGTGAGGATCCAGTACCAAAACCCTTATGTCAGGCCTTGTTTCCACAATTTTCCGCAGAATAAGGGTAACTGATGTGGATTTACCGACGCCCGTTGTTCCAACTATAGCAAAATGCCTGGATAGCAGTTTGTCGAGGTCAATTTTTGCCTCGACCGCTCTGTCCTGGGTCAAGTTGCCGACTTTGATGACCGCATCCCCGTCGCTTTCATATATGATGGCCAAGTCATCTGTTCGGATACGGTGCGCGATGCAACCCATCTGGGGATAGCTGGCTATACCGGTGGTAAAACTGTCTTTCCCGTCTTTCGATGCAATAATCTCACCGATCAGTTCCAGGTGAATTTTTACCTGATTGTCATCCTTATAATCCCACAGGGATTGGGGAGCCTCAACTTTGTACGCAAGCCCGACCACGCGGTTTGCACCTATCTTGATCGTAATTAGCTGACCAACGCTCCAATAATTTTCTTTGTCATCTACATTTGAGTTCACAATAGAGGTGACAATTGCCCGCTCACCATCACAATCTACAACAAAGCCACGCGAACGCTTGCGTGCCAACTCGCGCTCAAGTGCGGCATCAGCTTCAGCCTTGTTCTCGACTTTTCTGGCCTTGTCCAAGACGCTGAAATCGATATCTGCTTCTGTGGATTGTTCCTGGTGTTTCAAGATCGTGCCCCCGTTTCACCGTCGCGATACTAGGGGGACAGGCTAATGGATTGTTGTTAATAGGCGGTGAGGTTTTTTGGTCAATAAAAGGTAAACGGCGAACGCAAAACCGCACTCGCCATCCGGGTCACCGGGAACAAAACTGGTTTATGCCAGAGGTGAAACGCGCACTTCCACACGACGATTTGCGGCGCGGCCTGCTTCATTTTCATTTGGTGCAATTGGGCGAGTCTCACCAAACCCGACGATTAACAGTCGGCGACTGTCAACCTGGCGGGAATTGAGATACCGGCCAACTGAGACAGCACGACGTTCAGACAGTTCCTGATTGTGTTGAGAGGTGCCTGTGTTGTCGGTGTGCCCATCAATATCGAGAAGTGTTTGCGGGTACTTGTTCAGAACTATCGAAACCGCATTTAGAACCGGATAGAACTGCGCGTTGAGTGCGTCCTGATCCGTTGCAAAGGTAACATTTGACGGCATGTTCAAAATGATAGTGTCGCCCGATCGCGTAACACTAACGCCCGTATTTTGAAGCTGTGCACGCAATTCCTGTTCCTGGCGATCCATATAATTACCGATACCCCCACCGACCAGGGCACCTATACCTGCACCTATCAAGGCAGATTTGCGTGTATCGCCACCTTTGGATTTGGCGACCAGCAGGCCACCAAGTGCGCCAATAGCAGCGCCAACACCAACACCAGCAGCGGTATTGTTAACCTGCGGCCGACCAGTCAGGGGATCGTTTGCTGTGGTGCAAGAAGCGATTGCCAAGGTTGCTGCGACGAGAACAACACGTTTCATGTTTTTTGCTTTCTTTGATTGAATAACTGGAGAATCCGCCTGCAAGCTTAACCGATGGTTAAATTACCCCAGAAATTCTTCGCCAAGCCGCCAAATGAGCGACGCATTTTTGATCACTTGAACGGCAATTTTGGCCGAATTGCGGTCACAATTACATTTGCGCAACCCGATATCCATACACTTATCAAAAGCCCTGACACAAGGCCGCCGAAGTCAGGAAAGAAATTTTTGATCATATGGATAAATTGTCAGGCATTCATAACCCGATTCTGTAACTAACACCTGATCCTCAAGCTTGATAGAGAACCCGGCATCTGCAGATCCGATCAGTGCTTCCACGCACAACATCATGCCAGCCTCAACCTCATAATCAAACGCGCCGGGTGAATGGTTTTGTGGATAAGCAATCAGTGGCCATTCATCGCATAGCCCAACACCGTGCATGCGGCACCCATATTGGCCTTCAACCAGATAATCAGGAAGCTGATGCCCACCAAAAACCAGATCATCAAAGCGAACGCCTGGCTTCAACAATGCCATGTTTTCCTGAATATGGTCGTGGCCAATCTTGTAATAATCCTTCATCAACTGTGTCGGCTCGCCGTCTCCCAAAAACCAGGTTCTGGATATATCCACGCATAAGCCATAGGCACCGATCAAATCCGTATCAAAGGCCAGGATTTCGTTGTTCTGGATGACCCGAGGGCCACATTCTTGAAACCATGGATAGGTACGCGGTCCGGATGCAAGCAGGCGTGTTTCGATCCATTCGCCTCCGCGTTTGATGTTTTCAGCATGAAGCACGGCCCACACATCGTCTTCAGTCATTCCCGGCTTGGCAGCATCTTCCATTGCCCTTACCGACTGTTCGCAAGCATGTGAGGCACAACGCATTGCCTTGATCTCTTCAACGCCCTTCACGACACGCGCTTTTTCAGAGACCTCTTCGCCCTCCATTACTTCAATACCAAGGTTTTCAAGAGCTTTCAGGCCAGCAACCATTATCTTGTCTACGGCAAGTCGCCGGTTACTTCCGGCATGCTCACGCATCAAACTATCAATTTCACCGGTAAAACTGGCGGCATCTTTGTCGGCATTGTCGCCTGCGCCAAAATAAAACATTGAAGCGCCTGAACGCACTTCGTTTACCAGCGGATTAAACCCAGACAGAAAGGGAGCGTTTTTATAGTCCCACAGCACCATATAGCCATCAGCAAACAACAGGCACGCGCGGAAAGGATTGTGAGCGTTCCAAAGCTGCATATTGGAACTGTCAGTGGCATATCTGATGTTCAGGGGATCCATCATCAGCAACCCTGCATATTCACGCCGATTTATCTCCCGCAGCAGCCGGTCATAACGGTCTCGTCGCATTACTTGAAGGTTTGGCGCCTCAAGCCCTGCTTCTTCCCATTCCATGAATGCAAGCGGTGTAGGCCCGATTTCCACCCGGTCATTGTCATCCGGGCTGCCATCTGGCCTGGTGGTCGGTTTACGACCAGGATCGATCTTTCGAACTACAGGCGAAAAAGAGGATGGGGTGTTCATGTTTACAAACTCCGATAGCAAACAGGTCTGCGACAAAATTCTTCTATCAAGAGCCTATGATCGCCAGAAGACAAGTCCAATATCCGCAAGCGGCAGAATTTGCCTGTTCGCGGCACAATATGATACCGGAAAACTCTCCCCTATTACGATTGGCGAACGCTTCAGGCACTGGTTCCAGCACATTTCATTAATCTGCTTTAAACCGATCCAGACTATGGAGAACCCATAGGAAAACGGATATAGGTACGCCAAAATATCATTATCCAATGGGTGGTGAGAATTTATCAAAGCCGGAGAGAATGCAGTGACGATAAGGTTCCATAAAGAAGACTTGCCCAATCTGGACAACTATCACGACAGTATTGCGGTCGATACCGAAACCCTTGGCCTTAACCCGCTGCGCGACCGGCTTTGCCTGGTTCAGCTTTCATCTGGCGATGGAACAGCCGATGTGGTTCAAATCAAGAAGGGTCAGACAAGCGCTCCCAATTTGAAAAAACTGCTTGAAGATCCGAACAGGACCGTGATTTTCCACTTTGCACGCTTTGATCTTGCGGTGCTTGAACACACGCTCAAAATTTCTTGTGCCAACGTCTACTGCACGAAAATTGCTTCAAAATTGACACGGACCTATACGGATCGCCATGGCCTGAAGGATCTGGTGCGGGAGCTCATTGGTGTCGATATATCAAAACAGCAGCAAAGTTCCGACTGGGCAAGTGAAACCCTTAGCGACGCACAAATGGAATATGCAGCATCAGATGTTCTGTATTTACACGAATTGAGAGCACATCTGGATAAGCGGCTGGAACGCGAAGAGCGGAGTGAACTTGCGAAGTCCGCGTTTGAATTCTTGCCGTGGCGCGCCCGACTTGATTTGGCAGGATGGTCAGAGACAGATATTTTCGCGCATAGCTGATAGTATGTTAGAATCGGATGCAACGGCAGCTTGTTGCAATATGGCCGCAAAATGGACACGAATGCGGTGATTGTTCTCACCCGCAAACTCATATCCGGCGCAAGGCATAATTTATCTTGAATACTCACGCTACAAACCCTCCAGCTGCCTATCCGGATCCGGGGGAGCGATTTGATGCGCTTCATGTGCCCGGACTCGACGCAGAAGTGCGTCAAAGACAAGAGTTCGCCCGTGCGCAGCGTCACACGGGAAAAGTGCGTTTTCTCAAGATCGCTTTGCCGGTTGTAGCAGTGCTTGTCATTCTCGGGATCATCGGTGCGCTTGTAGTTCAGTCCTTGTTCAATCCTACTATTGAACTAGGGCAGATTTCCATGAAAGACGGCAAGCTGGTAATGGAAAAACCAGAGCTTAAGGGCTTTGACGGCAAAAACCGACCCTATAACCTGTCTGCTGACAACGCTTCTCAAAGTGTAGAGAATCCGGCGCGCGTATCACTCGAAGCAATCTTGGCAGAACTTCCGGTACAAGACGATATCTCTGCCAGAATTACGGCAGGGGAAGGTGTGTACGACGCAGACGCCAAAACGCTGGTCCTGAGAAACAAGGTACAGCTAACAACCAGCGATGGGATGCAATTGGAATTGGAAGATGCCAATGTTGATATTGACAAGGGTATTTTGAAAACTGCGAACCCGGTTTCTGCAAAAAGCCCTGAGGCAGAAATCTCCGCTGGTGGTTTACTTGTTGAAAATAGCGGAAAACGGATCGTTTTTGAAAACAATGTAAAAATGACGATCAATCCAGACCAGTTTCGAAAGATTGAAAATGCAGAAAACTAGCATTCAAATATTTGTGGCGTTGCTAATCTCAATCGCGTTCGCAACACCTGCGTCGGCACAATCTTTTGGTGGCGCTTTCGAAGGCATGAGCAACAATAATGAGCCCATCCAAATTGAGGCGGACAGACTTGAAGTGCTGGACAATCAAAAACTGGCCACTTTCAATGGAAACGTGAAAGTCGTTCAAGGGTCGACAATTTTGAAAGCTGCAAACCTCAAGGTATTTTATTTAGGTCAAGGCTCCGGCAATTCAGCGAATGGAAAAATCAAACGCATTGAAGCCGGTGGGAAAGTTGCAGTCCGGTCCAAAGATCAACACGCGACGGCAGACAAGATGGTTTTCGACATGCAGGCTCAAATCGTTACGCTTTCCGGCGATGTGGCTGTCAGCCAGGGCAATAACATTATTACCGGTTGCGTCTTGCTGGTTTATCTCAAAACCAACACATCGGAATTCAAGGGTTGCAGAACGAAAATTCTATTAGAACCTAATTCTCAAAACACAAATTAGACCCGCAACACCGGTTATGGCCTGAAGTGTGGATTTAATCCGCACCGACAGTTAAACAGAGTGAACTGATTCCGGGGCGCATGGCGGAGAGCCTGTTTGAAACTGCCAAATTTAATCAGACGTCTTGTTCCAGCAAGACCACCCAAAAAGAAGATAAGTTGGGTTAGCGAACCATTAACGGGTGGGCAGCGGCAACCTGCTGCCCAGTCAGTACCGGCGTCTATTGCGCAAACGGTGCCAAATCCGTCTCCCTCACACCAACCGCGCTCTCGCGAAGGGGTGCTTTTGGTTACCGGTATCCAAAAGAGCTACAAGGGCAGGCAAGTCGTCAAAGGTGTTAGCCTTGGGGTACGTCGAGGCGAGGCTGTTGGGTTACTGGGTCCAAATGGAGCCGGCAAAACAACCAGTTTCTACATGATCACCGGCCTGGTTCAACCTGATGCGGGCCGGATTGAACTGGACGGGCATGATATTACCCAAACACCGATGTATCGTCGGGCGCGGCTGGGTATTGGCTATCTGCCACAGGAAGCATCGATTTTTCGTGGTTTGAGCGTTGAAAACAACATTCGGGCGGTGTTGGAAGTGGTTGAACCGGACAAAGCCAAGCGGGAACACCAACTTGACGCCCTGTTGGAGGAATTTTCCATCTCGCATTTGCGAAAATCACCCTCCATTGCCCTTTCAGGCGGCGAACGGCGGCGATGTGAGATCGCGCGATCACTTGCAACCAAACCTTCCTTTATGCTTTTGGACGAACCATTTGCCGGAATTGACCCAATCGCGGTAGGCGATATTCAGGCGCTTGTGCGTCATCTGACTCGGCGTGGAATTGGTGTTCTGATTACTGATCATAACGTGCGAGAGACACTTGGCCTCATCGATCGCGCCTATATCCTTCATGCCGGCAGCGTGCTGACACACGGGAATCCGGATGAAATTGTCCGAAATTCAGAAGTTCGCCGTTTGTATTTGGGTGAACAGTTTACTCTTTAGGAAGGTCCTTTTGATACAGTTCTGCCAAGAATCCGGCCAAAAGAGCCCGGAACCCAACAGGCAGGACGGACCGGAATGAAGATTTCCCAGCGTTTGCAACTAAAACAATCACAATCCCTTGTGATGACGCCCCAGCTTGTGCAGTCGATCAAGCTGCTGCAGCTTTCGAACCTCGAACTCGCAGAATTTGTTTGCGATGAGATCGAAAAAAATCCGCTACTTGAGCTTGATCCAGCATCACAAGACCACTCCCGTCGCCAGAATCAAGATGAAAACGCGTCTTCAGACAATGCCTCAAAGGAGGTTTCGGCTACCCCGAGCGACCTTAGTGAGATGGTGAGCGGTGAATTACCGATTGATGCCGTTAACCGTGAAAACGTTATCGATACAAGTTTTGAAAATGTATATGACGCCGGAACTGCTGGCGCAGAAATGGTCAAACAAAAAGAGCTTCCAGCATTTCAAAATACCGGTAGCTCTTCCGCAGCTTCATCACAGGACATGGATTTTGTTGCTCGACTTGGCGAACCCGAGAGCCTGATCCGGCACCTTGAAACGCAGATTGCCTGCACATTTCGCCAGGCAAAAAACCGCGATATCGCCCGGGAGATTGCCCACGGTCTTGATCAGGATGGATATTTTCGTGAAGATATTACCGAAGCTGCCAGTCGGTTAGATGTATCCGTTGGGCAATTTGAGACCATTCTCGAGAGATTTCAGGAATTTGAACCGGCCGGAGTTGGTGCTCGCAATCTGGCTGAATGTCTCACGCTTCAACTGAAGGACAAAAACCGGTTTGACCCCGCAATGGAAATGCTGATTACCAATCTTGGCCTTCTGGCTCGCCAGGAATTCACAACGCTCGAAAAACACTGCGGCGTGTCGCGCGAAGATTTTCAGGACATGATAAAAGAAATCAAGGCCCTCGACCCGAGGCCGGCCGCACAATATGAGCCGGTATTGGCGGAGCCTGTCATTCCAGATGTACTGGTGCAGCAAAACCAGGTTGGCGGGTGGTCGATTGAACTTAATCCGGATGCATTGCCAAAAGTTCTGGTAAACAGGAACTATCACGCGGAACTTGCCAGCAGCATTGAAACTCCAGATGGTCAGGAGTTTATTTCGGAGTGTCTGGATACGGCCAATTGGCTTACAAAGAGCCTTGATCAGCGCGCTCAAACCATCATGAAAGTCGCTATAGAAATCGTCAAACAGCAGGATATGTTTTTTAGTGAAGGCGTGGAACATTTGCGGCCTCTCAATCTGAAAACTGTGGCTGATGCGATCAAAATGCACGAATCCACGGTCAGCCGGGTCACCTCAAACAAGTATTTGATGTGTGACCGCGGTGTTTTTGAGCTTAAATATTTCTTTTCCACAGCCTTGTCTTCCTCTCATGGTGAGGCAGCACACTCAGCCGAAGCGGTGCGCCACAAGATCAGACAAATGATTGACGCCGAACAGGCAGATCGCATTTTATCTGATGATCTGATTGTCACAAATCTACAAAATATTGGTATTGAGATTGCCCGCAGAACGGTAGCAAAATACCGGGAAGCCATGCGTATTCCCTCATCCGTGCAACGTCGAAGAACCAAACGCAACATAACCGGCACCGCAGACTGAGCAGCATTAAATCACTACTTGACTTGTTGGTTCCGTGTTGGGTAAGTGCCGATAACAAATACAAACAGATCGGCCTTCAATACTTGTCAGCCGATTGGAATCCATCAAAAAACCACACATTTTTGCACATGGAGTGTCAAACGGGCACAATCAGATTGCTGTCGATGTTCCCAGACGGTAAACATGGGTGTGAACAAATTTAAGGATGAGCATGAGCCTTCGTATTTCCGGTAAGCACATGAATGTAGGTGATGCTTTAACCAGCAAAATTGAAGATCGACTGGAAGATGCAGTCTCGAAATATTTCCCCGGCGGATATAACGGTAATGTCACACTCGAAAAACAAGGGAACCGGTTTAGTTGCGATTGCATGATTCGTTTGGACAGCGGCGTGGCATTGCAGGGAACCAGCACCGAGAATGACCCGACAGCTGCGTTTGACGCAGCGGCAGATCGGGTTGAAAAGCGACTGCGGCGCTACAAGCGACGGTTAAAGGATCATCATGCCAATGCCGGCAAGGGCCGGGCAGAAGCAGCTTACTCGATTGTGGAATCGCCTGAATCATCAGAAGAAATATCGGAAGATTACAATCCGGTCATTATCGCCGAATCATTGACCAGCGTTGATACACAAAGCGTTGCAGAAGCAGTGATTAAACTGGATCTGGTCGACCAACCGGTCATCGTTTTTACCAATGCCGGAAACGGGCGAACCAATGTGGTTTATCGGCGTGCAGATGGAAATATTGGATGGATTGATCCGTCCAACTGACTTTAAGCAAATGGGAAATCGACAACTTTCGGCGATTTCCTGAAGGAGCATGACATGGATCTTGGCGATCTTGTTGGCAGCGATTGCGTTATCAGTTCTCACAATGCCGCTTCCAAAAAGCAGGTTCTTGAGGATTTGGCTGAACTGGCCTCAAAAAAAACCGGAGTCCCGGTGCGCGATATATTTGAAACACTTCTACAGCGCGAGCGGCTCGGTTCAACGGGCGTTGGAAACGGGATTGCCATTCCGCATGGCAAACTTGCAAATTTGCCAGAGATTTTTGGCGTTTTTGCAAGACTGGAAAACCCAATTGATTTTGATGCGCTGGATAATGTTCCGGTGGACCTTGTTTTCTTGTTGCTGGCACCAGAAAACGCTGGTGCGGATCATCTCAAGGCGCTTGCCCGAATTGCCCGGCTTATGCGCGACGCAGACATGATCAAGAAACTTCGTCAAACCGTTGATGAGGCGGGAATCTACGCCTTGCTGACCCAGATACCAGAATCTGACGCAGCATAACGGCAGCTCTATGTTGCCCGCCTGGACCTACATTCAACTAAAGCTGGATGGTATTCAGGGGACTAGCTTGGCATTACGTTAGGCTATGATTGCAACTTTCGGCGCATAAACAATACCTTCGGCATGGGCGCTCGCGACCGGCACAATTTCACTGTAGGAGTTATTCATGTCGGGACGGGTCCTGATCGGCGGTTTAAATGTTGATGCCAAGCTTTATGGATTCATCAACGGTCAAGCCTTGCCGGGTACCGGCATTGAACAATCAGACTTTTGGGCAAGGCTTGAAGAAATTGTTCTTGATCTGGCGCCAAAAAACCAGGCATTGCTCAATAAGCGTGAGGTGCTGCAAACCAAGCTGGATGAATGGTATAAATCCCATGCAGGCGCAGACCATGATCTTCAATCCTACAAATCGTACTTGAATGAAATTGGATACCTTGTGCCGGAAGGCGATGCCTTTCAGGTTGAAACCACAAATGTTGATCCCGAGATCGCCGACATTGCTGGACCACAACTGGTCGTACCGATTGTTAATGCACGCTATTTACTGAATGCAGCAAACGCCCGTTGGGGGTCGCTGTATGATGCACTTTATGGAACCGACGCAATTTCCGAGGAGCAGGGTGGAGAACGCGGCAACGCCTTTAACCCGGTGCGGGGTGAAAGGGTAATTGCCTGGGCAAGAGGATTTCTGGATGAGTCGGCACCGCTTGATTTTCCATGGAGCGATGTCACCGGGCTTTCAATTGTTGGAGGCCAATTGAAAGCTGAGTTCGGCGATGGCAAGACTGGAGGACTTTTCAACCCCGAACAGTTCGCGGGTTTTTCTGGAGAGCCTTCAAATCCTGCATCCATCCTGGTAAAGAAAAACAACCTTCATGCCGATATTCTTATTGATCGGAACCATCCCATAGGCAAACAGGATCCTGCAGGCATCTCGGATGTTGTGCTGGAGTCGGCAATTACATCGATCTGTGATTGCGAAGATTCAGTTGCGGTTGTTGATGGCGAAGACAAGGTCACCGCCTACCAGAACTGGCTCGGCCTGATGAGGGGCGATCTGGAAGATACATTCCAAAAGGGTGAGCAGGTTATTACAAGGCGGCTCCATCCCGATCGAAATTACTCGACCGGGAGCGGCGAACCATTTAGCCTTCGTGGCTCGTCATTATTACTGATCAGAAATGTTGGTCATCTGATGACCAATCCGGCAATTTTGTTCAATGGCGACCAGGAAATTCCCGAAGGCATCCTGGACTGCATGATGACGTCATTGATTACACTTCATGACATCGGACCGAACGGGCACCGCGTCAACTCGCCAAACGGATCGGCCTACATCGTAAAGCCCAAGATGCACGGCCCGGAAGAAGTCGCATTTGCAGGCGAATTGTTTTCGCGGGTTGAAAGCGCACTCGGCATGACTCCCAACACCTTGAAAATGGGCATTATGGATGAAGAACGTCGTACAACGGTCAACCTCAAGGAGTGTATCAGGGCGGCGAAAAGCCGGGTTGTATTCATCAATACGGGGTTTCTCGATCGCACGGGAGACGAGATTCATACATCGATGCACCTGGGTCCGATGTTGCGAAAAACCCACATCAAAGAGGCCGTGTGGATCAAGGCCTACGAAGACTGGAATGTCGATATTGGTCTGGAGTGCGGCCTTAATGGTAAGGCGCAAATTGGCAAGGGTATGTGGGCAATGCCCGATTTGATGGCGGACATGCTGGCACAAAAGATCGACCACCCAAAAGCAGGTGCAAATACAGCCTGGGTTCCCTCACCAACTGCTGCGACACTGCATGCAACCCACTATCACCAGGTAAATGTGGCGGATGAGCAAAAACGACTGGCCAGCCGCAAGCGTGCAAGCCTGGATGATATTCTGTCAGTTCCGGTGGCAAGCCGGCCTAATTGGTCAGATGATGACATTCAGCAGGAATTGGATAACAACGCCCAGGGAATCCTCGGCTATGTCGTTCGCTGGATTGACCAGGGCGTCGGTTGTTCAAAAGTGCCC
Source organism: Hyphomicrobiales bacterium (assembly GCA_021775415.1). GTDB lineage: Bacteria > Pseudomonadota > Alphaproteobacteria > Rhizobiales > Rhizobiaceae > JAALLB01. Next base: position 132,291 of record JAJFHV010000013.1, on the reverse strand, counting down.
GACATCAACAATGTCGGCTTGATGGAAGATCGGGCAACTTTGCGCATTTCTTCGCAGCACATCGCCAATTGGCTATGCCACAATATCTGTTCAAAAGAGCAGGTTATGGAAACGTTGAAACGAATGGCAGCCGTGGTTGACCAACAAAACAGTGATGATCCACTCTACAAAAACATGGCCCCGGTTTTTGAAAACTCGTTCGCCTTCAGGGCAGCCTGCGATCTGGTGTTCAAAGGAGAAGAACTGCCATCCGGCTATACCGAACCCGTCCTGCATCAAAAACGCCTTAAGATGAAAGCAACTGCATAAGTCGGCAATCTAGGATTGGCGCACTACCACTTTTGCGCCGCTCTTGATGCGACTGTGTAGATCAATGATGTCCTGATTCATCAAACGAATGCAGCCGGAGGAAGCAGCGGTACCAATGGTCCACCATTCAGGTGTGCCGTGCAGGCGATACATCGTGTCCTGGCCATTTCTCATCAGATACATTGCACGTGCACCGAGCGGGTTACCGAGGCCAGGTGGCATACCGCCAGCATATTTCTTGAGCTCAGGCTTGCGCTTTAGCATGGGTGCGGGCGGTGTCCAGGTAGGCCATTCTGCTTTCCATCCAACATAGGCGCTTCCTGCCCACGCAAACCCTTGTTTTCCTACGCCAATGCCGTAACGAACCGCTTTACCGTCCGGCTGCACCAAATAAAGAAAACGCTCTTTGACGCTGACAACAACAGTACCAGGACGCTCCCTGGTCTGATAATCGACGATCTGGCGTAAAAATTTCTTGTCGATTTTCCGCACTGGAATTGCAGGCAGCCGGAAACCATTATCAACCACCTTGCCGTAGTCCTTGCGGAATTCTGCAGATGGATCGCGGTGGGTCGACATCGACGTGCAACCCGTGATGACGAGTGCGGCTACAAGACCTGCCGCAACAATGGTATTTTTCATTGATTCTTTGCCTGCTTGTTCGAATTGCCCCACAATGCTTCCGCAGGCAACCAGTTTGGTGATCGTTCCTTATGGTAAAGTGACTGATTTACCAACGAGAATCGCCATGTCGGCACAAGTAGGATGCTGTGTGTTGCACGGAAGCCACAAATCGAGCAGCATTCACACCAGTAAATCAACGAAAACGGACCCCATGCCATTGATTTCAGCCCACAACCAGGATCCGGCCGTTGATGGTCGTCAATCAGATCATGCAATGATGATTCGCACCGGAGTGATGCGCGGACTAACTGGAAGCGGGCTTGTGTTTGCTGCTGAACTTACACTTGCGAATGGCAGGCGTGCTGATCTTGTCGGGCTTGATAAATCCGGCAAGATTACAATTGTTGAAATCAAATCATCGATTGCCGATTTCAAGGCAGACACAAAGTGGCATGAATACAAAGACTTCAGCGATCATTTCTATTTTGCCACCCATCCTGATGTTCCGGTAGAAATATTTCCTGAAGAGGAGGGACTAATTATTGCCGACAATCATGGTTGCGAAATTTTGCGCGAGGCACAAGTTGTCAAGCTGCCCGCTCCGACAAGAAAAGCGCTGACCCTGCGCTTCGCGCGGACGTCAGGATCAAGACTCAAACATATAGCAATGCACAATACAGGACCGGGTGAGGCCCTTTCCAGTGTGATCCTTGCATCAGATGAAGATCTGTAAAAGCAGATTAACGGGGCGCGCGCTTTGCCAAAATACGCTGCAGGGTACGGCGGTGCATATTGAGCCTACGGGCGGTTTCTGAAACGTTGCGATCACAAAGCTCATAGACACGCTGAATATGCTCCCAACGAACCCGATCCGCCGACATCGGGTTTTCAGGCGGGTCTGCCCGATCAGCCGGACTGCGCATTAACGCAGTATATACATCGTCTGCATCTGCAGGTTTTGCCAAATAATCAACTGCGCCCATTTTTACGGCTGACACCGCAGTTGCGATGTTGCCATAGCCGGTCAGGATGATTGCTTTGCATTCCGGTTTTCTGGTCCGAATTTCTTCGATGACATCAAGGCCGTTACCATCGTTGAGCCGCATATCAACCACCGCATAGGCGGGCGGCTTGCTGCGAACCTTTGCAAGTCCCTCATTCACCCCTTCGGCGGTTTCCACGACAAATCCACGGGATTCCATTGCGCGTGCGAGGCGAACAAGAAACGGCCGATCATCGTCAACAATCAGGAGGCTGGCATCGTCTCCCAACGTGCGTTCAGTTTCAAAATTTGTGGTCATCTATATGTTTCTTTATGCCCAATCCCGCAATTTGGCTTCTATTTGGTTTAAAACTGTCCATTTGTCAAAACCAGAACGCGTCTAATTTGCGCCAAGTTCCAGCGACTCGCGCGGCCATTCCACCCGAATCGCTGCCCCGGACAGGTCGTCGCGTAACGCGTTGGCAAATGCCACCTTTGCACCGCTGCGTTCAAGTAGTGTTTTAGCAATGAAAAGTCCAAGACCCAACCCGCCACCACTTCCTGCCTTGGCGCGGGATGTAATAAACGGTTCACCGATCCGCTTGAGTAACTCGATCTGAAATCCCGGTCCATCGTCTTCAATCGTAACCCAGACACGATCGTGATCCCAATTGGCCTGAAACGCCACCCGGCTTTCGGCAAAGTCGACCGCGTTTTCCACTAAATTGCCCAAACCGTACAATATGCCGGGGTTGCGGATGCAGTCGGGCTCGGGTTTTTCGGGAGAAACCGATATGGCAACATCGACACCAAAATTTCTGTGTGGTGCGGCAACTTCTTCCATGATGGAGGAAAACCGCATTCGCCCGATATGGGCATCGCCTTCCTGAGACAGGGATGTCAAAGTCTGAAGTATTTCACGACACCGCTCCGCCTGGCTACGAAGCAAGGCGGCATCATCATAAAGTGGTGATTTTTTGCCTAGTTCGCGGGTCATTTCCTTAGACACCAGCGCAATAGTCGCAAGCGGTGTCCCCAGCTCATGGGCGGCGGCAGCGGCCAATCCATCAAGCGTTGATAAATATTGTTCGCGTTGCAAAACCAACTCTGTTGCGGTGAGCGCATCCGCCAACTTCCTTGCTTCATCGGCAACGCGAAATGCGTAAATCGCTGTAAATGTGAGGCTTGATATGATCGCAATCCACATGCCTGCAATATAAACCAGTGGCAATTCGAATACTTCTCCTGCGAACCAGGGAATGGGACGGTAGAAAAATACCAGAAGCGTGGTGGAAGCCACCACCAACGCACCGAGAAACACCGTATGCAATACTGATTGCGTCGTTGCAGATATTACAACGGGAACGACAAGCAGGATTGCAAACGGATTCTGCAATCCACCGGTGAGATAGAGGAGGAATGCCAGCTGCAGGATGTCATAGCCAAGTAGTGCGAGTGATGCTCGCCCGGTGAGACGTTGGCTGGCTGGATAATTGAAGCGCAAAACGACATTCAACAGGGCAGAGCCTGCAATCAAGACAAGGCAAAGGAATGGCGAAAAGTCGAGTTTTAATACCAGCCAGGCAAAAAGCACCGCGATGCTCTGCCCGATTACGGCCATCCAACGAATGCGAACCATTGTTTCGAGGCGCAGATTTTGACCCGATCGGCGATACTGAAGTTCTGTAGGCTCCATCTACGCACCCGTTACTTTGGTTCGCTCAACTGCATCACACCAGCCGGCGTATTTTCGCTCTCGCTCTGACTTCGCCATTTCCGGATCAAATCGTGCAGTTGCTTTCCAAGACTTGGCAAAGCTATCGCGATCCGGCCAAACTCCAGCATTCGATGCGGCAAGCCATGCAGCGCCCAGCGCCGTCGTTTCGAGAATGCGGGGCCGTTCAACCGGCGCATTCAACATGTCCGCCAGAAATTGCATCGTCCAGTTACTCGCAACCATACCACCATCAACACGCAGAACCATTGTGTCGCCACTATCCGTCCAGTCGCGCTTCATCGCCTCCAGCAAATCACGGGTCTGATAACAAACCGCCTCAAGCACTGCGCGGGCAATTTCATTAGGTCCGGTTGCGCGTGTGAGACCAAACATCGCTCCACGGGCTTCTGCGTCCCAGTGCGGCGCCCCCAAACCGGTAAAGGCAGGAACAAGGTAAACATCTTGAACTGGATCAGAAGCTTCCGCCATGGATTGCGTTTGAGATGCACCGTCGATGATCTTCAGCCCGTCCCGTAACCATTGCACTGCGGCACCGGCAATGAAAATCGAACCTTCCAGTGCGTAGGTCACATCGCCATCCAACTGGTAGGCGATGGTGGATAGCAACCGGCTTTGAGATTTCACCAGATCCGAACCCGTGTTCAAAAGCGCAAAGCAACCGGTTCCGTAGGTTGATTTCATCATACCCGGCTCAAAACATGCCTGTCCAATTGAAGCAGCCTGCTGATCACCGGCAACCCCACCAATTGCTATCGGTTTTCCAAACAGCGCTGCATCGGTTTCACCATAGGAAGCCGAGCAATCTAAAACATCCGGCATCAGGCTTGCCGGAATATCAAGAATTTTCAGCAGATCTTCATCCCAACGACCCTCTACGATGTTGTAACACAGGGTTCGTGAGGCGTTGGTTGCATCGGTCGCGTGAACCTTTCCACCCGTCAGCCGCCAAAGCAGAAAGCTATCGATTGTGCCAAAGGCGAGTTTACCGGCCTCAGCTTTTGCCCGTGCACCTTCAACATTTTCAAGCAGCCAATTGATCTTTGTGCCGGAAAAATAGGGATCGAGTAGAAGGCCGGTCTTGTCGGTAAACTCCGTCTCAAGACCGCCGCCTTTTAGCTGCCTGCAAAAATTCGACGTCCGACGATCCTGCCAGACAATCGCGTTGTATATCGGTTTACCGGTCTGGCGGTCCCAGATAATAGTGGTTTCGCGCTGGTTGGTAATGCCAATTGCTGCAATTTTCTCAGGTCCAATCGACCCCTTTGCCATCACGCCATGAATCGTGGAGAGAACAGATTGCCAGATCTCTTCACAATCATGCTCCACCCATCCCGAGTGCGGGAAAAGCTGATTAAATTCCTGTTGCTCAACTGCAGTAATGTTTTGGACATCATCAAACAGGATAGCACGAGAAGAAGTGGTTCCCTGATCTATTGCAAGCACATAACCTGGCATCAATAAACTCCTGAAGATCAGGTCATGTCTACAATTACACGGCCGCGAATTTTTCCATCAACAATATCCGTTGCAGCAGCAATGATGTCATCAAATCCGATTGTGGTAGTGAGGGAATCGAGTTTGGCAGGATCGAGATCAGTGGATATACGGCTCCAGGCTTCATGGCGAAGTTCCTTTGAAGCCATGACAGAATCGACACCCAACAGGGCAATTCCACGTAAAATAAACGGCATTACGGTTGTTGGAAGATCAAACCCTTGCGCCAATCCGCAAGCGGCAATTGCACCACCATATTGAGTTTGCGCCAACAGATTGGCAAGCGTATGGCTTCCAACTGCATCAACACCTGCAGCCCACCGCTCCTTGCCAAGTGGGCGGCCTGCTTCAGACAGTTCGGCCCGGTCAATAATTTCCGCTGCACCAAGTTCTGTCAAAAACCCTGATTCAGACGCACGACCCGTTGAAGCAATAACGTGATATCCAAGTTTTGACAGGATGGCGACCGCAACGGTTCCAACACCGCCATTGGCACCGGTTACAATCATCGGACCGGAATTTGGTGTAATCCCATGCCGCTCTAATGCCATAACGCACAGCATTGCAGTGTAACCTGCTGTTCCAATGCCCATCGCCTGTTGGCTGGTCAGTCCTTTTGGCAGCGGTATGAGCCAATCAGAATTCAACCGGGCGTGCCCTGCAAAGCCACCCCAATGAGTCTCGCCCACACCAAAACCGTTTAACAGCACCTTGTCGCCGGCTTTGAATTCATCACTTTCGGAATGAATGACACTGCCCGCCAAATCTATACCGGGCACCATCGGCCAATGGCGAATTACCGGGCTTTTTCCCGTTATGGCGAGGCCATCCTTGTAATTGACTGTGGTGGCTTCGACCTTGATGGTTACATTTCCTTCCATCAAATCATCATTACCCAGTTCCACAACATCGACGGACTGATTTTTTTCATCATCCCGTGAAACCAGAATCGCCCGGAATTTATCACTCATTTTCAGTTTCCTTTTGTCGGTCTTTTTGTTGATTTACCGAGCTGCCTTTACGGGCAGTCAAAATCTCATCGAGAATGATTGCCGCTGCGCCCACGGTAATGAATGAATCCGCCAGATTAAATACTGCAAAAGACCAATTCGTCGTATGAAACAGGATAAAATCGACGACCTTGCCTAACAGCAACCGGTCCACAAGGTTACCGATCGCACCGCCGAGTACCAAAGCATAGCCAATTGAAGAAAGCCAACGCCCGGAATCAACTCCGCGCCACAGCCAAATGATAAAACCGATGACCAGCACCGTGAACGCAACCAACACTGTATCGTTTAGTGAAGAGAGAAACGAAAATGCTATTCCTTCGTTATAGGTCCTAAAGAACGCCAGCATCGGCAACAAATCAACGGCCTGCTGGAATGGCAGATTGTTTTCAACCAGCCATTTCGAGCCCTGATCAAAGCCAACCAGTAGCAGTACCAATAGTGCCCAGCGCAAAGCATTCATGTTTGGGTACCCACAGGCGGAAGAACCTTCCCCATCTGGAACAGCATCACACCGGTTGCAACTGCAAGATTGAGTGAATCGGCTTTACCGTTCATTGGGATTAGCACAAGATGATCACAGGCCTCAGCCAACTCCGGCGGTAGTCCCTGCTGTTCATTGCCCATAACCAATAGTACCGGTCCGCCTGAATAATCAATCACACGATAGTCAGATGCACCTTCCAAATGAGTACCAACCACGGACCCTGGCCACTGCTTTCGCCATTCAACAAAATCCACCATAGACATTTTTACGACTGGTACGTTGAAGATTGACCCCATGGTGGCGCGGACTGCCTCCATCGAATAGGGATCGGTTGTTTCGCCAACCAGTATTATCCCGTTGGCACCAGCTGCATCGGCGGTGCGAATAATGGTGCCAAGATTGCCGGGATCGCGAACCCGGTCCAGTACAATCCAAACCGAGCTCTTGTTAAGTGCTGTTGATGGTGGCTCTCTCCACACCTGACGCATTACACCCAACACCATTTGCGGGTTGTCCCGACGCGTTATGGTTGAGAGGACTTTTTCACTGACTTCCAGGATGTTGGTGCCCTTTACCCGGGCCTTGGCAGCGATTGTCGACAATTGATCATTGGAAGACATTTGGTTGGCGTAGATCAGCGTATCGATCTGCCATCCGTTTTCAAATGCATCCAGTATCAATTTCATACCCTCGGCCAAAAACACGCCTTCAGCGTCACGGTTTTTCTTAAGGCTAAGTGCGCGAATGGATTTGATGGTTGGATTGGATACGGAAGTAATTTCGAAAATTCGACCTGGCCGATTGGTTACTGGATCACTCATTTTGAAACCCACCTGCTAAACAGGGAAGTCGAAAGTCTCCGCTCGCTATTTTCTGTGCGCAATACAAGTTCACCAGATTCAATCGTTCCACCACAATCGCCAAACTTTTCCTGCATGGTTTCATGCATGGCATAAAAGGATGCGCGGATGGAATAGGCCGTCAGGATGGCAAAAGAAGCTTCGGGAGATAAAAGCGAACGAGTTAGATCTACCATGTGAGGCAGGTCCTCAAACAGCTGCCAGATTTCTCCCTTTGGCCCGCGACCATATTTGGGTGGGTCAAGCAACAAGCCATCATAGGTGTTTTCTCTTCGGACTTCACGCTCACAGAAACGGACAGCGTCATCGCATATCCAGCGGATGGGTTTTTCACTTAGGCCTGCCGTCTCCTGATTTTCCCTTGCCCAACCTATGGCCTTTTTGGACGCATCCACATGGGTGACATGGGCACCGGCTTTCGCTGCAACGAGACTCGCCAAGCCGGTGTATCCAAACAGGTTGAGAAGCCTGAATTGCTTACCTTCCTCAATCCGTTTCGCAATACGGTCCTGCATGAATCGCCAATGCGTGGACTGTTCGGGGAAAACACCTAAATGACGGAAGGACGTAAAGCGCCCCAGATAGTGAATGTCGTCCCATGCCATCGGCCAGGTTTCTTCAAGCGGCATTTTGGGGAAATTCCAGCGCCCTTTTCCCTCTTCTGACACATCACCACTAAAGACAGCAGCAGCCGCATTCCAAACAGACGGTGAAAGCTCAGGTTGCCAAAGTGCCTGAGCTTCTGGCCGGATGATATTAAGATCTCCATAGCGCTCAAGTTTCAATCCATTACCACTATCCAGCAGAGCGTGGTTTTCATCCGGTGAATTTTCGAGAATAATCGGGCATCGACTCTCTGCCCTATTGCGGGACACATGCAGTCGCCCTTTCGCATCACTTGCGCTTTCATTGTTCTTGTTCGATTGCATAAATCGAGCCTTTGGTCCTGCCGGTCTCATTGTTGGCGTGGTGAAGCAATTGCATTTCACACCACCATTTCGCTTCGATCAGGGGATATCAGATGGAACTTGGTGGTGAAAGAACAATCCCGAAACGCGGCAGAGTTTCAGACGCTGATTGCATGCAGTTTTGCACCATTCACCCGGAGCCAAGACTTTTGAGCGTCCATGTCAGGGCAGAGCTCGCGTGTCAACGCCCAGAACCGGTTGGAGTGGTTCATCTCTATGAGATGTGCAACCTCATGGGCTGCCAGATAATTCAGCACCGGTGATGGGGCCATAATTATTCGCCAGGAAAATGAAAGAGTTCTGGTTGAGGAACACGACCCCCAGCGGCTGGTCGAGTCGGTAATTCTCAATGACTTTGGGCGAATATCTATTTTGCTGGCATGTTGTGCAACAGCCAAATCAAGATCAGTCCTGGCTTGCCGCTTCAGATAGGCGAGACACTTTCTTCCAATGGCACCTTCATCGCCAGGAACACGAATAATCGGTTCGCCAGCAACCTCCATTGCCTCAACAACACCCCGTAATTTCCCGGTTGAAGTAACGCGATGATCAACACCGCGGAACGGAATAACGGCACCCTCGCCAAGCGCAGTCCTTTGAGGCAAACGGGCAAGCCTGGCAGCTGCCCAGTTTCGATTGCGCTCAAGAAATGCATCAATTTCCCAATCATCCACGTGACCTGGAACTGTGATTTTCAACGCTTCGCCGCCAGGCACAATTCTCAGGGTCAGGCGTTTAGCCCGGTCGTTTTCGACAATCCGCACCGGCAGATCGACACCGTCAATTTCAATTACACGGTCTCGATCACGCTGTTGAATTTTTCTGAAGAATGAAAGTCCCATGCGAATGGTTTACCCGATTCTCCGACAAACAAAAACGGGACCACCTGGTCCCGTCTTCGTTTTATTGAGGATAAAATTATTTATTTGGTATCCGGTACGCTTTTACGGGGTTTTCCCTTGGACTTGGATTTGTCCTTTCGAGCATCGCGAAAAGCGTCAAATTCTTCCTGATCACGAGCCCGGCGCAGTTCGCGCAGATACTCATCAAATTCATGGCGCGTCTCATCAAGTTTGCGACGCTCTTCCTCAAGGCGGGCAAGCTCTACTTCACGCCAGTCGTCAAAGGCGACATTCCCGGTATTTGTTGAGCGGGAGCCGGCGCGTTGATCAGTCTTGAAGCTGCTGCGAAACTTGCAGGCAACGTCATCCGTTGCACGATTGAGGTCGGACTTGAAGCTATCCAGCCGGTCGCCCCATAAAATGTAGGCAAGCATGGCAAGGCCAAGTGGCCAGAATATCATGAAACCCAAGATCATCAGCGCGATGGTTGCCGGTGTCCAGGCTGGGCGAATAAATGCGGTATTGGTCATATTTCTTCCCTCATAATGTCCGCACCGGCCCCAGTGGCAGCAGCGCTTCCTCATTTCATTTGGGGACGGAAATGCGGCGTTTCAAGGCCTGGGGGCCGAATTTGAGGGTCTTGGACCGGCAAAACGCGTCAGATCGCGGTACTCATCTCGTCTAAAACTGCCGTTGCGGCAGCTTTCGGATCGCTGGCACCGACAATAGGGCGACCGACCACCAGATGGCTGGCGCCTGCAGCAATTGCTTCACCTGGTGTCATTACCCGTTTCTGATCTCCGGCACTTGCTCCCCTGGGGCGAATTCCGGGTGTAACGATTGCCATATCCGGACCAACTGTCTGGCGAATGGCTGCTGCTTCAAGGGCTGATGCAACAACCCCACCCATATTTGCTTCCTTAGCCTGTTTTGCCCGCTTCAAGACAAGTTCACGCGCATTATCTGCATAGCCTGCTTCTGCAAGATCATTATCATCCATTGAGGTGAGGACGGTTACGCCCAGCAAGCAAAGATCAGAACCCCTTGCCGCTTCTACGGCCGAACGCATCGCTTTGGGGTAGGCATGTAGTGTCAGCATGTGAACACCGGTCCTTGTGATGTTCTCAACCGCTTTGGCAATTGTGTTATCGATGTCCAGAAGCTTCATATCGAGAAAAACATGCTTACCATCTGCCACGAGGTCTCCGGCAAATTCGAGGCCCCCGGCAAAGGCAAGCTGATAGCCAATCTTGTAAAAGGTAACAGTATCACCAAGAGTTTCGACAATGGATGATGCGCTTGAAAGATCGGGAACATCAAGCGCCACAATTAGTCGGTCTTTGGGGGAATTAGCGGCAGTGAATGTCATTTCAGTCTTTCTAGCGGCGCTTCAGGTGCGTTGCTTTGGTCACGAGTGATTTGCATGTTGCAGCCAAAAACTTCGCCTGGCGCTCGTTGGTCAACTTGTCCAGATCATCAAAAGCAGAAGCGGCGGCACCAACGCTAATCTGCTCACTTACAACCAGCACACCGACTGATAACAATACATCTCGAAGATGACCCAGCATGCGCATTCCCCCGACAGCCCCTGGAGAAGAAGAGCAAATGGCGGCGACTTTACTAGAATAGGGGGAAACAGACCCCGATTTATCCGATGATACGCGCGATACCCAATCAAGGGTGTTTTTGAGAAGCGGCGACAGGGAACCGTTATATTCTGGTCCGGCAATCAAAAACCCGTCGTGTTCGTGAAACATCCGCGCCAGTTTCGTAGCGTTATCGGGGATGCCCTTTTCGAGTTCCAGATTGCCATCATAAAGTGGAAGCGGATAATCCTCGAGAGAGATACGGGTAACCTCACATTCCATCTCCGACAATTCGCGCACTGCAGCGCCAAGCAATCTGGTGCTATACGATCCAGTACGGATCGAGCCGGAAAACGCGAGAATTTTTGTTTGCATGACGGGTTCCTGAAGGATTTTCGTAGAACGCAACAATACTACTGCGTGTCTTTACGATATACCCATATCCCGGCCGGTGGAATGTTCCTGAAAATTCGATCGGATTTTTCCACTGTGTATTTACCGGGCACAGCTTTGGTAGGCGGGTTCGGCCCATAGGAAATTTGTATAAACGGACCACCGGGAATAACCCGCTTCAGGCTTTCAACAATGATATCCTGACGCTTTTGCTTTGGAACATTGAGCAGGGGCACAGCACCTATCACGCCGGCATAGGTTTCAAACGGGACATTCATCAATGCTTGATCGAGGTTGAACGCATCACCGTGAATGAAATTTACTCCAGGAAATTTTTTAACAAGGTAGGCGTAAAATTCCCGGCTGTATTCCACACTTACAATTTTTTCCGGGGCCAGCCCGCGCGCCAGTATTTCCTGGGTGATTACACCTGTTCCCGGTCCAAGTTCCAGTACAGGTAATTCGGTCTCCAGGGGAAGCAGGCTTGCCATATGGCGTGCCGCAATCTTTCCGGTTGGCTTGATTGCGCCCACAGCACCAGGTTTCTTTGCCCAGCCCTTGATGAATTTGAAATCTTCCTTGAACCTGTCGGCCAATACTTTGCCGCTTGATCTACCGAAAACCATTGATGCCCGTTCCTTCCCGGTTGTAACGTCATTTGGATGATTATACTTTAGTATATGGCGAGTATAAGTAGTTATTCGCCAATTGCACCCAAAAACTGTTTCATACGGGAGAAAAAGCCTGTTGATTCAGGGCTGTTTTCTGCAGACGAGAGTTCTTCGAACTCCTCAAGCAGTTCGCGTTGACGGCGGCTGAGCTTCTGCGGCGTTTCGGTAACCACCTGAATATAGAGGTCGCCGTGATCATTGCTGCGCATCACCGGCATGCCTTTGTCGCGTAACCGGAACTGCTTGCCAGTTTGGGTGCCCTCCGGCACTTTCACGCGGGATTTTGTTCCATCCAGACCGGATACTTCAAACTGGCCGCCAAGGGCTGCGGCCATCATCGAAATTGGGATACGGCAAAACAGATCGGCACCATCCCTTTGGAAGAATTCATGCGGTTTTATTGTCAGGAAAATATACAGATCGCCGGAAGGGCCACCGCGTGCACCGGCTTCCCCCTCGCTTGCCAGACGGATACGGACTCCATCTTCAATTCCCTTCGGGATATCAACGCTAAGCGTCTTTTCACGGGTAACCCGCCCTTGGCCGGAACAATCAGAACAGGGATCAGAAATCACCTCGCCGCGACCCTGACATCCGGGGCAGGTACGTTCTATCGAAAAGAACCCCTGGGAAGCGCGAACCCGGCCGCTGCCGCTGCATTGGCCACAAGTGACTGGAGAAGATCCCGGTTTTGCACCTGATCCTGAGCATTCCTCACAGCTGACAGCTGTTGGAACGCTGATTTCCGCAGTCTTGCCGTCGTGAGCATCCTCAAGCGACACTTCCATATTGTAACGAAGGTCTGCTCCGCGCTCACGGCCACCCGAACGTCCGCCACTACGCCGGCCGCCCATCATCTCACCAAAAATGTCTTCGAATATATCCGAGAAGCCACCAGCAGCGGCACCACCAAAACCAGCGCCACCATTTTCAAATGCCGCGTGACCAAATTGATCATAGGCGGCGCGCTTTTGATCGTCCTTTAGGACCTCATAGGCTTCATTTAAGTCCTTGAAGCGTTTTTCAGCGCTTGCATCACCGGGATTGCGGTCCGGATGATGCTTCATTGCCAGTTTGCGAAAGGCGCTCTTCAATTCTTTCGAATCAGCGCCCCGCTGTACTCCAAGCAATTCGTAGTAGTCGACCTTGGTCATTCTAATGCACCTTCATGCGAAAACCTCCGCCACACGGATGACCCGACCATGGCAGAGGTTCTGCATTAACAAGACGTTCAAGCTGACTTCTTGTCGTCTTCGTCTTCGGTGTCGTCGATTTCTTCAAAATCAGCATCGACCACGTCGTCATCTTCTTTGTCTGCATCCGATGCGGCATCAGCTTCAGCGGCCTCCGCCTGGGCAGCCTCATACATGGCTTGACCGAGTTTCATGGATGCGGTTGCCAGCGCTTCAGATTTCACTTTGATATCTTCAGCATCGTCGCCTTCAAGCGAAGTTTTCAAATCGGCAATTGCAACTTCAATTGCTTCCTTGTCCTCTTCCGAAACCTTCTCGCCATATTCACTCAGGGATTTTTCCGAGGAGTGGACAAGCGCTTCCGCTTGGTTGCGAGCTTCAACCTGTTCGCGGCGTTCCTTGTCGCTGTCAGCATTGGCTTCTGCATCCTTGACCATTTGCTCGATATCGTCGTCGGACAAACCGCCGGAAGCCTTGATCGAAATCTGCTGTTCCTTGCCGGTGCCCTTGTCCTTGGCCGAGACATTAACAATGCCGTTGGCATCAATATCAAAGGTCACCTCGACTTGTGGTACGCCGCGTGGTGCCGGTGGGATGCCGACAAGATCAAATTGACCAAGCATCTTGTTATCAGCCGCCATTTCACGTTCGCCCTGGGCAACGCGAATGGTAACCGCAGACTGGCTATCTTCAGCAGTTGAAAATACCTGCGATTTGTTGGTTGGAATTGTAGTGTTACGATCAATAAGCCGGGTAAACACACCACCAAGCGTCTCAATACCGAGCGACAGTGGCGTCACATCGAGCAACAACACGTCTTTGACGTCACCCTGCAGCACACCTGCCTGAATGGCCGCGCCCATGGCAACAACTTCGTCCGGGTTTACACCCTTGTGAGGCTCCTTGCCGAAAAACTCCTGAACCACTTCCTGAATTTTTGGCATCCGGGTCATTCCGCCAACCAGAACCACCTCATCAATTTCGCCAGCTTTCAGGCTTGCATCCTTGAGGGCCGCCTTGCAGGGCTCAACGGTTCGCTTGACCAGATCATCAACGAGGGATTCAAACTTTGCCCGGGTGAGTTTCATGGTCATGTGCTTTGGACCGGATTTATCTGCAGTAATAAACGGCAGATTGATTTCGGTCTGCGCCGCGGAGGAAAGTTCAATTTTGGCTTTTTCAGCCGCTTCCTTCAGGCGTTGCAATGCCATCTTGTCGTTTTTCAGATCAATGGCGCTTTCTTTTTTAAATTCATCAGCAAGATAATCAACCAAACGCATGTCGAAATCTTCACCGCCAAGGAACGTATCGCCATTAGTGGATTTCACTTCGAACACACCGTCGCCGATTTCGAGGATCGAAACGTCGAACGTGCCGCCACCAAGGTCATATACCGCAATGGTTTTACCGTCATTTTTCTCCATGCCGTAGGAAAGAGCAGCGGCCGTTGGTTCGTTGATGATGCGCAAAACTTCAAGACCGGCAATCTTGCCGGCATCTTTGGTGGCTTGGCGCTGGGCATCATTGAAATATGCTGGAACTGTAATTACGGCCTGAGTAACTTTTTCACCCAGATAAGCCTCAGCGGTTTCTTTCATTTTTTGAAGGATCATCGCCGAGATTTGGGAGGGTGAATATTTATCACCGCTGGCTTCAACCCATGCATCGCCATTGTCACCCTTGACGATTTTATAAGGAACCAGCTTCTGGTCCTTCTTGACCGTCTTGTCTTCGAAGCGACGACCAATCAACCGTTTAACGGCAAACAAGGTGTCCTCAGGATTGGTAACCGCCTGACGCTTTGCCGGTTGACCCACAAGCCGTTCGCCATCATCACCAAATGCCACCATGGAGGGAGTGGTTCGTGCACCTTCCGCATTTTCAATTACTTTTGGTTCTTTACCGTCCATGACGGCCACACAAGAATTTGTGGTTCCGAGATCGATCCCGATTACTTTAGCCATTTAGCTCTCCTTACCAGCATGTTGAACGGACCCTTGCGGCATCCTGTCCAGCGCCCGGTGTTCCTGGAAATGTTGTTAGTTTGTGACAATTCCTTCGCCCGCATTGTGAAGAAAGGTTCGCCACCTTTGGCGCGTATATAAGAAGCAGTTGGCAAAGGTGCAAGGACTGAAACTCTTGAAACGACGGAGATTTGTCTGGTTTCGCGGATTCATGGCATATTTTCATGTAAAACAGCACTAAATCCGGGTGATTGGGAGTACCAATGCAGATTTTACCAAAGGGCATTCACTGGGTTCCAAGCTATCTGGATGCCAAAGCACAATCGCTATTGGTCGACGATATTCGTGATATCGTTACGAAAGCACCACTTTTCGTGCCGTGTATGCCCCGAACGGGCAAGCCCATGAGTGTTCGGATGACAAATTGTGGGGCCCTTGGCTGGGTAACTGATCAGCATCAAGGTTATCGATACCAGGAAACACACCCGACCACCGGCATCCAATGGCCACAAATGCCGAAAAGCGTGGCAGATATTTGGGAGGAACTGTCCGGTTGTGCCTATCCGGCGGAAGCTTGCCTTGTGAATTTTTACGAGCCCTCGGCAAAGATGGGATTACATCAGGACCGGGACGAGGAAGAGTATTTATCACCAGTGGTATCCATCTCTCTTGGAGATACATGCCTGTTTCGCATGGGCGGCACCAACAGGTCTGACAAAACTTCCTCCATCAAACTCAAAAGCGGAGATGCTGTAATGCTGTCTGGTGAGTCACGGCTTTGCTTTCATGGCGTCGACCGGATTTATCCCGATACATCAAGCCTTTTAAAGCAAGGCGGACGGATTAATCTGACCTTACGACGCGTAACCAAGCCTGAATGATCAAAGCTTGCGAAGAGCCACCTGCTCAATCAGATGATTCCGGCCCTTTTTCAACACCAAATCCGCACGAGGCCGGGTCGGCAGGATATTCTGGCGAAGATTGACCAGATTTATCCGCTCCCAAAGCCCTTTTGCTTCCTCAAGCGCTTCTTGTGGTGTCAGTTGGGAATAGCGATGGAAGAAAGAGCCGGGATCCTGAAAAGCAGTCTCTCGCAATTGCATGAAGCGACTTACATACCACTCTTCAATGTCTTGTTCGTTGGCATCCATAAAAATCGAAAAGTCAAAATAGTCGGACACCAGCGGAATTGAATCGCCACCCTTTGGCATATCGCGCGACTGAAGAACATTTATTCCCTCAAAAATCAGGATATCCGGGCGATCTACCGAAACGAACTGATCCGGCATCACGTCGTAGTTGAAATGTGAGTAAACCGGCGCCTTGACCCGATCTTCACCGGCCTTGATTGCCGATAAAAACCGCAAAACACTGGCAACATCATAGCTTTCGGGAAACCCCTTCTTTTCCATCAACCCTTCCTGTTCAAGGGTAGCATTGGGCCACAGAAATCCATCAGTAGTAATGAGTTCGACCTTCGGGCTTGATGGCCAACGAGCGAGCAGCTCTTTCAGTATCCTTGCGGTGGTTGATTTTCCCACCGCAACGGAGCCGGCAACCCCAATGATAAACGGGGTCTTAGCGCCGGAAAACTGGAGAAATTTGCTGCGTTGTTTGAACAGTTGCAGACTGGCCTCGACGTGCGATGAAAGCAGGCGGGACATCGATAGATAAATCCGCTCGACTTCTTCGAGTGATATCGGATCGTTCATCGATCGCAATTTGCGAACTTCCTGCTCCGAGAGGGTCAGCGGGGTGTCTGCACGAAATTCAGCCCAGTCATCAGCCGTAAAAAACCGATAGGGCGATACGAAATCTTTTTCGTCCTGGTGGGCGGCGGCAGACCAAAATGAGTTTTCGGATACCGGCATGGGGTCGACGTTCTGTTTCACTTCTTTTTTCGCCCAGCTTTTTCTTCAAGTCCGCTTTGGCTGGTTCGCATTTCCAACTCCTCCATAACCAAACTCAGCGGAATATTGGACGTCTTCAAAACCACCAGCAGATGATACAATAGATCCGCAGACTCCTTCCGCAGTCCTTCACTGTCGCCAGTTGCAGCGGCGATTGCCGCCTCTACCGCTTCTTCGCCCATTTTTTGGGCGCATTTTTCAACACCGCAAGAAATAAGCGATGCAGTGTAAGATTTAGTGTCTCCACTCTCCGCACGTGAGTGAATAATCTTTTCAAGATCTTCGAGCGAAAACCCGGCCATGGTGATACCTGTAATCAACTAAGTGTTTAGGTGGTTATTCTAACTGGAATTCCGGCCTTTTGCATATGGGCTTTCGCCTGATCAATCGTAAAGGTCCCGAAGTGGAAGATTGAAGCAGCCAATACAGCGCTCGCATGGCCTTCAAGCACGCCTTCAACCAGGTGATCAAGTGTGCCAACGCCGCCTGATGCAATTACCGGCACCTGAACAGCATCGGCAACCGCCCGGGTAAGCGGAATATTGTATCCAGCCTTTGTGCCATCGCGATCCATGGATGTAAGCAGAATTTCGCCGGCACCTTTTTCCACAACTGTACAAGCAAACTCCACCGCATCAATGCCGGTTGCATTGCGTCCGCCGTGGGTGAAGATTTCCCATCGATTCACCTCCCCTTCGCCCGAAACTTTCTTTGCATCAATCGCGACGACAACGCACTGATTACCAAACTTGTCTGCAGCATCGGCCACAAAGTCAGGGTTGTTGACCGCGGTTGTGTTAATGGAAACCTTGTCGGCGCCCGCCAAAAGAAGTTTGCGAATGTCTGCAATTTCACGAACACCACCACCCACTGTCAGCGGCATGAAGCATTGTTCGGCCGTTCGTGCAATCATGTCGAATGTCGCTGCACGACCATCAGATGAAGCTGTAATATCCAGGAACGTCAATTCGTCCGCACCGGCCGCATCATAAGCAATTGCTGCCTCTACGGGATCACCGGCATCTATCAGATCGACAAAATTCACGCCCTTGACTACACGACCATCGGCGACATCCAGACAGGGAATGATGCGGGTTTTGAGGGTCATTCTGCAACACCCAAAGTTTCAAGGGCCTCAGTTGCATCCAGTCGGCCATCATAAAGCGCGCGACCCGTGATTGCGCCTTCAAGCTTTACGCAATCCGGCTGCATCATCCGCTCAACATCAGCAATTGAAGCCAGCCCGCCGGAGGCTATCACTGGAATGGATACGGCCTCCGCGAGTTCAATGGTGTTTTCCCAATTGATGCCGGTGAGAATGCCATCACGGTCAATATCGGTATAGATAATTGCTGAAACACCAGCGCCTTCAAACTTTTGTGCTAATTCGATCACGCCCAGTTCGGATGCTTCCGCCCAGCCTTCAACTGCGACTTTCCCGCCCTTGGCATCAATACCTACGGCAACCTTGCCCGGAAATTGTTTGCAGGCCTCAATCACCAATGCAGGATCGCGGACCGCAACCGTTCCAAGGATGACGCGGGCCAGCCCCTTTGAAAGCCAGCTTTCGATATGACCAAGATTGCGGATACCACCGCCAAGCTGCACCGGGTTTTTGGTGGCAGAAAGAATTGCCTCAACTGCGGCACCATTCACCGTTTCACCTTCAAACGCGCCATTCAGATCCACCACGTGAAGCCATTGAAATCCTTGATTTTCAAAGGCCTTTGCCTGCGCGGCGGGATCAGTGTTGTACACCGTCGCCTGATCCATATCGCCGAGCTTCAGGCGCACACACTCACCGTCTTTAAGATCAATTGCTGGGAAGAGAATTTTTGTCATGGATTAATCTACGGGTTCCATTTCAGGAAATTGGCAATCAAGGTCAGGCCAAGTTTCTGGCTCTTCTCCGGGTGAAACTGAGTACCTGCGAGATTGTCTTTGGCTACCAGCGCCGATATCGGCCCACCATAATTGGTGACCGCGATCTGTTCTTCGAGGTTCTTACAGGCAAGCTGATAGGAGTGCACGAAATAGGCGTGCAGGCCATCTTCACCGGTTTTGATACCTTCAAACAATGGATGCGGTTGCTCAAGCTCTATCGTGTTCCAGCCAATTTGCGGGATCTTGAGATTTGGACCCTTTGGCGCGATCTCGACAACATCACCAGCAATCCAGCCAAAACCCTCGGTAACGGTCTTTTCCAATCCACGATCGGCCATCAGTTGCATGCCGACACAGATACCAAGGAATGGTCGGCCACGCTCAATCACGCTTTCGCTGATTGCTTCATACATACCGGAAACAGCATCAAGGCCGGCGCGGCAATCGGCAAACGCACCAACGCCCGGAAGTACAATCCGGTCAGATTTCAAGATGGTTTCCGGGTCACTTACAAGGCGAATGTCGGCGCTCAATTCAGCATCCCTCGCGGCACGCTCAAAGGCCTTCTGGGCTGAGCGCAGATTGCCCGAGCCGTAATCAACAATACTGACGAGCATTCGATTTACGTCCTATTCAGGGAAAATGCCGGTAGCAATCATGGGTTTGCGCGCAATGCTTGAAGCAATGGCCTGACGTGGTTTTTGCAGTGCCTTGCTAATATATGAGCCCCCGGAATTCACGAAACGCAATTCAGCTTCCGTTTCGTTTGCAGCTTCCACAACACCACCAAACCGCCAACCCTGACGCTCCAGTTCACCGCGGCGCAACTCCTGCCCTTCCAGAAACAGATAGAGCCCCGGTAACACAGATAGCGCTGCCAAAAATTCATTGCCCGTCAATTTCGTCACCAATACCAATGCAAGCATCGCAACCAGATAGAGCATTAACGGGATCCAAAGCCGGTGAAACGCGAGCCACAGCGGCGGCACAGCAATTGCCAAAACCGACACTCCATCCCGCAACAGTCGGAATGCGGTTGTCTGATCGTCTGACGAATCTGCGGATGGAAGATATATAGAATAGCTGGCCATGCCGGGTTTCTAGCCTGACACGGTTTTGCAAACAATAGGTCTGATTCTACAGCGAACCCTTGGTTGAGGGAACGCGGTTATTTTGGCGTGGATCGATTTCTAGCGCGACGCGCAATACCCGGGCCACCGCCTTGAAGCAAGTCTCCGCGATATGGTGGCCGTTTTCGCCATAATGATTGGTAACATGAAGCGTAATTCCAGCATGTTGGGCAAAAGCCTGGAAAAACTCCTTGAACAATTCAGTGTCAAAATCCCCGACTTTGGCTTTAGAAAATGAAACCTGCCAAATCAGATAGGGCCTACCGGAAACATCGACCGCGGCGCGGGTTAGTGTTTCATCCATAGCCAAATCCATCGACGCATAACGGGTAATCCCCGCACGGTCGCCCAATGCCTTGCTTACTGCCTGACCCAGGACAATTCCGGTATCTTCAGCCGTGTGGTGGGCATCAATGTGCAAATCTCCCCTTGCACGAACTTTAAAATCAATCAGCGAATGACGAGACAGTTGCTCGAGCATATGATCGAAAAACCCTATGCCGGTGTTAACATCATAGGCACCCGTTCCATCGAGGTTAATCTCAACGGAAATCTCTGTTTCTGCGGTTTTGCGCGAAATTTTCGCTGTGCGCGGGGCAGATTTGCTCATTACTCACTCCTGAACATTCGACGCTTCAATACCAATACAATGTTACAAAAGCCATAACGCGCGGGTTAACCATAATTAGACTGAATTATCAGTTATGCATGGTCAAAATGTTTGCATGAGGCAAAAAAGGACATAAATACTGACTTCAGAATTTCACGCACAGGGATTTACCATGCCTGACACTTCAAAATCGCCTTCAATGCACGCTACCACCATCATCACGGTCCGAAGGGGCGGAAAAGTCGTGATCGCTGGCGATGGCCAAGTCAGCCTCGGCCAGACTGTCATCAAAGGCAATGCGCGAAAAGTACGCCGAATTGGCAAGGACAATGACGTTATTACCGGTTTTGCCGGTGCTACAGCTGATGCATTCACCCTGCTTGAGCGACTTGAAAAGAAGCTTGAGCAGTATCCGGGTCAATTGATGCGTGCCTGTGTGGAGCTCGCAAAGGACTGGCGAACTGACAAATATTTGCGCAATCTGGAAGCGATGATGCTGGTTGCAGACAAGAAAATCACCCTGTGTGTGACCGGGAATGGCGATGTGCTGGAGCCGGAACACGGGGTTATGGCAATTGGCTCCGGCGGCAATTACGCGCTTTCTGCGGCGCGTGCTTTGGCGGATACAAAATTGTCAGCAGAAGAAATTGCCACAAAGGCGATGGAGATTGCCGCTGAAATCTGCGTTTACACCAATGCCAATGTGGTAGTGGAAAGCCTTGATGCGGACAAATAGATGCCGCTTTACCGGAGTTTGAAATGACCAATTTTTCTCCTCGCGAGATTGTATCCGAGCTTGACCGATACATTATCGGCCAAAAGGATGCCAAACGTGCGGTTGCCATTGCGCTACGAAATCGCTGGCGCCGCCAGCAGCTGGAAGGCCCGATGAAGGAAGAGGTCTTACCCAAAAATATTTTGATGATCGGCCCGACCGGCGTCGGCAAGACTGAAATCTCACGGCGATTGGCCAGGCTGGCCGGCGCGCCGTTTTTAAAAGTTGAAGCAACGAAATTCACGGAAGTCGGTTATGTCGGTCGCGATGTCGAGCAAATCGTTCGCGATCTGGTTGAAATCGGCATCAATCTCGTCCGTGAAAAAAAGCGGGAAGCCGTAAAGGCAAAAGCCCATTTGGCGGCTGAGGAGCGGGTTCTTGCTGCCCTTGTCGGCGAAACTGCAAGCCCTGCCACAAAAGATTCATTCCGCAAGAAACTCCGAAGCGGCGAACTGGACGACAAGGAAATTGAGATTGAAGTGGCCGACAGTTCAAATCCGATGGGCGGCATGGAAATTCCAGGCATGCCAGGGGCAAATGTCGGGGTACTCAATCTCAATGACATGTTTGGCAAAGCCTTCAGCGGGCGCACCAAAAAACGCAAGACATCCGTTGTTGAATCCTACGAAATTCTGGTTGCCGACGAATCCGACAAAATGCTGGATGAAGAACAGCTTGTTGCCGAAGCAATCGATTCCGTTGAAAACAATGGTATCGTGTTTCTGGATGAAATTGACAAAATTGCTGTCAGCAGTGGCGTAAGTGGCGGCAGTGTGTCGCGCGAAGGTGTTCAACGTGACCTACTCCCACTGATTGAGGGCACTATCGTTGCAACCAAGCATGGGCAGGTGAAAACTGACCATATTCTGTTCATTGCCTCAGGTGCATTTCATGTCGCGAAGCCTTCTGATCTTTTGCCAGAGCTACAGGGACGCTTGCCGATCCGGGTTGAACTTCGCGCACTTGAAAAAGAAGATTTCCGCCGCATTCTAACAGAAACAGAAGCAAGCCTCATCAAACAATACATTGCGCTGCTGGCTACCGAGGATGTGACTCTTGAGTTCACGGATGACTCCATCGATGCAATTGCCGATATCGCGGTTGGACTTAACGCAAATATTGAAAACATCGGTGCTCGCCGATTGCAGACAGTGATGGAACGGGTGTTGGACGAAATTTCATTTAAGGCACCAGATCTTAGCGACGCAAAACTCAAAATCGACGCAAAGTATGTCGACAAGCATCTGGGTGAACTCGCCCGGGACATAGACCTCAGCCGCTTTATTCTCTGACAGAATTCGATAACGCAGGAACCATGCTCGACATGAAAACGGCTTTGGGGCAGTTTGTGCCAAATACTTGCGCACCTTTGACAAGGAACATTTGCCTGTGACAAGCCGGATATTTGCTGCATGCGCCGTCATGGTTCTTGTGTTTGAGTTGTTTAACGCGCCTGCTTTTGCATTGACGCCTGTACCCCCCGGCAATCGAAGCGCCAAGCAGCCCGCTATTCCCTATGGCGCGGTGTCTCGAACCCGTGCAACCAACGGCAGCTTTGAAGGTAAATACGAAAAAATACGCGACTTGCTTGCCAGTGACAAAAAGCTTTTGGGCAAAATCAAAAAGGCGGCGGTGGAATACGGGATCCAACCAATTCATATTGTTGGCGCGCTTGTTGGCGAGCATACCTATAATGTGGATGCGCTGGATCGGCTGCAGACTTATTACGTGAAGGCTGTTTCCTATTTTACATCAGACATCAAATTTGCTCATGAATCAGAAAAAGTATCAAAGTTTGTCGAGCGGCCCGAGTTTGCAAATTGCAGAACTGCGATTGATTCTTATGATCTTTGGGCTTGTCGTGAGATCGTTTGGAATACGCGATTTCGTGGCAAGACAACAGGCGGTAAAACCTGGCCGAATGATCGTTTTGGGAGAGTATTTTTCCAACCCTATTATGCCGGACAAACATTTGGCCTGGGCCAGCTTAATCCATTGACTGCGTTACGGGTAACGGATCTGGTCAGTCGGGTCAGTGGCTCGCGTAAGCTTTCAGCCAACAAAGCCCCGCAGGTTTACAAAACCATTATGGAGCCAGACACGACCCTTCAATATATGGCTGCGGTGATCCGGGTATCCATTGATGCCTATCGCGATATTGCCCAGTTCGACATCTCAAATAATCCCGGCCTTACCGCAACTCTCTACAATCTTGGGGATGTCAGGAACCGGGCACGGGCGCTTAAACGAAAGAATGCCAGTGGTAGCAGCATTTTACCGCGTGAAAATTATTATGGCTGGCTGGTGAACAAAAAACGCGCAGAGCTTGAAGCGATACTACGTTAAATGTGATTACTTTTGACGCGCCGAATCCGAACATAAAGCGCGCCAGCGCCGCCATGCGAGATATGCGCCTCACTGTATCCATTGGTAATATCGCGGAATACCGGTTCACTGAGCCAACGTGGCACCCCATGACGAAGCACACCGCCCCCTACCTGACCTTTTCCGGTAATCACCAAGACCAACCGTTTTCCTGATTTTTGGGATGACAGCAAAAACCCAAGCAGGCGATCATGTGCTTGCGCCTGGGTCATGCCATGCAGATCAAGTCGCCCATCAATTGACAATTTACCTTTGGCCAGTTTGCGGGTAGTTGGCTCGTCCAAAAATGCCGGTCGGGAATTTGGACTGGGTCTTGTTACCGGCTCCGGGGGCACGGGACGCAAGGTCTTTGGTGCTGGGTTTTCCCGGGGAAATTGAGTCTTTGCTGGTTGCTGTTCTGGTTTTGAGAATTTTTTCTTCAGGGGCTTGGCGGTCTTTTTGATCTCATTCCAAAGTTCAATATCCCGATCTGCGTTCTTGCCACTCTTTTTGTCTTTCATTTTGACAAAGCCCCTTTTGGGCCAACCGGATGCAGCATGACAAAATCAGCCGAATGTTTGATGGCACCCGCAACGGTGCCGGCCTCATCTCCCGAGCCAATGAAAAGATCACCGCGTTCAGCGCCAACGATGGCCGAACCAGTATCTTGTGCAATCATCAATCGTTGAAAGGGCTTTATAGACATTGGCAGTGGATTATTTGTGTTGATCCAAATCGGTGTGCCATACGCGTGTACATCTTTATCAATCGCAATGCTTCGACCGGGGGTTATCTGAACCCCCGCTGCTGCAATCGGGCCAAACTGGGGGT
This sequence comes from Hyphomicrobiales bacterium, assembly GCA_021775415.1. Lineage (GTDB taxonomy): Bacteria > Pseudomonadota > Alphaproteobacteria > Rhizobiales > Rhizobiaceae > JAALLB01. The sequence goes on along the minus strand of JAJFHV010000013.1, from coordinate 107,666 downwards.
CATGATTTTCCACTTCCTGGAAAAAAATAAATGACCGGTTCCTTTGCATCAATCCGCTTGCAAGCTTCGGATTATTACCGAGCCAGTCTCGAATTGTTTGCATCGATATCGTTTCAATGTCGAGTTCGCCCATTTCCACCAACAGTTTCCCAATCGGTGTAAAGGGGTGTCCGGTTTTCCCCGCATAAGAAATCCGCACAGAATCTCCATTGGAAAACAAGAGACGGGCTGAACCTTGAATATGAATAAAGAAGGCATCGATCGCCGAACGGAGCCAGAAGAGCTCAAGACCGCGATTTTTTAGTGCGCCCTTTTCAATCTGGGCCCGGTCAAAAAATTCAATGACACCTTGTGTGGTCTTGCGACCAAATTCAAAACCATCCGGGAGACTTGGGTACTTATTCTCCGCAGAAACTGCCACCAAATCATCAGGGCGCTTGTATAGCGGAACTTGGAATTCATCTGTTTTGACCGGGGAAGCCTCAATCTCCGGCTCATAATAGCCGGTTACAAAGCCTTTGGTTTCACGATTCCTGTAAGGGCGAAAATTGCTTTCGAAAAATGACCTCGCAGCTTCTCGACCTACGCGGCCGGGATCGAGTGTGAGCGCTGCTTTTGCATTTTCAATCAATGCCGGCGGAGGCAAAACAGCGCTTCGGCTTTCAAATCTGGAACCGGTCAGCGCCGCTGCTGACATCCGAAAACATGAAAGTGCGGCTTCGTGATCATCAGCAATCCACCCAGGCAACTTGTCAAACGAAAGCGGCTGCCACTCACTGGCGGGCGGATTTTCATCTAACGTGCCGGGCTGAACATTCATTGGCCGATCTTGTACTTAAAAAGCAGAAATTTCCAGAAGCGCGGTCAGCTGAATGAATTCAAGCTTCCGATTCGGTAGCGACCAGCTTCCAATTTGGATCGCCGGAACGCGTGTCTCGAGAGAAAGTCCAGATATCCGTTACGGTTGCAATCTGACTCTCATCGCCATCAATGATCTTGTCATTCTTGTCGTAGGTGGAGGAAATAATCTGGGAAACGAAGCGAACTGTTAAATGACTTTCATTTCCTTTTTGGCTTGCTCCTTGAAGCGTTGATGAATCAATACCAACAAAAGATGATTTTGTGGTTTCACCGCGCTTCTCACGGCCAGCAAGCACTGAACTAAAGCCTTTGAACACATCTGGAGACAGTAAATTCTTTAGAGTCTTGCGATCACCATCCGCGAACGCGTTGACAATCATTTCATAGGCCATCTCGGCACCGTTCAGGAACTGCTTTGGGCGAAATACGGGGTCTATCGCCAAAATTTCCTTCAAGCCCTTGTTCAAATTGGTGCGGGGCTTGGCAATTTCGTCAATTTCAACGACAGCCGGATTTTTCTCTTGCGCTTCTGCCTTGCCACCCCGACGTGGAAGTGTAACCACATTGTCTCCAATGGAGTTGTCTTGCTCGTCCGAATTCTTTTTGTTCCGATCATTAAATCCCGGAGGAGGTTTTTGATGACCCGTACGCTGGCCCAGAACAGAGCGTAGCCGCAGCAGAACAAATACTGCCACTGCAATTGTGATTATGGTTGTGATATCGAGGAATTCCATATTTATCGCCAAATTAGAGATCGTGACTATTGATATAGGCCGTTGCGTATTGGTTGCAAAGGTAGCATTCAAATTACGTGTTACAATGCCTATCTAGATAGTGCGGCTGGTACAAGATACAGGAAAAACATGACTCCCGGAATTATTCCCTTTCTATTGTTGTTCATTCCCATACTGGAAATAGTGGTATTCATTCTCGTTGGTGGGCAGATTGGAATCATTGCGACTTTGGCAATGATCCTCTTCACCGCAATATTGGGGTCGATTCTTCTTCGCGTGCAGGGGTTTTCGATCATCAATCAGATCAGGCAAAAAACCGAACGTGGTGAACTGCCCGGGCGCGAAATGGGCAACGGCGCGATGATCATGGTGGCAGGCGTTTTGTTGCTAACCCCCGGATTTGTTACGGATACTCTGGGGTTTTTGTTGTTTGTGCCGCCATTAAGGGACGTAATCTGGTCAACACTTGCATCAAAATTTATCATCCGGGGGCCAGGCGGCTTTCGAGACGCGGGACCGATGCATAACGCCGATGATGACATTGTGAATCTCGATCCGGATGAATTTTCAGAAAAAAACAACCCGGACAGTCCGTGGATTTCCACTGACGATCCATCAGACAAGCGTTGAATATCATCCAAATCAAGGCTGCGACCGATTTTCAATTCATGTAAATCCGGTGTCTTGGGTTCTTGTTATGAACTTGAGGACGTGTTAGCCAGCGGAAATTGCGCAGATTGATGGACGCGCTCATTAAATTTGAATTGGAAAGTCAGGTCCTAAAATGGTGAAAAAGGCAAAATCAACCGGTGCAGCCAAAAAGGCAACACCAAAGGCTGAAAACGGTGCATCGAATGAGGCCGCAGAGGGTGCCGCACCTTCGATGAATGTGCTTGCACAATATGTTAAAGATTTTTCATTTGAAAATCCCAACGCTCCAAACTCACTGCGACCGCGTGAAAAACCGCCAGAAATCAGCATCAATATCAATGTTAATCCGAACCCCATGTCGGAGACTGATTTTGAAGTTGAGCTGAAACTTGAAGCAAAAGCCGTCGATGGTGACGAGATATTGTTCAATGTGGAGCTTGTGTATGCCGGAATTTTCCGGATGCAGAATATTCCTGCCCAAACACTACAGGCGGCTGTTTTGATCGAATGCCCGAGACTGCTGTTTCCTTTCGCGCGGCAGATTATGGCCGATGCCACACGGAACGGTAGCTTCCCGCCATTGATGATTGATCCGGTGGACTTTGGACAATTATTTCAACAGAAAATGGCTGAACAGCAGGCGGCGGCGGCAACAACTTCTTAAACAACATCGCTGGCCAAATTTTTCAGGTTGAATATTTCTTCCAGAGACTTTCCTCGCCAAGCGTTTCAACGAATGCATTGTGGCGCTGGATGTCATCTTGAGAAATTCTTGAGGGCAACGCTACCGGTCGTTTTGCTGCGCTATTGTGTGACGCGCTATCCTCGTTGTTGCTTGTGATTATGGGCTCGACATCGTGATCTAGGCCAAGCGTTGCCTGTCGCCCACCCAATAACTCAATGTAGACTTCCGCCAGTAATTCAGCATCGAGCAGCGCACCATGCTTTTCGCGGCGCGAATTATCGATACCGTAGCGTGAACAAAGTGCATCAAGAGAATTAGGGCCCATTGGATGTTTTTTTCGGGCAATTTTTAGGGAGTCCACCACCCGGTCGGGCGAAATAGGAGGATGATCGACCCTTGCAAGCTCTGAATTTATAAAGCCCATATCAAAGCCTGCATTGTGAGCAATTAACGTACCGTCAGCAAAAAATTTCAGAAAATCTGGAAGAATTTCGGAAAAGGCAGGCTTGTCAGATAGAAATTGGTCAGTAATGCCATGGACCCGCAGGGCATCTGGATGAACTTTGTGGCCTTCTGGATTTATGAAAACATGAAAAATATTGCCGGTTGGAAACTTGTTGACCAGTTCAACGGCTCCAATCTCGATTACTCGCTCGCCATCTTCGGGACGCAAGCCCGTGGTTTCAGTATCGAATATTATTTCTCGAAGTGCGGATGTATCCATTGTTCAAAGATATTGCTGTCCCGGTGGTTTGTCACCGGAAGAAATGATGGTGCACAGGTTTTTAAGGATGCACCCGGCTAGTTCTGAGTATGATCTGATCGCAGTGTCTCTATGATTTTGCGAACCTGGTTCCGCGCAGATTCCATGCCACTGGTTGTATCAATCACAAAATTCGCGCGTTTGCGTTTTTCGTGATCAGGCACTTGTTGTGCAAGAATTGCATTGAATTTTTCCTCACTCATCCCCTTGCGGCTCAATACCCGTTTGCGCTGTTCCTCTTGAGTTGCGGTTACCACGACCACAACATCAACTCTTTTGTCGCCTTCGGTTTCCAGGAGCAGCGGGATGTCGAGCACGACGATATCAGCGCCATTTGCCTTTGCTGCTTCTAAAAATTTTTTCTCCTCGCGATGAACAAGAGGATGGATAATGGATTCAAGTCTTTTCATTGCCGCAGAATTGCCAATCACCTTGTTGCCAAGTTTTGCCCGGTCAATTTTTCCTGCCTCAGTTGTTCCTGGAAATTCTGATTCCAAAAGTTCGACCGCTTCACCCTCATATAAATGGTGAACCACAGCATCAGCGTCATGCACAGGAATACCAGCAGCGGCAAACATTGCCGCCGTCGTAGATTTTCCCATTCCTATAGAGCCTGTCAGGCCGATAATAATCATGTTTGAGTGCCCTGGGAATTGCTGGCACCAAGTACATATTGACGAAGTTTTTCGGTTACCTCGGGGCGCGCACCAAACCATTTCTCAAAACCGGGTACCGCTTGATGCAAAAGCATCCCGAGTCCATCGACAGTCTTGAGCCCACGTGCCTGGGCGGAAGCAAGCAATGGCGTTATGAGCGGCGAATAAACAATATCCGTAACAATTGCTTTCGCTGGTAACGGCTCCACATTGATTATTGGGGCATCTCCACCGCCCGCCATCCCCAAAGATGTTGTGTTGACCAGGAAATTGGTGTCGCTCATAAGTTCGTCCAAAGCTTCCCACTTGTGCGGGTTGCAGCGTTCACCGAACCGATCAGCCAGTGCATGTGCTCTGGATTGTGTTCGATTGACAATATGAACATTTGAATATCCCACATCAAGAATAGCCTGAATGACCGCCCTTGATGCACCACCAGCTCCCAGAACAATTGCTGTGGTCCCTTCGCGCCAGCCAGATGCATTGTCATCCAGGTTTGCAGTAAACCCATAGGCATCTGTATTGGTTCCTTGAACGACACCATCTTCATTCCAAAGCGTGTTTACGGCGCCTAACAGATTGGCTATCTCGTCGGTTTTCTCTACCAGCTGAAAAGCTGCTTCCTTGTGGGGTATGGTTACATTACCACCGGCAAAACCCTGCTGGACGAATTCATCAATGAATATTTTGAAGTTTTCAGGGGCGACGGCCAAGGGTTCATAGCTTCCATTGATACCAAGTTGGTCAAGCCAGAATCCATGTAGCGCAGGCGATTTCGAATGCGTAATCGGCCAGCCTGTTACAAATGCTTTTGTTGTCGAAAATTCCTGTGACATCCCTTAGTCATCCAACAGGCAATACGCCCGCAATTGTGTGAGAAGCGGCAAAAGCGGCAAGCCTATAATGGAGAAATAGTCTCCCTCTATTTTTTCAATCAGTTGGGTTCCCAGGCCCTCAATTTGATACGCGCCGACACTGGAGAGAATTGCCTTTCCGGCAGCAGAAGTATAGCGGCCAATAAATCCCGGATCGAGATCACGAAATGTAATCCGCGCTATCTCTACATGGCTCCAAAGAATTTGGCTGCCTTTAGCCAGCACCACTGCACTGTTTAAATGATGGGTCTCACCGGAAAGTTTTAATAGTCGACGATGTGCCTCATCCATATCAGCGGGTTTGTGCAGCAATTCATCTCCGAGCGTTAATGTCTGATCGCATCCAATTATATAGTCGTCTGGATGAGATGAAGAAACATTGGCCGCCTTGGCCTGTGCTAAAATTTCTGCAATATCCGGCCCGTCCATTCCAGATGCGCGCAACGGTATTTCAATTTCGCGTTCATCGATATCCGCGGCAATGACGTCAAATTTAACACCGGCGTTAGTAAGTAGTGCAGCTCGATGGGCGCTTTGGGAAGCGAGGATTATCTGACTCAAGGTGCTTCGCCCCCAGATTTCAAATCAGAGATATGTCGGGCGTGAAGTGCCAGAATTGCTGCAGCAGTCTCTTCAATTGATTTGCGTGAAACATCAATCATTGGCCAGTTGTGCCGAGCGCACAATTTTCTGGAGGCCGCCAGTTCATCTGCAATTGACGCGCGATCGGCATAGGTTGAGCCGGTCTCCGCTGCATTGAGTTCCAAAAGCCGGTTTTGTCTAACCTGTTGTATGCGATCAGTAGTAGCGATCAGCGCAACGATCAGTGGTTTTTTGGCAGAAGCAATTGATGCTGGTAGATCCATGCCCGGCACCAGAGGAATATTTGCAGTTTTTATACCGCGGTTGGCCAAATAAATGCTGGTCGGTGTTTTTGATGTGCGGCTGATACCAATCAGGATCAGGTCCGCCTCTTCTATGTCGTCCGGCAAAACACCATCATCATGAAGCAGGGTGAAATTCAGAGCGTCAATTCGTCTGAAGTACTCATTATCAAGCGCGTGCTGTGCACCGACTGTTCGTTTGCTTGGTTTTCCCAGATAGGATTGAAACGTTTGAAATATCGGCTCCAACACCGAAACACATGGCGTGCCCATTTCTTTGCACTGCGTTTCAAGATAGCCGGAAATATCTGCGTCGGTGAGGGTGTAAAGAACGATACCGGGTTCTTTGTCGATTGCTTTTAGAACCGCATCCAGTTGCGTTTGATTCCGTACAAGCGGATATACGTGTTCTATAGCCTGGTTGGTTTTGTATTGTGACGTTACTGCCCGAGCTGCAGATATGAGAGTTTCACCGGTAGAATCCGAGATTAGGTGGAGGTGAAAATAATTAGTGGGTTTTTTCAACAGTTTTGCCTGTATTTGTGGATGATGGTTGATAAGTCAGACGTATGGCTGCAAATTCCAGATTAAACCGATGTAAGCCCGAAAATTGTAAACAGAACTCATCCTGTATAGAAAATATGCGGGTAGGTGTGAATAGCGGGTAAGTTGACGGTTATTTGAAGATGTTAAATGGTGTCGGGTGGATAATAGGTTTCTTTTAGTCTTTAACTAATTGATATAATGATGCTATTTATTCTATCCCCGTAATTCACAATATGTCATGACTCAGGTAATTTTTAAGGGGACCATTTTGAATTTCCGTTCGATTTTGTGGATCAACCTAGATCCCCGTAAATCACAGACTCTAATAAGAATCAAAACACCTACGGTGTATTTTTTTATTTAAAGGAATGTTGTGGAGAAGTTTCGTTTAAACAAAATTGAACAGGTCTTGATGGGAACGACCTATGATATTCCACCAATTTGGCTCATGCGACAGGCAGGTCGATATTTGCCGGAATATCGTGAAGTTCGAAAGAAGGCCGGTAGTTTTTTGGACCTGTGCTACACACCTGAGCTGGCCATCGAAGTTTCACTGCAGCCGATAGAGCGATTTGGATTTGATGCAGCAATCCTGTTTTCCGACATTCTGGTAATACCGGACGCGCTTGGGAGAAAAGTGGATTTCGTTGAAAATCGAGGGCCAGTTTTAGAACCATTATCTTTAAGTGATATTGCAAAATTGAGACCAGAGGATGTGCTGTCACATCTTGATCCGGTATTTAAAACCGTGAGTGGTCTGAGAGAGGCTTTGCCGGCGGGAACCTCTTTAATTGGATTTTGCGGAGCGCCGTGGACAGTTGCAACTTACATGATAGCAGGACATGGGACTCCCGATCAGGCACCCGCCCGACAGTTCGCGTTGGAGCATCCAGTTGAGTTTGGGAAGCTGCTGGAAATTATTGCAGATGCTTCCAGCGAATATCTTGTTGCCCAACTCCAGGCCGGTGCGGGGGCTGTGCAGATTTTTGATTCCTGGGCGGGTGTGCTTGAAGATGATCAGTTCGAAAAGTGGTGCATAAAACCGGTAAATCGGATTGTCAGCCAGGTCCGACAGAAAATTGCTGACGCATTGGTCATAGGTTTTCCGAAGGGTGCCGGGTCACGATATGACACCTATCGACAAAAGACCGGGGTGGATGGATTGGGACTTGATTGGTCGGTTTCGTTTGATCAGGCAAAGAAACTGCAGAGTGAGGGTTCCGTTCAAGGATTGCTTGATCCGGTACGGTTGGTTGCTGGTGGTTTAGCACTGGACGAGGGGATTGATCGAATTATTGAGAATCTTGGGAGTGGTTCGCTGATTTTTAATCTTGGTCATGGGATTACACCACAAACACCAATCGCTCATGTTGAACAATTGATTGATCGAGTTCGAGGCAGATAAAATGATTTTGTGGGTAAAAGCCTTGCATTTGATTGCAGTTATCAGCTGGATGGCCGGGTTGCTTTATCTACCCCGATTGCTGATTTATCATTTTGATTCAAAAGTTGGCTCCAACCAATCGGAGACCTTCAAAACAATGGAGCGAAAATTACTCAAGGTGATCATGACGCCGGCAATGATTGCGACCTGGTGCTTTGGTATTTGGCTAGCATATTTGAACGGAGCTTGGTTGGAAGGCTGGTTCGTCAGTAAATTATTCCTGGTGACATTGTTAAGCGCTTTTCACGGGTTTGAGGCGGGGTGGGTGCGAGAGTTTGGTGAAGATCAACGCCGCCGGACGCAAAAGTTTTACCGGCTTGCCAATGAGGTCCCAACCCTGCTGATGATTGGGATAATAGTATTGGCTGTCGTGAAGCCATTTTAAATTGTTGCTCTTTTTGCTTGAGTGAATCTGACATTGGGTGTAGGTGTCCATTTCCTTCCCTGTAGCGCCATATAAATTCCGATCCCGGCTTTGGCGCGACAATCAAAACATAATTTAGAAAGTTGAACTTCATGAAAGAAATGAAGCTTCAGGAACTCAACGCCAAGAGTCCCACCGATTTGGTATCCTTTGCCGAAAGCGTCGATGTCGAAAATGCAAGTGCGATGCGCAAACAGGAACTTATGTTTGCGATCCTTAAAAATCTTGCGGAAGAAGATGTTGAGATCATTGGCGCGGGTGTTGTCGAAATCTTGCAAGACGGCTTTGGTTTCCTGCGGTCGGCTAATGCCAACTATCTTCCAGGTCCGGATGATATTTATATTTCTCCCTCGCAGATCCGCAAATTTTCGCTGAAAACCGGTGATACAGTTGAAGGCCCAATCCGCAGTCCGAAAGACGGTGAGCGGTATTTCGCATTGCTGATGGTCAACACCATCAACTTTGAAGACCCGGAAAAGATCAAACACAAAATTCACTTTGATAATTTGACACCGCTGTATCCGGATGAGCGGTTTCAAATGGAAATCGTGGATCCGACCGGTAAAGATCTTTCCGCTCGGGTGATTGATTTGGTAGCGCCACTGGGTAAAGGCCAGCGTGGACTGATTGTTGCTCCGCCAAGAACGGGTAAAACAGTTTTGTTGCAAAACATAGCCCACTCGATCACGGCAAATCATCCTGAAAGTTATTTGATCGTGTTGTTGATTGATGAACGGCCTGAAGAAGTTACAGATATGCAGCGCTCGGTTGAGGGCGAAGTGGTCTCATCAACATTCGATGAACCTGCTGTTCGCCACGTGCAGGTAGCCGAGATGGTGATTGAAAAAGCAAAGCGGCTGGTCGAGCATGGCCGTGACGTGGTGATCCTGCTCGATTCAATTACAAGGCTTGGCCGTGCCTATAATACCGTTGTCCCTTCATCCGGTAAGGTGTTAACCGGCGGCGTGGATGCGAATGCGCTGCAAAGACCCAAGCGTTTCTTTGGTGCAGCCCGTAACATTGAAGAGGGCGGTTCATTGACCATCATTGCAACTGCGCTGATTGATACCGGTTCGCGAATGGATGAAGTTATCTTTGAAGAATTCAAGGGTACCGGTAACTCGGAGATTGTGCTCGATCGCAAGGTTGCGGACAAGCGGGTTTATCCTTCGATGGATATTCTCAAAAGTGGCACGCGCAAGGAAGATCTGTTGATCCCAAAAGAAGACCTTCAGAAGATTTTTGTGCTTCGCCGGATCCTCTCTTCTATGGGAACGACCGATGCAGTAGAATTCCTGATCGACAAGTTGAAACAAACAAAAACCAACGACGAATTTTTTGATACAATGAATACCTGATCAGGTTTCGTTGAGTAGGGCGGTCAGTTCATCAGGAGTAGATACTGGTGCGCTACATGACTGTCGTGAGCACACGATGGCAGTTGATTTTTTTTGGGATGCAGGAAGTGTAGTGCCCAAATGGGAATCGCGATTATTGTCGGTCGCAATCATGATTGACTTGGCGAGGGTCGGATGGGCGTGAGTTGCGTCTATTAGTTTTGTAGCGGCCTTTTTGTTTTTTGCAATGATTAGCACGTGCTTGTGGGTGAACCACGATTGAAGGGCGTTCATAAATCCTGCCATATTACCTGGGCTGGATTTAGCGACGGCTTGCTGGTTTGTAGCGAGCTCTTCGGCTGCTTTCAGAATTTTTTCGTTTCCAGTAATATGAGCATGACGAATTAATGCCTCAAGGATTTGTGACGCACCAGAGGGGTTGGCTTCATCAAGATCACATCGCGGTCGCACAATCAGATCAAGGCTTTTGTTTGAGGTCAGAAAATACCCACCTGCTCCATCGTCATAATCTCTTGACAGAATTTCCGACCAGTGCGTTACCTTTTCCAGATAACCTGGATCATTAGTGGCTTCATTGAGGGATAAGGCAGCGTTCATCATCGCACCATAATCTGTGGCCAGAGCTGGTTTAACGGTTATGCCCTTCCGGAAAGAATGCACGAGCCCGCCATCTTCTTCATTCGATTCGGCAATGAAATGAAAAGCGTTTTGGGCGTGAGATACCCACTCGGGTTTATTGAAGACAGTACCGGCTTCCGCCAGTGCTCGAATAAGATAGCCGTTCCAGTCTGTAAGCAGCTTGTCATCCTGGCCTGGCCGGATACGCTTGTTACGCTGTTCCAGCAATTTGCTACGTAATTCTGAGAGTGTCTTTTCGGTTTCTGAATTTGTAATTGCGCCATTCAGTCGATTGAGAATATTTTTTCCTTCCCAATTACCGTTACTGCTCACATTATATATTTGTTGAAAGAGTTTGTAGTCGGAGCCGGTTTCTTTTTTGACTTCCACTTCTGACCAAACGTAGAATTTTCCCTCCTCCCCTTCGCTGTCGGCATCAAGGCTTGCCGCGTATCCGCCCTCTTGCAGCAGCATTTCTGATTGTAACCAGTCGATGGTTTCTTCTGTTCTTTGTCGAAACAGTTCTTTGCCCGATAGTTTCCATGCGGTTGTCAGGTGGCGAATGTAGTGTGCGTTGTCGTAGAGCATTTTTTCAAAATGTGGAGCAAGCCACAATTCATCAACGCTGTAGCGAGCAATTCCTCCGCGCAAATGATCGTAGATTCCACCCTGGCTGATTTTTGTTATTGTGTGCAGAAATGCCTTGCCGGCATTACTGCCTTTATTTGAACCTGCGGTACGTGCCCAGGTTTCCAGAATTGGTGCGTTGGGGAACTTTGGCGCGCCACGGATCCCTCCATGCACTGGATCGAAAATAGACAGTGTGCGCTCACTAAATTCTATAAATAGGCTATGGTCTAGGGCCTCTGTCGTGTTGTCCGGGTGCTTGGATAAATTCTCAAGATGCGCCCGGATGGCCATAGAATTGTTGGTGACGGCATCCTGCTTTTTCCGATACGAATCTTCCAATGCTTCCAGAACCCGAGTAAACGCCGGGCGGCCGTATGAGGGTTTTGGTGGGAAATATGTACCACCCCAATAGGGTACCGCCTCAGAGGTTAGAAACATGGTTAATGGCCAGCCGCCCTGCTCGCCCATTGCGTGTAAGGCCGCCATGTAAATCTGATCTATGTCCGGCCTTTCTTCCCGATCAATCTTGATGTTTACGAACAAGCGATTCATCACATCCGCTGTAGCCTGATCTTCAAAACTTTCATGCGCCATGACGTGACACCAGTGGCAAGCTGCGTAGCCTATGGACAGAAGGATTGGTTTGTTTTGTTGTTTGGCACTGGACAAAGTTTGCGGTGTCCACATTTGCCAGTTAACCGGATTGTCTGCGTGCTGACGCAAATATGGGCTTGAGGCTTTATGAAGTTGGTTGCCTTGAAGGGATGATGGAGTCATAGACATCCTTGTACCTAGTGGGTTTGAACAGTGACATTCCAAAAGGATATTGTCTATTGCATGCGCAGGATACAATTGTTGCTTTATCGAGTGGCGCTCTACCGAGCGGCATTGCGGTAATTCGTGTTTCTGGTTCGAAATGTCAGACAATTATTGATTCGGTAACGGATCGAAAGTTGATACCCAGAACTGCGACCCTTTTAAACATTACAATACCGGGTGACACCGTACCTGTAGATCGGGGGATAGCGCTTTGGTTTCCCAAGCCAAACAGTTTTACTGGAGAAGATTGTCTTGAGTTACAGGTTCACGGTGGGAGGGCTGTTGTTCAGCATTTGATAGATGGCCTGGCCCAGTTTGAAGGAGTGCGGGTAGCAGATGCCGGTGAATTTTCCAGGCGGGCCTTTGAAAACGGCAGACTGGATTTAACCGCACTGGAGGGCCTTTCTGATTTGATTGCCTCGGATACAGAGGCTCAACGCAAACAAGCATTTCTACAATCTCAAGGCGAGTTGCGAGATATTTATGACGGATGGCGAGATCGACTTGTGCATGTTCGGGCGATGATTGAAGCTGAGTTGGATTTTGCTGACGAGGATGATGTTCCTGACGATGCAGCTGCAAATGCCTCGAACAAAGTTTCAGATATAGCGGAAGAAATTCGACTGCACCTGGATGATCATCAAGCCGGAGAAATTATTCGTGACGGGTTTCAAGTTGCTTTGTTGGGAAAGCCCAATGCGGGGAAGTCCAGTCTTCTAAATGCGCTTGCCAAACGGGATGTGGCAATTGTGACTGAGGAAGCCGGAACCACCCGCGATGTTTTGGATGTCCACATGGACATAGACGGTTATGCAGTCACAATTTCTGATACAGCAGGTATTCGAGATTCAGAAACCCTGGCGGAGACAGAAGGCGTGAAACGTGCTGAGGCGGCTGGTAAGTCTTCGAATTTGGTGATTTGGTTACAGGACATCGCGGATGGTAACGAGATCGAAGAGCGGGATTTTGGGCATGTAATGCACCTTGTGTCGAAAGACGATGGCGCCTCATTAGATTCGGGTCTGTCGATTTCTGCCAAAACTGGACACGGGGTGCAAAAACTGTTGTCAGACATTGGGTCCATCATTGAAGGCAGGATAGACGGTAAAGAATCTGCGGTGGTTACCAGGGCGAGACATCGTGGTGCGCTTGAACGGTGTCTGGTTGATATGGATCGATTATTGGACGGAGTGGATGTTAATCGGGAAGTTCAGGCTGAATTGCTACGAGCTGCTGGTGATAGCCTTGGAAAGATTACCGGCAGAATTGACGTGGAGGATTTGCTGGATGCAATTTTTTCCGAGTTTTGCATTGGTAAATGATTCACGTGAAACACACATCCGCGGGATGGGCACAGCAGCTAATTGTTTCACGTGAAACAGACTGATATGCATCGTGCCACGGGAATTCTTTGACCTGAGCTTATGGTAGGCGTATGGAACAGGCGAAATAATGGACGACAGTAAATGAGCGGCAAAGATTTCGATGTTATTGTGGTGGGTGGTGGTCATGCGGGAGCAGAGGCGGCCGCGGTTTCTGCGCGCGCTGGCGCACGTACGGCACTGATAACCCATAAGCGGGACACTATCGGGGCGATGTCCTGCAATCCCGCTATTGGGGGCCTTGGCAAGGGGCACCTGGTTCGGGAGATAGATGCACTTGATGGTTTGATGGGCCGTGTAGCTGACAGGGGCGGCATTCAGTTTCGAATGCTCAATCGTCGCAAGGGTCCCGCGGTGCGTGGACCCCGGGCACAGGTAGACCGCAAACTTTATCGTCTTGCGATGCAGGAAGCGATTGCCGGCATTGATCGCCTGGAGGTGATTGAGGGCGGGGTTGAAGATCTCGTTCTCGATGGAAATACCGTCTGTGGTGTCGTGCTGGCGAATGGTGATGTATTGGAAGCGCCAGCGGTGGTTTTGACTACAGGTACGTTTTTGCGCGGTCTCATTCACATTGGCGACCAGATGATCCCCGCGGGTCGTATGGGTGAGGCGCCGAGCAATGGAATGTCGGATACGCTTGGAAGAATTGGTTTCTCGCTGGGACGCCTTAAAACCGGAACGCCACCTCGGCTCGATGGACGGACAATCGACTGGCAAAACCTTGTAATGCAACAGGGTGATTCGGAACCGGTACCATTTTCCAGCATGACATCCGCCATTACCAATCCGCAGATATCATGTGGCATTACGCGGACCAACGCGGATACCCATAGAATTATCGAGGAAAACATTAAACGATCTGCAATGTACTCCGGCCAGATTGATGGAACCGGCCCGCGCTATTGTCCCTCGATTGAAGACAAGATTGTCAAATTTGGTGAGCGCGACGGGCATCAGGTGTTTCTTGAGCCCGAGGGTTTGGATGATGATACGATTTATCCCAATGGTATTTCTACATCTCTGCCGGAATCGGTTCAGAAAGAATTCCTGAAAACCATACCGGGATTGGAGAATGCCGCCATTCTGCAACCGGGATATGCGATAGAGTATGACTATGTGGACCCACGCGAACTGAAGCCAACCCTTGAGTGCCACAAGGTTGGGGGTTTTTTCCTGGCCGGCCAAATCAACGGTACAACCGGATATGAAGAAGCGGCGGCACAGGGTTTGGTTGCGGGGCTGAATGCTGCCCGGCTTGCTGGTGGTCAGGAAGGTCAGGTTTTTAGTCGAACGCAGAGCTATATCGGTGTGATGATTGACGATCTGGTAACCCGCGGTGTCAGTGAGCCCTATCGCATGTTTACGTCAAGGGCGGAGTATCGGCTGTCGCTTAGGGCAGATAACGCAGATGAGCGGCTAACGCCAATTGGAATCGCTTCCGGAATTATATCGAGTGAGCGCCAATGCGCATTTGAAGCGCGGCAACTGAAGCTCGATAAAGGCAGGCAGTTGCTGAAGTCATTGTCGGCAACGCCCAACATTGTGGCAAGTAATGGTTTCAAGATTAATCAAGACGGCGTACGGCGTTCGGCCTACAGCCTTCTTTCGTACAATGAGATCACGCTCAGTGGGCTTAAGGCAATTTGGCCGGAGCTGGACGGTTTGGGCAATGATGTTGCAGAGCAGCTCGAAATCGAGGCGGGTTACGCCGTTTACCTGGCGCGACAGGAAGCAGATGTTGCTGCGGTTCGCAAGGATGAGGGTCTCAAAATTCCCGTGGATTTTGATTTTGGTAACCTGTCGGGACTGTCAAATGAATTACGAAACAAGCTTGAGCGGGTTCGCCCGGCAGATCTCGGTCAGGCCGGACGAATTGAGGGGATGACCCCTGCGGCCCTTACCTTGCTGCTGGTGCATCTTGGCAGGAAGACGCGGCGATCAGACGAAACAAGCCGGGAAGCCTCATGAAGACCATGGAGCGGATCCAGCCCAGCCAGACTGAATTAGACCTAATCCTCAAAACCTGTACTGTTTCACGTGAAACGTTGGAGCGATTTTCGGTTCTTGTAGGCTGCGTATATGAATGGCAGCGAAAAACAAATCTGGTTTCTCCAGGCACGCTGGATATGATCTGGACCCGCCATATTATCGATAGTCTGCAGTGTGTTGCCATATGCCCTGATGCGAGACGTTGGGTAGATCTGGGCAGTGGCGGCGGATTTCCCGGATTGGTGGTTGCTGCCGTTTTGGCAGAGCAAGAGGGTGCTGTGGTTCAGCTTGTTGAAAGCAACCTCAAAAAGGCTGCATTCTTACGGCAGACAAGTCGCAAGATGGGCGTTGATGTAATCGTCCATGCAGAGCGGGTCGAATCGGTTACGGAACAATTGAAAGAAGTGGACGTAATAACGGCGCGTGCTTTTGCCCCGCTCTACAGGCTTTTGGAATATGCTGCGCCATTGATTTCAGCCGGTTCGACAGGCCTTTTTCACAAGGGCAGGGGATATGAATCCGAACTAAAAGAATGTGTTGGTTTGTGGGAATTTGATCTGGTAAACCATCCAAGCGTTGTAAGCGATGACTCCACCCTTCTGGAAATCAGTAACTTGCGGTGTATGTCAAAATGAAGTTTGAATATTATCATAATTCTGTCTGGCCAGTTACCAGGCGGTATAGAACAGGACCTTAAACGGCATGGCAAAAGCCGATATACCGCGCGTAATCGCAGTGGCTAACCAGAAGGGGGGCGTCGGCAAGACCACAACCGCCATCAATTTGGCGACTGCATTGGCGGCGATTGAAAAGACTGCGCTTATTATCGATCTTGATCCGCAGGGTAACGCCAGCACGGGTCTAGGTGTGGACCGTAACAAGCGCGATGTTTCAACCTGCGATTTGATCACCGGTTCTGCAACACTTGAAGAAACCATTGTACAAACCTCGGTACCGGGATTGTTTGTTGCGCCGTCTACGCTGGATTTGCTTGGGGTGGAGATGCAGATCGCAGGTGAAAAAGATCGGGCTCACAAGCTTCGAAAAGCAATAGAGGAATATAATCCTAGTTCCGGAAAAGTCAGCTACATTTTGATCGATTGCCCACCGTCGCTAAATCTTTTGACGATTAACGCGATGGCTGCAGCGCATTCGGTCCTGGTTCCGCTTCAGTGTGAATTCTTCGCCCTGGAGGGGTTGAGCCAATTGTTGCAGACCGTCGAGCAGGTCAGTCAGTCAGTCAATCCCTCACTGGTGATCCAGGGCATTGTCCTGACGATGTTCGATCAACGCAACAATTTGGCAAGGCAAGTCGTTGATGACGTGCGGGACTTTATGGGTGACAAGGTTTACGAGACGATTATTCCCCGCAATGTGCGTATCTCGGAAGCACCCTCCTATGGCAAACCGGCGCTGTTGTATGATTTGGCCTGTCCGGGAAGCCAGGCATATTTGCAGCTCGCATCAGAAGTAATCAAACGTGAAAAGAAGCTGATGGCTGCGTGAGTGTAGCCTCATAAAGGAAATAAAATGGCAGAGGAAAAATCGAGAAAACGCCTCGGGAGGGGACTTGCTGCACTGATAGGGGATCTTGATCAACCAGTCCCGACGCGATCCCCAAAGGCGCAGAGCGAAACGGGCAGAGGTGAACGGCTGGTTCCAATCGAACAAATTCGGGCGAACCCCAACAATCCACGGCGACACTTCATTGAAGCAGAATTGCAAGATCTTTCTGCTTCGATCCGCGAGCACGGAGTGGTGCAACCGATTCTTGTAAGGCCGGTGGGGGAAGAAAATTCAGCCGGTATAAAATATGAGATTGTCGCCGGCGAACGACGCTGGCGTGCTGCACAGAAAATCTCCATGCATGAAATGCCGGTGATCATCCGCGATATGGCTGACAAGCAGGCGCTTGAAATTGCGATCATCGAAAATGTGCAACGCTCAGATCTCAATGCAGTGGAGGAGGCCCTCGGTTACCAGCAATTGATAGATGAGTATGAGTACACTCAAAATGAATTGGCAAAGGCTATTTCGAAGAGCCGTTCACACGTTGCAAATACATTGCGTCTGTTGAAATTGCCCCAAAGTGTTCGAGAAATGGTGTCAAACGGTGCGCTATCAGCAGGCCATGCACGCACTTTGGTAACTGCGGATAATCCGGAAAAACTTGCAAAAAAAATTGTCTCGCAGGGACTGTCTGTTCGGCAGGCCGAATTGATTGCACAGGCCGGGTTGGAAACCAGTAGTACTTCTGGTCGATCAGCCAAATCAAAAGGAAGCACCAAATCATCGGATACAAAAGCGGTTGAACAACGATTGGAAGAAGTCCTTGGGCTGAAGATTGATCTTCGCCATGGGGATAAGGCATCCGGCGAACTCAGGATCAAATACAAGACCCTTGAACAACTTGACGAAATTTGCCGGCGGCTTGGCGCGAGCTCGTAATACAACAGTTTACGGATCAGCGGCGCTTTTGAAGACCTCTTGCCTCAAGCGCCAACGCCAACAACGCGGTTCCTGCTAGAGAAGACGATATGGCGGCGTTTGCCCTACATTCCAACATTGCCTTGTCGAGCCTTGCAAGGGCCTTTGCGATGCGTCCGGTTGGCCAGGTTGAAATCGCGGTACCAACTTTATTCTTGCGACTGAAGTGAACCGGTGGGCGAAGGGTCGCCATAATCGTACTTGTAGACTGCCGATCACGTTCCAGTTTGCTGCGCGCTGATTGCAACATCTGAAAATGGCGAAGTGCGGCATGCACGATCATGTCTGGAGAATTGCCCGCTTCAATTGCCTTCGGCAGTGATGTTTCAAGTTTGGCCGGATCGCCGGATGCGGTCGCGTCAACAACATCATCCAGCACCAGTTTCGATGCATCTCCAACTACAGCCCGAACATCTTCAAGCGTAATTGCTTTTCTATCGCTGCAATAAAGGGCAAGCTTGGTTAGTTCGCTTCTTGATATCAAGCGATCTGCCCCCAGGAGACTGCGTAACAACAACCGGGTTTCATTATCAAGCAATAAACCGGCTTGGGTAATTTCCTGGTCAATTAGCTGGTTAATTGCCGCGTCATTGTCCTGATAACAAGGAATGGCGAGGCTGAGGGCATGTTTTTCAATCTGCTTGCGCAAGGCAGCTGGTTTTTTCAGATCGCCTGCTTCGATGATAATCATTGCATCCGCAGGCGGGGTATCAAGTACCGGCTGCACCGCGCGAACAAGATCACGGCGGGTTGTGCCGGAAATCCTGATCAGCCTTTTTCCACCGAACATGCCGACCGTGTGAGCTTCTTCCGCGAGACGGGTTGTTTCTGCAGCTAAAACGTCTGCATCTATTCTCAACGTACAAAATGGATCGGACAGATCTACGCCCGATTTTTCCGCCAACTGATCTGCACGCTCGCTGACCAGCCCCGCGTCAGGGCCATAAATGAGGAAGACAGATTTGCTTAAATCAGGCTTGGCAAGAAACTGCTCAACCTGTGATGCCTTCAACTCGGCCATGTTCTAGCGGTTGAGGTCTGAAGCGATGGCCAGCCGGAGGGATTCTGCCACTTCGCGGGCCGCGCGGTTTTCTGCGTCACGCTCGGCCCGGTTATTGGCAAAAACCTGTCCGGTTCGATCGTAGGATGCAATTGCCTGGCGTGTACCTGAAGATATTGACTTGCCGGTATCAGTATCAACCAGATCGTAACGGGCAATCACGGTAACGGTGCCAGCAGTTGTATCTCCAAGTACTGGAACGGCTGCGAGCTGTTTATTGAACCATGTCACACTCAATCTGGCTTCATGGGTCGCATTAGCTGCAAAACCACCATTCAGTAAAAACAACAGGTGGTTTCTAACCTGCTGGCCAACTCGTGTATCAACCCGGGATACGGTTACATTCGAAAGATTTGAGGCGCTTTCCGCGTCAAGCGAATTGTTGCCGTGAAGCGGGCGAAACTGGCATGCGGAAATTGCCGTCACCAGAAAAATGGCGACCGCAATTTTTAAAATTCCAGAAACAGGATTTGAATAATTTTTAAACAACGACATTCACAATTCTCTTGGGCACCACAATTACCTTCTTCGGCTTAGAGCCGTTCAGGATTTTCTTTACCACATCCAGATTCAATGTTGCAGCCTCTATTTGTTCAACGCTCGCATCGATTTGAACTTCCAGATCGGTACGTTTTTTGCCATTTACCTGAACCGGCAGCATGATCATCGAATCTGTTGCCAATGCCGGATCAAATTCAGGCCATGCTTGTTCTGACACCAGGCTTGTTTGACCAAGCGCATGCCAGCATTCTTCAGCCAAGTGTGGCATCATCGGGGCGATGCACTGAACAAGAAAGAAAATTCCTTCTTTCATCGCTGAGGAAACACCATCATCGGCTTGGCCAGGTTTCACGGCGGACAGCGTGTTGCAGTGTTCATAGATTCTGGCAATTGCCCGGTTAAATGCGAGTTTTTCGAGATCCTCGCCAACGGCTTTGAGGGTTTTGTGAGAGGCTTTTCGGATTTCAAGAGCCTTACCCCCGGAATTTTCCGGGAGAGTTGCAGATGCAGATTTCTCTAACCAGGTCTGCACCAGACGCCAGACACGCTGCACGAAGCGATGCGCGCCCTCGGCACCTGCATCCGTCCACTCTACGTCGCGCTCCGGTGGTGAATCCGAAAGCATGAACCAACGAGCCGTGTCAGCACCATAGGTTTGCATGATATCATCAGGATCAACCGTGTTTCGTTTGGACTTCGACATTTTTTCAATGCCGCCTATCGGGACCTCTTCGCCCGTATCAATGCGCTTCGCGCTTCGGGCCCCATCCTTTTCCTCAATGATCAACTCTGCCGGCTGCAACCAGCCCATATCCTTGTTGCCATAGGTTTCATGGACAACCATGCCCTGGGTAAACAGACCCTTGAAGGGTTCCTTGATATCCATGTGCCCGGCAATTGACATTGCCCGGGCAAAGAAGCGGGAATAAAGCAGATGCAGGATCGCGTGTTCGATGCCGCCGATATACTGGTCGACCGGCAGCCAGCGATTGGCCTGTTCAGCTATCGTCGGATTTTTTTCATGCGGTGTGATGAAGCGGGCGAAATACCACGATGAGTCAACGAATGTATCCATCGTGTCGGTTTCACGCTTTGCGGGTTTTCCACAGGCGGGACATGGAACATCACGCCAGGTCGCATGGCGATCCAGTGGATTTCCCGGAATGTCAAACGTCACGTCATCCGGCAATTCAACTGGCAGGTTTTCTTCCTTTTCCGGGACCACGCCGCAATCTTCGCAATGGACCACCGGAATTGGGCATCCCCAGTAACGTTGTCTTGAGATACCCCAATCCCGAAGGCGGAACTGTACTATGCCATCGCCCAGCCCATTTTGTTCCGCCCAATCAATTGTTGCGTCGATTGCTTCCTGTCCGCTTGCAACTGAAACACCTGCCGGCTGGTTGATCCACTTTACGGTTTCACTTTTTAGAGGAACGTAAGGTTCTCCTGAAACAAAGGTATCAGGATCGTCTTCGCAATCGTTTGGTATGAAAGTAGCAATTATCGGCAAACCGTATTTGGACGCGAAATCATGGTCGCGCTGATCGTGCGCCGGGCAGCCGAATACAGCCCCGGTTCCGTAATCCATCAAAATGAAGTTCGCCACGTAAACCGGCAGTGTTTTTGTCTTATCCAGAGGATGCAGGACTTTGAGTCCCGTATCATAGCCCTGTTTATCTGCTGTTTCGAGTTCTTCAGCGGAAGTGCCTGTTTTGCGCACTTCCTTGCCAAATTTAGCAAGCTCGGGATCGTTCTTTGCAAGGGCAATGGCTAGAGGATGCTCGGGTGCAATTGCCATGAAGCTTGCCCCAGCCAAAGTGTCCGGGCGGGTGGTGAAGATTTCGAAGTGGTCGAATCCCGCGGCAGACGTGGTCAGATGAAATTTCATCTGCAAACCTCTGGATTTACCAATCCAGTTTGCCTGCATCAGCTTGACCTTGGCAGGCCATTCGTCAAGCGTATCAATGGCATCGAGAAGCTCTTCGGAAAAATCGGAAATCTTGAAGAACCACTGGGTGAGTTCGCGTTGTTCTACCTCGGCACCCGAGCGCCAACCCTTGCCGTCGATTACCTGTTCATTGGCAAGAACCGTCATGTCGACAGGATCCCAATTTACCTTGGCATTCTTTCGATAAACCAAACCATGTTTCAAAAAGTCGAGAAACAGCTTTTGCTGCTGTGCATAATACTCGACATCGCAGGTCGCAAACTCTCGTGACCAGTCCAGTGAGAGGCCCATGCTCTTGAGCTGTTTGCGCATTGCGTCAATGTTGTCATAGGTCCAGCCCTTGGGATGGGTTTTGTTCTGCATGGCAGCATTTTCCGCCGGCATGCCAAATGCATCCCAACCCATTGGATGCAATACGTCGTAGCCTTTTGCCCGTTTGTAGCGCGCAACAACGTCACCCATCGCATAATTGCGGACGTGGCCCATGTGAATGCGTCCAGAGGGATAAGGGAACATCTCCAGCACATAATAGTTGGGCCGAGTTGTAGCTTCGTCGACCAGCGTTTCAAACAGTTTGCGATCGGCCCAGGCTTTTTGCCAACGAGGCTCCGCCTCTCGCGGATTATATCGGGAGGTTGGGTCAGACACAGTTTGTTTATCCATTGTGCACTAGTGAGTTTTGTTTCCGGGCGAAAGCGCTATGATTGGACGAATCCGGCCCTGCGCGACCTTCACCAGAAATTTCCCGAAGGGTCAACACCACAACACAAATGTTGCGGCGATGACAATTATGTTCGCGGAGGAATTATATCTTTATGTCAGATTCTGCAGACCGGTATCAAAGCCTTCTTGAAGAGGCAAGAAACCACCGCCATGAGGGTGAAAAACCTCCCAAAGATGTCACATTGATTGCGGTATCCAAGACGTTTTCCATCAAAGAGATTGAGCCGGTTATTGCGGCAGGATGCAGGGTGTTTGGAGAAAATCGGGTACAGGAAGCGCAATCGAAATGGCCCGAATTGCGTTCAAGGTACCCCGATCTTGAGCTTCATTTAATTGGTCCCTTGCAAAGTAACAAAGCAGGTGATGCGGTTGCGCTTTTTGATGTGATCCAGACAATTGATCGCGAGAAAATTGCAAGGTCCATCGCCAGGGAAATGAAAGTCCAGGAGCGTGTCCCACGCCTATTTGTGCAGGTAAATACCGGTTCAGAGCCTCAAAAAGCCGGCGTTGATCCGGACAAAACATTGGAATTTGTCGAATGGTGCCAAAAGGACGTCGGTCTTTCGATCGAGGGGTTAATGGCAATTCCGCCGTTTGAGGAAAACCCGGGGCCGCATTTTGCGCTACTGCGAAAGCTTGGGCGTGAGGCGGGGTTGCCCGGGTTATCGATGGGAATGTCAGGCGATTATTTAACTGCCGTGGAATTTGGTGCAACCCACATTCGGGTCGGCAGTGCCATATTTGGTTCTCGCTAAATGCCTCTTAGCGATGGATATGTAGAATTGTGCGATCTGAAACCCGGGCAAGAACAAGCCGCATTGCATCGGGTTCAACAGCAACACATCCAGCGGTGGGTTTTTGATCCGGGCTTGTCAGATGGAAAAACACCGCACTGCCGCGGTTTCTCACTCTCGGATCAATGTTGTAATCAAGCACCAAACATATGTCGTAAAGGCGATCTTTTCGGAAAAGCTGCTCATGGCTGTGAGGATGGGGTAGTTTAACAAACTGGTTGTAGTTTGGATCAGCAGGTGCATCACACCATCCGTCCTGTGGAAAGATTGGCGACATCGGCAATCTTGTATCGGGAATAGCAAGACGGTCCGGGCGGTACATTCCATACATTATCCGCCACTGGCCTGCCGGCGTTGCCCCGTCACCCTCCTTCTTCATGACAGCGATGCCGCTGCGCCCCAGCAGACACGGAATTGTAAAGCCCGCAAACGTGAGTATTCCCAAGTGGGAGGCCCCACCCGGTTTGCGTCTGACATTCATTGTGGTGCAGTGACTTGCGCTCAATTTGATTTCCTTTTGCTTCACGATTTCCGCATTTTGTTCACATGGCTGTGTTAGCCGGTTGTCTGGTCTTACATTTGGGTCGTGCGATACTTATTGAAGTATTCCGCTGTCTCACAAATATGTGTAAGCTAATCATAGTTAGGAGAATCATGACTGCACGTAATATTTTGATTGTTGATGATGATGACGATCTGCGCGAGGCATTGACCGAGCAGATGTCTCTTTATGAAGAATTTGCAGTTCAAACTGAAGCCAATGCCACAAAAGGCATTCATGCGGCCAGAAGCGAGCATGTGGATTTGCTGGTAATGGATGTTGGGTTGCCGGATATGGACGGCCGGGAGGCTGTAAAGCTGCTGCGTAAAGGCGGGTTCAAGGCGCCCATCATTATGCTTACCGGGCATGATACGGATTCAGACACAATTCTTGGCCTTGAAGCCGGTGCCAACGACTATGTTTCCAAGCCATTTCGGTTTGCGGTGTTGCTTGCACGGATGAGAGCGCAATTGCGCACTCATGAACAAAGCGAAGATGCAGTGTTTTCAATAGGGCAATATACCTTCCGGCCATCGCAAAAATTGTTGGTTGAAGAAGAAGGCGGCAAGGTTCGATTGACGGAAAAAGAAACCGCGATAATGAAATATCTTTACCGTGCCGAACAAAAGATAATTGGGCGCGATGAGCTTCTGGAACAGGTCTGGGGTTATAACTCCGGTGTGACGACCCACACGCTGGAAACACATATCTATCGCCTGCGCCAGAAGATTGAAATTGATCCATCGAACGCAAGGCTCCTTGTTACCGAAGGGGGCGGTTACAAACTTATGCCTTAACCGATATAGATCGGGGTGGTCAAAGGGTTGTAACGGGGCTGTGGATGACGCTTGAGAGTGACATCAGCGTTTTAACGCAAATTGAGCTATTCAGTGATTTTAATCCTGATCAGCTGCGGTTGGTTGCGTTTGGTTCCCAGAAACGATTGATCCGGGCCGGAGTTGAGCTTTTCCATCGAGGAGAAAAGACTGATTGCGGGTATGCGGTAATGAGCGGCCAGCTTGATTTGCTGGCCTATCATGACAATCAAACCTACACACTCGGCAAGTTTACGGCGGGAAGCCTGATTGGAGAAATGGCACTGATTGCCGAAAATGAGCGGGTCGGAACGGCAATTGCGCAAGCTGATACGGTGGTTCTGCGAATACCGAGAGCCGTTATCCATCGTATCCTGGATGAATATCCCAACCTGGCGGTATGTTTACATCGAAAGATTTCTGCGTCGGTGCTTGATACGCTGCAGAAGTTGGAATCCATTCATCCCAAGCTTGCTGACGCAGAAAACCTGGCGGATTTTCAGGCTGAAACCTAATCAAGCTCAAACGTTGCCATTACCGGAACGTGGTCTGAGGGTTTTTCCCAGCCGCGTGCTTCCCGCAATATGCTGATATCGCTGAGCGCAGCAGTAAGCTCGGGCGCCGACCATATATGATCAAGCCTGCGACCCCGGTTTGATATGTCCCAGTCACGGGCGCGATAGCTCCACCAGGTGAATAGTGTCTCCTGCAACGGGATTTTCTCACGAACAAGATCACTCCATCCACCCTCGTCGCGTATTTGATCAAGCAATTCAGTTTCCTGTGGTGTGTGGCTAACAACTTTCAGCAGCTGTTTGTGTGACCAGACATCATTTTCATGGGGTGCGATGTTGAGGTCTCCAACCAAAATATTTTCCATTCCCGATCCATTTGCCGACAACGCGCGCATTTCATCCAGAAACCGCAGTTTGTGACCAAATTTTGGATTCTTTTTCGGGTCCGGCTCATCACCGCCAGCCGGGACATAGAAATTATGAACGCGCAGTTGCTTTCCGCCCGCTGTGAGCGTTGTTGCCAGATGCCGGGTATCCCCCATTTTGCAATAATCCGTGCTTTCAGCATCACTTAATGGTCGTCGGGATACCGTTGCCACACCGTGATAGCCCTTTTGACCGTGTACGGCGATGTGCTCATATCCAAGTTTGCGGAATTCTTTGGCGGGGAATTGATCGTTTTGGCATTTGATTTCCTGAAGGCACAAAACGTCCGGTTCATGAGATTTAAGAAAATCTTCTACAATGCCGATCCGCAAGCGAACCGAATTGATATTCCAGGTTGCGAGTTTAAATGTCATGGGATTTCCGGCAGGTTTAAAAACCTGACCCTAGCGCAGATATTGCCCCGCGCAAGCAAGCAATCCGTTTTATCGCAGATATTTGATGACCAGGTGAGAATTACTTTTCTGACCGGGTGTTGGCCTTGCGCTGGATGGCCAGCTGATCAAACTTGAAAAGCTGCGTTGGCAGGGTGACGTTCTTTTCGACGTTAAAAATCATCACCGATGTTTCTTTTCCTTGTGCGTCTTTGATGGTCCACTGGCGCAAATCCTGGCTTTCAGGGTCAAATAGCAGGGTAATTTCTGAACTTCCGAATATGTTGCGATCGCCCATTACCACGGTGGTTATATCTTCATCGGTGGTAACGCTGCGAATGGATTTGTCGTCGATTTCCATGTGATCACTGAGCAGCAGGCTCAAGGGTGTCTTGGAAAGGGGGTAGAAACTCCAGGTTTTCAATTTGTTGTTGTTAATCGCGACTGTTCGGCCATTTGAGATTACCAATATTGGTGAAGGTTCCTCATAATCGAACCTGATTTTTCCGGGTCTTTGAATATGAAACTTGCCACCGGTTTGTTCTCCGTTCGGCCCGAACTGTACAAATTCGCCGGTCATTGTGGGAACCGAGGAAAAATGCTGGCTTATGGCTTCAACAGTTTCCTGCTGGCTTGCAGCGATCGCATTTGCAGATGGCACTGACAGAATCGAGATCGCCAGAAGTATAGGCAGTGCAAATTGTATGATGGGTTGGTTCATTGTAGACATTCCCGCTTTTTGTACCGCCCGGTGTTTCCGCGATGATTGCGTCCAATTCATGACTGCATCATGGCATATAAAAGCGACTCATCGGTAGCACTAGAGGGTCTCGCCTTCTCCTGGCACAAGTATTTCTCGTTTTCCGGCGTGATTTGCTGAACTGATTAGACCTTCTTGTTCCATTCGTTCAATCAAGGTTGCAGCGCGGTTGTAGCCAACCGATAATCTACGCTGGATGTAACTGGTAGATACCTTTCGGTCGCGTAAGACAATTGCAACTGCCTGATCATAAATGTCATTGGATTCTGACAGGGCGCCAACTTCACCACTTTCGGATAATTCTTCCTCATCCTCCTCAGTCACGGAATCCAGATATTCCGGTACACCCTGGGTTTTGAGGTGGGTGACAATCTTCTCGACCTCGCGATCATCAACAAACGGTCCGTGTACGCGCTGGATACGGCCACCACCGGCCATGTACAGCATATCGCCCATACCCAGTAATTGTTCAGCGCCTTGCTCACCAAGAATGGTTCGAGAATCGATTTTCGAAGTAACCTGGAAGGATATACGCGTTGGAAAATTAGCCTTAATCGTGCCGGTGATAACGTCAACCGATGGCCGCTGGGTTGCCATGATGACATGGATGCCGGCGGCGCGGGCCATCTGGGCAAGCCTTTGAATGGCGCCTTCAATGTCCTTGCCCGCAACCATCATAAGATCGGCCATCTCGTCGATGATGACGACGATATATGGAATTGGATCGAGGTCCAGTGATTCGGTTTCGTAAATTGCTTCACCGCTCTCCCGGTCGTATCCGGTTTGGATTGTCCGGGTTAGGGTCTCTTTCTTGCGGTTTGCCTGCTCGACACGTGAATTGTAACCGTCAATGTTTCGAACGCCCAGCTTTGACATTTTCTTGTAGCGTTCTTCCATTTCCCGAACGGTCCATTTAAGCGCCACAACCGCTTTTTTCGGATCCGTAACAACTGGTGTAAGAAGATGAGGTATGCCATCATAAATCGACAACTCAAGCATTTTGGGGTCGATCATAATCATCCTTACCTTCTCTGGTGAGAGACGGTACAGAATTGATAAAACCATGGTGTTGATTGCTACAGACTTGCCGGAACCTGTGGTGCCTGCCACCAACAAATGGGGCATCTTTGCCAAATCGGCGATTGTCGGCTCCCCGCCAATGGTTTTACCCAGAACTATCGGTAATTTTGCTTTCGATGAATCGTAAGCCTGACTTGCAAGCATCTCCCGAAGATACACTGTTTCCCGGCCTACATTGGGGAGTTCAATTCCGATGGCATTGCGGCCTGGAACCACGGCTACCCTTGCAGCCACTGCACTCATTGAACGTGCGATATCATCTGCCAGGCCAATTACGCGAGATGATTTGATGCCGGGTGCAGGTTCGAGTTCATAAAGAGTAACGACGGGACCTGGCCGGACATTGATGATTTCACCTTTGACACCAAAATCCTCCAGAACACCTTCAAGTAGTCTGGCATTTTGCTCAAGCGCATCTGCGGAAAGCTTGGTGGCGTTGTTGGTTGGCGGCACATCGCTCAAAAAATGCAGGGAAGGCAGTTCGAAATCCGACATACCGATAAGCGATGCTTGTGCCTCGCGTGATACTCTTGCAGAGGCTTTAGGTTTTGGTGCCATCGGCTGCACACGATTGGAGGATTGGGGAGAACCCATGGCAGAATTGCCGCTGCTGACAGGTGGGTGTTGTTGCGCCCATTCATCTTCCAACGCGCCACCCTCATGATAAATATTTTCGCCATAGGCCGGGTTGTCGAATTCCGGTTCCTGATTGCGATTGCGGGAAAAATCTTCCAGCCCATCATCTGGAGGCCGGGTTACCCTTTCGTGCAAATTGCGTATTCTTTCGATGATGCCAGTCTTGGCCGACACCTCATCCAGAGTGTCATCGTAGTGATTTATCGGTGAAAACCGTGATTTTACCGAGAAATACAAATGCGCCAGTGCACCAAGGGCCCAGGACGATTCGTCGCTTTCTTCAAAATCAGCTTCCAGTTTTTTAAGTTCAGCAGCTGGCGAATGTGATCCGATCATACCCGCGGCCGCAAGAATCGAATACAAAGCAGCCAGTGAAAAAATCAATCCGGTTGTGAATGCTGTTACGCCAGTAAAACCAATTCCCAATGCATTTTGCGGTACGCTTAAAATCAAATCGCCACTTACGCCTCCTAAACCAGTTGGCAATGGCCAGCTTTGAGGAACAGGCAGACAGGCTAGGGCCGTACAACTGGCAAGGATGCTGATTGGCCAATAAAGTATCCGTTTCCTGGGGTTTTCAATCGGCTGTTGCAATAATTTGGACCAACCCCACAGTGTTGGGGGTATTAATGCCAAAGCAGTTGCCAAGCCCATAAACTGCATAGAAAGGTCCGCAAACACCGCTCCGGGAAATCCCAACCAGTTGGAGGCGGGTTTGCCATTTGCATGGGAAAAACTTGGATCCAGAACCGACCAGGAAGCAAGGCTTGCAAATGCCATTGCGGCAAGGCCAAGGATTACCAGTCCGGCAAGCACACGAAATTGGCCGCCAATGCCTCGCTTATGTGCTGTTTGGGAATGGTCCAAGCTGGACGGTCCAATATTCGAAATTTGCATCTGCCACTCCAACACCCGTATTTAGAATGTCAGACTAGGGAGTGAAGGTTAATTGCCTGTTAACCATCGGTGCAAACCGGGCAAAATATTTGGCTCACTTCAGCCAGGATTATGCGTTTACCCACCGGCAATTCTGGATTTGTCAATCTTGTCTCTGCGTTGCCTGATCAACCCTTCCTGGGCAACCGAGGCCACGAGTTTTCCGTCAGCAGAATAAATGCTTCCCCGGGTAAATCCCCGGGCACCGGAACTGTTGGGGCTATCCTGGGTGTATAAATGCCAGTCTGCCATTTTTACGGGCCGGTGAAACCAGATTGAATGATCAAGACTTGCTGCTTGCAGATCGGAATCGAAAATCGATTTTCCATGGGCAAAAAGTGAAGTATCGAGCAGTGTCATGTCTGAGGCATAAGCAAGAACTGCTTGCTGGATTGCGGGATCATGCGGCAGTTTGCTGGTCGCCCGAAACCAAATATCCTGACGCGGTTTTAATTTCTTTTTCGAAATATAGTGATCCAGATTAATCGGACGCAACTCAATCGGACGCTCACGCTGCCAGTATTTGCGTATGTTTTCCGGTGCATGGTCCATGAATTGTGCAGCAAGTCGTTTTTCGCTCGGCAGCTCTTCTGGTCCCGGAATGTCCGGCATTTCAATAAAGTGTTCCAAGCCAGGTTCGACGATTTGAAAGGATGCAGACATGGAAAAAATCGCATGACCATGCTGGATTGCAACGACGCGCCTTGTCGTGAAGCTTTTTCCGTCCCGAATGCGATCGACTTCATAGACAATTGGTACTGCCGGATCGCCTGGACGCATAAAATACCCGTGCAGGGAATGGACAACGCGTTCGGGCTCAATAGTGCGTTGGGCGGCAACCAGTGCCTGTCCTATTACTTGCCCGCCAAAAACCCGTTGCCATCCGACATCGGGGCTTTCACCACGATAAAGATTTTGTTCAATTCTCTCCAGATCAAGAATCTTGAGTAGCGTTTTTACAGCTTTGGACATTAACGCCTTTCGGAACGGTGGTGAATCGCTGTTGCTGACCCTATCGATTTTCAGGACTGAGACAACATGGACAATTGAAAATTTAGGCAGATATTTTCAAACATGATAGCGTATTTTTAAAAATCGGACTGCAAGGAATGTCGACCCATGGTCAAGCAAAGCAGCCGCAAAACTGTAAACACCAGAACAAGCGCAAGCAGCGTTGTTGATGTTGTTGTTGCCGGAGGTGGTTATGTCGGCCTTTGTGCCGGTGTTTCTATTGCAAATGCTGCCCCTCATCTAACGGTTCAGGTAATTGATCAAGCCCCCGAACAGGCAATTGAAAAGGATGAACGTGCTTCGGCAATCGCTGCTGCAGCCTGTCGGATGTTGGATCAGCTTGGTTTGTGGAAGGCGTTGCAAAAAAATGCTCAGCCAATCAACGAGATGATTGTAACGGACAGCAAGGTTGGCGATATAACCCGGTCGGTTTTCCTCACCTTTGCCAACGAGATGGATGTTGATGCCGGTGAAAATGAACCATTTGCCCACATGGTGGAGAACCGGGCTTTGGTAAAAGCGCTGCGTGGAAAGGCCGATACCTGTGGTGTTGAGCGCGTACAAGGCGACGGCGTGGCCGGCTTTGATGTCGAGGGTTCAACTTCACGCATCACTCTTGCATCGGGTAAAAAAATTCAGGCAAAATTGCTGGTTGCAGCAGACGGCGTCCGTTCGAAGTTGAGGGATATCGCCGGGATCAAGACGGTCCACTGGCCCTACAATCAAAAAGGGATTGTCTGCACCGTTGCCCATGAACGACCGCATGAAGGGCGTGCGGAAGAACATTTTTTGCCAGCCGGACCGTTTGCTATCCTACCGTTAAAGGGCAATCGCTCCTCACTTGTATGGACTGAAAGCACACCGGATGCCGAGCGGCTTTTGGCTATGGATCCAGTGTTGTTTGAGATGGAGCTTGAGCAGCGATTTGGCCATAAGCTTGGCAATGTTTCAGTTGAAAGCAAAGTTCAGGCTTTCCCCCTGGGGTTAACCCTGGCACGCGAATATATCCGCGATCGCTTTGTGTTGGCGGGTGACGCGGCGCACGGCATACACCCGATCGCCGGTCAGGGTCTCAATCTTGGTTTCAAAGATGCTGCAGCACTAGCTGAAACAATTGTTGAAGCGGATCGGCTCGGGCTTGATATCGGCACCGTTGACGTGCTTGAGCGATATCAGCAGTGGCGCCGGTTTGACACGGTGCAGATGGGTGTTGTGACCGATGTGCTCAATCGGTTGTTTTCAAATGACAATGATATATTGAGGGCGGTTCGCGATGTGGGCCTTGGCATTGTAGACCGGTTGCCTGGCCTAAAGCGCCAATTTATTGATCAGGCGTCATCGCGCAGCGGTGCCCAACCCCGCCTGTTAAAAGGCGAAGCGATTTAGCCGTTTAATCTTCCAGTACCCGGGCCTCTGAAACAATCATCACGGGTATGCCATCGCGAATGGGAAACGCAAGTTTGGCAGCGCGCGAAATCAATTCCTGGGATTTCTTGTCGTAGTTCAGACTGGTTTTGGTCATTGGACAAACCAAAAGCTCGAGCAATTTGGGGTCCGGGAGGGTATCTTTCGGCATCGGGTCTTTCGTTGAAGTTTTTATCTATTGTAGCCTGCTGCTGATGTCGTCTGAATCTTTTGCAAGTTGAATTTCCGTGATCGCAATCAAGGTCTCCGCCCGGCTTTTAAGGTCAGGTGCCTCGAGTAAAGCTTGTTTTTCAGCGGGACCATAGGGGCTCATCATGCAAAGTGCCGTCACCAAAGTCTCGTTGTCCGCCTTCTCGACGCTCTCCCAATCGGCCTCCATGTCGTTTGCATCGAGATAATTTCGAAAGGTGGCTAGCAGCGACTCCCGGTCGATTGCATCTCCATTGTCTTCTGATGTCAATTCGTCGGCAAACACTCCAATCCTGCATCTGCGATAACCATTCCGGTTTTTTGTTTCCTCCAGAATGCGGTAACGGCAAATCCCGGACAGGCTGATTAAATATCGACCGTCGCCGGTTTCCTGGAACGCGGTAATCCGACCAAGACACCCGACTTCACACAAAATCGGATCCTTATTGCCGGAAGTTGGTTGTTTGAGTGCGGGTTGTACCATTCCTATCAACCGGTCGCCGTCCATTGCATCGTCGACCATGGCCAAATATCTGGGCTCGAAAAAATTCAACGGTAATTGTCCACCGGGCAGCAACAGTGCTCCGGCCAAGGGAAAAACCGGCACTATTTCAGAAATGTCTGCGGCTTTCAGATAAGTGACATTACCTGCTTTCATGCAAAACTCCGATTACTGGGCCAGATACTTTATCTATGTCCACCAGCCAAATTCTCAAGTGCTGCAACATATCTCAGGAAAACAGAATTGACGAAAGTTTCCGTCGGGCAGTGTTGGTAACATTGTCCGTCATACCCCAGGCCTCGAAGAACTGGAGGAGTTGTATTCTGGCTGCATCCTCATTCCAGCCCGGTTGCGCAGTGATAATCTCAAGGAGCTGATCTGCAGCCTCCTCGCGCTGATTGGCGGCATTGAGTGCGATTGCCAGGTCATATCGTGCCTGGTGGTTTGCCGGATTGGCGTCCACATCCTTTTGCAGCTCTGAAAAATCTCCAACCGCCTCTGCTTGTTCAGACAGTTCAATCGCGGTTTTTAGAGATGCAATGTCGGGTGATGCCAATTGTTCTTCATTCAGGGCAACAACCAGGCCTTTTGCCGCATCAAATTTGCCATCCTTCATGTAAAGATGTCCAAGACCTGACAGTGCTTTCAAATTATCCGGTTCTGATTGCAGAATTGCACCATAAAGATTTGCCGCCTCCGACAGTGCGCCTTCTTCTTCAAGACGCTGTGCTTCTTCCAGCATCAATGTGCCCTGATCCTGTGCTGGAGGTCCTGCCACTTTTTCTACGAAAGCGCGGATTTCGCTTTCCGTTTTTACGCCCATAAATGCGTCGGCGGGTTTACCATCTACAAATGCGACGACAGCAGGGATCGACTGGATACCCATTTGACCAGCGACCTCGGGGTGCTCTTCGATATTCATTTTGACGAGGTTTACCCGTCCTCCGGCCTCTGCGACGACTTTTTCAATAATTGGCGTCAGTTGCTTGCACGGCTCACACCAGGGCGCCCAGAAATCCACCAGGACAGGCACCTGTGCTGAAGCCTCAATGACCAGGGGCATGAATTCGGCAGTTGAAATGTCCCGTACCGGCGCAGAGCTTGGCGCGGTGGCGTTTTCGGGATTGCCAAAGGAAATATTGGTAGTTTGGGCAGCAGGAACGTATCCCGGCCCACTGCTGCTGAATTC
Source organism: Hyphomicrobiales bacterium (assembly GCA_021775415.1). Taxonomy (GTDB): domain Bacteria; phylum Pseudomonadota; class Alphaproteobacteria; order Rhizobiales; family Rhizobiaceae; genus JAALLB01. The sequence continues at coordinate 74,411 of JAJFHV010000013.1, read as the reverse complement.
ATTTTCGCTCATTGCTCAACCTCTTCTGAAACTTGTACTATAAGCGGTTCATGGCCCACATGGGCAAGAAACCGCAACAGGTCTTCCCGTGAGATGGTGGTTGTCATTTCATTCGTCAATGGATGACAGTTTATCAAGTCGTACCTTAACAAGGGCGCATCGATGATTACTGAAACCTTTGCATCCGTATCATTCATGGGTGCAAATGCTGTGACGGAACCGGGAGGCACTCCCAAAAGCGCCATCAGGTCCTCCGCCTTACCAAAGGATACCCTGCCCCTTGCGCCGATCAGTCCATGCACTGAGTTTAACCGGATTTCGGAGTGGCCTTCTGCGACAATCAGAAAATAGCTGCCCTTTTTGTCCTTTAAAAACAGGTTTTTTGTGTGACCGCCTGGAATGTCATGCTTGATCTTTTCTGATTCAGACACCGCGAATACCGCTTCGTGCTCATGGGTCGTTGTCTTGATCCCGAGTTCTTCAAGTAAATTAAACAGGTCTTTGGGTGCCGCAGGCATGGAAATTGCTTTCAGGTTGTTTGCTCACAAACCCGTAAATTGTGTCCATCCGGATATCAATAGGGCTGTTGGTAATCGCTTTGGTCCGGCTTGATACCAGAACTCGAACAGGGAGCGAAAATCCGGTTGCAATTGCTCCGCGCTTACGCCATACAACGGCGTCGAAGCCGATGGCTTCATGTGAGCGGGCGTAGCTCAGGGGTAGAGCATAACCTTGCCAAGGTTAGGGTCGTGAGTTCGAATCTCATCGCCCGCTCCAATTTTTCAAGTAGAATCAACAATATACGGATGTACCACAAGGTACATTCCGTTGATTTCGTTGATGCTTGCCGTCATTCTGCTTCAATCGGTGTACAGTCTGTTCGCGAATTGTGGATAGTCATTTGTGATAACGGCTGCTAGCGTCGCCCAGTTGGTAGTGGGGAGCCATATTGACAGTTAAAATCAGGAGGTTCGATTTATGAAATCAATCAAAATAATTCTAGGTGCAGCAGTTGTGATATCGGGCATGGCTGGTGCTACAGCGCTGGCAGATGGACATCTGGAAGGTGCCATCAAGGCGCGGAAAGCCGTAATGCAGCTTCGTGCATACAGCATCGGCCAGCTTGGCGCGATGGCAAAGGGAGAGGTTGAATATGATGCGGCAGCCGCAAGTGCTGCGGCAAACAATTTGCTTGCGCTTGCCAAGCTTGACCAGAGTACCATGTGGCCCCAGGGGACTGACAATGCCTCAATGCCGGGTAAAACCCGGGCTTTACCTGAAATCTGGAGCACTTATCCAGCTGTTGTGGAAAAGGCCAAGGCGATGGTTGTTGCAGCGGAAGCGATGGCCAAGGTTGCCGGAACTGATTTGGCAAGCCTGCAGGGCGCGATGGGTGGCGTTGGTGGTGCCTGCGGTGGTTGCCATAAACCATTCCAGGCTCCGCAATAGCAAATTAACCTCATCTTTTGAGGGGAAGTTGGTTTAACGACGCGGATCCGGAACTATTCCGGGTCCGTTTTTTGTGAGCTGCTGCGGGACCTGTGCCAATCTGCTTTTGAGTGAGTTTATTTCCAGCCCCTTGACTCAATCTTCTTCCTCTGGAATCTATACGTGAACAAAACATGAACATATGAAGTGCAACCATGCAGTTATCACACGCATTTGCAGGCGCTGCGGCAATTGCCAACAAGCGTATTGGCAAGAAAACAGTAAAACCTGCTGGTTTCCAGGCGCAATCAATCGCCGGGCTTGCCCGTGCCATTAAAAAAATTACTGCCCGCCACGCATTTTTGGAAAGTAATTCGGGCCATAATCACCCCGCTAAATTACCATTTAATATTGCAGAAATTGATGCCGGTTTGGGCGGCGGTCTTGCCTGCAATGCCCTTCACGAAATCCGCACCGTTTTATCCCGCGATGTTGCTGCGGGCAGCGGTTTTCTTTTTGGTTTGCTGGCCTTAATCACCAAACGCCGTGACGGATCGATTCTATGGGTAAGCGATCCGGCGGTTCGACATGATGCAGGCACACTTTTTCCACAAGGCCTTGGGGATTATGGATTTGACCCCCGGCGGCTTATTCTGGTTAATCCCGGCAGCCTCAAATCCGCCCTGTGGGTCGCTGGAGAGGCTGCGTCATGTGAAGGTCTGGCAAGCGTTGTCCTGCATGTATCGGGCAATCCAAAAGCGCTCGATTTAACTGCAACACGCAAATTGCAGCTCACTGCACACAAGGGGTGCACTACAATTTTTATTCTGCGGCAGGCTGGTGCGGAAGAAGCAAGTGCCGGCCTCACCCGTTGGCGGGTATGCGCGGCACCTTCGCTGGGTTTTGGCTACAATAATCATACCGGCAAACATTCTCACCTGGGGCCAACGCGGCTGGCCCTTTCCCTTGAACGCAACCGCAATGGCAACACCGGGGACTGGTGTCTTGCATGGAACCCCCACGAAAGAACCTTTGAAAATGGTGATGCCGCAAACTTCAATGATGTCCCGCTTCCCGCCACAGAACCAGAAAAGCCAGAACCGCCAACAGCGGATCTTGTCCGTCTGCCTCACTCATCTGACAACCGACCGGATCTGTCGCCAGAAATGGGGCAGCAGTTGGCGCACAAAACCGCGTCCTGATTTAACACCCGTTGCTGTCATTGAAATGGCGCGTAATGCAGTGCGTCTCGTTGCGGTCGATGAAATGGCCCGCACCCGAGGCCTGCGGCCCGGGCAAACCCTGAGCGATGCTCGCGGACTGATACCGGAGCTTCAATGTTTTGAACGCGATGCGGGGGGTGAGGTTGCGCTTGTCGGTGAGATTGCCGGTTGGTGCGATCGTTATACACCACTCGTAGCACTTGATGATGAGGGTGGCCTGTTTCTGGATATTACCGGCTGCAGTCATCTCTTCGGGGGTGAAGCAAAACTGGTGGAAGACCTTTTATGGCGGCTTGAGCGCCAGGGATTTGCAGCGCGCGCAGCAATTGCGGATACACCGGGGGCTGCATGGGCGGTCGCCCGTTACGGATCAAGCCAGATCGTACCGCCGACCTGTCAGGATAAGGCAATCCACCCCCTGCCAATTGCTGCCCTGAGAATTGATCATGAAACAGTCGATACCTTGCAACGGGTAGGTCTCAAGACGGTTTGTTGTATTGCAATCCTGCCCCGCGCACCGCTTGCTACCCGTTTTGGCCCGCATCTTTTGCGCCGTCTTGACCAAGCGCTGGGTCGGGAAGATGAAGTGATATCACCTTGCATGCCCGTGGCGGAACTTTCTTCCGAGAAAAAGTTTGCAGATGCGATCACCCTTCAAGATGATATCGAGCGGATCATTCATCTGCTTGTGGAAAATCTTGGGCCCCGTTTTGAAGCAAGGGGCGTGGGTGCCCGGCGTTTGCGGTTAAAACTCTTTCGGGTGGATGGTAATGTGCGCACCCTTGATGTGGAAACCGCCAGCGCCTTGCGTGATCCAAAACGCATTGTAGCGCTTTTTCATGAGCGCATGGCCGGCCTGCATGAAGCGCTGGATGCGGGTTTCGGATTTGACCTTTTACGGCTTGAAGTTCTTGAAGATGCCCCCTTTCAAATTGTTCAAACAGATTTGGTCGTGCCGCATGGATACAATAACGAACCGCTAGATGCATTGATTGACCGACTTGGAGCGCGGCTTGGCAGTGACCAGGTTACGCGCCTTGCCGCTATAAATACCCATATCCCGGAGCGCAGTTTTGTTGCTGTACCTGTAATGCACAATGCGCTTGCAAGTGTAGAAACCACTGAAAAACGCCTTGCAGAGACCCTGACCCGGCCTCTTGTCTTGTTCCCGAATCCTGAACCCGTTGAGGCAATTGCAGAAGTGCCGGAAGGTCCGCCGGTCCGTTTTCGCTGGCGCAGGGCATTATATTGTGTGAGCCGGTGCGAAGGCCCGGAGCGTATTGCCGGTGAATGGTGGGTCGATGGTCGCAATACCCGATCGCGGGATTATTTTCGTGTTGAAGATGTTGAGGGCTATCGATTCTGGCTGTTTCGCAACGGGCTTTATGAGCGTGAAATCTGCAATCCCAAATGGTACATGCATGGATTGTTCGCATGAGCGGTGAAACTACTGAATTTGCTGAATTGTGTACCGCCAGCAATTTCTCCTTTTTACGGGGCGCTTCCCACGCGGAGGAATTGGTGACAACTGCCTCACGGCTTGGCCTTAAGGGGTTGGCACTTACAGACCGCAACTCACTTGCGGGTGTCGTGCGGGCTCATATGGCGGCCAAGGAGGCAGGCCTTGCCTTCGCGCCCGGGTGTCGGCTGATTTTCATGGACGCCACCCCGGACATTTTGGTTTGGCCGCAGGACCGGAAGGCCTATGGCAATCTGTGTGAACTGCTAACCCTTGGAAAACGACGCGCGCCGAAAGCCGAATGCCATTTGGGGTTGGGCGATTTAGTTGAAAAGGGTGCGGGCCTCCTGATGGCATTGGTGCCACCGGATCAATTTTCACCGGAAGAAAAACTCCGCACGACAAATTGCCTGTCCACACTGGTTCAGGCCTTTCCCGGCAATATCTATCTTGCCCTGCGTCGTCCTTATGGCGCAATCGATCAACGCTATCTTGCCACCTGTGCCACCCTTGCTGATGAGACAGGTATTAAAATGATTGCCACCAGTGATGTGCTTTATCACAAGCCGGAACGCCGTCCGCTTCAAGATGTAATCACCTGTATCCGGGAGCATGTGACGCTTCGAAAGGCGGGCAGACTGCTGGCGCCCAATGCCGAACGGCACCTGCGTGACGGCAATTCCATGCTAGCGCTTTTCAAGGGTTATGAAACAGCCGTTTATGAAACGGTTCGTCTGTTTGAGCGGCTTAACTTCTCACTGGATGAATTGAAATATCTCTATCCGGATGAGCCAACCGGCAGCAAGGTGCCGCCCCAGCAAACCCTCGAACATCTGGTAGAGGAAGGCCTTGAAAAGCGCTACCCGAAAGGTGCGCCGCAAAAAGTCCTTGATGCGGTAACCCGTGAAATCGCATTGGTCGCAAAACTTGATTATGCACCTTATTTTCTCACCGTTTATGACATTGTGCGCTTTGCCCGCTCGCAGCATATTCTTTGCCAGGGACGTGGCTCTGCTGCCAATTCTGCAATCTGTTATTGCCTGGAAATAACCGAGGTTGATCCTTCCAAAATCGATCTCTTGTTTGAGCGGTTCATATCTGAGGAGCGCAATGAGCCGCCTGATATCGACGTTGATTTTGAACACGAACGCCGTGAAGAAGTAATCCAGTACATTTATGGAAAGTATGGGCGTGACAAGGCAGGGCTTGCGGCAACTGTTGTGACGTATCGGGCACGCTCAGCCTTGCGGGAAGTCGGCAAGGTGTTCGGTTTTTCCGATGATGTCATTACTGCGATTTCCGGCACGCGCTGGGGCAGTGGTTCCAGTGAGGTTTCAGCCAAGGATGCAAAACGCGCTGGGCTTGATGCAAGTGATAAATATCTCAAACAGATGCTGGATCTCACGACTGAAATTATCGGCTTTCCTCGCCATCTCTCACAGCATGTCGGCGGCTTTGTCATTACCCGTGACCGGCTATCCTCTGTAATTCCGATTGAAAATGCCGCCATGCAGGATCGCACCATTGTTGAATGGGACAAGGATGATCTGGAAAGTCTTGGCATGCTCAAGATTGATGTGCTGGCGCTTGGCATGTTGACCTGTATTCGCAAGGCCTATGACCTGCTTGAAACCCATTATGGCAGATGCGAAACGCTTTCATCGCTACCCGATAACGATAAACCCACCTATGACATGATCTGTCGTGCTGACACGCTGGGCGTATTTCAGATTGAAAGTCGGGCGCAAATGTCGATGCTGCCGCGCTTACGCCCGCGCAACTATTACGACTTGGTCATTGAGGTGGCGATTGTCCGCCCCGGCCCGATCCAGGGTGATATGGTGCATCCTTATCTGCGCCGCCGTCAGGGTAAGGAGAAAGTAAAATATCCCAAGGAAGAATTGCGAGACGTTCTGCACAAGACCCTTGGCGTACCGCTTTTTCAGGAGCAGGCGATGAATATCGCGATTGTTGCTGCCAATTTTGAACCGGGTGAAGCAGACAAATTACGCCGGGCCATGGCAACGTTCCGTCGGGTAGGCACCATTCACTCCTTTCGCGTAAAAATGGTCGAAGGCATGGTTGCCAATGGTTATGAGAGCGAATTCGCTGAACACTGTTTCAAGCAAATAGAAGGATTTGGCGATTACGGGTTCCCTGAAAGCCATGCAGCAAGCTTTGCCCTGCTGGTTTATGTCTCGTGTTGGCTCAAGTGCCATTATCCGGATGTGTTTTGCGCGGCCATGTTGAATTCCCAACCGATGGGTTTTTATGCTCCTGCACAACTCATTCGGGATGCCCGTGAGCACGGTGTGGAAATGCGCGAGGCGGACATCAACCTGTCCCAATATCATTCAACGCTTGAACCTTGTGACGACGATGATCCGCGCAAGGTGGAAAGCCAAATCTCTGCCAAACACGCAGAAATGACCGGTGTCATGAAGAATACCCATGCGGTACGGCTTGGTCTTCGCCAGGTAAAAGGTTTTGGTGAGGCAGATGCGGAGAAATTGATTGAGAATCGCGGGCGGGGTTATGACAGTGTCCGGGATTTATGGCTACGATCCGGGCTCTCTCGCAAGACGATAGAACGGCTTGCGGAAGCAGATTGTTTCCGTTCGCTCGGATTTGACCGGCGTGACGCGCTTTGGGCTGTGAGGGCGCTTGATCCGCTGGGAGCAGCAGAACGATTGCCATTGTTTGCCCATGCAGGGGAGCAGACAACAAGGCATGAGCTGGAGGTAACGCTACCGGCCATGCCGCTTGGCGAACATGTGATTAACGACTATCGCAGCCTTTCCTTTTCGCTAAAGGCGCATCCGGTTTCCTTTGTTCGCAACTGGCTTGATCGAAACAACCACTTGCAAACAGACAAGCTGGAAACCTTGAAAAGCGGTAAATTCGTCAAGGTTGCGGGGTTGGTTTTAGTGCGTCAACGCCCGGGAACGGCAAGTGGCGTTGTGTTTGAAACCATCGAGGATGAAAGCGGCATTGCCAATATCATCATCTGGCCGAAAGTCTTTGAAAAACACCGGCTGGTTGTGCTGGGCAGCCGCTTTGTAAGTGTTAGCGGCGCAGTCCAGTCTGCCGAAGGGGTTATTCATGTTATCGCCCGCAAGATTGAAGACCTGACCCCGCTGTTGGCCAGGGTTTCCAATGAAGCCAATTTAATTGGAGGTCTTGCCAATGTGGATGAGGTGCGTAACCCGCAGGAAGACCCTCGCCAGAAAACCAAGCCTGCTCCTCAGTTGAAGCGCTTCCTGCGCAAAGCGCCGGAATTGGAAAGGGATTATGTGGCTCTCGCAAAACCCGCCCATCAGGCTATGCCAAAGGGAAGAAATTTTCACTAGACCAACCAGGCAGAATGAAAGACACTCGCGGTTTCGGTTACCGAAACCCGACCGCACAATATCACGGCACCAAAATGAACAATGCCAGCCCAGGAAGGATAACGCTTCGACCAGCGCTTATTGTCGGAATATCCTTTCTGGCATTGGCACTGGTATTTTCTGCCCGCGCTTCATATGGGTTGGTCATGCCGCTATGGGAGCAGGAGTTTGGCTGGACCCGAAGTTTTACATCCGCAACCGCGGCAGCGGCGCTGCTTGTAACGGCGATCATTGCACCGATAGCTGGCCGTCTGGTTGACAGACACGGAGCAAGGACTGTTCTTCTTGCAGGTTTTTCTGCTCTTGCAGCGGGTTGCTTTTTGATTGCGATAACGACTCATCCAGTAGCGTTCTTTCTTTCTTTTGCCGGCGTTGCCGCGGTTGGGTTCGGTTTGATTGCAACCCATGTGGTTTCGACTGCAGTCGAACAGGAGTTTGAAGAAAACCAGGGTCTGGCAACCGGCATTGCAACTTCTGGCTCTACTGGCGGACAGTTCATGATCATTCCGCTACTCGCCGTATTGCTTAGCTACTACAATTGGCGCGTTGCCTTTGTCGTTCTTGGAGTGGCAACAATCATGATGATGATTTGTGTCTTGCGCTGGTTTCCGAAAGGTTCGCGAATTTTGCCAGACACGGTGGGCGAAACCACATCACAAACGAGTGCCTGGCAGGATGTTCTGGCGATAAACAAAATTCCGGCATTTCAGATCCTGTTCTGGAGTTATTTTATCTGCGGGTATACAACGACCGGCGTCATCGAAACCCATTTCCTGCCCTATGCATCTTTTTGTGGTTTTGGCCCGGTTTCATCTGCGACAGCCTATGGAGTTTTGTCCGGAGTAAACCTTGTCGGCATGATTGCTGCAGGCTGGTTGACTGACCGAATGAACCGGCCTTTGCTTTTAGGCAGTATTTATGTCCTGCGGGGACTTACCTTTATATTGCTGGTAAGCGTCGGTACCAACATTGAGATATTGTTTATCTTCGCCATTTTGTTCGGCCTGATGGACTATTCAACTGTTCCCGTCACCGCCAGCTTGATTGCCACCCACGTCGGCCTGCGGGTGATGGGTCTGGCGTTCGGACTGGTCTCAGCCGGCCACGCGGTTGGTGCAGCACTTGGTGCCTACTCCGCCGGCGTGTTGTTTGATATCTACCAGCGTTACGACTGGGTATGGTGGTCGTCTCTCTGGCTGGCAGTGCTGGCTGGCGTAATGGTATTTTTCCTGAGTGAAACCCGTCGAGTATCCAGTGTCTGAACCAAGACTTGAACCATTAAAAAGAGTCCTGAAGAACGATGGACTAGAGGCTGTCGCTTTGGTGCCGGGCCCAAACTTTCGCCGTTTGTTTGGGCGTGATTTTCACTTGATGGAGCGCCCGCTGATCGTGATCGTGCCAGCCAGCGGTGATCCGGTCGCAATTGTTCCACATCTGGAGTTGGCATCATTTTCAGAACTGGGATTTCCCGGAAAGGTTTTTAGTTGGCAGGACGAAACGGGATATGCGAACGCATTTGCCGCCGCCGCTGAAGCACTCCCCAATCTAAAGTCCAGCAATCGTTTTGGACTGGAAGCCCAGCGCATGCGGGTCTTTGAGCAAATGGCATTGGCAACCGCTTTTCCTGATGCCCGGTTTGTTGATGCTCACGCAGGAATATCATCCATTCGCCTGCGAAAAACTCCAGATGAAATTGAATTGTTGAAGGAGGCTATCCGGATTTCAGAAGCGGCACTCGAAGCCACATTGAAAACGGTAAGGACAGGTCAGAGCGAAACAGAAATCAACGGTCAGCTAATACGCCAACTCTTTGATCACGGTGCGGACGGGCTAGCCTTCGATCCAATTGTCGCTGCAGGCCGTAACGCCGCCGAACCGCATGCAGTCTCACGAGATGACTACAGAATAAAATCCGGTGATGCACTGCTGATCGACTTCGGTGGTTCGTGGCGTGGCTTTAGCGCCGACATCACGCGGACATTTTTTGTTTCTCAGGTTTTGGACGACCATCGTGCGCTTTATGAAACCGTTCTCGCAGCAAACCAGCGCGGCCGGGAAACCGCCAGAGCGGGTATCACCGCGTCTGACGTCGATGATGCGGTGCAAACCGTATTGGAAGATTCCAATTTCGCAAAGTATGCGGTTCACAAGACCGGTCACGGTCTTGGCCTTGATATTCATGAAGCGCCACAAATCATGCGCGGTAATCAACAGATACTAGAAGCTGGCATGGTGTTTACCATTGAACCGGGCCTCTACAAAACCAACGAATGTGGTGTAAGAATTGAGGATAATGTTGCGGTGACAGATTCTGGCATTGAATGCCTTACATCGTTTCCGCGTGATCTTCGGATTATTGGGTAACATGGGGCAACATAGTGAAAATTAAAAGCATTGAGACGTTCTCCACTCCCGATGTGGGATTTGTTCGAGTGACAACTGATGACGGTCATCAGGGATGGGGGCAGGTATCAACCTATCACTCAGATATTTCCGCACTCGTGCTGCATCGCCAGGTTGCACCCTATGCCCTTGGCGCAGATGCGATGGACATTGATACGTTGGTCGATCTTATTCCCGAGCGTGAACACAAATTTCCGGGCTCATACCTGAGGCGGGCAATTGGCGGGTTGGATACGGCTCTTTGGGATCTACACGGCAAGCTTCAAGACAAAAGTGTTTGCGAGTTGCTCGGTGGCACTCCGCGACCGATCCGTGTTTACGGTTCCAGCATGAAGCGCGATATTTCCGGCGCTGAAGAAGCCGAGCGATTGGTGCGGTTGCGTGATGAATTTGGTTATGATGCTTTCAAGGTCCGGGTTGGCAGTGAGTGTGGGCACAATGTTGATGAAACACCCGGACGAACTGAAGAGATTATTCCGGCTGTGGCCAAGGCTGTGGGAGACAGCGCTGATCTGCTGGCGGATGCCAACAGTTGTTATACGCCCGATCGGGCAATTGAGGTTGGTCGGATGTTGGAGGATAACGGGTTTTGTCATTATGAAGAACCTTGTCCCTACTGGGAGCTGGACTGGACCAAACAGGTCACCGACGCACTTGATATTGATGTTACCGGTGGTGAGCAGGATTGCGATTTGGCGACCTGGCGACGAATGGTCGAGATGCGTGCAGTAGATGTATTGCAACCGGACATTTGCTATCTTGGTGGTCTCACCAGAACCTTGCGGGTTGCAGATTATGCTCTGAAAGCAGGCTTGCCTTGCACACCCCATGCAGCGAACCTCTCACTGGTTACGATCTTTACCCTGCACATGATGGGCGCAATAAAATCCGCCGGGCCGTATGTGGAGTTTTCGATTGAGGGAGTGGACTACTACCCTTGGCAGTATGATTTATATGACCCGTTTCCAGTGGCAAAGGATGGCAAGGTCCAAATTCCGGAAGGTCCCGGTTGGGGAGTGGAAATCAACAAGGAATGGTTGGAAAAAGCCGAGTATCAGATCAGTAGTGTGAATTAAAACCTGTTAGGAAATTTTCGATGTACACTTTGTATGGCGGTGAAATTTCCCGTGCCTTGATGGTTGAGATGGTTTTCGCGGAAGGCGATATTCCCTATGAGTTGATTGTTGTCGATATTCTTAAGGGTGAACACCGTGCTCCGGAATTTTTGAAGATTAATCCGGCCGGCTGGGTACCTGCACTGGTGACACCTGAAGGAGAAATTCTTTCTGAAACCGCTGCAATTAATCTCTACCTTGCTGAGCGTCACAATCTTACCCAATTAGTACCCGGGGTTGAAGAAGCGGAGCGAGGTATGTTCCTGAGTGGCTTTTTCTATCTGACCAATGATCTTGAACCAATCTTGAAGCGCTACTTCTATCCACACCGTTTCATCACGCGGAAGGAAGACATGTCAATCGTGAAACAACAGGCGCTTGATAGTGCGTTTGAGCGATTGTCAGTGATAGAAAACCGACTTGCTGAGGGAGGTCCATTTCATTTGGGCGAGCGATTTAGTCTTGTTGATCTGACAATGTGCTACTGGACCAGTTACATCAATGCGGATGGGTTGTTTGATAGTTATCCTCGTATCCGCCAGTGTATGGAACTGGTGAAGAGCCGTCCAAAACTTCAACCAAAGTTTGAGGCGCTTGAAAGAATACGAGTGAAGTACGCAAAGATGCAGGCGCGTGGCGCCAACTAGACATTCACGCATCTTCCCGGTCAAGCGCCTGACACAGGCAATGTACGCCGCCTCCTCCGAGGGTGAACATCGACATGTCCGGGTCGTAAACGAAATAACCAAGCGCCCGCATTTTTTCATTAAGCTCGGTTGCACCCTTCATTGAGAGTACCTTGCCATTGCCAAGGGCGACCAAATTAACGCCGAGGTTCTTTGCTTCCCGATAAGGCACATCAACAAACTCAAACCCCCAATCCTTCAATTGATTTACAAGCCAGGGTTCCAGCGCGTCCAGACAGGCAACCAACAGTTTTTCATCCAGGGGCACCACCAATCCATCCATGTGGACGAATTCGCGGCTGATTGGTGCGGTTATAGCTTCCCAACCTTCATTGCGAACAAATTCTGCGACCTGTTCGGAACCTTCTTTTTCTGATCGTTCTCCGCAGTAACCGATCAGTACTTTGCCCGGTTCAACAATCACGAAATCACCGCCTTCGAAATGTCCGGCCGTGGCGTAATTCCAGATCGGAATATTATTGTCCTGATAGAACTTGATCGCGGTTACATAATCTGCGCGCCGCACTTTCAACTGCATATGACAAATGAGCGCCCCCCAAGGGGTCATTGCCGAAGAATCGCGGGCAAAGAAGTTTCGATGCAACACCGGGTCTGGCTCAAGATAGCGACAATCAACGCCATTTTCCTCGTAAACAGAAACCATTTCCGCATGTTGTGCCATGGCAGTTTGCAAGTCGAACTTTGCGCCAGTCATGTGTGCATTTTCCAAAGTTCGGGCAATCAATGGTCCGGCCTCAACCCAGCGATAAAATTCCGGCTTGCCAAGCAGCACCTTGCGGAGCTGTGCGTAATCGTTGTTGATGCCCCAACTGGAAGGGTTTGTTTCGGTGTTCGACAAGACCTTGATCCCCTGATTGTGTTTGTCACCAGTCACCATAACTTTCTTGCGGATGCAACTCTCTTCGACAAGTTACAATCGATGACTTGAATCTTGTTCTCATTCGATTAGGTTGCGCTTTCAAAGAATTAGCAGGCAGCAATCATGTTTGATGTCATCACAAAATTTGTTTCTGATCTCACCAACGCGGAGGAACCGCAGGAGTTTACCCACTCCAGAAAACAGTTGGCCGAAGCCGCCTTGATGTTTCACGTTATTGCGGTTGATGGGGTGGTGAGCGATGATGAAAAACAGCGCATGACGATGCTGCTCTCCAAACAATTTGGCTTGGATGAAGCGGAAACCGAAAAGCTGGTTTTGGAAGCCGAGGAAGCCGATGGCGATGCAATCGATCTTTATTCCTTCACCAGCGTGCTGAAGCGTACGCTCAACGAGAATGAGCGCATCACGATTATCGAGAATCTTTGGGAAATGGTATTCGCAGATGGTGTCGTGCATGAACTGGAAGACAATGTTGTATGGCGGGTTGCTGAACTTTTGGCTGTCAGCTCTCAGGACCGCATGAAACTCAAACAGCGCGTTCGCGATCGTTCACAGGCGTCATGACACAGCAATGAATCTAATTTCCATCCGCCCAAATGCAAAACCCAAAGTGTTGATGATCCTGCATCAATTGGGTTCAACGCCGGGCCGATGCGGCATGGTACTTGAAGAGATGGGATATCAATGGGTCGCCTGCAGACCTGCAATTGGCGACGATCTTCCTGGTTCGCTGGAAGATTATGCTGGCGTTGTAATGTTTGGCGGACCTATGAGCGCCAATGATGATGAAGATTATATTCGACGGGAAATTGACTGGATGGAGATTCCCTTAAGGGAGAACAAGCCGTTTTTCGGGATTTGCCTCGGGGCCCAGGTTCTGGTGAAACATCTGGGTGGTGTGGTTGCCGCGCGCAAGGATGAATACGCCGAGATCGGCTATTATCCAATTCAGCCAACAGATGAAGGCCGGCAGATGTTTGAATGGCCCGATCATGTATACCACTGGCACAGGGAGGGTTTTTCCCTGCCCACAGGTGCCACACTGCTTGCGACCGGCGATGAATATCCCAATCAGGCGTTTCGTTATGGTGAAAATGCATGGGGGTTCCAGTTTCATTCCGAGGTCACCCACTGGATGATGAATCGCTGGACAACAAGTGGCGCACACCGGTTTGTTTTGCCCGGTGCCCAGGGCAGGGATCAGCAATTTGAGGGCCGGGCTCGCCACGATCATCAAACGCAAAGTTGGATACGCGAGTTCCTGAATTTATGGATTGGCCCTGCCGTCAAACAACAGGCTTGATTTGCTGCCGCAATGCGGTGCAAATTCCGGCTTAACCTGATGATCTGATTTTAGTTACGGAGATATGTATGACCGCCTTGTTTGTTACACTACATCACGCGCTTAATTTTTACTGGTGGATCATCATCATCGCCGCGATATTTTCCTGGCTTTACGCATTCAACGTGGTGAATTCCTCAAACCAGTTTGTTGGCCAGATCGGGCAGATGCTCTACGCCTTGACAGAACCTGTCTTTCGTCCGGTACGACGTTTCCTGCCCAATCTTGGTACAATTGATATCTCGCCGATCGTCGTATTGTTCGCAATAATATTCCTTCAGATATTCCTGCGAACCACGGTTGCGCCGGCATTCGGGGTTAACTACTAGTGAAATGCTGAACATGGCCATTACCGGAATTTTCAGCCGGATGGCAGTTCTGGCCGGGTTTTGTATGTTTTCCAGTACAGCCAATGCCGCATCCGACAGCACCTACACCAAACTTGATCTTGATCAGGATTGCGAGTTTTACTCCAGCCATGAACAAGGCGGCTCGGCTGAATGTACCGGGTACAATGAATTTCCGGTATTTTTTGCGGAAGGCGATTTGCGGCAGATGGTTCGCTTTGGCCACGTCGCCCGTGAAACACAACAATGGGAAAGCTTCGCGCAGTTCAACCGCATTAACGATACAATTGAGTGGCGGCTTGAGGGCGGTGAACCCTATGCAACCATATTGCGCTGGTTCATTGAAGGCGCAGACCCGGAGACAGGCGAAGTTACCAATGCTAGCACGGGTCAGGTGTTGGTTATTTCCACAGTTGGTACGTCAGCCAATCCGGTTTCCTGTATCGCCGGTTATGTAGATGCGCGAGCCAACAAGGATGCAAATGTGCTGGCCCGACAAGTCGCCGGCACCAATGCGCGTGATTTTGAATGCGGTATCGATCTTCCGGATTTTCACGGAAAGCGTGGTCCCTGGTCGGGTGATCCATCCATATTGGCCAATTAGGTTAGTTGAATTATCTGCTGTAGCGGCTGGAAACATCATAATTTTTAGCCGGGCCGCGTATCTGGTGATCGATGGTCAGCAGATTTTCCACAAATTTATAGCGCCCAAAGTAATCGTCTTTGCCACAATGGTGAATTGCCTCGCTAATCCAACCATCTTCATTGGTGGCGAATGAAAGTGAGTGATAAAGGCGTGGAACTTCTTCGTCGTAGAGGATATCAAGTTGGTTGAGGTCGACAAATTTCCATAGCCAATACCGGGAGGCTTCAATACCGCTTCCATCCGGCATTGTGATGGCGCCAGTTTCCTTCAGCCGCATGACGTTTGGGTGGATTTTTTTAAATGCAGCCCGCCCGTCAAACGAAGCCCCATTCGAGATCATGCGGTGAAGATTCCAGTCACCCTCGAGTGTTGAAAAAATACTCCACAATGAGGTTGTTGAATCTGTAATGACAGTTCTCTCGCAACGATTATCCAGTCAACGCCTGTAACTCAGAAAGAACTGCGTCCCCCATCTGGGTTGTCGATATTTTTGTCGTTCCTTCGGAATAAATATCTGCGGTACGTTTACCCGTATCGAGCACATTGGCAATTGCCTGTTCAATCCTGTCTGCTTCTTCAATCATGTTGAACGAGTATCTCAGGCACATCGCAAAAGAGGCGATCATCGCAATCGGATTGGCGATGCCCTGGCCCGCAATATCGGGAGCAGAACCATGTACCGGTTCATACATCGCCTTTCTTAATTTGGTTTGCGGATCGGGTGCGCCAAGTGAGGCAGATGGCAACATGCCGAGTGAGCCGGTCAACATGGCTGCCACATCAGACAGCATGTCACCAAACAGATTATCGGTTACGATCACATCAAATTGCTTGGGCCAGCGCACCAACTGCATGCCACCAGCATCGGCCAGCATGTGGTCAAGCTCTACATCGGAATATTTTTCTTTGTGAACAGCGCTTACGACCTCGTTCCACAACACGCCGGACTTCATCACATTGCGCTTTTCCATCGAACAAACCTTATTGGAACGCGTGCGGGCAAGTTCAAACGCCACACCGGAAATGCGCTCAATTTCAAAGGTATCGTAAACTTGTGTATCGATAGCCCGTTTCTGGCCATTACCGAGATCCGTGATTTCCTTTGGTTCGCCAAAATACACCCCGCCAGTCAACTCACGGACAATCAGAATATCCAGGCCTTCCACAACTTCTTTGCGGAGTGAAGACGAGTCGGCAAGTGCCGGATAGCAGATTGCTGGCCTTAGATTCGCAAAAAGCGCCATATCCTTTCGCAGGCGTAACAATCCAGCTTCCGGACGAACTTCGTAAGGTACGTCATCCCATTTGGGTCCACCAACCGCTCCAAACAACACCGCATCAGATGCCATCGCATGACCCATGTCTTCTTCGGATATTGCAAGCTCATGTGCATCATAGGCCGCGCCGCCTACAAGTCCCGTTTCAACCTCAAACCCGGAACCCAGACTTGAATTCATCCAGTCAATGATCTTTGTTACCTCGGCTGTTGCCTCGGGGCCAATGCCATCACCGGGCAGGAGAAAGATCTTGTGAGTTGCCATGATTTACCTTCTAGAAATGAGTTGCAGTGGAACCTGAAAGAACATGCACGGCATGTTTAAGCCCATGGACGGTTTTTGGCGTTGTTTTTCTCAAATGCATCTATTGCTGATGACTTGGCGAGTGTTTCGCCGATATCATCAATACCTTCCAGCAGTCGGTGCTTGCGATCTGCGTCAATTTCAAAATTGATGGTTCCGCCGTCGGGTCCTTTGATCGTTTGATTTTCCAGATCCACACTTAGGGTCGCATTGGCCCCGCGCTCGGCATCATCCATCAGCTGATCAAGCTCTTGCTGGCTGACCTGGATTGGCAAAATACCGTTCTTGAAACAGTTGTTATAAAAAATATCGGCAAAACTGGTGGAAATTACGCAACGAATACCAAAATCGAGCAACGCCCAGGGCGCATGTTCGCGTGACGAGCCACAGCCGAAATTATCGCCAGCGACCATTATCTGCGCATCTTTGTAGGCTGATTTATTGAGTACAAACTCAGGATTGTCTGAACCGTCCTCGTGATAGCGCATTTCCGCAAACAGTCCCTTGCCCAGCCCAGTTCTTTTGATTGTTTTCAGATAGTCTTTCGGGATGATCATGTCGGTATCAACATTGATCACGGGCATTGGGGCGGCGGTTGCGGTGAGGGTACTGAATTTTTGCATCGATGAGATTTCCAATTGTTGCCTTATCCAAAATGGCTGGTTGGCCGGAATTGATATACGAATTTCGCCATCCGGAAACAAGCCATATATCCCTGGATTTGGACGCAGATACGGCGCTAAAGGCGTGTTGGTTATCACACAGCCAGTTGATCAAATTTTACAAAGATGACTAAAACAGCTTGAAGCCTTTTTTGTCCGGGACTTTTTCCGGGTCAACACCTGGATCATCCGGACGGCGATCCAGAGCAAATTCCACCGTACCGGATTTGGTCCCCGATGCATTTTCAGGTTCAGGTTCAGGTTTGCCGTTTGGCTTTGTCTCGACATTCTCTTCGGCGACATCCGGCTTCTCATCCGGTGCAGATGCATTTTCCCCTTCCGGTTCAACGGGGTCGACTTCTACGGTTTCTGCTTCTTCAACAATTTCTTCCGCATCAATGATATCGACGGCACTTTCTGCGGGACTGTCTGCATCGATTTCCACCTCAATCGCCTTTTCCTCGTCACCTGCAGGTGCTTCATTCATTCTGGCGATATCTTCAAGTGTGATCACCGTTTCTTCAGCGTCCAGTTGCTCGACTGGCACTTTCCACTCAAAAGCATCAATCTCACCGGTTACCAGAGAAACCGGCAGCCAGGTTTCTGAAACTTGCCCATCGGCGGTCCAGGCCGGATCGGCGGGAGCGCGAACTGCCCGGGAAAGCCAGTCACGCATACGACCCTTGTCGCCATGCTCGCCTTCTTCGATCTCTGCCATCAACAGGCAGGCCCGTTCGCTTATATGGTTGGTCAAAACCGGTTCAATTGCTTCGCGGGCGGTGTCCCAGTCCAATGCATCAATCGCAGCCTGGCAAACCGCCAGATTGCCCTCGGGGTGGTTGGTGCGCAATTTCGCCAAACGGGTTGCCCGTTTCAGCTTGTCCTGTGCCGCATCGCCGCTGCGCACATTGACATATGCATCGGCGAGCTCGGGATGGGGTTCTATTTTCCATGCGGCTTCGAGAATTTTGCTTGCGCTGCGGATATCTCCCTGGCGTCCCGCCGCACGCGCATGGATGACGGCAGCCGGAACAAGGTCTTTTGCGAGCTTGTGCGCATCCCTTGAAAGTCGAACAGCGGTATCGGGATCTGCCGGTTCTTCGACATAAGCCTTGGCGGTCAACAGTACCGCGCGTTGTCGTTTGGCTTTTTCCCTGTCGATCAAGCCGGCTGCCCGGTTCGCCTCAAGGGTTTTCAGGGCTTCATCCCAGTCGCCATCAACAGCCTGATATCGTAATTTGGCGATGCCTGCCCAGGGGAGCGATGGTGCTTCGGCGGCGGCTTCAATGGCGTAATGACGCGCTGCTTCGGATTCTCCCTGGCGCTCAGCTTCCAGGAAAAGACCGCGCAGAGCCACCAGTTTGGTATTATCCTGACCAAGCATCGCCTGGAAATTTACCCGCGCCTCATCCCGTTTACCTTCAAGTAGGGCGGTCTGTGCACTTAGCAGGCTTACCAGCGGTTCGTTTTTGAGCAGTTTGCCGCTTTCACGCGCCAGGCTGCGCGCTGTATCAACATCACCGGAACTTGCAGCAATGAGCCCCCTTGAGAGCGCCTGGTACCCACGGTCACGCCGGCGGGTCTGGAAAAATTGTGAGATCAGGGACGGTGTCCGGATCAATCCGCGCACCATTCCCCAGATAAACAGGATCACTGCAATCAGGGCCACCAGCGCTGAGAGCGCAACCATCAGGCTTACTTCATAATTGGTACCCTGCCAGACCAGCGTAACAATACCGGGCCGATCCGCCACCCAGGAAAACATCAGCGCGAGCGCTGCGACAATCAGAAGAAACAGAAGCGAACGGAACATCTATCGGGCTCTCAATTCTGCGCCAGTTGAGTGGAAATTTTATCGTACAAAATCAGAGCCTCGATGCGATTGTTTACCGTATCAATCCATCGGGTGCCGATTGTACGGACATCTTCTGGAAGCTGTTGCCACTCTGCATCCACTGATTGGATGTTTCCGATGGCCAAATGGCCGCGAATTCTCGAAAGCACCGCTGTAACGGAATTGCCATCAACCGGTCCACTTGGTTTGATGGAGACCAGGGATTTTGCGTTAGCCAAAAACTTTTCCATCAATCCGGCGTCTGCGGATACACTTTCGGGCTTCTCAATCCTGGCTGCAAATATCTCAAATTCCCGGGTGAGATCGTCAAGGCCTGCAATGCCTGCTCCAGAGAGCTCTGCCAGGCGGCGGGTTTCATCCGTAGTACCGGTAAGCGCTTCAATCGAAGCAATCGGGACGGACAGGCCACGCCCGCTTTCAAGCGCACCGCCCAGTGCGTTGGCTGCGACCGAACGCGCGACTTTCTCGCTGACTTTGGCAGTCTGGATTTGTTTGGTCAGTTCACTGGAAATTGCATCAAGATCGGAAAGTTTCCCGCTGTTAGCTGTGAGCGATTCGCGGAGTGATGCGACGATATTTTCTGTGCTATCAAGTCTGGTTTCCAGGGGTACAAGGTCTGGTGTGCCCAGGTTTGAAAGCGTTGTCACCGCCTCTTCCAGAGCAGTAATTCGCTCTGAAGGTTCATTTGCTTGCGGGTTTTCAGCATCATTTGCCTGCTCCAGCACGCCAATTCGTGCTCCAAGATCGATAAGCGAGGCACTAATTTGAGGGTCGGTAGAGGATGCCGTGCTTTCCAATTCTATGCTGGCAATTTCCTGAATAGCGCTATCAATTGCATTCATTCTATTTTCAAGTTCTGACAGCCTGGCATTATCCGGGGTAGTGTTTGAAGATGCTTCAGCCAGTTCTGAAACCATGGCCTCCAGTGACGCAATTCTTGTGTTGAGTGGCGCAAGGTCAACCGGTTGGATTTCCTGATTGATCTGGCTGACGGCGGCAAGCTCATCCAGTTGTGACTGTAGTTCCTCAATTAGCTTGCCGGTTTCCGGCGTACTGATTGTTTGTCCGCCAGATTGATAAATACTGCCTATCAAGGGAAGTTTTCCGGCACTGTTCAATTGGCCGATTGCGCCCAATCCACCAATTACAACGATACCGCCAAACACTGCGGAAAGCAGTATTTTTCCAAAGCCTGCGCTGCGCAGTGATTGAGAAATTGACGCTGCAGTTGCAAATTCCGGTCTCTTGGGAGCATCTCCACCGCTTTGCCTGCCGAATTGCTTGTTCGTGGGATGCGATGGCTTTGGGTCTGGTGGCGTTTTTCCACTTTCGTTCCGGGTTGTGCCGGTGGCAGGCTTGTCGTTTGATGTGGATTTTGCGGCTTGAGACGCAGATCCAGTCTTCTCGCTTGCAGGCTTTGCATCTGAAGGAGGATCTTTCACTACTTCTTTTGCCTCAAGATCAATCGTCGCGGGCTTGCGCCTCCGATTTGCTCTTGATGTTGAGCCCTTTGATTTGGCTCTGGAAGCCATGCAAGTTATCCCCGTGTTTGACGTGCTGTGGTGATGAAAGCCCAAATATTAATATGGGTCCCGTTCGAAGTTTACGCAAGGCTAATCATGACGCAATTCAGCGCCGAAATTCAGAACTTATCTGCTAAAAGCTGGATCATTGCAGGCTCATCGGGTGTTGGAGCAATGAAAATTTCTCGCCAGTGATGGGCATTAATCGGAGCAGCAGCCTCCTTTGAAAGAGTAACGCAGGTTAACGAGGATACGAGCGCGCTGAGGCCATACTCTTCAATGAGATGAGACAAATATTCACCGCTGCGCGCAGAATAAACCAGCACTACTCCACCGGTGGTATGCTCGAACGCCTGCTCCAGTTCTTTTTTGGATGGGCTGAGCCTCAGGACCACGTAAATTTCGACTGTTTCAACTGATAAGTCATAGGGTTTGAGGGCGAGTTCAAAATCAAACTTACGGTCTCGTGCCGCCGGATAGAGTAGTCGGGAACTGGGTGGCAGAGCTGAGCTCCCGATCAGCTTTGCCAGACCTTTGGCGTTTCCAGAACCCGTCCGAATGTCTTGATACCCTAGAGATGCGGCCGCATTGGCTGTATTTTCACCTACACAAAAGACGGGTAGTCCGAGGTTGGTAGTATCCCATCCGCGCTCGTGCAGCGTATCTACAGCATTTCGACTGGTAAAGATCAGACCCTCGTAATTGCGTTCAGGAACTGGCTCGCCAGTATCGTGTACTTCAAATATTGGGCATTTCACGGCCGTGTAGCCGTGCTTTGATAATGCAAGCCCTGTGCGGCTTGCAGCTGGTTCTGCTCTGGTGACGAGAATATTTGCCATCGCCAAGCCTCTACCAGCCGTCAAAAAAATCGGAACCGGCGCGTTTTCTCAATATCGCAGCGGCTTGTTTTCCAATG
Source organism: Hyphomicrobiales bacterium (assembly GCA_021775415.1). Lineage (GTDB taxonomy): Bacteria > Pseudomonadota > Alphaproteobacteria > Rhizobiales > Rhizobiaceae > JAALLB01. The sequence continues at coordinate 52,936 of JAJFHV010000013.1, read as the reverse complement.
TCTGCGGCGTCATCGATTGAGCCTTCCAGCTGGTGTTCGTGGCACTCAGTTCCATCCGGCTTCAAGATCATGCCGTGGAAATTAATCGTATTGCCGGATAACTGGGTGTAGGCAGCGATTGGTGTGCGGCAGGAGCCATCAAGACCCGCTAAAAAGGCGCGCTCTGTCATCAATGCGATTTCGGTTTCGCGGTGGTTGAGCGGGGTCAGCAGATCACGAATTTTTTGGTTGTCCTCACGCGTTTCCATACAGACTGCACCCTGTCCCGGCGCAGGTGGAAACACATCAGGTGGAAGGACAGAGGTAATTGCGTGCTCCATATCAAGGCGTTTTAAACCAGCCACTGCCAGCAGGGTCGCATCAACTTCACCGGCCTCAAGTTTTTTTAACCTTGTGTCGACGTTTCCGCGGAACAAAACCATTTTCAGATCAGGGCGAATGCGTAGCAATTGTGCCTGCCGACGTAGCGAGGCCGAACCAACAATTGCACCCTGTGCCAGTTCATTTGGGGACGATGCCTTGTTTGAAATGAATGCGTCAGCGACTGATTCACGCTTGGTAAAACACACAAGCGCCAGTTCCTCCGGCAATTTTGTAGCCATGTCCTTGGCCGAATGAACCGCGAGGTCAAGTTCACCTGAACTCAACTGTTCCTCTATTTCTAGTGTAAACAACCCCTTGCCACCAACCTCGGATAACGCCCGATTTTGAATGCGATCGCCTGCGGTTGAGATGACACGGATTTCAATTTCCAGGTTCTTGTCGGGATGTGTCTCGATGAGTTGACGCTTGATCCCTTCTGCCTGAACCAGCGCAAGTTTGCTGCCGCGTGTACCAATCTGGATAATGTCGCTGCTCTTCGCCATTTTCTTTTTTGCATCCATCTGTTAGGCCCAACAATCAGTGATTATAGCCATTGGCATTTCCATACAATGCGAATTCTCGGGATTGAAACAAGTTGCGATGAAACAGCTGCCGCGGTGGTCGGGCGCGACCGGCGCGGTAAGCCGCTGCTTTGTTCGAATGTGGTTCTCAGTCAAATAGACGAACATTCAGCTTTTGGTGGGGTTGTACCCGAGATTGCAGCGCGCGCGCATCTTGCAGCACTTGATAAGGTAATTGAGTTGGCGCTTGAGGAAGCCAAAACTAACCTTAAAGATATTGATGGCATTGGCGTTACCTCTGGTCCGGGTTTGATCGGTGGGTTGATGGTTGGATTAATGACCGCGAAAGCCCTCTCGGCAAGTTGCGGAATTCCTTATCTGGGCATCAATCATCTGGAAGGTCATGCGCTCACCGCCAGACTAACCGATGGGCTTGATTATCCATATCTGCTGTTACTTGTATCGGGGGGGCACACACAGATCCTGTGCGTTCGCGGACTTGGCAACTATGAGCGTTGGGCGACTACCATTGATGATGCGGCTGGTGAGGTTTTCGACAAGACCGCAAAACTGCTTGGCCTGCCCTTTCCCGGTGGTCCAAATGTCGAGAAAGCTGCCCGCAAGGGTGATCCGCAGCGTTTCAAGTTTCCAATGCCCTTGCGCGGGCAGGATACGCTTAACATGTCTTTTTCCGGCTTGAAGACAGCTATTCGACAGCAGGCAGAAAAACTGGCACCGCTTTCGGAACAGGATATCGCTGATTTATGTGCATCGCTGGAAAAGACCATGGGCGACGTGCTGGCAGACCGTTGTGCAAAGGCAATGGCAAGGTTTTTGGAAGAGCATGGTTCGTCACAGACCAACTTTCTGGTCGTGGCGGGTGGCGTTGCGTCAAATACACATATTCGCGAACGAATGAGCGAGTTGTGCGAAGAGATGCAATGGCGTTTGACAGCGCCGCCGGCAATATTGTGTACAGATAATGCGGCGATGATTGGCTGGGCGGCTCTGGAGCGGTTTGAACAGGGCGAGGCTTCTCCGCTTGATCTTTCTCCCCGGGCGCGGTGGCCGCTGGATGCAGATGCCGTTAGTGTAATAGGTTCGGGTCGCAAGGGCGCGAGGGTTTGATAGGGGTGAGTTTGGGTAACAAGAAACAGAAAATCTGTGTATTGGGGGCCGGCGCCTTTGGCTCTGCACTTGCCTGCGTTGCGACGCGTGCCGGTCATGAAACCGCTTTATGGGCGCGATCAAGCGATGTTGCGGAAGAAATAAACACACGGCAAACAAACAGCCGCTATCTCGGTGCTCTCAATCTGGAACCGGGAATTTCTGCAACAGTTGATCTTGATCAGGCGCTTTCAGGTGCAAATTATATACTTCTGGCAATCCCGACCCAAAGCCTTGGCAGTGTCCTTAATGAAATACCCCAAAATGTTGTTCAGGATATTGCATTGGTATCCTGCGCCAAGGGAATTGATCAAAAAACCGGGTTGTTGCCATCAGAACTGATTGCCACTGTGTTTGCAGACGCCAGAATTGGCGCATTGTCGGGCCCGAGTTTTGCCAGTGATATCGTTCAGAACCTGCCGACCGCCGTAACGGTTGCAGGCAATACGCCTCAATTATCGGCGGAACTTGCACGGAATTTCTCAGTTGGCGGTTTTCGCTGTTATGCCAGCGATGACATCAAGGGTGTGGAGTTGGGTGGTGCACTCAAGAATGTTTTGGCAATTGCGGTCGGAGCCAGTCGCGGCATGGGCCTCGGCCCCAGCGCGGAAGCTGCCCTTATCGCGCGGGGGTTTGCCGAAATCAGACGGCTTGCAACCAAACTGGGCGCAGAACGCGAAACGCTTTCCGGCCTTTCTGGTCTTGGTGACCTCGTGATGTGTTGTTCAAGTACGCAGTCGCGCAATTTTACCTATGGGATTGCGATGGGCCGGGGTGAGCCACGTGATAACCTGCCGCTTGCAGAAGGGGCCCACACGGCATCAATTGCACTTGAGATCGCACGTCGCGAAGGGATTGATACGCCAATCATTGCAGCAGTGGTGGATGTGCTGGAAGGCAATGTCACGGCAGATGAGGCGGTCAAGCAATTGTTGTTGAGGCCGCTCAAGCGGGAGGAAAATTAGATCATGACAAATCGCGGAGAAATCATATGAATTATTGGCTGTTCAAATCCGAACCGTTCAAATGGTCCTGGGAAATGCAAAAAGCCGAGGGCGATGCGGGTGAAGAATGGGATGGTATCCGCAACTATCAGGCTCGCAACAACATGCGTGCCATGAAACTTGGCGACCGGGGTTTCTTTTACCACTCAAATGAAGGGCTTGATGTGGTCGGTGTGATTGAAGTGTCGGCGCTCAGTGCGCCGGACACCACCACTGATGATGAGCGCTGGGACTGTGTCCATATCCGGGCACTGGCCGACGTGCCCAATCCAGTGACGCTAAAGGATGTGAAAGCCAATCCAAAGCTTTCCGACATGTCGTTGGTGACCTCGATGAGGCTTTCGGTGCAGCCGGTCAAAGAGAACGAATGGATCGAGGTTTGTCGAATGGGTGGCCTTGATCCCGTTACGCTGAAGCCGGTTTAAACAGGATCGATACGGGCCTGATAGCAATTATAGTTGGCAGAGCGGATGTGAACAAAACTCACCCGATCTAATTGCAACAGCTTCTCGGCGTGCTCCCTGATGTTTTGTGTGGGAACAATCCCCCCGGTTCCATAGACGATCCGTTCGTCCTCATCGTATCCGCGCAGCAGCAAATTGTCTTTGTTGGTGAGCGCTTCCGGTGTTCCGCCGCTGTCTTCATATTCGCTGCAGTTTTTCACATGCAGGAATATTGGGCCCATCTCGGCATAGGGTTGGGTCACTGTAAATGGCCGATGTGCAAGAATGTAATATTCGTCACCCTCGCCAATCATCTGAAGGCAATGACGGCACAGGTTGCCGTTTCCATCGGATGTGTGAACTTCAAGCGGTTGGTTGTTTGCATCGAGGCGGCTTTGGTGAATTTTCTTGACGACATCACCTGGTAGACCACTGATCTTTGTTGTCGACATCGGGATCTCCTAAATTGTGTTTGCAACTGACGGTAACCTAGCCAGCACTACGCGTGTCCGCCACCCGATTCATGCAAGTTGAATATGGCAGTTGGTGTCACTTGATCGAATCAAGCAGATTGTTGAGTGTAGCGCGATGACATTGTTTCTAGACAACCGCACCGCACGACATCTGGTTTTGCATCTGCAAGGCTTAACGCGCTCGCCGCATCTGAAGTTCGGGTCCGGCGAGTTGCTCGAACTGATTGAACAACTTGGTTTTGTTCAGATGGATTCGATCCGCTGGGTGGAACGGGCCCATCACATGACGCTTTTTGCCCGCAACCAGACTTACCGCCCAAAACATTTGGCGAGACTGCATGAGCGTGAGTGCCAGTTGTTTGAAAACTGGACCCATGATGCGTCGCTCATTCCGACAAAGTTTTATCCTTATTGGCGACACAAGTTTCGACGCAATGAAAAGCGGTTGCGTCAGAAATTTACACAATGGCACGGTGCAGGATTTATCGATCATGTATCTCAGTTGTCCCAGAAGATATCTGAAAATGGCAGGATAAAGTCCCGGGATCTGGAAAAGCCTGAAAAGAACAAGCCGCTTGAGATGTGGGAGCGGCATGATGGCAAGGCAGCACTTGAATATATGTGGCGAACGGGCGAATTGGCAGTGCCTGCCCGTGAGGGATTTCAAAAGTGCTATGATTTGAGTGAACGGGTAATTCCTTCAGACTGTTTTGGAAATACATGTAATGAAGAAGCCTTCATTGATTGGGCCTGTCGGTCGGCCTTGCAGCGGCTTGGTTTTGGTTCGGCCAGTGACATTGCCCGGTACTGGGACCTGCTTTCCATTGCTGAAGTTCGCAGCTGGCTGGAAAGACAAAGTGAAGAAGATGTTGCCCAGGTAACGATCAAGCCGGTAGGCAAAGCTGCGCCGAAAGAGTTCTTTGCCCGTCCAGATATTGAGGATGTGGTTGGAGATTTAGCGAAAATACCTGAACGCATGCGAGCGCTCTCACCGTTTGATCCGGTCATACGTGATCGCAACAGATTACAGTGGTTGTTCGGATTTGACTACAAAATCGAAATTTACGTACCACCGGAAAAACGAAAATATGGCTACTATGTTTTTCCATTGCTGGAACGGGACAGACTGATTGGCCGGATCGATATGCAGGCAAAGCGTGCTGAAAACCGGTTGGTCGTGACGAGGCTCTGGCTTGAACCAAAGGTTCGCTGGTCTGCGGCTAAAGAGGAGCGACTGACAAGTGAATTGCAACGTCAGGCGCGGCTTTGTGGCGTGTCGGAAATTGACTGGGATCAAGACCGGATCGCAGTTGCATTGCCGTGATGCTGGAGGGCATGTAAAACTTGGTTGAAGCAGGCCACAAGGAGAAATCTAATGGAATTTTTCGGGATTAATTATCTTGCTGTTTGTATTGCGGCGGTGGCTGCAATGCCAGTTGGTGCAGCCTGGTATGGCGCTTTGGGAAAGCCATGGATGGCGGCTGTGGGTCTGAAGCCGGATGACATTGAGCAAAAGCCATCGCTCTACATAATCGCGGCAATTTGCCATTTGGTTATCGCGTTTTTTCTTGCAGGTATAATTGGCCATATCGGAACCCATTCGTTGGGCGGAGGGATCGTCACCGCATTTTTTTGCTGGCTGGGGTTCGTTGTTCCAACGATGTGCGTCAATCACCGATTCCAGGGCACTGGTTGGGATTTAACGGCGATTGATGGTGGGCACTGGCTCGCGACTTTCCTTCTGCAAGGTGCAATCATTGGCTGGTTTGGAGTTTGAGGGAACGTTTAGCGCGCCTAGGAGAATGTTCTGTTCAACCAGCTGTCCAGCGTTAGAAACAGCAAAACCGCAAGGCATGTTAGTGTCAGCGGCAATATAGCGGAAAATATGGCGCTTTTTGTGTGCTTCTTCTGCGCAAACACCCAGGGAGCGAAAACACCAACAATCGCTGTTAGAGCAATCAAGTTCACCACATAAAAACCAATACGCATGGTGACATCGGAAGTATCAGTGCTTGTTGCAAATACACCAAAAACGAATGTGAAAAAGCAGATGGTTGCGTTGAGCAGGCTCGTCAAACCCAGAAGCGCTACCGTTTTACGTTGCATCAAGAGTTGCCTGCGATGAATTAGACTTTCCGCTCGACCATCAATTTTTTGGTTTCGGCGATCGCCTTCGCCGGGTTGAGGTCTTTTGGACAGGCCTGGGCGCAATTCATGATGGTGTGACAGCGGTACAGCCTGAACGGATCTTCCAGATCATCCAGACGTTCACCGGTTGCTTCATCGCGGGAATCCACCAGCCAGCGGTAAGATTGTAATAGAACTGCCGGTCCGAGATATTTGTCCGAATTCCACCAGTAAGACGGGCATGAAGTTGAGCAGCAGGCGCACATGATGCACTCGTAAAGCCCATCGAGTTTTTCCCGATCTTCTTTTGACTGCAGCCATTCGGTTCTAGGTTCAGGGCTGGTGGTTTTAAGCCATGGCTCAATTGAGCGGTGCTGGGCATAAAAATTGTTCATGTCCGGCACCAGGTCTTTGACCACCTTCATGTGCGGCAGTGGATAGACTTTCACTACTCCAACCACTTCATCCATGCCTCTTGTGCAGGCAAGTGTATTGGTGCCGTCAATGTTCATGGCGCAGGAGCCACAAATCCCTTCGCGACAGGAACGGCGCAGGGTCAATGTCGGGTCGATGTTGTTCTTGATCCATAGCAGAGCATCAAGCACCATGGGCCCGCAATCGTCCATGTTAACGTAGTAAGTATCGATGCGAGGATTCTCGCCATCATCGGGTGACCAGCGATAAATCCGGTACTCGCGTAGATTGGTGGCATCATCTGGTTTCGGCCAGGTCTTGCCTTCAGTAACCTTGGAATTCTTGGGGAGCGTGAGTTCAACCATATCAGTACACCCTTGCCTTTGGCGCGATGCGTTTCAAATCTATGCCGCCGTCTTTCTCAGCCAGTAATGGCTTGGTATGTACCGGACGGTAGGTGAGTTTCACCTTGCCTTTTTCATCGAGCATGGAAAGCGTGTGCTTACGCCAAACCTTGTCATCGCGGTCCTTGAAGTCTTCGCGGGCGTGGGCGCCACGGCTCTCCTTGCGTGCTTCCGCGCCGTAAACGGTGGTGATTGCCGAGGCCATCAGGTTTTCAAGTTCCAGCGTTTCAACCAGATCGGAGTTCCAGATCATTGAGCGGTCCGACACCTTGATATCGGACATTTTACCCCAGGTTGCGCTGATGCGTTGGCAACCCTGTTTGAGCGTAGACTGGGTGCGGAACACGGCTGCGTCTTCCTGCATGATGTGTTGCATCTCGTCTCTAAGATGTGCCGTTGGTGTTTTGCCGTCCGAATGACGCATCTTGTCAAAATGATCCATGATCTTATCGCAATAAGCTGCATCAGGTGTTGGAATTGGCGCTTCGCGATCAACGACCTTGCCAGCGCGAATGGCGGCGGCCCGGCCGAACACCACCAGATCAATCAGTGAGTTTGAACCAAGCCGGTTGGCGCCATGTACGGATGCGCAGGCTGCTTCACCAACTGCCATCAGTCCAGGCGTTACCCGGTCTGGATCTTTCGCAGTTGGATTCAACACTTCGCCCCAGTAGTTGGTTGGCACACCGCCCATATTGTAATGCACAGTTGGAATAACCGGGATCGGTTCCTTGTTAAGGTCAACACCGGCGAAAATCCGGGCGCTCTCAGAAATACCCGGTAGCCGTTCGGCCAGCACTTCAGAAGGCAAGTGATTGAGGTGCAGATGAATATGGTCCCCTTTAGCACCGACGCCACGACCCTCGCGAATTTCCATGGTCATGCAACGGGATACCACATCGCGCGAGGCGAGATCCTTGTAGGTTGGGGCATAGCGCTCCATGAAGCGCTCGCCCTCCGAATTGGTGAGGTAACCGCCTTCGCCGCGCGCTCCCTCGGTAATCAGACAACCGGCACCATAAATCCCGGTTGGGTGGAATTGAACAAATTCCATGTCCTGAAGCGGCAGGCCCGCGCGCGCCACCATGCCATTGCCATCGCCAGTACAGGTGTGCGCAGAGGTTGCAGAAAAATACGCGCGACCATAACCGCCGGTTGCTAGCACCACCATCTTGGCGTTGAAGCGGTGCATGGTGCCATCATCCAGGTTCCATGCAATGATGCCGGTACAAACGCCATCCTTGCTCATCATCAGATCAATGGCGAAATATTCAATGTAGAATTCTGCGTTGTGGCGCAACGACTGGCCATAAAGCGTGTGCAGGATTGCGTGACCGGTCCGGTCTGCCGCCGCGCAGGTGCGCTGAACCGGCGGACCTTCGCCAAACTCGGTTGTATGGCCACCAAATGGACGCTGGTAAATCTTGCCCTCTTCGGTGCGGGAAAACGGTACGCCGTAATGTTCAAGCTCGTAGACGGCGGCTGGCGCTTCCTGCACCAGATACTCCATCGCATCCACATCGCCCAGCCAGTCAGATCCCTTTATTGTATCGTAGAGGTGCCACTGCCAATTGTCCGGTCCCATATTGCCAAGTGAGGCTGCGATGCCACCTTGCGCTGCAACGGTGTGGGAGCGGGTCGGAAATACCTTGGTCACACAGGCGGTTTTTAAACCCTGCTCTGCCATGCCAAGTGTGGCGCGAAGACCAGAACCACCGGCACCCACCACTACTACATCATGGTAGTGATCGACAAATTCGTAGGCTTTACCTGATTTTTGATCAGCCTTTTTAGTGCTGGCACGCGCCATCCGTTAGCCTCCAAAGCCAAGTTTGAGGATTGCAAACATGGCTGCCAGTGCGACGCTCATGCAGAAGAAAATATTCAAAATTACCAGGGCGATTTTCATCCCCTCGCCATGCACATAATCTTCAATGATAACCTGCATGCCAAGCTTCATGTGGAAGGTTGCAGACAGGATGACTGCCAGAAGGATTAATGAAACCAGGGGTGAGGAAAGGGTATCGACAACTTCCGCGTAGGGTGCACCATTAAGTGATACGACCAGCCAAATGAAAAATCCGATCAACGGTACATTGGCGATTGCTGTTAACCGCTGACGCCAAAAGTGCTCGGTGCCTTCTTTTGCTGAACCGAGGCCGCGAACTTTGCCCAGTGGTGTACGCATGTCCATCGCTGCTCTCCTATCGAACCGAATAACCGACGATCCAGATCAGAATTGTCAAAATGATTGAACCAGCAAGGGTCAACCATGCCAGCTTGGTGGTAGTGGATTTTTCAAACAGCCTGCCGGTATCCCAAAACAGGTGGCGTATCCCGCCCAACAGGTGAAACATCAATGCCCAAGTGTAACAAAACAGGATGAACCGGCCAGCCAAAGAACCAAAGAATGCATTGACCCACTCGAAATAGGCTGCATTGGTCGCGGCTGCAAACAACCACCAGACAAACAATAGTGTACCAAAATAAAGCGACGCACCGGTCACGCGATGCAGGATTGACATCACCATGGTCGGGATTGGCTTGTAGATGGAAAGGTGAGGCGACAGCGGACGCTGGTTGTTAAGTTCAGAACTCATCAGTATTGCCCATTCCGCTCTAGATGATTTGCTGCGCCGCCATGTATATTGATATCAGTTCTAGATTGTCCGCATCGACAGGTCAAAACCTCTTATGGTGTTTATTGCCGCACTTTCCTTGTCTGAATGTTTTGCTTGCGCAATAAGCTGGGATCAGTGCTACTGGTATTTCCAGTTTACACCTTTGGTATTTTCCATTGTTTTCAGTTCTGCAAACCATTCTTCCGGTTTTTTTGCTACTTGGTGTTGGCTACCTTGTTGCCCGGCTCAAATACCTACCTGATGCTTTAGCCGAAGCGCTTAACGCCTATGCACTGAAACTTGCGGTGCCGGCATTGTTGTTCATGGCAATGTACCGGCTTGATTTTTCAAAGGCGTTTCATGCCGAAATGCTGGTTTCGTTTTATGCAGGGGCATTTTCCTGTTTTTTAATTGGCATTCTTTCCGCTCGGCTGATTTGGAAACGACGGCCTGGTGAATCAGTTGCCGCTGGTTTTTGTGCCCTGTTTTCGAACACGGTTTTACTCGGCATACCTATCGCCCAACGGGCATTTGGTGAAACCATCGCGGCGCCGGTTTTCGGCATCATCGCGCTCCACGCGTCCCTGCTCTACACGGTTGGCATGACAACGATGGAGTTGGCTCGCCGGGATGGACGGGATTTAAGTGAAACTTTCAAGGCTGCGCTAACTTCAGTAGCAGCAAATCCATTGATGGCCGGAATCGTTACCGGCCTGCTCGCGAATTTCTTCGACTTGTACATTCCCGAGCCAGCAGAAGCCTCAATTGATATGCTTGCAGCATCTGCAATCCCGGTTTCCCTGATTGGTATCGGCATTGCGTTAACGCGCTATGCAATCAAGTCAGAATTGGGGGAAAGCCTGGTGGTTTCGGCTCTGGCGCTGATCGTGCACCCAGCCATTACCTTTGCGCTTACGCGATGGGTATTCGATCTACCGATCTTGTATGTGCAGGCTGCCGTGGTTTTGGCGGCGATGCCGCCGGGTATGAACGTCTATATATTTGCAAACCTCTACAATCGAGCCGTTGGTCTGTCGGCGTCCGTGATTGTCATTGCTAATTTGCTGGCGATTATAACAACTTCGTGCTGGTTGCTGATTTTGCAGGGACTTCACTAGCGTCGGGAAATTGCAGTGCAATCTCGTTGAAGACGATCAACTGCATTCAACTTCCAGAGAGAATCATCGCCTTACGTCATCGAGGTGCTTAACTGTTGGGTACGATCAACCCCAACAGGATCAAAATCATGACCAGGTTTTCAAGTTTAGCTGGCGCAATTATTGTCGCCGCAATTGGAATTACAGCGCCTGTGCAGGCGCTGAGTTCTCCAGCCGGACTTACATTATCCGGTCCGGTTGCCTCCGATCAAATTCAGGAAAGCCGTGCCGTCAAGGCCGGTTATCGTGGCTTCCGCCATCGTCGTCATTACAGTGGTGGGCATCGTTACCGTCGGGGATATCGACACCACGGCCGTAAATACTTGTATCGCAAACACTATGGATACAGGCGGCATCATCGTTTAGGTCGGCATCACCGCAGATATAGTCCGCGATACTATTACCGGTTCAAATAATACAATGATCTCGCCTCTGCACCTAGTGTGCGGAGGCTCCTCAATCCCAATCGCGGATATCGACAAAGTGTCCGGCTACGGCTGCAGCTGCTGCCATTGCGGGTGAAACCAGGTGGGTGCGGCCCTTGAAGCCCTGACGGCCCTCAAAATTGCGATTTGAAGTTGAGGCGCAGCGTTCTTCGGGTTTCAGCCGGTCGTCATTCATTGCCAGACACATTGAACAGCCCGGCTCACGCCAGTCAAAACCGGCATCCTTGAATATCTTGTCCAGACCTTCCGCTTCAGCCTGCTCCTTGACCAATCCAGAACCCGGAACAATCATTGCATCCACGGTATCGGCGACCTGCTTGTCTTTCACGACATTTGCTACCGCGCGCAAATCCTCGATCCTGCCATTGGTGCAGGAGCCGATGAACACGCGGTCCAGCTTGATGTCGGTTATCTTCGTTCCGGCTTCGAGACCCATATAATCCAGTGCGCGCTGTTTTGAGGTACGTTTTGTTTCATCCTCAATTTCAGCCGGATCCGGTACGCTTCCGGTTACCGAAATCACGTCTTCGGGAGACGACCCCCAGGAAACGATGGGTGGCAGATTAGCGGCATCAAGCGTTACGATCTTGTCAAAGTGCGCGCCTTCGTCCGATTTAAGGGTTTTCCAGTAAGCGAGCGCCATTTCAAACGCCTGACCTTTTGGTGCCTTCGGTCGACCTTCAATGTATTCAAAGGTTTTTTCGTCCGGTGCAATCAGGCCAGCACGTGCTCCGCCCTCGATCGTCATGTTGCAGACTGTCATGCGACCTTCCATTGAAAGCGCACGGATGGCCTCACCGGCAAACTCGATCACATGCCCGGTCCCACCTGCCGTACCGATCTCGCCGATAATTGTCAGAATGATATCCTTGGCGGTGACACCGTCGGGCAAGGTGCCATCCACCTGAACCAGCATGTTCTTGGCTTTTTTCTGAATCAGCGTCTGGGTTGCGAGTACGTGTTCGACTTCGGAGGTGCCGATACCGTGGGCCAGGGCACCAAATGCCCCATGGGTAGAGGTGTGACTGTCGCCACAAACTATGGTCATGCCCGGAAGGGTAAAGCCCTGTTCCGGGCCAATGATGTGAACAATCCCCTGGCGCTTGTCGTGCTCGGAATAATATTCAACACCGAAGTCGGCTGCGTTCTTTGCCAACGCCTCAACCTGAATACGGCTTTCCTTGTTCGCGATGCCCTTGACGCGGTCTGGCGAGGTTGGAACATTGTGGTCTACAACGGCGAGCGTTTTTTCCGGTGCGCGTACTTTTCGGTTAGCCAGGCGTAATCCCTCGAAGGCCTGCGGACTGGTGACCTCATGCACAAGATGGCGATCAATATAGAGGAGCGAAGTGCCATCAGCCTCTTCATTCACCAGATGATCGTCCCAAATCTTGTCGTAGAGTGTTTTAGCCATAGTCGAGCTTTCTTGTGTCGGAAATCAGGAGCTTGATATGCACCTATGAAAATTGCGCGTCAAGGCAACGTCAGGGCAATGTTAATGTTGCTGGAGTCCAGCCTTCATTGCGGCGCTGGAGACGCTCACTTTGGTTTTCTAAATCATAAGACACCCCAAGTGGTTCACTGTTGAACTCCTCACGGTTATCGAGTGTGTTGATGATGACAATCCCTCGCTTGTTTTCTTCTTCCAGCGTCAGCGAACTCACATACACACCACACTCCCTGCAAATCAAAAACTCGGCCGTGCCATACCCGAAGATGTAGCGATTTAATTTGGCTGGGTCGATCACGGTGATTGTCAACAAACCATCCGGATCAGCAGCAGCGCGTGTCCCGTGTTTTCGACAAAATGAACACTGACAGGCGCGTATCTCGATTTCGCCCGGCGCAATTTCAGTCTCAAACTCAACCAGAATATTGCCGCAATGGCATCCACCGTTGTGATTCATGGCAAATTTCGGTGAGTTTACCGTCCTCTCACATTTGATAGCGCTGTTGCCAGTATGTCATCGCGGCCATACACATCGCGGCGAAAATGCACTGATCCATCCTTGTTTACCCACGCAGTCAGGTAGGCAATGTGAACCGGAATTTTGTTTTTTAATTTTACCACCGTGCGCTTGCCGGAATTCACCACACTGTCAATTTTACCCCGGCTCCATCCCTGATCGCCCAATATAATTTCAGCCATTTTCAACGGGTCCTGCAGGCGCAAGCAGCCATGGCTGAAAAATCTCGAAGCCTTGGCGAAATTTTGTTTGGACGGTGTATCATGCATGTAGACATTGAAATTGTTTGGGAACATGAATTTGATCCGGCCCAATGCATTCTTTTTGCCGGGTCCCTGTCGCAATCGCACCGGGAAATTGGCCATCGAATAATTGGACCAGGGAACCGATGAGGCGGAAATCACCGAGCCGCTACGCAACACTTCAAAACCCTGACTGGTGTAGTGGTTGGGGTTGGCTTGCAACTTCGGTAGTAACTCATTGACCGCAATTGACTTTGGTACGTTCCAGTAGGGATTGATTTCCACATATTCCATCTCATCGGTAAAAACCGGCGTACGATGATAAGGTTGACCGACCTGAATGAGTGCCGCGTGGACTGTTTTTTCGTTTTTAACAACCTTGACCACCTGGTCAGCCAGATTGGCAAAAACATAGTGCGGACCGTAATCGTTCTGCATCCAGCGCCGCCGCTCAAGATTAAATTCCATTGAGCTGATGCGGGCTTCAATCGGCACATTGAGTTCCTTCAGCGTATTGCCGCCGATAACGCCATCGACTGCAAGCCCGTGACGGCCCTGAAACCGCATCACTGCGTCGACCAAAAGCGTATCATAGAGATTATCGCCGCCGACGTTTGCGCGGGACAGATCACCAGACACAACCAATCGCCTTTCAAGCAAAGGCACGCGCTCATCTTCCATGTCAGGCTTCAGGATTTCACCGGGAGGGACTTCTTCCCAACCGCCTTGTTCAGCGATGAGGCGGTATTTTGATAGCGCATTGCGCAGCCGCTCGTAGCGTGGCGTGTGTGGGGCAAGCAGGCGCAAAAACGCTTTCAGGTTTTGGGTTTTAGCTGCCTGTCGCAAAATTTTGGCGGCAGAAATCGCATCGGGATAAATCACCGTTTCACGGTTTACTGCCCGTGGATTAACCCGGCCGGCATTCATGTGCTGAGCGTAAGAGACTATCGTGGTGGAAAGATGGACTTCCAAATCGGCAAGGGTTGAATCATTTCCCGCGCCAAGCTTTTGAAAAAGCGCAAGCGCATCATAGTCTTGGGGATGCAAGCCATCTTCGTATGCCCGGTTGAGCGTTTCTACCAACGCTTGAGCCTTGCTGGATGGTTTACCCTCTTTCACCCAAACCGGCTTGTAATGACTTTCAGAATACACTTCCTGAATTGCTGCAAGCCTTGAGCGAAGGCTCTTGGACTGTGCTGCGTTGGTTTGTGCATCAAGTTCTTGCTGGATTGCCAGACTTAACGGGCTGAGGGCTGGCGCTTCGGTTTCTTGAGCCTGGGTAAGCAACGCGGAAGTGAGAATAAACATTAAACCCACAAGGGCTCTTACGACCATAAGTGGTGCACTAGTCATGCATTGCTCTCCAAATCAGTTTGGTTTGGCAAAGATTAGCAGAGCAGGGGCTTGCCGCAAAGACGGGTCGGGTAAACAAAAAAGGCGGTCCGAAGACCGCCCTTGAAATTCGTTATTGTTGATCAGGCTGTTAGCTGTTGGCCATTTTCTTGGCGAGGTCCTGGTCAACCTGGGCGCGTGGCGGTTTGCCATCGATCATTTCCTGGGCCTGGATTTTCCATTCCTGGGATTCATGCTTGCCGGCAGCGCCAATGGTATCGGCCAGACCTGCAAGCTTGTCGTCTTCCATTGCAACAAGCTCGGTCAATTTGGTAATGCCTTCGGCCTTCATCGCTTCGGCAGTCTTGTCACCAATGCCATCAATCAGAACAATGTCATCAACAAATGGAATCGTATCTTCGGCTGGTGCCTCTGCAGGTGCTTCGGCTTCCGGCGCAGCTTCTGCTTCAGCGGCGGCATTTGCTGCAGCTTCGGCAGCATCCTCTGCTGCTTTTTCCTTTGCCAGCGCTTCGGCAGAAGCAATCTTTTCAGCCTCAATACGCGCTTTTTCTTCTGCGAATGCCTGACGCTCAAGATCGTTCATCTTTTTCGCCCGGGTTCCCGTATTTTCCGAAATACGGGCAGATTTACCGCGTAGATTACGAAGATAGTACAGTTTTGCACGGCGAACCCGGCCACGACGGACGACTTCAACCCCTTCAACGATTGGCGAATACATCGGGAACACACGTTCGACACCTTCGCCGTAGGAAATCTTGCGAACTGTGAAGCTCTCGTTCAAGCCGCCACCGGAGCGGGCAATACATACGCCTTCAAAGGCCTGCACACGGGTGCGCTGACCTTCAGTTACACGAACAAGCACACGGACCGTGTCGCCTGGCTCAAAATTGGGAAGTTTGCGTTTTGCTTCGATGCTCGCGGCCTGCTCGGCCTCAAGCTGTTGAATGATATTCATGGTTCCAAACCTTTTAATTTGGTCACTAAGCCAGGGACAAACATGGTTGCCTTTGCCAGTACCTTTTGTTGTTGCAAACCAGAGCGGCCATGAATTCGGTTCAGAGAAACTTAGCGGCGACCCGCTTTCTCCGCACCGGGCGATCTTCAAGATCAGGCCGTTGCGTCTACTTGTTTCCGGTTTTCGGAAAATTCTCAGGGGTAATAGGCCAAAATATCTGGATTGTCGACCAGAATCAGGATTCTTTTTTGCCGTTTTTGGTGGTGTGCCGTTCCAAAATATCTGGGCGTTTTTCACGGGTCAGTTTTTCCGCCTGCTCAAGCCGCCATTGATCCACTTTTCCATGGTTGCCGGAGGTCAATTCTTCCGGGATTTCCCGTCCTTCAAAGCTTTGGGGTCTTGTGTAATGGGGATGTTCCAGCAATCCTTTTTCAAAGCTTTCATTGAGGCCGGAATCCTCGTTTCCCATGACACCGGGAAGCAGCCGGATAACCGCGTCCAGCAGCACAATTGCCGCCGGTTCACCGCCGGAAAGGATATAATCCCCGATGCTCACTTCATGAAGGTTGCGCGCCTCTATCACCCGATCATCAACGCCTTCAAACCGGCCGCAGACAATCACCGCGCCAGGCCCATCTGCCAATTCTCGTGCATAGGCTTGATCCAGGACCCGCCCGCGTGGTGACATCAACAGACGCGGTCGGACATCCGAACCTGTGCTGACGCTATCTATGGCATCGGCCAGCACATCGGGTTTGAGGATCATGCCAGCCCCACCACCAGCAGGTGTATCATCGACTTGTCGGTGCTTGCCCTTTCCAAAGGCGCGCAAGTCAGCGGTTTCCAGTGTCCAGATGCCCGCTTCAAGTGCATTACCCGCGAGTGACGACCCAAGGGATCCTGGAAACATGTCAGGAAAAAGTGTGATTATGGAAGCTTTGAAGCTCATTCGCTTTCATCCCGTTCACTGACTTCCACCGGTGGGTTGATGGTAATCGCAGATTTCGCGAAATCGATTTCGGGGACCGCTTCACGGGTAAAAGGCAGGTACCAGGTTGTTGATGAAAGTCCGCCACCTTCCTTCATTGATGCAATCTCCAGCATGTCGCCGGCACCGAAATTTGGCGCGGCAACTACCGCACCCATGTGTTCACCTGCAACGCTCAAAACATCCAGGCCAATCAGGTCCTGGACGTAAAACTCGTCATCGTCTTCAATTTCTGGGAGTTTTTCGCGAGCAACGAACAATTCAACACCATTCAATGCTTCTGATTGTTCGCGCGTGTTGATCCCTTCAAATTTTACCACAAGCATGGTCTTCTGGCTTCGCATCCGAGTGATTTTGTAGGTGTTGCCCTTTGTATCATGCAGTTTGCCATATTGATTCAGCATGGCCGGATCGCCAAACGGCTTTACCCGCACTTCGCCCTTGATGCCGTGCGGTGCGCCAATCTTGGCGAGCAGGATAGCTTGTTTTTTCAACTCGGGATCAGAAGAGGTCAAATTACAAAGCTCCAACAAAAACGGGCAGCACAAGCTGCCCGTTGTTACCATGAATAATCGAAAAATTACTCAGGTTTTGTTTCTTCTTCAGCGGGCGTATCATCCGCTGGTGCTTGTTCTGCAGGAGCAGCTTCCTCGGCAGGTGCCTCTTCCGCTGGAGCTTCCTCAGCAGGTGCTTCAGCCACAACCTCTTCCGCAGGGGCTTCTTCTGCGGGTGTAGCTTCCTCGGCTGGTGCTTCTGCGACCTCTTCAGCAGGAGCTTCGGCCTGAGCCTTTGCAGCTTCTTCCGCTGCAACTGCTGCTTCTGCTGCCTGCTCTTCCTTGGCTTTTTTCTCTTCAATGCGCTCCAGAACTTTTTTGCCTGGCAGGCCTTTTTTCGGATTGTTGCGCGCTTCGCGCTTCAGGATACCGGCTTCATCAAGGAAACGAAGTACCCGATCGGTTGGTTTGGCACCGTGGCCCAGCCAATGTTTGACGCGGTCTTCGTTCATCGAAAGCCGTGTATCGTTGTCTTTTGGCAGGAGCGGATTGAATGTGCCGAGTTTTTCAATAAAGCGGCCATCACGCGGCGCACGGATATCCGCTACCACGATGGAATAAAACGGGCGTTTTTTTGAACCCCCGCGTGCAAGACGAATTTTGGTAGCCATTGATTAATTTCTCCTTGGAACTTTCATTTTGGTATTTGATTGAGACCGGAATTATTTCCGTGCCTGTTCATGGTGCCGGATCACTTCTGAAATAATGAAATTCAGAAGCGTTTCGGCGAAATCGGGATCGAGATTTGCGTCTGCGGCAAGAGCGCGAAGCCGCTCTACCTGTTTTTTCTCACGGCCGGGATCGGCCGGAGGAAGATTGTGCTCGGCCTTGAATTCGCCGACCTGTTTGGTAATGCGAAACCGTTCGGCCACGATGTTGATGAGTGCTGCGTCGAGGTTGTCAATTGAATCCCGAAATCGCGCGAGCAGTTCTTTTTGCAGGGCGTCATTGGTCATGAAAAACGCTCCATAAATTGTTCTGGTGGTAGATGACGCCAGATATCCGCCCGGAAGTAACAGACCTCGATGTCAGTTTGTTCCTTGCTGGCGCCGAGTTTCTTTGCAACACCGATTGAACCGGAGTTTTTGGGATCGATACAGCTAATGGCAGTTTTCCAACCAAGTTTACTGTAAGCAAATTTCAGACATTCTACTGCGGCTTCACTGGCGTAGCCCTGGCGTTGGTGTTTGGGAAAAATTCCCCAGCCAATTTCATTCTCGGGCCATCCTTCTGGTGCCCAAGGCCCACACCAGCCAACAAGATCACCCGTTTCTTTCAATTCGACTGCGAAAAATCCAAACCCACGGATGGCCCAATGACCGATGTCTGTGGCAATGGATTTCCACACCGCATAGCGTGGCATCGTGCCGCCAATAAATTGCGATGCTTCCTCGTCCTGATAAAATTCAGCCAGGGTATCAAGGTCGCTCTCTTTCGAGCCACGCATGATCAGGCGTTCGGATTCAAGTTCGGGGATAAAAACAGAGGAGGAATTCATTTCTTTTTCCCTGCTCCTGGAAGCTTGGGTATACCGGGTATGCCGCCCATCTGCTTTGTCATTTCTTCAAGCTCTTTGGGGTCCATTTTGGAAAGATCCGGCATATCACCCATTCCGGGCATGCCGCCACCCAGTCCAGGTAATTTGCCGCCAAGTCCACCCATCATCTTGTTCATCATGCCGCCGCCCGCGCCGCCCATCATGCCACCAAGTCCGCCCTTGCCCATCTTGCGCATCATGTCACCCATCTGGCGGTGCATTTTCAAAAGCTTGTTGATTTCCTGAACTGAAGTGCCCGAGCCGGTGGCAACACGTTTTTTGCGGCTGGCATTCAGCAATTTTGGTGATTTGCGTTCTCTCCGCGTCATTGAAGAGATGATTGCCTGCTGGCGCTTGAAGATGGAATCATCAATGCCTGCGGCTTCAATCTGCTTCTTCATTTTGCCGATGCCCGGCAACATACCCATGATGCCGCCCATACCGCCAAGATTTTGCATTTGAGTAAGTTGTTCGGAGAGGTCGTCCAGATTGAACTCTCCCTTTTGCATCCGCTTGGCAATCGCTGCGGCTTTTTCCTGATCGATGGTTTCAGCAGCCCGCTCAACCAGCGAAACCACATCGCCCATGCCAAGAATGCGGTCAGCAATCCGGTTGGGGTGGAAATCTTCCAGTGCGTCAAGTTTTTCGCCTGTACCAATCAGCTTGATCGGTTTACCGGTAACAGCGCGCATCGAAAGGGCTGCGCCGCCACGGCCATCACCGTCAATCCGCGTTAGAACCAGACCGGTTATGCCAACACGCTCGTCAAAACTCTGGGCGAGATTTACCGCATCCTGACCGGTCAGCGCATCAGCGACCAGCAGAATTTCATGCGGGGATCCGGCGGATTTGATGTCCGCCATCTCAACCATCAGCGGTTCATCGATGTGGGTACGGCCTGCAGTATCGAGGATTACAACATCATAACCACCGAGTTTTGCTGCCTGACTGGCCCGTTTGGCGATTTCGACCGGAGACTGGCCTTCAATCACCGGCAGAGTATCAATCGAGGTTTGTTCACCCAGCTGGCGCAATTGTTCCTGAGCTGCCGGACGCTTGACGTCCAGCGATGCCATCAAGACTTTTTTCTTCTGCCTTTCATTGAGCCGCTTGGCGATCTTGGCAGAAGTGGTGGTTTTACCCGAGCCCTGGAGGCCCACCATCATGATTGTGACGGGCGGGGCCGCATGAAGGGAGATCGGTTCGGCGTCTGAACCCAGCATATCGACCAGTTCGTCATGAACGATTTTGACGACCATCTGACCGGGAGTAACGGATTTTACAACTTCCGCACCGACTGCTTTTTCGCGAACTTTTTCGGTGAAATCACGAACCACTTCCAGTGCGACATCGGCTTCAATCAGCGCGCGACGCACTTCACGCAGTGCTGCAGACACATCTTTTTCAGAGAGCGCACCTCGCCGGGTGAGCCCTTCAAATATGCCGCCAAGGCGATCTGACAGTGATTCAAACATGCATTCTTCCGTAAACTGCCAAATACCAATACAAGCCAAAAAACACCCGGGGGCGCACCGCGCTGCCGGATGTTTGCCTCGGGGAACTCTTTATACCTTTTCGGGTCCCGGTCAGCAGCTCAAAATTGGTCTCTGGTAAGAGATTAGCCGCATAAACAGGGTTTGGCGATGAAAGTCAAGATTGCATTCTTTCCAGTTGCAAAGGGGCTCAATCCGGTTCTTCCAGGCCTGCTGCGGAGATCAGCTGGTTTGAGCGCAATAACTTGTCCTGCAAGCCAGTCGTGAAGGCTGCACTTATTGCTTCGCCAATTTCCGGTTTTGCGTTGATGAGTTTGCGCAAGGCCTTGGCTTCAATCATCCAGTAGCGAGAGGGTTTGTAAAGTTTTGCCGTGCCTGTCGCGGGATCGCCCTTCATCACCGTCATTTCACCGATAAAAGAGCCTTCGCTACAAATGGCCACCGGTTTGCCACCTGAGTGGATAATGGCTTCGCCGCTTGCCAGATAGATCAAATGGCTGACCGGCTCTCCCTGCCGGGTAAGATCTGCACCTTTTTCGCCGGTGATCCACAGTCCCTGGTTGATCAACCGTCGACAATTACCCTTCTCAAGTTTGGGCAGTTTGCGATTGATAAATTCCTGCTCTTCCGGTGAAAATCTCGCACGCTGGTTCTCGAAATATATGATTGCCAACTGGACGATGTTAACCAGAACCAGCAATGTCTCCCAAAAAACTCCAACCGGGTCATTTAGCCAGATACCGTCATAGGCGATTGCCAGCAGCGATGAGATAATAACCAGTATTCGCAGCATCGAGATACTGCGCATCATCATTGAAATAACCAGCAACAGGAAAGCCGCGTGGCCGACAAGGCCGCCCAGGGAAAACGCGGATTCGAGAGAAAATTCCATATAAAAATCAATTCCAACTGTGCGCATGCTGCGTCGGCGCGCATACCTATCCAGAATATTCCCGTCGCGCAAACTGTGGATGTGTATTAATGCACACTTGATTGCGTGTGACGGGTGCTTTGCATTTGCGTCCAATCAGGACTATTTGAATGCGCATGAGCGAACCAACAGTTCCCTTTTTGAAAATGAACGGACTTGGCAACAAGATCATTGTTGCCGATATGCGTTCGCTCGACTGCTGGGTTGAGAGCCAAGCCGCTATTGCGCTGGCTGGAAATGATGACACGCATTTTGACCAGTTGATGGAGATCAGCAGTGCGAAGGATGAACGCATTGATGCCAATATCCGGATTTTCAACAGTGATGGATCGAGCGCAGAAGCCTGCGGTAATGGCATGCGGTGCGTGGTTTCATATTTGAACCAGGAAACGCCAAAAGCGGATTATCTGTTTAATGGTCCGGTCGGCTTGCTTCCCGCCAAGTTTGAAAATGATGGCCAGATCACGGTTGATATGGGAGCGCCGCGGTTTGAGTGGCAAGATATCCCGTTAAAGGAAGAGTTTGCGGACACGACTGGTATCGAACTGCAAATAGGGCCCATCGACAATCCCGTGCTGCATACCCCAAGTGTTGCCAATATTGGTAACCCGCAAGCGGTTTTCTGGGTTGAAGATGATATCTGGCAATATGACCTCGAACGGTTCGGGCCGCTGCTGGAAAACCATCCGGTGTTTCCTGAGCGTGCCAATATAACAATTGCACGGGTTATGTCTCCCGAACACATTTTTATCCGTACCTGGGAACGCGGTGCCGGGATCACGCAAGCTTGCGGTTCAGCCGCGTGTGCATCGCTGGTTTGTGCCAATCGAAAGGAACTGACCGGTAGATCAGCAACGGTGTCAGTTCCAGGCGGAGATTTGAATATCACCTGGAATGATCAAAACCGCATCTTGATGACCGGCCCTGCAGAATTTGAATTTTCCGGGATGCTTGATCCGAAAACAGGCGAGTTTTCCCGACAGTCGGTTGGAGCTGCGTGATGGCAGAGCAAAATCATGAGAACAAGACTGGCGTAAAGGTTTTGACTTTTGGTTGCCGATTGAACGCCTTTGAGTCTGAAGTCATGTTGCGGCAGGCAAACAAGGCCGGGCTGGACCAACTTGCTGGCGGTGCAGTGTTGGTGAATACCTGTGCGGTGACGGGTGAGGCAGTAAAAAGCGCAAAACAGGCAATTCGCCGGGCCCGCCGTGAAAACCCGGAAGCTCGCGTGATTGTCTCGGGCTGTGCTGCTCAGACCGAAACCGGGACCTTTGCAGAGATGGACGAGGTGGACCTCGTTATCGGGAATGAGGAAAAGCTGCACACCAGCGCTTATCGCGCGTTGCCGGAATTTGGTGCGAATGATGTTTCCAAAGTGCGGGTTGACGATATCATGGCGGTTCGTGAAACCAGGCCGCACCGGATTGATTCGCTGGGCGGACACACCCGCGCCTTCGTGCAGATCCAAAATGGCTGCGATCATCGCTGCACCTTTTGTATTATTCCCTATGGTCGCGGTAATTCGCGTTCGGCGCCGCTTGCTTCAATCATTGAGCAGGTGAAGGAGCTTGTTGGTAATGGCTATCTAGAAGCTGTGTTAACTGGTGTCGATACAACTTCCTACGGCCATGATTTGCCCGGTGGGCCAAGCCTTGGTGATCTGTGCTCAAAGATTTTGAAACAGGTGCCAGACCTCAAGCGGCTGCGATTGTCATCAATTGACTCAATCGAGGTTGATGAACCGTTGTTGGAATTGATCGCCAGTGAACCCCGTTTCATGCCGCATCTGCATTTGTCCCTACAGCATGGGGACGACATGATTTTGAAACGGATGAAGCGCCGGCACCTTCGGGACCATTCAATCGAATTTTGCAACACGGTGCGCAAATTACGCCCGGACATGGTTTTCGGTGCAGACATGATTGCCGGATTTCCAACCGAGACCGAAGCAATGTTCGACAATTCCTTGTCTATCATTGATGAATGCGGGTTGAGTTATTTGCACGTCTTTCCGTTCTCACCCCGGCCCGGAACACCCGCTGCAAACATGCCTCAGCTTGATCGTGAATTGATCAAACAACGCGCCGCCCGGCTGCGTGAAAAAGGTGAGCTGGCCCATGCAACCCATCTTGCGAAAACTGCACATGGCGTTCAATCGGTCCTGGTGGAGCGTGGCGGCGTGGGCCGCACCCCCCAGTTCAATGTCGTTGAAACCGGTGATCTTCAGCCGGGTCAAATTGTCGAAATGGAAATTTCGGGCCATAACAACAAAAAATTGATTGGTGCGCCGATTCGCGAATTACAGTTGGGCTGAAAACATTGGTGGAAGAAAAAAAACCGAGTCTTTTAAAACGGATTTTTTCGTTTGGCTTTGGTCGCAAGAAAGCGGCCGAACCGGAAGAAGTCACGCCGGAAATTGAGGCCCCGAAAGAGACGGAATCCAAGCAGGAAGCGCCAGCACCGAAAAAACTTGCGGCGAAACCAAAAGAAAAACCTGCAGCTTCAAAAAAACCGACAGCAAAGGCAAAACAGGCGGAGCCTGCAAAGAAGACAGATCCGCCGAAGGAAAAGCCAAGGGTCAAACCCAAGGCTGAAACAAAGCCGAAAGCTGCTCCCAAAGAAACTGTTGCATCGGTTAAGAAAGCAAAGCCCGCACCAAAACCCAAGAAGAAGGTTGCCGCGCCTGAACCCGAAACAGAAGCGCTGGAACCGGAACTTGAAACGGAAATAGTGCCAGAGCAGGTGGCGGAGCCTGAAACAAAGGTTGAACCCAAAGCCAAGGTGAAACCTGCTCCAGAGCCAGAGCCAGAGCCAGAGCCAGAGCCAGAGCCAGAGCCAGAGCCAGAGCCAGAGCCAGAAGAAGCCAAGAAAGAAGGTTGGTTCAAGCGGTTGCGCAAGGGGCTGTCGCGCTCTTCCAACGCGTTGACTGAAAACATCACGGCGGTTTTCACCAAGAAGAAGCTCGATGAAGATACGCTCCAGGAATTGGAAGATATTTTGATCCAGGCGGATCTTGGAATTGAAACAGCAATGAATGTCACGGATGCGCTGTCTGCAAAGCGCTATGGCAAAGAAGTGAGCGACGAGGAAGTCCGCGAGATCATGGCGGACGAAATCACCAAGGTGCTGGAACCGGTCGCGATGCCGCTGGAACTGGACCTTGATCATCAGCCGCATGTTATTTTGGTGGTGGGTGTTAATGGGTCAGGCAAAACCACAACCATCGGTAAACTGGCGCAGAAGCTCTATAATTCAGGCTTTTCAACGCTTCTGGTCGCTGGAGACACCTTCCGCGCGGCAGCAATCGAGCAATTGCAAATCTGGGGTGAGCGCACGCTATCGCCGGTGATGTCGCGACCGCTTGGTTCAGATGCGGCGGGCCTGGCATACGATGCCTACACCCAGGCCAAGGAGGAAAACCGCGATGTCATGTTGATGGACACTGCGGGCAGGCTTCAAAACAAGACCGAGCTGATGGATGAACTAAAAAAAATCATCCGGGTATTAAAAAAACAGGATCCGGCAGCTCCGCACACGGTGCTGTTGACGCTTGATGCGACCACCGGGCAGAATGCGCTTAATCAGGTCGAGATTTTTGGTGAAGTGGCGGGTGTCAACGGGTTGGTGATGACCAAACTGGATGGTACCGCGCGCGGCGGAATTCTGGTTTCAATTTCGGCCAAATACAAATTGCCTGTTTATTTTGTGGGTGTTGGTGAACAGGTTGAAGACCTTGAACCGTTTGAGGCAGCGGACTTTGCCAAATCCATTGCAGGGCTTGATCAAACATGAGTGATGCATCTCAAAAGCAGATCAATCCGATTTTGAAGCTGGTGCTCGAGTTGGGGCCCCTTGTGGTATTCTTTCTGGCCAATCGTTATGGCGATGCACTGGCGCAAACCTGGCCACAGCTGGAGCAGCTTGGCGGACGGATATTCATAGGTACAGCGTTCTTTATGGTTGCGATGATTGTTTCACTCGTCCTTTCCTATGCGCTGACCCGCACCATGGCCGTGATGCCACTGGTAACCGGTTTCTTTGTGCTGGTGTTTGGCGGCATGACGCTTTGGTTGCAGGATGAAACCTTCATCAAGATGAAGCCAACGATTGTGAATTTGATCTTTGCCGCAATTCTGCTTGGTGGATTATTGTTCAAGAAATCAATGTTGGCTTACGTGTTTGATGCGGCGTTCAAGCTGGATGCGGATGGCTGGCGCAAGCTGACATTTCGCTGGGGCCTGTTTTTCATCTGTCTGGCGGTTGCCAATGAAATTGTCTGGCGGAATTTCTCGAACGACTTCTGGGTAAATTTCAAGGTCTGGGCGATCATGCCGATCACCTTCTGCTTTATGTTGCTGCAGTTGCCGCTAATCAACAGGCATTCGGAAACGCCGTTGTTTGGAGCTGGCGAGGACAAATAGCTGCCTCGATTAGAGCCGCTCCGCAATCATTGGCAGTAGTTCATCTGTGAGCACATCAGCGGTTAGTGGCCCAGTATGCTTGAAGATGATCGTTCCGGATTGATCGACCAGAAAAGTTTCCGGCATTCCATACACCCCCCATTCAATTGCTGCGCGGCCGTTTGAGTCGGCTCCTATCAGATCGTAAGGATTGCCTTGTTCGGTAATAAACTTCGTGGCTCTTTTCGGCTTGTCCTTGTAGTTGATACCAATCATCTGGACCTGCTCATTGCGTGCGATCTCGGTGATCAGCGGGTGCTCTATCTTGCATGGATTACACCACGAGGCCCAGAAGTTCACGACGCTAACCTTGCCCATGAATGCGTTCAAAGGAACGCCGGGGATTTGGACACCTGCATCTATCAAACCTTCCACCGGCTGCAACGCAATATCGGGTGCAGGCTTGCCAATCAGCGCCGATGGCAGTTTCGAAGGATCCCGGTTCTCGGAAAGCATCACCCAAAAGACCCCCGCCAACAGGGCAAATGCCAGCAGCGGAAGAGCTGCAATCAATAAACGGGATTTTGGCGGTTGCTCTGTCATTTTTTCTTTGCTGAACGCCTGCCTGCACCAGCCATTTCAAGTGCGTTCAGTTCAGCCAGTCGCTGGCGATAAATGACTCGTATGCGCACGATTACAATGGCGAGCGCCAGCATGCTCAACGCATATGCTGGAACCACAAAACTTGCATATTTTCCAAACATTCAACGGCCTTCCTGAGCGTTGGCAATCTTCATTGTGCGGATGCGGCGCCCGAGGATTTCATTACGCATACTCATGAAGTGCAAGGTAAAAAACAGCAGCGAATAGCCAATGGCCATTACAAGAAGTGGATATAAAAATGCGGCGTCCATTGCCGGGCGGTCAAAGCGCATGACGCTTGCGGGCTGATGCAGGGTGTTCCACCAGTTTACCGAAAACTTGATTACAGGCACGATGATAAACCCGGTCAATGTCATGATTGCCAGCGGTTGCGCACCTTCGGCAGGTTCTTCAAACGCACGCGAAAGGGCGATCAATCCGAGATAAATGATCAAAAGGATCAGTACCGATGTCATGCGGGCATCCCATTCCCACCAGGTGCCCCACATCGGTTTGCCCCAAAGTGAGCCGGTGACCAGCGCCAAAAATGTGAAGACTGCTCCAAGTGGAGCAGCCGCACGCAGTGAAACATCAGCAAGTGGATGCCGCCAGACGATGGTGCCCACCGCAGAGCAGGCCATCACAGTGTAAATCATCATTGACAGCCAGGCTGCCGGAACATGAACAAACATGATCAACACGCTGGAGCCCTGCTGATAATCTTCCGGTGCATTGAGCACCATGAACATTCCTGCAGCCAGCGCAATCAGTGTCGTGATGGCAAGGGCCGGGATCGTGCGGTTCGCAAACCCCATGAACTTTGACGGGTTGGCAAAAGACCAGAAGCCTTCAGTTGAGGGTTTTGTTTGTGTCGCCATTGGCTCTAGTTAGGTTCCATTTCGGTTTGGATCAGTCGGCAGAGTGTCGCAGCATGTACCCGGCTGCAAGAGGTCCCAGCACTGCGGTAAAAAGTGTGACAGCGCAAAGCAATAAAAAGGGAGCGGTAAAGGGTGCCGGTTCTTCCAGTGCGCCGATGGTTGCGGCCACCCCAAAAATTAACACCGGAATGACCAGGGGCAGGACAAGGACAGATATCAATAGTCCGCCGCGCGGTAATTTCACAGAAACCGCAGCTCCAACCGTCCCGATAAAGGCAATTGCCGGTGTGCCGATTGCCAATGTCGTTACCGTTGCTGCAATGGCGATCGGTTCCATGTTGAGCATGATCCCGAACAAAGGGGCTGCAAGCACCAGTGGCAGACCTGTAACGAGCCAATGGGCGGCCGCCTTGACAAAAATGGTAAGTGCCATGGGATGAGCTTGCATAACGATCAAGTCCAGCGATCCATCTTCACGATCCTGGGCAAACAATCGGTCAAGACCAAGCAGGCTCGCCAGTAGTGCACCAATCCACAGGATTGCTGGTCCAAGCCGTGCCAATGTGCCCGTATCCGGTCCAATCGCGAACGGGAACAGGATCACGACCACCAGAAAGAACAATACGCCGGTCAAAGCCCCGCCACCGGAACGTATCGCAATCAAAATGTCGCGCTTGAGTAGTGCGCCCATTATGCCGGTACTCCTTTGTGGGGAGCTAACTCCAGGGATTTTGTTTTACCGATGCCGAGCGGCAAATGGGTTGCGGCAATCAAAATGCCGCCGGACGCACAATATGATTTTGCGATGCCGGTGAAGAGCTTTGCGGAAGCCTTGTCGAGCCCGGTGGTTGGTTCATCAACAATCCAGATGGCTTTCTTTGTCATCAATAGTCGTGCGATGGCGACCCGGCGTTGTTGACCGGCTGACAAATAACCAACGGGTAAATCCAGTGCGTGGGAGAGGTCCAGTTGCTCGAATGCTTCTTTGGCGGAGCTATCGGGAGAACCCAAAAAATGCTGCCAGAAATCAAGATTTTCCCGGGCAGTGAGTGCAGGTTTCAGGCCGTTTTGGTGACCAAGATAGTGGCAGTGCTCGCGGAGCGGGTCGTCCTCGCATCCCTCGAGCGTGGCATTTCCATCAGCGATTGGCAGCAGACCGGCGACAGCTCTTAAAAGCGTTGATTTACCTGAACCGTTTGGTCCCGTCACCACCAGTGCTTCACCTGCGCGCAGGGAAAATGAAACTGCCGAAACGATCCTTCGTCCGGCACGGTTTACGCAGAGATTTTTGACAGTGAGTTTCATCTTTGGCTGTTTAACCGCTCAACCGGTTTTCGAAAAGGCGAAAATTCGGGAACTATTTGCGTTCTGCCAAAAACTGATTATAACGCGCGCAACAGGTCAGCGGTCGGCTTGTTAATAAACCCTATTCCTGCTGGATCCAGAGCGAACTGATTTGGTTCCAACACTGCAGGCTGATGCGCGGAAATGATCGTACCCGCTGGGGCCCCGTCCCCCAATGGCGTGTTCCTCCGGATTTACCGGAACGCCAAGCGCAAGCCTGTTCCTGCAAGACACATAAACATATGGAACACGCATCATGCTGAATTCTCTCGACAGTTTCAAATCCCGCCAAACCATGACCGTGAACGGCAAGGAATTTGTCTATTATTCCCTCGCTGAAGCCGAGAAAAACGGTCTTGAAGGTATTTCCCGACTTCCGTTTTCGCTTAAAGTTCTGCTTGAGAATCTGTTACGTTTTGAAGACGGGCGATCTGTAACTGCTGATGACATCAAGGCGGTTGCGGAATGGATTAATAACAAAGGATCAGCTGAAACCGAGATTGCCTATCGTCCGGCGCGCGTTTTGATGCAGGACTTCACAGGCGTTCCAGCTGTAGTCGATTTGGCAGCCATGCGTGACGCGACCGCAAACCTTGGGGGCGACACAAAGGCAATTAACCCGCAAGTACCAGTTGATCTCGTTATCGATCACTCCGTCATGGTTGATTTTTTTGCCAATGATAAAGCGTTTGGCATGAACGTTGACCGCGAATATGAGCGCAATGGTGAACGCTATACCTTCCTGAAATGGGGCCAGCAGGCGTTTGACAATTTCCGTGTTGTGCCTCCCGGAACCGGAATCTGTCACCAGGTAAACCTGGAAAATCTCGCCCAGACCGTCTGGACGAAAGACATTGATGGCAAGACCGTTGCCTATCCTGATACGCTTGTTGGTACTGACTCTCATACAACCATGGTGAATGGTCTTTCAGTTCTCGGCTGGGGCGTGGGTGGTATTGAGGCGGAAGCTGCAATGCTCGGCCAACCGGTTACCATGCTGGTACCGGAAGTCATCGGTTTCGAACTCACCGGAAAACTTACTGAAGGTACAACGGCTACCGATCTCGTTTTGACGGTTGTGGAAATGCTTCGCCAGAAAGGCGTGGTTGGCAAGTTTGTTGAATTCTATGGTTCGGGCCTTTCCAGTCTCTCACTGGAAGATCAGGCGACGATCGCCAACATGGCACCGGAATACGGTGCGACCTGTGGTTTCTTCCCGGTCGATAATGATTCCATCGAGTATCTGAAATCGACTGGCCGCACGGCGGACCGCGTTGCGCTGGTTGAAGCTTATGCGAAGGCGCAAGGTATGTGGCGCGCTGATGATACACCGGACCCAGTGTTCTCTTCCACGCTTTCGTTGAAGCTTGAAGATGTTGTTCCGTCAATTTCCGGACCAAAACGGCCACAGGATCGTGTGGTACTTGCCAATGCTGATACGGAGTTTGCCAAGGCTGCCGAAGCAATTAAATCCGGCAATGTTTTGAAAAAAGGCGAGGAAAAACGCTACGAAGTCGCCAACTCCAACTACAAAATTGATGATGGCGATGTGGTAATTGCAGCAATTACCTCCTGTACAAATACATCAAACCCATCTGTGATGATTGGTGCCGGTCTTCTGGCGCGCAACGCCCGGACAAAAGGCCTGACCGTAAAACCGTGGGTTAAGACCTCTCTGGCGCCAGGTTCGCAGATCGTGACGGACTATCTGGTAAAAGCCAATCTGCAGGATGATCTCGATGCGCTGGGTTTCAATCTGGTTGGCTACGGTTGCACCACATGTATTGGTAATTCCGGACCTTTGCCGGAACCAATCTCAAACGCCGTCAATGAAAATGATGTGCTTGCCTGCTCCGTTCTTTCCGGCAACCGGAACTTTGAAGGTCGCGTAAGCCCTGATTGCCGTGCAAATTATCTGGCATCTCCGCCATTGGTTGTTGCCTATGCAATTGCTGGTACGCTGCATGCAAACCTCAATACTGATCCGCTTGGTCAAGACCAGGATGGCAAAGATGTTTACCTCAAGGATATCTGGCCTTCTTCACAGGAGATTGCTGATCTGATCCGCACTTCAATTAATGTGGGCATGTTCCATACCCGTTATGGGAATGCGTTCAAGGGTGATGCCGGCTGGCAGGAAATTGAAATTGAAAGTGGCGAAACCTACTCCTGGTCGTCGCAATCCACTTATGTTCAAAACCCGCCATATTTTGAAGGTATGACCATGGAACCCGAGCCGATTGAAGATATTAATAGCGCGCGCATCCTGGGCCTCTTTGCCGATTCGATCACAACAGACCACATTTCTCCGGCTGGTTCCTTCAAGGCGGATACACCTGCTGGTGGCTATCTGACAGACCGTCAGGTGCGTCCGCTCGACTTCAATTCCTATGGTTCACGTCGCGGCAATCATGAAATCATGATGCGGGGTACATTTGCCAATATCCGGATCAAGAACCAGATGCTGGACGATGTTGAAGGTGGTTATTCGAAGCATTATCCATCCGGCGACCAAATGCCCATGTATGATGCCGCCATGCGCTACAAGGAAGAAGGCGTGCCGCTGATTATCTTTGCTGGCAAGGAATATGGAACGGGTTCCTCTCGCGATTGGGCTGCCAAGGGTACCCGGTTGCTTGGTGTGCGGGCTGTTGTAACGCAATCTTTTGAGCGTATTCACCGATCAAACCTCATCGGCATGGGCGTTCTGCCATTGGTCTTTACCGGCGATGATAACTGGGAAAGCCTGGGCATGAAGGGGGATGAACAAGTCTCGATTGCAGGTCTTTCCGATCTTAAACCACGCCAGACCCTTACGGCTGATATCACTTATGGTGACGGATCGACAAAATCCATCGAGTTGCTGGTACGGGTCGATACCGAAGATGAGCTCGATTACTACCGTGCCGGAGGTATTTTGCATTACGTGTTGCGTAACCTGAACCGGGCTGCGTAACGCGTGCGGTCACGAAAAGCTTATGCATTTTCATGCAATGTCACTCCATTGTGAGTCGCATTTGAGCTGTTGGTCCAGTAAATGCAGTAGGCGAAAATCGCGTAATTTGTAAAACTGGGGCAGATCCTTGCTAAGAATTTGTACATCCACACTCCTGACACTGGTTCTTTTGGGCTTTGGACAGCTTTCCGTGTCCGCGACAGAAATCATCAAACCCAAAGGGGTGGTGGAACTGTTTACAAGCCAAGGGTGCTCTTCGTGCCCACCAGCTGACAAAATTCTAGGCAAACTCGCCAAGGAGCGGGATGTGCTGGCGCTAAGTTGGCATGTTGATTATTGGGATTATCTTGGCTGGAAAGACAAGTTCGCAAGTGCTTCCAATACGGAGCGGCAACGTCGTTATGCCCGTTCCCTGAAAGAGCGGAATATTTATACGCCACAGGCAATCATTAATGGCCAAAGCCATGTTGTTGGTTCGCGAGAGAGCAACATACGCGCATTGCTGGACACGCAAAATGCGTCTGGTAATGGATTAACGGTTCCCATTAATGCAGCCGTAGTTGGCGACAGCCTGGCGATTGATATTCCAGCGTCCTCTTCGTCGGATAATGCAACCTTGTGGCTGGTCTATTTTAATAACTCAAATGAAGTTGCCATAGGAAAAGGTGAAAACAGGGGTCGCACAATCGTCTACCACAATGTGGTGCGTGATTTGCAAATGCTCGGCATGGTGAAAACCAGCGGCCTCAAAGTGGAATTGCCGGTTTCGGAAATGAAGCGCCAGGGTTTTGAATCCTGCGGTCTGTTGTTGCAAACCGTTGATAGCGAAGGCAATCCTGGTCGAATTGTTGGAGCGGCAATTATCTCTGATCTGTAGATATTTTCGTTGGAACAAAAAAAGACCGGCATGGGGCCGGTCTTTCAAGTTTAGGGGATTGAACCACTCTCAGATTATATGGTCCGGTTCGCCTAAAACCCGGGGGCTGGGGGGCTGAAAACCGGGGGTCGCCGAACCGGACCGTCTGAGGCAACGGTTATATATTCCTAATTAATCAAGTCACAGCCTAGGCAGAATTAGGGCAATTCTGTGTTCATTTACCCTTTTTATGTGGGCGCGTGAGTTTCCAAGGCCGCTTGGGATTCCGGATCATTTGCGTCGTAAAATTCCCTGCAATTGCGCCACTCCACTTGCAATGTGTATTTTTGCGCCGCATGATTGGTATCTGGAGCAGTCAAAAGTGGGGTTATCCATGGATACGGGTGAGCAATCCGAACCAATATCATTTAAGCTAGTTCATTCATCCCCAGTGACCATTCACTCGGGTGGACCGGCTTCCAACCCATTCCCAACATCATCGCCACCGATAGTCTCCTTTCACCGCAAGGAGCTTGATATGCTGTTGCAAATATACGGCCGCAAGGTCGGTGCTGGTGAATGGCGGGACTACGCCATTGATATGCTAAAAGATCGCGCTGTATTCTCGGTGTTTAAACGAACAAGTGACGTGCCGCTCTTTTCGATTGAAAAAACCCCGAAACTAACCCGCAGACAGGGTGCATGGTCGGTGACAAATGCCAGTGGTCAAATTCTCAAACGTGGCCATGAATTGGCTAATGTATTGAAGATTTTCGAGAAAAAAACTCGTTTGGTTTCGGTCTGAAGTCAGCTTTTGGAGCCGCTGAACAGGGTTCCCGGATAGGTGCCATCTGCGGGAAGATTCTGCTCTCCCTCTCCCAGAGTTAATTGCATAATTACCGTGTCGAGCCATCGCCCATGCTTGAAACCCACATTATAAAGCGTACCGGTCATCTCAAACCCGTGCTTTCGATGGAGTGCAATTGAGGCGGTATTTCCCGTGTCTCCGATAATCGCCACCATTTGTCGAAAGCCAAGATTTGTTGCCGCTTCGATAATCCTGGAAAGAAGCGCCGAGCCGATGCCGTGCTCTTGATAGAGTGGAGAAACATATACAGAGTTTTCAACCGACCACCGATAGGCCGGGCGTGTACGATAGGGCCCCACCATGCCAAAGCCTGCAACAATACCATCTACCTCTGCTACGTATCGCGGAAACTGATCGCGGTGCAGGTCAGCAAGCTTTTCAGCCATTTGAATTTCATTGAGTGGAACGATGTCGAAATTGGCAACTCCCTCAAGCACCGCCTGGGTCTGGATTTGTGTGACAGCCTTGATGTCATCTTCAGACATCTCACGAATGAGAGGAGGATTTCCCATGAGTATTTCTGGTCCACAAAAGCAAAACGGCGCTCCAGGGAGCGCCGTTTCAAGGGTCAAATAATTTGCATCACTTATTCACGGTTGCCGAGAAACTGCAGCAGGAACATGAACATGTTGATGAAGTCGAGATAGAGGCTTAATGCGCCCATGATGGTTGCACGGGCCATTGCTTCTCCATTGCCAGCAATAATGTCATACTGGTTTTTGAGCCGCTGTGTATCCCAGGCGGTCAGGCCAGCGAAGATCAACACCCCAAGCACCGAGATGGCGAAATGCATCGCAGGTGATGCAAGGAATATATTGACGACCGAAGCGATGATGATGCCGATTAGGCCCATTACCATGAACGAACCCATGCCCGACAGGTTACGCTTGGTGGTGTAGCCATAAATGCTCAATCCACCAAAAGCAGCGGCTGTGACGAAAAATGTCTGCACAATGGAACTTCCGGTAAAGACCATGAAGATCCACGACATTGATACACCCATAACGGCAGAAAATGCCCAGAACAGCAGTTGAGCCGTCGCGGTTCTCAATTTTTGAATGCCAAATGACAGCACCATGACGAATGCCAGAGGCGCAAACATGATGACGTAGCGAAGCGGGCTACCATACAGCGCCTGGGCAACACTTGGGTTAGTTGCTGCAAAATATGCAGTACCAAGGGCAGCAACGCCGGTTACAGCCAGCGCCAAGGCCATGTAATTATAAATACCGAGCATGTATGAGCGCAGTCCCGCATCATACTCAACGCCCTGATGGGTGGTAGAACCGAAGCCCTGACGCACCTGATTTTCCCTATTGTCAGCCATAAATACCTCTCCTGGTCAATTCTGACGAAGTTCGACACACCGCAAGCGGCGCATTAGCCTCAATATGAGGATTCACAACGATATTCTCAAGCCCTATAATGCCTGCTAGCATATGAAAATGGCCATTTCGGTCAAATTTCGTCGAAGATCGTTAAAGTTCACGCAATATCGGGGCTGCTTTTTGGCCAAGAATGCGCCAGGTACCAGCCAATCCCAGGCCAATAGTGACGATCAAAGCCGATACAATCGTCGCCGCAGCGATGCCGGGCAACATCACATATTTGAAATCCATGATCCAACTGATCACAAACCAGGCGGCCACGCTTCCGGCAAGGACTGCAAAGATTGCGGTAGCCAGTCCAAGTAGAGCATATTCATAAATCAGCATGCGCATCAGGTTTCCACGGGTGGCACCCAGGGTCTTGAGAACCACCGCGTCATGCACCCGCTCCCGATTTCCGGCAGCAAGGGCTCCTGCAAGCACCAGAATTGACGCAATCAGTGCCACCGATGCTGCAGCGTGGATGGCAGATGAAAGCTGGGTCACCAGCCGGTTTACGGTATCCAGCGCATCGCGGATGCGCACACTCGTCACAGCCGGGAAGGTACGGGCGAGCTCTTTTAGCAAAACCCCATCCTCCGGCTTTGCCTCTTCATTGTTGGACATCAGCGTTGCGAGGTGTGAATGGGGCGCGCCGGCAAAGGTATTGGGTGAAAACACCATGACAAAATTGATGCCGAGTGTTTCCCATTCGACATTGCGCAGGCTGGATATCTCCGCCCGGATGGTGCGTCCGAGCACATTAACTTCAATCACGTCGCCCACATCCAGACCAAGTTCTCCGGCCTCTTCCGCAGTGAAGGAGACCAGCGGTGGGCCGTCATAGCCGTCAGGCCACCACTCCCCGCTTTTTAGAGTTGAATTTTCAGGAATGCGCCAGGCATAGGTAATGCCCCGATCTCCTCGCAGTACCCATTCACCACCTGCTTCAGGTTTGTAATCTTCCGCTGCAATTCCTTTAAGGGATGTGACCCGGCCCCGTAACATCGGTACGGAAATGACCTTTCCTTGCGGCGCAATTTGGCGAAGTTTATCTTTGAATGCGGTGATCTCGCTATCCTGAATGTCGACAAAGAAGAAATCGGGCGCCTGTTCGGGAATGTTGCTGGTGATCTGGCGCCGCAGATTGCCGTCGATGGTTGCAAGGGCTACCAGCAGCGCCAGCCCCAATCCAAGCGACAGGGTGATGGAAGCGGTCAGGGAACCCGGTCGGTGAATGTTGGCAATTGCCATTCGAAGTTCCGGCCACCGACTGGAGGGTGCTTTTCGGGCAATGCTTTGAATGCCCACCGAAACCAGTCGCAGGGCAACAAATGCAATCCCGGTCGCGCCGACAAAGACGGATGCGATAAACCGGTTATCAGCAAGATAAATTGCCAGAGATATGAGTGTCAGAACGATTACAGCCAGCGCGACCAGATAACCAAATCCTGGCCAGCCGCGACCATTGCCGTAGGTGCTGGCGCGAAACAGGTCCGTTGGTTGAACATTGCGGGCAACCGCCAGGGGCCAAATCGCAAATGCAAGCGCCGTCAGTACGCCGTAGACAGCGCCAGGCAAAAGTGCTGCGGGAAAAAATAAAGCGCCCGAGGACACCGGCAGGAGTTCGGAAAGGAAAAAGCGGGCCGCATACGGCATCAGCGCACCCAGCGCCAAACCACCCAGGATACCCAAACTCGCCAGAATAAGGATCTGCAACAAATAAAGATTGAAAACAAATCCACCCGGCGCACCGAGGCTTTTCAAGGATGCGATTACCGGACGTTTGGTTTCCAGAAATGCCCGTATGGCGTTGGCAACACCGACGCCGCCGACAATCAATGCCGTTAATCCCACCAGTGTTAGAAATTGAGAAAACCGCTCCACACTTCGCGATAGGGCGGGGGCAGCATTTTCACGGGTTCGGATGCGCCATCCGGCTTCCGGAAACCGCTCCTTCGCCTGAGTTTCAACCGCCTCGACATTGGCTGGCAAGGGTTCATCAAGCTTCACTTTGTGATGATAACGAAGCAGCGAACCCGGCTGAACCAAACCGCTGCGTTCAAGCCCGGCCATTGAAATTATAACCTTGGGTCCAAATCCCAATCCTTCACCCGCCCGGTCGGGTTCCTGGGTAATTGCGCCTGAAAGCGTGAATTTTGCCGAACCTATTTCTATTTCATCACCAGACTTCAAGCCCAACCGGTCCAGCAACAGTGTATCGGCAATCGCGTGACCATCATCGATGCTGCTGCCATTGAAAGAAACGCCATCGACGCGTAGTGCGCCGTAAAGCGGGTAGTTCGCCTCAACGGCCTTTAGTTCAATCAGCGACTGATCGCTGCCATCACTCATTCGGGCCATGGCGCGCATTGTTACAAGCGTTGAGATTTCACCCTTTGTTTCCAAAAACTGCCGCTGCTTGGCATCTATTCCACGCTGCACCAGCGAGAATGACAAGTCGCCGCCGAGTATGGCGCGGCCTTCGGAGGAAATTCCCTGCGTTATGGAAACTGCTACCGAATTGACGCCGGAAATTGCTGCCACTCCAAGGGCGATACAGCCGAGAAAGATATAGAATCCACCAAGCCCGCCACGCAATTCACGCATTGCAAATTTCCAGACAAGCGACAGGTCGGGCTGGAAACGTGCTGGTTTTGTTGATTTGCTTTCGTTCACGTGATCAGGCCTTGGCCTTCAGAAAATGCTTTTGATCTTCAATGATACCGGAGTGTACAGGGATTACGCGGTCACATCGTTTGGCAAGCACACCGTCATGGGTAACCAATACCAATGTGGTGCCTTTGGTGGATTGCCGTTCAAACAACAAATCTGCAATTTGTTTGCCCGTTTCTTCGTCAAGATTTCCTGTCGGCTCGTCTGCAATCAATACAGTAGGTGAAGGTGCCAGAGCCCGTGCCAGCGCGACACGTTGCTGTTCGCCACCGGATAGTTGACCGGGGTAATGATCAAGCCGCTCACCAAGGCCCACCGCAGTGAGTTCCTGTGCCGCGTGTTTCATCGCGTCAGACTGGCCTGCCAGTTCCAGTGGAACGGCAACGTTCTCGACTGCAGTCATGTTCGGAATGAGGTGAAAAGACTGGAAGACAATTCCGATATGCCGCCCGCGAAAGGCTGCAAGTGCGTCTTCATTATAGCGGGTAATATCCGTGTCATTGATTGCAACGGTACCGCTATCGGCTCGCTCAAGACCTGCAATCACCATCAACAATGTCGATTTGCCGGATCCGGATGGTCCAACGATACCTACGGATGAACCCTTGGAAATTGCAAGATCCACACCTTTCAGAACATGGACCTGCGAAGCGCCTTCGCCGAGGGTGAGATGAATGTCCTCAAGAAAAATTGCATTCTGCGCTGCTTGCTTCACAATCCACCAATGCCCATTTGTTGTAAGTTCCGGTTATGAGGTTCGAATCATTCCATGCCATATGGGGTCTAGAAATGAAATTGAAACAGGCGAAGTTGCTTGCTGTTCTATTGGTTGCGGTTTCATATTCACCCGCTACCGCTGCGGATGCCATCTGCGAGGATAAAACGCTTGTGGTTTTGGGGGACAGTCTGGTGGCAGGCAATGGTCTGGGTCCCAATGAAGGGTTTCCTGAACAATTTGCCAGCGCTCTTCGCAAAGAAGGCTATGGAATAAAGGTCATCAACGCAGGAGTTTCTGGTGATACCAGCACTGGGGGCCTTGCCAGGATTGACTGGTCTGTGCCGAACGAAACGGATGCGGTTATTATCGAACTTGGTGCCAATGATGCCCTGCGCGGCATAGCGCCGGAAATTACCACTGCAAATCTTGACGCAATTGTTGGCAAGTTTCAGGCGCGAAAGATTGAAGTGTTGATTGCTGGCATGATGGCCCCTCCCAATATGGGTAAAGTCTACGGGGATGCATTTAACGGGCTGTATCCGCAGATCGCCGGGCAAAGAGATGTATTGCTCTATCCGTTTTTTTTGGATGGCGTAGCCGGCAATCCGGCACTCAATCAGGCCGATGGCATTCATCCGACCGCAGAGGGCGTTGCGCTGATCATCAAGAATTTTTTACCGCTTGGGCTCGAACTGGTTCAGCGGATTTGTGAGGACTAGAGCACATTTTTCTTGATATAAACCCCTTTGATGGGATGATACCAAGAAAAGGTGCTCTGGATGCCACGACTGTTCACCG
This sequence comes from Hyphomicrobiales bacterium, assembly GCA_021775415.1. Taxonomy (GTDB): domain Bacteria; phylum Pseudomonadota; class Alphaproteobacteria; order Rhizobiales; family Rhizobiaceae; genus JAALLB01. The sequence goes on along the minus strand of JAJFHV010000013.1, from coordinate 14,273 downwards.
GGCTGGAAGTACCGGCAAATATCACCAGTGAGCTCAAGCTCCTGCAGAGTGGTCTTCCCGGTGCGCGGTGGATTGAGCGCGAAAACTTTCATCTAACTCTGCGATTTATTGGCGACACAGATGGCCGCATCGCTGATGAAATTTCCGATGCGCTTGCGCAGGTCAAGATTTGGCCTTTTACTCTGCGTGTTGCGGGCTTCAATGTTTTTGGCAATTCGAAGCCGCACTCACTCTATCTTGCCATCGAATCCAGTGATGCGCTTTCAAGCCTTCAATTCGAGCATGAACGGATCATGCAACGTGTTGGGATAAAGCCTGACGGCAGAAAGTTCACGCCACATGTAACTCTTGCACGCGTTCGCAATTGTTCGGATATGGATGTGGCAGCCTGGCTTGCAAGGCACGGAAATTTCTCGTGCGAACCTTTTGAGGTTAAACGGTTCGCGCTCTATTCAGCAAAACAATCAACCGGTGGCGGGCCCTATGTGATTGAGCGGGCTTACGCGTTTGACCCCGAACCGGCGGAATAATTTTTCGCAAGGCGTTCCAGAATTTCCTCGCACCCAGCCTCGATTAAATCGAGACAGCTATCAAACCCATCCGCGCCACCATAGTATGGATCGGGCACTTCGCCCGCGCCGTGGCCAGCAAATTCCAGAAATAGCATACACTGGGCCTTGCCGTTTGGTGGCTTTAATCGCTCGATGTTCGCCAGATTGGATTGGTCCATCGCGAAAATAAAATCGAAAGTGTGGAAATCTTCCCCTTCCAGCTGTCGGGCGCGCTGAGTTGACATATCGATACCTCGGGATCCGGCAGCTTGGCGGCCTCGTGTATCGGGAAGATCGCCTACATGCCAGCCACCAGTACCGGCAGAATCGATCCTGAAATGGTCAGTCAACTCTGCCTCCCCGGCCTTGTGACGGAATACTCCTTCCGCAAGTGGTGAACGACAAATGTTGCCAAGGCAGACAAAGAGTACAGATACTGACATAAACAAGCCCGCAAGTTTTACCGGAGAAGCAAATCATGGCAGAGAAACTTTCCAAATCCAAGCGTGCGGAGGCGCTGGCAGAGCTTGCCGGTTGGCAGGACGTTGAGGGACGTGATGCGATTTGCAAGACTTTCGATTTCAAAAATTTCAGCGAAGCCTTCGCCTTCATGACCCGCTCGGCCTTGATGGCTGAAAAGCTCAACCATCATCCCGAGTGGTCGAACGTTTACAAAACGGTCGATGTAATTCTCACAACCCACAGCGCAGACGGGGTGACGGAACTTGATATCAAGCTGGCGACGGCGATGGATCGGATGGCTGGTTCTTGATTCATACCGGCCTGATACCCAAATAATGGGCAGGAGGGTTGTATGCGAAAAGTCGAAATAGATGAAATCCTTCGTCCAGGTGACATCAAGGAAAGCGAAACCCGTGTAAAAGCAGGATTCTGGGATACCGTGCGCAAAGCTGCAAATCGCGTTCCCTTTATGGAAGACGTGGTGGCAGGTTATTATTGCGCGATGGACCCGAATACACCGATGCGGGTTCGTGGCATTTTGCTCGCGGCACTTGCATATTTCGTCCTGCCACTCGATTCCATTCCCGATTTTATCGTTGGATTTGGATTTACCGATGATATTGCCGTACTGACTGCGGCACTCAGCGCCATTCGCGCACATCTGAAGGACAGTCACCGGATTGCAGCAAAGAAGGCTTTGTCGGATAAACAGGACGCCTGAAGTCGGCAATTATGCTGCCCGTGGACATTGGCACCAGATTTGCCTATCCCGTCCGGTAATCCAAATTACGGAAACTGAAAATGCGCGGATATTTTGGAATCGGGGTTGAAGGTATCTCCAAGCCCATGAATTTTGGCAATTTGGCGCGCTCTGCCCACGGGTTTGGCGCCAGCTTCATCTTTACAGTGGCGCCGGCCAAGGCGATTGGCAGGCCCGAATCGGACACCACCAAATCACAGGATCATCTGCCGTGGTACTCTTACGCCGATGTCGCTGACATGCAGCTTCCGGATGATTGCCGCTTGGTTGGGGTTGAATTAACTGCTGATGCCATTGAGCTACCAAGCTTTCGCCACCCGGCAAGGGCAGTTTATGTGTTGGGTCCCGAGGGAGGTTCTCTTTCTCAGGAAATGATTGAAAAATGCGAGTTTACGGTGAAAATTCCGATGGATTTCTGTATTAATGTGGCAATGGCTGGTGCGATTGTGATGTATGACCGGATGCGTTCCATGGGACGTTTTGCCGAGCGGCCTGTGTCAGCAGGGGGCCCAAGTGAACCCTTGAAAGCGCATGTTCATGGAAAGCCACAATATTCGGGCGGTAAACGGTAGGTGTATTCACAATGGCGAGACTGTCAAATTCCTGCCAAGTTTGTGTTTCAACGGTTTAAAACATGGGGTATGAATTCCTGCATATGTGGGATCTTAATAAAGTGGGCCGGATTTTTGCCAATCTGTTCACAATTTGCTAACCAAAATTAACGCATGGTAGCTCTTGTCTTTTGGGGCCGCTGCAATACATCGGGGAATAATTTGTACGCATCGAAACAAAATTGGCAGAAAGCAATGTACGCAAAAATTCTCGCTGCAAGCCTCGTCGCAATGACGCTCACCTCTTCAGCGCTTGCCCAGACTCCCACTCGCATCAAGCAGCACAATGCCTGGGGTGCCTACAGCCACTCCGGTGGTGAGGGCAAGATATGCTACATCCTTTCAATTCCGACCCAAAAAGAACCGGCTGATCGTGACCACGGCGACGTGTTTTTCATGCTGGCAAAGCATCCGGGTCAAAATGTTACCTACGAACCGCAATTTACAGTTGGCTATCCCTTCGCCGATGATTCAAAAGTAGTGCTCGATATTGATGGTAAAACCTTCAACATGTTTACCAAGGGCAGCAATGCGTGGATGGAAAATCCGGCTGAAGAACCGACGGTGGTGAGTTCCATGCGAAGCGGCAGTAAAATGTCCCTTACAGGTAAATCACGTCGCGGTACCGAGACAAGATATGCCTATTCGCTGTCCGGGGTCACCGCATCGCTGAAAGAGATTCAGAACTGCAAATAATTTTGCTGGCAGCGCCGCGGCGCAAAAAGCGTGATTTGGCGTTCATGCCATGCTAACACCCGCCAATGACCATCTCTCTTGATCTAACCGATGAAGCAGGCCGTGCGGCCGCTGACAAACTGCGTTCTCCCAAAACGCAGAAACGTTCGCTTGTCGGTATGGATCGTCAGGAACTGAGCGATGCGATGCGCGAAATTGGGGTGCCGGAAAAGCAACTGCGCATGCGGGTCTCGCAAATCTGGCACTGGCTTTATGTGCGCGGAGTTTCAGATTTTTCCGCCATGCGCAATATTTCTGGTGAATTGCGCGAAAAGCTTGCAGAGAACTGTGATATTTCCCGTCCGAAAATTCTTGAAGAACAAATCTCCGATGACGGAACGCGCAAATGGCTGTTTCAATTTCAATCCGGGGGTGCCGGGAAGCCGGTAGAGATTGAAACCGTTTATATTCCCGAAGAAGGTCGTGGAACCCTGTGCATTTCCAGCCAGGTTGGTTGCACGCTAACCTGCACCTTCTGTCACACAGGCACCCAGAAGCTGGTTCGTAATCTAACCTCCGGTGAAGTGCTGGCACAATTGCTTGTTGCCCGGGACCGGTTGGGGGACTTTCCCAATGCGGACACGCCACAAGGGGCGATTGTACCAGCGGAAGGACGTAAGGTCTCCAATATTGTCATGATGGGAATGGGCGAGCCGCTTTACAATTTTGACAACGTCAAACAGGCACTGTTGATTGCCTCCGACAACGAAGGTCTATCACTTTCCAAGCGGCGTATTACCCTTTCCACGTCCGGTGTTGTGCCATTTATTCCAAGAACCGGCGATGAAATTGGCGTCATGCTGGCGATTTCCCTGCATGCGGTTCGTGATGATCTGCGCGACGAACTGGTGCCGATCAATAAAAAATATCCAATTGCAGAATTGCTGGATGCCTGCCGCAATTATCCCGGTGCCAACAATGCCAAGCGCATCACGTTTGAATATGTCATGTTGAAGGGCATCAATGATACGCTTGAAGATGCCAAGGAGCTGGTGCAACTGCTGAAAGGTATCCCGGCGAAGATCAATCTGATCCCCTTTAATCCGTGGCCCGGTTCCAATTATGAATGCTCGAACTGGGAAACGATCAAACGGTTCTCGGAATTTATCAATGACAATGGTTATGCGTCGCCAATCCGCACGCCAAGAGGGCAAGACATTCTTGCCGCCTGTGGGCAGTTGAAGTCCGAATCCGAGCGTTTGAAAAAGACCGACCGGCTGGCGCTGGAGGCGATGATGATTGCGGGGCACGGGGAGTGAGACTTCTCGGTAACCTCATCCTGCGGCTGATTGCGATTTTCCTTGGCGTATTGATTGCACTTGCAGCAGCGAGCATCTTTTTGTCGATTGGCCTGTTTGGCGGGTTCTTTCGTGAATTTTTTACCGAGCTTAATCTGCTTGCTGAAGGGGATGGTAGTGCGATTGGATCGCTGATTGCGCTGGCCGTAGTATTTACCGGTTTTGTATCCAGTTTCCATGTGATTGGCGTGGCGCTGCTTCCTGCAACGATTGCGATCGCGGTCACCGAGTTAATGCGCTGGCAGGGTATGATCACCTATTTGGTGCTGGGTGAGCTGGTTGGTCTTTTTGCGGGAATATCCACTTTTGCCGTGGACCATGATGGTTTGCCATCCGATGGCACGTTGATTGTATTGTTGGCAACCGGATTTATCGGCGGGTTCTTTTATTGGCTGATTGCCGGAAGAGGTGCTGGCACCTGGTTGCCAGAGCGTAGATCAGAGCCAATTGATGTGATGGACAAACTGGGTCGCAACGAAGATTAGCCGCGTTCAGTCAGCAACATTTTTACTGCGAAGGCCCCAAACACACTGGCAAACAGCCAGTCAATTGTGCGTGTCACGTGCCGGTTGCGCTTCAATACTTCTCCCAGCCGATCAACGGTGAAAATCAACACGGTCATCGGGACTATCGAAAAAACAATGAAGTATAAGCCGAGAAACACCATTTTGCCGGCTGCATTTGGATCACCGGGAGATACGAACTGCGGCAGGAAGGTAATGAAAAACAGCACAATTTTCGGATTGAGCAGATTGACACCTAGTCCAGCGAGCCAGTTTTCAAACAGGCTTGAGTGCTGGTTTCCCTGTTTTTCCAGGGTAAGTGCGGAACCCTTGCGGAGCGCCTGAATGGCAAGCCATAGAAGATACAGCGCCCCCACAATCTTCAGAATGAGGAACCCGGTTGGTGAAGCCGCCAGCAGGGCAGAAACGCCGAATGCTGCCAGCAGGGTATGGATAACAATTCCGGATGATGCTCCAAAAAGTGCGGCAATACCTGCAGCGCGACCACGCGTCAAAGCGCGACCCAGGAACAGGGTCATGTCTGGTCCCGGTGTAATGGCCAGGACAAACGTTGCAAAGGTGAATGCAAGGAAAACCGGCAGGGTTGGCAAAAACTCCATGTTCATGGTCCTGTAGTGGTTGCTTTGACTTTGGTTCTGGCTAAAGTGCCCGAAAATTCCGGGGTCGGATCGCGGCCTGATTTTCTTCCTTGAAGGCATAATTATGAGCACGCAGAAAGAAAAGATCAATAAGGTTGTACTGGCCTATTCCGGTGGCCTTGATACGTCAATCATCCTCAAATGGTTGCAGAACGAATATCAGGCTGAAGTGGTAACCTTCACTGCCGATCTTGGTCAGGGTGAGGAACTGGAACCAGCGCGACGCAAGGCCGAGTTGCTTGGCATCAAGGAAATTTACATCGAAGATCTGCGCGAAGAATTCGTCAGTGATTTTGTCTTTCCGATGTTCCGCGCCAATACGGTTTATGAGGGTGTATATCTTTTGGGTACGTCGATTGCCCGACCATTGATTTCAAAACGACTGGTTGAAATTGCCGAGGAAACCGGAGCCGACGCGGTCGCTCACGGTGCGACTGGCAAGGGCAATGACCAGGTGCGGTTCGAACTTTCTGCCTATGCACTTAATCCATCCATCAAGGTGATTGCACCGTGGCGTGACTGGCAGTTCAAATCCCGCACCGACCTGATTAATTTCGCCGAGCAAAACCAAATCCAGGTCCCGAAAGACAAGCAGGGTGAAGCGCCGTTTTCGGTTGACGCAAACCTTTTGCATTCTTCGTCTGAGGGTAAGGTGCTGGAAGATCCGGCGATAGAGGCGCCTGACTATGTTTATCAACGCACCCTTTCGCCGATAAATGCGCCTGATGTTGAAACAGAAATCGAGATTGAATTTGAAAGAGGCGACGCAGTCGCCCTCAATGGCAAGAAAATAAGTCCGGCTACGCTGCTTGCGAGCCTGAATGATCTTGGCCGCGACAATGGTATTGGCAGGCTTGACCTGGTTGAAAACCGGTTTGTTGGCATGAAGTCACGCGGGATTTATGAAACACCGGGCGGCACCATATTGCTTGCTGCGCACCGGGCGATGGAATCGGTCACTCTGGATCGTGGCGCGGCGCACCTAAAAGACGAATTGATGCCGCGCTATGCGGAACTCATCTACAATGGTTTCTGGTTTTCGCCAGAGCGGGAAATGCTGCAGGCGGCAATTGATCACTCGCAGGTACATGTCGAGGGCAAGGTCCGGCTTAAGCTTTACAAGGGAAATGTGATCGTCTGCGGTCGCGAAAGTGACAAATCGCTATATTCAGAAGAGCTGGTAACCTTTGAAGATGATCAAGGTGCCTATGACCAGAAGGATGCGCATGGCTTTATTCGATTAAATGCGCTGCGGCTGCGCACTTTGGCTGCCCGCAACCGTAAATAGCAAGCGGCCAAATAACAACGATTGGTATTGCCAAAATTACATCGCCTCTGATACGAAAATTGCAGGGGTGGAGTATTAATGGTCGGAAATAAAAATCAGTGGAGTGATCCTTCGTCCCGGGTTGCAAATATCAACACCAAAAAGAACAAGCGCTTTCGACTGTTTGCAGTGTTTTTGACTTTGCTGCTGGTGGGCTCGAGCGTTGGTGGATATTTTTATATCAACCGCGAACTGGGGCCGATTGTCCTGAAAATTGGTGCCGGGCCCTATCGTTCTGATTCCTATGAGTTGATGAAAGAGGTCGCGGAAGTCGTAAGCCGTCATTCGGACCGGATTGTGGTTGATGTCACTGCAACCCTGGATTCCAGCGAGAATATTTCGCTGCTCAATCAGGGTAAGATGGATCTGGCGACCATTCGATCCGACACACCGGTGATCAACGATGTGCGGATGATTGCGGAATTGTTTCCCGATTATTTTCAAATCATCACCAGGGCCGATAGCGGGATCAGAAATGTTACGGATCTGGAAGGAAAGCGTGTTGCTATTCCGCTGTTTGGAACGGACGAGTTTCGTTCTTTCTGGATTGTGGGTGACCATTATGATCTTTCGATCAGCGGAGTGAAATGGCAGGCCAAGTCTTTTGCGCTGGCATCTGAGGAATTGCTGGACGGTCGTGTGGATGCGCTTTTTACGGTTCGATCTTTACGGGATCGGCTGTTGCTAAATCTGTTTGCAGACGCGCAGTTGAAGAAAATCAAAATGCGGTATCTGGAAATTGATCAGGCGGATGCGATTGCAATCAAGCGGCCATTTTTACAAACCGGCACTGTTCCCAAGGGAGCATTTCTGGGCAGGACCCCGACACCGCGCAATGACATGAAGGCCGTTGTCGTTAACCGCGTTCTGGTAACCAGAGAAGATTTGGACGAAGAGGTAATTCGAGAACTTACCAGTGTGTTGTTTGAGCACCGACTTGACCTCACAATCCGGTTTGCGCTCGCCTCCGCCATTATCCGTCCAGACCTTTCTGCGGGCTTGAGTGTACCGCTGCACTTGGGTGCGGAACGCTATTTCAACCGGGACCAGCCATCCTTTCTTCAGGAAAACGCCGAGCCTATTGCCTTGATGATTACGGTGGCTGCAATGCTTGGATCAGGGCTCATTGCGCTTAGATCGCGCTTTATGTCTACCCAGAAAGACCGGATGGACAGCTATAATTACATTCTTCTGGACATTGCCGAGAAAGCTCGCGCTACCACTAATCCCAATGACATCAAGGAATTCAAGGGCGAGATGTTCGCCGTGCTTGAGAAAGTGGTGCGTGCGCTCGATACGGATGAGGTTACAGAGGAAGGCTTCCAGTCGTTCTCGCTGCTTTGGGAATCGGTGCGTGAAATGCTTAATGATCGCACCAATGAAATTGCCGCAAAAAAAGTCTGACTATTTTCCTTTGGGCGGCTTTTTGGATTTTGCCAAACGCTCTTCGTGAATTTGTCTGGCCTGGGTAAGGCCGGATGTAATGAGACTGGTTGGTATCGCAACAATCGCAATCCCGACCATCAGGACTATGAATGTGAAGATTTTTCCACCTGCTGTAATCGGTGTGACATCGCCGTAACCGACGGTTGTCAGGGTAGCGACTGCAAACCACAGCGAATGTGGAATGGAAGCGAATGATTCCGGCTGGGCCGCATGTTCGAAGCTGTATATGCCAACGGCTGCAATGAGGATGACGAGCAGGGCAATAAAAAACGCGATGACCAGTTCGCGCCATACCAGCTCAAATGCAATATGGATTCTATCAGACGCGGCGACGTAGCGGGCGAGTTTCAACAATCTGAGAATTCGTAACATCCGCATGGTTCGTGCGGCTTCCCAGCCGGAACCGAGTGCCAGCCAGAACGGCAGTATCGCGATCACATCTATAAACCCCCAAAAGCTGAAGACGTATTTGAAAGCTTTCTCGGCTGTCCAAAGTCGCAGCAGGTATTCGGCGGTGAAAATCAGGATTATGAGAAGTTCCAGTACACCACATGCGGATCTTAGCACATTGGGGATGTCGGGCATTGAATTGATGATCATGCCGACAAGTGACAGCAGAATCAGTCCGATCATGACGTAGTCAAAGCAATGGCCAAGCCTAGAATGAGTGCCCCAGATGATCTCGCCGATAGTCTTTTTCATGGAATATGACCTACAGGCGTTCACGGCAAAGGGCAAATATTGCCACATGCCATCATCAGACGGTCTGATGGGTGTTTACCGGCTGGATTTTTGTGACGAATGCCCGGACAATCGCCCTCTAGCTGTGGACAAAATACAACACTCGAGAACTTTCCTGCATATTTGATCACAAAATGGCGGATCTTTGCGGAATTCGCTTGGTGGTTAACAAAAAGTAAACTTATGATCGTCCCATGTTTACTATCGTTGCAGAGACCAGACGTGCGGTGCCGGATGATGCGTGTGATATCGCGGATGTCCATGCGCAGTCCTGGAAAAATGCCTATTCCGGCATTGTGCCCTACAAGGCGCTGACCCGCATGATCAATCGGCGCGATGCTGGCTGGTGGGCCAATGCCATTCGCCGCTCGACCATTATTCTGGTGGCTGAACTTAATGACGAGGTTGCCGGCTATGTAACGCTTGGCCCGAACCGGGTAAGTACCTTTCCGTATCAGGGCGAGATTTATGAAATTTATCTGAAGCCCGAATTCCAGGGCATCGGTCTCGGTAGCAAGCTTTTCATGGATGCGCGTTCCGAATTGAAACGCCGGGCATACAAAGGCACGGCAGTATGGGTTTTGGCTGACAATAACCCTGCGATTTCGTTTTATGAAAATGCCGGCGGCAAGGCAATTGCCAAGGGTTCCGAGCATTTTGATGACAAGAGACTCGAAAAAGTAGCCTTTGGCTGGAGCTAAGCCTTCCCTGCATCCTTGAAGTAATTGACTCTTCACAAAATCTGCGTATGACCATCGCCAACAGGAGATGGTTGTGACCAACTTTAATTTGACCACAGAAACTATGAACCGCCCGGCGTTTGACGCCGCTGGTGGCGTCTCCACCTTTCCGGCAATCAAGATATTCACGAAGATTACGAAGACCCCGAAGGTCTGACGACTTCCGTTTGTGCCCGATTGCTCTCCGGGGTCTTGCGGGCCGAAGAGTGGGAGAGCAAGGCGGAACCGATCCGTCACATTATGAGAGCGCATTAAGAGGCTAATACCATGGGTTATAAAATCGCAATTATTGGCGCTACCGGCAATGTCGGCAGGGAGCTGCTCGACATTCTGCATGAGCGTGGCTTTCCCGCAGACACGGTCGTGCCGATCGCATCGCGCCGCAGCCAGGGACTTGAGGTCTCTTTCGGCGACGCGACGCTGAAGGTGAAGGCGCTGGATTCGTATGATTTTTCCGATACCGACATTGCGCTGATGTCTGCCGGTGGTGAAACCTCCAAGGAATGGGCACCGAAGATCGCCAAACAGGGTTGCGTCGTCATCGATAACTCGTCTGCCTGGCGGTATGATTCTGCGGTACCGCTGATCGTGCCGGAGGTCAATGCTGATGCAATCGAGGGTTTCCGCAACAAGAACATCATCGCCAATCCCAATTGCTCGACCGCCCAACTGGTTGTGGCGCTGAAGCCGCTGCATGATGTGGCCAAGATCAAGCGCATCGTAGTCTCGACCTATCAGTCGGTTTCGGGTGCCGGCAAGGAAGCGATGGATGAATTGTTCAACCAGACCCGCGCTGTATTTGTGGCCGATCCGGTTGAATCCGAGAAATTCCCGAAGCGCATCGCATTTAACGTCATCCCGCATATCGATAGTTTCATGGAGGACGGCTACACCAAGGAAGAGTGGAAGGTGCTGGCCGAGACCAAGAAGATGCTCGACAAGAATATCAAGGTGACCTGTACCGCGGTGCGGGTGCCGGTATTTGTCGGCCATTCGGAAGCGGTCAATATCGAGTTTGAAAAGCCGATTTCCGCCGATGAAGCGCGGAGCATTCTGCGTGAAGCACCGGGCTGTCTGGTTGTCGATAACGCGGAAGAGGAAACCTACATGACGCCGTATGAATGTGCCGGTGAGGATGCGACCTACATTTCCCGCATCCGTGAGGACATTACGGTTGAGAATGGTCTTAATCTTTGGGTCGTTTCCGACAACCTTCGCAAGGGTGCAGCGCTTAACACGGTCCAGATTGCGGAACTTCTGGTCAATCGTAATTTGCTGCAGACCCGCAACGCGGCATAATATTAGCATGGTCATCCTCGGACCGGGCATCACCCGGTTCCGGGGGTCCATACCGCTATCTCTCCCAAACAACATTCTTGTGTTTTTCGAAGCAGATCGGAGTGGATCCTCGGGTCAAGCCCGAGGATGACGAGAGTGGTGGTGTGCTCTTCGGACGCGAACTAATTTGATCCATCGCACCTCCATTAATTTATTTACCTTGCTCGCCATCCGGCGAGCGCGCGTTCACGCACTTGCACGGACTACGCCCGCTTGTGCTGCCACGCAGGGAATTCCTTTCCCATACCATCACAATTGTTTGGCAAGCTGGAGATGCGGGGATAGATTTATCGCCGGATGCTGCCGCCAACTGCGGATACAAACAGCAGTGATAATACCCAACCGGCAGCGATCAGGAACCATTCCCAGGTCCGGACAAACAGGCCGAGATAATCGCGCTCACCTATCGTATTGACTACTCGCGGTGCCCAATCATCTTCCATGCGCAGATTAACCACCGGCAGGGCCACATCGGCGGCATAGATCAATGGAAAGAACTCGGAATACTCCGAGGGCATGGCGGTCGCACAGCTTTCATCGGGAAAATATACCCAGTTTTCCGCGCACCATCCAGGGATGGTGCCACCGGCACGTGCTTCCTTGTAGATGAGTGGATGGGTTGGCGTCATGACACCGTTTTCGGCGGCAAGAAAATAGACAAACCAACCAATCACCACCAGGCCCGCAAGCCATAGCAGCGCCTTGCCGGGGCGATATCCATAATCCACCACTGGTCCCCACAGGAAACTACGCCAGAACACCTGCAATTGATGGGTCAGATTAAAGCCATCAAGCGCAACGGGTTCATGATGGGCCATGAAACGGGTTTGCATTTTCTGTTTTTCGATGCGGATATCACGGGCTTCTTCTTCAAAGCCCATGGATTCAAGTACCTCGGCCAGTTGTGCCCAGGGGCGGGGGCGGAAGCGTTTCCCGAGATGATCATCGGGTTGTTGCTTCAACCATTCAATCCAGAAATTGGCCTTGCAGCCGTCGGGCAGTTCGGAGAACCCCTTGTAGGTGAAGTTGGCAAGTCTTGTGGCAAACTGGGTTTTCTTTTCCGGTTCTTTTGTTTCCGCTTCGCCATTTTCCGGATCGGCTTGTTGCTTGGCAGTGGCCTCGCTCTCTTCGTTCTTCGGTTTTCGCTCCATATACTCCGGCCGTTTGCGCATCCAGCTTTGGCCGTCCATGTTGATGGTGGTGCAGGACGCGCCACCAAAATCCACCTCGCCATTTGCAAAGCCGAGCGAGCGCCAGAACAGGGTTCCTCCGATTTTGGAATTGCGCAGTTGTAGGGCGGGCGCCCCTTCCAGCACTGCACCCTGCGGCGTAAAGTCTCCGCCAATTTCCGTGCCGGTCAGTGCAATTGTTCCTGCAGCTTTTGCTTTGCCAAAATCCACATTACCATCGATTTTTGCGCGGTTGGCGATGAACGCGATGTTGGGATCAGCAAAGGTCCCACCTTCACAGTGTAGGTTGCCACCAATAGTGGCGTTGCGGAATGCTACTGTTTTGTTTGCTACAAAACTGTCATCCAGCCAGACGTTTTTATCTACGTGCGCATTCTGTGCGTCCAAACCCGAACTGAACTGCCCGTTGCGGCAGGTTAAGTCACCGCCAAGTTTTGCATTTAAAAACCGTACTTCGCCGGATGCTTTGAAACCTTCATTTAAGAAAACGGCGCCCTTGGTTTCCAAGCCGTCACACTGAAGCGAGATTTCTTGCCCTTCAAACATGCCGTCAACGCAATCAAGATCACCACCCAGTTTTGCCCCCATAAACCGCACCTCGCCGGAAGCCTTGAAACCCTTGTGCAAGAATACGTTACCCTTGGTTTGCAGCCCATCGGCGTTGACCTCATCAACATAGCTGCCATTGAGGTACAAGCCTTTTACCGATCCGCCGAGAAGGAATATCGATCCATCGACATAGCAATCAAACAACCCCACATCATGGTCAATGTTCGATGCCTCCAGATCCAACCCTTTGCCAAGAGCGCCGTCTTTCCGGCACATTACAAATGCGCCATTCAAGTTTATGCCCCGCGTGTGGATTGGTGACTTTTCGCAGCCGCCCAAAATCATGTAGCGCAGGAAGGCGGCGCGTACGGTGTTATCATCGGTGACTTTTTCCGGGCGCTTGCCGTTGAAGTCGTCAACTTCGCAATCTTCGCCCCGTGCGGCGCGTTGGCGGAGTTTTTCTTCCGCCGGAAGCAGCGGTTCAAAATCTTCCAGCTTTGATCCGCGCAGGGTCAGCGCCTTGGCTGGCGTTTTACGTTTTCGGGGGTTCTTTTTTGGAGTTGCTGCTTTTGCCATCGGCAGAATCTAGCACAGCCATTGCGTGTGGGAACAGGTGTGTTTGGGGACAACTCTCATTCGCAATTGCGCACAGAGGCTTGCCATTGGTTTTACGACAAGTACCGCGTGGACCGCCGGTACAGGTCTGGCGTCTTTGACATTCCGTGTGGCGACATGTGCGCCAAGCTTCGCTGAAATGCGCTTCCGCTTTGGCAGCGGCAAATTTGGTGATGGTTTGTTTGTTCATGGGAGGCTATCCTTTTCTTTTCACCCTCATCCTGAGCCTGTCGAAGGGCGAGGGTGCGCTTGCCGGTTCTTTGAAAGTTCGGGAAGGTCTTCATAATTCAATGCAATCAGAGCTTCCTTTTTTGCGCGTGACCATCCCTTGATTTGGCGTTCTCTGGCAATCGCATCGGTTATTCGTTCGTAGACTTCCATGAACACCAGTTCTACCGGCCTTCGCTTGAAGGTATAGCCACGATTGATTCCAGCATTGTGCTCCCAAATTCTTGCATCAATCTCCTGTTTTGTAAGGCCGGTGTAATAGGAGTCGTCACTGCATTTCACGATGTAGATTGTTGCTTCCATTTCGTTCACCGTCGCCCTTCACCCTGGCCCTTCGACAGGCTCAGGATGAGGGTGAAGGAAATTTTGCGCAAGCACTTGCATTCACTCACTCCTTTCGAAGTAGCGTCATGAAAACCCCGCTCCGTGCCAGCAAAAGGTTTGGCGACTAGCCAAACCGCCGCTGCGTGAACGGGCGCCGGTTGGATGACCGGCAAGACAAGTACAATGCACAAACGCG
>JAJFHV010000012.1 GCA_021775415.1 Hyphomicrobiales bacterium | reverse complement strand
CCAATTAAAGTGGTACGTGAGCTGGGTTCAGAACGTCGCGAGACAGTTCGGTCCCTATCTGCCGTGGGTGTAGGAAAATTGACAGGATCTGTCCCTAGTACGAGAGGACCGGGATGGACACATCACTGGTGGACCTGTTGTTGCGCCAGCAGCATAGCAGGGTAGCTAAATGTGGAAGGGATAACCGCTGAAGGCATCTAAGCGGGAAACCCACCTGGAAACTAGTTTTCCCTGAGAATCGTCGAAGACTACGACGTTGATAGGCTGGGTGTGGAAGCACGGCAACGTGTGAAGCTTACCAGTACTAATAATTCGATAGGCTTGATCGTTCTCATTACCCATATTCATTCCAGAACAGACATTTTCAGACAACAAACAGACCAGTTTATTTACATGCGCTTTGCCGACCTGGTGGTTATTGCGAGGTGGCTGCACCCGATCCCATTCCGAACTCGGCCGTGAAACGCCTCAGCGCCGATGGTACTTTGTCTTAAGGCACGGGAGAGTAGGTCGCTGCCAGGTCTGCAAATCGCATGTAATTCACGAGCTTCTCTTTTCAATGTATTTTATGATGAATGGCCGTCTGCCTAAGTTCACACTAGTTGGGTTTTGGCCGGCGGCTTTTTCTTTTGGCGAATTGTCAAAAGTTAGCGCGGGGTGGAGCAGTCCGGTAGCTCGTCAGGCTCATAACCTGAAGGTCGTAGGTTCAAATCCTACCCCCGCAACCACTGATAAACGGATAGATAGGTCAGATAACGTTTGGCCTTTTTCGTTGTCTAGAGCCACCATTGCTGCAATATTACCCAACAGTACAGCTTTCATTTCCCCTAAATTCGTTGGTTTTAAGATAATTCTGTCGATTAATGGCCTTAGAGCATCAATTGCTGCATTTCGGATTTCTGGTTCGTATATTGAGGCTGAAAGGTCTTTTACCTTTTCTTTGTAAAGGCCAATCATTTCTTTGTTTGGTTTTGGATGTTGAAATTCTTCTTGCAAATTAGATTTCAATTCTGACTTTTGAGCTTCAAGCTCCAGCATTCTATATTTTGTGGTGTCAGTAACTACGCCTTGCTCAATTGCGTGTAGAATTGCATTTAGGCGCTTATCAACTTTATTGAGCTCCTGCCTTTTGCCTTTTTGCTCAAGCTCATTGGCTTTTTCCAATTTTCTTAGTTGGGAAACGTATTCATCGATGAAGGTTGAAAGCGCTCTCGGCTCTAGAAGTTTGTTTTGGAGGCCAGACAAAACACGTTCTTCTATGTCTTGCCGTTTTATTGTCTTCGAGTTGTGGCAGGTTCCTCTGCTTTTTCTGTTTGCGCAGCCGTAGCGATCTTGTGAAACGATCGTGTAACCTCCACCGCATTCTCCACATTTTAACAACCCAGATAGTAGAAACTTATTGCGACGCGCGCCGGTAAGATGGTTTTTACCGCATTGTGTTGGTGCGGTCTCAGCAATAATCTCCTGACGGGCCTTTACGCTTTTCCAGAGGTTGTCTGATATTATGCAAACGCCCGGAGCATCTTGGATGATCCATTCCTCCGGTGGATTTAAGCGTGAAATGCGTTTTCCGGTTTGCGGGTTTTTGATGAAACGCTGGCGATTCCATACCAACCGTCCGATGTAGCGTTCATTATTAAGAATCCCTGTCCCCTTCTTTTTATGCCCTCTAATTACGGTATCTGTCCATGTTTTGCCGTGTGGTCCGGGAACATTTTCTTTGTTGAGATCTTTGGCGATTTGTCTTGGGCTTCCGCCCTCAGAAAATTGTACAAAAATACGGTGTATGATCTGTGCTTCGAATTGATTAACCTCCATCTGCCCAGTAATTGGCACGCCGTTATGGTCAAAATCTTTTACGATTTCGTAGCCATAGGCCTTCCCACCAGCAGACCTTCCAGCTCTGACACGACCTTCCAGCCCCCTTCGTGTTTTTCTGGCTAGATCTTTTAGGAAGAGGGCATTCATTGTGCCCTTTAAGCCCACATGAAGTTCATTTATAATGCCCTCAGATAAAGTTATCAGTGTGACATCATGAAAGAGGACGTGTTTAAATAGGGCGGCGAGGTCCTCTTGATCTCTGGAAAGCCTATCTAAGGCTTCGGCTACTACGAACTGAAACTTCCCTTCGGCAGCATCGCTGAGCAATTTTTGATAATTTGGTCGAAAGCGTGAAGCACCGCTCATGGCACGATCTGTATAAATCTCGTATGTCGCGCCCTGCTCGGCATCAATATGTTTCTGGCAATCACGAATTTGATCTTCCAGAGACTTTTCATTCTGCATTTCTGTTGAATAGCGAGCATATACTGCGTATTTATTCATATTCTGTTCCCTTTATGCTCTTCGATAATAAGCCTTACAAGCAGCTTGATAAGACGCTCAATGCTCGCCTCAATTTTGGAGTTACAATTCTCTTCAGCCAATCTATTGTTCATAGTTGTTCCAGCAGCATAAATGTCATACTTTGTTACACTGTAACCATTATCGCAAGCAATTGTAGTCACGTCAACACTATTTCGATACAGGGTAACTAAAATGAGTTATGAATTATCACTCACCCAATGCAAAATGGCTCGTGTGGGCCTCGGTTTGGGTGTTCGTGATCTTGCTGAATTAGCGGATGTGTCACCAAATACAATTACCCGATTTGAGCGAGGTGAAAACCTTCAAGCACGAACTGTAAAGGCGATTAAGAAAGCTCTAGAAAAACAAGGTGCAGAGTTTTTAGATGGAAGTTCTGTTAGAGTTTCAAGATAGAAAATACGAGTGGATGGTGATGACACCTAAAATGAGCATTCAGTGACAGATATTTATTTTTACTAAATTTTAAACGTCTCAATGCCCGTTTTGGGTCATTAACGGGAGTCGACCTACTCGGCCGCGATGTCTGCTTTACCCCCAAAAGCGGGCATTCAGTTTATCACACATGACGTCTGCTTTGTGCCAATAGCGGACATTGATTTTTGTCATCTTTCGATGCGTTAGCCTTTGATGTATATCTAGCACCTATGAAAGTTGATCGAGTTGGAAAATGGGGCCATCCACCTTCATGGTTTCTGGTTGGAGTGCTTTACGTTTTCATAGCATCATCACTTGGGTTAGTTTTTCTACAGGCCACGGAACATGCGGTTACACGATTGCCGGTATCACTTGCGGGAGTTGCAGAAATGTTCTGGGGACCTGCGGGCACCATTGAGTCATTGAAATCCCACGGCTATGAGAAATTTGCCAACAAGTTTGAAGCGTTTTTCGTCATACAATTGCTTCTCCTTGTCACGTCGTTAGTAATTTCGATTCCTTATGTAATGATAAGAAAAATCGCCATACAAAACAGGTATCCCGATTATGATTGGGTATCCTTGTTGAAGTACATTTTGCTCTTGGGTGTTTGTGTTTATCTTCTATTTTTGGACGCAAAGGTAGATTATGACGATTTTGGCTTATACCCTAGAGATATTCATCTCTCAGTTCGTGGCTACCTACAGGAAGCGTGCGCCAGCGGTTTGCTGTATATGCTAGGCATATTGCCTTTTCTAATTTTCAATCAACTCTATAGAAACACCGGTGGTGGGGCCGAACATCTTTCATAATGTCAGCTATGTGCCAACAAGAGACATTGTGGTTTACACCTCTGAAATCGCCGAGGAGGTGATAAATGCACTGGGTGGATGAGGGATTCGTATGGATTCCTGTGTCTGACGCATGAATGATGCGAGGGAATGAAAGGGTGCACTGCTGACAGCGCAGCTCTCCTATTTGATTCAGGTCAAGGGAATGCAGCCAACAAAGCGCTATGCTATGTGATGGACATTCGGATTGGATGGTTGATCATCAGGAAAAAGCACACTCCAATGTACGCAATAGGCTACGAATGTCATTGTTGCGAAGGTTGGTAACGATGCTAGAGATTGGGTTAGCCAACCTCCCCCGAATAAACTGTTCTCAACAACCCAGTATCCGGTGAACAAAACAACGATTGCAATCAAGATTGGAATTGGCATTTTCAGTGCAATAATTCTTGCTTCGGCATGTATATTGTTTTGGAACCGCACCCAACTATCCCAACTCTAGGGCCAACAGGCTTACTTATGGTTTTAGCCATACACCAAATACCTGTGTTGAATATAGACCCGGTAGTGCTGTCAGCGTTGAGCCAGTAGCATTGCACCAACACCGGTAGCTGAACTAACATTCACCCCGATCAAATAATCAAGCTAGTCAGATCGAAGTTGGGAGCACTGTAAGATTGATGTTTTTTGTGGCACACAGATCGGCTCGTATGTTCAAAACGCTCTTGGTTTTGTGTTTGCTATCCTTAGTAGCTTGCGTAGCTCAAGCAAATTCTAGGAACCTGAATTTCCTTGGAGAGGTTGATAGAAAGCTTCGTGTGTTGATAGTTGGTGCTCCAGTTGGTTTCAATATGGCCCTGGCTAAACTAGATGATGGCACATTATTTGATTGGGAGAACAGCCCAACTGGAATGGATGATTCTGATTTGGCGCTAATATTTATGAACAGTTGGGAGTCCGCTCAGTATTTGGACGACAGTTGGAATCATGAAGTTGTAGATAGCCTCCTAAGTGCCCCAAGTGATGAGGTTCTAAAGATATTTACTGAAAGAATTGGTGCTGAAAATAAATTACATATGTTTGCATTTTACAACAAAACTCATACTGAAAAAATGGAAACGAAATGCATAGCACAAGATGTGATAAATTTTCTGACCCTTAGCAAAGAGGAATATATGAAGGTGCATGTTTCAATGTGTATCAAGATAGCAACCTGAAAATGAGGAGTACTATGAGTCTTATTCTTCCACCATTGGTTGCGTTAGTCATGTCTCTTAACATTCATGCAGTACATGCCGCTGATGGTTGGATAGGGGTAAGCCGCACCAATGCACTGCTGAAACAGAAAAAGCGGAATGGGGAAATTCCGGTATCAGTTGAATGCAGGCAAGACCAAAGAGTCAAAGTTCGATTGAAACCTCAGTACAAGTTTATCTGGAAGAAAAACACCAAGCAAATTGACTGGCGCATGCTTGGATTCGAGTTGTTGCCGGGGGCTACAATTTGGAAATCGGATAGGCAGTACAAAATGGTATCCTCAAAAACGTTCAAGCTGGAATCAAGTGGAAAAAAATTCCGTTGTGCTGTTTGGCACCAGGTTAGTTGAAAGGCTGTGACCATGTCCGCTTTGGGTCATAAGCGGAACTCGAAGCACCAGTCCGCGATGTCTGCTTCACCTCCGAAAGCGGAAGTCGCCACGTCATCGCCTAATGTCTGCTTTGTGCCAACCACGGACATCGGGTAATCCTGCTGCACCGCTGTAATATGCAGAGGAGCACTCAAAATTGCTCGTCACCTTGATGCGAGTATCTAAGAGCCAACCGCAACTGTATTAATGTACTATAGTGACCGGACAGGCGGACTTTCTTAGGACCTCTTCAGAGACAGAGCCTAGCAAAAACATCTTAACCGTGCCTTTTCCCGACGCACCCATCACGATCAAGTCCACCTTCTTCTTAATGGCCTCGTCAATAATTGTGTAGGCGATGTCTCTTGATTTTTTCTCGACGATTGTTGGCTTTGGGCCGCCCGCCGCCGAAACCACATCTTTCGCTTGGTCCAAGATAACCAGCGCCTCTTCCTTGTCCGGAGCTACGAGGATACGGGAACGGCCAACCACAACGAGACGGACGATTAGAATTGTGAGCTTGGCCTTGAGCGCCTTCGCCATTTTGGCGGCATGCTCCAATGCACGATTGGATGGATCCGAGCCATCAAATGCAACCAGTATGTGTTTCATGCCAGTCTTCTCCTTTTGTTCGTCAAGGCCCGGCGGTGAGCCAGGCCCGATCTGGTCAGTTAAAGCAAATAGATTCTGTACCGCAGCGGCGGTCTTCCAAGACGATGGGATTTATCAATGTGTCGTATCGACCAGGCGGTCACGTGGTAAACAACTCCACCCAACACAACGCCTGCTGCCTCACCTGCTATGTCGTACGCCGCTAACCCAAGGGCGACAGTTAACAACCCTGTTCCGAGCAACGCAACGACCTGGACCGCGAACAGTTTGGCGTAAACCGGATTGGATAGAACGTTTAGCATACGAGTACGTAACACGCTGGCTTTGCGAAGCCGAGTAAGCGACTAAAAATTGCCATTGCGAAATTCACCTATGTTCGCTTTGGGTCATTAGCGGACCTGACCGTTCAGATAGAACAGGTTTGTTGTTGGGGTAATCCTAAACGTGCGCAAATCACGCTGAAAAGCTGCCCGTGAGCTCGTCCGGAAAGTTGATCTCAATCAATCAATCAAGTCGGATTCAAGCTAATCTGTTATGTCAAGTCAATGAATAGGAACAGACCATGTATAAGAATATTCTGGTCCCAATAGCGTTGGATCACGGCTCGAATTCCAAGGCGTCGATTGAAATTGCCAAATGCCTATTAGCTGAGGGCGGAAAAATTACGCTACTTAACGTAGTCATAGAAATTCCGGCCTATGTGGAAATGGAGTTGCTAAAAGAATCCCAGCTTCGCTGGATGAAAAAATTTCAAACAGAATTGGAAGGTCTGGCAAGAGATTATTTTCCAAAGGCTGATTGTAAAGTTGTTGAAGGGAATCCGAACCACAGCATTCTCGACTATGCCAACGCCATGGAAAACGATTGTATTGTTATGGCCTCGCATAGACCCGGATTACAAGACTATCTGATTGGTTCTACCGCTGCTCGTGTGGTACGTCACGCCAAGTGCGCCGTCCATATTACACGCTGAATACGGGCCACTAAATTGAAGAGTCCTGCTCCATCGACGCTTTGAGTTTTGCAAGACTAGGAATTGTTACTTGATGATAATTCGTCATTTCAATGACCCAATGTCTGCTTTGTGCCAATAGCGGGCATACGCTTGACTAAGTGGTTTATCTTTTCAGATTGGCTTCTTGCCCTAGTTTATAAGCCAGCCGCCCCAATATCAATATTTTGTCCCGGATCTCTCCTCGAAAGTGCTCAACGTTCGGATTGGAAATCAATTGATCAAGCAGAAATTCTGTCAGAACAGGTATGTTTTCTGGATTTCGTGGCCGCCACGCCAATATGCGCCTCCTCACCTCAACTATTTTTTGATCCAGTTTTCTTAGCGAGTCTAGATCATCGGTCTGGGTGGCCAGTTCAATTTGGTCGGATAGTTCATGGAATTGATGAATCAGATTGGTACTCATTGGAACCTCGTACGGTTACACATCCACAAATCCAGCCATTACTAAGAATGGTAGCCAATGAAAATATATGTGCAAACGTTTTCATTTTCTCAGCTTTACCCCCGAAAGCGTACAATCAGGCCATTTAACCTGATGTATGTTTTGTGCCACTCAATATACCACCTCAAATTTTAATGTGCTGTCGATCCAATTCCTGAATGTGAATTGTGTCATCAGCCTGGTTCGTTAACCAAACATCAACTACCAATTGGTGAAACTGTGAGATCAATTCGGGCATCATTTGATCCAAATCAACAACTTTTCCCGCGGTAATCTGTAATCATTTAGTAAGTGGTAACCATTGAATACGCGGAAATACCTCTGGTCGCCACGCGGCTGGTGAGTGCTCCAAGAGGGTCACACGCCAGCCGCCCCTAGTTAATAGCGGGGCGCATCGATCACCTATGCAGCAGCAGCGGAAAACATTCTCCATTTCAGATCTGAAACGGGAGTTTTCAGTAACACTGCGTGCATTGCGGTACTATGAATCGCTAGAGTTGCTTCATCCAACACAAGTTGAGGGGAAAACAACACGAATTTATAATCGCCGTGACCGGGCTAGGGTAAAACTTATCCTAGTTGGCAAGCGGTTTGGTTTTTCGCTAGCACAAATTAAGGAGATGATAGATCTCTACGACCTTGATCAAGGGAAAACACAACGACGTGTCGTATTGGCAAAACTTTGCGAGCAAAGACTGGTTCTTGAACAACAGCTCGCCGACAAGTTGCAGGCGCTTGAAGAACTAAATGAGAACTGCAAAATACTCGAACATCTCGAACGTCAGAACAAATAATGAGAACTAGAGATCGCTTCAATCGTATCGACGCATTTCATAATGTTCAGTCATGCCGATTCATTTCATTTTCAAGTCGGTGCACCAAATTCAAATATTCGATTTTCCCCAAAGGCAATCGGACCAACCTCACATTGTTAGATTGCCGCAATATTGATTTACCCGGCTTGGCTAACAATTTTTCGGATTGGGTGGAACTTACTGTGGTGAACAACACCGCCAAAAGTAACTTAGATTATAACTATCGACTCCGTAGACGATAGGCTCTCACATTTCCAGCCCTAGTTACCCTGCCACGTACTTCAATTTGACCGCCAACCCTCGGCGACTTGTCTATGCGAGTTCCCCCATCGATGATAAAAGTGGCTCCATCAATTGATCTTTTGCCGGTCATCATTCCGCGATAACGAACTTTTCGACCCTGAGGTATGGGTGCTGGGATGGAATTTTCATCGCGAGCACCCTGCGTAATCCATTGACGCAACAGCGAAATGTCGTCATCGCTCAGCCAAGGCGGGCCATCCATCGGCATGCGTGGCTCGGCTTTTCCCTCCACTCGGCGAATGAGCTCGCTAAGGCCTGGATTTCCCGGCAAAATTGCGAGGCGTTCGCCACCTTTGAGGATTTCATCATAGCTACCAAGTCTCAGATTTTCCGGTGGCTCACCGACAAGTCCCTTGTCCTTGTGACACTTCACGCAGCGTTTCATGAAAATGGTTTTTACATGTGCAAAGGTTGCAGTATCATTTGGACCGGGCCGCACTGGTTTTTGTGGGGTTGCAGCGGCAGCATCGCCGTCACCCGTTGGTAGGCCAGCCTCAATCCATTGTTCTAACAAGCTAATTTCTTCGGCGCTCAGGAACGGTGGACCGGTTAGCGGCATCCGTACCTCACTGTCACTGCCGACACGAGTGAACAATTTGCTTTCACTAGGCTTGCCAGCGACTAGCACAGGGCCGTTTTCACTGCCCTCGAGAGCACCCTCCAGCGTGTCGAGACGCAGGCCCAGCGGCGCATCTTCGCCGGTGTGGCACACAGGGCATTGGTAAATCTCAAAGACCTGTTGAACGTGTGTCCATGTGGGTGCCGACTGAGCGTAGGCACCCACTGGTGTCAGAACTAAGAGAACCAGGGCTAGTATGATAATTCCCATGTCGCGTCCTGGGATCTTTGTCTGCACCGATCGATGTTGTTCGATCAATTAGTAGCTTCATAAGTGGCAAAGATTTCCGCGAACCGGCCTTCGGCTTTTTTGGACACCTTTGCGGCCTTGGCTTCATTTGCGTTAGCTGGCTCGCCTACCGCGATCAATGCGACCATTCCCATCGTGTAGTGAGGTGTGCATTTGATTCCGTAAACGCCATCCTTTTCAACTGTTAGGATAAACTCTTCATTTAGATCGCTCTTAAAAGGCGCGACACCCTCTGGCATCATGCCTTTAATGGATTCAACATTGTGCCCTTTGTCAGTTGGGAGAAATTTTATTGTGTCGCCAGGCATCGCCTTGATGAAATCCGGTTCGAAAACCATTGCGCGTTTGTCACCCTTGTTCAGCATTTTGACCTCAAACTCTTCAGCAAAGGCATTCGCAGCGAGAATGCTATTAGCTATCAACAGGGCCATCAATAACAATTTACGCATAACACTTCCTTTCAAGATTTGTGTTTTTACGAAGCACATATGGGGTCGCGGGGGGTGGATTGTTTTGACCCAGATCAACCAAATTGCAGAAAATTTTGCAGAAACTAATTAGGCTGATTGGCCTCTGATAACACTGCAATTGAAGGTCCTTTTTCAGACACAATACCCAATGATCGATTGCACTAATCCGACCGGATTCTGCAGGTCAAACAAGCTCCTACCAAACTACATTGGTGGAGTTACGTTGAAATGTTGCTTTGTGTGCATTGCGGGCACAGACATGGAAATTACAGCGGATGAAATGAAAATAACTTCGTTATCCTTTTTTTGATTGCAACAGCGTCACCATTAAGATTTGAGTTGTTCCTCAACTGGTTGAATAGAAATTTTACCAGCAATACGTTGTCATCTTGATTTGAAGGTTCGACGGTCAGTAGTTGTATCCAAATCTCATCGATCTTTCTTTCCAGCTCGATGCTGAGATTTTTGTCTCTGACATGACGCGCCAGAGCAAGATTACCGGACAACTGACGGTGCTCCGTTATCAATTTAGCGATCATATACGCCCCTCCCAGTTCATCTGCGTTGTGCTGGGTAAACAATTCACTCGCCTAGAGAACGGATTCTTCGAGACCATTTATTTGAACTTGGTTGTCAAATTTCGATTTCATTGCGTGTTTCATGATTTTTCTGTGGTTTTGGTTCCCTCCTCAGTCGCCAAACAGTCTAAAAATTGTACCATCCATTATATTATTGGTGTCGGAAACTGAGCAGGATACGGGGGTGCAACCTTACCCAGTTCCCGACTATCGCCCCTTAAATCATAAACAGTGCGGCGGCGATAAAGACAGCACACAACTTGATTGTATTGGCGAACAAGCTGAAACTGTGATCCACCTTGATCGTGTTGGCAGGAATTGAACATCGACGAACGGGCAACGAATTTCGATACGTTGGTCGGGCAGCGCATCGGACCAAGGTCCAAACGTGTCACTGGGTAAACAGGGGACAGAAATTCATTTCTTCAACTTTGCGATGCGTCATGCCAATAGCAGACATTCGACAGCAATCTCCGTGACATTGCTTGATCAAACGTCATCGATCAGTGGAAGCTGAAAACTTATCTTTAGGCCACCCAAGTTTGATGCCCCAAGGGTTAGTTTTGTACCGTAATGCTCTAAAACGTCGTGTACTATGGCAAGGCCAAGACCGGAACCCACGTGAGATTGGTCCAATCGAGTACCGCGTTGCACAATCGAATATCGCAACTCCTTGCTTACACCTGGACCATCGTCTTCAATGTTAACCTGGATCAGTGAACCAATTTTCACTGTCTGAATTGTTACGTTTTCCTTGGCAAACTTGATTGCGTTTTCAAGCAGATTGCCAAGCACTTCGGACAGATCATCTTCATCCATCTTCACTGTTGCGTACACCTCAAGTTCAGCCGTGATTGACTTAGCCTCAGCTTGTGGTGTCCGCTCCAAGGTCCGGATCAATCCCTGTACAACCTTGTCTATTCTTGTCGTGGCGGCTTTTTTAGCGTTGTGAACCCTTGCCGTAGCCAATTCGCGATCAATCTGCCTCTGCATAAGCAACGATGTTGTTTCGATGTCCGCGGCAATTTTTTCTTCTCCCTTACTCCGTAGCCGACTTACATCGGTTTTCAACGCGGTCAAAGGCGTCTTGAAACCATGTGCGAGATCAGCCGATCTCTGCCTCGCCTTGATCAACATGGTCTCCTGGGCTGTGAGCATTTCGTTTACCTCGTCTACAAGAGGGGTAACTTCCATTGGTACGTCAACGTCGATTCTTGCTGCTGAACCGTCACGGATAGCTCCAACAGCGGATTGAATAACAGTCAGGGGTTTCAGTCCAACAACAACCTGTAACCAGGCAGAACAGATCAGAACTGCGGCCAGGGCGGAAAGCGCCAAGGAAACCTCCCATGCAAACGTTGCGGTCTCAGCCTCTACATCAGTCCGATCGACGGCCGTAACCAGCCGTGCAACTTTTTCCCGTGAACCAAGGTCAAACACTAACCTGCGTTCATGAACGAGTAGAGAAGAATTTTCGGGACCAAATGCGTTGTGAACGTTGACGTGGCCTATCGGAGACGTGCCTTGCGGTAACTCTATGCGAGTATCCCAGAGGGAACGGGACCTGATTAATTTGTCGGTACCTTCTATTGAGACTTGCCAATACAACCCACTGAATACATGTTCAAAGCGAGGGTCTGCTAGCTCATCGGTGAGTTCCGGTAATCCGGAATCATCGAATGTAAGATTTGCTGCAATCTGGTTGATGTAGGTATCAAGCTCCGCACCGACCCGACGCTCCAGATGGCGCTCAAACAGGAAAACCAGTCCGAGACCCGTCGTGGCAAGAATTACAGCTATCGCTACGACATTTATTGCTAGCAATCGAACCTTGAGCGATCTTTTCTTCATGGGCCGTTGGCTCCCACAACATATCCAAAGCCACGGTGGGTTTCGATGAGCTCCACACCCAATTTGCGCCGAAGACGACCAACCAAGACTTCGACTGCATTTGATTCTCTTTCCTCATACTCACCATGCAAATGCTCGGCCAATTCTTGCTGTGGAACGACGCGCCCCTTGTGGTGCATCAAGTATGAAATCAAACGATACTCTTGAGGTGAAAGTGACTTTGGAACACCTTTCACGCTAACTCGCATCTTTATCGGATCAAGTGTTACTTCACCGTGTGTCATAGTGGGTGCCGCATGGCCCGCTGAACGACGTATTACCGCACGCAGGCGCGCCAATAGTTCATCCATTTCAAACGGCTTTGGCAAATAGTCATCAGCGCCAGCATCAATTCCCTCAACGCGTTCCCTCCAGGTACCCCGTGCGGAGAGTACAAGAACGGGGAACAACCTTTCTTCAGACCGCCATTTTTTTAATACCGAAAGCCCGTCCATTTGAGGCAAACCTAGATCGAGGATTACCGCTGCATAATCCTCGGTTCCGCCCTTGAACCAGGCTTTCTCACCATCGACTTCATGGTCCACAATATATCCGTTAGCGACGAGTAGTTCCGTCACATCGCGGGATATCCGAACATCATCCTCAACCAGTAATACCCGCATCAATCCAACTCATCCTTGAGAATTGAACCCGTGCGAGCATCGATATACAACTCCCGAACCCGACCGGAACGATCAATATATTTAAATTCATACACCGGATAACCATCCTCGTGATCAAATTCGGTTTCAATTATTTCCCCCTTAATTCTCGAGCGCACAATTTGCCGAATTTTGCTCAAAGGTAGGATGTTTCCTGACTGGCTATGCACCCAAGCATCATCATGGTCACGATCGCGTCGCCGTCTCCCCTTTTTTTTAGCCGATGTTTCATCCAGCCCAATCACGACTGCGATCGATGTACCGGCAACAATGGTCAGAAACTTGCGGCGGGTCGTTTTTGTCATCATTCCCTATAGCATTTCACAAAATGACAATTCGCTGAACGTCCAGGTCAGCAGTTTGTCAGCGCAACAATCATATGTTGGCCTGGTCGCCACAATGGCGAACCATGATGAAAGGAATAGACCATGTACAAGATACTATTTGTAGTGCCAATGATTGCAGCAGCACTGTCTCTGACCCCAGCCTATGCGAGTGGTGATGCAAAGTGTGAAAACACTTCCGGCGAATGGCTGAGCCATGAAGCGATCGGCGCAAAAGCAGCTGAGTTGGGTTATGAGGTCCGAAAAGTCGAAACGGATGATAGCTGCTACGAGGTTTATGCCCTCGACGAAAATGGTGGCCGGGTTGAAATCTACATGCACCCAGTAACTGGTGCAGTCGTGAAGCTCGAAACCAAATCATGATAAGGTATTGCTTCAAACATGTCTCCTGGGTGGCGGCTTGAAGCCGCCATCTAAAATCAAGGTCTGGGACGCTTTTGTACGACTGTTTCACTGGTCGTTAGTGGTATCCTTTGTTGTTGCATGGATTTCCGCTGAACAGTCGGACCGTGTTCACGAATGGTCGGGATATCTAATCGCGGCACTTTTGATCACAAGAATTGCCTGGGGGTTTGTCGGAACCAAACATGCCAGGTTCTCCAGCTTCATTTACAATCCGGTCACGATACTCAAGTTCTTGCTAGACAGTCTGTGCTTTCGCGCAAAACGTTATGTCGGACACAATCCGGCAGGCGGTGCCATGATCATCGCACTTTTGGTCTGCCTATTGGTCATCACAACAACCGGGATCATGATGATCACGACCACATTTTGGGGCATCAAATGGGTTGAAGAACTGCATGAAATCACCGTCAATCTTACCCTTGGTCTAATTTTCTTGCATCTGGCAGGTGTGTTGCTTGCCAGTTTGGAACATCAAGAAAACCTGGTGATGTCGATGGTGACCGGTTGGAAAAGAAGAAACGAGAAAAACAAAAAGAGGAATAGAATGGTTCAAAAACGTAAGAAAAAGAAAGCGCAAGAAAACTGGCATGGATTTTGAGGTCACGCCGGGGCGCCAAAATCAATGACAAGGTGTGCTTCGCTTCTTGTCGTTCGCTTTCAACGTCCGCCCTTGGTCTGAGTGTAAGGCCGACATTGGTCCGATTGTCTGCACCAATTCATTTGTGTAAATTCTAATGATGAAAAATCCGAAATCAATCTTGCGCGGATTTTCCAACTTCTGGAAAGCGGTAAGCCAACTCAATCTGCTACAGCAATTTGCGTTAACCGGAAGTGTTGTGATGCTTGCGGGAATGTTCCTCATTGGATCCTGGCTGGCAAAGAAGATAGAGACCGGTGTCACACAAAATGCCGCAATAACAACAGCACTGTTAATGGACAGCTTTATTGCACCGCTAGCCCAGGAACTCAGTGATAATGACACATTGTCGATCGGTCCAATCCGAGCGCTTGACGAAGTTCTAGATACACCGGCGTTGAAAGAGAGTGTGGTTTCCATAAAAATTTGGAAACCGGGTGGCTTGATTGCATACAGTGATAACCTCGATCTAATCGGCAAAATCTTTGAGCCTGCAGATAGTCTAAAAAAGGCTTGGGCCGGTATGGTGGTTTCAGAATTAGAAGATCTAAGTGACGAGGAAAATAAAATTGATCGAAAGGCTGGAATACCACTGCTTGAAATTTACAGCCCGATAAGAGCTCAATGGTCGGGTGAGATAATTGCAGTTGCTGAATTTTATGAAGATGCAAGCGATCTCAAAAACTCATTGGTTGCTGCAAAACGTCAGGGTTGGCTCGTGGTCAGTCTCACCACGCTAGCCATGGGAATGTGCCTTTATGCAATTGTTTTGCGTGGTAGCAGGACGATTGAGCACCAGGGAGCAGCCCTAAGAGATCGGGTCGGTGAGCTGCGCATGGTTTCAGAACAGAATCTCGCCCTCAAAGAGCGAATAATGCACGCGTCCGGCCGCTCCGCCGAACTAAATGAGCAATTCCTCCGTCGTGTCAGTTCTGATTTGCATGATGGCCCGGCGCAACTGGTAAGCCTGGCTGCATTGCGTTTGGACAGTCTTGGTACACGCCGTACCGATAAAATCTGGGCTGATGAAATTTCTGCAATCAAGGTCGCCCTTGATGATGCGATGCGTGATATTCGCGGTATTTGCAAAGGACTATCGGTACCGGAAATCGAGACGAAGACTATCAGGCTGGTGATTGAGGAAGTAATCCAGTTACACCAAAATCATACCGGATCGGAGGTAGGCTTCAAAATGGTTGGCGAGAATCGAAATGTTCGTGCCTCCGTAAAAATTTGCGTATACCGTTTTGTCCAGGAAGGACTCAACAATGCCTATCACCATGCCAATGGACTTGACCAGCAAGTTTTCTGTAATTTTACAAACAATACCCTTGAGCTAACGGTATCCAACAATTCCAACAAAGCAGCGATTGATCCGTCTAACAAAGTTGATGGTGGTCTTGGCTTGCCTGGTCTGCAGGAACGGATTGAAGCGCTTGGTGGTGAGTTCAGTTTCTCCATCTCATCCGAAGGAAAAGCTGAACTAAAAATGACGGTATCAACATAGGATACGGTAAATGAAAAAGAATATTCAGGTTGTGGTTGTTGACGATCACCCGCTTTACCGGGAGGGCGTGGTGCGCACTTTGAGTGAAAGCAGCGGCATCGGTGTTGCCGGAGAAGGGGCATCCGCAGACGATGCCATATTGCTTGCTCGCAAACACAAGCCGGATGTTGCGCTTCTTGATATTTCCATGCCCGGCGATGGCATCGAGGCTGCAAAAGCAATTTCCGAGGAAATACCGGAAATAAAAATTGTCATGTTGACCGTCTCAGAAAATGACATTGATGTGATGAACGCCCTGAAAAATGGTGCCAAGGGATATGCGTTAAAGGGTATTGGGGGAGCGGAGCTCGCCGCAATTGTTCACACAATAGCTTCAGGCGGCACATATGTTTCACCCGCATTGGCTGCAAATCTCCTGGTAGCAATGCAAGAACCAATTTCCTCCAAACGCGATGATGACGTGTTCGCTATCCTGACCAAACGGGAAGAAGAAATTTTGCGTTTGGTTGCCGACGGTAACAGCAACAAAGAAGCCGGGAAGGCGCTGGGACTACAGGAAAAAACCGTCAAGCATTATATGACCAATATTCTGCAAAAGCTTCAGGTTCGAAACCGGGTGGAAGCAGCCGTACTTGCGAAAAGCTCGTGGAACAACTAATTCGTGAAACGAACATGCGTTGGGTAAATTGATACTATTGCAACTGCAAAATAAGGGTTTTGTCAAAAAGCCGAGTTGAGCCTGTCGATATCAGTTTGCCTGACCCTGCGCCGGCTAATCGTTAGATTGGCAGGAGTTTTCAATCGATAAATTTCGTTTTCAATTTCTTCTTTCCAGCCGTCTTCATAGGTAACCTCAATTTTTTTGCTGTTGCGCTCAGCTTTTGCAATGCTTCCGTGACCTCGCAAAATTTTGAAAAATTTCTTTAAATCTAACGGGCTACGGCCATCGTGGCTGTGGTGATCATGACCATAGTTTTTCCTACCGCCGTTGGCGTAATTATTTTTGGAGTTACCGACGTTACTATTGTTATTTCCGGTACCGCTGTTGTTGCTATCAGAGCCACTATTTGCGGAACCTGAACCACTATTACTGCCACCAGATCCACTGTTGCCGGATCCACTGTTGCCAGAACCACTGTTGCCGGATCCACCACCGCCAGAGCCACTACCACTAGATCCACTGCCACCAGACCCACTGCCACCGGAACCGCTCCCGCCGGATCCACTACCACCAGACCCACTGCCGCCAGACCCGCCGCCACTATCTGCAAACGCTACGGAAATCGAAAAAGGTGAAAACTTGATAGCCTTCGAAAAATTACATTCTAGCGGGACCGCCCCGATCAAAATCGCGAGCGCGCTGTAGTTCATCAAACGTGTGAAATATCGAGATCTGACACTCATCGTTCTCTCACATTGTAGCTGGCCGCCACAACAATATAGGTAATTGCCAACCGATCCATCTAGATTAAACCTGATAAATATCTTTGTTGATCTTCTTCAAGAATAGCAGATTTACCAGTCCAGACCCACTGACTATGGTCTGAGGCATATGAGTTCTTGAGTTTCTACAAAATCTCAGAATTCAGTATTTATTTCCAGCTTACCAAACCATGCGTTATCCGCATTTGATGCGAATGCCGCGCCAGGAAAAAACCCGCCAAACACTGCTTCGATGCTCAAGTTCTTGGATGCCCTTACACCGAATATGACGTCCCATTCGTGCCCAAGATTTTTATCAATACCCAGCGGATCCAGGTTGAGATTAGTTCCTGACAACCGATCCACAGCCTTGTCCTGTCGGTAGTGATGATAGACAATATCAATTGAGCTTTTCTTGGTTGGGCGGATGCCCGCGCCCAAGGTCAAAATGTCAATATTAGTGATCTCCGGATCAAACAGCTCGCCAAGGTATTTGAATTTTGTCACACCGTTAAATCGGTAGTTGTTATCCTGCAATCCAGTTTGGCGAAAATTGGTATCTTTTCCAGAATTACGCCTGGAATCGCCAGAACCGTGCACGAACCCGACCGTGAAAGAAGGCTCCAGTGGGGCGTCATCAAAGATCAGAGTTGCACCTGCATCAACTGCATAAGCCTCAATTGGACGCGCACCGGCCGCCCTGGCGCGTTCGCCAGTCACATATGCTGCGTTTAACCAATATTCAAACGCGGATGAGAACTGCCCAATTGATTGGATTCCAAAAAACAGCAAGTCCTCGGGATTGTTGTTATTGAACACATCCTCGTCACGGTAAATTACATATCCGGAGGTGCTAGATTTCTTGTTCGGTGCGTAGCTTGCAACAGCTATGTAGTTATCAATCTCGTTCTTTTTATCATTGTTGAGTTGGTCAATTGGCAACAGATGTTCCCGGGACACTGATGCTTCAAAACTGAAGTCATTGTAATTGTAGTATATTCGTGCGCCGTCGAGATTGGCATCATAAAACCACTCCATGGGATCTTTAAAATTTTGACGCCCAACACGCAGCGTGGCCCCATCCGACACGTTGGGGAAATCGACAAACGCCTGCTTAATTCGCCATTCCCAGCCGTCTGTCGACTTGCCTCGCTGGTTTTTTTTCAAATCTTCGCGCGAAATTTCCGTCTCAAAAAATAATCGATACCATTCACCTGGGTCAATCAACAGGCTTAATCCAAGCCGATGTTTGAGAGCGGCAACATCATCATCATTACTTTTGTCGAGATCGAAATTGTCCTCAAACTCCAGCGTACTTTCAAGATAGCCCTCGTAAAAGACACCAGGAGCCAGTTCATTGGTGAGTGTCGACTTCTTTTTTGAATTGGAATCACTACCGCTAGTCAAGGATTGGGCGTGTGATGTAGGGATCAGCAATTCACTGTTGAGGTAAAATATGGACACAACAATGCCAGCGACGATCACCACACAAAAATGGTCGATTGCCGCCCGAAAAACTCTATTTCGCCACCAGATACTCAGCGTTTCTTTCCATTTTGCAGACAGGTTTCGGGCACAGGAATTGGCTCGGGTCGATTGCATGTCAACAACATCAATTGACGACCCCGGCTTTCCCACGGTTAGAGACTGTTCCCAAAATATCAGATTGGCAATTCCTGACACACAGACTTTGGTCTGAAGATTGTGAAATCTTGTAGTCGTTTCAAATTGCTCTGAGGTTTGGCGGCTGATCCCGGCTCGCCATAATGCAAATTGCCAGCATTTGCTGATTTCGATGCCAAGAATGCCTACCAGGGACTGTTTCAACTGGTAAGTCTTAGAACACCTAATTGGATTTGCTCACGTTCCTAGGCAGCAAGCGATGTAATGACATCCAGAGGATTCGAGACCTTACCAACTAGATTGAGCTTGCGCATCGTCGGTAAAAACCGGTTATAACGTGTTACCTCTCCCAGGGTTGCCATGCCAATGCAATATTTCGAGCACTTGCTAGTTGGCCGTTCTTTCACCTGGCGCAGGCATTTGTCGGCATATCCACGCCCCAATTCGGATTTGGTTTCGACAATAAATACATTTGTTCCGACACGCAAAGACTTGCCGGATGAACGGAACTGAATATCGGTGTCGATCGTCATACGCTCACCACCACTTTTTGCGACAAGGGTCATGCGTTTAAATCGGATTTCCAACACCTTGTGTAAATCATATTCAAACGGTTTTTGGTAATGGGTAGAATAGGTTGTACGCGCAAATTCATTTGCACTACTCGACAAATGTTGGATCTGTTCCGGATCATGAGGAACCCGGTGCTTTACTGTCATGCCACGCTTGCCTTTTACCTTGACCTCCAGATAACAAAGCTCGGAATCGGAATAACGGCGAATACGCACCTTAAAGCCTTTGCGAAGGCCCTGGTGGTGCTCGTAGTAGGCACTTCTCTCAGGGTCATCAAAATAACATGTGTCATAGGTAAAGGCGCGGCGTTGATCAATCTCAAGTACATCGAAATAATCGACCAGGTACGGAAGCGCCCTTTGCATGGCGTCGTGTTGCACGACATACTTGTTGTCAATCCGCGTCAGCATTTCCGCCTTGGTGTTTAACTCGTCGAGCGTGATGGGTTGGAAATTCTTGAGCAGCCAGTCAAATTCGAGATTTGGGTAGTGATGTGTCATGGGAGATTTCCTATCCGCGGTAATAAACATTGATCCGAGCCAGATCATTCACGTAGTTCAATTCAACTATTTGAAAATTCATGACCTCAACGCCAAGCCTTTTCGAAAGCTCAGCGCGCATCTTGTCTGTGTCTGACAATACGTGTTGATCAATGCTGTCGAGGGTGAGTTTAGTGCTATTGGCTGACTGCAGCATTTTGGGATGATCAAGGATCCAGGCGGCGGCTAGAACGAAGACCACGATAGTGGACACCAATATCAGCCCGGTTCCCAAAACCGAGCAAATGACAGCGACCGCAATAGCACCAAAGAAATATGCTATTTCAATTTTTTCGATCTGCTCTGATCTGAGACTGAAAAGTGCCAATATTGCGAACAGCCCAAAACCGGCCGCGATACTAAATTCCACACTGGAAAGTATAGTCAGGACTGCAAATGCAAAGATGTTGAACATGGATGCGGTCGTTGCGAGTTCCCTGTCCCGGTAGCGACGGTAATACATTCCGAAGATCAACAGAACCATTGCTACGGTGTTTATGGTAAACCTTGCCGCCAGTTCCCAGATGGGATCACTAAGATCAATATCAATGCCTTGCACAATGTTTCCCTTTTCTTTTCTACACAGCCAATGTTCTGCGTATCGTCACAAAACTGTCACATAAGAAAAAATGCCAATACGGTCTGGGGTCTAATAAGGTTTCAGACCTTAGGCTGGGAAAGAATTGTTCGAAGGTCCCATATGTGTTGAAAAGCCGTTTCCACGCCAATTCCAAATAGGAAACTTTGACTGCCTTCCGAGAAAAACAAAGGTATCCAGGCGCCGGAAAATGAGATGCAAGGTTTTGGAATAATGTTCTTGCGGGACCGCAACAAACTTTAA
The DNA here is from genome assembly GCA_021775415.1 of Hyphomicrobiales bacterium. Lineage (GTDB taxonomy): Bacteria > Pseudomonadota > Alphaproteobacteria > Rhizobiales > Rhizobiaceae > JAALLB01. Next base: position 151,189 of record JAJFHV010000012.1, on the reverse strand, counting down.
CCTTCAAACGCAAGCAGCCTGGTGGCGCCGGGAACTGAAGGGGATGTGTGCCCCAGACACGTCAGTTCCCGGCTATCGCCGTTATTCCTGTAAACAAGATAGCGGCGATTAGCGCAGCACTCGGTACCGTAATGAACCACGCAGCAGCGATCGTCAGCAGCTCCTTGCGCCTGACCAATTTTCTGGGCTTGCGGTTGATTTGCGGCACCATAAGCCTTGGCTGGATGCGGAAAATTCGTCTGATATGATTGGAAAAATCATTACCACTTCTGGTCTTTGAATTACACTTGAACTCCCGGTAAAATCCAATCCCGAAAATCGAACCAATCGCGATATGGGTTGAACTGACTGGAAGGCCCAATGCTGAAGCGCAAATCACCGTAATTGCAGCCGATAGGCAAATGCAAAAAGCGCGGGTCTGATCGAGTGTTGTTAGTTGCTTTCCAACTGTTCGTATCAGTTTGGCTCCAAACAGTGCTAATCCGATTGCGATACCACCCGCCCCAATCATCATAACCCAATAGGGAATACCCACCTTGGCCGTGACGCCCTCGGTGCTTGCGACGCTAACGATTGCTGAAAGTGGGCCAATTGCATTGGCAACATCATTGGCACCATGCGCAAATGACAGCAGAGCTGCGGAGAATATCAGCGGTATGGTGAAAAGTCTGTTCACTCCTCGACGGTGGTTTTCCATCCGCGATGAAGCCCGTGTTATAAGCGGGCGCAACGATGATGCAGCAAGAGCAAACGCACCCAGACCAAGGCCACAGACAATCAGAAAATCTGGCTTCCATATTTTTTTGAAGCCTTTCATGATCAAGTACATCGAAAATGCTGACGCCATGACTCCCAGCAGAACTGGGACCCACGTACGACTTGCAGCGATCATGTCACGTTTGGAAAAAACAGATGCATCGATCAATGCCAAAAACGCCGCCGCAATCACGCCGCCGAGTATCGGTGATATGAACCAGCTTGCCGCGATCTTTGACATGACACCCCAATCCACAACCCCGATTCCTGCAGCAGCAATGGCACCGCCTAAAACACCACCAACAATCGAATGAGTTGTCGAAACGGGCGCCCCGATCCAAGTCGCCAAGTTAAGCCATACGGCGCCAGCCAACAGTGCGGAAACCATTGCGAAGATAAAAATCCTGCTGTCAGAAATCGCGGATGCGTCGACTATGCCCTTTGAGATGGTTGAAACAACGTCGCCACCTGCCAGCATTGCTCCGGCCGATTCAAAAACTATCGCGATGCCGATGGCGCCCCAAAGCGTTAGCGCACCAGATCCAACCGCTGGTCCGACATTGTTGGCCACATCGTTTGCACCAATGTTCAATGCCATATAGCCACCGGCAACAGCTGCAAAGGTCACAATCAGTGCCATACCGCCATCATCGACGAATAAAACGGCAAACAACCCGGCAATGGTTAAAAAGAGAGAAGCAAAGATAATGGCACCAGATTTCGACAGCGCCCCGGCTTCACCAAGTATAAATGGAATTCTGAGGTTCTCATTTTGGGCTACAGTCAACATCGACATGAAAGTCCTCCCCAATTGGCAGGTGTCCGCAAAATTACGGCTTTAGCCACTGTCATGATCTATTCTGATCACTCAGATAGGATTTGGCCATCGACGAACGGGCAATGAATTTCAGATACGAAGGTCGGATAAATTATTGGACCTAGGTCCAGTTGCCAGCAAATGAAGGCGGAGCAGATATCCAACTTCATCTCGCGTCAAGGCTCACACAATGTCCGCTTTGGGTCATAAGCGGAAGTCGCGTTGCTAGTTTGCAATGTCCGCTTTCCCCCAAAAAGGGGACATCAGTTTCAAACCGTAACAGAACGAGAACTGAATTTAATCGCTGCTGAGCGCACGACCATGAATTGCCCAGTTATGAACACATGCTGAGTAGCTAGCAGGTGTGCATGAAGCGTTGCCTGTTCCTCCCCATTTGGCATGGCGAATACACAGATTCGCATCGAGGAAGAATATGACAGGTCCTGACAATCCATTTAAGTGATCCCAGCGACCAAACATGCTTCTGCGGTCGCTGGAGTACTGTAGGGTTAGCGCCCAATCACCCTTGTTGTAGATACCGGTAATCAGATCACCATTTGACTTGAGATCAATTGGACCGACTGCTGCAATCCAACGACCGGACACGTCTTGCAGGGGCCGAGTTTGTTCTGCACAATTCTGGTAATTCACGGCATGTGCGCTATGCGGAATTACAAAAGACATTCCGATGATAGCTAACAGTGTGTGCGTAATGTTTTTGGTCATGAGGGTATGTAGGCTTTCCCCTATTCACAGATGAAAGAATAAACCCCGTCACGGGGGGCTGAGAGCAAATAGCTCTTCTTTCCATGTTTCAAACAATGTGCCTTAGCCGCTGAATAAACCGTTTCATCCGACCATTGTTCGCGCAATTTGATCCCGGAATCTGAACTTTTAACAACTGTAGGCACATCGGCTGTAAGCGCCTCGGAATCCACATCCATGTCTCGTGTTAGAAATCGAATAAGCGCGGCTCGAGATTTCGGATACCAGCTTACATAGTGAGCCGGTCTTTCCAAGACGACAGCAACGCTGCCTTCTCGCGTTTTGATAAAGCTTTCACAATCGACACTAAAACCTGGGTTTTTTTGATACCAGGGATCATTTTTGGAAACGGCAGAAAATATGCGCACGTTTTCTGGTGCCCGAATACCATCAAACAAGGGATTGGGTCCACGACATCCCCATCCTTCAATCACATGTCCTGCAAAATCTGCACCCTGATAGTGGGCTGCAATCATCCCGCCAACACCACTTCCAATCAAAAACAAATTCTTCCGGTCGATCCATGAATATTCGCCCAACCGCAGAACTGCATAGTCGAGCTCAGCTTTTTGGAAAGCTACTGTGAGATCAAAATTTGCGATGAATTTCTCACGCTCCTCATTACACCCTAAGGGTCGATAGTCGCGGGCAAAGGAATTTGGCGCAATGACCACAAATCCCAGCTTAGCCAATCGCCGCAAATCTTCACGATGATGGCCAAGTCCTTCGCAGGAATGGAGATAGAGAACTGTCGGTAAAGTATCCCCATCCTGGGCCGCACTGATGGTTTCAGGGAGATGGACGCCTTTTATTGGGCCAATGTTCGATTTGCCACCAATCGTTTCCGGCAGGAACACCAATGCCTGTGACCAGGTTCGGTCAAGCTCTTCACTATCGGAAACCAACAACCAGTTTGGCTGATTTGAGAGATTGTGGTCAGTAGCAGCCACCAAGCCTATCCACGCGTATGAAAGGGCAATCATCAAGGAAAATGTAGTCAGCGTTTTCATGAGATGACTCAGTGAATTGAAGAAGCCTAGAAACATCCATCATAACTTCTATCAGCAATCAGCGTGAATGTCCGCTTTGGGTTAAAAGCAGAAGTCGGCTGATTGACCTGCGATGTCTGCTTTACCTCCGAAAGCGGACCTACTCATCACAGGTCTCAATGTCTACTTTGTGCCAATAGCGGACATAGAGCGGTCTTTACGGACTTATGTCGCAAACGCACCAAGTGACGTAGTTAATCTATCCCGAATGCGTTCTGCTTCATGATAGTGATCTGACCGTTTCTGAATCAGGTCAATTATGGTAAGTCGTATGCGATGGTAGCCATTCAGCCCCCCAGCCCAACGGCTATCATCTGGCGGCTGGAAGGGGCGAGATAACTGTTCACCTTCCAGCCGCTTTTATTTACAACTCCATAAGCTTCATTCAAGCCAAATCAACGCATTCTCAATTGGGTTGGGTGAAGCTTGCGGGTCGTTTCCGTCCGTCAAGTCCGCGTGGCCTGGATTACCTTCTTTTCATCGCCGCAGTTTGAGCATTTAGCGATTTCGTGGCTGAAATCAGATGTGAGACCGAAAGCTTCAGTGGCTCGAACGGAATATTGGCGGCTATGGAAGTTTAACTGTTCCGCTATGCAGCCATCGCAGAAGGCATTAGGTGCTTGCCCTGTCAAAAAGGAGTGTATGGTTTTTGCATTCGTCATGCCGCAATTATAATGCTTAGCGGTAAGAATACCAAATGGCCATTTCCACATCCATATTACTAAACTGACAGCCGGGCAGATCGAACTCGAAATGCCGTATAACTCTGAGTAAACCCAACAACACGGTTTCATCCACGCTGATATAATCGCAACCGCCCTGGATAAGACAACATGTCCCCAATGTGCCAACTGCAGAAGTTATATTACATATCCAGTTGAGGGCTCTAGAAACCAAGTTCGGCGGTGAATTGTCTCAACTAATACACAGCCTATAATACCAAGGTCGGGTTGGACTGTTGAGTGAGCCGTCTTAGGCTAATTACAGTGGTAAATGAGATTAAACTTTCCCCATCCACTAATAACTAGCGGCTGACTCCTCCCCTACGAAAATATTCAAGGGTCAGCAGCATTTTTTCATCTGCGAAGAGATTGTGGCTACATCGAAATTCCGGCTGCAGCCTCGTTCTCATTTGGCATGAAATTGATTGGTTCGAAACCGCTCAAGCTACGTATCAGTTCTGCGATTGCAATGACAACGCGGGTTCGGCTTGTAACACCAAACGTTGATAGCACCACTGAAACATGTGCCTTTACAGTAGCCTCGCGAATACCAAGATCGTCGGCAATCTCCCGGTTCAGCATTCCTTCCGCGATCATACAGAGCGTCAGGGCTTGGCGAGGAGTAAGAGACTGTATCTTTCGAATTAATTCGGAAGCGTCATCATCATCTGTGAACCCAAACTCTGCTGTTGGCGGTATGCAATTCCCACCCTCAAGAACAGTTTTGATACAGATTTTAATGTACTCTGGGCTGGAAGACTTCGGAATGAAGCCGCTCGCGCCAAGTTGAATACATCTATTTATTGTCACCTCATCGTCAGTCGCCGAAACTACAATAATAGGGGTTTCCCGAAATTCAGCTCTTAGTGAGATAAGACCTAACAATCCGTCGGAGCCGGGCATGGAAAGATCAAGCAACAATAGATCGATTTCGTCCAATTTACGCAGCAAATTACGTGTCTCTATCAAATCGCTAGTGATTGGGATCGAGCAATCCGGCAGCGCACTTTGAATTGCATTCATCAGCGCATCTTGGAAAAGTGGATGGTCATCGGCAATAACGATGACCGGTGCCTTTGTATGTTTGTACATGGATTATCCCCTGATAGCGTTGCAGTTTGTTAGTCACCAACGTCGCAATAAACAATTAGACTATCGACGACAAAGCTGGGTTTGCCCTGCTCACATACAAGCGCATTTGGAGGGTGCGGCTGACCCCTAATAGGCTGGGGAGGGGGCAGCCGCTCGCAGTTACCCAATCGTGCTTTGGGTCGCTGCTTCGGTTCTGTTAACGTGGTGTCTGATATTATTAAAGCTGGACTAAAGTTTAAATATTGCGATTGTTTGTATGTCCGCAACTTCCGACCGAGTGCAACGTGTGCATTCCAATGCTTCCGCTTTACTCCTGAAAGCGGAAGTTCTGACTCAGCTTCTCAACGTCTGTTTTGTGCCAATAACGGACATTGTAACTACTTTTTTCCGCTGCTAGATTTAAACATGAACTACCGTGCCGCATTTCGATTTTGGGTTATCCTTCTTTTATCAGTCTTCTGGGGCAAGCAGTCATCTGCAGAGCCTTCTTTTGATTTGGCCAATTGTGATTTCACAAACATTGGCAACTCTATGGTTGAAACTAAAATCGCTAACGGATTTGACGAACCGCTTACACTACATATTCCCGAAGATTATTTTGGACTGCATGGCGAGGGTGATTTTATCAAAGTTAGGCAGCAGTTAAGACTGAGCTTTGACCCCAAGACCTTACTCCCAGTTCAAAAAACAAAACGCGATGACCAATCCTTCAAGGCATTTATTGAGGACTTTAAAAGTCAGGGAAGTATTACAATTGATGGAATTGCACATAGTGGGAAAAACCTCCAACCAATGAGTGAGCTAATAAAGCAATTTGTTGAACAGCCTGGCAAAATCACCCAACTCATCCCTGAGGAAACTGGCTTGCACAGGCTGGAAGGGGATACACTAGGTCGTTCGTTTGACATCTATTTGGACATGGATAACGGAGAAATAAATTCCATCGTTGTGTGCGAGAGGAATGCTGATCCTGCCGGAATCGAAATATGTTTCTCTTATTTGACATCTGACAAGTATGAACGCGTTGTGTTCGCGATACCAAGCCAAGAGATGCCTCGTTGGAGAGAGATCAAGGATGGGACCGAGCAACTGCTAGCTTGCTTTGAACGTGGATAATACGGGTGTAGCAAAAACGATCTAAGGGTCTGCTTTGGTGCCAATAGCGGATAGAAGTTATTTCGGGTAAGTTTGCTGGTATGAGCACTGATGAGGCGATATTTCTAGTTGCGGTTGGGCTGCTCCTTGTCGGAATTGGTTGTTACTGTATCAGTTATGTCATTTATCTGCGGTTCAATGGGTTCCGTGCTTTTGCCCAAGTTTCATCTATACAAAAGTTTCAGAGATATGATGGTGAGGGAACCGCATATTACGTTTACAGATCTCTGCTTGAGATTATCGGTGAGGAGGGGAATTGGAAATCGGAATGGTTTGCCGGTGCAAAAATTTTGTCGGATGTTGGCTTGAATTGGTCATCTCACCAAGAAGGCGAAATCCTAGAGGTCCATTTTGTTCCAAAAACCGATCAGATTGTGAGCGTCAAACAACAGAATTGGGCATTTCTCATCGGTTCTTTGTTCCTCGGCTTAGGATTAGGTGCATTGTTAGCGGTCTTCATGGCAAAGGGTTTTTGGTAAACTCAGCAACGATGTCAGCTTTGTGCCAATTGCGGACATTTGAGTTTTCTGACAAGAGGATAAATGTGACAAAACAGTATGCCGACTGATATGGATCTGTATAGAAATATAAATTCGCTAATTTATCTACTGCAATAACATCATGAACAGATCACAATTATCAAAATCAATTTTATTATTGTCAATTGGAATCGCAATGCCAGCGTTGAATTACAGCAACGCTACAGAAATAAATACCAACTCCCGCCCCCCAACAAATTGCGACTATCTTGCAGAAAGTCCTGCAGATCACAATAAAATTGGATCAGGAATATATCACTGGAATCTGTCGAAAGATGCCAAAACTGCCATCGTGGCATGCAAGGCTGCTGTTCAGGATTTTCCGAATGACCCAAAATTGATCTTTCAACTTGGTCGAGCACACCACTTTGACGGACAATTAACTGTTGCGGAAAGATTTTATGAAAAATCAGCAGGGCTTGGGTATCCGTTGGCGAATGTGAATTTGAGCTTAATGTACAGCTATGGCAAAGGGGTAACTGCTGACTATGAAAAAGCTATTACCCTCGTGCAATCAGCAGCTGAAAGCGGTTTTCCGCTAGCTCAATTTGCTCTTGGGCAAGCCTATTTTCATAACAAACAGAATATCAATCGGGATACTTTGGGAGTTGAGTGGTATTCAAAATCCGCTAAAAACGGAAACCCGCTTGCACAAGTAGAAATCGGACTAATGTACTTGAATGGCAAAATTTTCCCCAAAGACCCTGAAATGGCTGCAAATTGGTTGCTAAAGGCGGCCAATCAAAATGACCCTGTTGCTCAAACCCATTTAGGGCATATGCATGTAACTGGAAACGGCGTTGCTCACAGCAACATAGATGCCATGCGTTGGTTCCGAAAAGCTGCATTGCAAGAATACGCGCTAGCTGAACATTGGATTGGTAATATGTATCGCGATGGAAATGGGGTCACTGTAAATCCAATAGTAGCAGTCGATTGGTATGTTAAGGCAGCAGAAAACGACCATCCAGAATCGCAGCACAATGTCGGTATTGCTTATGGTTATGGATATGGACGACCGTATAATCTTGAAAAAGCATCCAATTGGCTCAAAAGAGCAGCTGACAACGGCAATGCGGATTCAGTTCGGATTTTGTTGGAAATTAACAACAAAGAAAATGGCCAAGAATAAATGTAGATGTCTCTCCAATATCTTTATTGCTGCGATGCTATCTGTATTGGCAGCGAGTGCTCTTTCGTCTTCCCAGGAGGCATTTGCACGGGATATGGTTCTTGAGGAAAAGGTGATTGTCGCTACGCTTAGAGCGAATCACTACGACAAGAAGTTGGCACGGTTAGGAATCCGATTTACCGCTGTTACGGGGCTAAGCACGTATTTCCCTGCAGTTGGAAAAGAACCTGCTGTTATTGTTGTCGGCTATGACGATCCCACTCCATCTAGATATTTTGACATGCTGCCAGGAACGATTTTGCGCTCAATTAATGGCGTGAAAATAAACGATGTCGATGCTGTTGTTGAGGAAATTGCCAAGCATAAACCGGGTGATCAGATTGCTATGAAGGTTCTGGCACTCGCCAGCTCAACAGATGAACTAATTGCACTTTTACAAACTCTGCATGATGGTCCAGCCGACAACGGATTAGCCGCCTATCTGTTGGGTAAAGTTTATTATCATGGCAATTTCAGTGTTTCGAGAGATTTCCGGCAGGCAGCACAATGGTTTCAGAAATCTGCCCTAAATGGCCATGTGAAAGCCATGCTCACACTCGGATTTCTGTATGAGTATGCGCAAGGAGTAGATGAGAATTACGAACTAGCTCAGAAATGGTACAGGAATGCCTTGGCCAAGGGAAACACCAACGCAATATACAGGCTTGCCGAAGTTTACGACAAAGGCAAGGGTACATCTGTCAAACCTGAAACAGCAGCTCTGCATTTGCTCCATGCCTTTCGGGCGGGAGATGACGATGCACGCCAATGGCTATTTGAGTACCCTTATCATTGGACAAAAGGTACCCGCCTCGCTTTGCAACGGATGTTGGCATCAATTGGCGCGTTTGAAGGTGAAATAGATGGTCTGATTGGTTCAGATACCCAAAATGCCTTAACGCTTTTGAAAGAACGCAAATTGAAGCTACCAGATTTGTCGACTGGCAGTGCTACTGAGATAATAGACGTAGATTAGTTACAGAAAGTGTCCGCTTTGGGTCATTAGCGGACATCTGCCTATCATCGATTCAGGAGCTTTCGTATTTCATCTTCAAGCCGTTTGGGTTGGTCAATTCCAACAAATCCCACTTTTTGATTATGCAAATGTTTCGAATTGTTTTGAACCATTTCTTCGGCAAAAAGCAAATTTCCAGGACCTTCCGCTGGACCGGTTCTTGTAAGTGGTCCGATTCGATCAAGTGACCAAGATTTAATCTTGATTCTTGGAAAACCTTCGCGAATTATCAGACGATGATTGGTCAATGCATATACTGTTTTTCTTGCCTTAATGGTCATCCAAACTGGCGACAATAACATTCCCAGACCAACCAACAAAAATGGAATACCAAACATGGGAAAGAAGTACTCAAATCCCGTGATGCCGGTTTCTGTTCCCTCCCTCAAAGGCGATGATGCCCCCCATGTCCAGAAGACAGCGAATCCAAAGAATGGAACTCCGAAAAGTAACTTTGGAACACCCAATTGAGCATGATGGCTAACTGATATGGGAATATCGGCCCAAACTAACTTTTCTTCTTTACCCAACTCTGAGTCAATAATTTGAGCAGGAGTCAGAATTTCGATTGTCCTCGACAGATGCCCGTCGCGACCAAATTGATTCATGAACTCACTCCTAAACCGACTTGTTGTTCCAACAAAGCATATATTTTGACCTGCACACCAATGTCAGCTTTGTGCCAGTAGCCGACATCACAGGATTTCTTTATCATTGTGAGGCATTCCGGTTGGTTGGTACCTTCATTCGCTATTTTCGCGACACTAAGAGCAAGCTCGCTTAAGTCTAGCTAACCCGAACCTACTCCTTTTAAGTACATAGGGTATCCGACCACTCGACAAACTGAACACGTCACCTTTGCACGAGAATTTCTTTGTGCGGCTGTGAACCTGTATTGAGTTGCATTCCCAGCTTCCGCCCCGCGTGTTGGTCACAGGGTTGTATGTGTTCCCGCCATACTTGTAGCAAATGGTGGAGCCGTTGCTTATTTTCCATTTGCCGCGAACCACACTGCGGTTTCCCGGGTACCATAGGTAGGCCTTTCCAGCTGGAGAATAGTACTCGACCTGAATACCGTGGGAACTCTCGTAAAATACAATTGTGTTCCCAGCTACACCTGAGCTACCCCCATTCGCGGGAACAACCCAAATTAGCATGGCGAGGATTGCAGCCTTCAAAACTGCCAATATTGTTCTAACCTTAGTCATTTGAACATGCATACCATTTTCTATCGGTATGTTCGATTCTAGAGCATCTATAAGTTTGAAATTTACACAATATTTGCCAATTCTACTTTCTGCAGTTAGCGTTGATGTGAATTTTTCTGTAATGAATTTTCAGTTTGGTTTTAGTGTCATGAAAATATTCTTTGCCTTTGCATTGATGTCCCTAACAATCAGTATTTCAGATTCATTCGCCCAAGAAGGTTGGATTTCGTTAGGACAAATGAAAGCAGCCGAGAAGACGTTGCGGGCTAATGGACAACGTATGTCTGGCATTGCCTGTCGTAAAAACGGAAACAAGTCTGAGTTCCTATTCAAAGGCAGTAAAAACCGCGGCAACAAGGAATGGGTGTGGGCATACGGGCACAGCATCCTGGACAAAAACTTACAACTACGAAAACAAGGCTACCGGATGCATTCTTCACATTCGAATGACTACAAGGGCAGAATTCGCTGCGGAATTTGGTACAAATAATCCTCATGCGAATCCTGTTGCCAGTCATACTGTTAATACTTGCTTTGGTAATTGTTTCAGTTAGTCCCAGCAACGCTCAACTTAAGCCACCGATAAAATGTCTGCAAAACCAGCTCAATGAACTTGGATTTGATGCGGGAGATGCAGATGGATTATGGGTAGCGAAAACTGAGAAGGCGGCACAGAACTACCAGGATAAAAACCCTTCTATAAAGATACAAGCTGTAAGCGCAGAGAGTGCGATAAACTGGTGTCGCAGAATTGGTCTGACAAATCCAAAGTTACAAAAGTTTTGGCCTTCGAAAGAAGTGCCATTGAAATTGAAGTTGTCTAACAATTTGTCAAAGTCGCAAATAAAAACCCTCCAAAAAGAATCGCAAAGAACACTCAAATACCTGAACTCAAAATTAGGCTTTGATCTAGCAGGATCAATCACGATTGTTTCGTCAAACGAACAACAGGAATTGGAAAAATTAGTTCGCACAGAATGGCCGTATCCCACTACTGAAGTGAACATTAAGACAATTATCAACTCATATTGCTATTGGAATTATCCCATTTCGGGTTTTGCATTTGACGGTCTCGTCGTACTTTGTGTGGGTGAAGAACTGAGTTCTGGTCGATCATTTTCAAAGAAAGAGTTGAGGGAATTAAGGCAAACCCTTGTTCACGAAATGGCGCACGAAGCTCACTTTCAGTTAACTGGGTACTACGGTAACGAACACAGTGCGATCATGTACCGAAACCGTGGACCGAAATGGCTATTTGAAGGATTGGCCTATGCAATTGATTATCAGTATGGGTTCCCGAATGTTTCTATAAAACGCAAGGTAGAGTATTTTAAAGAGAGGAATAGGATGAACAGCACACAATTACGAGATAGTGCTGAATGGGGTGGGACCCATCCAAATGCATTCTCCGATGGAGCATCTTTTGCGGGCCATCTGTTGTACCGCAGAGCCGGGTTACACAGTTTTCGAAAATACATTGAGAGCGTAGGTTCGGGCGACAACTCACATGTTGCTTTTAAGCAAACGTTTGGATTGTCGCTTGGTGATTTTTACGCTGAGTTTGACAAGCTATCTGAGCCATAAGGATGTCCGCTTTGGGTCATTAGCGGAAGTCGAAACAGCGGATACTGATGTCCGCTTTACCCCTGATAACAGGCATTGACTTCACGCGGTTTGACGTCTGCTATTGTGCCAATAGCGGACATTATCCGTAAGTGTTCCGGCAGCCCGAAAACAATACATTCTCACTGCAGTCACTCAGTGCCTTATTATTTACTTTACGCAGGTTTGAAAATTGCCATTATCTCTGCTTAGAATATTTAAGGGAAAAACCTAAGGGCCGGAGGGCTCAGTAAGTTGGAGAAAATGCGATGACACAAGTAACCCGACGCGAAGCAATCCTTTCTGCAACAGCCGCAGCTACGCTTGGACTTGTCGGGCCACTCGAATTTGTGGCTGGTGCATTTGCCGACGAAGCTCGAAACAAAGGCTTCACGACATATAAAATCGGCGATATCGAATGCACCTCGCTTTACGATGGTATCTGGAAGAAAAAGCACGATGATGGCTTCATCAGAAATGCCAGCGTGGACGAGACAAAGACGGCTCTAGCTAAAGCCGGGCTGTCTACGGAGTTTGTTCCAATTGAATTTACTCAAACCGTGCTGAAGACCGGTGGCAAAACAATCCTTATCGATGCAGGAACCGGTGGTCAGCTTGCACCAAGCGCTGGTCTGAGCATGAAACATATGGCAGCGGCTGGAATTGATGCAGGTTCTATCGACACAATCCTAATTTCACACTTCCATCCCGATCATATCTTTGGCCTGATGGCGAAGGATACAAACGAGCCCATCTTTCCCAATGCCGAAATCATCGTGCCTGAGACCGAGTACAAGTTTTGGACTGATCCAGCTTTGATCGAAAAATTACCGGATAATCGAAAAGGCCTTGGCACGAGAATACAGGCAACCTTCCCAACCTGGACCAATATCCGGCAGGTGAACAACGATACCGAAGTTGCACCAGGCGTTCGCAGCCTGTCGGCCTTTGGTCATACCCCAGGCCATACCGCTTTTCACGTCGCCTCTGGAAGCGATCAGCTAATGGTGGTCGGTGACATTGCCAATCTACCAGCGTTGTTTGTAACAAATCCGACTTGGCAGGCAGTGTTTGATGCTGACCCGGCAACTGCAACCGCCACGCGCCTGAAATTGTTTGATAGAGCGATTGCGGAAAGTGCGGTGATTGCCGGCTACCACTTCGGCTTCCCTAATGCCGGTACGATTTCCAAGGATGGCAATGGTTACATGTTTGAGCCCGCGGCCGCGTAAAACATCTCTCAGGCCTGAGCGGAAGGGTTATCGTTCGGGATTATGTTCGTACCCCGATGGCGGAGCATGCGTGGAAGGACAAAGAAGGGTAGATTTGCGTTTTGCCCAGCCTTGCCCAGCATGCGCCTAAATCCACCAGCCGATATTGGAGTTCCTTGGTTGGTAAGGAACACGAAGTGGCTTCCGGTTTCTTTCATGTGCAGCATTCGGAGCGCCCAAAGTTCCGACTTGGCAAGGGGATGCACACCAACAGTTTCATTCTTTGGTCCAGTCGGGTGGAGGGTACATTGCATCATATCGATTTGTTCCCACCGCAGCCCACACAAATCCACTGTTTGCAGTTTGTGCTTGTACATAAGCATGATCATCGTTACGTCTCGGTGCGCCCGTCTGTTCTTTCTAACAGCCTTTATCAGTCGCGTGAATTCGTCCTGCGTAAGGTATCCACCAGACTGAAGCTCCCCATAGTACCTGCGAATTGGGACAGTACATTTTTCAGATTTTGGAATAGTGTTTCTGATTTTCTCGAACCTTCTCAATCCTTACCAGCGTCCTTCAGGGACTCAGCGTGTTGATAAACCGGGCACGCAGTTGTGTGCGGCCTGTTTGACCCCCAAAACAGACATCGACATCAAACTCAGGGATGCCCATTACCAATTAAACACATACGCGGCTAAACCAACAACCAACGTGATCGTGAACAGTCCGTCCTTAATTTCGCTATGTCCGGGAGATATGACGAAAATTGATGCTGCCATGGAAACGGCACAACTTTATGAAGCTGACAAAGCCACGGTTATGGAACTGCACACCAAGGGAGAAGAGCAGCATTCTTCAGGTAAACATGCAGATTCTGTGGCTACACTCGGTGAGGCAAGAGCGTTACTTGGCATAGAGTAAACGTTCAAATTCGGTTGTAGCAGCGTACCGCGTAGAGTTGTTTCTGAGTCGCACGTTCGGGTTCCGCGCTTATCAAAAGCGACTCCTTAAATCTGACGGCTCTATGTCCGCTTTGGGTCATAAGCGGAAGTCGAGCCAACGGATACTGACGTCCGCTTTAAATCCAACAACAGACATTGGCCTCGCACGGATTGACGTCTTCTTTGTGCCAATAGCGGACATTACATGATGCTAATCACTAAGATCATCGGCATTCAGAAACTAGAGATAGACGTCAACCGGTGCCTCTAGTCCATCCCGCCCGTTGATAAACACCATGCTGACATCTCGCTGCTCAGGTGGTGATAATCGGCGAAACAATACATCGCCCGCATTTTCAGGGTGCCCATCTATATAGAATTGGCTTGTTAGCTCCTGATTGTCATAAAAGACCTTGATATGAATGTGTGGCGACCTTCTGGGATATGGGACAGGTTTGATGGTTCGAAATGCATAAGCGCCATCTGAACCTGTAACTACATGGCCAAAGCCCTGAAAAGCAGTGTCGCGGGCATCTAGCCTTCGCTCATGAGTATGCAAATAAATTCCGTATGCATCACACTGCCAGATTTCAACTCGCGCTCCTTTAGCAGGTTTCCCTGCTGGATCAAAAACTTGCCCCTTGAGGACAATGACTTCTCCGCCAGCTTCGCGAACTTCACCCTCAATCTTCACCAGATCATTGTCGGCATCTGCAAAGCGCATGGCCGGAGTGGGATAAAATGGCCCTGCAGTTACCAGTGGTGTTTTTAGGGCGGCAGCGGGCCGGGATGAAAACAATCCAATAGGTAGAGAAGCCAGAAAGCCCACAATGCCCCGGCGAGATATGTTTTGGCGAAGATATCGATTGAGGTGCATTTTACGATCCCTCTCATCTTTCATTCGATGGTCAGTGCCATTACCAAGCTAACGTGTTTTTTTCTGCCAACGCAAGATTTGAAACATCGCAGGGTTTCAAACAGCGCAACGAGTTGCGGGTTATGTTGGTACCGCCCGGCTAGCTTCAATTGTGAATTGAACCAAAACTTCAATGCCGATCTGGTCGCCCTTCGAAAACCCCTTCCGGCCAATGTCAAATTCAAGGCGTTTGATCGCAGCCTCACCGTTAACAAAGGCACGGCCGTTCTCGATCCTGAGAGTAAAATGCAAATCGAGTGGCTTGCTGTGACCTGCCAATGTTAACTGACCGCGAATCTCGTAAGTGTCATCACCGGTGCTGACAAAAGTACCAGATTTAAAAGTGGCAACTGGATGCAGTGTTGCGTTCAGGAAATCAGCTGAAATGGCCTTCGCAGTCACGTTTCCGAGTGAGAGGCTGGCAACATCGATTTTCACTTCTGCACTGGCTGCCTGAAGGTTCTCGGGGTCGAAGTTGATTGTGGCATCCCAGTTTCCGAAGATGCCAGAAACCAACTTTCCTGACTGAACCACCTGAATGGCCAGCTGGCTGTTATCCTTGTCAACCCGCCATCCGGCAGTGCTGTTATTGGTCAGGCTGGTGTCTGTGCCGGGTTGTGCAAGACCGACGTTGTTGAGCACGTAACTGGTCACAACCGCACCACCCAGAGCGATGAAAGAAAATATCGCCAAAACAACAGGAAGGCGTTTGAAATAAGGGTTCGCAAGTTCGCGGGAGGTTGATTGATACCTGCCCGGCAGCATGCGTTGCAACGTTTCATCATGGTCGATCAGCGCATGCTTTAATGCACCGCCAATATGAAGAGCCAGTGAGAAGCCTAGCAATATCGCCATAAAATAGTGCGCCAGACCAAAGAATGAGGCCAATTGCGGGTTTTTGGGGACGAATGGCAAATCCTGTGAAAACGGCCACCAAATCGGTGCAAATCCCTCCGTCGCTGAATGATGCAGCCAGCCGGTCAGAGGCATCAGAATGATCGCCCCGTACAGCATCCAGTGGACCGTTTGAGCGGCCAGGCTTTCTAGCTTGTTGTCGGCGTTGAGCAGCTTTGGATGAGGTTGGATGGTCGCCCAAACCACCCGGATGACAGCAATTGCGAACACCGATACGCCGAGTGTCTTGTGCAGCGAGTAAAACCAGGATTTGTAGACAACTTCCTCGGCTGAGCTTGCCGGCAGTTCGTACATGTACAGGCCAAGTGGGATGAGCGCGAGTATCAGCGCCGCCATGGTCCAGTGGAGCAGTTGGGAAACTAGGCCGTATGTTTCGCGGGTGTTGGCGAGCAATTGGGCAATTCCTTGATCAAATACCTGATTTTGTAGCCCGGCAAGGGAGCAAATGTTTGACGCCCTTGTTCAGGGCGTCAAATTCGGCATACGCAGGAGGCCGGCGAAGTTTTCTTTAATTGGCTGCTGTTACTACTCGCGGTCTTTCATTTCGGTTGAGATGGTTATCGAGATCGGGCCGGTTGAAAAGTTGCCGACATTGAAAGCGGTGTGACTGATTTCCGCCGTTGCGGAGAATGCAACCCATTTCCCCTTGTAATATTCAAAAAACGCTGCGACTGGGTGTTCGCCCCGATGGGTTAGCGTTGTTTTCAATGTGACCGGCTTGGTCACACCATGAATGGTCAAGTCACCCGTCACATCAGCGGTAGTATCGCTGGTTTTTGTAACCGATGTACTTGTAAATGTAATCTCAGGATAGGTTTCAACGTCAAGGTAATTCTTACTCTTCAGATCATCGTCCAGTGGGCCGAAGCCGGTTGAGATGCTTGCTGCGTCAATTGTTACGTTGACGGATGACTGTGCAACATTGTCAGGGTCAAGGACTAATTTGCCACTTGCCTTGGTAAATTCCCCGCTTTGCAAAGAAACGCCGGCATGGCTCCAACCAAATTTGACCTCAGTATGCCCCTGATCGGTGTAATACGTCTCTGCCGCAAAGGCTGGAACGATCGATAGGGCAACAATCAGTGACAGTGCTGCCTGACTCAAGATTCTTGGATATTTCATCACACACTTTACTCCCTGTATTTACGGTCTGTGCCGCTAAATGAATTTATCTTCATTGCTTGCGTCGATTTACGCTGGCAATAAGACGATGGATATTAGATGAAAATGCATGTATCTGTCCATGTGTTCAACTCAACATTTCATCGACCATCACGGAAAGTTGAAAAAATGTACCCGACATCCAAGGAAACCTCACTGTGGGTGATCCTAAACCAGGTGCAACGGTCCATCCATCGGGAGATGGAATTGGCACTCAAAGCTGAGGGGTTGCCGCCCTTGCGCTGGTACGACGTCCTGTGGGCTATTGAGCGCGTCAAGGACGGAGGATTGCGCCCAGTCGAGATGGAAAAGTCACTCATCTTCGAACAGTCAAATTTGTCCCGGTTGCTTCAGCGCATGGTAGCCGAGGGACTGGTGAAAGAATCTGTTTTTCAAGATGACCGACGCGGCAAGTTGCTTAGTATTACCGCTAAGGGACACCAAGTGCGGATGCGAATGTGGAAGATTTATGGTCCGCTTATCCATCAGCACATGTGCGTACTTTCAATTGAGTACGACCCTGAAGATATTGCGTTGGCGCTCAGTTCCCTGATTACGCAGCACAGGTAAAGTCAATCTTTGTCATCCTTGTTTTTGCCAGAACCGGCGAGGCATCGGTATGCACAGGACGTCCGCTTTGGGTCATTAGCGGACACAAAGCATTCTTGATATGACGTCCGCTTTACCCCCGAAAGCAGACATTGAGGCATCCGTGCCCACCCCTAAATTTTCGCTCCATAAGGCACTAAATGAATATTCCTTCAATCCGGGTTTTCCAACACTTGCGCGTCAATACGCGGCAGGTAATTAGTTGTATTTCTAATGTGTGGGACCTTATCTCAAGTAAGAAGCAACAAGCATTGGCGTATAATAACCAAACACGAACACAATTTTCTAACGGCTTTAAAGTGTGTCCTACTCCAATTCTTCTAGTGCTTTTTTGTAGTCCTTAATCATTTTGTTCAATTGTTTCCGCTCTTCAATGGACTCTTTGGTATAAAGGCCATTCTTTAGGGCGTTCTTATTTCCTTTTGGTGCTCCGCTGCCTTCTGCACCGCCATGCATTCGGCAACGGTTTTTACCATGAACCGCGGGTGATTTGCAGGGAGTTCCTGTCCGTGTTTTGGCACCACAGCGCGCACTATTGATCATGGGATCAGTATTGCGTTTATGATTCATTCTTGCCTTTCGATCGCGGTTTATTCTTTACCTGGCCAACAATGGCCTGACCACCTGGCTCAATGTTGACATGTTCAATGACCATTTTTTGGTCGCCTTTTCCTCTTTGTTTGCTGAGCGCTTTTACTTGATCCATGTACAGGCGTAGAAGTTTTTCGCCATGCTTCAGAGCCATGTTGCGCCCTTCAAAAGTTTGACTGGGAATGGCGGCACGTCTTAAGCATTCCATGGCGGCCTGATGGGTGCTTGCCATTTGAACGGCGAGCATTCCTTCAACACCATCTTGTGGTGCTATCTGCCTCAGAGTTTCCATTGCGGCGTTTAGCTTCATTGTTTTGGTATCTTCAGATGTTCCTTCAGATAGCCACATATTGTTCATGAGTTCGTTGAACAACACATTCATAAAGCTCATATCGTCCGAACCGACTAAATCTCTAGCCGAGCCTTTGAGTTGAACGACGCTTCCCTCCCCATCCTCTTTTTTTGTAGTTTTCCCCATACCTTGAACTTCGCTCTGGAGGTCTTGCAATGTGGGAATGCTAAAACATTACAATCGAATTGACGACTCTGAAAACATACTGTGCATGGGGTTGTTATTAGATTTTATGATTTTACCTCCCCCTATATGCAAATCTTCATCAATGGGAGATCCGAATATCGGTACTTGCGAGCCCCCGCAACCAACACCTCCCCTTAACTACGCTGTTCCAGTCAACGAAATTCCGGTCGACGATCTGAGTTCCCTATGTTTCAATAAGGGTTGAATCGGTACTTGAGGAATTGCGATGTCCCATGTCTTTCCAAGACACTCCAAAGTTCACTTGCCAACGGTTGGGAAGGGCCGTGGGGTTTATCTGTATGACCAGAGCGGCAAGCAGTATCTTGACGGTTCAGGCGGCGCTGCAGTCTCGTGTTTGGGGCATGGGGATGAAGACGTAATTAATGCAATCAAGGCCCAGTTGGATGAAGTTGAGTTTGCCCATACCGGCTTTATGACATCCCAACCGGCGGAAGACCTGGCTGATAAACTGGTGCAATTGGCACCTGCCGGTATTGACCGGGTTTATCTGGTGTCAGGTGGATCTGAAGCCGTTGAATCTGCCCTTAAACTGGCTCGCCAGTATTTTTGGGAGCAAGGCCAGTTGAGCCGCAAATTTTTCATCGCTCGCAAGCAAAGTTATCATGGTAATACGCTGGCTGCGCTGGCAACCGGCGGCAACGAATGGCGACGCGCTCCCTTCTCGCCACTAATGATTGAAACAAGTCACATCTCGCCCTGTTACGAATATCGTGGCCTTGAAGCCGGCGAAAGCCTGGAAGATTACGGGATGCGGGTTGCCAATGAACTGGAAACCGAAGTTCTGCGGCTGGGGCCAGAAAACGTGATTGGGTTCGTGGCTGAACCGGTTGTCGGTGCCACGCTCGGCGCGGTGCCACCGGTCCCCGGTTATTTCAAACGCATACGGGAAATCTGCAATAAATTTGGTATTCTGCTGATACTCGACGAAGTGATGTGCGGCATGGGACGCACCGGCACCCTGTTTGCCTGCGAACAAGACGACATTGCGCCGGACATTATTACCATCGCAAAAGGCTTGGGTGGCGGATACCAGCCGATTGGCGCGATGCTTTGTACGGCAGAAATTTATAAGACAATTGAAGATGGTTCTGGTTTCTTCCAGCATGGCCACACTTATTTGGGCCACCCGACGGCATGTGCTGCAGCCGTAGCCGTTGTGAGCAAGCTGGTGGATCATGATTTGGCAAAACGCAGCCAGGATATGGGCACGAAGTTAAAAACGTCGCTTCAATCAGCGTTTGGGCAACATCCCCATGTTGGTGACATACGGGGTAGAGGGTTGTTCCTCGGGATTGAGATCGTTGAAGACCGTGAAACTAAATCGCCGTTTGCGTCTGAGTTGGGCATCAACAAAAAACTGAAGAAAGCAGCATTTGAGGCCGGGTTGATCTGTTATCCAATGGGCGGAACAATTGACGGAATTAAAGGGGATCATGTGCTGCTTGCGCCGCCCTTTATTTTGGAAGACGCGCATATTGATGAGATGACACAAAAACTCGCAATTGCATTTGAGCAAGTAATCTAATGCCACTGCCAAAAATCATGGTAGCCCCGAATGGTGCGCGACGAACCAAGCAGGATCATCCCAATCTCCCGATTAACGTTGCTGAAATCGTGGCAACCGCCAAAGCATGCCATGATGCCGGTGCTGGTGGGGTACACTTGCATGTCCGTGACGAGCAAGGGCTACATGTGCTGGATGCTGGTCTGTATAATGAGGCACTTTCAGAACTTAAAGAATCTGTCGTTGACATGCAGCTTCAAATCACAACCGAAGCGGTTGGCCGTTATTCGCCATCGCAACAGCGGGATGTCGTTAAGAAAGTTCATCCCGAGTCGGTTTCGATTTCAATATCCGAGATGTTTGCAGACGTTGATTCAAAGGCCGTATTTCAGTTTTATCGCTGGTGCCAGGAGGCGGACATTGAGGTTCAGCACATTCTTTATGGTGTCGAAGATCTGGAACTTCTGTCCAAACTGTTGAGCAGTGGTGAGCTCCTGGATGAAACTCCGCAACTCCTGTTTGTTCTGGGGCGATACGCCCGCAATCAGGAGAGTATGCCAGAAGACCTGTTGCCGTTTATGCACTGGCTGTCCTCTATGAAAGATGGAGTTGATTGGGCAGTTTGCGCATTTGGCCGCGGGGAAACTGATTGTTTGGTTGCCGGGCACAAGCTTGGTGGAAAGCTTCGCGTTGGTTTTGAAAACTCGCTGTGGAACTCCGACGGATCCATGGCCAGCAGCAATGCTGAACGCGTTCGTGAGATCTATGAATTGACAGCGAAGGTGGAGTGAATGTGTGGCAATCTTCGTGCTTCATACAGTCCGATTACGACACAAAAAGCCCACCAATTCGGTGGGCTTTTTTTTACCTGGTGTTTTGGTAGGTGCCAGCTATCTAGGCGCTTCTATAAAGCTTGGTCATCGAGAACTCCCGGTGCCCAAGCGCCTCTGCAGCAGTGTTTCTCCCGTTGGCGGTGCGGCGTATCATTTCGATCAAGTCATCGCCAGCCTCGTCGATGGTCTTTTCCCGGGTAAGAATGCCGGTTACGTCCACATCAACATGCTCGCTCATGGTTCTAACGGTGCGCGGATTTGCGGTGATCTTGATTACGGGAACAATTGGATTGCCGACCACATTGCCCTGTCCTGTCGGGAACGTATGGATCACATAACCACCGGCTGCCATCAGCGTCACACACTCGGCTGCTGCGGATGAAGAATCCATGAAGTAGAGGCCCTTGCCCTTTTGGGGTGCCTCGGCGGGTTCCAAAATGTCGATGTATTTGCACTCCCGCCCAATTTTCTCAAGGTTGCCGAGGGCCTTTTCTTCAATGGTGGTCAAGCCACCCTCGATATTGCCCTTGGTTGGTTGTGAGTCTGACAGATCATCCGTCTGGTGGGCAAAAATTACATCATCCTGGTAGGCGTTCCACATCTTGTACCAGCGTTCGCCAGTCTCTTCATCTGCTGCGCGTGCCTTACAGATGTGCTCCGCCCCGGTGATTTCTGAAGTTTCACCAAAACAGCCATAGATGCCTTGTGGAATGAGCTTGTCGTACATATTGCCGACGGTGGGGCAAGAACCCAGACCAGTTGTTGTGTCTGACTCTCCGCATTTGGTGGAAATCCAGAGTTCAGACATGTCGCATTCTTCACGCTGTAATTCAGAAGCGTAATGGACAAATTCTTTTGCCTTCCATGAGGCTGCGCGTACGGTTTCCAGGTCACCATTTTGCTCAATTGAAAATGCGGCGACCGGCTTGCCTGTTTCTGCAATTCCATCGGCAATCTTTTTTGTCCAGCTCGGCTCAATGCCGATCACAACGACTGCTGCGACATTGGGGTTGGCACCGGTTCCAATCATCGTGCGGAAATGCAGGTCAAGATCCTCACCAAACTGCAGGCGCCCGTAGGCATGGGGCAGCGCCATTGTGCCCTTGATGTTATTGGCAACAGATTCACAGGCGGCGTTGGAGATGTCGTCCACGGGTAGAATGATAACATGATTGCGGACACCAACCCGGTCATTGTCGCGCCGATAGGCCATAATTTTATCTGACATGATTTTGTTCCCTACCAGCGTTTGGTTTTGAGGTTTTGAGTATGAACGTGACAGCCCTGTTTTACAGAACCCACGAATTTCCCGATATCCTCGCCATATTTGATTGCGGTATCGCCTTCAGCGATGTCTTTCAGGGCAATTTTGTGACCAATGGGTACATCCTCATTGGCAACAAGTTTGAATGACGAGTTATCATGCGTCACAACGCAAAGCATCTCGGTTCCAGCCGCAAGGCCTTCCACTACCACCACGCCGACATTGTCCTCGTGGTCATGGACCAAAAGTTGAGGAATGTTACTCACAGGATTTTCTCCTTCAGTTTTGGAAATTTGTAATGGTAAGCGTATACATCTATAATAAGTCTTATACAAGAGTAAGTGTGACTGAATCACCTAATTACGCGAATCCAAGCTAATGCCAGACATATTTGCCCATCGATTGAGGTTAAAAGCCAAATGAAACCGACAACCCCCCTTTACAAGCGCGTGTATCAAGAAGTCATCGAACGGATTGTGAAAGGGGAGCTTGGCCCCGGTGCCATGTTGCCAAGTGAAACAGATTTGGGCGGGGAACTTGGGGTTAGCCAGGGTACGGCGCGAAAGGCCCTTGGAGAACTGGAGCGTAAAGGCATCATTCAAAGACGGCAGGGTCTTGGAACCTTCGTTGCAACAACGACGCCGGAAAGCGATTTGTTTCACTTTTTTCGCCTGCGCAATGGGGATGGCTCACAAGTTGCACCAACCCTGCTTACGGAAACAATCAACCGCAGGCCGGTTTTAGAATATGAGAAGAATGAGTTTAGTGAGTGTGGTGAGGACGTCTATGAACTCAGTCGGGTTCGTAGTGTAGGGACAAAACCAATTGTGTTGGAAACCTCGGTTTTACCTGCAGTGCTGTTTCCGGGTCTGGATGATCGTGGTCCGTTGCCCAATACACTTTATGCGTTGTTTCAAAAATCCTATGGCATTGCGATTGTGAAGGCATCTGAACAACTCAAAGCAGTTCTTGCGGGTGAAATGGAAGCCAAAATACTCTCCATCGATGTTGGAACACCTCTGTTAGAAGTTAATCGCAACGCAATCGATATCACCGATCGGGTTATTGAACTTCGCTCCAGCCGCTATGTCACCAATGATTTGCACTATGAAATTGCCCTAAGCTAGCGGCTGGGGAATAGAAGGATGAGTTTTGGGGTAGTAAAATTTGTTGAATTCCCGGCCTGGAAATCAAAATCCACTTGCCGGAAAAGCAATTTCTGATAGCGTCTTCAGTATGACAAATATCTCTACAAACTGGTCTTATCCAACTGCCGTGGCCTTTGGTGCCGGCAGAATTTCCGAACTTGGTGAAGCTGCAAAAGCAGCGGGTATGAAGAACCCGCTGCTGGTAACAGACCCGGGTATTGCTCCGCTGGATATTACGCAAAAGGCGCTGAGTGCCATCAAGTCTGCTGGTCTTGATGTGGCGGTTTTTTCCGATGTCCAACCCAATCCTACCGCGAGCAATGTGGAAGCCGGCCTGAAAGTCATGCGCGACAATGGTCATGACGGCGTAGTGGCATTCGGTGGTGGTTCCGGTCTTGATGCCGGCAAGGTTATTGCCTTCATGTTGGGGCAGACGCGACCGATGTGGGACTTTGAAGATGTTGGCGATTGGTGGACCCGCGCAGACCCGGATGGCATAGCGCCGATTGTCGCGGTTCCCACCACTGCAGGTACCGGATCGGAAGTCGGGCGCGCCGGGGTCATTACCAATGAGGAAACGCATACGAAGAAGGTGATCTTTCATCCAAAAATGTTACCCGCACAGGTCATTCTGGATCCGGAACTAACTGTAGGATTACCGCCACACATCACTGCCGGGACAGGAATGGATGCACTGGCGCACTGCCTCGAAGCCTATTGTGCTCCCAGTTATCATCCAATGTCGGAAGGCATGGCGATAGAGGGTATGCGGTTGGTAAAAGAGTATTTGCCTCGCGCTTATCATGAAGGAAGTGATCTTGAAGCCCGCGGGCATATGTTATCGGCCGCGGCAATTGGTGCGACCGCCTTTCAAAAGGGCCTCGGCGGAATTCACTCACTCAGCCATCCGGTCGGAGCGATTTACAATACGCACCATGGTCTTACCAATGCGGTATTCATGCCCTATGTGCTGATACACAATCGATCCGCCATTGAAGAAAAAATCAACCGGTTGTCTGCATGGCTTGGCATTGAGGGTGGGTTCAACGGTTTTGTTGATTATATTATGGCGCTTAGAAGCGAACTGGGAATTGTGAATACAATCCAGGAGCTTGGTGTTGACGATGGGCGATTTGAGGAAATGGCTGAAATGGCGGTTGTCGACCCGACTGCAGGCGGTAACCCGATTACGCTGGATGTTCCCGTATGTATTTCGCTGTACCAGCAGGCCTATGCCGGAAAACTTTAAGCTTCCGACTGCATCGCCCGCATAACAATAGCGCGATCGATCTCACCGACCAGTTTGTTGGAAAGGTCAACCACCGGCAAAGCGTCATCTACATCGGCAATCCGGTCAATCAGGGTTTCTATTTTTGCGGATGCTTGAACAGGTACAACGCCTTTCTTGATGCTTTTGGCCTTGGTTGGACGCATCACCTTGCCGGCGCTCAACACCTTGTAGCGCGGCACATCTTCAGCAAATGCCCGGACATAATCATCCGCCGGATTTGCGACGATTTCTTCCGGCGTTCCGATTTGGGAAATCGCACCGTCTTTCATGATCATGATATTATCACCCATCTTGATAGCTTCCAGAAAATCATGGGTGATAAAGACCATTGTCTTTTTCATCTGTTCCTGGAGACGTATAAGTTCGTCCTGCATTTCACGGCGGATCAGTGGATCAAGTGCAGAAAAAGGTTCATCGAACAACAGGATTTCCGGATCAACGGCCATTGCACGGGCAAGGCCGACGCGTTGCTGCATGCCGCCGGATAATTCCCGGGGATAGTGTTCGGCCCAGCCATCGAGACCAACCAGGTTGATAACTTCCATAGCCTTTTCATGGCGTTGAATTCGTGGTTCACCGCGCACCTCAAGACCATAAGCCACGTTGTCGATGACCTTTCGGTGAGGAAACAGCCCAAAATGTTGAAAAACCATCGACATTTTGTTGCGGCGCAAATCCGTTAACTGGCTATGCGAGACAGTCGTAATGTCCTCGCCATCGATCAGAACCTGGCCAGCGGTCGGGTCAATCAGCCTGGACAAACAACGCACAAATGTAGATTTGCCACTGCCCGAAAGGCCCATGACCACAAAGGTCTCGCCTTCTTGCACCTTGAAGGAAACATCGCGAACGGCCACAACATGCCCGGTCTGCTCCTGTATTTCAGCGCGGGACAAGGAACGATCCATGTCGCGCAAGGTGCGTTCCGGGTTCGGCCCGAAGACCTTCCAGATGTTGTTGCAAACAATCTTGGGCTGATTAGCCATGGTTTCCCCAATTCCCCTCTTGTGCCGGGACCGGTTGCCGGTGCCCGTTTTCTTTTCTTCCATAAAACATCACACTGGCGAAGGATGCAACCAGATGGAACCGTCCCGCGATGTATAAAAAACGTCGTAATTGCGATTGTTATTGTGCGGTGGGCTGTTTAACATTTAATCGAATGGGGAGGAACGGTGAAAATGGCAGCAGGAACGAGTTCATTGATTCCGAGGAGCTACTTCAGCTATCGCGGACATGACTACACTGTGCTGGCATTGTCCCTGATAGGATTTGCATTCTCTCTTCTGGTTTATCGTATTGCAGCCAATACTGTTCAATTTCCTCAATTCGTTATTGATGCCTTTCCGTTTGCTGACTGGGTCAACGATGCCCAGAAGTGGATGGAGTTAAACATCAAACACATCACCCGAGCTGTTTCCAATGGGTTAAAAATACCGCTTGAATGGCTTGAAGAAACGCTGTGGGAAATGCCCTGGTTAGTGGTGTTGTCCGTTTTGCTAGTACCGTCTCTTGCATATGGTGGACTGCGGCTTGGTCTGGGAACCCTGATTGGTGTCCTTTTCTGGGGAATGGTGGACATGTGGTATAGCGCCATGTCGACACTCAGCCTGATGACTGTCTCGGTGTTCATATCCGTTGTGCTGGGGGTCGGTCTTGGTGTTCTATCTTCGCAAAGTGATCGCTTTGAATCCATTTTGCGACCGATACTCGATACGATGCAGACAATGCCGGCATTCGTATATCTTATTCCGGCGATTTTCTTTTTTGGTATTGGGGGCCCTGCAGCTGCAATGGCGATTGTTATTTATGCGCTTCCGCCGGTGGTTCGGTTGACCAATCTCGGTATTCGGCAAGTGCCTGCAACAACCGTTGAGGCAGCGCAAAGTTATGGATCCACACGGTTACAGATGCTTGCGAAGGTCAAAATTCCATTGGCGATGCCCTCCATCATGTTGGGTATCAACCAGACCATCATGATGGCCCTGGGTCTTGCAGTGCTGGCGGTTTTCATTGGGGCAGGCGGCTTGGGCGAGGAAGTTTGGAAAGCGCTTCGCACACTCAAGGTCGGTTGGGCTTTTGAAGGCGGAATTTGTATTGTCTTTATGGCGATTATTTTTGATCGGCTTAGTTATGCGATTACCGGAAGTGCGGAAGGCAAGGTCGCGCATCATGGGGATGGCCCGCAGTTTCACCTGCTTCCCCAAAACTGGGATGAAAATCTGCTGGCAATTGCCATTGAAAAACCAATTGGGTTTGTCTGGAACAGCCTCGGTAAGGCGGGAATGGCCATCACGCATCTGGTTGCGATGATTGTGCCAAATAACGAGGCAAAGCTAAAAATTCTGCAACGTCCGTTTCTTGTGGTGGGAACAATTATTACCGTGTTGATCTGGTTGATGGCCGACCAGGTATCCTGGTTCAACACTTTTCCACGGGCACTGGAGGTTTCGTTCCGTGAACCCATTGATGTGGCAATTGACTGGTTGACGGTCAACCCAACCTTTATTGCGATTACGAAATTCATCCGCGCCACGATTTTTCTGTACCTGCTTGAACCACTTGATCTGTTTTTGGCGGGCCTGCCCTGGTGGTATGTTATTGCGGCAATCGGGTTGGTTGTCTGGGCATCGGTCAGCTGGAAATTTGCGCTTGTAACGGCACTGTTTTTCTTCCTCGTTGGTGCTGCCGGACTTTGGGAAATATTACTTTTCACCCTGGCTGGAACAACAGTCTCGGTCATTGTGTGTATGCTGGTTGGTGTGCCGATGGGGGTCGCTGCTGCCTACTTCAAGCCGGTCGACGCAATTATGCGGCCTATCCTTGATGCCATGCAAACCCTGCCAGCATTTGTATATCTTATTCCGGCGCTGTTTTTCTTTGGCGGCAACAAAACAACCGCTGTGATTGCCACGGTGATTTACTCCATTCCACCGGTAATCCGACTTACAACATTGGGTCTTAAGCAATTGCCAGTCGAGATTGACGAGGTTGCGGGCTCGTTTGGTTCTTCAACCTTGCAGACCCTCGTGAAGGTAAAACTGCCGATGGCCTCCCCCTCCATCATGCTGGGGCTTAACCAATCGGTGGTCATGGCGCTTGCGATGCAGGCAATTACGCCGCTTGTTGCCGGACTTGGTCTTGGCAAGGAAGTTTATGATGCGATGAACATTGCCAATATGGGCAAGGGTCTGGCTGCAGGCATAGGTATTGTGCTGCTGACCATCGTTCTGGACCGACTAACGCAGGGTTGGACACATAATCAACGCAAGGCCCTTGGGCTTTAACGCTGTGACAGATTCACCATGTGAAAATGCTATTCATATTGTGAATCGACAAATGTAGGCTTTGGTGCTTAATTTGGGCCAGTTGCCTATGAGAAAGCCTGATCAATCAGGCATCTAAGTGACTTTTAACGGGAGAGAGAAAACATGACACTTAAGAAAACAATATCAACCCTTGCAGGGGTCGGCGTTATAGCGCTTGGCACCTCATTTTCAGCGGTTGCACCTGCAAGTGCAGGCGGCTTGCTGAAGGCGCCGGTTGCCGACTGGACCGGTGGTGCAGTGGTGTGTGAAATCATTCACAAAATTCTTGAAAGCGAAATGGATTACAAGGTCAAACGGATTACCATGCCTTCCGGCCCGGCCGTAAATGAAGGTTTACGAGGTGGCGATCTGGATTTTGCCTGTGAAACCTGGCCTTCATATTCAACCACCAAAGAAAAATATGTGACTGAATATGGTGGTGATGGCTCGGTTGAGTACATTGCCCCAGTTGGTGTGGTTGGCGTATCTTTTTATTATGTTCCGCGTTATCTGGTTGAAGGCGATGGCGCAAAAGCGCCAAATCTCAAAACATGGGAAAACATGAATGAATATTCTGATTTGTTCAAAACCCTTGAGAGCGGTGACAAGGGTCGACTGATTGGTTGCCCGACCGCTGCATGGGAATGCGAAGACACCAAGCGCATGGAACTGCTTGGTTTGAACTATGCAGTCACAGAGCTTGGTTCAGAAGCCGCTCACTGGGCCGAAATTCAGGCTGCCTACAAACGCAAAGAGCCATTTATCGCCTATGCGTGGGAGCCACACTGGATTCATGCCGCACTTGACCTGGTTCGTATTGACTTGCCAGCGCACTCTGATGACAAATGGCCCGCAACAGGCTGGCCTGAAGACATTACTTACAACTACGCAAGCCCGAAGTTGAAAGAAGAGCATCCGAAGGTTGTTGAGCTGATCAAAAACTTCAACCTGACCAATGAACAACAGGCCCCGATGATTCTGGCTATCGATGTTGATGGCAAATCCATGGACGAAGTTGTCGATGCCTGGTTGGCAGAAAACGAAGCCACATGGAAATCCTGGCTTCCATCAGGTAGCTAACAACAGCTTCAAATTCAGTATTTGAAAAATCAGGCCGCGAACCACAGAGTTTGCGGCCTTTTTTGATTCAGTTGTGCCTTATTGAATTCACAGTTCTGACAGGCTTAAAAAAGCCCCGGCGACCATCAAGCTCGGATCCGATCGCCATTTGGATCATATAGCGGTTCCAAATGCAGGTTTGCCAGGTACTTTTCCTCCGCAACAACCAATTCGTATGAACCCTCAACCAGGAACTCTTTGGTAACGCCGCCATTGTCTCGCACATAGCCCAGACCGATTGGCTTCTTGACTAAGTATCCGTAGCCTCCACTTGTGAGATAACCTGCCGGTTCTCCGTTTCGCAGGATGGTTTCGCGGCCCAGCAATATCACTTCAGGATTATCGACCGTAAAACTCACCAGACGTTTGTTCGGAGTTGTGTTTGCAGCTCTTTCCGCTGCTTCGCGTCCCAGAAAAGATGTGCCTGATTTGAGTTTTACAGCCCAGCCAAGACCGGCCTCGACAGGGGTGTCATCGGGAGTGATGTCAGAGCTCCATGCCCGATAGCCTTTTTCCAGACGAAGGGATTCAATTGCGCGATAGCCCACGGGGCGAATACCTTGAGTCTGGCCAGCAGACATCAATGCGTCAAAAACATCACCCGTTGCCAGGATTGGTACATGCAATTCCCAGCCCAGTTCTCCAACATAGGTAACGCGCAATGCACGAACCTTGTGTCCAGCAATCATGATTTGGTGAACATGGCCAAACGGGAATGCCGCGTTGCTACAGTCGTGATCGCTCACAGATTGCAGGACTTCCCGGGATTTAGGGCCCATCAGCGAGAGGGTTCCGAATTCTTCGGTTACATCAATTATCTTCGCATCCATTCCTGGTGGAATGTGATCCGTGATCCAACCGCTATCATGGGTGCGGAAGCCCGTGCCGGAGACAATGTAGAAATGGTCTTCTGCAAGTCGCGCCACCGTAAGGTCGCACTCAATGCCGCCACGGGTATTGAGGAGTTGTGTATAGGTCAATCGACCGGCCGGTTTTGAGACGGTGTTGGCGCAAATCCACTCAAGTGCAGCAGAAGCATCCGTGCCGGAAACTTCAAACTTGGCAAAGGAAGATTGGTCGAAAATTCCTACCGCTTCGCGGACCAGTCGATGCTCTTCGCCGACCTGATCAAACCAGTTTTGCCGCCCCATGGAATACACATCTTCCGGTTTCATATGCTCCGGTGCAAACCAGTTGGGCCGCTCCCATCCCAGTTTTGAGCCAAAAACCGCGCGATGTTGCTTCAATCTGTCATAAAGCGGAGAGATGATGCGGGGACGCCCGCTTTGATATTCTTCGTGGGGAAAACCAACAGTGTAGTGTTTGCCGTAAGCCTCCAGTGTGCGGGCGCAGGTCCAGTCCCGGTCACGGTGTAAATTCGAAAAACGGCGAATGTCGACGGTCCACAAATTCATCGGCGCTTCATCATCTATCACCCATTGGGCTAACACCCATCCGGCACCGCCACCTGATGCAATACCAAACGCGTTAAAGCCTGCACCGACATACATGTTCTTACATTGTGGTGCGCTGCCCAAAATGAAGTTGCCGTCCGGAGTAAAACTTTCCGGGCCGTTGATCATTTGTTTTACGCCGGTTTTTTCAAGTACCGGTACCCGGGCAATCGTCTGTTCCATGTGTTGTTCAAAATGCTCCCAATCATCGTCAAACAACTGGAACTGGAAGTCATTGGGTACATCGCCGGTGGTCCAGGCAACAGGGTCTGGTTCATAGCCTCCCATCACAAGCCCGCCAACCTCTTCCTTGAAATAGGTGCGTCTATCGGGGTCCCGGACGGTAGGGGCATCAGTGTCGAGGCCATCAATTTTTTCGGTTATGATGTATTGGTGCTTGACCGGTTGCAGTGGCACATCAATGCCAGCCATCATACCGACCTGTCTTGCCCATTGCCCGGCGCAGTTTACCACTCTTTCGCATTCGATGGTTCCAATAGGAGTTTTAACGCCGGTGATGCGATCCCGATCCATTGTGAAACCCGTAACTTGAACACCCTCAAAAATTGTCGCGCCGTGCATTCGAGCACCTTTTGCCAAAGATTGAGTGATGTCAGAAGGGCTCGCCTGACCATCGGTTGGAAGAAAACTTGCGCCGACCAAATCTCCTGTTTCCATTAATGGCCACATGGATTTGGCTTCGGAGGGAGACAGTAGTTCCATTTCCATACCGAAACTGCCTGCGGTGGTTGCCAGCCGTTTGTATTCAGTCCAGCGGTCCTCGTTGCAGGCAAGTCTCAGGCAGCCGCTCATTTTCCAACCGGTTTCGAGCCCGGTCTCCTCTCCCAGTTTTCGATAGAGATCGACTGAGTATTTCAATACCTGGGTAATTGAAGCGGACGATCGTAACTGGCCAACCAACCCGGCTGCATGCCAGGTGGAGCCACCAGTGAGTTTTCCCTGCTCAAGAAGGATAACGTCAGCCTCGTGATCACGAGCCAGGTGATAGGCTGTTGAACAGCCAATGATCCCACCGCCAATGACAATGATTTGGGCGCGGTCCGGTAGCTGCATTTACTTCGCTTTCCTAAACTGCGTTCGATAGGCATCAAGCGCTATCACCAACCGGTTGAGATTTTCGGTTGTGTATGCGACGTAGTCGACACCGGGAGTGTCAAGATGAAGTTCCGATACCATGCTCCACATTGCTTCACGCAGTAGTGAAGCGCATTGCATCGCCGCATGAGATTTGCGGATTGTATCGTCGGGTGCTTGGCCGAAATACAATTCCAGTAGTTCATCTGCCTGATCGGTATCAAATTCAGCATTTGATGCGATGCCTGCAAGATCAAACATCGGTGTTGAAAATCCCGCATATTCGAAGTCAATAATCCATAGTCGCTTACCATCATCTATGAAGTTTGCCGGCAGAAAATCGTGGTGGCCCCAAACAATGGGCAGGGCTTGTTGGGCGGTTTCCATTTCCTGCGACAATTCAAGGTACTCAGCCATATGGCCTGACATGCGGCTTTTACCTTCATTCAAGGTTCGTGCGTAGTCGCGGATGACATGAAAAACCCAAAACATGTATCCGGCACCTGAAACACAAAGGGGCATCTGCGTATGAAATTTTGAAACAATCTGGGTAATCCGGGAAATATTGGCTCGAACATCGGCTCCATCATATGTTCGACCGTCTATGAAGCGTGAAATCATGACGCCTGGTTCGGAATAAACCACTTCCGGTGCAAAGCCCGCATCAAATGCCGCGCGTGCAGCCATAATCTCGCGTTGCCTGGAAACGTGATGGAACGGATAGTCCTTCCCAAACCGTACGACAAACTTTTCGTCGCCCTGTGTAACGGTGAAGCTTTCATTGGACAGGCCGCCCTTGAGGGGTTCGGCGCTGATTGTGGATGTCCAAAAAGGGATAGAGTGGATGCGCTTTTCTGTATTCATGATTTTCCAAAGCGAGTGTTTAGGAACGTGCCGATCTCGGCAAGTGAAAGTGCTGCTTCGGGAATATCATCATAAAATTCGAAGACATGCCAGAGACCCTCCCAAACCCTAAGATCAGTTTCTATTCCAGCATTACGCATGACGCGGGTTAAACGAACTGCATTGCTCATCAACAAATCCCTTGTACCGGTGGTAATGATGACTGGGGGAAACCCACTGTCAAAATTACCATAAATCGGTGAAACCTTTGGATCACTCAAGGCGTTGTCACCAGCAAAAGAATTTGAAGCATACAGATCGGCATCAAAACGCAGGGTCGGGTCGCGACCGGCGTTAAAATCCAGACTGTCTCCCAGATTTGTCAGATCACACCAGGGAGATAACAATGCCATGACATCCGGCAAGTCTTTGCCCTCGCACCGCAATTGTTGGATCAGCGCCAGAGCGAGATTGCCGCCGGCAGATTCGCCAACCAGAGCAACTTTCTTGATTGCAGTGTCTTTCATAGCAGATGCGTAGAGTTCACGGGCTGCGTTCAATGCAGCAGGGTAGGGATGCTCAGGCGACAAAGGATAGTCCACCGAAATGACCCTGGCCCCAGTGTGTTCTGCCAAAGCAGCAGTTATCGGCAAGTCTTCAAACGGGCTCCCCGTTATGTATCCGCCACCGAAGCAATAAAAAATCACTACGTCAGCCCGGACTTCCGCGGGCATAATTTCAAGATAGGGAACACCATCCAACGCTTTTTCGTTAGTGGTAACCTTGTGACGGGTGATCGCACGCTCGGCGGCAGGCCTGAACCCCTCCAGAATTTCAGCGCGAAGTTGGTTGATATCGACTGAAGATCTTGGAGCGAGGTCTTCCGCCCGATTTTTTTCAATGAAAGCCAGAGCCTCCTCGCTGATGAGGCCTGAGTCTGCCGGTTTAGCTGATGTTACCATTCGTCGTTCCTACAACTCACCGGCTTCTTCGAGCACTTTGCGGGCATGACGAAAGCACTCAACCCCTTGAGGCACACCACAATAGATTGCAATTACATGAACAATAGACCGGATCTCCTCCTTGGAAACCCCGTTGGTCAAAGCACCCCGACAGTGGATTTCCCACTCATTCATTTTGCCAAGCGCCCCCAGCATGGTGAGGTTCATCATGGAGCGGGTTTTTGCGTCAATCGTATCGTCGCCCCAGCCGAAGCCCCAGCACCATTCGGACATGGCTTCCTGGAAAGGCCGGTTAAAATCATCAGCAGCCTCCAGGTTTTTCTGCACATATTCCGCACCAAGTGTTGCTTTGCGCCGGGCTATGCCCTTTTCAAACAGTTCTTTGTCCATCTCTTTAACTCCAGTTCCCGTTGGATACAGATCAACAGGAAATTTCTGGATGGGCAAGACATTTCAAGCTTGATGGTCTAAAAGTCTGTCGAAATTCGACCAAATAATCTTTATGGCAATCATGACTTCAAAAACAATTATCGCACCGTCCGTTCTGGCATCAGACTTTTCGAAGTTTGGTGATGAAGTAGAGGCTGTTGTGGAGGCGGGTGCCGACTGGATACATCTTGATGTGATGGACGGGCATTTTGTTCCCAACATTACCTTCGGTCCATCTGTCATCAAATCGATCCGTAATCGTACGAGCAAGATATTTGATTGCCATTTGATGATTGAGCCGGTTGACCCGTATCTGGCTGCATTTGCGGATGCCGGTTGTGACATCATCACAGTTCATGCGGAAGCGACACGCCATCTTGACCGCTCACTCCAGGCCGTTCGTGATCTTGGCAAGAAGGCAGGCGTAGCGCTCAATCCACATACCCCGATTAGTGTGATTGAGCACGTGCTCGACCGAATTGATCTTGTTTGCCTGATGAGCGTCAATCCGGGCTTTGGCGGGCAGAAGTTCATCCCGTCAGTGTTTGAAAAAACAAAACAGGTGAAAGCGATGACCGGGGGTCGACCCATCGACATTGAAATTGATGGTGGTGTTGACCCGGATACTGCTCCACTAGTTGCTGCAGCTGGTGCAAATGTGCTTGTGGCGGGTTCCGCCGTGTTCAAGGGTGGAACAACGGCAGCTTATGCCAAGAACATTGCGGCGATTCGCAGCGCGGCGGATGTTTCTGGTTAGGGTTCCTGCCTACTTCCCCTTCCATACCGGGTCACGCTTTTCAGCAAATGCGTTGAAGCCTTCCATCATGTCTTCACTTTGATACAGGGTTTCAATCGTTTTCAGCTGGCTCTTGGTGACGCGGTTCATCATGTCCTGGAATTTCTTGTCTTCCGCATCTCGCACGACCTCTTTGATTGCGGCCATCACCAGTGGTGGGCCGGATGCAATTAACTCAGCCATTTCACGGGCGCGTTCCATCAGCTTGTCTGCCGGTACGATTTCGTTCACGAAGCCCCATTTGTGTGCTTCTTCTGCATCCAGCCACCGCCCGGTCATCAGTAGTTCCATGGCTATGTGATAGGGGATGCGTTTTGGTAGTTTGATCGATGCTGCATCGGCAATAACGCCGGAACGGATTTCCGGCAGTGCAAAACTTGCATGATCTGCTGCCAGAATAATGTCGCAGGAAAGGGCGATTTCCAATCCGCCGCCGCAGCAAATGCCATTGACTGCACAGATAACCGGCTTGTTGAGATGGGATAGTTCCTGCAATCCTCCGAACCCGCCGACACCATAATCGCCGTCGACTTCATCACCGCCCGCAGCAGCTTTCAGGTCCCAGCCTGGGCAAAAGAACTTCTCACCGGCAGCGGTTAGCAGTGCTACCCGCATGTCCGGATCATCACGGAACTCCTTGAATACGTCACCCATGATCTTGCTGGTTGCCAGATCCACTGCATTAGCCTTTGGCCGGTTAAGCGTGACTTCAAGAATGCCACCATTTTTTCGTGTTTCTATTGGGCCGGTCATGTTTGCTTCTCCCTGAGTTTGATGAGTGCATCGACTGCGATTGCTCCATTGGGCAAGGCAATCAGTGGGTTGATATCGAGTTCTTCAAGTGTTTCGTAATTTTGAGTGGCATAGTCCTGAACTGCCATAATCGCGTCAAGCAGAGCTTCGATGTCTGCTGCAGGTTTTCCGCGAAAGCCTGCAAGCAGTTTGTGCGATTTCAAGGACTGTACAGCCTCCAGAATTTCTTCCCGACTTGCCGGTAACAAGACTGAAGCTGCATCGGAAATCAACTCCGTTAAAACCCCTCCAGCACCAATTGTGAGGAGCATCAGACCCGTTGTATCCCGGGTTATGCCGACAAGGATTTCGGCAGTTGCATCCTTGACCATTTCTTCTGCTAGAAAGCCGGTAGTGTCCTTCATTAACTCTGCAGCATGGCGAAGCTCGGTTGCGTTCTGAATGTCAAGCTTGACTGCTCCAGCTTCGCTTTTGTGCGCAATGCCAAGGCCTTTCAATACAACTGGAAATGACAGGCCTTCTGATATAGCGACGATTTCATCAACGGTGTTTGCGCTGACGGAGTTAGGTGATTGCAGGCCATGATCGGATAGTACGGATTTGGCTTCCGCCTCACTGAGGATGTGAGCTTCGCCATCTTTTGCGCTCGCCACTAAAACCGGTGAGGCTGGCGTGGATTTTGCTGCAAGCTCGCCGGCATGAATTGCAGCATCAATGGCGGCCAGGCCTTCTTCCATGCCATTCAAGGGAAGGATTCCTGCTTCAAGAAACCGTCTTCCAAATGCTTCGGGAAGATTTTCAGATAGCAGGGACAAGACAGCGACGTTGGATTTGGTTTCGTTCCTCGCGTTGATGACTGCATCAATTGCACAGTCCCAGGCAGATGAATCACAGTGGTCGTCACGCGGGAAGTCGAGAACAAATATGCTCAGGTCAAATGCGTCATCCGCCACAGCGGTAAAACATGTATTCATTGCATTTGTATCGCCCCAGATGAAGGTGTGGTAGTCGAGCGGATTGGCAATCGTTACAATTGGTCCGAGCACCGACTTTATCATCCTGTGCTGCTTCTTGCTGAAGTCGCGATAATTAATCCGTGTACCTTCGGCAAGATCGGTCATCAAAGTTGCTTCGCCACCAGAGCAACTGACGGACAATATTTCATTGCCCGGTAGGGGGCCTAATGTGTGTAGCAGCTTCAATGTCTCCAGAAAAACTGCGACTGAATTTACTTCAACAATTCCCAAACGTTTCAGTAATGCAGAGGCGGTTTTTGTGCCGCCAGCCAGAGATGCGGTATGGGTCATGGTTGCGATTTTGGATTTTTCGGTTTTCCCGGTCTTGAGTGCAACAAGCGGAATTCCCTTTGCCTTGGCCTTTTGCGCCATGGCCTCAAACGCGCGAATATCACCAAACCCTTCGATGTATAAACCAATCGCGGTTACCCGTTTATCGTCCAGCAAGGAAACTGCCATGTCGCTCAAGGAGGTTTGCGCCTGGTTGCCCGCAGCCAGCAAATAGGCAATGGGCAGGGACCGCTTTTGCATCGTCATATTGATGGCAACATTGGAACTTTGTCCAATGATCGCGACACCCTTGTCCTGCTTCACGCCTCCATGCTGGTCGGGCCACAGGGTTACATTGTCGAGATAGTTGATAAGACCATAGCAATTTGGCCCTAGGATAGGCATGTCGCCCGCTGCTTTTACCAAGCGTTCCTGCAGTGCGGCGCCACCGGTTCCTTCAGCTTCGCTTTCAAGAAACCCTGAAGCAAAACATACCGCGCCACCCGCTCCCATTTCAGAAAGGGTGGAAACAATTTCGACCGTTAGTTCGCGATTGACCCCGATGAAGGAGGCATCTGGAACTCCCGGCAATTCGGATATGTCCCTAATGCAGGGAATGCCTCCAATGCTCTCTCTCTTCGGATGAACCGGCCATATCTTCCCGGAGAACCCAGACTTTTGAAGTTGCGTGAGAACGTTTTGCGACCATCCTCCACCAAACAGTGCAATGGATCTGGGATTGAGCAGGCGGGAAAGGTCGCGCACTGATGTCAGGCTCCAAGTGGTCGCAAAAGACCACGCGAGATGATGTGCCGCTGAATTTCAGAGGTACCTTCCCAGATACGTTCAAGGCGGGCATCACGCCAGATACGCTCCAGTGGCAATTCATCCATCAAACCCATACCGCCATGAATCTGGATCGCTTCGTCAGAAACCATCTGCAGCATTTCTGTTGCGTGCAGTTTTGCCATCGCCATATCCATATCCGTGACAGTGCCTTCATCGCACTTCCATGCGCATTCAAGGGTGAGCAGCCAGGAGGCTTTCATCTGCATTGACATGTCCGCCAGCTTGAACGATACGCCCTGGAATTTGCCAATCTGCTGGCCAAACTGCTTTCGTTCGGCTGCCCAGTTGAGAGAGTGCTCCATGGCAATTTCAGCGCGACCAACACATCCGGCTGCAATCTGGAGACGTGTTGCACCGAGCCAATCATTGGCTACTTCAAATCCCTTGTGAACCTCGCCAAGCACCGCATCCTTTGGAACACGGCAATTGTCGAACTCGAGGATTGAATTGTTAAAGCCACGGTGGGCAACGTTCTTGTAACCGTCCCTTATCGTAAAGCCGGGGTGACCTTTATCGACAAAGAATGCGGTAATCAGTTTTTTCTTGCCGCGCGGAGTATCTTCTTCGCCAGTCGCCATGAAGCAGATGGCAAAGTCAGCCCAATCCGCATAGGAGATGAAGTGTTTGGTGCCGTTGAGTACCCAGTCATCCCCATCCTGTTTTGCGGTAGCCTTCATACCGCGCAGGTCAGAACCGGCACCTGGTTCCGTCATCGCCAGGCAGTCCGCTTTTTCGCCGCGCATACAAGGGAACAAGTACTTTTCGCGTTGATCACCCACACAGGCGAGCAGGGCGTTTGAAGGCCGGCAGACCGTTGTCCAGTGCAGGCCATAATTGGTTTTTGAAAGTTCCTTTTCAAAACAAACCCATGAGACCGTATCCAGGCCAACCCCACCAACTTCTTCGGGCATGTTTGCGGCATACAATCCGGCTTCGAGCGCCTTTTTGCGGAGCACGGGCACCAGTTCCGGCGGAATGACTCCAGTCCGTTCGATCTCGTCCTCGTGCGGCTTCATTTCCTTTTCGACGAACGCCTTGGTCGTCTCCATGATCATGTTGTGTTCTTCGGAAAGTGCAAAATCCATTTTCTTAAACCTTTGGATCGGGGTTTTCAGTGTGTCCATCGACGCCGATGATTTGCCCGGAAACAAATCGGGCTTTTTCGGAGGCAAGGAACACCGCCATATTGGCGATATCAATTGCCTCCACGAATGTGCGCATTGAGGCGCCTGCCTCATAGCCTTCGCGAATTTTTTCTGGTGTGGTGTTTTTGGTGACAGCCTCGCGATCCATGACACCTTGCATTCGTGGGCCGTCCACGCAGCCGGGGCAGATGGAATTCGCCCGAATGCCGAACGGGCCAAGCTCCATGGCCAGTGTTTTCATCAGTCCGTTGATTGCCCATTTCGCAGATGCATAGGGTGCGCGGCCGGGAAAACCGTTCACACCCGCCATTGAAGAAGACAGAATGATTGCGCCGCTCTTTTGCTGCTTCATGATCGGGGCGGCATACTTTGCGGCCAGAAATGCACCTTCAAGGTTTACGGAGACACACCGCTTAAACTCATCGGCTTCGATGTCTTCGATCAAAGCGGTTGGCCCGGCGATGCCTGCATTGGCGCATAGCACGTCCAATCCACCCCATAGATTTGTGACCTCGGCAAACAGGGCGGCAACGCCTGCAGCATCTGCCGCATCCACCTTGGTTTTTTGCCAAGTGTCGGGGCAGGTTTCGAGCGCGGATTGATCCCGGTCTGTTATCCAGACCTCGTAGCTATCGGACTCAAAACCTTGGGCCATCGCCTTACCGATGCCAGAGCCGCCTGCAGTGATGAGGACCTTGCGTGCCATGGTTAGCGATCCAGGCTTTCCGATTTGGGCAGTTTGGACTGGGCTTCGTGGAGCGCTGCCATTTTGGCTGCCATCTCAGGTCCAGGCTCGCAGGAGCGGCGAGTTTCAAGAGAAACATGGATGAGAAGTTGATTGCAGGTGCAAAGCAACTCGCCACCGTCACGGAACATCTCATGGTACAGGCGCAGTTTCTTGCCCTCGGCCTGGAGCACATGTGTGGTGACATAAACCTTTTCACCTGGATGGGTTTCATTGCGGAACTGGATCAGGTTTTCCACCGTGAAGTAGGAAAGACCGCCATCAATGTAGGTTTGGTCCGCCCCGATCATCTGCATGACGATATCGCCAGCATCGGAGAAGACCAGCCCATAACGGCTTTCATTCATGTGACCATTATAATCCGTCCAGTCGATCGGGATTACGCGGTTGAGGGTGTTCAAGGGCTTTGAGATATCTTGGGGCAGCTCCGGTTTGGTGCGTGCTTCGTGCTCCACAAGGGTTTGGCCTGCCCCCCAGTTACGCGCCTTAAGACCACGCAGAATGGTGACGAGATTGTCGTCGCGAATGCGTTCCAGTTCACGGATTGAATGCATGCCGGACTGCTGGTCGGATTGGTCTGCGATTTTTTGAACAAGTTCATCGGTCAGTTCCGGCACATCCATCAGCTTGGTCCAGGGCCAGGATAGGCATGGGCCGAATTGCTCGATGAAGTGTGCCATGCCAGCTTCGCCACCGGCAACGCGGTA
Organism: Hyphomicrobiales bacterium; assembly: GCA_021775415.1. Lineage (GTDB taxonomy): Bacteria > Pseudomonadota > Alphaproteobacteria > Rhizobiales > Rhizobiaceae > JAALLB01. The sequence continues at coordinate 110,867 of JAJFHV010000012.1, read as the reverse complement.
GGTTTCAAACAGGCCCATTTGTGCCCAACGCAAACCAAAACCAAAGCGGATTGCATCGTCAATTTCTTCTGTGGTCGCGACACCATCCTTGATCAACCACAATGCCTCGCGCCAAACGGCTTCCAGAAACCGGTCGGCGATATGAGCATCGATTTCCTGACGCACGATCAAAGGCTTCATGCCGATTTCAGTAAGTGCGGTTTTGGCTCGGGCACATGTTTGGGGTGCGCCAACAAGTTCAATCAGCGGCAGAAGATAGACCGGGTTAAAAGGATGGGCCACGAATATCTGGGCAGGGTTTGCGGCTCCCTCCTGTAACTCAGAAGGTTTGAAGCCAGAAGTGGAAGAGCCAATCAAGGCATCCTTCCGGCAATTTACCTGAATTTCAGCGAATACCTTGTGCTTGATTTCAAGGCGTTCCGGTACGCTTTCCTGTATCCAGTCCGCGTCTTTTACCGCTTCTCCAAGTGAAGTATCAAATGACAGCTTGCCTTCTTGCGGCACCGAATTGTCCAACAGGGCAGGCAGGGATCGACGTGCATTTTCCAGCACCTCGGAAATCTTGCGTTCGGTTTCAGGGTCAGGATCGGAGACAATGACATTCCAACCATTTAACAGGAAGCGTGCGGCCCAGCCTCCACCGATAACGCCACCGCCAATGATTGCAGCAGACTTGGTCATTTAGGCAACCTCTTGGTCAGGTTCAGTTTTGCACGCACTTCTTCTGGCCCAATAACTTTTGCGCCGAGGTTTTCAATGATCGTTACGGCACGCTCAACCAGTTGGGCGTTTGTTGCCAGAACACCGCGATCAAGCATCAAGTTGTCTTCCAGACCGACACGCACGTTTCCGCCTGCAAGAACGGCTGCTGCCACATAGGGCATTTCATTGCGCCCAAGACCAAAAGCAGACCAGTTCCACTCGGAAGGCACATTGTTGACCATTGCCATGAAGGTGTTGAGATCATCCGGTGCGCCCCACGGGACGCCCATGCAAAGCTGCACCAGCGCGTCAGGTTTCAAAACGCCTTCCTTGACCAGTTCCTTGGCGAACCAAAGATGTCCAGTATCAAAGGCTTCAATTTCCGGCTTTACGCCAAGCTCTGTCATCATTCCGCCCATGGCCCGCAACATACCGGGCGTATTGGTCATCACATAATCAGCTTCAGCAAAATTCATTGTGCCGCAGTCGAGTGTGCAAATTTCCGGCAGGCATTCTGTAACATGCGCCATGCGTTCTGTTGCGCCTGCCATATCAGTTCCCGGACCAACCGGTATCGGTTTTTCGACACCGCCAAACACCATGTCGCCACCCATGCCGGCTGTGAGGTTCAAGACGACATCCGTATCTGATGCACGGATACGGTCGGTTACTTCGCGATAGAGTTTTGGGTCGCGTGATGGCACACCAGTTTCGGGATCACGCACGTGGCAATGGACAACTGCAGCGCCAGCCTTTGCAGCTTCAATTGCGCTATCGGCGATTTGCTCTGGAGAGCGGGGTACATTTTCACTGCGATCCTGGGTCGAGCCGGAGCCGGTTACGGCGCAGGTGATAAAAACTTCACGGTTCATTTCTAATGGCATGGGTCACTCCCGATAATTCCGGCCAGAATGATTGCTGGATTGCTGGAAGCAGTGTGTTGCAGATTAAAAAAACAACTTGATAAAAAGCGCAATAAAATTGATAAAAAACGAATGTCGATATTTCAGGTTTCAGATCGTACTCTCAGCGTTTCCGTACTGGTTTTGCCGGAAGCCTCGATGATGTGCGTGGCATCTGTTCTTGACCCGTTAAGAGCGGCCAACAGAGTTTCCGGGCAGATGCTTTTTGATCGCTCGCTCTACAGTCTGGATGGAGAACCGGTACCCTTGACCTGTGCCGTTCCGCTTCATGTGGAAGGCCGGTTTGAGGGACATTTACGGGGTGATTTGCTCATTGTCGTTGCGGGCTTCAATCAGCAGCTTCATGTGAATTCTGCCAGTCTTGCACGGATAAAATCCGCTGCATCGGGCTTTAAGGCCGTCGCTGGCGTTGAGGCGGGGACGTGGATACTTGCAAGGGCCGGCTTATTGAATGGGCATCTGGCGACAACCCACTGGGAGGATTTTGAAGCCTTCACGGCGACATTCCCCGATGTTGAAGTCAAGACCGATCGATTTGTAATTGACGGCAACACAATGACATGTGGTGGTGCTTCGCCGGCACTCGACATGATGCTTCAACTGATCCGGTTGCGGCATGGAACCCCTTTGGCTCTTAATGCAGCCAGTGTCTTTGTTTATGATGAGGCGCATGCCCAGACTGATGCGCAGCCTTTGGTGTCTCTGGGGCGATTGGTTGGAACAGACAGAAGGCTTGAAACTGCAATTCGGATGATGGAAGAGCGTATTGAGCAACCGCTTCCAATTGCAGCACTGGCGCAGCGTGTTCATGTTTCGACCAGAACGCTGGAGAATATTTTCCGGCAATCTCTTGGGCAGCCGCCGGGCAAATATTATCTCGGTCTTCGCCTGCAGTCCGCATTTCGCATGGTGAGCGATTCTGACAATTCCATCCACGAGATCGCAATACGCACCGGCTTTGGGTCGCTTTCGGCATTTTCACGTGCGTATTCCAAGCGGTTTGGCATCTCACCCAAGCGTTCCAGAGTGAAAAGCCAGGTCAAAAACTTGCGGTGAGGATTGCCTCGAGCTGCTTCGCGTCTTGCTGAGTAAATTCAGCTGGATGGTCGGAATCAATGTCCAGCACAGCGATCAGTCTTCCATCCTTCATAACTGGAACAACGATTTCCGACCTCGTACTGGCTGAACAGGCGATATGATCTGCAATCGCATTCACATCATCAACGATTTGTGTTTCTTGCGTCCGCGCGCAGGCACCGCATAGGCCATTTGAAAAGGGGATATCGATGCAACCATGACTGCCCTGATAAGGACCGATCTTCAAATTCGCGTCATCCACTACCCGGTAAAACCCTACCCAGTTGAACTCTTCAAATCCTTGAAACAATTCACAGGCGATGGTCGCCATTTTGGCGATATCATCGTGCTCATCTTCGCACAGGCCGCGAATATTACGGACGACCTCATCATATGAACGGGTAGCGGGCATTTCTGCTATTCGGCCGCGATTGCATCAATTGCGGCAATATAGCCTTGCGGTCCCAGTCCACAAATCACCGCCTTCGCAACGGCACTCATATGGGAATGGTGACGAAACTCTTCACGGGCGTGAATGTTGCTCAAGTGAACTTCGTAGACGGGTACCTCTACTCCGGAAATTGCATCGCGAATTGCAACCGAGGTGTGTGTGTAGGCCCCTGCATTGATAATGATTGCATCGTGTTTTCCACGCGCATCATGAATGGCATCAATGATTTCACCCTCATGGTTTGACTGGAAAACCGCCAATTCGACATCCCGCCCCTTGGCATGAGCCGTGCAATCGGTCTCAATGTCCTTGAGGGTGGTTTTGCCATAGACCTCAGGCTCACGTGTGCCGAGCAGATTTAAATTCGGGCCATGTATCAACAGGACAGATTTGGACATTTTGTCGGTTCCAGTTTCGCAAATGTTTCCCTAACAGGAAAGCCACAATCGGGGAAGGGTTTGCTCTAAACCATACGCTGCTATTTGCTGGCAGAGGGTTGATGCCAACGCCTTTTTACATGCGTAATTCATTCGAGTAAGACATACCGCATGAAAGTTTTGCGTTATTTTACCTTGCTGGCTCTTGTCCTGCTTTGCCTGCCTGGAGTTGGTTTGGCAAAAGATGGAAAGTACTTGGTGTTTGCTGCCGCCAGCCTGCGTGATGTGCTTGAGGCAGCCGGTAACGTTCATGAAGCCAGTTGTGACTGCGAGATTGTATTTTCGTTTGCTGGATCATCGGTTCTGGCACGCCAGATTGATGCGGGCGCACCCGCCGCCTTGTTTATCTCTGCAAATCAGGATTGGGTTAGTTGGCTGGTTGAGCGAGGTCGGGTGGAACCTCATTCGGTTTCCCCAGTCGCCGGTAACCGGTTGGTGATTGCGGTGAACCAGACTGTGGCATCGACCGATGGTTCACTGGCGATACTGACGTCCGGGAAGTTTGCGATGGGGGATCCGGTGGGTGTTCCGGCAGGTATTTACGCGAAAGCTGCGCTGGAGAGATTGGGATTGTGGAAACAGGTCAATTCCAACGCCGTATTCTCGGAAAATGTCAGGGTATCGCTCAGTTCCGTCGCACGAGGTGATTTGCCGGCTGGTATTGTTTATCAATCCGATTTGTTGGTCGAACCGCGCGTCAGCGCTTATTATCGGTTCGAGGCGGATACCCATCCGCCAATTCAATATGTAGCTGCAAAACCATCAGCGGCGGGAGCGGGTTCGTTTATGGAGTTTCTCATATCTCCAGCCGGGCAGAATTTGTTTTCCAAGTTTGGCTTTACGCCTCTTTCGACTGGAACATCGCAATGAGCGGGTTTTTGTCTCCTGAAGCATGGACCGTGGCTGCGCTTTCCCTGAAGGTCTCAATGGTAGCCACGCTGTTCACGGTGCCAATCGCTACTGGCATTGCCTATTTTTTGGCAACAAGACGGTTTCCAGGATGGCATATTTTAAACGGATTGTGTCATTTGCCGCTGGTAATGCCGCCGGTCATTACCGGGTATCTGCTGCTTCTGGGATTTCGACCGGACGGGATATTTGGTCGCGTGTTTGAACAGGCCTTCGGGATAGGATTCGCATTTCAGTGGACCGGTGCTGCGCTGGCCGCATCCGTCATGGCATTTCCGCTGGTGATGCGTCCAATCCGATTGGCATTTGAATCGCAAGACCGGGAAGTTCTGGAAACCGCAAAAACCCTTGGTGCGGGGCGGTTAATAGCGTTCGCTACAATTTCTTTGCCCCTTGCACTTCCCGGTATTTTGGCAGGAGCGGTCCTGGGTTTTGCAAAGGCGTTGGGGGAGTTTGGTGCAACGATAACCTTCGTCTCCAACATACCGGGAGAAACGCAAACTCTGGCGCTGGCAGTGTATTCGTTGCTGCAAAGTCCGAGCGGAGATCGTGAAGCACTGACGCTAATCATCATTGGGGTCGCCATATCATTTGTTGCAATTGTTTTGTCGGAATGGATTTCTAATCGCATATCGATGCGCCGGGGAGGTCCGGATGCTTGAGGTAAAAGTTAAAGGTGCACGCGAGAGTTTTGCTTATGATTTTGATTTTTCTGCCGACCCGGGAATAACTGCGCTTTGGGGGAAATCGGGAGCCGGCAAAACCACGCTGCTACGTTTGATTGCCGGGCTGGATCAAGCTGACAAAGGGGTGGTTTCATACTCGGGTGACACTTGGTTTGATGGGGCCCGGCAGATCAATGTCACATCAGCTAAGCGCCGGATTGGATATGTTCCGCAGCGCTCCGCTCTGTTTGCGCATCTGACAGTTCGACGAAACCTCACCTATTCAAATTGGGCCGCTGGACGAAAGGCCCGTGTAACGCTTGAGGAGGTTTCCGAGCTGCTTGGCATTACCAGGCTTCTGGAGCGTTATCCGCGCAATCTGTCGGGAGGTGAAAAACAGCGGGTGGCACTTGGCCGTGCGATGATGTCCAATCCGGCTATATTGCTTTTGGACGAACCGTTCAGCGGTCTTGATGAACAACGGATTGATGAGATTGCCCCACATATATTGGCACTCAACCGGCGGATTAAAGTTCCGATATTACTGGTTACCCATGCCGTCCGTGATGTGGTTCGGTTAGCTGATTCCATGATTGTTATTGAAAATGGAATGTCGATGGATAGGGGTTCTCTTGAACAAGTTCTGCCTCGAGCGGGTATTGCTGCAGGTGTGGATGCATCAGTTAATGGGGGTCTATTGACAGGCAAGGTTGTTGGATATGACAAATCCTATGGTCTCAATCAACTGGAGGTCGCAGGGCAGTCACTGGTCGTTTCGGGCGCTTCAATCCCCCGGGGAGCTACAGTTCGTATTCTCGTGAATGCCTCTGAGGTGCTGGTGGCAAAGAACTCGAAAATTCAAACCAGTGCCCGCAATCATCTTTCGTGCAATATTTCAAGAATTGTGCAGCTGCCGGAAAATTGCGTTCAGCTTCGACTCGTCTGTGGTGATCAAAATTTTGTGGCGAAAATTACCCGACAGGCGCTGGATGAACTGTCGCTGAAAAAGGATGGCAAATGTGTTGCAATCCTCAAATCTGTTTCGCTCGCCAATCAGGTCTTTCCACGCTAGAAAATAATCTGATCTGATCAATTGCAACTAACAGGGTGTTCCACGGTGCAGCAGAACCAAGTCGTTTGGTTGAAGAACCCACTCGGTGTGCTTGCTGAAAATGCGGCTGGTGGCATCGTTGTGTCGGGCAACAAGATTGTTGAACTTGTTGAAGCGGGTAAATCACCCAGCACCGATTTTGACGAAACATTTGATTGCTCTCGCCACGTGGTTCTTCCGGGCTTGATCAACACACATCATCATTTCTACCAAACCCTCTCGCGAGCGCGACCGGAGGCTATGGACAAAAGTTTATTCCCGTGGCTTCAGGCACTTTATCCGATCTGGGCAAAAGTGGTTGATCGGGACAGTTTCCGGCTTGCAACCCGACTGGCACTTACGGAACTGATGATGTCTGGCTGCACCACCGTTTCAGATCACCAATATCTGTTTCCTGACGGAATAGATGATGCGATGGACATTCAGGCCGAGGAGGCGGCAAGGCTCGGCATGCGGATGACGCTCAATCGTGGATCAATGGATCTGTCAGTTGAAGATGGCGGTTTGCCACCGGTGGAGGTGGTTCAGGATCGGGACAGTATTCTTGCGGATTGCGAGCGGGTGATTGGCAAGTATCATGATCCTGATGAGGGTGCGATGCTGCAGGTAGCGCTAGCACCCTGTTCGCCATTCTCGGTAACGCCTGAATTGATGCAAGAAAGCGCGCAGCTTGCCGAGAAACATAATTGTCGCCTGCATACGCATCTGGGTGAGACGGAAGACGAGAATGCATATTGCAGCGAGAAACTTGGATGTCGACCGCTTGAATATCTGGAGGAACACGGTTGGTTGTCATCCAGGGTATGGCTTGCGCATGGCATTCATTTTGAAGACCATGAAATCCGTAAACTGGCAGAACATGGCGTTGGTATTTGTCATTGTCCCACATCGAACATGGTTTTGGGCTCTGGTCAGTGCCGCACACTTGAACTTGAAAAGGCTGGTGTTGTGCTAGGTCTTGGTGTGGATGGCTCTGCATCAAATGACAGTTCAAACCTGATTGAAAGTGTTCGTCATGCATTGATGGCAAGCCGGTTGCACTATGGGGCAGAAGCTGTTTCACATCGTGATTGTCTGCGCTGGGCGTCAACCGGGTCGTCTGCATGTCTTGGCCGTAAGGACATCGGAGATATCTCGGTTGGTATGCAAGCTGATCTTGGGCTGTACACGCTTGAGGAACTGCGGTTCTCAGGTGCAGGTGATCCAATCGCGGCACTAATCCATTGCGGAGCGCACATGGCTGATCGGGTGATGATTGCAGGGCGCTGGACAGTGGTTGACGGCAATCCTTTAGGCGTTGATGTTAGCGAACTCAGGACTGCACATGATGCAGCCGCAAAGAAACTGGTGCTAAACAGCTGATGAAACTCCCAGATCGTCAATGGCAGAACATGGACGAAGCAGCAATTGCGAGCGCAGATTGCAGCGACTGGATTTGTGTGTTGCCTTTGGGCGCGCATGAACAACACGGCCCACATCTGCCGTTTGAAACCGATGCGATTATCGCTGATGGCATCGCATCGAAACTGTCGAAGCGACTGGATCCCAAATTACCAGTTTCCATCATGCCGACTGAGCCAATCGGTTATTCGGTTGAACACCTGGATTTTCCCGGAAGTAAATCGCTTTCGTGGGAGGAAGCACTCTCGCGGTGGATAGGCATTGGTGAGACGCTTTCAAAATTCGGGATTCGAAAATTACTGCTGCTTAATGCGCATGGCGGAAATTCTCCGTTGATGACGATTGTCGCAACGGAGCTGCGTGTCCAGTTTGCAATGTTGTGTGTTGCAACGAGCTGGACCCGGTTTTTGGCTGCAGACCCAGTCATACCCGAGCAGGAAAAAGCGTTTGGCATTCATGGTGGCGATATCGAAACTTCTGTAATGCTTGCGCTTGCGCCCGAACAGGTTGATATGAGCAAGGCGGAAAATTATTCATCATTTCAGCAAGAGCTGGTTCAAAAAAATGACTACCTTCGCGCCTATGGTCCACATGCCTTTGGCTGGAAGATGCAGGATTTAAATGCCCAGGGAGTGACCGGAGACGCTTCCCAGGCCAATGTGGAAAAGGGTGAAGCACTGCTCAATGATGCACTTCAAGGAATTGAAAAACTGGTTCTCGAAATGCACCAGTTTGATCTTTCACATTTTGAACCAAGACAGCTTTAGAGGGTGATCGTTTGGACACACTGACGAGAATGCGGGCATTCATTGATGTGGTTGATGCGGAGGGATTTTCTGCTGCTGCCCGTAAGCTTGGCCGTTCGAAGGCATTAATGTCGAAGTATGTCCGGGAGCTGGAAGATGAGCTCGGAATACTACTGCTTAACAGGACAACGCGGCAATTCTCAATGACTGAAGCGGGTGAAATTTATTATCAATCTGCATCGGAAATTCTGCTGAAGGTCGGCGATTTGCAGGATGTGGTGCGCGAAACGGGTAATGGCTTAAGGGGGCGACTTCGCATCAGTGCACCACGATCACTGACTGATCTTGAAATCGGGTTGCCGATTGTCGAGTTTTCTTCAGCGTTTCCCGACATCACTTTGGAAGTCAATCTGGATGACCGGATGGTCGACATGGTGGAAGATGGATTTGATGTGGCGATCCGAATTTCGCGTTTGGCCGATTCAGCACTGATTGCCAAAAAGCTTGCCAGTTTCAGACTTGTATTATGTGCCACGCCGAAATTTGTGAAGGAGCATGGTGAGCCGAAAACACCGCTTGATTTGGCAAATATTCCCTGTGTTGTTGATACAAATGTTAAGCGGCGAAACAATTGGGGTTTTGTCGACGAGGATGGCAATGATGTGAGCGTGGCGGTTAAGGGTGCAATTGAAGTCAATAGCCCCGAGGTTGCGCGCCGTGCGGCGCTGGCAGGCCTTGGCGTAACGCTGGTGCCGGAGTTTTCGATTGATAAGGAACTAAAGAACGGAAAGCTGGTCAGTCTGCTGGAAGATCGTTTGCCGACCGGGGGTGGCATTTACGCAGTGTATCCGCACCGCCGCCATGTACCTGCCAAAGTCAGAGTATTTGTTGATTTCCTGACCAAATGGTTCAAGGAAAACAGCGCTGCTTTGACGAATGGCAAATAGCAGGTTTGCACGGCCAATTTTGCCACGTTGAACAATCGACCGATTGTACTATCTTGGTCGGTTAGTAACACCGGCTGGATCCAGCGAATGCCATCAAAAACCAGTTCCAAGTTGAAAGGTAGCTTTCTGCCCGACCAGCACCCTGTCGTTCCAAACGGCAAGGTTGGCGTCTTGCTGGTTAATCTTGGTACGCCTGATGGTTACGACGAAAAGAGCATGCGGCGCTATTTGAAAGAGTTTCTGTCGGACAAACGGGTGATCGAAAAACCGCGCTGGCTTTGGTATCCTATTCTTTACGGGATTGTTCTGCGGACAAGACCAGCAAAGTCAGGTGCCGCTTATAAAACCATATGGAACGAAGCGCTTGATGAGTCGCCATTGCGAACGATTACCCGGTCGCAGGCGGAGAAGCTTCGCAGCGCACTCAAGAAGACTGATCGATTGGTAGTGGATTGGGGAATGCGGTATGGCCAACCCTCAATTGCCGACCGGTTGGTTAATCTTAAAGCTAAGGGATGCGATCGAATTCTAGTCTTTCCACTTTATCCTCAGTACTGTGCGGCGACCACGGCATCGGTCTGCGACAAGGTTTTTGAATCATTAATTGCAATGCGGTGGATGCCGGCTGTTCGCGCTGTTCCAGCCTATCATGACAATCCGGTCTATATTGATGCACTTTCGAAATCGATTGAAAGTCATCTCTCAAAGCTCAAGAAAAAACCCGAGAAAATCATCGCCTCCTATCATGGTATTCCACAGAGTTATTTTGATGATGGTGATCCCTATCATTGCCACTGCATGAAAACTTCGAGGCTGCTGCGTGAACGGCTCGGGATGAGTGACGACTATTTGATAACAACGTTTCAATCACGGTTTGGGCCGGATCCCTGGTTGCAGCCATACACAGACAAAACGATCGAAGCGTTGGCTGGAGAGGGCGTCAAAAACATTGCTGTGGTGAATCCAGGTTTCAGTGCGGACTGCCTGGAGACGCTGGAAGAAATTGCGGTTGAAGCGGCGGAGACATTTCATGCCAAAGGCGGTGAGGTGTTTACTCACATCCCGTGCCTTAACGATAGTGCGGGCGGGATGAGAGTGATTGAGGCAATCGTGCAGAACGAGCTTTTGGGCTGGCATTAGAATTCGGCGATTAACCATCGAATTTGTAACTTATCCTGCCAATTCCTATATAAAACTCATACTAATTTTGTTGATTCGGAGGGCATTATGGAATTTTTTGGCTTTGATATTGCGGTTGCGGTACTGGCATTTGTCGTCATTCTTGTCCTGTTTGCGGGCATCAAGCAGGTGTCGCAAGGGTACAATTACACGGTTGAGAGGTTTGGTCGCTACACAAGAACCCTGCAACCGGGACTCAATATAATCGTTCCGTTCATTGACCGCATTGGTGCGAAAATGAACATGATGGAACAGGTGCTTGATGTGCCTACCCAAGAAGTCATTACCAAGGACAATGCCACCATCAGCGCTGATGGTATAACTTTTTACCAAGTGCTTGACGCGTCGCAGGCCGCGTATGAAGTCCGCGATTTGCAGCGGGCGCTGTTGAATCTTACCATGACCAACATTCGTACGGTCATGGGATCAATGGATCTTGATGAATTGCTTGCCAAGCGCGATGAAATCAATGAACGGCTGCTACGTGTGGTTGACTCGGCGGTTTCTCCCTGGGGTCTCAAAATTACCCGTATTGAGATCAAGGACATCAACCCTCCGACGGATCTGGTTGAGGCGATGGGTCGCCAAATGAAAGCAGAGCGTGACAAGCGCGCCAACATCCTTGAGGCAGAAGGTTTCAGGGCGGCTGAAATCCTAAAGGCAGAGGGTGAGAAACAATCGCAGATTCTTGAGGCTGAAGGTGAGAAGGAGGCTGCGTTCCGTCAGGCGGAAGCACGCGAACGTCTCGCAGAGGCTGAAGCCAAGGCAACGACGGCTGTGTCTGAAGCAATTGCCACCGGCGATTCGCGAGCAATCAATTATTTCGTTGCTCAAAAATATGTGGAGGCGCTTGGTCAAATTGCGAGTGCTAACAATCAAAAAGTTATCATGATGCCGCTTGAGGCGACATCGATACTTGGATCCCTTGGCGGAATTGGGGAGCTGTCAAAAGAAATCTTTGGCGGCTCTGGATCGCAGAAGCGTTCCACGCCCAAGACCACACCATCTATTCCCGCCGACAGTTGATGCGCTGGCCCGCGATTAATCACGACACAGGAGGCAATCACGCATGATGGCACTGATTGAAGCACTCGGCGCTTGGAGTTGGGTCATATTTGGCCTTGTACTGCTTGGCCTTGAAATCTTGGCACCAGGAACGTTTTTTCTCTGGTTTGCGCTGTCCGCAATGGTGGTTGGTGCGATCACGCTTGTGGTTGGTCCCGACAATGCGGTTTGGGTATGGCAATTCCAGTTGGTGGTGTTTCTCATCCTGTCTCTGGTTACAGCGGTTGTCGGTCGACGGATGATGGTTCGCAGGGGCTGGGACAAAAGCCAGAACCCGACACTTAATCTTCGTGGAGCCCAACTGGTTGGGCGCACTGCAATTCTGAGTGATGCAATCAGCCAGGGCAGGGGCCGCGCCAAAATTGATGATACAATTTGGCAGGTTTCAGGCCCGGATATGAAACAGGGATCCAAGATCAAGGTTGTTGGATTTGAGGGCGGTATACTCGAAGTAGAAGCTGCAGGCTGAAGGCTTTCAGTTTATGCAACGCCAATCCGCAACAAATCATGCATGTGAAGAATGCCGACAGGCTTATCCGCTTCGATTACCATCAAGACTGTGATTGATTTTTCGTTGAGGATTGCCATCGCTGAACTGGCTAGCGTATCGGGCTCGACCGTTCTGGGGTTTGCGGTCATTACCTCGCCGGTCGACATTTCCAGGATGTTGTTTCCCATGTTTCGACGCAAATCCCCGTCCGTGATGATGCCTGCAAGTGATCCGTCTGGATTGGTAATGCCGACACAGCCAAAACCCTTTTCAGACATTTTCGATACGGCATCTGAGATCGGTGTATCCAGCCCGGCCATCGGAACTTTATCACCGGTATGCATGAGTTCACTCACATGAACGAGGCTTGCTCCAAGCGATCCGCCAGGATGAAATACGTTAAAATCGCTAGCGGAGAAGTTGCGGCTTTCAAGCAAGGCAACCGCCAACGCGTCACCGGTTGCCATTTGCATGATTGTTGAGGTTGTTGGTGCCAGTCCGTTTGGGCAAGCCTCCTGTTCACGCGGTAGGGCCAGACAGATATCAGCCACCTTGCCCAGCGCGGATTTGTTGTTCCAGGTTATCGCGATCAGAGGTATCGAAAATCGCCTTGAGTAGGCAAGGATACCCTTCAACTCAGCGGTTTCACCTGACCACGATAATGCCAGCACCACATCGTCACGCGCAATCATCCCCAGATCGCCGTGATTTGCTTCGGCTGAATGGACAAAGAAAGCCGGTGTACCGGTCGAAGCAAGCGTTGAAGCGACTTTTGTACCGATGTGGCCGCTCTTGCCAACGCCGGTTACGATAACCCGGCCCTTGATATTGCGGATTGTTTCAACCGCCTTGTCGAACTCACTTCCCAGTTCACCCTTTATTGCCTCCGAAAGGGCCTCCAGGGCGGCCTTTTCGGTTTCAATGGTGCGTATTGCCGAGGCGATTTTAGCGGAATTGTTCATACGATATCCTGAATGGAAGCTGTGGGTGCGAACCTTGCTTGGAAACCAATCATTAACCACAAAAGTTTACGGTTCAGCAAGTATTGCAACACGAGTTCCGACACGGTTAGATGAACGGGAAAATTACGCCCCAGGTCAAGTGTATTATGGCCGCCCTGATTATATCAGGCGCGGGCTTTTGTGCAATTGAGTCAACCGCTTACAGCCAAACAATATTTCCTGCTACCGACCTTGATACCGATGGTTTCAGGGGCGCTATTGGCAATGGAGAAGATGAGTTCGGATTGGATGGTGCGGAAGAAAATCCTGAAGATGTCTATGAACCGCTGGAACTGAATGAACGAAACCAGGGCATAACCTCTCAATCCGCAGGAAGAGTTGTAGTTGAGGATGTAGAAGATCCGGACAATGAGAACATCCGCAGCAATGTTGCGGTTGGACCCGTTCAATCCGGAATTGAGTCAAACACAGAAGAAGACCCATTCGCTCCGACTGGGTTCCGCATGGGTACCTTCAACGCCAATGCAAGTCTTGAACAAGCGATTGGCTACTCCAGCAATCTGAGGGGAGCAACCAATGGCAATGGCGGGGCATTTTCACAAACTGATGCGGCGTTGAGTCTGACATCTGACTGGTCGCGACATGAGCTACGTTCGAGTTTTATCGGAAGTTATCGTAAACCGTTTGACGATGACGAAATTGACCGACCCAACGTATATGTGGATACGGCTTTGCGGCTTGATCTGGTGGATGGTTTTACGCTTACCACTACCGGTTATTACAACTTCACAACCCAGAGGTTCACCAGCGATACCCTCGTCCCCGGTGCGATTGACACACCGTCCATTCAGGCCTTTGGTGGCAATGTGGAACTCCAGCGGACCGATCGCAAGTTACAACTGACGTTGCGGGGAAGCGTGGACCGGACAATTTATGATGACGCTGATCTTGGTGGTGGGGTAACACAAAGTCAAAGTGATCGTATCAACAATCTATATGAATTCACGGCGCGTGTTGGTTATGAAACCTCTCCGGCCTTTACTCCGTTTGTAGAGAGCAGCATCGGGTGGCGTGTCTATGATGACGAACTGGATCGCAACGGTAACCGGCGGGACAGCGAGATTCTTGATTTGCGTGGTGGTGTTGAAATTGACATCAGTGAGAAACTCTCAGGTGAGATTTCGGTTGGATATACTTCTGAATCATTTGAAGATCCGCTTCTGGCTAACCTGGAAGGTGTTACGGTCGAGGGCGAAATCGAGTGGTCGCCGGAGCGTGAAACCATCATTCGTTTTATTGCAGGAACTGAGCTAAACGGATCCATTACCACCAATGAAAGCGGGTCACTGATCTACACAGCGCGTGCTGAACTTGAGAGGCAGGTTACCAGCCGCCTCGCGTTGAATGGCTTCGTAGATTACGAGGTGAACGACAATGACGAGCAGGATACAACCATTGGTGTGGGACTTGGACTTGAGTACTGGGTAAACCGTTATATGGCACTGACAGCCGATGCGGAGTATGAGACCTTTTCAAGTAATGTACCTGGAGACGCATTTGATGAAACCAGTGCACGAGTTGGTGTCCTGTTTCAGCGCTAATTCCTCCGATACAAAATTAACCTAGGTGGTCAACTTTGATATTTCCACCAGCAGATCTGCGGACAGTTCCGGATCATCCAGGGCGAAGGCAAGGTTGGCTCTGATAAACCCTTCCTTGGAACCGCAATCATAGGTGTTGCCGGTAAACAGATGACCAAAGAATTGCTGGGTTTTTGCCAGTTTCTGCATCGCGTCCGTAATCTGGATTTCATTACCTGCACCCGGTTTCTGTTTTTCGAGCAGATCGAAAATCTCCGGCTGCAGGATGTATCGGCCGTTAATAAACAGGTTTGACGGTGCGGTTCCGGGTTTTGGTTTTTCAACCATCCCAGTAATCTCAAATCCGGCCCCACGATCATTTCCCCGTTCAATGACACCGTATTTGTGGGTTTCTGCCCAAGCCACCTCTTCGGTGGCAATGATGTTGCCTCCGGTTTCCCGGAACAGATCCATCATGCCTGAGAGGCATCCCTTTTTGTCTTTCATCACCATGTCCGGCAGGAGCAATGCGAAAGGTTCGTCTCCAATTATTTCCCTGGCGCACCACACAGCGTGTCCCAGTCCAAGCGGTTTTTGCTGTCGGGTAAAACTGGTTGTACCGGCATCGGGCTGATACTTTGCAAGAATGTCGAGCGCCTCCTGTTTGCCTCGTTTTTCGAGTGTATCGTGAAGCTCATACTGGAAATCAAAATGGTCCTCGATAACTGCCTTGTTCCTGCCGGTTACAAAAACAAAATGTTCGATGCCAGCCTGTCGTGCCTCGTCGACCGCATATTGGATTACGGGCTTGTCGAGAATGGTCAGCATTTCCTTGGGAACAGCTTTTGTTGCGGGTAGAAAGCGGGTTCCAAGACCAGCGACCGGGAATACGGCTTTTCTAACGGGTTTTGGCGGAGACATGTTCACTCCAAATCAATGGTTAATTTGATCCCTAAAATGCAATGTAACGGTTTATTTAATCCTAAGTTTTCTGCGTTAATTTGTAAAAGCAGGCGGTGGAAAAATAGGTGAATCATGACGGTATTGGTTACCGGCGGTGCGGGATACATTGGAAGCCATATGATCTGGGAACTCCTTGATCATGGTGAAGATGTTGTCGTTCTGGATAATCTTGTAACCGGATTTGAGTGGGCTGTGCCTACTCAGGCAAAGCTTGTTGTTGGTGATATCAGTGATCAGGAACTTGTCGAGGATTTGATCCGGCAGGAAAAAGTTGACTCGATCATCCACTTTGCCGGCTCGGTAGTTGTGCCTGAATCTCTGGAAAATCCTCTGAAATACTACGAAAATAATACAGCCAAGTCGCGAAGCCTGATTGAATCTGCAATCAAAACCAAAGTGAAAAAGTTTATTTTCTCATCCACGGCTGCTGTTTACGGTTCGCCTTTGACCAGTGGGCCGATCCGGGAAGATGCGATTCTTAACCCGATGTCGCCATATGGTTCCTCAAAACTCATGACGGAGATCATGATCCGTGACGCTGCCAAAGCAAACGATCTGGCGTATGTAATGCTTCGGTATTTCAACGTTGCAGGTTGCGACCTCAAAGGGCGCACGGGCCAGTCAACGGAAGGTGCGACGCACTTGATCAAGGTTGCCTGTGAAACTGCGGCGGGCAAACGCAGTTCAATGAAGGTTTTTGGTACAGACTACGATACGCTGGATGGAAGTTGTGTGCGGGATTTCATTCACGTATCCGACCTGGTTAATGCACATAATGTGGCTTTGAACTTCCTGCGTGAAGGGGGTCGAAAATTTACAGCGAACTGCGGTTATAGCCGGGGTTACACGGTTTTTGAGGTCATTAATGCCGTAAAACGGGTGTCGCAGGTGGACTTCAAGGTCATCAACAGCGAGCGTCGTTCCGGCGATATTCCGGTTTTGACTGCAAATTCTCATCGGCTTATGAGCAGGCTTGGGTGGGAGCCGAAGTATGATGATCTTGACCTGATCGTGTCGAGCGCGCTTGAGTGGGAAAAGAAGCTGCTGCAGTATCGCAAAACTGCTTGAGCAAGCCCGTATTGGCCACAAATTATCCGCATTTCTCCAGATATCTTCTGACAGATCGTAAACGCGACTTGTTTTCGCGAATCATGTAATAAAATCATGAATCTACGGATTAGTGGAGGATCAGATGATAGCTTTCTGCACTGCCCGCA
Organism: Hyphomicrobiales bacterium; assembly: GCA_021775415.1. GTDB lineage: Bacteria > Pseudomonadota > Alphaproteobacteria > Rhizobiales > Rhizobiaceae > JAALLB01. Next base: position 94,042 of record JAJFHV010000012.1, on the reverse strand, counting down.
GAACCCTGACAATCATGCTGCTTTGCATTGCATTTACGGCACTTTCACCGGTTGACAGAACGTTTGCGGATACAAAGTTTCAAAAGTGGATTGCCGATTTTTACTCAACTGCCGCGAAGTCCGGTATTTCGCGACAGACCTATAAGGCAGTTTTCGCAGGCATCACCAGCCCCGACCCAGAGGTTTTAGAGGCCGCACGCTATCAGCCGGAATTTGTTTCGAAAATTTGGGATTATATGGACGCCCGTATTAATCGGACTGCTATTGAAACCGGCCTGGAAATGAAGAAGAAATACAAGAAATGGCTGGACATTATTGAAGCGAAATACGGCGTTGATCGCCATATCCTGCTGGCCATCTGGTCGATGGAGACCACCTATGGAGCAGCACTTGAAAAAGAAAATGTTTTGCGCAGTGTTGCGCGTTCTCTTGCCACGCTTGCTTATGCGGACAAAAAGCGCAGAAAATTTGCGCGTGGCCAATTGATAGGTGCCTTGAAAATTGTTCAAAATGGCGATGTCAGTGCACGCAACCTTCGCGGTTCCTGGGCCGGTGCAATGGGCCACACTCAATTCATACCCACAAGTTACCTCACCTGGGCAGTCGATATTGATGGAGATGGCAAGCGTAATGTATGGACGTCTGTGCCAGACGCACTGGCGTCAGCTGCAAATCTTTTGCGCAAGAACGGCTGGCGAACCGGCAAAACCTGGGGTTATGAGGTGAGTTTGCCAGCAAACCTCAGTGTTTCCAGCCTGGGCACCAACAGCCGTACACTTTCGAAATGGAAAAAGCATGGAATACGCAGGGTATCCGGTCGTGCCTTTCCAAGGCCCGGCGAAAAGGCAAATCTAAAAGTGCTTGCAGGCTCAAAGGGGCCGGCATTTTTGATGTTGAAAAATTTCTTTGTTCTCAAAAGCTACAATAATGCAGATAAATATGCACTTGCCGTTGGTCATCTGGCTGACCGGTTAAGGGGATATGATCCGTTCGTGCGTGATTGGCCGCGCGGCTACAAGCCATTGGATGAGGATGAGAAAAAGGAAGTGCAGGTACAATTAACCCGTCTTGGCCTGTATGATGGTGAAATCGACGGAAATATTGGTTCAGGATCAAGGGCTGCAATCAAAATTTACCAAGTTAAGCAAGGTATGGTGCCGGACGGCTTTGCATCCAAGAAGCTTTTGGCTAGAATGCGAGCCAAGTAAGTTCGCCAACAGGATGCGAACGGAAAGCCCGTTTCGGTCACAAATGTTTCGTTCAGTTTTTGTAGTGTTGATGTTTTTCGCAGCTTTGGGCTTGGCTGTGCCTCATGTGCCAATTATCGGCACAGTTATTGGCATCGAACAAGCACATGCCCAAAAAAAACGAAAATCGCTGTTTGATCTTTTGTTCAAGCGCCGAAACAAAAACCGATCCAAAATCAAGATAATCAAACCGTTCTCCGGGTTGAAGCGGAAGAAGAAAAACCGTGCAATTCGTGTGACACCCGCTGCACCAAAAGTGGTGGTTGCCAAGAAGTCTGAAAATGCTCCCAAGATACTGATTGTCGGAGATTTCATCGCCACAGGTTTGGCCAGTGCACTGACGCAACTTTATGCAAGTAATCCCGATATTGTGATTGTGGGTAAAACCAACGCTTCATCGGGGATTGTGCGAGACGATGTTGTGGATTGGCCGACACGGACACAAGAACTGGTTGCAGAATTGAAGCCAATCGCTGTGATCAGTCTGGTTGGCATGAATGACCGGCAGCAGATGCGCACATCCGGTGGCCGCGTTGCAAAACTTTCTGTCGGATGGAAAGCGGAATATAATAGTCGGGTGGAAGCGATCGCCAAGGCTGGCAGGGCAGAAAGTCTACCATTTGTCTGGATAGGATTGCCGCCGGTGCGCTCCGGCGCAATGAGCTCGGACTATTTGGTATTTAACGAAATTTACCGAGCCAAAACCGAAGCAATTGGTGGCACATTTGTTGATGTATGGGACGGATTTACCAATGCTGAAGGCAAGTTTGTCAGCGCTGGTCCGGATATCAAAGGTCAGATTGTCCGGTTACGTGGGTCAAAAGGCATAAACATGACCCGTGCAGGTAAAGCAAAACTGGCATTTTACGCCGATAAGGCGCTGCGAAAACTTGGTGTGGTTCAGGACGTGAGCCAGTATTTTTCTTCCCTGGAAATTGGAGGCTCTAGTATCCAGGTATCCAAGCCGGAGTACGACCCGGCTGGCACGGGCAAAACAGTTGTTATTCCCCTTGGCGGCTCGATTTCCGATGGTGGGAGTACGCTGGAGGGTGAAGCAAATTTCTTTGATGCTGCTGGTGTGGACAAGAGCGTCAGTTACCAGCTTGTGCAAAAGGGTGTGGGTCTTAAGCCTCGCACAGGCAGAGTAGATGCGGCGTGGGGCAATCCGGTTGTTCCGGTAAAGAAAACCAAAGAAGTGGAAAAGGCATCAGGCGACAAAACTTCGAGCCTGAAACTCAATTCGCAAGGGACAGCTGAGCCAGCCATCACCAACTAATATCAACGTGGCAAGCTTGTTTCACCCATTAGATCCAAATCAATAGCCCGGGCGACCTGCCGGCCTTCACGGATCGCCCAAACCACCAAAGATTGACCCCTACGACAATCTCCTGCGGAATACACCTTGTTAACGCTTGATTTGTAGTCGTCGACATTGGCATCCACGTTGCCGCGTTGATCCAGTTTTACGCCGATTGATTTTAGCAACCCATCAGGAAGCGGGGAGACAAACCCCATTGCAAGCAATACCAAATTTGCTCTCAGATTGAATTCCGAACCTTTAACCGCTTTGAAATTTTCATCAACCTCGGCGCAAACCAGATGGCTCATTGCGCCGCCTTTGCCTTCAAATCGCAAGGTTGTAACCGCAAATTTGCGACTGGCACCTTCTTCGTGGGATGAGGATGTTCTCAATTTCATTGGCCAGTCAGGCCAGGTCATCATTTTGTCTTCATGCTCTGGTGGCATCGGCATGATTTCGAGTTGGGTTACTGAAAGTGCTCCCTGGCGAACCGAAGTGCCAATGCAGTCTGATCCTGTATCGCCCCCACCAATTACAACAACATGTTTGCCACCGGCCAGTATGGGTTCAATGTTTTCGAGCGGTTCTCCACCTACACGACGATTTTGTTGTGGCAAGAATTCCATGGCAAAATGGACGCCACTTAAATCGCGCCCTTCAATTTGCAGATCCCTTGGTTTTTCCGCACCAATTGTAATCGCAATTGCATCATGGGATTTTGAAATTTCATCAACGGATAAATTTACACCGACATCGCTATTGTAGTGGAACGTAACGCCTTCTGCTTCCATCTGTTCAATGCGCCGACTAATGTGGTGTTTTTCCATTTTGAAGTCGGGTATTCCGTAGCGCAAAAGTCCACCGGCTTTGGCATGCTTTTCATACACATGAACTTCGTGACCGACCCGCGCCAATTGTTGTGCACATGCAAGACCTGCCGGACCTGACCCGATTACGGCAATCTTTTTATTGGTTTTGAAGGTGGCGATTTGCGGCGTGATCCATTCTTCTTTCCATCCCCGGTCAACGATTGCACATTCTATGGATTTAATTGTCACCGGCTCATCTGTGAGGTTGAGTGTACATGAAGCTTCACAAGGTGCCGGGCAAATGCGGCCGGTGAATTCCGGAAAATTATTGGTGGAGTGCAGATTGGCGAGCGCTATTTGCCATTTGTCATGATAAACTAAATCGTTCCAGTCGGGGATCTGGTTGTTTACCGGACACCCGGTATGACAATAGGGAATCCCGCAATCCATGCATCGCGACGCCTGATCAACAAGTGCTGTATCAGAGTGTGGAATGACAAACTCGCGATAGTTTCTTATCCGGTCTGATGCAGGTCTAAATTTTCGATCCTGCCTGTCGATCTCAAGAAATCCTGTAACATTACCCATCTATATTTCCCCGCATCCTGGTTGGGATGATTTCATTTCACTGCAGAAGCATAGAGAAGCTCCTCCTCCATTTCCTGCAATGCCCGTCGATACTCGACCGGCATGACCTTGACGAATTTTGGCCGGTATTCTTCCCACTCATCGAGAATGGTTTTGGCGCGTGTTGAACCGGTATAGTGCATGTGATTGGAAATCAGTTGATACAACCGCTCCTCATCATGAAGGTTCATGTTGGAGGTTATGTTTACCCGGCCCTTGTGTGCCAGGTCGCCGCCATGATGGTGGAGTTTTTCCAGCAGATCATCTTCTTCCGGCACAGGTTCAAGCTCGACCATGGCAAGGTTGCAGCGGTTTTCAAAGTGTCCGGATTCGTTGATGACGTAGGCAATGCCGCCGGACATGCCGGCTGCAAAATTGCGCCCCGTTCCGCCGAGCACGACCACCACTCCGCCGGTCATGTATTCACAACCGTGGTCTCCAACACCTTCCACCACAGCAACTGCGCCTGAATTCCGCACAGCGAAGCGTTCGCCAGCTACTCCACGGAAATAACACTCTCCTGAGGTCGCCCCATACAGAACGGTGTTGCCGACAATGATTGAAGTTTCTGCCTTGAGCTTGGAGCCTTCCGGGGGACGCACAACGAGACGACCACCGGACAGGCCCTTGCCGACATAGTCATTGCCGTCACCTTGAAGATCAAATGAGATGCCTTTTGCGAGGAATGCTCCAAAACTCTGGCCTGCAGTTCCTTTCAGGCTAACCGCGATTGTGTCGTCGGCTAACCCCTCATGTCCGTAACGTTCGGCAAGTTTTCCGGAAAGCATTGCCCCAACCGAGCGATCCACGTTTGAGATTTTTGTCTCGATGCGGACTGGTGTTTCATTTTCCAAGGCGGGAGCCGCCTGTTCAATGAGCTTGCGGTCCAGCACAGATGCGATTGGATGGTTCTGCCGGATGTTTTGATAGATTTCTGATTTTGGGGCTTCCGGCTTGTAGAAAATTCGCGAGAAATCTAGGCCCTTGCCTTTCCAGTGATCAATCATCGTCGAGGTTTCGAGTAATCCGCTTTCGCCCACCAGCTCATCAAGTTTTTTAAATCCAAGCTCTGCCATGATCTGGCGAACTTCTTCGGCGACAAAGAAAAAGAAATTGATCACATGTTCCGGTGTGCCGAGGAATCGTTTGCGCAAAACCGGATCCTGTGTGGCAATGCCAACCGGACAAGTGTTCAAGTGGCATTTGCGCATCATCAAACATCCAGCAGCGACCAACGGTGCGGTAGCAAAGCCAAATTCATCAGCCCCTAGAAACGCACCAATCACCACGTCTCGTCCGGTCTTAAGACCGCCATCAACCTGTATGCGCACCCGGGAACGCAAGCGATTAAGTACAAGGGTTTGTTGGGTCTCTGCCAGGCCGATTTCCCATGGACATCCTGCATGCTTCAAGGATGTCAGCGGAGACGCACCAGTGCCTCCATCATGTCCAGCAATGGTAATGTGATCTGCCCGTGCCTTGGTAACGCCTGCAGCAACCGTACCAACGCCAACTTCGGAAACCAGTTTAACAGAAATGTCAGCGTTCTCATTGACGTTCTTTAAATCAAAAATAAGCTGGGCCAGGTCTTCAATTGAATAGATGTCATGGTGAGGTGGTGGCGAAATCAAGCCCACCCCGGGAGTGGAATGGCGGGTCTTGGCAATTACGGCGTCGACTTTATGCCCTGGCAATTGTCCGCCTTCGCCAGGTTTTGCACCTTGCGCGATCTTGATCTGGATCATGTCTGAATTCACCAGGTATTCAGCAGTTACGCCAAATCTGCCTGAAGCGACCTGCTTGATTGCGGAACGCTCGGGATTTGCGCTGCCGTCCGGTAGCGGCAAATACCGGTCGGCTTCTTCACCGCCTTCACCAGTATTGGATTTACCACCAATGCGGTTCATTGCGCGGGCAAGTGTTGTATGTGCCTCGCGGGAAATCGAACCGTATGACATCGCACCGGTTGAAAATCGTTTTACGATATCAACAGCGGATTCAACTTTGCTCAGTTCAACCGGTTTGCGGCCTGTTTCTTCAGCTGGTTTGATATTAAATAACCCGCGAATTGTGGCGTGCTCTTGCGAGGCGTGATTGGCATCGGCTGAAAACTCCGCAAATCCGGAAGCAGAATTACTGCGCACTGCGTGTTGCAGCTTGGCGATTTTTTCCGGTGTCCAGACATGGCGTTCGCCGCGTAAGCGAAAGGCATATTCGCCTCCTACATCAAGCGAATCTGCCAATACCTGGTCGTTACCGAATGCGGCATTGTGGCGGTTGAGCGTTTCAGTGGAAATTTCATCAAGCCCAACGCCCTCGATCAAGCTTGCCGTGCCGAAAAAATACTCATTGATCAATTCGGTTGAAAGGCCAACGGCGTCAAAAATTTGTGCACCGCAATAGGACTGATAGGTTGAAATGCCCATTTTGGACATCACCTTGAGAATGCCCTTGTCGATTGCCTTGATATAGCGTTTGACGACGTGTTCCGGCTTAACATTGTCCGGAAACTCGCCCGCGCGGCACATTTCAGCCAGTGTTTCAAAAGCCAGATAGGGGTTGATTGCCTCGGCTCCATAGCCTGCAAGCACACAAAAATGATGCACTTCACGTGGTTCACCAGTTTCAACCACAAGACCAACAGAAGTCCGCAGTCCTTTGCGGATCAAGTGATGATGTACGGCAGCTGTTGCAAGAAGTGCGGGGATTGCGATGCGGTCCATCGACACTTGGCGATCTGACAAGATGATAATGTTGTAGCCGCTGACGACGGCTTGTTCTGCGCGATTGCACAATGTTTCGAGCGCGGATTTCATACCTTCAGCGCCGCGGTCCACATTAAATGTAATGTCCAGGGTTTTAGTCTGGAACTGGTTATCTGCAATGTCTCCAATTGCCCGGATTTTTTCCAGATCCTGATTGGTGAGAATAGGTTGGCGAACCTCAAGTCGTTTCTTGGTTGAAAGCCCCTCAAGATCGAAAAGATTGGGCCGGGGACCGATCAGCGAGACCAGGCTCATGACCGATTCTTCACGAATTGGGTCGATTGGAGGATTGGTAACCTGCGCAAAATTTTGTTTGAAGTAGGTGTAGAGCAGTTTTGCCTTGCCGGAGAGTGCGGAGATTGGCGTGTCCGTACCCATCGATCCAATTGCTTCCTGACCCGTTGTTGCCATCGGCGCCATGAGCAATTTCAAGTCTTCCTGGGTATAACCAAACGCCTGCTGGCGATCGAGTAGAGCCGAGTGACTTTCGGAGGGTTGGCGAATGGTTACCGGCATGTCTTCAAGCACAATACGGGTGCGCGATAGCCATGCCTGGTAGGGGTTTTGGCGGCTCAGTTCCTGCTTGATCTCCTGATCTGAGATAATGCCGCCTTTTTCAAAATCGATCAGGAGCATTTTGCCGGGCTGGAGTCGCCATTTTTGTATAATACTTTTTTCTTCGATCGGCAGAACACCGGATTCTGATGACAGGATTATTCGGTCATCACCCGTGACTATGTAGCGAGCCGGGCGCAGTCCATTGCGATCAAGCGTTGCACCAATTTGGCGACCATCGGTGAAGGCAACGGCGGCTGGCCCATCCCAGGGTTCCATTAGTGCTGCATGGTATTGGTAAAATGCGCGGCGATCCTCATCCATCAAATTATTGCCAGCCCAGGCTTCCGGAATCAGCATCATCACCGCATGGGCGAGTGAATATCCACCTTGTGTCAGGAATTCGAGTGCATTGTCGAAACAGGCCGTGTCTGACTGGCCTTCGTAGGAAATAGGCCACAGTTTGGAGATGCTATCCCCAAACAAGGGGGTGGATACGGATGCCTGACGTGCCGCCATCCAGTTGACGTTTCCACGCAGGGTGTTGATTTCACCGTTGTGTGCAACCATCCGGTAAGGATGAGCCAGTTTCCAGGATGGAAAGGTGTTGGTTGAAAATCGCTGGTGGACCATCGCCAGCGCAGATTTAAAACGCGGATCCGTTAAATCCGAAAAATAGGGGCCAAGCTGATCTGCGAGGAACATTCCCTTGTAGACAATGGTTCGGGTGGACAGGGATACAATGTAATAACCATCGTCACGGCCATCTGTCTTGGCAAATATCTCGTTTGATATGACCTTGCGGGTTGTGTAGAGACGCCGTTCAAATTCGGCTTCGGATTCGTCTTGTGCAGATTTCGCTATAAAGCATTGGCGGTGGACCGGTTCAGTTGCCTTGATTGAAGGGTCCTGGGAAAGATGCGTGTTACTTACGGGCAAGGTTCGCCATCCCAGAAGTTTCAGCCCTTCCTTTCGAATATTCTTCTCAAATATTTTCTCAATTTGAACGCGCAGCTTCTTGGTGCGCGGCATGAAAACCTGGGCAACTGCGTATTCACCAACCTCAGGGAGCAGAAAATCCAGTTTTGCACATTCTTCCCTTAAAAAATCATGCGGAATTTGTACCAGCATTCCAGCGCCATCGCCCATAAGTGGATCAGCACCGACTGCCCCCCGGTGTTCCAAATTCTTGAGAATTTCCAGGCCGTCTTTAATGATTCCGTGAGACTGTGTTCCCGTCATGTGCGCAACAAAGCCAACGCCGCATGAATCCCTCTCATTACGAGGGTCGTAGAGGCCTTGGCGATCGGGATAGGGCCCGCCCTGGTATTTTTTTGCTAAATTGTTCAAACCGCTGTTTTCCACGCTGTTAGATACTCCGTCGACATGCTGTGGGACCTATTTCGCTAGACATGCCCACTAATCAACCAGGTTAAGTTGCCTGTATTGGGTGGTATTTTTCTGCAAAATGCGAAATTGGCCGATTTGTGGCCAATAACTGCCAAAATAGCACAAAATGCCTCCAAAATCTCATTCAGTAAAGGACAGCATTATTGACCTTTCCTGTCAATATGACAAAATATGTTGGATGCGGCAAGCTAAAACGTCATTTGCGGTTTCCTTTGGCGTTGCGCGAATTTTGATATAACCAATTTACGTAAACTTGGAGGGCGGGGATTTAATCGATAAGCGCGGTTTTGTTTTGGTTCGGTGTCAAGTCTGGAGGTAGCCTTACTGTTGACGATCATTTCTGTCGCCCCCGGAAATGATAAGAGGGACGGCTAACCTTAATAATGGACTGGCTCCGAAAGGCCCGGTTCTGGCTTGCTGGAACCGGGTTCTTTTTGGGCTTTTCATGGAAACAGAATTAGGTAACTTGCCTCAACGCGGTACAAAAAGTCAGGAATACAATTCAATGATATTTGCCAGTGATAATTGGGCAGGAGCTGCCCCGGAAATTTCTGCCGGGTTGGAAAAGCATTCCGCTGGAATGGCATCTGCCTACGGAACCAGCGACTTTGACAATCAGGTAGAAGCACGTTTCTGCGAATTGCTTGAAACTCAAGCTTCGGTTTTCTTTGTTGGTACAGGTACCGCTGCAAACTCTCTTGCTGTGGCTGCGGCAACAAAGCCGGGCGGCGTAGCTTTTTGTCATAATGAGGCACATTTGATTGAGGATGAGTGCGGTGCGCCCGAGTTTTTCAGCGCCGGAGGAAGACTTGTACGTGTCCCCGGTAAACATGGAAAAATAGACCCTCCACACCTGGCAAGCGCAATTGCCCGGTACCCCAATTCCTTCAACCACCAAGGACAGGCGACGCTCGTTAGCGTGACCCAGGCGAGTGAAATCGGATCAGTTTATAGTTGCGAAGAGGTGGCTGCGATTTCAGCTGTTGCCAGAAAAAATGACCTGTTCGTTCATATGGATGGTGCTCGGTTTGCCAATGCTTTGGTTGATCTTGATGTTTCGCCAGCTGAAATGACCTGGAAAAGCGGGGTTGATCTGCTGTCGTTTGGGGGCACCAAAAACGGGTGCTGGTGTGCGGAGGCGCTGGTTGTCTTCAACCCGGATCTTGCGGAAAACCTGCCATTTTTAAGAAAACGCACCGGTCATCTCTTCTCAAAAACCCGATTTGTCACTGCGCAGTTCGAAGCATACCTTACTGATAATTTGTGGCTCAATCTGGCAAGGCATTCCAATACCATGGCCGGGAGGCTGGCTGACGGAATCCGTAAATCCGATCGGGCGCGCCTGGCTTGGGACAACCAGTCGAACCTGGTGTTTTTTGTCGCCAGAGATGAGATTGCCGAAGGCCTGACAAAGTCCGGGGCACAATTTTATCCAAATATCACCCCAAGGGACTACGGTGATGTGATTGGAGAGGATGAATGCATTTATCGTCTGGTCACGAATTTTTCGACTACCACAAGCGATGTAGACTCGTTTTTGGAGTTGTTGGGGTGACACCCTAAAAAGGGCGCCAGATTGACGCCCTTTCAGGTTGTTTAACCAAGCGGGTTACTTCGAAGCTTTTCCTTCGAGTTGTTTGATGTTTTTGCCAATTTCGATTTTCCGGGGTTTCATGGCCTCTGGAATTTCGCGGGCAAGATCGATGTGTAACAGGCCGTTCATCAGGCTTGCTTCACTAATTTCCACATGGTCTGCAAGCTGGAACCGGCGTTCAAATGAGCGCCCTGCAATGCCACGGAACAAGATTTCCGTGTCGCTGTTTTCGCTTTCATCTTTTTCACCTTTTACGGTCAGCGAGTTCTGTTTTGCCTCGATGGTAAGATCGTCTTCTGAAAATCCAGCGACTGCCATCGTGATGCGGTAAGAATCCTCACCAGTCCGCTCAATATTGTATGGCGGGTAGGCTTGACCGTTTTCAGGAGTCGTCATGTTATCGAGTAACGAAAACAGACGATCAAATCCAACGGTGGAACGATAAAGGGGTGAATAATCTATAGTACGCATGGTATGTCCTCCTTTGAAGCGACGTTTGCGTATTGGGTGTTGCCACCCGGCACATTGTTAAATCCGCTCCTCCTTGTGGGCAGGAGAGATCAGTTGTGGACCCATATTGGCGTCCATAGCTGTTATTTGGGTTCTGGAATGCGCGTTTTCAAGTGGTTTGCACTTGAGCATCAGCGGCTGCTTTTGTAATTGAAGTGATCAACCGCGCCCTAAACCGGATTTATTTTATGAAACTCATTGACTCCAAGTTTAATCCTTTGCCCGAGGGTGTGGTTTCCGGATTAGTAAAGACTTCTGACGGGCAGGAAATCCGCTACGCGAGATGGAAAGCGACAAACTACTCGATGCATGGAACCGTGTTGTTGTTGCATGGTCGGGCGGAATACGTTGAAAAGCTTTTCGAGACCATCACCGATTTGCGGGAAAACGGTTTCGAGGTGCTGACTTTCGACTGGAGAGGTCAAGGCGGATCAAGTCGACTTCTCGAGAATGAACGTGCGGGATATGTGGACGATTTCGATCAGTATGTATTTGACCTTGAGGCAATCATGAATGATGTGGCACTACCGGATTGCAAGGCGCCCTTTTATATTCTGGCACATTCCACCGGTTCGTTGATTGCACTCCTTGCTGCACCGGTGTTTGCCAACCGAATTCGTCGAATGGTGCTTTCAGCTCCATTGTTGGGCTTTGGCAAGACGGGACTATCTCACAAGTCGTTGAAATTTTTTAGTGGCCTGTTATGCGCCTTCGGACTGGGTGAAGTATACATGGCCGGCGGCGCAACACCGGATGAGAACCGGCCTTTTGCTGGAAACCGACTTACCTCAGACACAAAACGGTTTGAGCGCAATTTGCGTTTTGTTGAAGAGCACCGTGAATTGTCAATTGGCGGGCCTACTGCAGCATGGGTGTTTGCAGCAAGTCGCGCCATGGACCGGGTCCATGATCCCGATTTTCATAACCAGATTACGATACCGATATTGCTTGTAGCTGCGGGAAATGACGAGGTTGTTTCCAATGAGGCAATTGAAGACCTGGGCAGGCGGCTTCGTTCCGGTTCAACACTCACCATTCCTGGTGCCAAACATGAAATGCTTCAGGAACGTGATGTATTCCGTGAGCAGCTTCTTGCTGCATTTTATTCATTCGTTCCGGGAACGGAAACCAATGACTAGGTATTCAAGCTGTTGATTCCACTTTTGACAGCACTGCAAGTGCCGTTGCGTGCAAATCAGCGTTCGCCGCGGCGAGTATACGCCCTCCCTTTGCGGCCGAATCTCCCTTCCAGGTGGTGACGATTCCTCCGGCATTTTCGATGATCGGGATAAGCGCACCGATGTCATAGGCGTTCAATCCGGCTTCAACCACGAGTTCTACCTGGCCCATGGCCAAAAGACAGTATCCGTAGCAATCAGTGCCATAACGCGCGAGTTTGCAGGTGCTTTCAAGCGAGTGATAGGCATCGATTTCTGCACCGGTGAACATTGCAGGAGTAGTGGTCAGCATGATGGCCGATGAAAGGTTTTTGGCTTCGCTGCTTTTGAGGATCGCCGAGGTCTCACCCCGTTGCAAATAGCTGGACTTTCCATTTGAATAAAACCGTTCACCGGTAAAGGGCTGGTCCATGGCGCCAGCGATGGGGCGGCCATTTTTGTAAAGCCCGATCAAGGTTCCCCAAAGGGGTAGCCCGCTGATGAATGATCTGGTGCCATCAATGGGATCGATTACCCAACAAAACTCAGCATCGGGATTTTCGGTGCCAAACTCTTCTCCCAGAATTCCATGATCGGGATATCTGGCGAGGATTGCGTTTCTTATGGCTCTTTCAGCTTCCCGGTCCGCCTCGGTTACCGGATCGAAGCCTTCAGCCTCCTTGTTGTTGATATCCAATCGCGAGCGAAACCGCGGCAGGGTTTCAACTGCCGCCAGATCACATAATTGATGGAGAAAGGCTTCGATTTCAGAAGTGTTCAACGTTTACACCCTAACAATATCTGCGAAAGCACTGCTCACTCGGCAGCCAGAGGTTGACTTCCAGTAAGGCCCACGTCTGGCATGTCAGTAAATTGGGAAAGGAATTGTGCCATGTCGCCCAGGAAAGAATTGAATTGCGGCGATTTTGCAATTCTCACCTCATCCATGTAGAGACTCCGATTGATCTCAATTTGAATTGCATGCAGCCCATATTGCGGCCTTCCGTAATGCTCGGTGATAAATCCTCCGGCATATGGTTTGTTGATTTCAACCTTGTAACCAAGCTCCCTCAAAACAGTGCACGCGTAATGAGTAATCTCGGTTGAGCAACTGGATGCATAACGGTCGCCGATCACAAAATCCGGGCGAGAATCGCCGGCTGGGCCACTACGAACCGATGGCATTGAATGGCAATCAACCAAGACCGCATATCCAAACTTAACATGTGTTATGGCCAGCAATTGGCGCAGCGCTGTGTGGTAGGGCTTATAAATCGCCTCTATTCTCCCCAGGCCTTCTTCAACCGAAAGCCGGCTTGCATAAATTTCTTCGCCCTCCGCAACAATTTTGGCGATTGTCCCCAGTCCTCCAGCCACCCGGACCGAGCGTGTGTTTGCATAATCCGGCAATGGGCCCGTGAACAGGGAAGGGTCCAACTCGAATGGTTCGCGGTTAACATCAAGAAATGCGCGGGGAAAATTTGCGACCAGTATGGGCATTCCCGCGGAGACGCCGCTTGCCACCAGTTCATCGACAAGAAAATCTTCGGATTTGCGTATGCTGATTTGACTCAGGTTGGTCATTTCCAGAAATCTTGTGGGGTACATTCTACCGCTATGCGGCGAATTCAAGACAAAGGGTACCGTTTGCTGCACGGGTGCGTGTATTTCAAAGGCGGGATTGGAAACAGGATCAAAATCGTTGGTCATGATATCCACGGGATTTACGGTATAGTGTTGCCTCAGTCTGGCAGTTGATGTTGCCGGTGTCTAGGACAGTCCGCTCTTGATATTTGGGTTGTTCACTCCATATTTACCTACTTTATGCCAAGTTAACGAGATCGACAGGCAGGCATTCAGGAAATGATTCGGTATTATCCATGACCAAGATACTTCTTGCAGAAGATGACAACGATATGCGCCGGTTCCTGGAAAAGGCGCTGGATAATGCGGGCTACCAGGTTGTTGCCTACGACAATGGTGCAAGTGCTTACGATCGCTTGCGAGAAGAGCCCTTTACATTGTTGCTCACTGATATTGTGATGCCGGAAATGGATGGCATTGAGTTGGCAAGACGGGCAACGGAAATCGATCCGGATATGAAGGTGATGTTTATTACCGGATTTGCAGCGGTGGCGCTCAATCCGGATTCCAAGGCACCGAAAGATGCCAAAGTACTTTCAAAACCGTTTCACCTGCGTGATCTGGTAAATGAAGTCGAAAAAATGCTGGCCGCCTGACGGTCCAACTTCACTTCAAATTCCCCTATTGTTATGTTGACGCAACCCCGCCTTTGTGGTGTATGCGCAGGACCATTTTCCGGTAATTATTACCAGGTTTTATGGGCGATTAGCTCAGCGGGAGAGCACTACATTGACATTGTAGGGGTCACTGGTTCAATCCCAGTATCGCCCACCATTCATACATCCGATTGCCGGGCAGAAGCAGGGCCAACTGAGTGGCCCTGCCAATTTCTTTGGGTTAAATCAGAAAGGGTTATTTTCTGATTTGCCTCTGGAATCAAAGAATTCCTTGGTGATTTTAAACACCAGGGGACTAAGCAATGCCAGCGCAATAAGATTTGGAATTGCCATCAGCGCATTGAGCGTATCCGCCAACAGCCAGACAAAACCAAGTTTCAGGGTTGCCCCAACCAGTGCTGCAAGTGACCAAACGGCGCGGAATGGCATAATGATTTTCACGCCAAACAAATATTGCAGCGAACGCTCACAGTAGTAGCTCCAGCCAAGAATTGTGGTGAAAGCAAAAATTGTGAGTGCGATTGCGATGATGTAGCCACCAAAGCCTGGCAGGGCCAGATCAAACGCGTGGGATGTCAGTGCAGCCCCGGTTTCACCGCTCGTCCATGCACCAGTTGAGATAATTGCCAGAGCGGTAAACGAACACACAATGATGGTATCGATGAACGTACCAAGCATCGCAACCAGCCCCTGACTTACAGGCCCTTTGGTTGAAGCTGCAGCGTGCGCGATTGGAGCAGAACCAAGTCCAGCCTCATTTGAAAACACACCACGTGCCACACCAAAACGGATTGCGGCCCATACTGCGGCTCCGGCAAAACCACCGGTTGCTGCGGATGGCGTAAAGGCGTGTGTAAAGATCAGACCAAATGCACCTGGAATGGCTCCAGCGTTAAGTAGAAGCACAACTGTTGCAGCTGCAATATAGGCAACGGCCATGAATGGAACCAGTTTGCCGGCGATATCAGAAATTCGTTCAATACCACCCAACAAAACTGCACCCACCAGTATCACAAGAACGACACCAGTAACCCATTCAGGAATGGCGAAGTTTGCACTTAAGGCATTGGCGATTGAATTTGCCTGCACCATGTTGCCGATGCCAAAACCGGCAACCCCAGCAAACAGGGCAAAACAGATGGCCAGCCATTTCCAGTTATCGCCAAGCCCGTTCTTGATGTAATACATCGGACCGCCGACATGTTTGCCGCGCTCGTCGGTTTCACGAAAGCGAACCGCGAGAACTGCTTCTGCATACTTGGTTGCCATTCCGACCAGGGCAGTCATCCACATCCAAAACACAGCGCCGGGGCCGCCGAGAAAGATTGCGGTTGCTACACCTGCAATATTCCCGGTGCCTATGGTGGCTGCAAGCGATGTCATGAGTGCGTTAAACGGGCTAATGCCGGAATCGTCTCCCGGAATACGGCCTTTCCAGAGCAGGTCGAACCCGAACGGGATTTTGATAATTGTTAAGAGCCTCAGCCCAAAAGTAAGATAAAGCCCGACACCCAGTATGAGCACCAACATTGGTACGCCCCAGACGATGCCATTCAGCCAACTGACTGTATTTGTTACCGCTTCCATATTCCCCTCCTTGAGGATGGGACCCGCATTTTCATAGTAAGCAGGTCTGTTGAAATACGCGGGATTTCTTGAGGGAATTCTGCAGAAATTTGCACGACAGAGACCCCGCAGGAAAACCTACGTCCCCATCTGTCGTTGGACCTGAGAGATGCAAGCTGTTGCCAGCCCTTACTCCTTCGGTGATGAATTGCTTTCACAATTCAATCTTTCCAGATTGTCCCGCATCAAGCCCAGTCCGTTTACCTGAGAGTTTCTGGGGCGATTGCTCCTTCGGTGCCGTTCAACGATGAACGAACTCTCCCAGTGCCTGACCTCTGGAATTTAAAATCCAGAGAGGACACCGTGAAATTATCCGCTTTGTCATGATTAGGCAAGATTGGCGTTTGGCGGCTGTGGGTAAAGCGTCAGTTTTGTTGCGTCAGGGAAGCACTTTCACCGTCATCGCCACCGTTATCATCCAGGAGGCTTTGCAGTTTCCGGATTGCGGAATCATTGTCTTCCATGAACCCGATCGTGTCTTTGATGTTGCCGCTCTGGTCTAACAAAAATACAGATGATGTATGATCCATGGTGTAGCCGCCGTCATCCAGTGGGACACGCTGCGCCTTGACGTCATATCGAGACATTAGTTTGGCAACTTCTTCTGGTGATCCGGTAAGGCCTGTTATGGTTTCTGAAAACGCGTTCACATAGGTGTTGAGGATTTGCGGTGTGTCACGTTCCGGGTCAACGGATACAAATGCAAATACAATGTCGTTTGCTGCTTCTCCAAGAGCATTTTGCCAATGCGCCATTTCAAACAGTGTTGTCGGACAAACTTCCGGACAATGGGTAAAGCCAAACATGATGACGTGATGCCGACCCTCAAACAGGGTTTGATCAACCGTTTTTCCCTTATGGTTTACCAGCTTGAACGGGGAGGGGGAGCTTACGGTGCTTGATTCAGCTGGTTCATTCGTCTGCCGGGGTTCATCACCCAGGCGTGTCACACCCACAGAGCCTTCCGCCATTGCCAGCAGGGTTTGCAACCGTTCGGATTCCGCACCTGCCTGAAGACCGGCCTTAAGGCGGTCCTTGAGTTCTTCGAAAGAGGGAACAGGGATTTCTTCGCGATCCGTAAACCAGACGATATGGCAATCTACGCCGTTCATGATTTTGTGCGGTGTGTTTTCTTCCAGATCTTCCAGTTGCGGACCGTATCCAAATGCGATGTGACGGGTCATAAGGAACCCGACTTCGCCTTCAAGTTCCGCCAGTTCGGGGTCGGTGTGATACTTTTTTGCCACCCGCTTGAAGTCATCCAAAGTTGTGATGCCTTCCAGTTGAGTTTCGCAGGTTTTCCGTTCCGCAAAGCGAATGTCATAAAGGGCAATGTGTTCACCGCCCAAATTTGGTTTGGTGGCCAAATAGTATTGTCTGGCTTCTTCATCGCTAACTTGCGAGCTGGCACGAACCTCGCTCTCGATCAGTTTCTGTACCACTGCGGCTTTTACTTCATTGCGCCAGTCGGGATTGTTGCCCAAAATTTTAAGTGCATATTGAAACAGTACTTCTTCCCTGATGATGCTGTTCAGGAATTCTGGCTGGCGACTGCGGACATCAATTTGGTCGCCAAGAGTCAACTCACGAATGGTGCGTTGAACATAGCTTTCCAGAATTGGATGTGTTCCAACAATTGCAACTACCGGATCTTCAGTTTTGCTGATGTCAACTTCCTGGGCACTTGCCGGTCGTCCGGTCATCAGGGCAATTGCTGTATATCCAACAATGCCCAAACGAAAAATGAGTTCTATTTTTTTAAGCAACTTATGCATGATGGCGCATCACTTCCAGGAAGTATTGTATGGCCCGTATCGAACCCCATGCCCGTTCTCCCTTGGCAGCGGAAAGGATGTTTCCGGACGGATCAATTAGATAGGTTGAGGGAAATTCCCTTGCACCATAGGTATCGGAAATCGTGCTATCGCCATCATGTGCAATTGAGAATTTCAAGTCCAGATCAGTAACGAATTTCTTTACCCTGTCTGCGTGATTTGGGCGATCTGAGGAAATAGCAAGAACCATAAATTTGTCTGGGTTCATGTTATTTTGAAGCATTTGAAGGGACGGCATTTCCGCAACGCAGGGTGGGCACCAGGTAGCCCAGAAATTCAACAGTATAAATTTTTGCTCCTGCCCTGATCCGACCCGCCGTTCATTACCTGCCAGATCCTGGATAGAAATATCCGGCGCTGGAACTGGTGGGGAGAAGTCCACCATATTAAAATCATTTGCACCGTGTGCCAACAGGGGGGTTGGAACAAGAGCGGTGATCAATGACAGGAAAGTTCGACGATGCATTGAATTTACCAAAGGTTTGTGTGCCAAAAAAAACGGGTTGCGAAAACTCAATCCCCGCAACCCTAAATTCAACTCTAACTCGACACCAGTTTACTTGCCGTGTTAGGCGCCCGCTTTGATACAGGCAGAATATTTTTGACGGCATCTGCAATCATAACAGGTTTGGGTTTCCGGTGCTTTGGCAAAGAAGAAATCCTTGCCGTGACCGCAATAATGCTGCTCGGTGTCAGCACCGGGTAATGCGCCAAACAAATAGAATGCTGGGCTTGGTACTTTCTTGGTGCCGGCTGGCTCTGCCGGTGCATTTGTGACCTTATAAGCCTTGCCGTCTTTTTCGAGCGTTCCGTCTGCCTCGTAGGTGAAGCCGAGCACCTCATAGGAACCGAATTCGCCGCTCTTGAATTTTTCAGGCAGAGTAATTTTGAATTTTCCGGATGCATTTTTAGCGCTGATAATTTTAACGCCACCAACAAGCTCGGATTTCTGATTAACCGTGTCATGAACCCAGGCCAACACAGCGGTACGGCCTTCCACCGCCTTCAAACCCTTGAATCCACCGGTAATAACGCCTTTGTCCAGATCAATCCTATAACGACCCTTTGCACCTGCATCGGTTTTGGTGCTGTATCCTTCAATAAGGTTCGAGCCGGTCATGGGGATGTGGGATGGTTCAGCCTGGGCAAAGCTGTACATTACCAGGGTGATAAAAACAGCGGATATTGCTGCAAGAATGCGAGTCATTGATTGGTTCCTCCAAAGATCAATTGCGTGCGTTTCGTAATGGATTTACATCACGTGAAACTTGATCAGGGATGTGCCAGTGCCAAGCACTCGCCTCCCGTGTGGGGTAACTTTAGCAGAAAATCACAATTCGAATAATCACGTTTGCGTAATTCAAATGATACGAATTCGTGAGTGTCTCGGTCAGGACTTTTTTGACCGACGCTTCTTCGTCAAGGAAATGATGTGCTTGATTGTCTTGTTTTGCAGGGAATGGTTTTTTTCAACATTCATGTGGGTAACACCCGTCATCTTTGTAACATTGATGTTCTTGAGATTACCCCGGAAACCCGGTGCGCGCGCTATCGTGTTGTTGTGGTCATCATTTGGCAGATAATAATTCGTGACCTGCTGAACGTTTTTCCCGACGCTGGTAGGCACAGTAGGATCAAACGCCACCACGTAACGGACTTTGACACCTTTCTCACCGAGATACTTCGCCATATGTGCTGATGCGTTTGCACCCAGTGAGTGGCCAAGAATGATTACCGGATAAGAAACCCGTCTAACCTTGGAACGCGCAATAATATTGTCAGCCAGGCCTCTCCATGCAGCGTGGTTATATACCCGCGCATCCAGACCGTTTCTGACCATGCGGGCGCCCATTGCGTCCATCCCGCGGGAAAATACATTAGCAAGGCCGCGCAGCAAATAAATTTCGCCGGTACGGGTAATTTTGCCCCTAACATCGATATTGATATCGCTTGGGCGTTGTTTGAGCGATGCTACGAGATTGGGTTTGACGTTTGTATCACGGCTTGACGCGCCCGAACTTGAAGATCCGGATGATGTGCAACCCGCAATCGCAAGTGTCGAAGTGATCGCAATTACGGTCACTAACCGAATTGGGGAGGAAACGTTAATCATGCCTGTATTGCCCTAAACCAGAAATATATGTGCCCCATTCGCGAGGCAGTTATGCAAAATCAATCGTCAATAGACAACACTTTGCGGCACAAAAATTCCCGGACTGATGCCCTTTGTCAAAATTTTTCTACCAGTGTTGCACGAATGCCGCATATAGCCGCGATTCGTCAACCCAGATTGATCGCTGATGGCACTTTTTTGTAATTAATAGATATACGGAATGATGCGCTTGGTTTGGTTGCAATAGTCTTCATACTCTGCACCAAACTGGTTTTGCATCATAATTTCCTCCTGGCCAACACGCAGGAAATACAGTGTTCCAAATCCGGCAATGCCGGCAAATCCTGCAAGCCAGCTGGAAAGCAGGAAGGGTTGGGCAATTGCCCATAACCAGAATGCCGAATACATCGGATGTCGAACGCGCTTGTAAATACCGTGTGTTACAAGTTTGTGGTCTTCGCGCAAATCAAGGCTGTGCGACCACATTTTGCCCAGCGCTTTGTGGGTTTTGCGGAAAAGCAAAAGTGACCCAAAGAATACAAGCGCTCCAATCATAATGGTGATCGGATAAGTTTGATGGTCGAGCTGTGATGGAAAACCGGAAAAGACCCAGATGCCTGGAATTATCCCAAGACCGAGTTGCGACACAAACATGGAGAACCGCTCTTTCAAAGGGCGTTCGGTAACAGCGATTGAAGTTTGGCGTGATTTTATGTTGGGTCGAAAGCGGATTACGCCCCAAGCAACAATACCGACACACCAAATAATCTTGCCTGTGAGTTCCCAGTCGATGGTCATGAAGAATTGCCGTCTTTCGTGATTGTCTGATCCAGCTATGCGGTCAAAATATCTGGATGTGTTTCGATCAAATTTATGTCACGCGCAAGGTCGTTTGCAAAATATGGTCCGAAACAGCGCAGTTGAAAATCAAAGTGGACCCGCTTGTCGGCGTACAAGATGTATTGGCGATGGGCAAGATACATTGACTTCATCATCTTGCGGTGTCGAAGCTTTGAAAGTGCGTTTTTGAAGTTCACCCGGTGTGCTGCATAGCTACACTTTGTATTTTTGAGGCCGAGAACGTCAAACGGATCAGTTTTATAAAACGAAATAAAATCCGTCTTGGTTTGAATTTCATGCCAGAGCAGTGATTTTTCGGTTGCAACTTTTTCGATCTGGTTTTTGAGAAACCCGGCTGCCGGGACGATGGCGATCTTCAACAGGCTGGAACCCAGTGCTAAAAATGTGATGTTGGTGCCCTTGAGTAATTTGGGGTTCTTATCAAGCGCTTTGGCAAGACCCGCAACTGCCCAAACGGCGCCAAAACTGTGTCCCACCACAAGGATTTCATCATAATTGGACTGTTGGATTTCGTTTGCGATCTGGTTTGCAAATATTTCGTAACGTTGTTCGATTTTGGGGTTCGACCCGTTGCACATGTCCCGTGCGAAACCCCAATCGTTGATTGAGAGATTTACATAAAATAAATCTCCTGGAAAACGGCAAAGGGCGAGGAAAAGAATGATTGCAGGGGGAACTGCAAATCCCCAGTGAAGCCCCATATACGATAATGAAAAATATGCACCGGCCCAGGCAGCGGCCGCAAAGCAGATCATCAAAAGTAGGGGGTATATCGTGAAACCCCAATATCGACGACTGGCTCGTGAATAACGAAATACCGACCCATCCAGAAAGAATGACAGATATTTTGGCAAATTGGTGAACAGGCTCTGCGGGTAGGGCGCGTTCTCGTAAGTGGAAATAATATCTTGCCAGGAAAATTGCACAAATCGACTTGAAGTCGACCATTCCGCAGCCGTCGAGTTAAACGTAGCGATGGCTTGATGTTGATCTGGTTCCTCAATCACGCTTTTGCGTTCGAGTTCAAAATCCCAGAGTGACGCAGTTTTTTCACCGCCATGAGTCAGGCGATCAATCTGGCGGACCGCATCGGTCGGCTCAAATCCGGGGAAATTGAGAATCAATCGTTTGAGGGTAGGCTTTCTGGGCAACTTCCGCATTCCTCCATAGGAATCACCTTGCGGGTGGTTCCTTACGCGGAACGCGCAGCATCTGCCAGATATTTCCAGACATAATCAGAAAATGAGCGCCAACATTCGAGGTGAAACTCTTCTTTTCTGATACGCCAAAGAACAACTTCAGCCTTGCCAAATACCGTCCGTGAGCAGGATTTCACTGGAAATGCTGCAAGTGACAGATCTCTTGGGCAGCCGCTGTTTAGAACCGCGGTTGAGTTTGGGCCTGTAATAGTTACTGCCGTGTTTCGATGGCTAATGTCAGCGATAGAAAAGACCTGCTTGCCTGTCTGTGAGAGCGTTGTTGAGATGCTCCCATTGTCAGGTCCAATCAACAACCACTCATCCGGGCCGATCCACAAAGCGGTTTTGCCGCCTTTTGATACGGCGCTGCCCGGTTTGAAGGGAAGATCAACGCCCAGGGCCTTGCCAAGCGCCTTGGCGGTCTTTTCATCGGCTCGCAGACTGATACGCTCGCGTGGTCCTACCGGTGCAAGTGAAACGCCATTGCCACCAAACATACGTTCATCAAGTGGATTTATACGCATTGCGTTATCCATTTACCCGGCCTCCTTCTGGATCATAGAATACCGGGTTGCAGATTTCGGCTGCAATCACCTCGTTTTCCATCGGGATATAGACTGTGTCTCCCATTCGGCCGTGGCCACCGTCAATCACGCCCATTGCGATCGAATGACCGAGGCTCTCCGACCAGTAGGAAGAGGTTACAAACCCCACCATTGGAACCGGAACCGGATGGTTGGGGTCGTCTACAATCTGGGCACCTTCTTCCAGCACGATCTCGGCCTGTTTGGTTTTCAGGCCAACCAGTTGTCGTCTGCCTTCCGCGACCAAATCCGGACGTTTGAGGCCGCGAATTCCGACAAAATCGGTTTTCTTCTTGCCAATTGCCCAATCCACCGCTGCATCGTGTGGCGTAACCGTGCCGTCGGTGTCCTGGCCAACAATAATGTAACCTTTTTCGGCCCGCATGACGTGCATGGCCTCGGTTCCATAAGGTGTCATGCCGAGCGGCTCGCCCCGTTCCCAGATTGCTTCCCATACGGCTTGGCCGTAGTCGGCAGGGACATTGATTTCAAAGCCGGTTTCGCCGGTAAAGGACATACGGAACAACCGGGTCGGTACGCCGCAAATTTTCCCCTCTGCCACACTCATGTGGGTCAACGCCTCATTTGAAAGGTCTATCCCTTCAACCAATGGTTCGATGATTTCACGAGCCTTTGGCCCCTGGACACCAATTACCGCCCATTGTTCGGAGATTGAGGTCAGCCAGACTTTCCATTCGGGGAACTCAGTCTGGAGATAATCTTCCATCATGTTGAGCACCCGTGGTGCACCACCCGTTGTGGTGGTCACATGGAAGCGGTCTTCGGACAAACGGCCAACAACGCCATCGTCGTAAATAAACCCATCTTCGCGGCACATGATGCCATAGCGGCAGCGGCCTACGCCAAGCTTGTCCCACGGGTTCGTGTACATGAGATTCATGAATTTCACCGCATCGGGGCCAACCACCTCGATCTTGCCAAGGGTGGAAGCATCAAAAATACCAGCTGCCTCGCGGGTGGTTTTGCACTCACGGGAGACTGCGGCATGCATGTCTTCACCAGCCTGGGGGAAGTACCAGGCGCGCTTCCAGTTACCGACATCTTCGTAAACTGCACCTTGCGCTTCAGACCAATCGTGCATCGGGGTACGTCTCGTCACATCAAACAGATCACCTTTTGAGTGCGCTACCAAAGCGCCAAAGGTCACCGGCGTGTAAGGAGCCCGGAATGTCGTGAGACCCACTTCGGGAATTTCCTTACCCAGCGTCTGGGCAGCAATTGCCAGGCCGTGCATGTTCGACATTTTACCCTGATCGGTCGCCATGCCCGTGGTTGTGTAGCGCTTTACGTGCTCGATTGAATGGAAGCCTTCCGTCACTGCCAAACGAATATCCTTGGCAGTCACGTCGTTCTGGAAGTCGATGAAAGCCTTAACAAAATCATCCGGACCAGCACCCTTGGCGGCGCCAATCAGAAAACCATTCATTGAAGACGCGTGTTCGACGCGTGGCGGCTTTACTTTCTTCGGCTTGCCACCTGCTGATTTTATCGCTTCTTCTGCTGCGGCGGCTGCTTCCGCCAATGCTTCCACCATTTCATTGGTGCCGTTGCAGGCTCCTACTGAAATACAATCCTCCGTGTAAACATCCGGCAGGAAGCGGCCATTGGCCTCATCGAATGCAACGCGTCCGCGCGACTGGGAAAACAAATGCACGGATGGTGTCCAGCCGCCTGACATCAAGAGACAGTCGATCGGGATGTCGGTTTTTCCTTCACCATTTACCGGCTCGACAGTCATTGAATTAATACGCAGTCTTCCAGCTGTACTGGTGATCGCATGGTTTTTCATGACGCGAAGACCGAGTGCTTCAGCTTCTGCAAGCAATGCCGGATCAATCTCTGCGCGACAATCAACCAGGGCTGCAATTGCAATCCCTGCTTTTTTGAGGTCAAACGCTGTTGCCCAGGCTGAATCGCATGCGGTGTAGATACCGATGTTATGACCAGGGGTTACACCATAATTGTTGAGATATGCCTGCCCGGCTGATGCCAGCATGATGCCCGGTCGATCATTGTCAGCAAACACCAGATGGCGTTCTATTGCACCGGTCGCCAGAATGACCTGTTTTGCGCGGACCTGCCACATACGCTCCCGCGGCAGATCCGGGTCCGGTTGTGCCATATGCTCGGTAACCTGCTCTACCAGCGAGACCATGTTGTGGGAATAATACCCAAAAGCAGTGGTTCTGCGCAGCAGGGTCACGTTGTCCAGGTGTTCTATTTCGGCAATGGTTTCGGTGGTCCATTCGTCTGCGGATTTACCATCAAGGCGTACGGTATTGTCTGAAAGTAGCGCACCACCGAAATCCGGATTTTCATCCACCAGGATTACCCGCTTGCCCGATTTGGCTGCGGTGCGCGCTGCCATCAATCCAGCAGCACCACCGCCAATGATCAACACATCACAATGGGCAAACCGGTTGGCGTAGTGATCCGGGTCTGCTTCTTCTGGTGCATTGCCGAGACCTGCTGCGCGCCGGATTATGGGTTCATACAGTTTGTCCCAGGCCTGCTTTGGCCACATGAACGTCTTGTAATAAAAGCCTGCGGGGAAAAACCTTCCCAACACATCATTTGCTGCGCCGACATCGAAGGAAAGGGAAGGGTAGCGATTCTGGCTCTTTGCCCTCATGCCGTCGAAAACCTGTTGGACAGTTGCCCGGACATTGGGCTGGCGACGGGCGCTATCGCGCGAAATGTCAATCAGTGCGTTAGGCTCTTCAGGACCGGCAGAAAGAATGCCGCGCGGGCGATGATATTTGAACGACCGGCCAACAAGGTGAATGCCATTGGCAAGAAGCGCGGATGCGAGCGTGTCGCCCTCAAGGGCGGTCATCACCTTGTCATCAAAGGTGAAAGTGACGGTTTTGGCCGGACTAAGGCGTCCGTGACCGGCTATCCGGTTTGAACCAGCATTGGGAGTGGAGGTGCTCATTTTGCATCTCCCTTGCCAGTCGTGGTTGGCGCTGTGTGGATAGGCTCATTGGCCGGTGTGCCCTTGGCGGGTGGCAGCACAGAAGCAATCTCGGCCTTTGTCAGCTTCGGTTTTTTCTCGCCCGCCTTGTAGGTCTTGATGAATTTGTCAGAGACCGAATTGCGAACCGCGTTGAAAAAACGACCGCAGCCATGAATGTGCCGCCAGCGCTCGAATACGATGCCTTTCTGGTTTTCCCGAATGAAAAAGAATTTTTCAAATTCCTCGTCTGAGATGTCTGCCATGTTGGCAGGCCGGGCGATATGCGCTTCGCCAGCACCGGCAAATTCCAGTTCCGGGCGCTCTTCTTCGCAATAGGGGCAGTGGACCAACAACATTTCAAATTTTCCCTAATGCGCAACGGCTGCAGCGGCAGCTTCATCAATCAAGCGACCATTGCGGAAACGTTCAAGTGTGAAGCCTGCATTGATTTTGTGCGGTTCATCGCGGGCAATTGTATGGGCAAAGACATTTCCGGACCCCGGAGTTGCCTTGAAGCCGCCCGTTCCCCAACCACAATTGACGTACAGGCCTTTAACTGGAGTCTTTGCAAGGATTGGTGAGCGGTCGGGAGTGACATCCACGATACCGCCCCAGCTTCGCAGCATTTTCATGCGTGCAAACATCGGGAACATCTCGCAAATCGCCTCTAATGTATGGGTGATGATGTGGAGGCCTCCGGTCTGGGAATAGGAGGTATACTGGTCGGTTCCGGCACCAATCACCAACTCGCCCTTGTCAGACTGGGAAATGTAGGCGTGAACGGTGTTGGACATCACCACGCATGGAAAAACCGGTTTTACCGGTTCGGATACGAGCGCTTGAAGCGGATAGCTTTCCAGCGGCATCTGGATGCCTGCCATGTCCATCAAGGGCGTTGTGTGACCGGCTGCAACAACGCCGACTTTCTTGGCGTTGATTGTGCCTCGAGTAGTTTCAACACCGGATACGGCCCCATCGGTATTCCGGTTGATGCCCTTTACTTCGCAGTTCTGGATGATGTGTACACCCATTGCTGATGCAGCCCGGGCATAGCCCCAGGCAACTGCATCATGGCGGGCAACGCCGCCTTTTCTTTGAAGGGCTGCACCCATTACAGGATAGCGGGCAGATTTTGATATGTTGAGCGGTGGACAAAAGGCCTTGGCTTCGTCCGGTGTCAGCCAGGCATTATCCACACCATTGAGACGATTTGCGTGAATATGACGTTTGGCAACCTGCACGTCATGAACGTTGTGCTGCAACATCAATACACCACGTTGGGAAAACATGATGTTGTAATTGAGCTCCTGGCTCAATCCTTCCCACAAATTGATGGCGTGATTGTATATACCGGCACTCTCGTCGTAGAGATAGTTTGAGCGGATAATCGTGGTGTTGCGGCCGGTATTCCCACCACCAAGCCAACCTTTTTCCAGCACTGCAATATTGGTAATGCCGTGTTCGCTGGCAAGATAATATGCAGTAGCCAAGCCGTGGCCACCAGCACCGACGATAATGACATCGTAGCTGGAGCGTGGCTCGGGATTGTCCCATTGCTTGTCCCATCCCTTGTGGGACTTCATGGCTTCTTTAGCCAATGCAAAGACGGAGAATTTACGCATGATATCGCAACTTTATCTGGGCTTTGATCTGATGTGATTGCCGTTGTATTTGGTCTTGAACGTCGCGCCAATAAGCGCTTCTTTGAAAAACCGCTTGCGACTTTTCGCGACCATATTCATACCAATACCGACATGTGGTCAAGCTTGCCTCGCCAGATTTTTGACAATGCGGATAGTGGATACGATGCAGACGGTTGACTTTGGCTGGGTGATACCTATAAAGCCGCCAACGAATGAGCTCCGGCAGGCTGCAAGCCAAAATTGTCGATGGGCACATAATCAGTAAATAACGCTAGTTGAAATCATGAAGATTAGAAATTCACTTAGGTCCCTTAAGGGCCGTCATCGTCAAAACCGTGTGGTACGCCGCCGCGGGCGGGTATATGTGATCAACAAGACCAATCCTCGTTTCAAAGCGCGCCAGGGTTAATTTTTTCCACAGAATTGTATTTGACCTTTGGGATCGAGGCATTACCTTTATCCCGATGAAGAACTGTTTGCGCCTGCTGATATTGTTTTTGTTGATTGTGCCTGTTGGAAGCCCTCAGGTACGTGCAAATACTGAGCCAGTACAGCTTGAGGAAGAGGTTGAACCTCTTACTCCTCCTGAAGACACCACCCCGACCGTTCCTTCAAATGCAACGCTTGATGAGTTGTTTGACAAACTCGGGCGTGAAACAAAATCTGGCGCTGCAAATGCAACTGCAAAGCAAATTTGGGGTGAGTGGACAGAATCCGGCTCCAAAAGCATCAATTTATTGATGCATCGGGCGGTCCAGGCGATGCAGCAAAACAAGCAATCATTGGCTGAAGATTTACTCGATCAGGTCGTGGTGCTTGCGCCGGGCTATGTTGAGGGGTGGAATCGTCGCGCTACGCTTTATTACACCATGTCGGATTTCCGGCGTTCGATTGCCGATATTGAAATTACGCTGGCGCTGGAACCCAGACATTTTGGGGCACTGTCAGGCCTTGCCGCCATTCTACAGCAACTCGATCGTGAGGAAGAGGCATTGAAAACCTGGTACCGGGTTCTGGAAATTTATCCGGCAAATCCACAGGCACAGAAGGCGGTAATTCTGCTTGAGGAAAAATTAGCAGGTAAACGAACTTAACGGGCTGCGGTCGATTAGATACCTGAATTGCCATCACTGCTGACGAAAGCAATGCGCAGCATGTTGGTCGCCCCCGGCGTTCTGAGTGGGACACCTGCAGTGATGATTACACGATCCCCAGGTTTTGCGAATTTTTCTTTGCTGGCTATCCGACAAGCGCGATCCACCATGTCGTCAAGATCCGTTGCGTCTTCAGTCACAACACAATGCAGGCCCCAGACAAGGGCAAGTTTTCGTGCGGTGCGTATAACCGGGGAAAGTGCGATTACCGGCATGCCGGGTCGTTCGCGTGCCGCTCGCAGACCTGTCGTGCCGGAAGCAGTATAACAAACGATTGCTGCAAGGTTCAGGGTTTCGGCAATTTGACGTGCTGCGAGTGCGATTGCATCCGCACCGGTGGAATCAGGTGCAATCCGCTGCGCTGCGATGATGTGCGAGTAATTGGAGTCGCGCTCGATTTGTTGGGCAATCTTGTCCATCATGGCAACGGCCTCAAATGGATAATCACCCACGGCAGATTCTGCTGAAAGCATTATGGCATCTGCGCCCTCAAACACAGCGGTTCCCACATCAGATACTTCTGCACGGGTTGGCATTGGTGCGCTGATCATTGATTCCAGCATCTGGGTCGCAACCACGACGGGCTTGCCGGCTCGTCTGCATGCGCGGGTAATCCGCTTTTGAATTCCGGGCACTTTTTCGATTGGCATTTCGACGCCAAGATCACCACGTGCCACCATTATTGCGTCTGAAAGATCGATGATTTCCTCTAGCCAGTTTAATGCCTGTGGCTTCTCGATTTTGGCCAAAACCCCGGCCTGACCGCGGGCAATCTTTCGAACCTCAGCTACATCTTCCGGGCGCTGGACAAATGAAATTGCTATCCAGTCAACCTCAGCTGCAAGTGCAGCGTCGAGGTCGCTGCGGTCCTTGTCGGTAAGAGAGCCAACAGGAAGATCGGTATCGGGAAGGCTAATGCCCTTGCGACTTGAAAGTGCAGTCCCATTCACAACTTCCGCGACTGTCTTTTCAGGTGAGCATTCGACAGCCCTTAACTCAACTTTGCCGTCATCCACTAAAATTCGGTGTCCAGGTTCAAGCGCCTTGAGGACCTCCGGGTGTGGAACATGTATGCGGGTCTTGGAGCCGGCCTTCTTGTTTAGATCAAGGACAATTTGATCACCGGCACTCACCTCGATGGATTTCTTGGCAAAATCACCCAACCTTAGTTTGGGGCCCTGAAGGTCTGCCAAAATTCCAATCGGCCTGCCTGAGTCTGTTTCAATTTTGCGGATTAAACCGACAAGGGTCGCCAAATCGTCGTGGCTGGTATGGCTCATGTTGATCCGGAATACGTCAGCCCCGGCCTCAAACAATTGCTGAATGGCTTCCAGAGAGCTCGTGGCCGGACCGAGAGTTGCGAGAATTTTGGTACAACGGGATCTGTGCATTATTGGGAATCGCCTGTTGCAGAAGCTTCTGTCAACCGGACCATCCAGTTTGTGCGGCCTGCGGTATCAATTTCAAAGAAACCGGTACGCATGTGTCCGCGTTTGAAACAATCCTTAACACCAACAATCCTGAATTCCCGTTCGCTGGTGCACATAAATATATCGCCTCTCCATTGGCCTCCCCGGTCCGCATCTTCAGCATAGATATAATAAAAACGCGAATTCAAATCGCCTTCAATCAATGAGGTGCAACTCTCACCGGCAATTTGGAACCAGCCCTCTGATACCCATTCGCCTTTTTCGCGGTAGCCAAGGGAAGCGCCGACCAGGCTATCCGTATCGTTACAGATGCGAAAATCAGCGTGTGCGGGTTTAGCAAAGGATAAAATTGCCATAACCACCGCTCCTGCCAACAGGTGAGCGGTGGGCACAATTGTTCTATTTGAAGCGCTTGGCGGCATGAGTTGTCCGGAAATCATCAGCAAGCCGTTTCTTACCCACAGGCCCGATTATGTCAATGATGGTGGGAGGTATTGGATCGGGTAGCGGGGACATCAAATGCCAACTAAATCGTTTTATCGAGTGCGGGGCCGTGCAATCCAGACCCCTGTGAGGATCAAGATCCCGCCGGCGATTTGCCATGCTCCGAGTTGCTCGTTGTAAATCAGCCAGCCAAAATACGCCCCGGCAATGGCCTCAACGAAAATCACCAGTGAAGAAAATGCTGCGGTCAGGGAACCAAGTGCCAGTGCCAAAAGCCCTTGACCTCCAGCATGGCAAACCATGCCGAGAGCCATTAATGACATAACACCAGCGAGCGTCACCGGGATCATGGTGCCACCTGATAAAAGCGCAAACACCAGCAGGATCACGGCAGTAACGAAAGTGGATAACAGGGTGATTTCTGCCCCGTTATGGGTTCGGCGTGCAACGCGAACGGCCAGAAAATAAAGACCAAAGAAGATGGAGGTGATCAGCCCGTAGATATCTCCAGATATCCGCTCTGGTGCGAGTTGATAACTGGATCCCAGCAGCAGGAATGCGCCGGTCAGGCATACGGCCAAGCCGATGAAAGAATTTCGGGGGACGCTTTCGCCTATGGCTACGCCGGAAAACAATGCTACCCAAACCGGAGCCAAACAGGCCATCAAGGTTGCGTTTGCCATTGTTGTCTTGAGAATTGCCAGATGCCAAAATATCAGATCGCCTGCGAAAAACAGACCAGCCAGCAAGATCGGTATTGTAAATTGCCATGAAATCTTGCGGTCCATCCGTCGGTTTTCAACCCAAGCCCAGACATAAAGCACAGGCAGCCCCAGACAAACGCGCCAAAACGCACTGGCAAACGGACCGACTTCGGCTTCGCGAACAAATACCGGTGAGGCTCCCATGGCAATTGCTCCAATAACAAGTGCGGCAAATGCTGGAACAAATGCCAGATTCTTCGGGTTGGCACCTTGCTTGATTTTAGCCTCGGTGGATGGGCTCAACGGGCGAATCCTCATAGCTCGATTTAATGTTGTGCGGACAGGATTGATTGATACAGAATGATATGACAAGAGGCGCAGGTGAGATTTGCAAAAAGTCTTACCGCGACAGGAGTATTACCGATGGATGAAATGCAAAAACAGGCATTGGAAGCGGCGGCATACCGGCGGTTGGTAAATCATTTGCGGGAGCGCACCGATGTCCAGAATATTGACTTGATGAACCTTGCGGGGTTTTGCCGGAATTGTCTCTCCAGATGGTATCAGGAAGCTGCAATCGACGAGGGGCTGGAAATGGACAAAGCCCAGGCCAGGGAAATTGTTTACGGGATGCCCGCTGAAGAATGGAAGGCCAAGTATCAAACAGAAGCAAGTGCCGAGCAAAAGCAGGCATTTCAATCAGGCAAGCAGCACGATTGAACAAAAACATAATTGACAAACCCAGGTGCAAGCCGGGGCTATTCGGGAGAAATTGATGTCAGACAGTATGGTCGCACGAGAGCAGCTCAAATCCATCGTTGAACGGGTTGAGCGACTTGAAGAAGAAAAAAAGGCAATCTCCGATGATATCCGGGATGTCTATGCAGAAGCGAAGGCCAATGGGTTTGATGCCAAGGTATTGCGCCAGGTTGTGTCAATCCGGAAACAGGATTTGACCGAGCGCCAGGAGCAGGAAGCGGTGCGTGATCTATACCTTCAGGCGCTTGGAATGTTGCCGGATTTTCAACCGGAAGAACAACAGACCGAAGAAGAGTAATCAGTTAAACTTTGAAAATGCCAGGAATTCAACGGAACTCCCGGTGAAGCGATTTGGTGCGCGGTTATTGCCGCTCCGGTCAAAGCCACGGGTCAGCACGGTCGAAGGTAATTCGCGAATGGCATTGCGGCCATAAGCAGGTAACCGGATATCCGCTATTTGAGCGATGCTGGCGTTGCTGGCAAGCGCCCACTTGCCGATCATGTTTTCATTTAGATCTGGCATCGAGAACTTTTCAAGTGAGATGGTGCGGGCAGCTAACGTGACTTTCTCAGTCGGTAGTGCGGCTAACACGATTTCTTGCTCATCCAGGCTGGATCTGAGCGGGCTCAATTCCGGAACCGGAATACTGGCAACCAGTAAATCTTCAATTTCCGGTTCATCTGGTTCAACTTCTGCTACTAGCAGGCGTTCTGGATTTCGAATTGGAAATGCGGGTCCATTGCCCGATTTTATCTCAGGCTCTATCGGCAGTAGTGCAGTTACTAGGGTTGGTTCTTCTATAATCTGTGAACGATCTGGATTAAGTCTGGGAAATGCAATTTCACCGGAACTGCTGGTGCCGGGCTCAATCGGTTCAAGACTGGCCAGTACGGTCTCAGCGGTTTCCTCCACCGCACGTTGTGGGTTGGGTTCGGGTAAAGCGAGGGTTCCGGAAGTGTTTGTACCCGGCTCAATTGGTTCGAGGCTTGCCAGCACCACTTCATCAGCCGCATCATCAATCACTTCGGCTACGCGTTGCGGATTTGGCTCGGGCAGAGCCAATACACCTTCCGTGCTTGTGCCTGGCTCTATCGGCTCAAGACTTGCCGTTTGAATTTCTTCGGCCGGTATTGGTTTGGCGGAGCCTGTATCCTCAAGTGCGGCGTAAACCTGTCGGCGCAAATCCTCAATTTCGTTCGGGGTGAGGGCCGCAACCTTGATGGTTGGTGCAGGCTCAGGCACAACTTCCGGTTCCTTCAATAATGCAACTTCAGTAGCTTCCGCGTTTTCCGGCTTGTTTTCAGCATTCTCGGCAATGAGGAAGTCACCAGCAGGTACGGTATAGTCCGGACGCGGTTCAGGTACTGGAATTGTAAAACTTGCAATCTCTCCCAGAGCGGTATTCGGCTTCGGGGAAATTTCTGTGGTCAGACCGGCAATTTCAACCGATGCACCATTTTGATTCGAATTTGGCGAAACGGATGGAACCGGCACATCTGCAGGCTCTGAGGTGGTCTTAACGGGTTTTGGAGCGGGTGTATTATTTGCAATGAGGTCATCTTCCTCGCCACCGCCACCCAGAAGCCGTTTAAAGAAATTGGGTCTTTTCTTGATTTCCTCGGCTTTGGCAATGACAATTTTGCCCCGGTTGGCAATATTCTTTTCATAATTGGCTTTTGCAAGGTTATAGCCAGAAAGTGGCTTGCCATCCGTTGGAACATGCAGGGTCTTGCCCTTCGGAAACACTCTCACGAGTTCCTTGCGGGACATTCTTGGCCAGTGGCGGACCCGCCCGGTATCGATGTGAACAAAGGGAGATCCAGAAGTTGGATAATATCCAACACCACCCAATTGCTTGATTAGGCCGATTTTTCGCAGTTTGCTCAGTTTTACATCCGGCAGGAAAAAGTCGAGCGCCTTACCAACCATGTGCTGGCTCTTGGAGGCGACCCCCCGACCGCGCTTTTTGAGTAATTTGTTTGTTGCAGGTGACCGGTAGCCGGAAATCACGTGAATATAATCTTTCGATCCTGCTTCTTTGTAGATCTCCCAAACGAGATCAAGCAGCAGCGGATCCATTTTCGTCGGTTCGTTGCGCCGCCAGTCCCGCAAGAAGTAATTTATCTTTTTCAAGCCGGAATCAATATATTTACCGTCCTTTTTGTAGGCTATCGTGGCCTTTTCACCGGTGTGTAAATAATAAAGCTTAAGGCTACGCGTTTCAGCCATCGCGGCGGACGACAGCAGGCAAAATCCAGCCAGCAGCATTACTGCCCTCGCCAGAATTAAAACGGGAAATCTATGGCTTGCCCGCCAAGTCAAGGATTTTGGAAAAATACCCAAATTCGAAAGGTTCTCTTCTCGCGATCAATCCAACTACCTGAAACCAGGTTTTCATATGACTGTTATGGTTAACAGACCTTAACAAATCTTATAACCACCAAAACCCGCACGGACACCCATTATCATCAAAAAATGCGGTGAGACCGTGGCGTTCGATTTAGCAGATTTGGAACTTTGTGGCTAACCGATCATTGCGTCGGAATTTTGATCAACCCCTTCAAGGCCATATTCCCGCAATTTGCGATAGAGCGTTGAGCGACCGATGCCAAGTTTGCGGGCTATTTCAGACATCCGGCCATTATAGCGTTCAATGGCATAGCGGATAACTTCCCGCTCGGCATATTCAAGATTTATGACATCACCATCTGAGCCTAGCAAGGTCAGGTTGTTGGGTGACTGAGCTGATGGGTGTGGTGTTTCAACAGATTCGGCGACAGCAGCGGCACAGGGTTCGCCGCCTCCATGAACTGGCTCCATCAAAGAGATGGGCGGGGAAGCGATTTCACTGGTCTGTGGCAAATCATGCGCCGTTTGAGCCGCGATCTGCGGAAATTCATTGATGGTTAGTTCATCTCCATCGCACAAAACGACCGCACGAAACACTGCGTTCTCGAGCTGTCTGATGTTTCCTGGCCAATCGTAACTACAGAGCATGTCGATTGCATGGGGCTCGACCACCTTGATATGGGTTCGACCTTCTTCAGCGGCGATGCGGGCAACAAAGTGACGCAAAAGTGCTGGAATATCCTCGTGTCGGTCTCGCAGTGGAGGTACAACAAGGGGAAGTACACTCAGCCGGTAATAAAGGTCCTCACGGAAGTTTCCGGATTTTACCTCTTCCAGCAAATTCCGATTTGTAGCTGAAATCAAGCGGAAGTTCACTTTGACCGGTTTGCGCGAGCCGACCGGATCAATTTCACTTTCCTGAATTGCCCGCAGCAGTTTGACCTGCATATCAAGGGTCAGTTCGCCAACTTCGTCGAGAAAAAGCGTACCATTGTGTGCTTCCTGGAACTTGCCGATATGTTTGTCGCTTGCTCCGGTGAAAGCCCCTTTTTCATGGCCAAACAGAATGCTTTCGACGAGGTTTTCCGGCAAGGCGCCACAATTTACAGTAACGAAGCTTTTTGACACCCGCTCACTCATGCCTTGAATTGCGCGGGCAATCATTTCCTTGCCAACGCCGGATTCGCCTTCGATCAATACGGGAATGGTTGATTGTGCCGCCTTTTGGGCGATTTCCTTTACCCGTGCCATGTTCGGGCTTGCCGAGATGATCTCGTCGAGTGAGAGATTTCCGGACACAGATTTGTTGATCCGCTTTAATTCTCCTTCAAGCGCACCAAGCTTCAATGCATTTTGCAGGGAAACCTTCAGCCGCTGTGGAGATGCTGGCTTGACGACGAAATCAGATGCGCCGGCGCGCATGGCATTTACCGCGGTTTCCACACCACCTTGAGCGGTTTGGACGATTACCGGAAGATTGATTTTTTGGGCAGCCATTTCCTCAAGTACTGCCATGCCATCCATCTCAGGCATCACAAGATCAAGCACTACCAATGATATACGGTGAGCATCACTGCCGGTCAGCATGTCCATCGCCGCGTGACCGCCATCCGCATTGAGGGTTTTATAGCCCAATTTGGTTAGCATTGCGTCAAGCAGGCGGCGTTGTACCGGGTCGTCATCGACTATCAATACCTGATCGGCCATGTGTTTTCCGTTTGTTTCGTCACGCCGGGCTTTTTCAGCCTGGGTAGGTGACAGTGTCCCATTACTGGACAATCTAGCATGGATCGCTAAATAGCTGCTTAAGCGGCAGGGTTAATGTGTGGTGCATTTGTCTGGAAAAACGTATTGATCCCGGCAACAAACGGTTTACCTATCTAGGACATGAACTCTTCTGGACAATCTCTCATGAAAATTTCCACCGGGGCAGGACATATCAACATGCCAAATCATGCCGTAGCGAATGAAGGTAGTACAGAAAGTTCGCTCGCCGACCTGCCAGAATGGAATCTGACAGACCTCTATCCAGGCATGGAAAGCGATGAGTATATTCAGGACCTTGATCAGAGTCAGATGGAGTCAGAGAAATTTGAAAGGGATCACGCTAACAAGCTGGCACAGATTCTAAAGAAAAACCCGCGCGATCTGGCACTGGCAATTGCGGAGTATGAAAGCATTGAAGAGCGCATGGGCCGCATCATGTCGTATGCGGGATTGATTTATGCTGGCGATTCCAGTGATCCGACAATTGCCAAGTTTTTTGGTGATGCTCAGGAGAAAATTACCACCGCAAGCTCGCATCTACTGTTTTTCACTCTGGAGCTTAACCGGTTGGATGATGGTGTACTTGATGCAGCGATGAAAGAGGATGCTTCGCTTGCCTATTATCGACCGTGGTTGATGGATCTCAGGATGGACAAGCCCCACCAGCTGGATGACCGGATCGAGCAGTTGTTCCATGAAAAGTCCGTTACGGGTCGCAGCGCTTGGAACCGGCTGTTTGATGAAACCATGGCAGCTTTGGAATTCAATATCGATGGAAAGCAGCTTAGCGTAGAACCTGCATTCAACTACCTTCAGGATACAGATCGAACGAAGCGCGAAATCGCGGCACGGGAAATCTCGAAGGTGCTTGGTGAAAATCAGCGAACCTTCTCTTTGATCACCAATACACTTGCCAAGGATAAGGAAATTTCAGATCGCTGGCGCGGGTTTGAGGATGTTTCCGATTCACGGCACCTGGCTAACCGGGTTGAGCGTGAAGTGGTCGATGCACTTGTGGATGCAGTTCAACAGGCGTTTCCATCACTCTCCCACCGTTATTACCGCATGAAGGCCGGATGGCTTGGCCTTGATGTGATGGAGCATTGGGACAGGAATGCACCGCTGCCAAAAGTCGAGGAACGGGTATTTGAGTGGAGTGAGGCGCGATCAACAGTGCTGGAAGCCTATTCCGGGTTTGCGCCGGAAATGGCTGAAATTGCCGAACGCTTTTTTGATAAAAACTGGATTGATGCCCCCGTCCGCAAGGGCAAGTCTCCCGGTGCATTTGCTCATCCGACCATACCGTCAGTGCATCCATATGTAATGCTGAATTATCTTGGCAAGCCGCGTGATGTGATGACGTTGGCCCATGAACTTGGGCATGGTGTTCATCAGGTGCTTGCCGGTCGTCAAGGAGCGTTGATGGCCCAGACACCGCTAACGCTGGCTGAAACCGCAAGTGTATTTGGTGAGATGTTGACTTTCCGATCACTGCTTTCAAAATGTTCAACCGTTGAAGAGCGCAAGATAATGCTCGCCCAAAAGGTTGAGGATATGCTCAATACCGTGGTGCGCCAGATTGCGTTCTACCTGTTTGAACGAAAGGTTCATAAAGAACGGCGAAATGGTGAACTCACTTCAGAGATGCTTGGGGATATCTGGCTTTCGGTCCAGCAAGAAAGCCTGGGTCCGGCGTTCCGTTTTGACGAAGGTTACCGTCACTACTGGTCATATATCCCGCACTTTATTCACTCACCCTTTTATGTGTATGCCTATGCATTTGGAGATTGCCTCGTAAATTCACTTTATGCAGTGTATGAAAATGCGGAGAGTGGCTTTCAAAATAAGTATTTTGAATTGCTAAAGGCGGGCGGCACTAAACATCACAGCGAACTTCTGGAACCCTTTGGGTTGGATGCAGGGGATCCTGATTTTTGGAAAGAAGGGCTTTCGATGATATCCGGGTTGATTGATGAACTGGAAGCATTGGACGTTGCTGGCTGAGATAGAAGTCAACCGGGCAAATACTTGACCGCCAGCATGACGATTTCATAACATTATAGAGAATCGGGATTACGGAGAGATGAAATGAACAAGACGGGTTCCGTAATGCGCCGGGGCATTTTGGGATTGGCTGCAATTTCACTTTTGATGGTAGCATCCTGCCAGTCAAACAAGGAGGTTGCAGGTCCGCCAATTCTCAATGGTAAATGGGCCTCAAGTGACGGTGTTTATACGGCCGAGCTGGATAATGGAATATTCAGGGCGGTTGCAAATGATACGGGTGGTGTCATTTCCGAGGGAAGTTATACTGCCCTTTCCGATACCAAAGTGAGATTGAATTGGTTTGGTGTTGTCAGCGGCAAGTCGAATTCTGCAGAGTGTTTGAAGTCTTCGGCTGACCAACTGGACTGTGTTGATGAGAATGGAAACAAGTTTTCACTGCGGCGTGGCGGGTGAGGAAAGTTCGCTTTTGGAGTAAAGCCACAAAGGACAATTGGTCACGGTGATGGCAAACGCTAAAATGGATATTAAGTTCGCAGCATGATCTGGGATCCGGGCGGATCCCTTAAGGAGCAAAAGTGATGGCAAAGAAACCGGCAAAAGCAGCAAATGCGATGGACTACCCCGAGCATGAGAAAACCTACAAAGTGTTTTTGTCGTTGTCGATCTGGACTGTTGTATTCTGCGCGGCGTTGCTCATCTCAATGGCTTTCGGGTTTTTTGGTGGTGGCGGATTGATAGGCGGAACGTTGTTGTTTGCTGTCATTATGGCGGCGTGCTATTTCGCCTTGTAAAATTTTACCTGGATTGTGTACCCGTTGGGTTAGAGCACTCATGAATGTGAATTGACTTTCTTCCAACCCGAATTCATTGGTTTGGACGCTGGGGTATTAACTGATTAACGTAGTTTTCGGGCGGTGCATATCAAACCTGTAGTATTGATGTTGAGGCAATTAAATGAAGCTCTTTGTTCCCGGGGAAACCATCAATGCTGAAACCCGCGTTGCGGTATCTGCTGATACGGTCAAAAAGCTGGTGGCGCTCGGATTTCAAGTAAATATTGAAAAAGGCGCAGGCGTTCATTCCAGGATTTCCGACAATGACTACAAGCAGGCGGGAGCACTGATTGGGGATGCGAAAGCTGCAAAAACCGCGGATGTGGTTTTGAAGGTTTTGCGTCCTACTCCTGCAGAATCCAAACAATACAAAAAGGGTGCGCTTGTTCTGGCAATGATGGATCCGTTCGGCAATGAGCCGGATGTGAAAGCCATGGCCAGTGCGGGGATTTCCTCCTTTGCCATGGAATTCATGCCGCGCATCACAAGGGCGCAATCCATGGATGTTTTGTCCTCGCAGGCAAATCTGGCTGGATATCAGGCAGTTGTTGAAGCGGCAGCGGTTTTTGACCAGGCATTGCCGCTGATGATGACTGCAGCAGGAACTGTGCCGGCAGCCAAATGTTTTGTCATGGGAGCAGGTGTTGCAGGCCTTCAGGCAATTGCGACTGCGCGCCGATTGGGCGCGATCGTCACAGCAACAGATGTCCGGCCAGCAGCCAAGGAACAGGTAGAATCACTGGGTGCGAAATTTGTAGCGGTTGAGGATGATGAATTCCGTGATGCTGAAACGGCGGCGGGTTATGCAAAGGAAATGTCAAAGGAGTATCAGGCAAAGCAGGCCGAGCTTGTTGCTTCACATATTTCCAAACAGGATATCGTTATTACCACTGCCCTTATTCCGGGCAGGCCTGCGCCAAGATTAATTTCAGCCGACATGGTAAAATCAATGACATCCGGTTCGGTGGTAGTTGATTTGGCGGTTGAGCGGGGCGGTAATGTTGAGGGAACAAAATCCGGTACCATTGCCAAGGTTGGTGGCGTTTCAATTATCGGGTATCCAAATTTGGCCGGGCGGATTGCTGCATCCGCATCGCTTCTATATGCAAAAAATCTGCTCGCCTTTCTGCAGACCATGATTGATCCCGAAAAGGGCAAGCTTTCGGTCAACTGGAAAGATGAGCTTGTTCAGGCAACTCTTTTGACCCATGGCGGAAAAATTGTGCACTCAGCATTTGGTGGTGATGGCAAGGTGGAGGCCAAACCAAAAGCTGCGCCAAAGAAAGCACCTGCAAAGAAAACTCCAGCAAAGACCACAGCCAGGTCCAAGCCCGTTAAATCCACGAAGGACGCGACATGAGTGAAGAAACCAACAACACAAATGGTGCCGCCGAGGCATGGGCGGAAAAAGCCCGAGAGCTTTTCGAAGAGGCCCGTAAGGCCGCCGAAACTGCTGCAGAACTTGCCCGTGAGGCACGCGATGCTGCACTTGAGCAGGCAACCACTCTGGGGCAATCTGGTGAAGCATCGCAAGCGGCTGGCACGGCTGCCAGTGCTGCAACCGGTGGTGCGATCGATCCCTTCGTATTTCAGTTTGCCATTTTTGTGATGGCTATTTTTGTCGGCTACTACGTGGTTTGGTCGGTGACACCAGCCCTTCACACGCCGTTGATGTCCGTCACCAATGCGATTTCATCCGTGATTGTCGTTGGTGCGTTGCTGGCGGTGGGTATCCATGCCGCAGGATTTGCTGCAACAACATTCGGCTTTATTGCGCTGGTGCTTGCTTCGGTAAACATTTTTGGCGGGTTCTTTGTGACCAACCGCATGCTGGCCATGTATAAAAAGAAAGAGCGGTGAGCTGATAATGGAAAACACCACCGCATTTTTATATCTGATATCCGGCGTACTTTTCATCCTGGCGTTGCGTGGCCTTTCGCATCCTGAAACCTCACGCCGTGGTAATACGCTTGGCATAGCCGGAATGGCGATTGCCATTGTCACCACGTTGTTTTTGGTGGCGCCTTCATTTGGTGGCTGGGTGCTGATCCTTCTGGGTCTTGGTATTGGCGGTGGCTTTGGCGCATATGTTGCCCGGCAAATCGCAATGACAGCCATGCCACAACTGGTGGCGGCGTTTCACTCGCTGGTTGGCCTTGCAGCCGTCATGGTTGCAGCCAGCGCCCTTTATGCGCCGGATGCTTTTGGCATTCTCCATGATGGCAGTATCAAAACCGCAACACTTGTCGAGATGACGCTGGGCGTTGCGATTGGTGCGGTTACCTTTACCGGCTCAGTCATCGCATTTGCAAAACTCGACGGCCGCATGTCCGGTGCACCAATCATGTTACCCGCCCGCCATGTGATCAATGTGGCTCTCTTAGTGGTGATGGTGGTGATGGTGGTTATGTTTGTTAAAACCGAAAGCACCTTCCTTTTCTGGATGATAACACTGCTTGCACTGTTGATGGGTGTGCTGTTGATCATCCCTATTGGCGGTGCCGACATGCCGGTCGTGGTATCGATGCTCAATTCCTATTCAGGCTGGGCGGCGGCGGGTATCGGCTTCACACTTGGTAATCTGGCGTTGATCATTACCGGTGCACTGGTGGGCTCATCGGGTGCAATCCTGTCCTACATCATGTGCAAGGGGATGAATCGCTCATTTATATCAGTCATTCTGGGCGGCTTTGGCGGAACATCGGTTGCTGCCAGCGATGATGGTGTGGAGCGTAGTGTGAAACAGGGTTCAGCAGATGATGCGGCGTTCCTGATGAAAAACGCCGGGAAAGTGATCATCGTACCCGGTTACGGCATGGCAGTTGCGCAGGCTCAACACGCGTTGCGTGAACTGGCAGACAGTCTCAAGGCAGAAGGGGTGGAAGTAAAGTATGCAATTCACCCGGTTGCCGGTCGCATGCCCGGTCACATGAACGTGCTGCTTGCTGAAGCCAATGTGCCATATGATGAAGTGTTTGAACTCGAAGACATCAATTCCGAATTTGCACAAGCCGATGTGGCCTACGTGATCGGTGCCAATGATGTTACCAATCCGGCTGCCCGGGATGATTCAGCGTCGCCGATATTTGGAATGCCGATCCTTGATGTGGACAAGGCAAAAACCTGTCTGTTTGTAAAACGCTCGCTTGGTTCCGGTTATGCCGGTATCGACAATACGTTGTTTTACAAGGAAGGCACGATGATGCTTTTGGGCGACGCCAAGAAAATGACGGATGATATCGTCAAGGCTATGGCTTGATCACCGGAGAAGTATAACCAGAACCTACCCGTTTCTTGTGCGGTTCATGCCTTCTTTGGCTGGTGTGTATTTTGAATCTAGATTGAATGCCCGGGAAAAGGACTTGAATGCCTTTTTATTTTCTCCCTTTCGTTCATAGACCAGGCCGTGATTGGTCCAGGCCTCCGCATTGCGGTCATCTATTATGAGGGCACGGTTGATATCCGTAAGCGCATTTTCGACATCCCCAGTTACCAGGTAAGAAACGCCTCTGGCATTGTAGGGCTCATCTGCATCCGGTGACAGTGAGATCGCGCTGGTAAAATCTTCAATTGCCTGATCGTGTTTGTTTTCAGACTGAAGAATGAGACCTCGCGAGTGATAGGCGCGCGGGTTGGTGGTACCAAGGCGGATTGCGCGTTCATAATCGCGCAGGGCCTGAGTGGGCTTGCCGGCAAAGCGATAGACATTGCCACGGCCAATATAGGCTACATCATATTGTGGATTGATCTTCAAAGCGCGCGAATAGTCGCTAACGGCCTTGTTGGGTTCACCCATTGAACGCAAAATAAGTGCCCTGTTGGCATAGGCCTGATAGAAGCGGGGGTTGAGTTCAATTGCCTTGCTGAAATCTGCAAGGGCTTCACGGTTTTTTCCGGCGCGTCCATAGGCTGTACCCCGTACGTTATAGACTTCGGGGCTCGAGGGGTTGTTTTCAACGACCCTGGTTAGCGACTGAATATTTGAATCTGAACCTTGTGCGGGATCAATATCAACCGCTTGTTCCATGTTGGGTGATTGGCATGAGGCAAGGAACACCAGGGTAAAGGCGGCAAAACCAGTCTGCCGCAGCGTTTGACCAAAGCCTGGATTGTCTGA
The DNA here is from genome assembly GCA_021775415.1 of Hyphomicrobiales bacterium. GTDB lineage: Bacteria > Pseudomonadota > Alphaproteobacteria > Rhizobiales > Rhizobiaceae > JAALLB01. Next base: position 51,404 of record JAJFHV010000012.1, on the reverse strand, counting down.
AAATCCACCCATTCAAGAACCCTTCTATTCAGGGATAACATTCCCCTGAAGTTTCAGCCAAGATGCAGCACGGCATCAATGCTGGAAACCTGTTTGCTCCGCCTTGGATACAATATTAAAACTGGGCGAAATAAGGGCGTCTATTGGGTGCTTAAGTGCGACCCTTGCCAATGATCATACCTTCGCGTTGAAGCTTTTTGCGTGCAAGTTTGCGCGCACGGCGAATTGCCTCGGCTTTTTCACGGGCACGTTTTTCAGATGGTTTCTCGTAGAAATTCCGCAATTTCATTTCGCGGAATACACCTTCACGCTGAAGTTTCTTTTTCAGGGCGCGCAGGGCCTGGTCTACATTGTTATCACGTACAAGTACTTGCAAGTTCCAAATTCCGTTTCATGTGCTTCAGGGCAATTTGATTGACTGCATTTTCGCACCGGATCAATCATCCGGAAGAACCAACGTCAACCCACCCTGGATAAAGAACTGGCAAAACCTCTTTGCGTCCGCAAAGCATTGTTTTGCCGATTGGCGCGGTGGATACCAAAGTTTACGGGGTTTGTCCACTCATTGAGCCTGCTATTGGTCATCAATATACGTGAAAAATGTCATGATTGCGGACAGAGATAGGTCACATGACCCATTTTACGGCCCGCTCGTATCTCACTCTTGCCGTACAGGTGCAATACGGCATCTGATTTTGACAGAATTTCGGGCACCTCGTCCATATCATCACCAATCAGGTTTTCCATGCGACAATCATTGAGCCGGTGCGTTTTGGCCAAAGGTAACCCGGCAATCGCCCGAATGTGTTGTTCAAATTGCGAAACGGCACAAGCAGCCTCGGTCCAGTGCCCGGAATTGTGGACACGCGGGGCAAATTCATTAACGAGAAGTGCTCCATCACGCATCACAAAGAACTCGATCCCGATCACACCTACGTATTCAAGTGCTTCCAGTACCTGGCCAGCAATGTTCGTCGCCTTTTTGATGGTTTCTGTGGACACGTTGGCAGGGACGGTGGATGTACGCAAAATGCCGTCGCGGTGCACGTTTTCCGCCGGATCATAGGTGGCGATGACACCATCGTGTCCACGGGCTGCGATAATGGAAATTTCACATCCAAAATCAACCAAGCCTTCCAAAATACAAGGAGCGGATGTTGCCAATTCTAATGCCGATTTCAGGCTTTTGGGATCGGTGGTTGAAACCCGCACCTGGCCCTTACCATCATAACCAAACCGGCGGGTTTTCAAGATTCCCTGTCCACCACACTGTTCGAGTGTTGTGTTCAACGAATTATCGTCATCAACTTCAAAGAACAGTGCGGTCGCAATGCCTGATTTCTGGAAGAAGTTTTTTTCCACGAGACGGTCCTGGCTGGTTTCGAGTGCCTGGACAGACGGATGAATTTTTATGTCGTTGCCGAGCTTACTGAGCGCATCAACCGGGACATTTTCAAATTCATAGGTGATTACATCGCTTAACGATGCGAGTTGGTGAAGAGCCTTGGAATCGTCATAGGCCGCGACAATCTTGTGATTTGTAACCTGAAATGCCGGTGAATCGGGTTGCGGGTCAAGAATGGCTGTTTGGAAACCAAGCCTTGCAGCGGCGATTGCCAACATGCGCCCAAGTTGGCCGCCACCGACAATGCCGACTGTATCGCCTGGATGGAGCGCCAACAGATTATTCTCCGGTAGAAGGAGCGAGACCAACGCTCGCGGTCTGTTTGCCCCGCCAGGCATCCAGTCGCTTGGCGATATCTTCATCGCTTAGAGCAAGGATTGATGCGGCCAGAAGGGCAGCATTTTTTGCCCCGGCGGTGCCAATTGCAAGTGTAGCGACCGGCACACCAGCAGGCATTTGAACAATTGAGAGAAGGCTGTCCTGACCGGAAAGCGATTTTGATTCCACCGGCACACCTAGAACCGGTAATGGCGTCAATGAAGCTGTCATGCCGGGTAAGTGTGCAGCACCGCCAGCTCCGGCAATGACAATTTTGAACCCTTCCTTGCGGGCATTTCTTGCAAATTCATACAGGCGTTCCGGTGTACGGTGAGCCGAGATGATTTTTGCTTCATGGGATATCTGCAGCGCCTCGAGAATTTCACTCGCGTGTTTCATGGTCTCCCAGTCAGACTGGCTTCCCATAATTATGGCGACGTCGTTGTTGGCGGCATTCATGGGTTTTTCCGTCACTGATTCGGGCGAGATTTGCACCTGCAATTAAAAAAGGCCCATTACAGGCCATCACCAAGCCAGTTTAGCAGGTTTTATCGCAGTTTGAAACGTCGTAATCGATGGAAAATAACCAAGTTTACGAGATTTTGGTGGGTAGTTTTAACATTGTAGAAGGCGATGTCCTGACTCAATTCGACAATGGAGATGTTTTATGGTCAACTCATTCATCCATAATATACCAAGGAGGTTAGAGCATGCCGGTTGATTCCCATATTCATTCCCTCGAACAACGTCATCAGGAACTTGAAGGCAAACTGGAAATTTTACAAACAAGTCCGAGTGTGAATGACTGTGAAATAACTGATTTAAAGCGGCAAAAGCTTCTACTAAAGGACCGAATTGAACAATTAAGAGCCGAATTTGCGCTTTCCTAAGCGCAGGGCTTGAGCCCGACAGAGGGAATTGAACTCGTCCAAGGGGCAAATCATGAATGAGCTGGATCGCACCCGGCTGGTATTGCTTGCCTCAGCAAATGACCGGCCCGTTGAAGCTATCGAAGAAGCGCTAACGGGTGGTGATGTGGCAAGTGTCATCCTTTATCCGGGCGGGTTGTCTGAAACCGGATTTTCTGAATTTTGTGACAGGGCTGTGCCGTTGATCCAGGGTAAGGATGCTGCTGCTCTTGTCGTTGATGATACCCAAATTTTTGGGCGATCCAGCGCGGACGGGATTATGCTGGAAAAGCAACGCAGCGAGTTGAAGGATTTGGTTGCCCGGTTTTCGCCACACAATATTGTAGGATGTGGCGGTTTCAAGGACCGTCACGGAGCGCTTCAGGTTGGTGAGCAAAATCCGCATTTTGTATTCTTTGGAAAGACCGGCGGTGATATCCGGGCCGAGCCTCACCGAAAAAATCTTGCATTGGCAAATTGGTGGTCCGGGCTGGTTGAAATCCCGTGCGTGGTTATGGGTGGAAATTGTGTGGAAAGTGTTATTGAATGTGTTGCAAGCGGGGCGGATTTTGTTGGACTTGAAACGGCAGTTTTTTCTGCCGCAGATGGCGCTGCTGCGGCGGTCAGGCATGCAAATCAGCTTCTTGATGAGCACGCTCCCCGGCTTGATGAGACCGCTCTTGAAGATTGATTGTTTTACCATCGTGATCGCTGCGGGCTTGATAGCGATGTCACCTGCAAATGCAGCTAGCGAGGTGGATGATGAAAATCCAGCGCAACAAGCTGTCTCCAAAAACGCTGAAGCAGACCTTGCTTATGGTGCCTATCAACGCGGGATGTATTTAACCGCATTTAAACTGGCACTGCCGCGTGCCAACAAAGGGGATGCGGCAGCTCAAACCTTGATCGCTGAATTGTACGAGAAAGGCCTGGGGGTAGGGCGGGATACCAAAGAGGCAGCCGCCTGGTACGAAATTGCTGCTCAATCCGGGAACCGGGAGGCGCAGTTTTCTTTTGCCGTCAAATTGCTGTCAGGCATTGATGTCCCCCAGGATCAGGAACGGGGTAGAGAGATGATGAAGGCTGCAGCTGATGCGGGGCATTCGGTTGCAATGTTTAATGAGGCGCATCGTATCATCCAGGAGCGACCGACAAGTGCAGGCTACCGTCTTGCGTTGCCGTTGTTTGAAAAATCAGCCGAAATGGGTGTTGGAGACGCGTTTTATTCCTTGTCGCGAATTTACGGCCAAGGTCTTGCGACAGGTATTCAGGATCCGGAGAAAGCCCGCTACTGGCTGATTCGTGCCGCGCGGACGGGTTTTGATACGGCACAGGTTGAATTGGCCATATCGCTGGCGAACGGCACCGATGGACCGAAAGATGTTGAGCTTGCCGTTTCATGGTTCAAGATTGCTGCAAATGGCGGCAATGTAATCGCTCAGAACAGGCTTGCGCATTTACTTGTGCAGGGGTTTGGAGATGAAAGGTCGCCGGTGGAAGCTGCAAAATGGCACATCCTTGCGCGACGCGCTGGCCGCATTGACATTGTGCTTGATAAATTCCTGATTGGGTTGGACAAGGATACCCGGGCCAAAGCTCTCCAACTTGCCAATCGTTGGCCGATATATAAATAGATTCGATTTTTCGAAATCCGGTTTTCAAGTACCTATATTGAAAATTGACATCACCTCATTACGGGATTGACCAGATGGGCCGCATATCTTTTTTTTCTGAAATCCTAACCAATGTCTTTGACCAAAGAAGGATGTTCAAATCGGTTCGCGATGATCGGCACATTGATGAACTCTGCCGGGCGCTTTTATCGGAAAAGGGAGAAGTGTCGGGTGCAAAACTGTCAGCCGCATTACTTGCAAAATATTCCAATCTGGAGCCGGCTGATAAAACGTCCTTTTTTGCGAAGCTTGCCGAAAATTTCGATCTTGAGCCCCAAGATGTGGTGGAAGCAGCAAATCAATATCTGACCGGTAGGTCGCCTGAAAACCTGAAGGCTCTTGTAAACGCTGCTGAACCGCGTCGGCTGGAATTGCTTCGCCGGGTAAACCAGGTACCCGGCGCAACGGAACAATTGGTTCGTATGCGCGCTGACCTCCTCAGCCAAATGGGCGAAAATCCTGAGTTAGCCCGTGTGGACGCGGACTTTGAACATTTGTTCTCATCCTGGTTTAATCGCGGTTTTTTGGTTCTAAAGCCAATCGACTGGAAAACGCCGGCAAACGTCCTGGAAAAAATAATTGAGTATGAAGCGGTTCACGCAATCAATGACTGGGATGATTTGCGCCGCAGACTGGAGCCCGAGGATCGACGGTGTTTTGCGTTCTTTCATCCGGCAATGCCTGAAGAGCCACTGGTATTTGTCGAAATTGCACTGACCATGGGTATTCCCACCTCGATTGATGATGTGTTGGCCGAAACGCGTGAACATGTGGTTGAAACTACTGCCAATACTGCGGTGTTTTACTCCATTTCAAATTGTCAGAGAGGTCTTCGGGGCGTTTCGTTCGGAAATTTTCTCATCAAACAAGTGGCATCTGATCTTTCCCTTGACCTGCCGAACATCAAAAACTTTGTAACCCTGTCTCCAATTCCCGGCTTTACCAGGTGGTTTAGCGATGAGTATGCGCAGTCAGATAATGCAACAATTGAGAAAATCAGAATGTTTCTGGGCAGTACCCAGGGAACGCTGGATGGGGCAAATCTCGCCGGTTATGAAAAACCGTTAAAGGCCTTGGTTGCCCGCTATTTTCTCAATGAAAAGCAACCGGGTGGTAAACCAATAGATCCGGTTGCCCGGTTTCATTTGGGAAATGGTGCCTCATTGATGCAGCTCAACTGGATGGCTGACCGGTCTGAAAAAGGCCATTCCCGTTCCGGCGGCATGATGGTGAATTACCTCTACGATCTTGACACTATCGAGGCGAACCATGAGGCGTATGCCCAAAGTTACGAGATCAAGGCGGCGCGCGATATACGTGCCTTGCTTAAGGTTGATCCGGAGAAACTGGTTTTGCAGGAAGCCTGAATTTTATGCCGTCACGGCACATCCATGCCTGAACTTTGATTTCCAGCGCGGTTTTTACTAGGGTTGTCAAATCTTATGGGGTTCGACAGCACGGAGTTGGTTATCGGGGATACGAATAAGGCATCGGGGTTGCTTGCCGGTTATGATGCGGGGGGATATTTTTGTGAATTACACGGGCTTGGTGAACTCGCCCACACCCGCGCGATTTTAGACAAGCTAAATGCCCTCGATTTAAAGGCGTTACGTCAACGCTCGAAGGACGCGGACCAGGAACTCTTCAATCTTGGAATCACATTTACTGTCTACTCCGACCGCATGGCGATAGATCGCATTCTACCCTTTGATGTGGTCCCAAGGGTTCTTTCAAAACAGGATTGGGCAACCATTGAATCCGGCGTTACACAGCGCATTGCGGCACTGAACCTGTTTCTTCACGACATTTATCATGACGGCCACATTTTAAATGACGGGATCATTCCACGCGATCTGGTTACGGGAAATGAAAATTACCGCCCCGAAATGAAGGGTGTTGACCTGCCGCACGGCACCTACATTCACATTTGTGGAACTGATATAGTTCGCAATGGCGAGGGCAAATTTCAGGTACTTGAGGACAATGGACGCACCCCGTCGGGTGTTTCATACGTGGTTGAAAACCGGCATATCATGATGCGTGCATTTCCTGATCTGGCGGATGGTGTTGCAATTGCCGATGTTGATCAATATGGCGAACGGCTGATGCGCAGCCTGTCGACAGTGGCACCGGACGGCATGGATAATCCGGAGGTGGTGGTGCTTTCGCCGGGGATATTCAATTCTGCATATTTTGAGCATGTATTTTTAGCCAGAGAAATGGGTGTACCCTTGGTCGAGGGGCGTGACCTCGTGGTCGAAAATGATCGCGTTTCCATGAAAACCACCAGTGGCCTCTCACCAGTTCACGTTATTTATCGGCGCATTGACGATGATTTTTTGGATCCGCTTGCATTCAATCCGGATTCCGCACTTGGGGTGCCGGGATTATTTGAGGCGTATCGGAAAGGAAATGTGAACCTCGCAAATGCGGTTGGAACCGGTGTGGCAGATGACAAGGCGGTCTATGCATATGTGCCAAGGATTATCCGCTATTACCTGAACGAAGAACCGATACTCGACAATGTTCCGACCAATATTTGCCGTGAGCCAGAGGGTCTGGCGCTGACGCTCGACAATCTTGAAAACCTGGTCATGAAACCGGTTGGCGAGTCTGGGGGGTATGGGGTTGTCATCGGTCCGCGGGCACCGAAAAGCGAATTGAACGCGGTGCGCGCCAAAATCAAGGCTGATCCCGCCAACTATATCAGCCAGCCAGTTGTCGATCTCTCGGTTTGTCCGACACTGGTAAGTGGCGGGCTCGAACCACGTCATGTGGATTTGAGGCCGTTTGCGCTCACCGGCGAATCTACCTGGGTACTGCCAGGCGGGCTTTCGCGGGTTGCCCTCAAAAGTGGCTCACTTGTAGTCAATTCATCGCAAGGTGGCGGATCAAAGGATACCTGGGTTCTTGTCTAGTTTGCTGGCGCGATTTGCCGAAAACATTTTCTGGATTGGACGCTATGTAGAGCGTGCTGAAAGCATGGCACGTTTGCTGCATACAACGGAAACCTATGCGCGGAATGCGCCTGAAGGTTCAGAATGGCAACGTGTTCTTGATTTATACAAGGACGGCACGCGGTTTGTTGATGCTCGCGGGGAGGTAACGGCTCAATCGGTTGCAAACTTCTACTTTCTGGATAGAGAGAATCCGTCGTCCATTATTTGCTCGATCAGGTATGCCCGGGAAAATGCCCGATCCGTTCGCCATTTGCTCAGCACCGAAATGTGGACCCAGTTGAATATCTTTCACGCAGAGATGGGCGAGCTGAAGTCCAGGGATATCCAGTCCCCCAAGCTGTCCGAGGCTCTGAAATCGATCATCATAAAATGCCAGGCGTTTGAGGGCATAGCCGAAGGTACGTTCCTGCGCAGTGAGCCCTGGTGTTTTTATGAAATGGGAAAATACATAGAACGAGGTGACCAGACAACGCGAACTCTCGACATGGGGTTTGACCGATTGCAGGTAAGCGAAGCTGATCCGGTTGCCTCGGTTCACTGGAATGTATTGCTTCGCTCGCTGGCTGGATATCACGCGTATCGCAGCTGTCATCCGGCCGGGTCATCGCCAACGGATATTGCAACTTTTCTCCTGCACAACACCGAATTTCCCCGTTCCGTTGCGCGGTGTATTGGGCGAGTATCGGAACGGCTTGGCGATGTAGAACGCATTCATCAGGGATATTCATCAGAAGCGGTTGAAAAAACTCGTCGCACTCTGGAGTTTTCGCTTGGTACCGGGCCCGGGGGTAACTTTACCTCCAATAGTCTCCATAAATTTCTGGATCAGCTACAAACAGAGCTTGGTAGCCTTTCAAATGGCATAGCGAATGCCTATTTCAATTATGAAGAACAAGCATCTTAAATTGAATTGTTGATGTCATTTGCCCATGTTGGATAGACCCTGTAAGGGAATCCCGACATTCACCGGAAGAGAATCAGAAAATTGCAACAGCTGACAGTAAATCACCGCACAACCTACCGGTATCGCAAGCCGGTGCAGTTTGGTGTGCATCGCTTGATGTTTCGGCCCCGTGACAGCCATGACTTGCGGGTCCTCGATGCAGTGATCGCAATCGAGCCAAATGCCAAGTTGCGCTGGATATTCGATGTGTTTGGCAATTCGGTCGCGATTGCGGAATTCGAAGGGCCTTCAGACACGCTCGTTCTGGAATCACGCATTGAAATTGAAAGGCACCAGGCAGCAGACCTCAATCTTGCGATTGAGCCTTATGCGAGAACAATTCCGTTCAGTTATCCGGTTCGCGAAACCGCTGATTTGGGACGCACAATTGAACGACACTACTCCGATCCGGAGCGGTTGGTCACAGAGTGGACACGCAGATATCTGCAGCTGCAAAATGGTGGGACGGATACAGAGCGGTTCCTGCTTTCCGTAACCTCCGGCATTAAGGAACAATTCTCCTACGAAGTACGGCATGAGCCCGGTGTTCAGGATCCGGTCGAAACCTTGCAAAAGCAATCCGGGACCTGCCGGGATTATGCCCTGTTTATGATGGAAGTGGTGCGCAGTGTCGGGCTTGCTGCACGTTTTGTCAGTGGCTACCTCTACGATCCGGCCCTGGATGGTGATGAAAGCGAAACCGTCGGTGCGGGCGCCACACACGCCTGGGTTCAGGTGTATTTGCCAGGTGCTGGATGGCGGGAGTTTGATCCAACAAACGGGCAGGTGGGTGGTCAAAACCTGGTGCCGGTTGCTGTTGCCCGCGAACCGGCACAGGCTATCCCGGTGTCTGGTACATTTACCGGCGATGCGAGTGATTTGATCGATATGTCGGTTGAGGTTTCGGTTCGTGCCGCTGGTCTGTTGAGAGCGGTTGCCTGAAAGACTTGCGTATGACGGTCTTTTGTGGTCAATCCGCAGCAACTCCCCGTTCAAAACAATTTGGAGACCGGTCCGCTGATGGGCCTGAGGTATTTCGATGAAAGTCAATGGTAACGAGATCAAGCCCGGCAATGTGATCGAGCACAAAAACTCACTTTGGATTGCCGTAAAAACCAATGCGGTGAAGCCCGGAAAGGGTGGTGCATTCAATCAGGTGGAACTTAAAAACCTGATTGACGGTACCAAGCACAATGAGCGATTTCGGGCGAATGAGACCGTTGAAAAGGTTCGTCTTGAGCAGAAAGACTTCCAGTTCCTTTATGAAGAAGGGGAAGCTCTGGTATTCATGGATACAGAATCCTATGAGCAGCTCGAACTGCAAAAAGATTTTGTAGGCGAAAGAGCCGCATTCCTGATGGATGGCATGTCGGTTCAGGTTGAACTTTATGAGGAAAAGCCAATTGGTGTGAGCCTGCCCGATCAGGTGGTTCTGGAAATTTCCGAAGCTGACCCGGTTGTTAAAGGTCAAACGGCAACTTCATCCTACAAGCCTGCGATGCTTGAAAATGGAGTGCGTGTTATGGTGCCGCAATTCATTGATGCGGGCGAAAAAATAGTTGTTGATACCAATGAAGTCGCCTACCTGCGGCGCGCTGAATAAATCCAAACCCAAGCGGAGTTCGTAATTTGGCACGCTCAGCCCTTTTAAATGTAATGACCCAGGCTGCCATGAAGGCCGGTCGTGCCCTGACCCGTGATTTTGGGGAAATTCAAAATCTTCAGGTTTCGACGAAAGGTCCCGGCGACTTTGTGACCAGTGCGGATCACAAGGCGGAAAAAATCGCCCGACAGGAACTCGGCAAGGCGCGGCCTGATTTTGGGTTTTTGATGGAGGAAAGTGGGGAGATCAAGGGAAGGGACCCGCAAAACCGCTGGATCGTTGATCCGTTGGATGGTACTTCCAATTTTCTTCATGGAATTCCGCATTATTGCGTGTCAATTGCGCTGGAGCGGGAAGGTGATATCGTTGCAGGGGTTATCTATCAACCGCTAACCGACGAGTTGTTTGCCGCTGAGCGGGGGCAGGGTGCATATCTCAATGACAAGCGTATGCGGGTTGCCGGTCGCAGGGATTTATCTGACAGTGTAATTTCGACGTTCATTCCACATCTTGGCAAGAAAAACCACAAACCCTTCCTCGAACAAGAGCAACTGATCATGCGGGAAGCTGCCGGACTACGGTGTTCCGGGTCCACAGCGCTTGATCTTGCCTATATCGCTGCTGGTCGAATGGATGGATGTTGGCAGTCCGGGCCCGATCCATGGGACTTTGCTGCGGGGATGATTTTGATACGTGAGGCGGGTGGCTTCGTCACCGATTTTTCTGGCGGCAAGGACATGTTTTCCTCCAAATCCATCATTGCCGGAAATGAGCGTATTCACCGGGCAATCCTGGAACTGGTGGTAAAAGGCGGTCAGGCGGACTGAACATTTATCCGCCGCTTTCATTTCGCAATCATATTGTATAGCTTTGGACGAATTGATTTGTTGCTGCGAATTTTCCAATACATTTGCTAAACCGGAGGCGCGCATTGGCCCGGGAATTTGACCCCCACAAACTATCCAATCCAGGTGTTTTTCTGGCCTCGATGATCATATTTTTGATCATTGTTAGCTTTTTGGGGGCCATTCTTTATCGTCAAATTGCATCGGCTTTTGTCACCAATCCTGGCCTTAACGGGTTGATTTTGGGTGTTTTGGTTGTTGGTATTCTTTTGGCGTTGATACAGGTATTTCGGCTGATACCGGAAGTAACCTGGGTGAACAGTTTCAGGCAGGGTAATGCCGAACTTGAAACCAGCCGTGAGCCGGTGATGTTGGCACCAATGAAGGCGTTGCTCGGCCAGTCGGGCCAAGACATGACCATCTCAACCCATTCGATGCGCTCGATACTGGATTCAATCGGCAACCGGCTGGATGAGACCCGGGACATATCGCGATATCTCATTGGGCTGCTGGTGTTTCTTGGACTGCTTGGAACCTTTTGGGGCTTGTTGCAGACCATCGGGTCGATTGGCGACACGATACAATCGCTGGATCCCAACTCGGGCGATGCCAATGATATACTGGATGCTCTCAAGAGCGGGCTGAAGGCACCACTCGATGGTATGGGCACGGCTTTTTCATCCTCGCTGTTTGGTCTTGCCGGTTCTCTGGTTCTTGGATTTCTTGACCTTCAGGCCGGGCGAGCGCAGACACGGTTCTATACCGAACTTGAAAACTGGCTTTCTTCGGTCACTGATCTGGGCTCCGAATTGTCGCTTGCGCCGGGCGCAAATGCGGAGGAGATGCAGGCGCATCTTGAGTTGGTGACCCAGCGCCTTCAGGGACAGGGTAACTCCAACAAAGTTACAGCAGCACTTGCCAGCCTGGTAGAGAGCATTCAGGAAATGGTCAAGCACATGCGCGCCGAACAAAAGATCAATCGTGACCAATTGAACCAGCAGGAAGCGCAACAAAAAGAGCTGTTGAAGTTCATGGAGAAGCTTAATGCTTTTTTTGAAAAGGCTTCAAAGAGCTGAGGGATCGGTACGACATAGATGGCAGGTGTAGGATCAAGATATCGAGAGCGAAGTGTCAATTACTGGCCAGGCTTCGTTGATGCGCTGGCAACTTTGCTGCTGGCCATCATGTTTCTGCTTTCCGTATTTGTACTTGCCCAATTTCTGCTCAGCCAGGAGATTACCGGCAAGGATGCTGTTCTCAACCGATTGAATTCTCAAATCGACGAGCTGACGTCGCTGCTTGCACTGGAGCAATCCACCAAACAAAACCTCGAAGATTCGCTTGCCAATATGGAAGCTTCACTGGCTGATGCCGAAAGTGAGGGTTCACGGTTGCAGAAATTGCTGGATGAAGATGCCGGTGTAGGTGATGAGGCGCAGACAAAAATTGGAAGCCTGTCGTCCAAGCTGGATCAAGAACGCCAGCTCAGTCAGCGGGCGCTTTCCCAGGTTGAACTGCTCAATCAGCAAATTGCTGCACTTCGACGCCAGATTGCAGCACTTGAAGATGCACTTGATGTTTCTGAATCCAGGGACCGGGAAAGCCAGACAAAAATTGCCGACCTGGGAAAACGCCTCAATGTTGCACTCGCCCAGCGCGTTCAGGAACTTAATCGCTATCGTTCTGATTTCTTTGGCCGGTTGCGTGAAATTCTTGGTGGCCGCTCAGATGTGCGAATTGTCGGGGACCGGTTTGTATTTCCTTCCGAGGTTTTGTTTTCCTCCGGCGGTGCGGAACTGAATGATGGTGGCAAGGCAGAGATGTTGAAAGTTGCCAGTGCGCTTTTGCAAATTGGCTCTGAAATACCTGACGATATCAACTGGGTGCTGCGGGTGGATGGACATACGGATAATATTCCGCTCACGGGCACCGGACGTATCCGGGACAATTGGGAACTTTCTTCAACCCGGGCTATGTCGGTTGTGCGGTTTTTCATCCATGAAGGTATCCCGGCTGAACGGCTTGTTGCTGCAGGCTTTGGTGAATTTCATCCATTGGAAGAGGGTGACACGGATGAAGCGCGCGCCAGGAACCGCCGGATTGAATTGAAGCTTACTGAGCGCTAGAGCCGTTTTGCCTCCTGGTTGGTAACTCAGCTGGCCAAGAAGGCACGGCGCGCCAGTGATTTGAGATTTTCCAAATATTTTTTCTGTGACCATCCACGTTCGATGCATAGCAGTTCCCAGTTGCGGATCGACAACATCGTCCAGAGAATGTCTGTGGCTTCATCTGGAGAATAGGCGGGTGACAGCGTTTTGTCGTTTTGCAGTGCATTGATTGCTGCTTCGCAGCCTTCGCGCATGTCCTCCATCCGCTCGTTCCAGGCTTTGGCCGCAGCCTCGTCTGTGTCTTTCATGGCGAGCAGTGCACCGGCGATACCGTAAACTTCCGGTATGTAACTGCCCCAAGCCTCTATGTAGGCATCCAGGCGCTGAATGCCTGTTTCCGCAGTTCGACTTGCCGCAAGCCGCTTTTCACTTTCCAGCAACTCATCAACATAATGGGTCGTCGCAATCAATAGCTCTGCCCGCGTGGCGAAGTGCAGATATAGTGCCTGCCGTGAAATACCGGCATGCCTGGCGATATCTGTCATTCGAACTTCTTTGCCCTGGCTGGTCTCCAACAGATGAACACAGGCTTTCAGGATCTTATTTCTTGTTTCTGAATTTTTACTTGACATGGTGTAAAGTAATCCGTATTTGACATCATGTCAATTGACACGGTGTCAAGTTAATGGAGATAAAAATGAGAATGATAGTCTTTGGTGCTACCGGGAAGGTAGGCCGTCATCTGGTGGATCAGGCCCTGAAGGAAGGGCACGATGTTGCAGCGTTTTCGCGCAATCCGCGAAAATCGGATCAGTCCTCCAAGAATCTGGAGGTCGTACAGGGAGATGTGTTGGATCCCGCATCGGTAAACAAAGCGGTCCAGGAACGCGATGTTGTCGTGTGTGCCGTAGGCATGCCCTTGTTGAACAAGGATGGATTGCGGGCAAAGGGCACAAATAACATTATTCGTGCGATGGAGAGTGCAGGCGTTAAACGGCTTGTTTGTCTGTCAGCGTTTGGCACCGGGGATAGCCGGGACGCATTACCATTTCACTATCGATACCTGCTTGCGCCTCTCGTTATGCGCAGGATGTATTGTGACCACTCTCTGCAAGAGAGCCATGTTAAAAACAGCTCCCTGGATTGGGTAATAGTTCGACCGGCACATTTTGTGGATGGCGAACACACCGGGCAATACAAAAATGGTTTCGGTGTCGGGGACGAGACAATAAAGCTAAAAATTTCGTACGCCGATGTGGCCGATTTCATGTTGAAGCAAGTTGCTGACAACACGTATCTGCGCGCCACCCCAAGTTTGTCATACTGAAATTTATGGAGAAAACACCATGACATCACATCTGTTACTGATTGCGTGCCAAATTGCGGTGATTGCCTGCGGGCTGGTCTCCGGAGTCTTCTTGACGTTTTCAGATTTTGTAATGAAATCACTGGCTGCAACAGAGCCCGCCGGTGGAATCCAGTCGATGCAGCTCATCAATCGCAAGGTCTATAAAACAGTTTTTATGGTATTGCTGTTGGGCATGTCCTTCGTCTCGCCGGTATTCATTGGATATGCCTATTTTTATGTGTCCGGCCCCGCGATGTATCCCATTGTCGTTGGTGGCGTGGTCTATTTTTTCGGCGTTTTTATTGTGTCACTTTTGTTCAACGTTCCCATGAACCAGCGCCTTGATGTTATGGATTATACCGCCAAAGACACGCATGCCTACTGGCAGACTTATGTCCCTGTCTGGAGCTTCTGGAATTACATTCGGGCAATTGCTTCGGGTGGAGCCGCTGTCTGCTTTCTATTGGCGAGCGTGTGGTTGGTTCAAGGGATGACCGGGGCTGGATAAACGCTCGAAGTTTTCAATGAGGTTGATCTAGTCCAGTGCCTTGGCGCCAGTGTCAAACTGAAGTTTGGCGAGACGGGCATAGATACCATTCTTTTTGATCAGGGATTTGTGAGTACCTTCTTCGGTGATTTTACCGTTATCAACGACCAATATACGGTCGGCCTTTAATATGGTTGCCAGCCGGTGCGCAATGATCAGCGTAGTGCGGCCCTGCATCAAGTGGTCCAGCGCATCCTGGACCAGCTTTTCGCTCTCGGCGTCCAGTGCACTGGTTGCCTCGTCGAGCAACAGGATGGGGGCGTCTTTCAGTATGGCGCGGGCTATGGCAAGTCTTTGCCGCTGACCGCCAGACAAGGTAACGCCACGCTCACCCAGTTCGGTCTCATATCCTCCCGGCATTTTTACAATAAATTCATCAGCGTTGGCTGCCTTCGCGCTTTTGATGATTTCATCCATTCCGGCTTTAGGTTTGCCGTAGCTGATGTTTTCCCGAGCACTGGCCGCGAAGATCATTGTTTCTTGCGGCACTAGGGCAATATTACGGCGTAGCGCTACGGGATCGAGTTTCTTTATATCCACACTATCAACCGTGATTGTGCCGTGCTGCGGATCATAAAACCGAAGCAGAAGTGAAAAGAGTGTGCTTTTACCGGCACCGGACGGCCCAACTATAGCGACAGTTTCACCGGGTTTGATTGAAAAAGAAACATCTTCCATGGTGACTTGATCGGGCCGGGTAGGATAGGTAAAGGCAATTTTGTCGAAAGTAATTTTTCCCTTTATCGGTTCTGTCAGGGTAGCAGGATTTTTCGGCACCGTGATTGCGGGTTCCTCTGACAGCAGCTCGATCAAGCGTTCTGCAGAACCGGCGGCTTGGGAAAGTTCGCCCCAAACCTCAGAGAGTGCTGCAAGCGCGCCCGCCGCAAATACTGCATAGAGCAGGAACTGACCGAGCGTTCCTGGTGTCATGGTGCCGTTCAAAACATCGCGGGCGCCAAACCATAAAACTGCAACAACACTGGCAAAAACCAGAAAGATTGCAAAAGCAGTAAGGAGCGCCCTTGTCCGGACAGCAAGCCTTGCTGCATCAAAGGCGAAATCCACCGCATCTGAAAACCGGTCACGAACATATCCACCATTGGTAAAAGCCTGCATGGTACGCACTGCCGAGATTGATTCAGATGCATAAGCGGTCGCATCAGCAAGCGTATCCTGGGCGGTGCGTGAGCGTCGTCGCACGGCACGGCCAAACGCTACAATGGGCAACACAATCAAGGGTATCGCACCGATCACAATCAAGGAAAGACGCGGTGAGGTGTAAATCATCATGATGAGCGCACCGATGCCCAACAGTGTATTGCGCAGGGCCATGGATGCCGTTGCGCCGACTGCAGATTTGATTTGGGTTGTGTCCGCGGTAAGTCGCGAGACGATTTCGCCGGACTTTGAAGTGTCAAAGAATTCAGCACTCAATCGGGTAACATTTGCAAAAACGTCCTTGCGGATGTCTGAAATCACCCGTTCTCCCAGCCAGATCACAAAATAATAGCGGCATGAGCTGGCAATCGCCAACACAGCTGCAACCAGTATCAGCATGGTAAAATAATTATTGACGAGTAATGGGTCACCTTCAAAAAAACCCTTGTCCAAAACCCGGCGCACTGCAATTGGAAGCGTCAATGTGGTTGCAGCGGCTAACAGCAGAAAAAACAGTGCGGCGGCGACGTGGCCGCGATAGGCCTTCAAATAAGGAAACAATCGTGCGAGCGGGCGAAGCGAGCGGCGTTTTTTGTCTATTTCATCGCGGTTCATGATTAACTGCCGATAATTCTTCTCAAATTGCGTTTGACCGGCAATGCCAGCCTTGTTTCCTGTCAAAGGGTGATGTATAGGCTGGCGCAAGAAATTAAAGCCGTGGACAGCGTCCATGGGTTATTCATTGCCCAACGGCAAAACACAAGATACCCTTTTGCGCAATTCGTCGCTGATCATAGTGACGTAAGACAGGACAGAACGATGAAGAAAGAAATTCATCCGGACTATCACATGATCAAAGTAGTCATGACCGATGGTACCGAATATGAGACCCGCTCCACCTGGGGCGCTGCTGGCGACACAATGAATTTGGACATTGATCCAAACTCTCACCCGGCATGGACTGGTGGCGGCCAGCATCTTATTGACCGGGGTGGCCGGCTTTCAAGGTTCAAGAAAAAATACGAAGGTCTTGGTATCTAAGCCAAGCTCAATACGAATAATATACCCGGCCTTGTGCCGGGTTTTTTGTTTCCAATGTCAAAATTGAAAATAAAATCAATTGCTTTGTTTGGTAGCACCGAATGCGGTTGAGAGTAGATCAATCTGCTGACTAACCGGGTTTCCCGTATCTTCCCTGATTTCCGGCTTGTGGCCATACAATTCCGCATCCAGGTTCATGACCCGGTTTTGCAGGGCAATCGAGCGGGACACCAGATCCAGAAACTGGGGTGGTAATTCCTCCCAGGCAGGATTGTCCATAGGATTGTTGGGTGCTTCCAGCTTGATTTTCTTCTTTTCTTCAAGCAACTGGTCGCGGGTCATCTCGCCTTCGTTTGCAGCACGTTGGAGAAGCAGCCAGGAGGCAATTTGCATCAGCCTGGTAGTGAGGCGCATCGATTCCGAGCCATAAAGCATTGCGGAGTTTCTCGGCAATCCCTTGGCCGCCTTGCGACCATCGCCATCAAGATAGGTGGCACACTCCTCCACAAGCCCCATACCATCCTGGAACAACTTCTTGAATTTTTCGGATAAGGCAAACCGCTCCGCCAGATTTACGGTGTTCGTCAATTCCTGCTTCCTCATTAAAGAGACCATCTAATTGAGTGGTAAAACCTAATGCAGAAAAGGGTTTTGGTAAAGCCGTGGGGTCGATGAAGGTTAACGGTTATCGAGGTGTGTTGGCTGGAAATTGAGAGTGGCAATACCGCCTGCCAATTGCTGAAAATATAATAGTAAAAGCAAAGAGTTGCAAAAAAAGAGCCGCATAAGCGGCTCTGAAGAGTTAACAGGGAGGCGTCAAACAGAGTGACGTAAGCCACCCGGAATGAATCCAGAAAGTCTGGATACGCCATTAATCCCCGATAAACCTTAACTGAGGGTTAACAGATCTCTGAAATTTTGCGGCACCACTTTAAGTCATTGTTAATGCGAGGATTTTTTAACCATATTTTTTTCACTGTTTACGGGAAAATAGTGCCTCCGCCTCACTAATATGAGTTTCCTTGCTGTTGCGCTCTTCTTGAAGACGTTCGATCTCGTCATTTAGCGCCTGGATTGTCTCATCAATTTCATCCACCGACAGCAGCGAAAGATCCTGCCCGATTACATAGGTGGCCATCGGTTTTGAGAGCTGTTCTTCTTCGTGCATGATGTTTCCCTCCCATAATTCTTGCCCCTTTAAATTGAGTTTATGCGCCAATTGGTAAAATGCAAATTGATTCGCTGCGCGAACGGTTTTCGTTGCAACCGGCATTGACGGTGGGTATAAGGGGGCGATTCCAATACATTAAGGTTTCTTTTCCCGAAAGGGAGCCCCCCAGAACCCGGGCGGGCACAGGGACACCGTTTGCGCGAGGAGAAGAAAATTATGGCAACCGCACCACTCATGCCAAAAGCTACCGCTGTATGGCTTGTAGATAATACGTCACTGACATTTGACCAAATTGCGAATTTCTGCGTTTTGCACCCGCTTGAGGTAAAGGCGATTGCGGATGATGAAAACGCACAGGGCATCAAGGGCATGGACCCGATCAATACTGGCCAGTTGACCCGTGACGAGATTGAAAAGGCGCAAGCCAATCCAAATCACAAGCTAAAGATGGCGGAGCCAAAAGTTTCAGTTCCACAGTTGAAGCGTAAGGGCCCAAGATACACCCCGCTCTCAAAGCGGCAGGACCGGCCAAATGCGATCCTGTGGTTAGTGCGCAGTCATCCGGAACTAAAGGATTCCCAGATCATCAGGCTTGTGGGTACAACCAAAAATACCATTCAGGCTGTGCGTGAACGGACCCACTGGAATTCAAACAATCTTGCGCCAATGGATCCTGTAACCTTGGGTCTTTGCACCCAGATTGGTCTTGATGCAGAAGTCCAAAAGGCTGAAAAATGGGCACCGAAACCGGTTGAACCTGAAGAAGGTGCAGCATCTGATACGCTGCAGCCTGCTGAAGAAACCCAAAATTACGGATTGGATTCTACAAATCCTGATCGTCAAGCCAAAGTTAGCGCTGCGGACGTGTTTGCTAATTTTCAGGACAAAGCGGATGAACCTGCAGAGGGTGAGGAAGTAGCGCCCGAACCTGCAGAAGTTGAAGAAGCGGCGCCTGAATCTGCGGAGAGTGAAGAAGTGGCAATTGAACCAGCGGTCGCAGAGGAGTCAGTCAGTGAAGAACCGGCTGGCGATAAGGACGCAAAAGAGGCATAAATCTCCGCCTCGTTACCAAATGATTCCAAGTGTGCGTTCTAGCCGGATAATTATTCGGCTAGAACTTCGGCAATTTCATCCAGAATTGCAGGATCATCAATGGTTGCAGGCATTTTCCAGGCTTCACCATCGGCAATTTTTTGCATCGTACCCCGCAAAATTTTTCCGGAGCGGGTTTTTGGCAGGCGGTTCACCACATACACGAGTTTAAACGCCGCAACCGGGCCGATTTTTTCACGGACCAGCGAAACGATCTCTTTCTTGATCTCGGAAATATCACGATCAACCCCCGAGTTTAAAACAGCAAAGCCACAAGGTGCTTGTCCCTTTAAGGCATCCGCAATTCCCACAACTGCACATTCAGCCACATCCTGGTGGCCAGCAATGACTTCTTCCATGCCGCCGGTTGAGAGGCGGTGTCCCGCGACATTGATGATGTCATCGGTTCTTGCCATGATGAAAAGGTAACCATCTTCATCGATGAAGCCGGCATCGGCGGTTTTGTAGTAGCCGGGAAATTCCGCCATATAGGTTTCCTGGAAACGCGCTTCGGCGTTCCACAATGTCGGGAAGCAACCTGGTGGCATTGGCAGTTTGACAACGATGTTACCAAGTTCTCCGGCTTTTATCGGTTCACCCTCATCACTTAGAACCTGCACATCATATCCGGGCATGGGTACGGTTGGAGAGCCGTGTTTGATTGGCAACATTCCAAGCCCCATTGGGTTTCCGGCAATTGTCCATCCGGTTTCTGTCTGCCACCAGTGGTCGATGACGGGAACCTTGAGCTTGTCCTCAGCCCACTTAAGGGTATCAGGGTCTGCCCGTTCGCCTGCCAGAAACAGTGTTCGAAAACTGCTCATATCGTAGTTTTTGATAAGTTCGCCTGTCGGGTCCTCTTTCTTGATCGCCCTGAAGGCAGTCGGTGCGGTGAAGAGTGCTGCAACCTTGTGCTCGGATATTACACGCCAAAATGTTCCTGCATCGGGTGTCCCGACCGGTTTGCCTTCAAATACAATAGTCGTGCAGCCATGCAGGAGCGGTGCGTAAACGATATAGGAGTGACCGACGACCCAGCCAACATCTGATGCAGCCCAATACACTTCCCCCGGGTCGATGTCATAGATTGCCTTCATCGACCATTTAAGCGCAACCATGTGGCCGCCATTGTCACGAACCACTCCCTTGGGAGCGCCAGTCGTGCCGGAGGTATAAAGAATGTAGAGCGGATCGGTTGCAAGCAGCGGTTCGCAGAGAACTTCATCCCCAGCTGTGCGAGCTGCCTGCATCAGGGTTTCATAGTCAAAGTCACGACCCTCAATCAGGTCGCAATCCTGCTGTTTCCTCTGCAGGATAAGGGTTGCGTCGGGTTTGTGGGTGGCGATCTCGATTGCTTCATCCAGCAGAGGCTTGTAGGCAACGATCCGGCCCGGTTCGATGCCGCAGGAAGCGGAGATGATGAACTTTGGTGTTGCATCGTCGATACGAGTTGCAAGCTCAGTTGCCGCAAAGCCTCCGAAGACGACCGAATGAACCGCGCCAATGCGGGCGCATGCCAACATCGAGATTGCAGCCTCGGCTACCATTGGTAGATAGAGGATGACCCGGTCTCCCTTGCCGACACCTTTTGACTTGAGAACGGCGGCAAGTGCTTGAACTTCAACCAGCAACTCAGAGTAGGTAAGGGTGCTTTTTACCCCGGTAATCGGACTGTCGTAGATAATCGCAGCCTGGTCGCCACGGCCTGCCTGTACATGTCGGTCGACACAGTTGTAACAGGTGTTGCAGGTGGCCCCCGTGTACCATCGCCCATATGCGCCGCTATCGGGTTCAAAAACCTTGTCCCATTTGGAAAACCAGTCGATCCCGGAGGCAACATCGCCCCAAAAGTTTTCGGGGTCGGTTTTCCAAGCATTGTAAATTTCAGAATAACCCAATGCCATAAAGTGTCTCCATAAGTGCCAGGCAGCAAAACTCTAGTCGAAACAGGTTTTTGATGTCTATCGGACTAAGGTCAGAACTCACTAATTAACGCGATATGGCACCCGACATGACAAGTTATACAAGGAAAAGGCTGCAAAGCGGGGTTTACCCCCACTTAAAGCTTTTGACGCAGTAGATCGCAATCATGGTGGCGTGTCCTGCGGATGGGATGGATTTGCCCGACTGATGCGTTGTAAACGCTTGCAAACCGGACGGTTTACTGCGCCTTTACGCCTGTCATTCGAACAAATCCATCTCCACCATATCGTTTTAATTAGTGAATCCTGACCTTGTGGCTGCGACGTTCGGAAGTACGGTTTTCCTCAAGCTCGACAATGATTTCTGCAATCCCCTCAGCCCATTCCTTATAGCCTTTCGAGCTGGCATGAAATCCGTCATCCGAAAAATTATCAAGAGTTGGCTTCCACTTCGATTTTGGTGCTAAAGCGCCACGCTCCTCGCACAGAATTTTGCCGTTTCTTGACATGATCCGCGAGCGAACAGAAAGGATCTTGTTGAGTGGAAAAGGAAGAGCTGGAATATGGGCAAGGTCAGTTACACCGGGCCAGATGATGATTGCGCCTGGGAAGCGGCTTTTCAGGGCATAGATGAGTGTACCAAAATCCCGACAGAAGCGGTTCCCGGAATGAAAGTTCTTGGCGTCGTTGGTGCCGATGTTGAGTGAAATGTAGTCGAAGGGTTCACGCTCAATGTGGGGTACCACGAAATCGCGTATCTGGGCGGATGTCGCGCTGTTGTTGCCGTGAGGTTTGACGTAAACAGATTTATCCAACGCTTTGACCAGGATACGGGGCAACCATCCAGCGATGCTATGGTCAAAATTATCAACACCAACGCCTACAACGGTTGAATCCCCAATTACCAAAATCCGCAGAGGCTGCTGTTTAGCTCCACCCGACCCTTTAATGGTGATCGATGTCGGTTGGGTTGGTGGCAGCATTCGGAATATTCGCTGCCGTAGGGCCAGGCCCTGCCAGACATAGAACAGTAGGCCCAGCCAGGACAGCAAGATATCAAGACGCGTTACCATGAGCCTCGATATCGTGTGAGAGGGAGAAAGGGAAGCTTGATCAAGTCAGCTCCGGGTAGTCGCCTGCCAGATAGTTGTCCCGCAAAACGAATTTACGAATTTTGCCCGAACCTGTAAGTGGGAAATCTTCCACGCTGCACCAGACAACAGGGGTTTTTTGCGGTGAAAGATGTTCACGACAATATGCGCGCAATTCTTGCTGGTCGACTTCTCGACCCGTTTCCGGTCGCAGGAAGCATCCTATAATCTCGCCCCATTTTCTGTCCGGCAATCCGACAACCGCCACTTCTGCGATGGCAGGGTGTTCCAGCATTACATTTTCGATTTCGGCGGGAAACATGTTTTCCCCACCGCGAATGATCATGTCTTTCACTCGTCCTGTGATGCAAAAATAGCCACGAGAATCCATCGTGCCGAGATCACCCGTGTGTAACCAGCCGTCCGCATCAATGGTATCTGCAGTTGCCTTTTCATTGCCGTTATAAGCGATCATGTTGCAGTAGCCCTTCACGCAAATTTCACCAACTGTATCAACAGGCACTATCTTGTTCTCGTCTATGCTGCGGATTGAAATGCCGGTTTGTGGCAGTGGCTGGCCAATCGTATTGCAGACATCTTCCAGTGTATCGTCATGGTGATGCTGGGTAACAAGCGGAGAAGTTTCGGTTTGCCCGTAAACGGTCTCGTATTCACTTGCGAAGACCCTTTTGATGTTCTCCACCAGAATCCGGTGCAACCATCGAACCACCCAAGGATACCATTTCAACTGAATCGATACTGACGGGAGTTTTGTCAAGGTGCTCAAGCATCGCCACGAGCATGGTTGGCACGCCGTTTAGCATCGTTATTTTCTCAGCCTCAATCAGTCGGCAGATATCAGCGGCGTCAAAAATCTTTATCATCAACATTTGGCACCCGGCCTGCAGACTGCCGAGCGCAACCATGCCGCAACCGGCGGTGTGGAACATCGGCATCATGTTTACCCAAACAGTGTCGGCATGCACCCGGGCGCGACTTGCATAAAACCGCGCATTGTTAAGCAGGCTTCGATGCGCCAGCACAGCTCCCTTGGGAAAACCGGTTGTGCCAGAAGTGTACTGGATTTGCGCTGCATCCCCGGGTTTAACTTCGGGGAGTTTTGCGACACGATCGCCGCTTTGAAACAAAGCCTCTTCATCTTCCATATCAACAATCTCGCGGATTGCTTTGAGGTCTTTGGTAGCTTCGATCGCAATTTTTGACATCGGGTTCCTCCGATATTCGCCAACCAGAAACAGGGCGACCGAGCCGGACTGTTCCAGGACGTACCACAACTCCTTGGCCTGATAGGCGGGATTGGCCGTGACCAGCACAAGTCCTGAAAGTGCGCAGGCATATTCCATGATAAGCCATTCAGGAATATTGGGTGCCCAGACGGTTACGCGTTCGCCCTGTTCAAAGCGCGATGAAAGGGCCAATGCCAATCTCTCGCTATCAGCCAGCAGTTCTGTGTAGTTCCAGCGGCGACCGGTCATACCCTCCATATCAACTTCGACAAGGGCTGGAGAACCCGGATATTGTGCCGTGGTTTCCCTCAGCAGTTCGCCAATGGTAATTTCCCGGACAACATCGTCAATTTGCGTTGGAAAAAGAGACTCGGATAACTGGACTTTGTACAAATTGGCTCCCCCTCAATGTCACTATCTCCGAACACTTTTGATTTTTCAATCAAATCCGGTTTGCCGACCCAATTTCGAATCTGCCCGGTTGAGGATACCTATAATGCCTGCCCGGCAGCCCAACCGCTGGCCCAGGCCCATTGGAAATTATACCCACCCAACCAGCCGGTGACATCAACCGCTTCACCAATGGCATAGAGGCCGGGCACGCACTTTGCTTCCATTGTCTGTGAGGACAGGCCATCTGTACTGATCCCGCCAATCGTCACTTCCGCTTTTGCAAATCCTTCTGTGCCACTGGGAGCAAATTGCCAGTTGGCCAGTTTGTGCTCGACTTCCTGCAAGGCACGGTCGGTGAGATTGGCCATTTCACCATCGAGGCTAATTTTCTTGACAATGCGATCTGTAAGCGCGTCAGCCAAACGGTCTGGGAGATGCATCGACAATGCGGTAGCTAAACCGGAGCGAGGGTGGGTATTCTTCATCTCGATCAACCAACCGGGTTTGTGTTGTGGCAGAAAGTTGATCTCGAGCGTCTCGCCATGTCGCCAGTAGGAGGAAATTTGCAGGATCGCCGGACCGGACAGACCCTTGTGGGTGAAAAGTGCGGCTTCGCGAAACCTGGTTTTGCCGCATCGCACACTAATGTCAGCCGAAACGCCGCTTAATGAGCGAAACAACGCTTCATCATCACCCAGTGTGAGAGGAACCAATGCGGGTCTCGGTTCAACTATTTTGAGTTTGAATTTGCGTGCCAGTTCATAAGCAAAACCTGTGGCACCCATTTTTGGAGTGGATTGTCCGCCGGTGGCAATTACCAGGGCAGGGGCAGTCGTGGTTAAACCCCCAACATTAACCCGATAGTTTCCGTCAGAATGAGAAACATCCTCAATGGTCTGCCCGAGGCTTAGCTCCACATCACCCTTTGCGCATTCTTCAAGCAGCATTGAAACGATTTGTTTGGCTGAGCCATCGCAAAACAATTGGCCAAGTGTCTTTTCATGCCAGGCAATTTTGTAACGCTCCACCAAGGCAATGAAATCATCCGGTGTGTATCGGCGCAAAGCGGATTTTGCAAAATGCCGGTTAGCTGAAATAAAGCGTTCTGGTGGCGTGTTGATATTGGTGAAGTTACACCGGCCACCGCCGGATATCAGAATTTTCTTCCCCGGCTCATCGACGTGATCAATCAGTAAAATGTTCCTGCCACGTTGCCCGGCAATGGCAGCACACATTAGTCCAGCCCCACCTGCTCCGAGGATAATTGCGTCATAGGTTTTGGCAGGTTTGTTCATCGGATTCCGGTTTAAAACAAAAAGCCCGGATGAGGCATCCGGGCTTTGTAATCAATTATCAGCCATAGTTCACGCGGCTTTTTCAAGGTCCTTGTTCCAGGAGCCTACAGCCGCCATGCCATTCATTTTGGCACGATGAGCGAAGGCACGCTGCGCTGCTGCAACATTTTCTGTTTTCCCCAACCAGGCCTGCAAAGCTGCTGCCTGCAGAGCGCGGCCATATGAGAAAGTCACGTTCCAGGGCATGTCGTACATGGCGTTCATCGCTGAAAGATGTGCAGTTGCCAATTCATCGGACTGGCCACCCGAAAGAAATGCAATTCCAGGAACCGAAGCCGGTACGGTGGATTTCAGACAGCGCACGGTTTTTTCTGCAACTTCTTCAACACTTGCCTGGGTTGGACAGGATTGGCCAGGCACGATCATGTTGGGTTTAAGTACCATGCCTTCAAGATTCACCCCAGCGTCATAAAGTTCTGCGAATTGCGATTTTAGCGCCCACTCGGTGACTTCAAAACAGCGGTCAATCGTGTGATTTGAAAGTTCGCCGTCCATCAACACTTCCGGTTCAACAATCGGTACAATTCCGGCTTCCTGACAAAGTGCTGCATAGCGCGCCAGTGCATGGGCGTTTGCCTTTATGCAATTCCAGCTTGGGGTATCGTCTGTGATGGTGATTACGGCGCGCCATTTGGCGAAACGGACACCCTGTTTGTAATACTCTGCAAGCCTGCCACGCAAGCCGTCCAGGCCTTCAGTGACTTTCTCCACCGAAGTATTGGTGAGATTTTGCGCGCCTTTATCAACCTTGATGCCAGGCACTGCGCCTGCTGCTTTGATCAAATCAACCAATGGAGTGCCGTCAGCTGCCTTCTGGAACAGGGTCTCTTCAAAAAGAATAACGCCTGATACATGGTTTTTCATGGCATCGTCTGCACGAAACAGCATTTCACGATAATCGCGGCGGGCATCTTCGGTTGATTCCACACTAATGGAGTCGAACCGTTTCTTGATTGTGCCAGTACTTTCATCTGCGGCAAGAATTCCCTTGCCTTCGGCCACCATCGCGATGGCAATATCTTCGAGGCGTTCACTCATCAAATTGCTCCTGGGGCATCCCCGTCTGAAAATTGTTGAGATTTCATACCAAATGCTACTCGCGATTTATATATTTCATAGCGATATTCAGGCAATCAAATCGCTTTAATGCCCAATTTTCTGTTCATATGATGAATTGTAATTGCTGAAACCGCCAAGGTGTCACCGAAATGGAGCTTTCTGACCAGTCATTCATGCGTGATCCGGCACCCGTGTTGGCAAAATTGCGGGCCGAAGCACCCTTGGTGCGGCACAGATTGCCCATTATTGGTGAGGTTTGGATTACCACGACCCAAGCGGCAGCCAGCCAGATATTGAAAGATCAACAGAACTTCACCGTTCGCAAGGCAAACGGCAAGGTTGTTGGAATGCAATGGTGGATGCCACGATCCATCAAGCGTCTTGCCGGTAACATGCTGTCGATGGACGAGCCGGACCACACCCGGTTGCGTTCCATGGTGGATCAGGCATTTCACCGGCGTGAGATCATGACCCTGGAAACCCGGGTGGATGCTTTGGCAGAAGAATTTACTGCAGAATTGTTTTCCGGCCCACAAGCTGGGGAACTGGTCGGCAATTTTGCGCGGCGCCTGCCGTTGGCGGTGATTTGTGAACTGCTCGGATTACCACGGGAGGATTGGCCTCAATTTACACATTGGGCCTCAGGTCTCACGCGGGTAACCGGTGTATGGTCAATGATGAGAGCATTGCACGGGCTTTCACCGATGACGCGATACCTTGAAGCGCGGATTGAACAGGCCAGGACCGGGGAGGGATCAGGCCTTATCCGCGAGCTGGTCAGTGTTGAAGCGGATGGTAATCCGCTTACCAATGATGAGTTGCTGGCGATGGTGTTCTTGCTGTTGGTGGCAGGGCATGAAACCACGACCCACCTGATCAGTGGCAGCGTTCTCGCGCTGCTTCAAAATCCCGTGCAGAAAGAAAAACTGCTATCCGACTGGTCGGGCATTGATCTGGCGGTTGAGGAGTTTTTGAGGTTTGTGAGCCCAGTGCAGTTTACAAAACCACGTAATGTGAGAGTTGACTGCGAAATTGAGGGGGTAAGTCTATCGAGGGGCGATGTGGTGATGCCGATGCTGATTGCTGCAAACTATGATCCGGCAGTTTTTGATAATCCAGACAAACTTGATATTCAGCGAAAGCCCAATCGACATATGGAATTTGGAACTGGTATTCATTTTTGCTTGGGACATCAACTGGCGCGGCTTGAGATGCGGGCTGCCTTGAAGGCGTTGTTCGGGCGTTATCCCAATCTTGTATTGGCGGATCAACAAGTCCGTTGGCACGAGCGGTTTGGCCTGAGGGCGCTTGAACGCTTGCAAGTAGCTGAGGCCGGTCAGACCTCAGCCACCCATGCGTGACAGAAACGCTGCTGCGGACTCCAACAATTTGAAGTCATTTGCCGGGCGATAGATTTTGGTGATCGCCTCTGTGGGAACGCCATTCTGTATCGGGTATTTATGTTCTGACGCCCTGGTGCGCGTGAGTTGATGCAGTGCTATTTTCGTGTTCATCATTCGCTCCTGTTGGCTCTTATCTGGTTATCGGGACCGGCCTTTTTCAGTAGGCCGGTCTCACAATGTTTTTACCAGATGTGTCGGCAAAATCTGTGTCGACTGACACACAGCGTGCGTATGTCGGTTACAGACAGGCGGATGCTATCGCTTCGATGTGGCGGTGATCAGTGCCGCAACATCCTCCGTAGACACGTAGATTAGGCAGATGTGCTGCCAGCCTGGAATAATCAGAACCCAGTTCTTTCGGATTACCATCATCCAGTTCTTCCGCCTCATCCAGTTCTGCATGGCTGCAACGCGAAGCATTGGCACGAACACCCAGGATACGGTTCTTCCAGGTGCCATCACCCTCCAGCATCTTTTCAAAGTGGTCCGGATGGGCACAGTTAATCATGAAGTAGGCGGCATAACCATCCGTCTCACTGTCAACTTGTGTGATTGCATCATGAAGACTTTGGGTGGATGGAAGAAGGCCATCGGTTTCAACCGTGAATGAAATTGCGACCGGTATCCCGACATCCTGGCTTGCTTTTACAATGCCGATTGCCTCTTCGGCGTAAGTCATTGTAAGAGCAGTCACCATGTCTGCGCCCGCAGCTTCAAAGCTTTTGATCTGGGCAGAGTGATAGGCTTTTGCTTCTTTTGAGGTCATGAATGCTTCGGGATTGTAGCCGTCATCACGCGGACCAATTTGTCCGGACATGACAAACGGTGTTTGATCGGTTTCATATTCGTCCCGAATGGGGCGCATTATGGAAATTGCGTCGCGGTTTATCACGTCCAGTTCGGTTGCTGAATATCCGAGTTTCGCTGCCCAATCGGGATTTGAACGCCAGGTGGGGCTTTCAAGTATGAATCCGACGCCGTGTGCTGCTGCAATTTTTGCGTGGCGGCGAAGGTATTCTGTTATCGTCGATCTTCCTTCCGTGGTGGTAAGCAACTTGAACGCTGCAAAATGCGGCAAGTCGATCTCATCGTGAAAGACAAGCGTTGTTTCAAGGCCACTGTCGGTCAAAAACTTTTTGCTCGACATTTGCGGCAGGTTGTTACGGTATTTACTCATGTGAATAATTCTCCTGGATATGCCCCAAGGGATTAGGGCCAGCATTTGAAAACCTCAAATGCCAGCCCCTTGCGGCTTTCATACTGGAAGTAATTGGAAATTCTGTGACCAAATACACAATGCGAAATGTCGACCAGTAAACCCTACTTTTTGAGTGCAGCAACTCCGGGCAGTTCCTTGCCCTCCATCCATTCCAGAAACGCACCGCCAGCGGTTGAAATGTAAGTCAGGTCGTCGCTAACGCCTGCATGGTTCATGGCTGCAACCGTGTCTCCACCGCCTGCAACGAAAATCAACTTGCCACGCTTGGCGCGCTTGGCAGCCTGTTGTGCGGTTTCCACCGTGGCACGATCAAACGGCTCCATTTCAAATGCGCCTAGTGGCCCGTTCCATACCAGTGTTTCTGCAGCATCAAATACCTGGTTGATGACACTCACCGTGTTTGGACCCGCATCCAGGATCATGCCATCAGCAGGAATGTCGTCCAGTGTTTTAATGGTGGAAGGCGCGTTAGCTGCAAATTCTTTTGCCACTACCACGTCCACGGGAAGGATGATGGTACAGTTTTGAGTTTCCGCCTCGGCGAGAATGGCGCGGGCGGTGTCCGCTAAATCATGCTCACAAAGTGACTTTCCAACTTCAATACCCTGAGCCGCCAAAAACGTGTTTGCCATGCCGCCGCCGATTACCAATGTGTCGACCTTTGTCACCAAATTCGAAAGCAGATCCAGCTTGGTTGAAACCTTTGCGCCGCCAACTACAGCCACAACCGGATGCTTTGGGCTGCCAAGGGCTGATTCCAATGCTTCCAGTTCAGCCTGCATGGTTCGACCGGCAACGGCCTCAAGTTTATGGGTGATACCTTCAGTTGAAGCATGCGCCCGGTGAGCGGCTGAAAAAGCATCGTTGACAAACAAGTCACCATTGGCGGCAAGCGCTTCAGCGAAAACCGGATTGTTGGTTTCTTCACCGGCGTTAAACCGGGTGTTTTCCAGCAGCAGGATGTCACCGGCTTCCATTGCCATGATGGCGGCTTCTGCCATAGGGCCAACACAGTCGGTTCCAAATGCAACCGGTTTTCCAAGAACTTCGGACAAGGTTGAAACCACCTTCGCCAAAGACATTTCGGCTACAATGTGACCCTTTGGCCGGTCAAAATGTGCAAGTAGAATTACACGACCGCCCTTGTCTGATATTTCATGAATGGTTGGCGCGATGCGTTCAATGCGGGTGATGTCGCTCACCTGCGGTCCCTTGGGGCCGTCTTTCATCGGTACGTTGAGGTCAACGCGTACCAGTACCCGTTTGCCGGATACATCCACATCATCAAGGGTTTTAAAGTTTGCCATGCACGCTCGCAACATTTGCTAATTCTCGATGCGCGTAAATCAACTGCGCCCGCGAATGCCTTTGTAGCGGTTTGCAGCGAAGGGTAAAGGTTTAGGCTGGTGGAAATGGTCGCACCTTAATATGGGTAGGGATGCTCGTGTGCGAACAAGGTAATTTTGGGGAACAATCAACGCTACTGACAGGATGGTGTCAGTAGCGATCTGATAGCACCACACAATGTAATTGAAGCAAACAGATGGAAGTTTGAAATGGGTATTCAGACCACAAAACTAAACCGGTCGTTCAGGGAGTTTATCGAAGCGCAAACGGTGTTTTTTGTCGCTACCGCGGCACCTGATGGACGGGTGAATGTCTCACCCAAGGGGTTGGACTCTTTGAAGATTACCAAGGATGACGAGATTGTCTGGCTCAGCGTAACAGGCAGCGGAAACGAGACTGCTGCGCATCTTTTGCAACACCCAAGAATGACGCTGATGTTTTGTGCATTTGAAGGCGACCATTTGATCCTGCGAGTCTATGGCAGTGCGAAAGTGATTTATCCACGCCATCAGGAGTGGGACGAGTTGTATGCAATGTTTCCAGATTATGCGGGTGCCCGGAACATTTTCAAACTCGAGATCGATTTGGTGACCACATCATGTGGTTCAGGGGTGCCGGAAATGGCCCTGGTTCGTACCCGAGCGGAGACGGACCTTGTTCCGTGGTACGCCGAAATGGGAGCCGATGGAGTCGATGAGTTCTGGAACAAGAAGAACACCATGAGCATTGATGGCGATCCGACCGGTATTCTTGAGGAAACGAGTTAGAGGTGACTTGGCAACGACCCTCAATGATCCAGAGGGTCATCTTCTGCCTTGTGTATACCGACCCAGGTAGCATTGCCACGTGCGTCATCCGGATTACCATTGGTGTCATCCAGGGCTTTGTCGCGCTGAATGGTTTTCTTGAATATGCGTGTCAAAAAAATGGCCATTGCGACGATGATAATCGCAATGGCCAGAAAAATCAGAACCGGGTTTTGCATTTTACCGGTTAAATCAGTTTCCCGATTACCACCGCTGTGTCGGACATGCGGTTGGAGAAGCCCCATTCATTGTCGTACCAGGTAAGGATGCGGGCAAGATTACCGTCCAGCACCTTGGTCTGGTCCTCACAGAAGTTCGATGAATGCGGGTCATGGTTGAAGTCAGATGAAACCAACGGCTCGGTAACGTAGTCAAGAATTCCCTTAAGCTCACCTTTCGACGCTGCTTTCATGGCATCGTTGATTTGTTCAGCGGTGATGTTTTTCTTTTTCGTCACAATCTTCAAATCAACTACTGAAACATTGGCTGTTGGAACCCGGATGGAGGAACCATCCAGTTTGCCTGCAAGTTTTGGCAGGACGAGACCGACGGCTTTTGCAGCACCAGTGGTTGTCGGGATCATTGACATTGCTGCAGCACGGGCGCGGTACAAATCCTTGTGCATTGTATCGAGCGTTGGCTGGTCACCCGTGTAGGAATGGATGGTGGTCATGTAGCCTTTTTCAATGCCGAACGCCTTATCCAAAACATAGGCAACCGGCGCAAGGCAGTTGGTCGTGCAGGAGGCGTTTGAAACGATCAGGTCTTTTTTCTTCAATGTCTTGTGGTTGACGCCATAAACGATTGTCGGAATGTCCGAACCACCAGGCGCAGAAATCAACACGCGCTTTGAGCCATTTTCCAGATGCTGACTTGCACCATCCTTACTGGCAAAAAAGCCAGTACATTCCAGTGCTACGTCCACATCATCCCAGGGAAGTTCCTTTGGATCGCGGATTGCGGTCACGCGGATTGGGCCGCGGCCGACATTGATGGTGTTCTTCGTTGTCTTGACCTTGACCGGGAACTTTCCGTGCACACTGTCGTACTGGAGGAGGTGGGCATTGGTTTCCACAGGGCCCAAGTCATTGATTGCAACAACCTCGATGTCCTTGCGACCAGATTCAATTATCGCCCGCAATACATTCCGGCCAATACGGCCAAATCCGTTGATT
Source organism: Hyphomicrobiales bacterium (assembly GCA_021775415.1). Taxonomy (GTDB): domain Bacteria; phylum Pseudomonadota; class Alphaproteobacteria; order Rhizobiales; family Rhizobiaceae; genus JAALLB01. Next base: position 19,267 of record JAJFHV010000012.1, on the reverse strand, counting down.
GCTACTTTTACAGCCATTACATTATCTCCGTGTCATAACAGACCGAGCGTTAGCCCAGTTTCATTTCAATTTCTTTTTTGCAGCCTTTACTACAGCTTCTGCAGTGATGCCAAAATGCTTGTATAGGTCACCGGCAGGGGCGGATGCACCAAAACTGCTCATGCCGATGAATGCGCCATCATTGCCGATAAGCCGGTCCCATCCCTGTCGGATGGCAGCCTCCACACCTATCTTCACCGGTGCATCTCCGATAATCGATTGTTGATATCCGGCACTTTGGGTTTCAAACAGCTCAAAACAGGGCACCGACACCACGCGGGTTGCGACACCTTCGTCTTCGAGTTGTGCCTGAGCGGCAATCGCAATTTCAATTTCTGAGCCAGAGGCAAAGATCGAGACTTGCGCATCTTTTGAAGCCGGACTTAATTCGTATGCACCGCAACGACACAAATTGTCCTGTGAATACTCCGTGCGTACGGTTGGCAAACCCTGCCGGGTAAGTGCAATCGCACTGGGAGTGTTTGCCGCTTCAACCGCAATTTGCCAGCACTCGGCAGTTTCGACCGTGTCTGCAGGGCGAAAGACCATCAGGTTCGGAATCGCTCTCAAGGATGCGAGATGTTCAACCGGTTGGTGGGTTGGGCCATCTTCGCCAAGACCAATGGAATCATGAGTGAGTACATGAACCACCCGGATACCCATCAAGGCGGCAAGCCGGATCGACGGGCGGCAATAGTCGGAGAATATCAAGAAACCGCCGGAGTAGGGCAGCAAGCCGCCATGTAGCGCCATGCCGTTCATCGCTGCCGCCATGCCATGTTCACGGATGCCGTAATGGATGTAGCGGCCTGAGTAATCCTCAGCTGAAAAAACTTCTGTCTGGCTAGTTTTGGTATTGTTGGAGCCGGTCAGATCGGCTGACCCCCCGATGGTCTCCGGCACCACGCCATTGATAACTTCAAGTACCGCTTGTGAGGACTGGCGGGTCGCCATTTTCGGCTGATCCTTGGCCAGTTGTTTCTTCATTTCCTGAATTGCAGTTTCAAGTGCTGCGGGCATGTCGCCACGGATGCGGCGCTCAAATTCACCACGGATTTCGGGATCGAGCTCACTGAACCGTTTTTCCCAGGCTTTCTTTTCCTTGCATGAATTGAGACCGGCAATACGCCAGGCATCCAAAACATCTTCAGGTATCTTGAAGGGTTTTTCATCCCAGCCCAGTGCTTTGCGGGTGAGTTTGATTTCGTCTTCCCCCAATGGCGCTCCATGCGCACCGGCGGTACCCGATTTATTGGGCGAACCAAAACCAATTTTGGTTTTGCACGCGATCATGGTGGGTTTGTCGCTTTCACCTGCGGTTTTGATCGCGGCAGCTATTTCTTGCGGGTTATGGCCATCAATCTTAAGGGTGTTCCAGCCTGAAGCCTTGAAGCGTGCAATTTGATTGGTGGAATCTGAAAGTGAAATCGCACCATCAATGGAAATTGCGTTGTCGTCCCACAATACAGTCAGCTTGTTGAGCTTGAGATGTCCGGCAAGGCTAAGCGCTTCCTGGCTGATTCCCTCCATCAAGCAGCCATCACCCACCAGGCAATAGGTGCGATGGTCGACAATGTCATCGCCGAATTCTGCATTCAGCTTGCGCTCGGCAATTGCCATGCCAACAGCATTGGCAAAACCCTGGCCCAATGGCCCGGTTGTTGTTTCAATCCCGGCTGCGTGACCATATTCGGGATGGCCTGCGGTGTTGGACCCGAGTTGACGGAAATTCTTGATCTGCTTGATGTCGATGTCTTCATAGCCAAGCAAATACAGGAGGGAATAAAGCAACATCGAACCGTGCCCGGCAGAAAGAACGAAGCGGTCGCGGTCCGGCCAGTCTGGATTTTTGGGGTCGAAATTCATGAACTGCGTGAACAGCACAGTCGCAATGTCTGCAGCACCCATTGGTAGGCCGGGATGTCCCGAATTCGCCTCTTGAACCGCATCCATGGACAGGAAGCGAATGGCGTTCGCCATATCGGAGTAATTGTTTGTTTTGGTCATGTATTCTCGCTGGATAATCTCAATAGGAAGCGGTGTAATAGTGGGTCCTGACCCTTGGTCTCAGATTTACAAATTCGGTCTATCTTCCGGATGTTTTGCTGACGCATAAGAAGCTCATTACCGAGGTCGGTATTCACCGTTTTTTCCTGGACAGGCTCTTAGCAGTTGGCGCGTCAGAGTCAATGGATCGCCCAATTGTTGCGGTACACGAACTGGTCATCAATCCACAGGTTGGTGCGTAGAATTGGTTTTTTGACCGCGATGAGTTGACTGCTTCTTCGTGTGAAGTCTAATGTTTTTTTGCTAACCGTTTGACCTATAGGTGATTCGCGGTTGGGTAAGGGCTATTACCATCTGGGACTTTGGGGGCTGTGTGGTATTGGAGGGTGCGGTGCGGCCGCTTTTTCCGGGTTTGTGAGTGAGTAGATGTCTGAAAGCAACCAAGTAACAGCCGCAGTTGAGCGACTGAACAAGGCTGTAGTGTCCCTTGAAGGCTCCGTGGAAGCTAGGCTTGAGCGCGAATCTGCGCTCGGCGATGTGGAAGCGGAGGTCCAGCGTATGGGAGCGGACCGGACTCGTCTTGCAGAATCGCTTGATTCTGCAGAGGAACGGGCCCAGCGGCTTGAACACACCAACAAAGAAGTTTCGCGTCGACTTGTGGACGCGATGGAATCAATTCGTACGGTCCTTGAAAAGAAGCAGGATGCGTAAATGTTGATGCGATTTTAAATAGGGGAGAATGCAAACGTGCCGTCAGTAAGCGTAACGATTAACGGCAAAACCTACCGCATGGCCTGTGATGAAGGCCAGGAAGCGCATCTCATTGAGCTGGCTTCAAAGTTTGATCAATATGTGGAGCACCTCAAGGGATCATTCGGGGAAATTGGCGACCAGCGGTTGACTGTTATGGCAGGCGTAATGGTAATCGATGAGTTGGGCGAACTTAAAAACAAGGTGGCCCGCCTTGAAGCAGATCTGAAAGACGCCCTGCAAAACCGGGATGGTGCTTCGCGTGATTTTGACAGCGAGCAGTCGGAAGTTGCCCGTCACATTGTTGAAGCGGCTGAGAAAATTGAAAAATTGGGCAAGCGGCTTTCAAGCGCATAATTTTTCCAGAACATTACTGCACCAAATGCTGTTTGAAGAACTTCACCATCAGGCGACGGCTATCTGACGCAGCAGCTACATCCAGCCCTACCTTGTGCCCCAAATAAGTTGTCACCGGAATATTGAGATCAAAGGAATGCACCGCATTTGGGTAAACTTTGACGGTTACACCACCTGCAGGGTTGCTTTTCTCCTTGCAGAGCCTGGGTGGTGTCCAGTCATCACGCTCGCCAGACAGGATTAGTACGGGAGTTGATGATTTGTTGCTAATGAGCGCACCGCACCATGGGTAAAATGCGGTTACCGCGCGAAATCCTGCCGATTTACCTCTTCGTGCGATGAAAAGAGCAACACTGCCGCCATTGCTTTGACCCATCGCAAATATGTTTCTGATATCGATATCCGATCTTGAGGCGAGGTATTTTTGTGCGTCAATTGCATCCCTGGTGCGATAGGCTTGTGCACTGGAAAGGCGGCTGATCTTCTCGCAGACCCATCCACCATCGTTCCTCCTCGGGCCAAAACTGTCGAGGATAAGTGCTGCAAAGCCATTACTGGTGAGAATGTGTGCATGCATTTGCAGAGCAGACCGCACAGCCTTACCAAGTCCACTACAACCATGCATCAAGATGACAGCCGGAAATTTCCCTGTGCCAACCGGTTTGTACAACTCGCCAGTCAGCACAACTTCCTTGCCGTTATATGGCGATGATGCCGTGAAGCTGACTTGTTCTGCAGCTAAAACGGAATGCACCATCATGCCTGCCGGTATCAGCGTCCTCGCAAAGCACTTGATTGTCCAGAAAACCACACACTTCTCCTAAATATCCACTGCCCAAAACAAACCCATTTAGTTTTCCCGGTCAACAATGTTTCAAAATTAACCGCACGAAATTCCATAAAACTACTGGCCAAAAAATTCGCCTGTACCTATATGTGGGTTTGGCGGGCTGCCTGGTTCGACAGACTAACTATCCCCGGGGCCTTATCGATCTTTAAGGGAGCTGTCCCTGATCTCGCTCGTGGGCTTGGTCATTACGGCGCCCACCTACCTAGTAGGTTCCCGGGATCGTCAAATGTCTGGCGGCTGAGGTGGCTCGCTTTTATTCATGAAATTGATTGCAATGGATTTTCAGGAACAAAAAAAGTTACTTCGCTCGGCGGCACTCGAACGTCGCGATGCACTTTTGCCGGATAGCCGAATTGAAATGAGTCTTGATGCGACGGATCATGGTGCCAATGCCATAACCGTTGAACCTGGGATAATCGTCTCCGGTTTTTTTCCAATCCGTTCCGAAATTGATCCGCGCCCGCTGATGGATGTATTTCGTCAACGCGGTGCGCGCCTTTGCTTGCCCGTCGTGTTGAACCGCGAAACAATTTGCTTTCGTGAATTGGTGCGGGGATCAGAACTGATTGATACCGGGTTTGGTACTCGCGGCCCATCTGAAGATGCCGAAGTTCTGGACCCGGAATTGCTAATCATGCCAATGTCTGTGTTCGATCTGGTTGGCGGGCGTATCGGGTATGGTGCCGGTCATTATGACCGGGCAATTGCGCGGCTGATCGACAAATGCAAGAAACCGCGGCTGATCGGTATGGCGTTTGATTGTCAACGGATTGACCAGGTTCCGGTTGAGCCCCATGATCAGCCACTTGAGGCTGTGATTACAGAAACCGGCTATTGGCCATCGGAAAGTACGGAGTAACGATGCGATTATTGTTTCTGGGCGACATGGTGGGGAAATCCGGACGTGAGGCGGTGTATGACCAACTTCCCGGACTGATCGAGGATTTGAAAACCGACTTTGTGGTCGTCAATGGCGAGAACGCTGCGGGTGGTTTCGGGATTACGGAAGAGATATTCAAACGAACCCTGGCCGCCGGTGCGGATGTGGTCACAACCGGTAATCATGTGTGGGATCAGCGCGAGGCATTGTCATTTGCCGCACGCGAGGATCAGTTCTTGCGACCTTTGAATTTCCCCCCGGGAACGCCAGGCAAGGGTGCCAACATTTTTGAGGCCAGGAACGGAGCCCGCATCATGGTGATGAACATCATGGGGCGTGTCTTTATTCACCCCGAACTGGATGATCCGTTTGCCTGTATCGAGCCTCAGCTTGATGGGGTTGAACTTGGCAAAACGGTTGATGCCGTCTTCATAGACTTTCATGCCGAGGCAACATCGGAAAAATTGTGTTTTACCCATTTCGTCGATGGGCGTGTTTCTGCGGTGGTGGGAACACATACCCATGTGCCAACAGCGGACTATCATATTCTGGATGGGGGCACGGCCTATATTTCGGATGCGGGGATGTGTGGAGACTATAATTCGTCACTGGGCATGGATTTTGAAGAACCGCTCAACCGGTTTGTCACAAAAATCTCAAAAGGCCGCTTTGAACCGGCCAATGGTCCGGCAACGCTCAGTGGGGTCGGGATCGATATCGATGACAGTACCGGTCTTGCGACCGCCATCATGCCTCTACGGATCGGACCGCGGCTTGATAACGCGATGCCCTGGCAGGATTAAACGCGTCCTACCGGTAAACAGTTGGAGGAACTGTAAATGGATGGTTTTGAATTCACCGGTTTTCCTGCGGAGACTTTGAAATTCCTGAAAGATTTGAAGGCCAACAACAACCGTGAGTGGTTTGCCGCGAACAAGAAGATTTATGAGCAGACGATAAAGTTTCCGGCCCAGGCCTTTTGTTCAAGCATGTGTGGGCAATTGCATGAACTCACCGGAGTTACGCACCGATCGAAAGTGTTTCGCATCCATCGGGATATCCGGTTTTCAAAAGACAAAACCCCTTACAATGCGCATTTGCATATCTCGTTTTTTCCAAACGAAAAAACCGGGGCTGCACCCGGCTGGTTTTTCGGTCTCGCGCCGGAAAAACTGACTCTGGGCGCCGGAGTATTCAGGTTTGACGATGCGGGCCTTGATGAATACCGTCGCCGGGTTTATGGAGCGGACGGAGAAAAGCTTGCAAAGATAGTCGACACCCTCTTGGCAACCGGTGCGCGGCTCAATGAGCCGCCGCTAAAGCGCGTACCAAGTGGATTTGCCAAGGACCATCCACGCGAAGCACTCTTGCGCCGCAAAGGCTTGGCGCTATGGAGCGACATGAAGAATGATATCATCACCAAGCCGGATTTAGCTAAAAATTGCGCCACTGAGTTTAGCCGGTTAAAGCCGGTGTTTGACTGGTTCAGTTGACTTCCCAGCGTGAGTGTCGTTCCGGTTACTCTGTCCTGGCAATCAGTTTGCCGTCATTCCAATGGCACTTGAATGTTTCTTCCTTCGCTGGTGTGCAATTGCCAACGCCATGTCTCTTACCCTGCGCAAAAGGTCCGGTGTACAGATCGCCGCTTGCCCAAATAAGGGTTCCATGGCCATGCTGTCTGCCCTTGAAATAATTTCCTTCATAACGGTCGCCGTTTGACCAGATTTCAATGCCTTTACCGTGGTGTGCCCCGCGTTCGTAATTTCCATCGTAGCTACCGCCATTGGCCCAGGTTACAAATCCCTGCCCGTGTCTCTTTCCATCTAGGTAACCACCGACATACCTGCTTCCGTCCGGCCACGAATAGACCCCCTGTCCTTGTTGCTTGCCATCGTTGTAAGCGCCCTTGTAGCGACTTCCGTCTTCCCAGGATTCTGCCCCTTGCCCGTGTTTTTTGTCGTCGCGATATTCCCCTTCATATCGATACCCGTTGGCAGAGATAAAAATCCCCCGCCCGTTTCGCTTACCGCTGTTGTATTCACCGTCGTAGGTTGATTGGCGGGCATTTCCGTGCTCGACGAAATTCCATACCGCTTTGCCGGTACCTGCTATCTTGCCATTGATACAGTTCCCGGACCAGGTGATTGCTTCGCGCGGTCGCGGGAAATTGTTCCATATCTCACAATCCTGATTTTGGACCATATGCCAATGCGGTTTGGTGGCGGGATGCAGAAGCGTCAGCCTTGCCATCAACTCAGTGCCAACTTCGCCCGTTGCGGGAAGCAGCCAGTCTTTTTGATACGCAATGATGGCGGCGCGGGTTTTATTGCCCAGTTCCCCGTTCGCTTCACCTGGATCATAACCCGCAAGCCTTTCCTGTATCAGTCTAATTTCGAATGATGATTGGGCGTGCGCAACACCATATTCAGTGGACACCAGCGCCAGCAGTAACAGGACCAAGCAGATTGGAGTTTTGTTCATGCCTGTGTGTCTCTTTCGCAAAACTTTTTGTTATCACAGTGTAATCAGATATTACAATCATCTGCAATATTGTTTTGTTATATGAGACTAGTGGAATGATTTTTGTTATAACAAATCAATCTCCGAACTGAGTTGAGGTGGTATATACGAGCTGAACGGGGTTGTAGCGATTGGCTGGTTTGGGAACCGCGCCCAGATGTCTGCTGTTGGGGGTAGAGCGGAAGTCATATAACGATGGTTTTATGTCTGCTTGTGACCAAAGCGGACGTGCAATACGCAATGGTTCTCCCGTCGCCAAGCCTCGTCGAATACAGTGAACAAGGGCTATCTCACCTCGAATTCTTTTAACAGTTTGAGGTATTCTTGTATTGAACCGTCGAAATTTTGGTTTTTGGCAGTGGAGTAGGGCGTGGGAATTTCGGGATAAGTATCGACTTCAAAAACTTTCCTGACGGCCCCAGCAGTTACTGTGATTGTTGCCTTCGGTTTGGTGGTTTCACCAGACTTGGCAAAGGTGCTATTTACCGATCCACAGGAGAGCTTGTAGTTCACCGCCATACCAGCTTTCACGCAATCACCGACCTTCCAATATGGTGGCAATTGTGAAAGATCGACATCTTTCCATTTCTGATGGCCAAATTTTTTCAAACTTTCAAGATTCGTCAATATTATACTTGATAGGTCTGAGACCGCCTTGCAGCTTTGTCGATTGTATTTATTCCCGCCCGGCTTGTAGTCATACGTCATCAACACCGCTCTGACTGCAACTACATTTGCTTGCTCCGGCTGGAAGGGATACGTGCCGCCAGGTATTTTGGTTGCGGTGTATGTCGCCAGAAGTTCAGGCTCCAAGATATCCAGAAGATGAAATTTTGAACCATCGATGGTTGGGTCAGAAAACAGCTTTGTCGGCACGCCAGAGACATTAAATACAGCGTCAATCTCGCCGTTCAACAGCATGGGCAAAGCATCGGCCGGACCAATTTTGATCCGTATCGCGTCGTCTACCCGTAAAATATCAAGAATAATCGATGCTGTCAGAAATGTTCCACTGTCCGCCCTACCAACAGCAACTTTTTTTCCGGATAGATCTGAAAGGCTAGTTACCCCCCGGTTTGTCAGGATTTGTACCTCTTCATTGTACAGAGGAAACATGACCTGCAGCCTGGATACATATCGCTGTAGATCCGGATCATCGATAGCGTAGGTACGGACGTATTCAAGCATGTCACTTTGCACAATACCGAACTGGGTATTTCGTTGCTTCATTATCCCAACAAGATTTTCGAGCGATCCAGCACTTTTATTAACTCCAAGAGTGGGGCCACATCCAGCTGATACAGACGCAAGATCACGCCCGATCTGGATATAGGTGCCACTCAGGCTGCCAGTCATGATACTCCTTTGAAATTCCTGCCCTCGAGCGCTCACTACTGAGAGCGAGATAACAAAAATTATAATCGCGAACACGTGCCCTTGTTTTGAAATCATGTTGAAAATCGGAATGAAATTCGAATGTTTGGCGACGGCTCCAGCATTCACGGGTTTTCCATTCATTACGCCTTCCCATGTAGCTGCCAGACTTGTGAAAAAATTATTTATGACGGACTCCAAACAATAAGCACCTGTGGGTTGAAAACTTACCGGGGGTAAAAAATTTATTTGTCGCCAGAACTTTTGGCGCAATTCCAAATAGTAGATTTCCTATCTACTATTTAGTGTTGTGGCGAATTTGCGGCAAAATACCTGGAGTATGATATTGCTTGTGGATAGAAGGGTCATAACCTACGTAAAGTTAGTGAAGGCAGATGTCCGCTAAGGGCTCTGGGCAGACCTCGACTGTCGCAAAAATCGTCGGATTTGCGACAACCCCGTCAAATTGCCAATAGGTGAGCCGCACCAAACAAACCCGCACCAATGATCAGCGCCCAAGAACCAAAATCGTTGAACTCATGTTTAGGGTGGTTGCGAAAAATCCAATGCAGGGCGACGTGAATTATTGCGAATGTTGAAAGCCCCTTGGCCGTGGTTGTACTTGAATCGAGCGCTCCGAAGTAGAACAGTCCGACAAGGAGAGGGACGTGTATCCAGATAAATACCTGTTCTCCAATTCCCTCCTTCAGGAATGAGATTATCGGTAAAATCCGCCATTCGTGTCTCTTCACTGCATCCAATTCATGGGTGACGAAAAGCGCGAACATGGCAAAATAGAATATGGAGGCCATTGGAAATCCAATTTTAGATTCTATCATGATTACATACCTTTCGTTGCAAAAACCATCGGTTTTGCGACACTAGTTTGACTTCCGTTTCTGGCACAAAGCAGACATGAGGCGTGACAAACAGAATGTCTGCTTTCGGGGGTAAAACAAACATATTTCAAAAAAATCTATCCCCGCTCTTCACTCTCCACGCGGGGCCTGGCGCCCAGCACACACGGGCTTTTTTCTTGGTATCCGGGTCCCGAGTTTGTGCTTTGTATTGGTCTTGCCGGTTATCCAACCGGCGCCCGTTCACGCAACGGCACCAATGCTGGTCGCATTGGCTTCTGCTGGCACGGAGCGGGGACAAAAACAGCTTGCGCCTCGCCGATTGGCTCGGTTGGCGCAAGCGCCAATGATCATGACGCCACTTCGCAGGGAGTGAGTGAATGTGGAAGGTTGTTCTTAACTTGATAACAATCCGGTTCTGTCGGTGGGCTTTTGAAATTATGTGAACGAATTGGATGGTCGGCAAAAATAATCATCATTGCCATATGCGAGTGCTTTCAATAGGTTCCGGCATTGAATGCAAAAAGCATGTTTGTGTTGAAAAGCCTCCTGTGACCGAGCACCAATCAAACAGATTTATATTCTACCTGATCCCGGACTTTCCAATGATGCCGTTGGCAGCCGCGGTTGAACCATTGCGAATGATAAATCGCCTGCTGGATGAGGATTACTACAGTTGGCAATTCGCGTCTGCTGACGGCAATCCTGTAGTTGCCGCAAACGGGATTCAAATTATTGCTGAAAAATCCATCGCTGACGTGCGAAAGGAAGCTCATGGATTGGACAGGCCCCGCGCGATGATGGTTTGCTCCGGTGTTGATGTTGAAAACCACGAAAACAGCTCTTTGTCAGCGTGTCTGCGGGAATGTCATAGTCATGGTGTATTGCTGGGCGGGCTTTCAACCGGTGCGCACATGCTCGCAGTGGCCAAATTACTGGACGGCAAGCGATGCGTTATCCATTGGGAAAACCTGCCCGGATTTCTCGAAAGGTTTCCCGATGTCGACGCCCGGTCGGGATTATACGAAATCGGCAGCAAGATTTGCACCAGCGCGGGCGGAATGGCCACTTTGGATATGATGCTGACAATTATTGGTGCGGACCATGATGAAAGCCTCGTAACGCAAGTTTGCGAACAAATCATAACAGACAAGGTACGCGTTTCAGATCAACGCCAACGGTTGCTCAAGGGGAAGAAATACATCCATGATCGCAGACTGATGTCAGTTGTGGAACTGATGGAGGCCAATGTCTCGGAGCCTTTGCAGATAGCCGAGATAGCGAACCTTACCGGTGTCTCACGGCGCCAGATTGAGCGATGGTTCATGACCTACACGGATCGCTCCCCTGCACGCTTTTATCTGGAAATTCGCCTTGAACGGGCACACTACCTCCTCCAGCAATCGGCCCTGCCGATAGTGGAGGTGGCAATTGTCAGCGGGTTTGCCAGCGCCTCCAATTTTTCAAAATGCTATAAAAGTGTCTACGGCATAACGCCCAGTGTACAAAGAAGCATGCGATAGATTGTCAAACCGTTTCTCGGTCTGCAGGAATCAACGCGTGTTTGGCACCAGCAAAATCACCACTTCCGGCTGATATTTCGGGTGAGAAAACAGATGACCTAGACGAGGCGGGAAATCTTTGGCAATAAGCGCCAACAAATTCAGCATCAGGTAACGCAAGAGATCCCATGGCAGGCCATTCCAAATTCAAGAATATCATGCACCGCAAGGGGCGTCAGGATGCAATCCGATCCAAGGTATTTTCAAGACTTTCAAAGGAAATCACCGTTGCCGTGAAAATGGGCGGAGGTATGCCGGATCCGGACATGAATCCACGGCTTAGACTGGCAATTCAGAACGCCAAGGGCCAATCGATGCCGAAGGACAATATCCAGCGGGCGATTACCAAGGGTGCCGGTGGTGATGGCGAAGATTACGAGGAAATCCGCTATGAGGGATATGGGCCCGGTGGCGTTGCGGTAATTGTTGAAGCACTCACAGACAATCGCAACCGATCTGCCTCGAATGTGCGGTCAGCATTTACGAAGAATGGCGGGCAGTTGGGGGAAACCGGATCGGTCTCCTTCATGTTCGATCGGGTGGGAGAAATTACCTACAACACTTCAGCTGGAAGTGCTGATCAATTGATGGATGCGGCGATTGAAGCGGGTGCCGAAGATGTAACCTCCGATGAAGACGGACACGTAATTCTGTGTGGGTTTGAGGAATTCGGAGAAGTTGCCAGCGCACTTGAAGATGCTTTGGGGGACGCGGAAAGCGTCAAGCCGATCTGGAAACCGCAAAACAACACACCGGTTGATGAAGAAAAAGCGGCAACCCTTATAAAGCTGTTGGCCGCACTTGAAGAAGACGATGATGTACAAAACGTCTACTCGAATTTTGAGATAGATGACGAGGTGATGGCAAAACTGTCAGCCGCGTAACCAGGCGTCCAGCACCGGCATTGAGGTTATTGCGGAGATCAGGATGATCACGAAGGCGATGGTCTTGTAGGTCGCGTCGCTGGTTTTGCCAAACAGTTTTGAGCCGATCAAAATACCGACAAGATAAAAGGGTGCTGCGACAAGGCCTCTCATGACTGCTTCAAAGGTGAAAATGCCACCGAGAAAATATCCACCGGCAACGACGATGTCAGTCAAAAACAGATAGATGATCATGTTGGCACGGACGGTGCTGGCGGCGAGAGCACCCGCGAGCCAGTAAATAATTGCAGGTGGACCGGGTAGTTGTGCTGCCGAACCCATAAACCCGCCAAGTCCACCAACTGCCACGGAGACACCCTTAGAGCGCGGCCCGCTATAGCGCCAGCCCGACCAAAGCACTGCAACTGCTGCCAAAATACTGATGGTGATGAACCAGCGCAGCAGGATGGGGTTGCCGGACTTCAAAAATAAAACGCCTGCCGGAACCAGCATCGCATACCCCACGACGACTGGGACAATTTCACCCCATTCGGCGCGTTTGCGGGCTGGCCAGACAAGCGTCAGAGTGGGGAGCGAATCGATGATTACCAGCATCGCCAATGCAGTTTTCGGACCCAGTATCGCCGCTGCGGATGGACCTATGATCATGCCGGACCCAAAGCCCGAAAAACCGCGCACTATTCCGGTTGCAAGGACAATTGCGATTACAAACTGCATCGCCTGCTCGAAAAGCAGGGAGACAATTGTCTGAGAAATTTGGTCCATACCCATTGCGCTCATGTGATTTTACTTCAAAGCACCTAGGCACGTTCTCACGTGCAGTGACAAAATAACATGCGCCAGTTTTGCATATACAAGGTGCCAGTCTGCCAGAGTCAGGGTATTTTCCCCTGTGTATGTTTCTGTTTTGTTCACTTTTGCCGTGCAACTTGTCCTGGAGAAATGTAAGGTGGCGACATGGCAAAACCGATTCGAATTTTGGGGATTGATCCGGGTCTTAGAAACACTGGCTGGGGGGTGATTGAATCGCTCGGCAGTTCACTCACATTTGTGGCATCGGGAACCCTGCACTCCGATCCAAAGGCTGGTCTGTCTCATCGGCTGTGCCAGTTGCATGATGGGTTGGCAAAGGTGTTGGACACCAATGCTCCAGACGAAGCAGCGGTTGAGCAGACATTCGTCAACAAGGATGCGGCAGCCACTTTGAAACTCGGTCAAGCGCGGGGAATTGCCCTGCTGGTGCCGGCGCGGGCCGGACTGGTTGTAGCTGAATATGCGCCCAACCAGGTCAAGAAAACGGTGATTGGTATCGGGCATGGTGACAAAAACCAAATCAAGCTAATGGTACGTATGCTGTTGCCAAAGGCTGAATTTGATTCTGATGACGCAGCGGACGCTCTGGCGATCGCGATCTGTCACGCCCATTCCCGTGTCAGTGCGGAGTTGAAAATTGCCGCTTCCTTTTAAGGTTCCGCTGAAACACACGCCCTATGATGGGAGTTCAAAGCCGTTTGAGATCGCTTTGCGCCCACTGGATATAGAGCACTGGATCGAGATTGATGATGATCTTGATCGCTATCTTGATGAAAAGCGTCGATTGTACAACACTATTCCGGACAAGGTTTTCGCGGCTGAAGCTGATACTCTCGCTGCTCAACAGGAAGTGCTGGACTTACTCGTTGATTTTCTCTTGAAGAAGTATCCCGGGATTTATGTGCAGGATGGTTCCGCCATCAACATTGCCGAGACGGAGCATTCGGTAGAAATTACTGATCAGTCGATACAACCCCTGTTGCGAGCCGCCTGGCTGGTTCAGGAAGACCTGGTTTTGATGCGCCGGAACGAGAGCGGATGGCGGCTTGTCGCGGGGGCCGTATCATTTCCTTCATCATGGGAATTACTCGAAAAATTTTCCAAACCCTTGCAGGAAGTCCATGCTCCGGTCCCTGGACTAGGCCCAGGCACGCGCAAGGCGCATATAATTGAGCGGATATTTGACAATTTGCAGGTCGAACAACCCGTCGAGCGGTTCAACTGGTCAATCTATGCCAACGCTGATCTGTACCACGATGATCGCTCTGGCGAGCAGTTCGATCACTCGGAAACAAATGTTGCCACGCAGTCCTACCTGCGAGTTGAGCGTCAGACGCTTCAAAAATTGCCTGAAAGCGGAGATTGCCTCTTCACCATTCGAATTCACATTGATCCGATGCGTGCTATCGTTGGACGCGCAGACAAAGAAAAGATTGTTGAAGAATTCATCAGCAGCCTGAATTCACTGGACCAGGATCAACTTGAGTACAAGGTAATGATTGAAGACCGTGAACAGCTGATTGGCAGGCTTGAGGAATTGATCGCATGATCGGTAAGCTTAAAGGTATTGTAGATTCAATTGGCGAGGACACAGCAATTATTGACGTGCATGGTGTCGGTTACGAAGTGCATTGTTCTTCACGTACGCTTGGTGGATTGCCTCCAATGGGAGAGGCGTTGACGCTTTCGATTGAAACCCATGTACGGGAGACTGAAATCAAACTATTTGGTTTTACCAATGATCTGGAACGTGACTGGTTTCGTCTGCTGCAAAGCGTGCAAGGGGTTGGTGCAAAAGTGGCACTGGCGGTTCAATCCACGCTTTCCGCCAGCGACCTTGCTTCCGCAATTGCGCTGCAGGACAAGGCAATGGTGTCACGTGCTCCAGGTGTTGGACCAAAGGTTGCCCAGCGTATTGTCAGTGAACTCAAAGACAAGGCGCCAGCGTATTCAGGTGCCGCTGCAGCCGAAATCGGACTTGCCGCTGACATTGGTGATGGTGTTGCACCAAGCGCTGTAACCGATGCGGTTTCCGCATTGACGAATTTGGGTTACTCCTCTCAACAGGCTGCCGGTGCAATATCTGCAGCATTACGAACTGCTGATGAAGATGCGGAAAGCGCCGAGCTTATCCGGCTGGGGCTGAAGGAGCTGAGTAGTTGAACGATAGCCGTCTCATTGATGCGGAGAAAAAAGGGGAAGATGAGGCCGTTGATCTCGATACTTCCCTTCGCCCGCAGACGCTGGATGATTTTATTGGTCAGGCTCAGGTGCGGGCCAATCTCAAGGTTTTTATTGAGGCAGCAAAGCAACGTGGTGAAGCACTCGACCATGTGTTGTTTGTCGGTCCGCCGGGGCTGGGCAAGACTACGCTTGCACAAATCATGGCGCGGGAGCTGGGGGTTAATTTTCGTTCTACGTCCGGGCCTGTGATTGCAAAGGCTGGAGACCTTGCAGCACTACTCACCAACTTGGAAGAACGCGATGTGCTGTTTATCGATGAAATCCACAGGCTTAATCCGGCGGTTGAAGAAATTCTTTATCCGGCGATGGAGGATTATCAGCTTGATTTGATTATCGGGGAAGGTCCGGCTGCGCGTTCGGTGAAAATTGATCTTTCAAAATTTACATTGGTTGCAGCGACCACAAGGCTTGGACTTTTAACTACGCCGCTGCGTGACCGGTTTGGCATACCGGTGCGGCTCAATTTTTATGAACCAGCCGAGTTGGAACTGATTGTCAAACGTGGTGCACGGATCATGGGATTGGCACTGAGCGAAGATGGCGCAGCAGAAATTGCCAAACGGGCGCGCGGAACACCGCGCATTGCCGGGCGCCTGTTACGACGGGTCAGGGATTTCGCGCTGGTTGCAAATGCCGATGAGGTCACGGCAAAAGTCGCCGATGAAGCGCTGTTGCGCCTTGAAGTCGACGCAATAGGGCTTGATGAACTTGACCGGCGATATTTAAACCAGATTGCCCGTAATTTTGGTGGCGGACCGGTAGGGATTGAAACCATTGCCGCCGCCCTGTCTGAACCCCGCGATGCAATCGAGGATATCATCGAGCCTTTTCTTATCCAGCAGGGTTTTCTGCAACGCACTCCACGGGGTCGCCTCTTGACTGCAATTGCCTGGAAACATCTGGGCCTTAATCCTCCCCGTGATCTGGCTGCCCAGCAAGCCAGCCTGTTCGAGGAGGACGGGGAGTGATCACACGCCGTGGATTTTTAAAGCTAATTGGAGGCGGCTTTTTAGCAACTGCCGCAATGGGCAGCTACGCCTTTGCGATTGAACCCTTGTTGCGGCTCAACACCACTTTCTACTCGCCAAAATTGCCGAACTGGCCGGATGATCTTTCGCTCCGTGTTGCTGTTTTGGCAGACATTCATGCTTGCGATCCCTGGATGAGTGTTGCCCGGCTCAACTACA
The DNA here is from genome assembly GCA_021775415.1 of Hyphomicrobiales bacterium. Taxonomy (GTDB): domain Bacteria; phylum Pseudomonadota; class Alphaproteobacteria; order Rhizobiales; family Rhizobiaceae; genus JAALLB01. The sequence continues at coordinate 2,943 of JAJFHV010000012.1, read as the reverse complement.
TCGTTGCAAAGACCAATGATTTAAAACCTGACATCGTGTTGATGCTTGGGGACTACATTGCCGGAATGCGGTTTAAATCTGCGAATGTTCCGCCCGAAGAATGGTCTGCCGCACTTGGCAGGCTCTCGGCGCCGATGGGGGTTCATACCATCCTCGGTAATCATGACTGGTGGCATGATGTCGAAGCGCAAAATCGCGGTAGCGGACCCACGATTGCTGGCGAGGCGTTGCAAGGAGTGGGGATCAACGTGATGGAGAATGATGCCCTTCGTCTTGAAAAAAATGGTCATGCATTTTGGATTACGGGGCTTGGGGACCAACTTGCATTCACGCACAGTTCCCGCTGGAAGAATTGGCGCGGTGTTGATGACCTTGATGGAACGCTTGCCAAGGTAACTGACGATGCACCGGTAATTTTAATGGCGCATGAACCGGATATCTTTCCCAAGGTGCCGGAGCGGGTGTCGCTTACCTTGTCTGGCCACACGCATGGGGGACAGGTTCGCCTGTTTGGGTATTCACCGGTCGTTCCTTCCAGATATGGCGATCGTTACGCCTATGGCCACATTGTCGAAGACGGTCGCAATTTGATTGTTTCCGGTGGGCTTGGATGCTCGATAATGCCATTGCGCTTCGGATCGCCTCCGGAAATCGTGGTGCTGGATCTGGGAAAAAGCGTTTCCGCCTAGGCATCATTGCCTTTTCCATAGGGTCCGGAAATCACCAGTTTTTGACCCGGCTGAAAACCGCGCCTCAGTAAACCGGTAAGCGGATCATCAGTCTGGGAATCTTCAACCGAGAACCCATACTGTCCAGAGGATGCGTCTGAAATTTCCTCAAATGTCCAGCCGGGGCCATCAAGATGAAAACGAATGCGTTGGCCGGATTTGGCCTCTTGTAGAGGCCAGGGTGACGCGCTTTCCAGCGTAAACCGGGTTTCACCTTCGCCAACCTCACATTTTGTGATCCGTGCCATGCGGGGCCAAAGCGCATAGTCCGGCGCACGCTCGTTGAAGGCATCTTCATGATTCATGCCTGAAGGGCCATCTATCGAAACCGCATCACCTGGTTTGATGGTACCCGCTTTGGATACCCGTGCGTACATGGCGCAAAATGCATGACCGAAATGCTCCTGAAGATCGGCCGGTACAGTCAAATCCCGCTCGCCGGTATCCGGGTCGACGGATGTTGCCGGGCAGCGCAGTGCCGGGCGGATGATCTCCAGTTCTGAGGTGCCAATCTTGAGTTTCATGCCCAGCAATCCAAATTCCTCCCAGGCAGGCAGTCCTGAAATCACCAGATTGGCGCGAAACCGCCGGACATCAATTTTGGTGCCCAGACGTTGTTCAATTGATTTGACCGAGTTGAGATTGATGATGGATATCGGCGTATCCGTAAAATCCCAGTGGCCACCTTGTTCTGATCGTTCGACGATTTTGGGTAAAGGAAGATCGTGCTTCACGCCGACTGGCTCGATGAAGCTTAAAATCTTCGCATTGGCCGCTTCAAGACTTTCTGGATCATCAAGAACAATCGAAAATTCCTGGCCCTTGTTGCCGCCAAGGGTGATCAGATTTTCGTCCGCCATAAACTCGATATTGAATTTCTGCATCCCATCATTGACGGCATTGATGAAATAACTGCGCGCCGGCATCCACTCGCCATTTGAAGCTGTGCCATTGGTGATGGCAAAACGCCGGTCATGTAAAATGCCGTGACCCGGCTTCAGCACGGCCTGGAAAAGGCTGTGGCCTGAAAACCCCTTTACCGGAAAACGATAAATACCGGATAGTTGGATTTCGCTCATTTGGGTTTTCTCCAGATGCTGCAGGTAGTTACCAATTCAATACTGAATATTTGAAATTGCGAAAGTGGAAAATTTTGAACCCGGACTTGCCGCGCGGGGAAGGGGTATGCAAAACAAGCCCTGTCGTCCCTGGCAAAGGTGCTCAACACATGTCGCGTGAAAAAACCGAACTGGCCAACAGCCTGATCGAAAATGGCCATGAAATGGAAGTCCGTGTCTATTATGAGGACACCGATTTTTCCGGCGTGGTGTATCATTCGAATTACCTTAAATACATGGAACGTTCGCGCACCGAGTGGCTGCGGCACCTGAAGATATTTCATACGGATCTGAAAGGCGATGACAGTGCCTTTGCCATTCACCGGATGGAGTTGAAATATGGTCCACCGGCGGTAATCGATGATTTATTGACAGTGCGTACAATCCTTCAAAAACTTACCGGGGCACGTTCGTTTCTGCGACAGGAAGTCTTGCGCAAGGAGCCATCCGGGGAGGAGGTCATGCTGTGCGGCGCGGATGTGGAAGTGGCCTTCATCAACCACGGTGGCGGCGCAAAAAGGTTTCCGGACGATTTGCGGGCAAAACTTGAAAGAAGCGGATAGGGCCAGCAAATATTCCCCTAACGACGCAACAAGCCTGCAATTTCCATTTTGAAGCGGGCATCCTCCACTTCCTGATTGAGCCGCCGCATGCGGTACTCGGAGCGGGTTTCACCTTCCAGTGCTTTTTCCTCACCGGGCCAGAACTTGCGGGCTTTGGCAATTTTCAGTCGTTCGTGTCCTTCCTCCGTACAGCCTGGCCATCCACCGGTTTTGGCGCAGGTGCCACGTGGCCCGCCGGTGCAGGTTTTCAGTTGTCGACACCTCTCATGCTGACAATCAGCCCAGGCATTGAGGCTTGTCTGAACCCTGCATGCGGCCTCAAATAATGTGCTGTATCTTTGCATGCATCATCCTTCACTCGATGTGATTACACCAGTGCCCTGTTCATTCTCGCAAACTGCGGGATGCTGGTTAAACACCTTCCGTAGTTTAGTTATGTGATGCTCAACCAGCACCCCGCGCAGAGATTTTTAGTCAGGTGGGCTGTAGTAGACCACTCCCACGCCGCTTCACGTCCACATGCGGTTCAGGGGT
>JAJFHV010000011.1 GCA_021775415.1 Hyphomicrobiales bacterium | reverse complement strand
ACCCCTGAACCGCATGTGGACGTGAAGCGGCGTGGGAGTGGTCTACTACAGCCCACCTGACTAAAAATCTCTGCGCGGGGTGCTGGTTGAGCATCACATAACTAAACTACGGAAGGTGTTTAACCAGCATCCCGCAGTTTGTGAGTAGAGTAACTTTTACAACTTGACATAACTATAATTCTAGTTTTATAGTTTTATCAAGGAGAACGCTATGGAACTCGAAATTGCATCACAAGGGTTTGCCGCCGTTGGCTCGGAGCCAAGGCTGGAAGTAGTGCTGGCTTTGGTGAGAGCTGGACCCGATGGTCTTACTATCGGTGAAATTCAGGAACGCCTTAAAATTCCCGCCTCAACGCTCGCCCATCATATCCGGTTTCTGAGCGCAGCTGGTCTTGTCACCCAGGAAAAACAGGGTCGCTCGGTTGTCAATCGTGCAGCCTACGATCAGCTGGAAGCTTTGGCAGGATTTTTGTTGCGTGAATGCTGTCAGGAATCCGGAGGCCATGCAGGTACTCACAAAGCCACAGCGCATGAAAAGGAAATGGCATGAGCGAACTTGCACTTAATGGCGTAAACCGCCTGATCGCAGTCCTGCCACCCTTTCGATCCGCATGGATGATCATATTGATTGTCATTGCCACTGTAGCACTGTTGGACCCATCCAACCTTGCGGCAACAGTTCAGTTTGCACTCTCCGCATTGGCAAGCACCCTGCCCTATATCGCGGTGGCCGTTTTGATGATCGCAGCATTAAAGGCAAGTGGCGCTGAACACACCCTTGCCCGCGCCTTTGAAGGCCGCGAGTACCAGATGATTGTCATGGCGTCACTGTTTGGCGGGCTTGCACCGTTTTGCTCTTGTGAAGTCATCCCGTTTGTTGCTGGATTGATCGCTGCCGGTGCGCCGCTTTCTGCGATCATGGCTTTTTGGCTGTCCTCCCCGCTGATCGACCCGCCTACGCTCTTCATTACTGCAGCAGCCCTTGGCTGGAATTTCGCCATCGCCAAGGCATTCTTTGCAGTGGGAATTGGATTGTTTGGCGGCATCGTTGTCGCGGTTTTAAATCACGGCGGCATGTTTGCCTCTCCTGCCAAACCGGGTTCAGTTGCTGCACAATGTGGCTGCGGTCCCGCGCTTGGTGACAACAAGCCGGTCTGGAAATTCTGGTCCGAACAGACGCGCCTCGTGGAGTTCAAATCTGCGTTTTTGCATAACGCGTTGTTCCTCATCAAATGGCTGAGCCTTGCCTATCTGCTCGAAGCGCTATTGATACATTACGTTCCAGCCAAAATGATTGGCAGTGTCGTCGGTGGCGAAGGCGTATTGCCAATCGTGATTTCCGCGCTTGTCGGCGCACCGGCTTACCTCAACTCCTACGTCGCACCACCCCTGGTTGCCGGATTAATGGAACAGGGCATGTCGCCGGGTGCCGGTATGGCGTTCATGATTGCCGGTGCGGTTTCCTGTATCCCGGCCATGGTGGGCGTCTGGTCACTGGTTCGACTGCCAGTGTTTGCCGCCTATGTATTGCTCGGTCTGATCGGCGCAGTCCTGTCCGGTCTGGTATTTATGTGGATTGTTTGATTTTCATTTGCTCAGACAACGCTGCATTGAATTCTGCGCCAAACAGGATCAACACCGCCAGACAGTAAAGATAGACGATCGCGATCATCGTGCCGGCCAACCCCGCATACAATGCTGTGTAATCAGCGATGGTCTGGAGATAGAGAGCAAACAGTTTGGATCCGATGATGAAACCGGCAATGGTAATCAACACACCCCAGATCATGTCTCGAAATCCGCGGCTGCCATCCGGTAAAAAGCGGTGAAAACAGAAAAGCGTCAGCCAGAGGATCAAAACTGCCAGTCCATATTGCACGAGCGTCACGGTGACTGCGAATTGCTCAAGCCACGGCAATTGCCCAATCAGGAAAGACCACAGCAGCGGTGTACCAACCAGAATGAACGCAGCGGCAATCAAGCCGAGCGCCCCGGCAAGCACAAACAACGCCCCTTGCAGCCGTCGCCAGACGAAGGATCGGGTTTCCACGACCTTATAGGCGCGGTTTAATCCATCGCGGGCATTCTCAACCCCATTTGTCGCAAGCACCAATGCAACCAACGTACCGATGGAAAAGAACTCCCCGGGGCTTTGGGAGATGATAATCTTGATTTGATTGGCAATAGGCGCAGCCGCATCCGCAGGCCAGTGATTGAAGACGAGGTTCACAACTTCGTCTGCCAGAGCCGGATCTCCCCACAACCGCACCAGGGAAGCAATCAACATCAAAAAAGGAAACAAAGACAACAGCAACGACAAGGCTACATTGCTGGCAATCGCCAATCCGCCATCATTGTTGAGTTTGACAATTGCCTGCCAGAAGGTCTTTGCGATCCAAATCATGAAGTGGCTTGTACATGTCCTGTTGTATTTCGTCACTCAACAAAAAAGGCGATCCGAAGACCGCCTTTTCGTAATTCATATAATGAGCAAGTTACTCAATAATGCTTGCAACGATACCTGCACCGCGTTCAAACGGGTTATTGCCCGTTTGAACCACTTTTATGCCGTCGGTGCTGGCGCAAATATTGGTGAAACCCAAAGATTTGACCAGCCAATACCTACTCAATAATGCTTGCAACGATACCTGCACCGACGGTACGTCCGCCTTCACGGATAGCAAAGCGCAGGCGCTCTTCCATCGCGATTGGCACGATCAGCGACACAGTCATCTCAACGTTATCACCAGGCATCACCATTTC
>JAJFHV010000002.1 GCA_021775415.1 Hyphomicrobiales bacterium | reverse complement strand
CATCCCCATGACACCGTTCATCGGCGTGCGGATCTCGTGGCTCATATTCGCCAAAAATTCCGACTTCGCACGATCCGCGTTCTCGGCGGCCCGGCGCGCCTTTTCAAGCTCAGCCTCACGCTTACGATCTTCGCTAACATCGTTATATGTACTAACCGACCCTCCATTTTCACGCGGTTGAACATTTGCAACAATGATTCTTCCATCCGGGATTTTACGCTCTACGGTAAATGGTTTTCCTGACAGGCATTTTTCTTCTGATTGCCGCAAAATGGCCTCAAGGTCAGCGTCTTCACCTTCATCCCCTCTTTCGACACAGAAGCTGATAAAGTCGTTCATCGATTTTCCCGGCTCGACCAGTTCAGCCGGGATATCAAGCATCTCAACTATTTGAGCATTTGCAGTTATGATTTTTTCCGCATCATGTACCAGCAGTCCCTGCGCCATTGCATTGACCGACTGCTTCATAAGGTCTTTAGCCTGTGCTGCCTCAATACGGGCATCCAACATCTCGCGGGTTAACGTTACATCTTTTGCGTAGATGTTGATGTAACCCGCGTCGACCATGGGTAAGAAATCCAGCACATAGTCGACATCACCAACCAGTTCAGAAATTGATTGCTTGGTTTGGTTGTCAAATATATCTGCCACCTGGCAAGCGAGATGCTCGGGCAAACTATCATTTCCCGAGATACCCCAGAATTCCAGAAGCACTAACGATGCGCTATTGCTGTAGAGCAGGAAACCTTCTGGAGTGACACGCATAACCGGGTTTGGATTTTCCTCCGGGAAGCGGGCAAGACTGACGATCTCTTTAGATCGATCAGAAGAATTTACATCCATGTCCAATTTGTGCCCCTGAGAATGCCCGGTATCTAGAAACGCAGCGGTAGCCTGAACGATTTTGGTCGCAACTTTCCCGCCACAGGAAAAACTTCGCACAAACTTAATCCAATATTGGTGAATTAAGGGTAAATTTGAACAAATTCACTATAGTTAAAAGGTAAGATTCCCAAGCAGATTGAACTACTTAACCGGCCATATGATTGGCCAGTCATCATATTTGCCATCACAGTTGCCCTTGACGCGCTCCTCTATCAATTCAAAATTTGAATAATAGCCGTTTGCATTCAAAACCCAAATCTGCCGGCTTCCACAATCACCCAGTCCCCTGCCCTTGAAAAATGCCGTCAATGTTGATGCATGATCATCCCACGAGGTGTTGTATGGAATATCCATTACCGTGGGACCACGCTCTCCCATTACAGGCAAGGACACGGTTCTAACTGTTTTATCCTCACCGTCGTAAACCAGAACAACCTGCGGCAGATTATAGGCTCCCGGTGAGCCGCAGGGTAGCACGTAGAGCGATGCATTGTCCTTGAGATCCACCGCCAACCCGCCATAACTTTTGATCAAATCACTATCATCATAGGATTCACTACAATCATCAGGTGTGGCCGCCCAGCGACGCTTAACTTCCACTGGCAGTTCATCTACTGAGGCAAGGTCATGCACCCTTGTAGTAGCAGCAGTCGCTTCTCCGTCGCCTTTTGCCTCCAACGCATCCTGATTACCAACCCGGCCTTGCACCTCATCCAGATACAAAAGTGAAGCGGTAACGCCTGAAAGCGAAACCGGAATTTCCCGATCACCTTCCGCTGCCTCAACCTTCAACTTCATTTTCTGGCCGTGGCGCATCGCGGTGAGAATCTGCAAATCGACATCTTGACCGACAAAGCGCCAAACTCCCTCCTTGAAGTCCGCCTTGGGTATCTCGAGATAAAGCTCGGGCTGATCGTCGATCCGGATCACCAAATCGCTTTCCTCATTCAGCGTCAGCCCGGTAGAAAGAAACAGCACCACCGGCGCGTTGGCTTCAGGACCGCGTTCAAAACCGAAGGCATAAATCTGATGGGCATCATTTGAAGTCCGGACTGTGCAGGAAAGTCCGTTGGAGCAATACACACTCCAGTCACGCACCGATTTATAGGGGCCGGCAAATCCGGAAGTTGCGGAAAGAACCAGCCCCGCGAATATACCAATCGCGACAGTTGTTATTGACCACGGATTCATCTTGTCTTCCCTCGATTAGTAACGCCTCAACTGTGCGTCCAATTATTCACCTTTGCAAGTTCTGGCAGCCCTGCTAGAGCGTCCGCTGATTGGATGAATTCATGTCACGAACCAATGCAAATCTGCTGTTGCTTTTGGCAGGCGCTGTCTGGGGTATGGGCTTCGTCGCCCAGCGTACCGCCATGGATGACATCGGGCCGTTGTTTTTTACCGGCCTGCGGTTTCTGCTTGCCGGCTTGGTTGTCGTGCCATTTGCCATTGCCGAACTCCGCCGAAAGGGATTGCCGGTCAGCAAGTCCGAAAAAGTTCGGGCGATCCGGTTGTTTTTAACCGTCGGAACGCTGTTTTTTCTTGGCATGATTTTCCAGCAATACGCCATCATCGGCACCAGCATCACCAATACCGGATTTTTAACAGCACTTTATGCGGTAATGGTACCGGTGCTGATGGTGGTCGTTTTGCGCCGACGCCAGCCCTGGATTGTTTGGCCAGCAGCTCTGCTTGCGGTCACCGGCATTTATTTTTTGAGCGGCGGGAACCTCACGACGCTCAATAAGAGCGATATGTTGGTCATCATATGCGCCCTGTTCTGGGCAATTCATTTAATCATGACAGCCCATACCGGTATCGCCACTGGTTTGCCTGTCGCCATGGCCTGCTGCCAGTTTTTCGTGACCGGTATTTTTGGTATTGCAGGATATTTTCTGGTGATAGTGATGGACGTGCCGGAACAACTACCAACGCTCGCTGCCATCAGTGCTGCGCTGCCTGAAATTTTCTACGCTGGTGCAATTTCAGCAGGCCTTGGCTTTACCTTGCAGGCCATCGCCCAGCGCCACACCAGCGAAAGCGCTGCAGCCGTACTGATTTCAACCGAAAGCCTGTTTGCAGCACTCTTTGGTGCATTGTTCCTCAGCGAGCGATTGCCACTCAGCGGATATCTTGGTTGCGCAATGATTTTTGTGGCAATCCTGATCGTGCAACTGATACCTCAACGCAACCCGGCCTCTGCGTGACAGACAAAATAAAACGGGCACCCATTTTGACGGGTACCCGCTTGATGTTTGAGTATAGCAGTTGATTACTGGATTTGGCTGTCCACAATCAGTGTGGCCAAATCCTGATATTCATTGCACGTCCGGCCTTCGCAAATCCGCTCAATTTCGCTCAATTGCTCACGCGCCTTTTCAAGCATGCCAAGTTGGATATAGGCTTCACCAAGATATTCCCGTACCAGCGAATAGTCAGGATTGTGATCTATCGCCTTTTGGTAATAAGAAAGCGCTACTTCAATATTGCCGGACTTTCGGTGTGAATATCCGAGCATGTTCAAAACCCGTGGATCACTTTGATCACCTGCGAGTTTCAACACTCTGATCGCAGCTTCATACTTGTCCGCATAAGCCAGTGCCTGACCGGTCTCATAGATTGAATCCTGATCAAGACTGGAACTTTCTTCCGGCACGCATTTTTTTTGCTGCTTGTCATAGACTTGGCCGTCTGGACAGTTAACTGTCGCTGTAGAACTACCGCTTCCCGCAGCGTTTACCGCAGCAGGTACTGCAACCAATCCGGAAACAGCGAGTGTCAAACCGAAAAAGACCGGCAAAAACCGCGCACCGGCCAACCTCAATTGAAACTGATTAATCATGCAAAAACCCTCTCGATTGAACCAAGCCGGTTCAATAGTCGTGAAATTTCGGGATCAACACCACTCACAATTTGGTGTCTAGTGTCTGTGTCCACCATAATTGAAAAAGGTACCACCGCCATGGCCATGGTTATAGTGACGCCTGTGATGATGGCGGCGATGATGATGTCGACGACGCGGATGATAAAAATATGAGTGACTGCGACGTCGGTGATATCTGTGTGAATGCCGCGAATGGTGATGCAATACTGCGCCGCCAATTATCAGTCCGGCAATTACCGCCGCTGCGCGATGACCTGCTTCTGCTGGTTTTGCCTGAATGCCAATTGCCATTGTCAGTGCAATACCGAATGCCATCAACGATTTTGTTCCAAACTTCCCCGTCATGACGTTTCTCCCTGTTTCGTGCGCCCCCTATTCGCGTGGTTCTGATCATCTACTTCACAATGTAAGAACCATATCCCTTTAACATAGTTACTTGTCCCAAAATAACAAATCACAAGCTAATGAAGTGATCAATGCCTGATGATTACAATAGCTGAACAGTGTCAGGGCACCAGCGGATCTGGTGCCATCTCCAGATGTAGCAATCCCCTTGGGTCCCATGGATGCGCCTCTGCAACCTTTTCATCAAGCTCGACACCCAGCCCCGGTTCTTTTGAGGGGATGACATAACCATCCTCCCACTCAATTGGCTTCTTGAGCAGTTCGCCATGGAAACCATCCCATTTCCCGATCGACTCCAGCACCAGAAAATTCGGCGAACACGCAGCAAGTTGTGCGTTGGCAGCACCCACGATCGGCCCGCAATAACAATGCGGTGCAATCTGCGCCTGATAGACTTCTGCCATGGATGCAATCTTTTTTGCATCCAACAGGCCACCTGATCTTCCAAGGTCCATTTGCAGGATGGATGCCGCACCGGTTTGCAGCACACGGGCAAATTCAAACCGCGTGCAAAGCCGCTCGCCAGTAGCAATCGGAATTGATGTTTTGCGCGCAACCTCGGACATCATTTCGGGAGATTCAGGCGGAACCGGCTCCTCAAACCACAAGGGATCATAGGGTTCAATAGCCTTTGCAAGCCGCACCGCGCCAGACACCGTAAACTGCCCATGCGTGCCAAAAAGAATATCTGCCCGCGTCCCTACCGCCTCACGAACCGCAGCACACATTTTGACCGACAAATCGATGTCGGCAAGTCTCGGCTGGTGCCCATCAAAGGCTGTATAGGGGCCGGCGGGGTCAAACTTTACCGCTGTAAAGCCATCTTCCACTGCCTTCACCGCAACCTTCGCTGCAATGTCCGGATCATTGTAGACATGCTTTGGATATTTGGTTTCGTCTGGATAGGCGCCACCTTCCTCTGGATAGAGGTAAGTGTAGGAGCGCAGGCGCTCATGCACCTTTCCACCAAGAAGTTCGTATACCGGCTTGCCTGCTTCCTTGCCGATGATATCCCAGCACGCCATTTCCAGCGCTGATACACATCCCATCATTGTAATGTCCGGGCGCTGGGAAAATCCGGCCGAATAGGCCCGCCTCCAGAAGGTCTCAATATGGTGCGGATCCTGGCCAATCAGCCAGCGCTCCGCCACATCTTCTATGCATTTCACCATCACATCCGGGCTGAAGGTTGCGGCGTAGCACTCACCATAACCAACCACATTGCTGTCGGTCGTGAGCTTCACAAATATGAAATACCGCCCACCCAGCATGGGGGGCGGATTACCAACGACAAAACATTTGAGATCTTTGATTTTCATGACAAGACAAACTCCCTCAACAGCAGTTTTTTACAATGTCCTAAGGCGTTGAGGTGTCAAGCAATCTTAGCGACAATTACAGCCACAACCTGATTTACCTTGTGCCTTCGCATCCGCGTCCTTTTGGCAGCACGCATCCGTGTCGTTCTTTACCGGTCCACCGCAGCACCCGCTTGCTGTTTCCGGGTGCTTTGTATCCCGTGTGTCTTGCTCAATATTTTTACTCATAACAATCTCCCAAATGTTTATCGGTCAATCCACACCGAACGGGTATCTTCTTGCCACCCAGCCCGGTGCAGTTCCGGCGTATCATCGTGCATCTTTGGATAGCCAACACACAGATAGGCAGTTAACTGCCAACTTTCATCCACCTCAAGAATATTCTTGATCTCCTCCGGATCGATAATCGATACCCACCCCACGCCAATGTTGAGTGAGCGGGCATAGAGCCAGTAGGTGTAGATCGCCATGACAGTTGAATATACCAGCGTCTCCGGCATTGTTTGCCGGCCAAGTCCCCTACCCTCAGCCGGGTCAAGCTCGGTGAAAAAGGCAAGGTGAACCGGCGCATCAATCAAGCCCGCAAGCTTCAACGCCATGTATTCCTTGCGAGCCTCATCATCGTACTCAAGACTGGCTACTTGGTTTTGCTTTTCAAAGGATTTGATAACTGCTGCCCGGTTTTTTTCTTCAGACACCCGGACGATACGCCAAGGACGACTGTTCCCCACCGAAGGAGACAAATCCACACTGGCTTCAAGCTTGGCAAGCAGTTCCGGATCGATTGCTTCGCTACTGAAATGACGCACATCCCGTCGCCACTCCAACAGGTCAAACAGGCATTCCTGGTGTTGGGAAGAAAATTCCATCGGGTAATTACAGCCCTTCAGCTAGAAGATCATACACATAGTGGAGTTCAACAATTCCGCAATACTCTAGCTAGATTCTGGTTCCACGCTCTTCATTGGGCGACAAACCAAACGTCGCTTTGTAACGCTTGGAAAAACTTGATGGCGATTCAAAACCACAGGCAATCGCGATCAGGTAAACCGGCTTGTCAGACAGGCGCAGCATGTTACGCGCGCTTTCCAACCGCATCATGCGATAGTGTTGTTGTGGCGAGCATTGAACGTATTTTAAAAACAACCGTTCAAGCTGCCGGGTAGAAATGCCAAGCTTTTTGGCGATTTCCAGGGACGACAACGGATACTCCTGATTTTCGTCCATCAGGCGGATCGCAGTGCGCAGGTGCCGGTTGTGCAACCCAACCTGCCCATGCAGGGTGCGCCCCTGTATCTCCTCATCTGAACGAACAAAGTTGTAGACCATCTGGTCAGCAACGCGAACGGCAAGTTGTGAACCGTGACTTTCAGTTATCAAGTGCAACATCAAATCTGATGCAGCCAGTCCACCCGATGCAGTTGGCGTGGTCTCGTCCGGTACAAAAACGGTTTTCTTGAGTTCAACCTTGGGAAACATCTCCGCAAACATTTTGTGAAATTCCCAATGGATCGCACATTGCTTGCCCCCCAAAACGCCTGCCTTGGCCAAAACATATGCGGCAGAACAAATACCGCCGACCCGTATCCCGCGACTGAGTGTTGCGCGTACATAATCAAGGATCGTGCGGGTCGTATGCTGCTCCACATGAATGCCGGAAATGATGAAAAGCCGCTCACGCGGTTGCATCTCTTCAAAACTGCCGTCGACCCGGGTGATCGTGCCGTTTGAGCAGGTCTCTTCAACACCGTTCTCGGAGGCAAGGCTCCAGGAGTAGAGTTCTGCACCAGCTTCCAGATTTGCTATCCGCAGCGGCTCAATTGCACACGAAAAAGCAATATGCGAAAAATCCCGCAGCAGGAAAAATACAATGTGTTCAGTTGATTTTTCCATTTTGGAAGTCCAGCGATTTACCCGACAGAATTCAGATATCCTATCTCAATCGGGCAATTGCAGGCTAGTTGAAAAACGTCACAATGTCGTTTTATGACAAATATGCTCAAGCGATTGGCGTCATCCAAGACACGCACGAAATGCTCCAGCCATTTCTCGCAGCAGTTTGAAATACAACTCCGTTCCATTTTCGAAAGCGCTGCCCAGCGGATCAAGAATTCCAGACTTCGCAGCGGTGCCTTCGGTGACGGTAGCAATCATGGAGGCTGCATATTGGGGTTCTGAAAAAATACATACCGCACCAAGTCGCTTGATTGTTTTACGCAGTTCCCCGATCCGTCCCGCACCGGGGATGACATCAGGATTGATTGTCAGCGCACCGGCCGACTTCAAACCAAACCGGTATTCGAAATACTGATAGGCATCATGAAACACGATGAATGGCCTGTCTTTGACCGGTTCCAAAAGGTCTAAAATCTCCGCTTCCAGAACTTGCAGCCGATCAACCAACGCCCGCGCATTTGTGCCATAGACAACAGCATTTTCAGGGTCAGAGCTGCTGAGTGCTTCGGCAATCACACTCACCATTGCACGGGCATTTTCTGGATCTAGCCAGACATGCAGGTCAAACGCTTCTTCGCCGCGAGCTTCCTCATTGTGATCGTCGTGCTTATGGTCATCGTGCTCGTGATCCTCAAAACTTCCACCCTCTCGCAGAGCCAGCAGATCAAGACCCTGTGCCTCAAGCAGGTTTACAACTTTTGCACTCGCGCCAAGCGTCTCAACGGGTTTTTCAAGTGCACTTTCAATTTCCGGCCCCATCCAGAAGATCAGCTCGGCATCTTGCAATGCCCGCGCCTGGGAAGGTTTCAAACTGTAGGCATGAGGAGAGGCCGTCCCATCAATGATCAGTGCAGGCGTTCCCACCCCTTCCATCACACCGGCAACCAGCGAATGCAGCGGCTTGATTGACGCAATTACTTTCTCACCTGCATGAGCAAATGAGACCGTCGCCAAGCCAAAAACAACTACGACAATACGCAACAACAATCTCATGCAACAAACCTTGAAAAACTTGACAGACATCCAGTGTAATACTATTACATTTGCATGTAATGATATAACGTTCATATATTTCAGCGTCAAGCAGCAACCAACCGGCCAGCGGATAAAATGGACCAGACTGTAACACCAAATAATCTCGTAACCCTTGACCGTGTCGGACTACAACAGGACGGTCGGTGGCTGGTGCGCGGCGTTGATCTCAACATCGGCCGGGGTGAGATTGTGACACTGATTGGTCCCAACGGTTCCGGCAAATCTACAACTGCGCGTTTGGCGCTTGGTATCCTCAAGCCGAATGAAGGCGAAGCCACCCGGGCCAAAAACTTGCGCGTCGGTTATGTGCCCCAACGCTTTGACATCGACTGGTCACTGCCCCTTTCCGTAGACCGCCTGATGCAGCTCACCGGCAAACTTGAGGCAACCGCTATTAACACTGCACTTGAAAGAGCCGGTGTTGCACATCTTTTAAAATCTGAAATACGGCATTTGTCCGGTGGTGAGTTTCAGCGCGTACTACTCGCCCGTGCAATTGCCCGAAAGCCTGATCTTCTGGTGCTGGATGAACCGGTTCAGGGCGTTGACTTTGCCGGAGAGGTTGCCCTTTACGAGTTGATTTCAGAAATTCGCGACACGCTTGACTGTGGCATCCTTTTGATCTCGCACGATCTGCATGTGGTGATGGCCGCAACAGATCGCGTGATTTGCCTCAACGGTCATGTTTGCTGTCAGGGAACACCGCAGGCAGTGGCAGAAAGCCCCGAATACCTAAACCTGTTTGGCGGCAGTGCTGCTGCCACACTGGCGGTTTACGAACATTCGCACGATCACACACACTTGCCGGATGGCACGGTGCAGCATGCCGATGGATCAGTGACCGAACATTGTCACCCGGATGATGGTCATCACCACGAGCAGGAAACCACCGATGCTGGATGATTTTTTCACCCGCGCTTTGATCGCCGGCATCGGAGTGGCACTGGTTGCCGGTCCGCTGGGCTGTCTCATTATCTGGCGCCGGCTTTCATATTATGGCGACACGCTCTCCCACTCTGCCCTGTTGGGCGTTGCATTGGCACTGGTCTTTCAGATCAACATCATGCTCGCTGTATTTTGCGTCTGCGCTTTGGTGTCGCTTATGGTTCTTCTCCTCCAGCGCCGCACACTGCTTCCATCAGATGCAATTCTCGGTCTGCTTTCCCATTCCACTTTGGCGCTTGGACTTGTGTGTCTATCCCTGATGAGCTGGATACGCGTGGACCTGATGGCGCTGTTGTTTGGCGACATTCTTGCCGTCTCCCGATTTGATCTGATGTTGATTTTCACCGGGGGCGTTGGGGTACTGGGTGTGCTGATGGTGATTTGGCGGCCATTGTTTGCAGCAACAGTAAATTCCGAGTTGGCTCACGCCGAAGGTCTTGACCCACGTCGCCACACGGTGGTGTTCATGCTGCTGATGGCGACTGTAATTGCTATCTCCATGAAAATTGTTGGCGTATTGTTGATTACCGCCCTGTTGATCATTCCGGCAACTGCTGCACGACGATTTTCAACCGGACCGGAGCAAATGGCGATCCTTGCAGGTGTTGCCGGCGTCACAGCAGTGATCGCTGGCCTGTTTGGTTCGCTTGCGTGGGATACCCCGGCCGGGCCGTCGATTGTTGTTGCAGCAGCAGCAATATTTCTTGCAACTCAGGTGCTTGCTGCCTGCCTGGGGAGGGCCCGATGAAGCAGGCTGCAAACCTCACCAAAAATCAGTCGCTGGTTTATAGCACCTTGTCCGATGCAGGTGGCCCACTCAGCGCTTACTCCATTCTGGACGTCTTGCGCGATGAAGGGTTTCGCGCACCACTTCAGGTTTATCGGGCACTTGAAAAATTGCAGGAACAGGGGCTGGTGCACCGGCTGGAATCGATCAATGCATTTGTGGCCTGCGCTGATCCCGGCTGCAGTGGTCACGGTACAATCGCGTTCGCAATTTGCGATACTTGCGGCCAGGTCGATGAGATTTCCCGCACCGCAATCGAAAAACCCCTGCGCGCCTGGACTACATCAAACGAATTTGAAGCTGAAAAGACTGCGATTGAAATTCGGGGCAAATGCCGCGAGTGCAAGGACTAACTGTCACCCTTTGCCTATCAACGCTGCCTGAACATCTTTCGTCCATCCAACCGTAACCGAACTGCCACTTACAATGACCGGCCGCTTGATCAATGTTGGATGTTCATCCATCAAGGCCAGCGACTTTTGCTTTGTCATATCCGCCTTGTCGCCATCATCCAGGCCACGCCAAGTCGTCGAACGAGTATTCATAAGCGCCTCATGGCCGACTGCATCTTCAATCTCGGCAAGCACTTCCAACGGCACACCATCCGCACGCACATCAACCAGCGTCAACTGGTGGCCTGCGTCCTCCAGTGCCTTGATCGCCTTCTTGCAGGTGTCACAGTTCTTGAGGTGATAGATAGTCAGTTGCAATTGAAGCTCCTAAACGCGAATTGAAGGAGCACGCTCAATCAAACATGATGACGTTCTTGATTGCCTTGCCGCGCTTCACTTCATCCAGGGCTTCATTGATTTGCTCAAGCTTGAAATGCCCTGAAATCAACGGATCAAGTTTGTATTTGCCGGCCTTGTAGAGTGCCAACACGTCAGGGACATCGACTGAGAGGATAGTGTTTCCCATTTTGGAACCAACAAGTTTTTGACCCCAGTCAGCAAGCGACAACGGATCGAACTCGGCGGTGACACCAACGCCGGTCATACCGACAATGACAATAGTGCCGGTCTTGGTGATGTAATTTTGCGCGGATTCTATTGCCGACTTTGCACCAACAGTCACGAAGACATAATCCGCACCACGCCCGCCGGTAATTTCCATCACCTTGTCGACGGTTGCCGGGTCAGTGGGATCAAATGCGTGGGTCGCACCAAAATCCATCACCAATTTACGCTTTTCCGCATCGAGGTCCAACGCGATAACGCTCTTGGGACCCTTGAGATGCGCACCTTGAATGGAATTGAGCCCAACGCCTCCACAACCAATGATGATTGCGTGTTCACCTTCTTTCAAGTCACTTGCATGGACCACAGCGCCATAACCGGTGAGCACTCCACAGGCCAACAGTGAAGCAATATCAGACGGCATGTCACTCGGCACAATCTCGATCTGGCTTTGGTCAACCACCACAGCTTCCGCAAACGCGCCGGTTTTCAACCCTTGCACAATTTTATTGCCGGCCTCGTCACGGATAGGTCCGGAACTTGCAAGCGCGAACTCGCCCTCACACAAAGGCTCTACTTTCTGCTCGCAGTAATGGCACTCTCCACAATAGCGCACCAGTGTAGCAATCACATGATCACCAGCAGAACATTTGGTGACACCCTCGCCAACCGATTCAACGATGCCCGCACCCTCGTGACCGTACACGGCAGGCAGATTACCACCCCAGATTCCTGCCGCATAAGAAACATCTGAATGGCAGATTGCGCAGGCCTTCAGTTTAACCCGGACTTCACCTGGGCCAGGTTGCGCAAGGGTCACTTCTTCAATTGTGAGCGGTTCGCCAAAGGCGCGACAGACGGCAGCTTTCATGGGAGGTGTCCTTGTGGATCGTCAACAAATCAATCCGGCCAATCTATTCGCAAAATTTCGGCTGTCTATAAAAAAATTTCACCATTCAAATTTATTCATTCACGGCTGTAGCTGTCTTGCGATCGAGGCCGACATCGCAAAAATCCATGTTATAATTTGCAAATCTGTTTTCAATTTCAACGCAAGACGAGGTTGCAGAGCATGTCCGGTGTAAAGGGTTTTTTGATTGATCTTGGCGGCGTAGTGTATCAAGGCGACGCAGCGCTTCCCGGTTCCATTGATGCGATCAATTCCCTGCGGCAACGCTCCATTCCCTTCCGCTTTTTAACCAACACCACATCGAGACCAAAGGCCAGCATTCTGAAAAAACTGGCAGGGCTGGGTATTGATGTGGAGCCGGACGAGGTTTTTACACCGGCAGCCGCTGCAAGGACGCATATTGCCGAACAAAAACTGTCACCCCATTTTCTGGTCGCACCTCAATTGATGGAGGATTTTCAAAATTTGGAGACCGGCACAAATCCGGCGGTAATCGTAGCGGATGCACGGGATGGATTCAGTTACGAAAATCTCAACCTCGCCTTTCGCCAACTGGAAGCTGGTGCCGAATTGATCGCGCTTGCAAACAACCGAAAATTTGCCGATGACGACGATCTGATATGCCTGGACGTGGGCGCATTTGTTGCAGCACTTGAGTATGCTTCCGGGAAAAAAGCCCTCGTTTTGGGCAAACCTTCACCCGACTTCTTTCATTCCGCGGCCCGCTCACTTGGCCTTGAACCAGACCAAACCGCGATGATCGGCGACGATGCGGAGTTCGATGCGAGTGCAGCCGTCAAGGCAGGATTGCGGGGATTTGTGGTTCACACCGGCAAGTGGCACGCAGGTGCCTGCAAGGGACTTGACCCTCAACCCACTGGCGAATTTGCGGATCTCAGCCGAGCGATTGACGCGTTGCTGCCTTAGTTCTTGCCGCGCATCACCGAGTTTTCCACCGGCTGGTTTTCCATGTCTGCTTTCGCTACGTGTTTTGCGTAAATCTTGGCCAGCGGATTGGCTGTGACGCCATGCAATATAATGCTCAAGCCAACCGTCATCACGACACAGGCCAGCAACTCGCTACCGCCTTCAAGATGGGATTCTTCCAGTATCAATAGCGCAAACAATATGGAGGCAAGGCCTCTTGGGCCAAACCATCCAAGAAACAATATCGTCGGTTTCGACAAGCCAAGCCCGATAAGCGAAATCGCCACCGGCAACATCCGCACCACGGTCAAAAATAGCAGCGCCAGGGATATCGTTCCCCAATTCATGTGGGGTATGGCAACTGGCAACAACACGGCTCCGAACACAAAGAAGGTAAGCAAAGTAAGCAATTGCCCCTCGCCTTCCATGAACTCAAACAGGAAATTGCAGCGTTCCTGAACGGTATGGCCAAATACCAACCCACCGACAAAAGCTGCAATGAAACCATTGCCACCAATTATTTCTGCGCCGACGTAGCACAACACCACTACACAAAGGATTGCGATACCCTGAAACGGTTCCCCTATCCATTCTTTAAGGACCGCCCCGTCGATTAAGCGCGCACCTACATAGCCAACCACCACGCCCGCCAGGGGACCAAGTGTTACCTGCAAGGCGGCAAAAGTTGCTATCTCTGACGGGCTTTCACCGATGCTGGTTTTGGCGCCGGCCCAAATCGCGCACAACATCACCACGGGTAATACAATACCATCATTGAGCCCGCTCTCGGCATTAAGCGCCTGACGGATGCGAACCGGAACCTGTTTGTTGGAAACCACCGCCTGACCGAGTGCCGCATCCGTCGGTGTCAGGAAAGCAGCGGTCAAAAACGCAACCGCCACCGGTGCTGATGGGAAAACCATCATCACAATCAATGCACCAAACAGCAGCGTCAAAGGCAGGCCAAAAAACAGCATCCTCACCGGTATCGCGTGATCAGAAATCAACCGCCCTAAATCAATCCGTGAAGCATCGGAAAACAACACCAGTACCAGGGTCACTTCCGCCAGAATGTGCACCGCACCATGATCGATCCCCATCGGTAAAATGCCCATCCCCGCATTGCCGAGAAAGAACCCGAGCCCGGCAAACAACATTGGCAGGGTAAGGATCGACTGCTCAATTTTCCGGGATGCCAGCGCATAGGCAAAGATACCGATGACTGTGAGAATTACCGCTTCATGTGCCATGCAAAATTCCTGTGTTCACCAACAAGCTACCAAAGCATGGAATCACACGGAAAACAAAACTTCTGCGACATTCGCACTCATTGTTGAACGCCGGTTTTATACACCAGAAGAGGTTGAAATGTGTGTTTCAGGCGGATGCCCGCAGGAGAGGGGAATTCCCGACAGGCATCCGTCCCGTCCCGGAGGAAATCGTACAAACCTCCGGGAGGTTCAGGTTCCGGCTGGAACGCTGAGACCAACTGGAACTGCGATCAGTTCTAGTGTCGGTGGCACACCCGCACGCGCAGGATACCGCGTCCACGCCAGTGGCAGTGCTTCGGTTTAGCAACCTTTATCACGTGTCCCCGGCCGCAATGGCGATGAAGGCCGCCACCATGGCGGTGCCGCCAGCAGCGGTTGGGTTTACCAATAAAAAATCCGACATGCGGATTACCCACAAAGATTTTTAGCGCAGCTTCCGCAGAATTGGGTGTAGCCATTGTAAGGCCACCAGCAAGCAGCATCGCTGCCGCGGCACTCGACGTAATTTTTCTGAACATTGTTCTAACCCTTTGACAGTTTCGGTTTGCCGTGCCGTCAAGCCCAAGCTGGACGGCCAGCAGGTCAATCATGCCAAATGGGAACTGAACCATCCCTGATAGGGGTGTTCAGGATTGGTTCAGGGTAAAAGAGCTCCGCTACTCAAAATCACCGTGCTTCAGGAAATAGACCGTCTGCCGGTGAACAATTTCGTAAGAAGGAAAGAAAGTGTGGGTGGCGGGCACAATCAGATGGGCCTTCATACCCTCCACCCTTGTGCTCTTGATGGAAACCTTGCCGTCATCATCGCCGGGGATAACATAGGAAGAAGCCGGATCAATCGTACTGTTGCCGGCAATCACCCCAAGCTCGTAGTTCACTTTGCCAAGCACATCACCAAGCCCGGTCTGATCCGTTGTCAATTGCTGCCCGGCAGGCCCAAAAATCATCTGGTACAGCCAGTTGTTCTGCACCAGATCAGCAACCTCGCTGCCCTTGTTGGGAGAGGCAAGCTGCACCACCCGGCCAAGATTATCCGGCCGGTGTTTGTTGAGCACCGCACGCACCACCAATCCGCCCATGGAATAGCCAACGAAATGCACCGGGTGGTCCGGATCAATTTTCTCCGTCAGTTGCGCCTGAACACCGTCCACCAGCTCTTCCAGCTTCTGTTCCGTGGAAGGATAATCCAGATTGAAAACAGCGTAACCCTGAGCATCGAGGTATTCGGCCAGAGGTTCCATGTGACTGGCCGAGCGCGCAATACCGTGCAGGATGACGACTTGTTCGGAGGCAGTGTCTGCGGCGAAGGCATTGATCGGCGCAACAAAAAACAGGGCTACCAACAACGCGAAAATTCGTTTCATCATCCACTCCAAATCACTCCGCGCGAATATATGGATTGAGGATGGGAATTGCGAGGGGAGTAAGGTACACGTTGAGCAAATTTTGATCGCAAAGCTGATTTTCCCCATCCTCATTCCCGTAACCCAACAAATCTCCTGGACTATTGTCCAGGAGATTTTTGACAGCAATTCAGCCAATAATTTTGTCATCAATAGGAGATGGTTAGATGATGACGAAGGTTCACTACATGTATCGAGATGCATCCAACTATAAGTTTCATGGCTGCTTCGTGGTTTCAGGAAAACTCAGCCTAAATGCCTTAGAGCCCTATTTGTTTGACGGTGAATTTTTTGTGCCCCATGAGGTTGGACTGGATCACCTGCTGGATATGCCGATGAACGAGGATGATCACTATCTACACACATTTGAAGAATTCGAAGATACTGAAACCGGCACTCCTATTTGTTCAGCCAATCAATTTGTAGATAAACTTAAAAATGCTAGTGAGAGAGGATGGGTTTCAAGTTTTTACTAAAGGACCGACAATGGGTAGTGGTCGACGCCTTTGGTCGGAAGTTGAGATCGAAAACGCGATTTCATTGTATGTTGAGTTGCCATTTGGTCGACTTCACCAGCACAATCCAAGAATAATTGAACTTGCATCACAATTGGGTCGAACACCGAGTTCAGTTGCGCTCAAGTTAGTAAACTTAGCGAGTATTGACGAAACCGTTGACAGAAAAGGGATGGCAAATGCCAGTAAACTTGACCACGCAGTTTGGGATAGGTTTTTCGATAAATTACTCAATATAGGAGAGTCTCTAGATCTTGCAGAACAACCTACTCTATTAACGGGTATGTCTGAAAACCCGCAATCGGAATATCTTTCAAACAACAATTTTGAAACTGGGAAAGACATTCTGAGCGTTACGTCCACGAGGCAGGGCCAACAAAAATTCAGAAAGATGATATTCGCTAACTACAATGAAAAGTGTGCGATATCCGGAATCAGCCAACCCGAACTCTTAATCGCGGGTCATATTTCTCCTTGGTCGAAAGATAGCAGAAATCGCCTCAACCCGCGCAATGGAATTCTGCTAAACAGGCTGCATGACAAAGCGTTCGAAGAACGGCTAATTTCGTTTCAGGATGATGGTGAGATACTCTACTCGCCAAAATTGAGAATTGACACGCGTGAGAAACTGAAACGGATTGACCGAGATGGTTATCTGGAATTACCTAACAAATTCAAACCTGACCCAAGCTTGATTAGAGCACACAGAGAAAACTTGTTTCTTGGATAGTAAATTGGACTTAGTACAGTTGAACGCTCCTTCCCTTTGTTCCTGCTTGATTCCTAATCGCCGGCACAATCTCTCCTCCTGACACATTCTGTCAGCATCAAGCCTTTCCCGCAAATCTGCCCTCCCAATCCTGTTCCGACTCCCCTATATTCTCTCCATGTCCTCCAAACCCAAAAACCCATCCGGTTTTGAAGAAAAACCTCAACCGGAACTTACCGGTGCACCGCTACAAGAGGCGGGGCGTGCTGCAGGCACGCCGGGGAACGAAAATTTTGAAGGCGGAGCCATGGATGAGTGGCTAAAGCAGGTTGAGGAACAGACCGCGCGTGAACAGCGCGATGAAGAAACCCGCAAGCTTCGCTCAGACGCAGGCAAGCACCGGGCCAAGGTTGCCCGCGAAGCACGCAAGAAAGCTGAAAGGGAATCCGGCGTTTCCGAGAAACGCTCGTCGCGTGGCGGGTTCATTGGCGGTTCGTCCGATCCGAAGGAACGCGCTGCAACCGGACTTAATCCGATTTCTGGTCTGGAGATATCGCTTGAGGAGGCAAACTCGATTGGAAACAGCGGCGTCACCGCCACCGTCGATGCGTTGTCAAAACTGATTTCCGAAGGCAACCCGCTAATCAAGAATGGCGAGGAGTGGATACCCCACCGCCCGGATCGCCCGGTCAAGTCCGAAGGCGGGGTTGAGGTCAAAATGGTGACGGAGTTCAAGCCCTCCGGCGACCAGCCTACAGCGATAAAAGATCTGATTGAGGGGCTAGCACCCGCCCCTGTGGCAGCAGAAAGTTTGGCGTCTAGCCAAACTGCCACTGCGTCAACAGACGCAAAGCTGGATAGCTTTGCGGAACAGCAAACAAATCCCAACAACACGCAAGTCCTGCTCGGCGTTACCGGTTCCGGCAAGACCTTCACCATGGCCAAGGTGATTGAGGCGACGCAGCGCCCTGCCCTGATCCTCGCCCCCAACAAGACGCTCGCCGCGCAGCTTTACGGCGAGATGAAACAGTTCTTCCCGGAAAATGCGGTCGAGTATTTCGTCTCCTATTATGACTACTACCAGCCGGAAGCCTATGTGCCGCGCTCCGACACCTACATCGAGAAAGAGTCCTCCGTAAACGAGCAGATCGACCGGATGCGCCACTCGGCCACCCGCTCGCTGCTGGAGCGCGATGACGTGGTGATCGTTGCCTCGGTGTCGTGCATTTACGGTATCGGCTCGGTCGAAACCTACACGGCGATGACCTTCGAGATGAAGATCGGCGACCAACTGGATCAACGCGCACTGCTGGCCGATCTGGTGGCGCAACAATACAAGCGCAATGATGCTGCGTTCACCCGTGGCACGTTCAGGGTGCGTGGCGACACGATCGAAATCTTCCCGGCACACCTTGAAGACTCGGCCTGGCGCATCTCGCTGTTTGGTAACGAGATCGAGACGATCACCGAGTTTGATCCGCTGACCGGCCAGAAAACCGGCGAGCTGAAATCGGTCAAGATCTACGCCAACTCGCACTATGTGACCCCGCGCCCGACGCTTAATCAGGCGATGAAGGCGATCAAGGAAGAACTAAAACACCGGCTGGCTGAACTCAACGATGCCGGTCGCCTGCTGGAAGCCCAGCGGCTGGAACAGCGCACCCGGTTTGATCTGGAAATGATGGAGGCCACCGGCGCCTGCGCGGGGATCGAGAATTACTCGCGCTATCTGACCGGCCGCAAACCGGGCGAACCACCACCGACCCTGTTTGAATACATCCCGGACAACGCCCTCGTGTTTGTCGATGAAAGTCATGTGACAATCCCGCAGATTGGCGGCATGTATCGCGGTGACTTCCGCCGCAAGGCGACGCTGGCGGAGTATGGCTTCCGCCTGCCCTCCTGCATGGATAACCGGCCCCTGCGGTTTGAGGAATGGGACCGGATGCGCCCGCAAACTATCTGCGTTTCCGCCACGCCCGGTGGCTGGGAGATGGAAGCAGCCGATGGCGTGTTTGCCGAACAGGTGATCCGCCCGACCGGCCTGATTGATCCGCCGGTGGAAATCCGCCCGGCCCGCACCCAGGTGGATGATGTGCTGGACGAGATCCTGCAAACCGCCAAGGCTGGATACCGCACGCTGGTCACCACGCTCACCAAGCGCATGGCCGAGGATTTGACCGAATATCTGCATGAGGCGGGCGTGCGGGTGCGCTACATGCATTCCGACATTGATACGCTGGAGCGAATTGAGATCATCCGCGATCTCAGGCTCGGCGCGTTTGACTGCCTGATTGGCATCAATTTGTTGCGCGAAGGCCTCGACATTCCAGAGTGCGCGCTTGTCGCAATCCTTGACGCGGACAAGGAGGGCTTCCTGCGCTCCGAAACGTCACTGGTGCAAACCATTGGCCGCGCCGCGCGTAATATCGATGGCCGGGTTATTCTGTATGCAGACAAGGTGACCGGCTCGATGGAGCGCGCAATTGCCGAGACCGACCGCCGCCGCGAGAAGCAGGAAGAATACAACACCGCAAACGGCATTACGCCGGAGAGCATCAAGAGTAATATCGGTGACATCCTCTCCAGCGTTTACGAGCAGGACCGGGTGCAGATCGATACCGGCTTTGCCGAGGAAGGCGCGCTGGTCGGCAATAATCTCAAGGTTCATCTGCAAGCGCTTGAGAAGGAAATGCGCGACGCCGCCGCCGATCTTGATTTTGAAACCGCAGCCCGCCTGCGTGACGAGATCAAACGGCTGCAGGAGATTGAACTCTCGGTCGCCGATGACCCGCTGGCCCGCGATGTGGGGATTGAGAACACGCAGAAATCCCGCAAGCGCAAGGCGCAGGGGAAGCCGGAGAAGAAAAAGAATTCCCCTCATCCTGAGCCTGTCGAAGGGCGAGGGGCAAGTGGAAACGAGGGTGGCCACCCTGTCCTTCGACAGGCTCAGGATGAGGGTGGGTCTGGCTCCTCCTTATTCAGAAAGAATACGCTGGATGAGATGACGGTTGGTAGAACGGAAAAGCCGTTGGGCACCCCTCCCCCCGTGGCAGCACAAACTTCGGCGACTAGCCGAAGTGCCGGTGCGCGAACGGACGGCGACCCGGATGGGTCGGCGGAAAACAAACAAAGCTGGAGCGAACCCCGCAAAAGCTACGGCGAAGAAATGCGCAATGATCGCGGCACCAACTCGGCGTATGGGACGCCGCTAAGTCCCGAGGATAAGGCAACGGCCCGGGGAAAAGAATCTGCCTCCGTGGCAGCAGAAGGTTCTGCGACTAGCAGAACCGCCACTGCGTCAACGGGCGGCGACCCGGCAGGGTCGGCAAGGCCAATCAAGAGAGGCAAAATTGGTTTAGGCTCCTACGAGGACAAACCGGATCAAAAACGCCGGGGACGGCCCAAGAAGACTGGTAAGCCGGGGATGTGATCGGGAAGTTACACGGGCTCAACATTTCCGCTATCTATCTGAAACACATCAATTCCCAAAAATTTTTCTTTCTTTGGATTCAAATTTTCCAACGCAGCCGCTCCAAAGAGTTCAGTAAAAGCTGAGCGCAGTACTTTCTTTCCCTCACTGTTCAATTCATATTTGAAGTGGTTAAAATTCTTAGCGTCCGCATACGTAGATTGATATGAAAAAATTCTGCGGCTCAACTTTTGAGTGAATTGGCTAAAATTGAGTCCATTGTTCATAGCCTTGTGAATCGTAAACTCTTCGCGAGTTGCATTAAGAATCGCATCAATCTTTGAGCAAGATAATCGCTATTCGTAAGTGGAAGTATTCGTCGCATAATAAATTTCCATGCCCAAAAATTCAAATGACTGCTGATTCTTGGTGATCTTTGTTTTTCCGTTTTCCTCAAGCTTGGGAAGCTCCAAACCAATTTGGGCTAGTTCAGTGCGAGCAAATTTTTCATATTGCTTTGCTTCATTTTCGGAATTTGCAAACATTACGAAATCATCCACGTAACGCACCATCGGAATACCCATTTGAATCACTTTCTTGTCGAAATCACTGAGTATGAGATTTGCTAGATATGGCGACAGTGGCATTCCTTGACGAAGCCCACGACCACTCACCACACCCAAACTCTCCATTCTTGACCGGTTGCAGCTAGGGCGAGGTTTAGCCTCCACATCCACCAGTTTGTGGAGCAACGGGATCAAGTTTGATCCGCGAAGAAATTTTGAGATCTTTTTCTTGATAAGCATGCGGGGAATGTTGTCGAAGAATTTAGTAATATCAGTTTCAAACACATATTTATGTTTTTGCCTTAGCTTAATTGTTTGAACCAAAGCTTTTTTTGTACCTTCACCTCTAATGAACCCGTATGAGAGCTTGTCGAAGGGTCAGGGTGAAGCCCGAGGACGACGAGAAGGAAATAGAAGTGAGCGAAGACAAACCCAAAGCAGCCGAAGAGGCTGCCGCGGCTGATGCCGCGCCCCCGCGGAGTGGTGGCAAAGCCATTCACGTGAGCAAAAGCGATGTCCCCAAACCCCGCTTCACGCCCAAGCGTGCGCTGATCCTGCTGGCGATTGTCGTGGTCGGGGTAACACTGTCGGTATTCTTCGCCCGCGAAAAGGATGTTTATGCAAGCTGGCAGAGCCCGGACGGGCAGCACACCGTGACCGTCTATCGAATAGCGCGGATGTTCTCGATGCCGGGCGGTGGCTCCGATGCTCCGGGGATGATCCTGCTTACCAATGCCGATGGCACCGTTCTCAACCGGCGCAAGATCGGCATGGTTCAACTGGCCTCGGAACCGGAATGGGGCGAAGGCTCGGTCACCATGAAGCTGATGTTTGAGTGGCCGATTGAGTAGGCCAACGGCATGGCCTCAGGAACCATCACCGCCGCGTTGCTCAATGACCAGCGTTTTCACCGCTACACCTGGCGGCAGATTGAGGATGAACATAATCGAATCCACCACCTCCCGGTTGGTCAGGGGATGGTTCGAGGGTCTTGGGCCATCCCATGCCGGCTCAAGCGGCGAGATATCCTCGAAATTGTTTGGATGAACTGCCGTTACCCGGATGGAAGTCTGCTTCAGTTCATCGGCCAGACCCTGGACAAATCCATCCTGCGCCGCCTTCGCCGCCCTGAAAGCAACCGACACGCCATCAAGCGGCAGATTGGCCAGACCGCTGGTGGAGACGACCGTGTGAATATCCGCTTCAGGTCGACTCTTGAGCACCGGCAAAAGATGGCGCGTCAGGATAAGCGATCCAATCGCCGCCGACGCAATGCTGGCCTGAATGTCCGCATCGCTGATTTCGGCAAGCGATCCGGGAAGCCACATCGCGCCGTTATGGATGAGCCCGTCGATATCCGAATGCTCCCGCACCAGTCTTTCCCCGGCCGCCGTGCAACTTGCGGTATTGGCCAGATCGCAAACAACAGTCTCGACCACCTGTCCGGTTCGGGAATGGATCGTATCGGCCGTCTTCGCCAACGCCTCGTTGGTACGTGCAAGCAGCACAAGCTTCGCGCCACTGTCTGCCATGACAACTGCCAGCGCTGCACCAAGCCCGCGACCCGCACCGGTAATTACATATTTTCGGCCACTAACGCGCATCAACCAATCCCTTCGCTCACAAAAACGAAGGCCACCCTAATTCCTCAACCCCACCTGAGGTCAAGGACTATGTTGGTCAAATTCCTAATGTGCAGCCACCGCATAGTCGCGCAACACATTTGCTTCCAGCTGCAACTCCTCCAGCCGGTGCTTGACTACATCGCCCACGCTGATGATGCCCACAAGCTTTGCATGCTCTTCGACCGGCAGATGGCGAATGCGTCGCTCGGTCATGGTTTTCGCAATATCAGACACATTGTCGTCCGGCGAGCAGGTCACGACCGAATGTGTCATCAAGTCGGAAACCATCAAATTGCCGAGTGCCGTATCATGTTCAGCAAGCCCATAGGCGATGTCGCGTTCTGAAATAATGCCGTCAATCGTTGAGCCGTCCTGGCTCACAATCATCGCACCTACCCGCTCCAGCCGCAGGCGGCGGGCCAGTTGCGCGATGGTATCGGTGGGTCGCACGGTCATTACCGCCGACGCTTTTGTACTCAGAATATTTGCTACTTTCACGATTGTCCTCCTTCAGGGTTGGAGTTCATCGCTGTATCGCGGAGTTCTACGCTTGCACTGCGTGCCGCCACTTGACGGCTCCGCGTCACAACGGGTGGCGATACTCTTCTGATTGCGGTATTCTAGCACAAAGTGCCCGCACTTGGTTGATAATTGACGCAGAAGTGAACAACAGCCCGCCATTCAAGGGAGGTTAATATGCCGGTCAAGACATTCACCTTTTACAGTCTGGGGCGAGATCTCGATAATCTGGCCCCGGGCTTTGGCCTGACGATGGATTATGATGTGCTTGAGGGCCTGATAAAATCCATGGCTTCCAACGCCCCGCCCGATCACCTGAGGGATGAACTAAAAGAGCTGGCGCGAGAACATCATTGTGAATTCAAGGACATGGCCAAGCAGCGATTTGTCCATTTCGTGAAAGTGCGGCAGTAGAGTCGCAAAGTGGTCTGACGCCATGAACACAACCCATTCTTCTCCACTCACGTCAGAACACATTGCCGGCTTTCATCGCGATGGCGCGGTGGTGGTGCGCGGGCTGTTTGATCCACCAATGATGGAATTGCTGGCCGAGGGCATCGATCACGCCTTCAAGCATCCAAGCCGCCACCACCTGGAATATGTCAGCGAAGATAGCAGCGGCCGATTTTCCTATGACGCGGTGATGCTGCCCGATAGCACTGCCTTCCAGACATTCCTGAAAACCTCCAGTCTCGGTGAGACGGTTGGCACAATGCTCAATTCATCAAAGGCGATAGGGTTTTACGCCTCGGTGTTTGCACGCACGCCGGGAACCGCCAAACGAACCCCCTGGCATCAGGATATGCCGTTCTGGGCCGCGTGGGGCCAACAGACCTGTAGCAGCTGGATACCGCTTGAACCGGTGCCGAAAGATACAGCGTTAGAGTTCGTACAAGGCTCGCATTTGTGGAAGACCTATGCCCGGCCCGATTTCAGCGATCAACCGCAAGAGGACTATCTGAAGGGAGAGACACAGGCGGAACCGTTTCCTGATATTGACGCCAATCCGGATGGGTTCGACATCATCAGTTGGGCGATGGAACCCGGTGACTGTGTGTTCTTTCACGGCATGACGGCCCATGCGGGTTCAGGAAACCTTCCCAAGGATTTGGGGCGGCGGACGGTATCGTTCCAGTGGCTGGGCGATGATGCGGTGTTTAACCCAAAACCCGGCGGCCATGACCCGGACTTCGCCGATGAACTTGCGGCACTGGGTCTCAAACCGGGCGACCCAATCCATTGTGATCTCTGCCCGGTGGTGTGGCAGGGGTAGAGAGCGGTTGCAATGTCTGCTAATGACCCAAAGCGGACATAGATAGAGAAATTGCCCGCAAGCTCAGATGATTGTGGCTACACTGAAAAAAGGAGAAGTTCCTAATACCCTTTGCCCAGCCGCAGATAAAGGGTTTCAGCTCCGGGATTGCTTTCCCCAAGACCTGCATTTGATTTATGCGTAAGACCGAAGGCAAGGTCGTAACCATTTTGAAAATGGTAACCGACCATAATTTGCGAACGGAACTCAACTGCAACACCAAGGTCCAGATCGCCGGCATCGGTGTAGAGTCCCGCAAGGATACTCGCTTCCACGTAATAAGGCGAATTCTCAAACACATGTTCAATGGAAAAGCCCGCTCCACCCCAGACACCTACCCCAGACACTTCAGCGCCCGCTCGGGTACGAAGGCCCGTTACTTCATCCTGAACTGCCGAAGCGAATTCAATCATGCCGTAAGGTGTCGGATCAAACCCCTGGCTGGAGCTTACATTGTCGGCACCGAAACCCAGATAGTATCGCGGCCCTGTAATGGAATCGGAAAACAGCACATTGTTGGTAAAATCAATATCATCGGCGGCTTGTGCGACACCAGGTACACCAAGCAGTGCAATCACCAGCAATGCAGAAAACGATGTTTTTTTCACGCGATAGCCCAATCCCGACACAATACAATCAATGGTAGGTAGATCATGTTACCCGGTCAAGATGCAGCTACCAGTATCCCCATACAGATTTTGGAGATGGGGATATCTTATAATAACAGTCTCAATACGACAAACAATAAATTTATCACTTACAGCGTCCGGAAATGCAGAGTGCCAATAAAACGCCCTCTGTGCATACCAGATATCGATGTTCGCATCAAAGGGTAAAGCAGACCTCTGTATCGACTGGCTCGACTTCCGTTACTGGCACAAAGCAGGCATCGGCGACGGGCAAACAGTTCAATTTTCCATTTGTCGTCAATTCCGATTAAACATTACCACACTGCAACACTCGAACGCACCACGCAAAATGACTCACAACCTCTTGAAACCGCATCTGATCGAAGCATGGCCCGTTAACGTAAGGCTGGATGCACCCTACCAATACTCTTATGCCGTCCACTCAGGCATGAGCCGCACGATCATTAGGATAACCACAAAGGACGGTGTCGTTGGACTTGGAGAGACCCCGCAAGCCCACGACGCCGGTATGCTAAACAATGAAACGGACCGTGTAATTGATGCAATAGCCAATAGAACACCAGTCCAGGGAACCGCCGATTATTGGAGGTGGGAGCACACGGAAGATGCAACTTTACAAAGGGCGTGCGCCGGTGTGGAGATGGCGCTATGGGATGCTACTGCACGGAGTAAAGGAATACCTTTGTACGATCTTCTGGGTGGTGCGACCCGCCTGGAACTGCCATGCACAGAATACTTTGCGCCACGCGTTGGCCGCGAGAACAGCATAGGGGAAATTGCCGATTATTGCGGAAGTATGGCCAAAGATCATGGATCTCCGTGGTTTGAGGGAAAGGTAGGGGTACTGACCCCCGATGAAGACATTCGCCTCATTGAAGCTGTTCGCAAAGCAGTCGGCGATGACAAAATGATCAGGATCGACGCTAATATGGCGTGGAGCGTTGATACTGCGGCATACATTTTAGATTGTGTTGCGCCCTTCGGCATTGAGAACATTGAGGAGCCTGTAGGAAGTATTGACGAGCTGGTAGCGCTCAGAAAACGTACGAAAGTGCCATTTTCTTCTCATGATGTGGATGTCGATTCTGCCGCACATCACGGTGTTCCCGACAATATTTGTTGCGATCCTGCAACGTGCGGAGGCATTGGAGGAATGCTCTCCCTTATCGACCGGTGCGAGCGGCTTGGTATCGGTATATGGGGATACAGTGGCGATCTTGGAGTAGCCGGCGCAGCATTACTTCACATACTTGCTGCCCGCCCTTACGCCGATCAGCCAAGTCAATCGTTGCTGAGATGGTATACGGACGATGTGATCGCGGGCGGCCCCTTCAAATTTGAAAACGGATATGTTTCTGTTCCTGAAGGAATGGGGCTGGGTGTCGAACTGGACGAAGATGCGCTCGCTCGTGCCGTCGAATTATACAAAAAGGAAGGCGACTATGATCGGACGGATAGCTATCTCCCGCTTCCTCGCTTTTGAAGAGGGATGGGGTCACCTAAAGACTTTGCTACATCTGGTTTGGACTCCAATGCTTGCCAGTGGCACAAAGCAGATATGGTTCGGCGGGTCACTGGCTGATGTTGTTGGTGAACATCTGCCTGTATTCTGAAAACGCGAGTTTTAGCACCAGGGCTTCCTCAAGCGTATGCCAACGTATCTCCGAATGTTCAGTGCCGACAAGCGAAGGACCACTGCCAGACCACGCTGTGACCGTGAAAAAATGATGGGTGTAACTGACGTTTGTTTCTGCCAAATTTTTGTTTAGGCTTTCCAAGTAGGTAAATTCTGTTGGCGTGATATCAAGTTCCTCACGCAGTTCTCGCACAAGCGCTTCTTCTGTTGTTTCACCATCCTCGACGTGGCCACCGAACACATCCCAAACATTCGGATAAGTTTTTCTGTCCACCGCTCGAAACCCGAGAAGAATGTAGTTCTGACTAAGAATCAAACCGCATGCGCACTCCAACAATTTGGGGTTACAAGATCGAGTTGGGGATTTCATAAGACAATTTTATCAAAAGAATAATGCTGGTGATACAATGTCCGCTCGTGGCACAAAGCGGATATTTCCAATTCGCCTCTGTAGATGATGCTTTCCATACTGGCTAGCAAATCTTATCAAGTCACAGAGTAAAATAGCGCTATTGTCGTCGATCCATAACGACACAAATAAGGCGGCAAGTCTCCCTGCCGCCGACTATTTGTATATTCAATGCCGATTATTGCTTATGCAAACCACCAGCGTTCAGCGATTTTATTGCCGTCACTTTCCCAGTTACCGGCAATATTCTCACCATGTGCTAATTTCTTGCTGCTGGCATGAATGTAGTTTGCCCACATTGGAACAATCGCACCCCCATCCTCATGAATGAGTTTCTGGCACTCGGCGTAAATCGTCCGCCGTTTGTCCTGGTCGAGTTCGGCACGCGCTTCAAGGACAAGTTTGTTGAACTTGGCAGACGCGTCAGTGGTTTTCCAGGCGGTATCGTTCCACTCGGTGCTGTCCACGTAAGCGGATGAGAACATCCAGTCTTCCGTTGGACGTCCACCCCAGTAACATGCGCACCAACCCTTTTTGTTCCAAACATTTGACCAGTAACCATCGCTGGGTTCACGAACCACATCAATTTCAATACCAGCCGCTGCAGCAGACGACTTGATAAGCTGTGCAGCATCTACCGCTCCAGCAAATGCAGCGTCTGAAGAAGACAAAGGAATTGCACCGCTATGGCCGGATTTCTTGTAATGGAAAGCAGCCTTTTCCGGATCATATTCCCTCTGGGCAAGATCGCCATTATGGAACTGGTTAGCAACCGATATCGGATGATCATTGCCGACAAGGCCATGACCCAGCAGGATTTTGTCGACCATTTCCTGGCGGTTGATTGCATGTTTTAATGCCAGCCGAAGATCCAGGTTATCAAACGGCGGAGTGTCTAGCCGCATGGGGAACGTGTAATGCAGGGTTCCCGTTGTCTCAATAATGTTGAGGTTCGGGTTACGTGCCAACAAATTCACCGTTTTGGGATCAACCCGGTCAATGTGATCGACATCACCGTTCATGACAGCATTCTGTCTGGCCGCCACGTCGATTAGCGATAAAAGTTCCACTTCATCGAAATGACCACGTCCCTCTTTCCAGTAGTTTGGATTGCGTGTCGCCCGCATGCGGACTCCTGGCTCAAACTCCTCGATCTTGTACGGACCAGTACTAATGCCAATCGGATCAACTTTGCCTTCCCCAACATCTGGAATGATCATCAGATGATAATCACTAACAATGAACGGGAAGTCAGCATTCCCGGCATCAAGCTCAATCACGACGGTATCATCGCCATCTTTGGTGATGTCTACAACTGGTGTCAGGAGGCCTTTCGCTGCCGATTTGGTATCTTCCCCACGATGGTGATTAAAGGAGGCGATTACATCGTCTGCTGTCAATGTCTTGCCATTGTGGAATTCTACGCCTTTGCGAAGCTTGAATCTCCAAGTCTTGGCGTCATCGGAAGCACTATAGCTTTCAGCCAGTTCAGGCTGCAACTGACCGTCGGTACCCACTTCTGTCAGATTGTTGCCATATGCACCCCAGGTGTTCGACATGAACCCATTTTCATAGGTCGCTGTATCAAGCGAGTCCGTCGTTGAACCATAGGCTGTTCCGTGCCTGAAAGTTCCACCCTTTTTCGGTGTCGCGGCGATTGCATCACCAGCCATTGTAAGCGCTGTCGGCAATACGACACCAGCAGCAAGTGCAGACATGATAAACTGGCGACGGTCGATATGACCAGCGGTCAGCTTTTCTGCCTCTCGTTTCAGATAAATTTCTTTCTTCATTTCCATACTCCTCCCATTGTAGGCTGCCCAATTTTGCTTTTGTTTAATGCTCTCGATAGCAATTTTCAGGTGTTTGTCACATGTGTGACTGCAGCTACCTTACATGGAGGCACGTTTTCGCCCTTAGATCAAGTTGATCATCATTCCGGAAATGACTGACTATCGAGGGAAAAGGCCGAATTCTGCGGTTGAAACCCCAGATCATCACAAGTTCGTCATTGTTTTCCGGCTTGCCTGTTAATCAGTAAAACCGGGAGTTTTAAGAGATAGCCAAACGGGCTGATGATCAGACCCTTTTGCCTGGCAATCAACCCAGGATGCATCAATTTGTTTAGAAAGACCCGATGTAACGAAGCAATAATCGAGCCGCATGCTATCGGTAGTTCCATCCGCTCGATTAGCAAGCGGATGCCATGTTTCCACCTCACCGTCTTCATGAAGCCTCGCATCAACAAACCCGGCAGTTCCATCCTGCAGATTTTCTTCAACAAGCAGTCGATATTCCGGCGAATCCGGTTCCATATTGAAGTCACCAAGAATTACGGCATTTTCAGGCATCGAAAGAAGTTTCAATCCCCCACTCCAATCCCGGTCAGTGCCAATATTAGCAGGGCCAGTCCAGGCACCCCCGCGTGATGGAACCTCCTGGACAAGCCGTCGGAGATATCGCGCCTGTTCCTGTCGCTCATTGTTGTCTTCCGAGCCAAAGTGAGCTGTATAAATTCGAAGCGGTGCATTGGGCACATCTATGAGACCTTCGAGCACACCAAGCTGCATGTTGAGTATGTGATCCAGACCTAGTCGTGGTAACGGAAAATATCTTTTCGTATGGATCGGCCAACGGGAAAGGATCATTTGGCCGTGCTGTTTTCTCCGATTGGATACGCGACCAGAATTGTCCTTCGTGCTGCCATCGATATCAAATGCCGCATCATACACCCAGTAATAATCTGGCAAGAGGCTCGCAATGACCTCCGGTTGGCTTTGCTCTTCCGAACCGTGATTGCGTTCCACTTCCTGCAACGCAATGATATCCGCAGTCCGCACTGCGTCAACGATGCGCCCCAGATCGTATTGCAGATCCTTTCCGAGTGCATATTGAATATTGTAGGTGACAATCTTCATCTCGAACCCCAGGCCGCACAACGTGTGGTAAACAGCGTTAGATCACAAATTGAATTCAGCCTAAACTCAAAGCACCAAAAAAATAAGACAAAACTGTTGTGTTTTAAGAAGGAAGCGGCAGCGATCAGACTTCAGTCTGTGGCAGGCAATGCAGTAATTGTCAGCATCCCGGCTGCCGGTGGGTATGGGAAGGGATAGCGGTCGCAATGTATGTCAGCTTTCGGAGGTAAAACGGACATTCGAGTTGATTGCTGATAGAAACTAAGATGGATGTTTCGAAGCTTCTTCAATTCTTTGAGCCATGTCATGAAAACACTGACTACACTAATTTTGATATTTGTCTTTTCATATGCATGGATTGGCTTAGTGGCTGCTACTGACCACAATCATTTACAACAACCAAATTGGCTGTTGGTTTCCAATAGTGAAGAGCTTGATCGAACTTGGTCTCAGGCGTTGGTGTTCCTGCCGCTAGCGATTGGCGACAATTCTAACATTGGTCCTATACAAGGAGCCCGTCTCTCTGAGGCCATTAGCAGGAAGCAGGATGGGGATACTTTACCAACAGTTCTCTATCTCCATTCCTGCGAAGGGCTTGGCCATCATCGTGAAGATTTGCGGCGATTGGCTAAGCTGGGATTTGTGGTCATTGCACCAAATTCCTTTGCCCGCGACTATCGACCCTTAGGGTGTAATGAGGAGCGCGAGAAGTTCATCGCAAATTTTGATCTCACAGTAGCTTTCCAAAAAGCTGAACTCGACTATGCAGTTCAGCGGTTGGGCGAATATTCATGGATCGACCGGAAGAACCTGTTTTTGATTGGAAGTGGTGTTGGCGGGATGGTTGCAGCTCACTATCAGGGGGCAGAATTTGCTGGGCATGTGATTGAAGGATGGGGATGTCGTGGACCTAACCCGTTGTTTGATGGTATTCGGGCACCTGAAAGCGTACGCATATATTCTGCTGTTTCCAAAAATGATCCCTGGTATCAAAAAAACCCAGGTTTTGGCGTCGATTGTGAAAGTTTTATCAAAACAAGAGCGGATGGCGTTGCGGTCGTTCTCGACAGACCGGCCCACTATGTAAGCTGGTATCCGAAATCGCGAGCCGCGCTCATTCGGTTTTTAACAAGGGACATGGATGTGGATTCTGAGGCGCTTGCAGCCGATGTGCCTACAGTTGTTAAAAGCTCCAAAACCGAGATCGAATTGCGCGAACAATGGTCTGATGAAACGGTTTATTCAGCGGCTAAGACACATTGTTTTAAACATGGAAAGAAGAGCTATTTGCTCTCAGCGCCCCGCGACGGGGTTTATTCGTTCATTTGTGAATAGGGGAAAGCCTACATACCCTCATGGCCAGATTCATTACGCACACGTTGTTAACTGCCATTGGAATGCTATTTGCATTCCTGCAGACCGCCTACGCCGCGAACTTCCTGAATTGCGCAGAGCAGACTCAATTCCTGCAAGACGTGTCCGGTCGTTGGATTGCAGCCGTCGGTCCAATTGATCTCAAAGCAAAGGGTGATCTGATTACTGGAATCTACAACAAGGGTGATTGGGCTCTAACCCTGCGGTACTCCAGCCACCGCAAAAGCATGTATGGTCGCTGGGATCACTTAAATGGATTGTCGGGACCCGTAATATTCTTCCTCGATGAGAAACTGTGTATTCGTCATGCCAAATGGGGAGGAACAGGAAACGCATCATGAACACCCGCAAGCTACTCAGCTTGTATACATAACTGGGCCATTCATGGTCGTGCGATCAGTAGCGATTAAATTCAGTTCTTGTAGCGTTGCGATTTGAAACAGGTGTCCGTTATCGGGTGCTAAGCGGACATTTGGTCTGGTTTGCGGAACCTCTAAAGATAAAGTGTCATGCACATCCAATTTGAACAACAGGTCTAGCCAGTGGAACTCATCGCGACTGATTATTGTCCGTTCTGCCTTCGCTGCATTCTCGCTATGAGGGAAAAGGGTATGGAGTTCGAACTGTCGATGGTGGATCTGACCAAAAAGACGAGGTTCCCCGAAAAGCTTTCGCCCTATGGGCGCGTTCCCGTACTCAAACATGGCAGCAAATCAATTTATGAAAGCAGTGTGATTTGTGAGTATGTGGAAGATATTTGCCGGGAACCAGCACTGCTCCCGACTGAACCCTGGATGCGCGCCAATGCCAGGTTTTGGATTGATTTTTGCAACACCCGATTTATGCCTGCCTATTTCAATCTTCTGAAGTCGCCTCCTGGAACAAACCGCGACAGACGGCGTGACGACCTTCTTGGGCACCTGGCGTTCATGGACAAAGTTGGCTTGTCCGAACAGGGGCAAGGTCAACCCTACTGGATGGGCAAAGACGTAAGTCTGGTTGATTTTGCCTTCTACCCATTCTTCGAGCGGTTTGCCGACGTCGAAATGTATCGCGGAGTGCGGATTTCAACCAGTCTGGATCGCTTGCATGATTGGCTTGAAACCATGCGCGTCCATCATGTAGTGCGTACAATCACTAGACCGAAAAGCCATTACATCGAGTACTTTAGGGAATTTTACGCCGATTGAAGTGTCCGCTCTTGGCACAAAGCAGACATTGAAAACGGGAACGCGTATGTCCGATTTCGAGGCTAAAGCGGACCTATTCCAAAAAATTCTATCCCCGCCCCAAATTCCTCACTCATAATCCCTAGCACTGTCGTTCTGCACAAACACCGGGTGATCGCCATCGCAGGGTGAAATGAAAGATACGGGGCTCGGTAGCCGTTGCACACACGGGCTTTTCTTTCCGGTATCCGGGTCCCGCGTTTGTACAAAGGCTAATCGCACATGTTTACGTAGCTGATTTGCCCTAGACAATGCTCATGACACTGGTGCAATTGCATCGAGTGAACGGTTACGGCTATAAAAATGTCAAACAGGAGAAACCCTTTGATCAGCCGCGCCTCTGCCAGAATGTTTGTCGCAATTTGCCAATCAGCTGCCCTGCTGACGGGGCCAACCAGCTCTGACGCGCTCGCCAACGACAAATCCATCACGGCTATCGAATTGTATCAAACGCGGGCCAATCAAGGGGTTGCCTATGCACAGTATATTCTCGGCTGGGCCTATCTTGACGGAGATGGCGCACCCCGCGATCACGTGGCCGCCTATAAATGGTTCGCGATTGCAGCTGCCGGCGGATTCTCATTGGCGGATGAGATTCTGGATGATGTGGAGCGTCGCTTGACGCCGGCTCAATTGGCTGAGGCAAAGCAACTGGCCGAGGCGTGGAACCCCGTAGAGTAAAACGTTCTTGCCGGGTTTATGCCCTCAAATCCCGCCGGGTCCCACCAGCACGACATAAAGCAGCGGGCACATGCAGGTAAGCGCCAGGGCAAACATCGGCAATTTATTGATTGCTGCAAGCAGCAGCGCCGGCAGGTTGAACAACAAAATGACTGCCAGCATCACCGCACCCAGCCCTTGCGCCATTGCATCGCCCGCCGGATCCGAATGTTCCAGATAGGTTTGGGCCATGATGTAGACGCCAAAGCCGATTTGCAGGATCGCCAGCGCCATGATGAGTTTTCGCAATCCCCGCCTCCCTCGCCAGTTCGCCCCTCTAAGCAAAGATTATTGCCTAGCGGCTTTTGACGCAAGGTGGCACTCACTCACCTGTGACTTTTCTCCGTCGCAAAGCTTCCCCACACTAACCAACGGACGCGAAACATCGCTCCATAACCAAACGGAGAAATTGCCATGTCTGTAGCCCGCGTAACCGAGATCATCGCATCATCGAAGGAACGTTTTGAAGATGCCACGAGAAAAGGCATCAAACGCGCCTCAAAAACGCTGAAAGGCGTTTCGGGTGCCTGGGTGAAAGACCAGCGTGTAATCTGTGAGAATGGCAAAGTCTCTGAATTCCGGGTCGTGCTCAAGGTAACCTTTGTGCTGGAGGCTTAAGCAAGGCGGGTATGGACAACAAGCACTTGTCCCTTAAGCCGGGGACAAGTGCATATATTCATCGAAGTGTGTGAATTCACACAGCTCACCGAAGCGTGGCTTGATAGTGATTGGCCAACACACCATATCTTGTCCACTTGAAAGGATGAACTGATGAAACACCTAAGCCGCACCCTTGCTGCCTGTTTGATAGCCGGCCTCCCCATTCTCGCAGCCGTCCAACCGGCCGATGCCGGGCGCGGAACTGGCCGCGGAACTGTCATCCGCATCGGCTATGAAGGGTTTCATAAATGCCAGGCCTACAAGGAAGAAGGCACTCCCTCCTGGGCTGCAACGGCCAATGGCCTGTTGAATGATGGCGGCGGTTTTCGCAGCCCAAGCAGCAGGTATTTTTCTGTCCGAACCTGCTTTACCTCCCAGGCCGCCTGTGAGAACTGGATCGATCGCATCCATCACACGATTTCCGGAATTGATGAACTTCGCCAGGCCAAGTGCCGTCGCCACGGCTAGGTTTCGGGCGCAATCAGGCTTCCTCCTCCACTGATTGCACCCATACCCGGTGATCCTGCCTCCATTTCGCCCCATCCAGGGCTGACATGGGGGCAGGTCAGCCCTGCATTCTTTGCATTTGTTAGACGGGCAATCCGGGCCTATCTGTTTTTCATCGAATTCAACACGTAATATCCAAATGGGAGATCAGGAAAATGGCATTCTTCTCAGCAGTTCGCGAAATCGCCGAAGGCTTTAAACTCGGCGCACGCTATTCTTTCACCGAAACACACAACATGGTTGAAAAAGGTGTTCAGCCACGCGTGTCCGGTTACAACAAAGAACATTTCGGTCGCTAAGACTGGAATTTCACGACAAGCGCAAGCTTGTTCGGAAAATTGATTACTCTTGCAAGATCAAGGCCTTCATCCTAGCATGAAGGCCTTGTTTGTTTAGGGAGTATGTCATGATCCGCCCAAATCTGATCCTCTTCGCAACCGCGGCTCTGGCTCTGTCACTCACAACCACCGTTAAAGCCGCGCCGGGTCATCCAACGACTGCCCCTTATACGGGTTTAGGTATTATCCAGAAAGTCGATGGCTGCCACAGTAGATTTCGCTATCACTACGTTCCTGAAATCGGAGAACGCGCCGAGCACAAACACCGTGGCAACCGGTGCACGCCCGTTATTCTTGAGGGGGGTGGTTATGATGATGATTACATCCAGCATTGTCACCAAAATGCTCAAAGACACCGTCACAGCGGAGTTGGCCGGACAACCCACAGCCACTATGGCAATCGTTGCAAGATAGATGTCTGGGATCAATATGACGGCAGCAACTCAGGCAGGAACTGTATCAAGGTCGGTGTGGTCCAGTTCTGTAACTAGCTGCAGATATCTACAGACGCTAAATCAGGCCTGTTAGATCAGGAACGGATTTGATATCCGTTCCTCACCAATCGTGCCACCTGGACCGTGACCACAGATGAAATTCACTTCATCTCCAAGCGGCAAAACCTTGTTCTTGATGGAGGCAATCAGTGCCTCATGGTTCCCGCCAGGAAGATCCGTCCGGCCTATTGAACCGCGAAACAAGACATCCCCCACATGCGCAAACTTGTGCCCGGCGCTGTAAAAAATTACGTGTCCCGGCGCATGCCCGGGGCAATGCAGCACGCTAAAACTGTGCCCAGCGATATCTACGCTGTCACCCTCTTCCAGCCAGCGATCCGGTGACAAATTCTCATAGCCTTCCGCAAGGCCGAACATCTGCGCCTGGCTTTGAATGCCTTCACACAAGGGTTTGTCAGCGATATGCGGACCGATAATATCGACACCCAGTTTAGCCTTCAGTGCCATTGCACCACCCACATGATCAATATGGCCATGGGTAATCAGGATGGTTTCCACCGTAATGCCGGTCTGCCCGATTGCTTCACTGATCCGCTCGACATCACCACCAGGATCAACCACCGCGCCACGCTTGCTCGCCCCATCCCATATTAGCGTACAGTTTTGCTCAAACGGGGTAACGGGAACAATGGCAATTTGAAGTGTTGTCATATTAGGCGCTTTCTACGAATCGGGAAAAGAAAAAGGCGGCAAATCCTGCCGCCTTCAAAGTCAGTTGATTGGCCGGATTACTTCTTCATGCCGCCCATGACCATACCGGCGATAGCCGATAATGCGCCACCGCCCACAAGACCGCCGCCAACATTGTTGATTAGCGAGCCCATGTCCATGGCGCTGCCTGCGTCACCACCCATCAACATGCCTAGAATCTGTGCGCCACCGATGCCACCCACACCACCGGCAATCAATTTTGGCAGCATGCTCATGGCAGCAGATTTGACCATATTGCCGACGACACCACCGCCGACAACGCCGGATATTACCTGAATGATAATTGGAATAAGTGCTTCCATTTGACTGTCTCCTTGATTGCCGCCCAATTAAGTATTGGGGGCGAAGTTGAGTTGGGCACATGCCCTAACGGAAACCTGATTCCCGCCGCTTGGTTAGAATAGCCAATAATCACCCGGATTATAAGGGGCAGCCAGGCAAAAGTAGAATAACCCCAGTATAACGATCTAGGCTGCTTCACTTTTGGAGTGCTTGTGCACTTCGCGCTCATAGTCATCCATCAGGCTTTTCGAGATGGCACCGGGAGTGAAACTATATTCGCCAATTTCTGCAACCGGCGTTACTTCTGCAGCCGTCCCAGTCAGGAAACACTCCTCAAAATCCGCCATCTCTTCGGGCAGGATCGTGCGTTCAATCACTTCGATCTGGCGTGCCTTGGCAAGTTCAAT
Organism: Hyphomicrobiales bacterium; assembly: GCA_021775415.1. GTDB lineage: Bacteria > Pseudomonadota > Alphaproteobacteria > Rhizobiales > Rhizobiaceae > JAALLB01. Next base: position 145,481 of record JAJFHV010000002.1, on the reverse strand, counting down.
AACGCTTTGGCGGGTGATACCATTTAAAAAACAATCCGGTGTCGGAGTATGGATAACCCCGTCCTTGACGAAGAAAACATTGGCACCTGTGGCTTCTGCCACATGACCGCGCCAATCCAGCATCAACGCATCCGCATAACCCTTGGCCTCTGCTGCATGCTTGGAAAGCGTGCAAATCATGTAAAGCCCGGCAGCCTTGGCAAAACACGGAATTGTTGCGGGATCCGGTCGGCGGTATTCCGCCCGGTCCAAACGAATACCCTTCAATTTTTGCTCCGGATCAAAATAGCTCGGCCATTCCCAAACCGCGATTGCAACATTAATCGTATTGTTTTGCGCTGAAACACCCATCATCTCGCTACCGCGCCAGGCAACCGGCCGGATGTAAGCTTCGCTAAGCCCTTGTTTGGCAACCGCATCTCGGCAAGCCTGATTTATTTCTTCTACAGTATAGGGAATTTCAAACCCCAATACTTTTGCCGAATAAAACAACCGCTCGGTATGTTCATTCAGCTTGAAGATTTCACCGCCATAAGCCCGCTCACCTTCAAATACGCTGCTGGCGTAGTGCAAACCATGGGTCAGCACATGCACTTTCGCATCTTCCCATTGAACGAATTCCCCATTGAACCAGATATGTCCATCCAGTTGATCATAGGCGATACCAGCCATCGTCTTTCTCCATATTGACCGCAAACGCGGTAAAAACATCCGGCAAAACGTATTTCCAAGAAATATTTATGTCAATAGTGCTGACATATTTTTCAGACTGTGCCACAATGCAGATGGATTTTAAAAACTGGGTCCCGCAACTGGATCACTGGAAATGAACAAAGAAACTGAATTCATAACCACCCCGATAACCCGCGAAGACATACCGCAGCTCGACAATATCGAATTGCTGTTTTTCGCTTACCGGGACTTTGTTGGAGATGCGGACCGCATACTGGCGGAGTACGGCTTTGGTCGGGCGCACCACCGGGTATTGTATTTCGTCAACCGCAAGCCTGGTTTGACAGTCGCAGAACTCCTGGAAATCCTGCAAATTACCAAACAAAGCCTGGCACGCGTCCTGCCACAGCTAATTCAATCAGACCACATCATACAGGCAACCGGCACCAATGATCGTCGCAAGCGGCTGCTGTATCCAACCCGTAAGGGTCGTGATCTGGTTCTGGCACTTTCTGCTCCCCAGTCCCGCCGCATTGACAATGCATTCAAAAGCACAGGCCGCAATGCGGACACGTTGGTGATGAAATTCATGAAGGCAATGATCGGAAAAGCAACCGGAAATTGAATCAATGTGCCAGCGTGGTTGCAATTCGACATAAAAGTTCATTTTGTCAGAATGCAACCAGCCTGTAACCGGCTATACTATCAAACGCTTATGCAGGAAAACTGACGATGAATGATCCCATGACCACACCGCAAGACGATGCACCCCACGTGCTGGTGGTGGATGATGATCGTCGCCTGCGTGAATTGCTGTCGCGGTATTTGTCGGAAAATGGTTTTCGCGTTTCCAATGCCCAGGATGCCGGAGAGGCCCGCCGCAAACTGGAAAGCCTCGAATTTGATATCCTGGTGGTCGATGTAATGATGCCCGGTGAAACCGGCGTCAGCCTAACCAAATCCCTTCGCGAAAATATGGAAGTACCTATCCTGATGCTGACTGCACTCGCTGATCTGGATAACCGGATTGAGGGTCTGGAAGCTGGTGCGGATGATTATCTGCCCAAACCGTTTGAACCGCGCGAACTCTTGCTGCGCATAAACTCGATTTTGAAACGCACCGCAAAACCGATTGAACCTGCCATCGAGCAGGTGAATTTCGGTGATTACATGTTCTCTGTAAAACGCGAAGAACTCACCCTTGAGGGTGAAGCGGTACGCCTGACAGACCGTGAACGCGAAATCATGATGATCTTTGCTTCAAAACCGGGCGGAACGGTTGCCCGACACGAATTGCTGGGCAGTGAAAGCATCGCCGGGGAACGCAAAATCGACGTGCAGATCAACCGCCTGCGCCGCAAAATCGAGACTGATCCCGCCAATCCCAAATGGCTGCAAACTGTTCGTGGTGTGGGTTACAAACTCTGCGTGGATTGAGCCCGTTATGAGCGTAAACAGGTGACCTTTGAACAAAGCCACAAAAATCATCATCCTCAACGGAGTTGGCAGCGTAGGCAAAAGCTCGATTGCCAAGGCCCTGCAGGAAATCACAATAGAACCTTTCCTGCATGTGCGGATGGATGCGTTTCTGGAAATGATGCCGGAAGCCTATGCCAATCATCCAGACAGCTTCAGCTATGAAACGGTAGAGATGGATGGCCACCGGAATGTAGTTATCAAGACGGGTCAGTTTGGTGCAAAGGTCATGGATGGCATGCGTCACGCGATAGCGGCCATGGCAGCACAAGGAAACAATCTAATTGTCGATGAGGTGATGCTGGAAGGCGAAGCCTCCATTTATGCCGATCTGCTTTCCCCCTTTGAAGCGTTCTTTGTAGGCGTGTTCGCGCCGCTGGATGTGCTCGAAGAGCGCGAACGCTCAAGAGACGACAGGATTGCAGGCCTGGCCCGCTGGCAGTTCGATCGGGTGCACCAGAATATTACCTATGATCTGGAGATCGACACCACTAAAGCAACGCCGATGGAATGCGCCAAGCAAATACATCAGGCTTTGATGCTGTAAATAAAGTCAGTCCTTTTGTGGTCTCACCAGCGGAATAAGCCAAATCAGACAGGATATGACCCAGATCACACTTCCCACGATGGTCAACGTGTCACCAAAATTTATCCCCGCCGCGATGAAAACGAAACCTGCAATAATAAAGCCAATCAATCCGACCAGCTGGCACTGTCGCTCATTCATGTGATTTCCCCAATCTCTATTGAAGTTATCAAACACAACAAAATTTGCACGCCAAAATGAGATCGTTGCACAATTTTGACGCGTCAAGGATTGCCCTTCCAAACAACCCTATTCCCTCAGGCAATGGGTGTGCTAGTTTCCGATGATGGTAACAACGCGCAGCAAATATCTAATAGAACAGACGAATTGAGTTCAACTTGACCATCGAGGAAACAGAGCTGAATGCACCCCGGCCCCGCAATCATCGCAATCCGTGGCGGTTGTTCAAACGCTGGTTTTGGCAGAAAATGCCTAAGGGCCTGTATGCTCGCTCGCTGATCATCATCATCGCCCCGATGGTTCTGTTGCAATCGGTAATTGCGTTCGTATTCATGGAACGTCACTGGCAGACCGTTACCCAGCGACTTTCAAAGGTTGTAACTTCCGATGTAGCTGCCGTGATCGACATTATCGAGAATTATCCGCAGGATTCTGATTATGAGCAGATTTCAAAGCTCGCACGGGAAAAGCTCTCCCTCAATATTTCAATTTTGCCGCCTGATCCGTTCCCGCCGGCTGTGGGCAAGCCCTTCTTCTCGCTGCTTGATGATACCTTGAGAACAGAAATTACCAGCCAGATCGGGCGCCCATTCTGGATTGATACGGTGGGCGATTCCAACATTCTTGAAATCCGCATTCGCCTTGAGCAGCCGGAAAAGATTCTCCGGGTATTTGTCCGGCGCAGTCAGGCTTACGCGTCCAACTCTCATATTTTCCTGGTCTGGATGGTAGGGACGTCACTTGTGTTGTGCCTGGTCGCCATCCTGTTTCTGCGCAACCAGATCCGGCCAATCCAGCAATTGTCACTTGCGGCTGACCGGTTCGGCAAGGGGCGGGTAATGCCGGAAGATTTCAGGATAAGAGGTGCAACGGAAGTGCGACAGGCTGGACTTGCATTCCTGCAAATGCGCGAGCGTATTGAGCGCCAAATTGAACAACGCACCGCCATGCTGACCGGGGTGAGTCATGATTTACGCACCATCCTCACGCGCTTTAAACTACAACTTGCCCTGGTAAATCAGACAAAGGAGGTTGAAGACCTCCAAGCCGACGTCGATGACATGCAAAAAATGCTTGAGGGTTATATCAGTTTCGCCAAGGGGGACAGCGATGAGGAAACCGTTCTGGTCGATATCTGCGAAGTACTTGAGCGCCACTCGATGGAAGCTTCACTCCGAAACAAGACTTACGATGTAGATTGCGATATTGGCACGGTAATTAATTTTCGCGCCAGCGCATTCGCCCGTCTTGTGGCAAATCTGGTTACCAACGCTTTCCGCTACGCTGATACACTCAAAGTGTGGGTTGCCAAAGGCAATGACCGCTTCACCATCACTTTTGATGATGATGGTCCAGGTATCCCGAAAGAAAAGCGCGAAGAAGTTTTCAAACCCTTCATCCGACTGGATGAAGCACGAAACCTTGACGAGTCCGGCACTGGCCTCGGATTGTCAATCGCCCGTGATATCGCCCGAAACCATGGTGGCGACATCAATCTTTACGATAGTCCCGAAGGAGGATTACGGGTTATCGTCACCCTGCCGGCTTAACACCGGACCAGTCCCAGTCTACTCCCGGTCCCACTCTGCTCAATGTAGACGGCTGCCATTGGGAACCGACCTGTCTATGCCAGCCAACACAACTTCACCGGCTTCATCTGAAAAACCAAGCGTCAAAACCTCAGACATGAAGGGTCCGATTTGGCGTGGCGGAAAATTCACAACCGCCATCACACGACGGCCCATCAATTCATCGGCCGTATAGTTTGCGACAATCTGGGCAGAGCTTTTCTTAATGCCTAATTTTTCACCAAAATCTATTTTGAGCTTCCAGGCTGGCTTGCGAGCTTCGGGAAACGGTTCAACTGCCACAACGGTTCCACAGCGAATATCAACGTTGAGAAAATCGTCGATTGTGATTTCATCGCTCATGACAATTCCTCCGAGCGTTTCTTGGCGGCAAGTACTGCCCGCTCAACAAGTCCCTTCATTCCATCCGGACCCATAAACACCTCCAGTGCCGCAGCAGTTGTTCCGTTGGGCGATGTAACGTTCTCACGAAGCGTCGCAGGCTCATCTTTTGATAGCCGCAACAATTCACCTGCACCTGAAACCGTTTCGCGGGCAAGCGTCATCGACAGATCATCTGGAAGACCCGCAGCCTTCCCAGCCTCCGCCATGCATTCAGCCAGGTGAAACACATATGCCGGACCACTGCCCGAAACCGCAGTAACACCGTCTATTAGACTTTCATCCTCAACCCATTCGACCTTGCCGATAGCGCGCAACAACAAATCAACCTGGTGGCGCTGGCTGGTCGAGGTGTTGCCACTGGCACAACATACCGTAATGCCGCGTTGTACAAGTGCCGGCGTATTGGGCATTGCCCGCACACATGCAGGTCCGCCGAGTGGATCTGAAATTGAGGCGAGCGTTTTACCGGCAGCAACCGACACCGCAACCGTTTCGGGTCCGGCGAGCGATGTGAGCGAAGCAACGACCGTATCCATCACTTGCGGCTTTACCGCCAGCAACAATACATCAGGTGGCTCCAGAGTGTCCGGGCTTGAATGCAATGCAATCGCGTTGTCATCCAAAAAACCACGCATCGAATCAGGCGTTGCTGGGTCCAGCACCTGAATATTTGCGGCGGGCATTCCTCCGGAAATCCAGCCACGTAACATGGCACCACCCATATTTCCCGCCCCTACCAGGACAACAGAAATCGAACTTATATCTTCGGAATTTTCACCGCTCATTTGATATGCTCCAGCGCGAATAAAATGCAGTGGTGCAGTCTACGCGGTCCCTTGTGTTTCGAACAAGGCCCCTGACAAAGCCTCCTCCGCATCATGGCCTGCCCACACCACAAACTGAAAAGCCTGATAATACCGTTCACAGGCATCAAGCGCACTTGCCAGCAGACATTCAAGTTGTTCACCGGTGGGTTCCGCACCACCATTCAACATCAAGGCCTGACGGAACATAACCGCACCCTCCTGCATCCAGATGTCAAAGTGGCCGATCAACAATTGCTCATTGATGAGAGACAGGAGTTTTGTAGTTTCCAGAATGCGGCCCTGCGGAACCTTGAGATCAAACGCGCATGCAAGGTGTAGTGCTTCAAAATCCTCCATCCAGGAAATCGACACATTGTATTCGGTCCACACCCCGGTAACCGTGAGATTTATCTCATCATCAGTGGAGCGTTCAAATTCCCAGTGATTAATGGTCGCAACCTGCTCGATCATGTCAACTGGATTGATGTCACGCTCAAGCGTGATCTCAGCAAGACTCATGCTTTCTCCTTGTGCGAACCAAAACTGCAGAAATCATCTGCTTCCGCTTCGCCACAAACAAACCCTATCGGTACGCCAACAACTGACGCGTTCACTTAGTACTCAGGAAAACCGGCCCAAATAATTTCGACCGAACACTGAAGTGGCCCCCCATATTTTGAATCTCAGGTCCACCGCGAATCATCCTGTAGTCCACTCTATAGCGCCGACTCACGAACGCTACCCTGCCAAATGGAGGGCGCGTGGTAATTCTGTGGAGAAGCCTTGAATCAAAAGATTCACAGATTCACCTAAGCGATTCACACCACTGCATTTTTCAAAGATTATTCACCGGTCAAAATAAATTTCGTGTTAGCCGGATTTTTTTGCCCTCGGCGCCTTGGGCGCAGGCTTTGTCGCTTTATCCATCGCAGCAACCCGCCTTTCGAGTGCATTGATTTGAGATTTCAAAGCCTCGTTTTCCATGCGCGCATTGCTCGCCATTTCGCGAACTGCATCAAATTCATCGCGTTTCACCAGATCCATGTCCGTAAGAAACCGCTCGGCCTGAGAGCGAAATGCCGTTTCGGCTTCCTGCCGCAATCCCTGTGCCGCGCCCGCAGCATCGGTCATCAATTTGGCAAATTCGTCAAACAAACGATTGGGACCCTGGGTCATATTGCATTCCATTCTTGTGATCTGGCGTTCGATCTGGTTATGGCAAATGTAGGGGTTTGCCAATTCACTTTCAACGGCAGGTGACTGGACGCCGCAGGGGGTTATGGAAAACCTGTAGACCTGCAAAGCAGCAAATGCGATGGACATAGATCAAAATTTACCGCGCTGGACAATTCAATGATTACGCCGCTTACAGCATTATCCCACCCGGCAATTGACCCAGTGCTGATTCAACTCGGACCCTTGCAAATCCATTGGTACGGTGTTGCCTATGTGATCGGTATCCTGTTCGGCTGGTGGTACGCGCGTAAACTGGTAGCAAGCCATAAGCTGTGGGGTAAAGGCGGTTCGCCAATTACCAACCAGGATCTGGACGATTTTCTTTTCTGGGCTGTCGCCGGCATCATATTGGGTGGGCGTATCGGTTATGTGCTGTTCTACGATCTGGGCACCTATATCGCGAACCCGTTTTCAATAGCAGCAATCTGGAAAGGCGGCATGAGTTTCCATGGCGGCCTTGCAGGCATCACCGTGGCAATGATCCTGTTCGCCAGACGGCGAGGATTTTCATATTTCAGCATGTTTGACGTAATTGCAGCAAGTTGTGGACTTGGCATTTTCTTTGGCCGTATTGCGAACTTCATAAACGCGGAACTTTACGGCAGGGTTACAGACGTTTCCTGGGGCGTTATTTTTCCGGGAACTTCCGGTCAACCGCGCCACCCAAGTCAGCTGTATGAAGCAGCACTTGAGGGGTTGGTGCTATTTGCGGTTCTGGCCATACTTACCTGGCAACTCAAAAAACTACGCCAACCCGGCTTCATCAGCGGAACATTTGTCATTGGCTATGGCATCAGTCGGATAATCGTCGAATTTTTCAGGCTGCCCGATCCGCAGCTTGGCTATCTGGCCGGTGGATGGTTCACCATGGGCATGTTGCTTTCAATACCGATAATCTTGCTCGGGTTCTGTCTAATTGCGACCGCGCAGGGCCGCGCAACCAATCCATGACCACGCCGCTCGCAAAACGCATTACCCGTCACATTGAGATGACCGGCCCAATGCCCCTGACTGAGTACATGCATCTTTGTCTTACGGATCCAACAGATGGTTATTACAAGAACCGGCAGGCAATCGGCAGTGGGGGTGATTTCATCACCGCACCTGAAACAAGCCAGATGTTTGGTGAACTTATCGGCGTGTGGTGTTTGCAGGCATGGGAGCAGCTCGGCAAACCTTCTCCATTCAATCTTGTCGAATTTGGCCCCGGATTGGGTACCTTGATGGCAGACCTTCTGCGTGCGACACGCATCTCGCCCGACTTCATGACAGCCGTGCGCATTCATATGGTCGAGGTCAGCGAAAATCTAAAGCGCAGGCAAGAGCAAAAACTCGCAGGCACCGACGTTCCCATCACATGGCACGACACGCTGGAAACGGTGTCGAACCAACCGTTGCTTGTTGTAGCCAATGAGTTTCTCGATGTAATTCCAATTCGTCAGTATGTGAGAGCAGGCAAAGACTGGCGGGAGCGCGCCATCGCACTGGACAAGAACGGAGCACTCATCTGGACGTTTGGAACCGGCACGCTTGATCCCGGATTCCTGCCAGATGACGCAGATGATGAACCCGATGGCGCAGTGTTTGAATATGCCCCGGCCCGCGAAGCGTTCATTGAAAACCTTGCCGCTCGTCTTTGTGAGGATACAGGTGCCGCATTGATTGTAGATTACGGCCACGCGAAAAGCGCATTTGGCGACACATTTCAGGCAGTCAAGAACCATGCCTATACAGACCCCCTACTCGAACCGGGACTGGCAGATCTTACCAGCCACATTGACTTTGGTGTGTTAGCACGTGCTGCAAGCGATGCCGGAGCCCAAGTCAAACCGCTGATGGATCAGGGGGATTTTCTCATAAAATTGGGGCTGTTGGAACGAGCGGGACAATTGGGTAGCGATAAGTCACAAGCCGTACAGGATCGACTAACCAGCGAGGCAGAGCGCTTGGCTTTGCCCGATCAAATGGGCCGACTATTCAAGATTTTTGCATTCGCTGCAGCAGGTGTCACCCTGCCGCTCTTTGATGAGGTGGATACATCGAAAGATCGTCAAAACAAAAGTTGACTTAGAGGCCCCAACCCATCAACTCTATCCCCTTGTTAGTTGGCAAGGCGAGATGACCAAACCAGATCCAATACAGGCAACCAGACTGTCGAATGGCGCACCTGATATTTTGCACGGGTTTTTCACCCGGGAAGGTGGCCATTCCAGCGGCATCTATGCCGGTCTCAATGTTGGGATTGGTTCCAATGACGATCGCGAAACCGTATTGCGCAACCGCAGTCTCGTCGCTGAACATCTGGGTGTGAATTCGGAAAACCTGCTCACCACATATCAAGTGCACTCACCCGATGTAATTTGCGTCACCCGGCCCTGGTCCGGCGAAGAACGTCCAGAAGTTGATGGCATGGTCACCAAAGAGCCTGGAATTGCATTGGGAGCTCTGTCAGCTGATTGTGGGCCAGTGCTCTTTTGCGATGCAAAAGCAGGGGTAATTGGTTCAGCACACGCTGGATGGAAGGGAGCTACCAGTGGCGTTCTTGATAATACAATAATTGAAATGGAAAAACTCGGCGCAAAGCGCGAAACCATACAAGCCGTTCTGGGGCCGACAATCAGCGCAAGCAATTATGAAGTAGGGCCTGAGTTCGTGCAGATGCTGCAGGAACTGGATTCAAGTAATGGTTCCTATCTGTCCGAATCTAAAAACCCTGGCCACGCGATGTTTGATCTGCCAGCCTACATTGTGGATAGGCTTCAAAAAAATGGAATCCAGGCAGAGTGGACCGGGCAGTGCACTTATCAAGATGAAGCCCGGTTCTACTCTTACCGGCGCAAAACCCATCGCGGCGAACCAGATTATGGCCGCCAGATTTCAGCAATTTCAATCAAGTCAGACAATTCGGGAGCATAAAATGGCACTACATTTTCAAAGGAAGGAATTCACCGATCGGATGGAACGCCTAAAAACCAAAATGGCTGAACGCGAGCTGGATTGCATGCTGCTGTTTGCTCAGGAAAGCATGTTCTGGCTGACCGGCTATGACACGTTTGGGTATTGTTTCTTCCAGTGTCTCGTCGTGAAATCAGACGGCGAAATGGTGCTATTGACCCGCGCGCCGGATCTGCGTCAGGCACGGCATACTTCAATCATTGAAAATATCATCATCTGGACTGATCGTGGCAATGCGGATCCAACCGTAGACCTGCACAATCTGTTAAACGATCTGGATCTTGTCGGCACCAGGATTGGTGTTGAATATGACACCCAGGGCCTGACTGCAAAGAACGGCATGGCGGTAAACGACCGGCTTAATGCATTCGCAAATCTTGAAGATGGTTCTGATGTCGTCAATTCCCTTCGGGTTGTGAAATCCGAGGCTGAGCTTCAGCATGTTCGAATGGCCGGGAAACTGTCCGATGACGCGCTTGATGCCGCCATCAAGGAAACAAAAGCCGGTGCAAATGAGGGCGATATTCTGGCAGCAATGCATTCTGCAATATTTTCTCAGGGCGGCGACTACCCCGGAAATGAATTCATCATCGGTTCCGCAGATGACGCACTATTGTGCCGCTACAAATCCGGACGCCGCGTTCTGGATGACAATGACCAATTGACCCTCGAATGGTCAGGCGCCTGGGCCCACTACCATGCCGCGATGATGCGTACCCTTATTGTCGGCAAACCAACTGCCAGGCACACTGAACTTTACGAAGCTGCCCGCGCAGCACTGCTTGGCGTTCGCGATGCAATGCAGGTAGGCAACAGTTTTTCCGACATGTTTGATGCCCATGCGAATATTCTGGATGATGCCGGTTTGACCCGCCACCGAATGAATGCTTGTGGTTATTCACTTGGTGCGGTTTATACCCCCTGCTGGATGGATATGCCGATGATTTATTCCGGCAATGAAACTGAAATTGTTGAACGTATGGTAATCTTTACCCATATGATCATATTCGACAGTGAAACCGGCACTGCAATGAGTTTGGGACAAAGTTATATTACGGGTAAAGATGGGCCAGAAAATTTGTCCCGTCACGAAATTGACCTTATTGTCCGCTAGGAATTTTGAAAATTCGATGAGGAAGATCACTTGACTATTCGAACAAATTTTTACCACGCCCTTTGTACAAGCACCTGCATTGTTTTTCTCGCCGGTTGCAACACCAGCGCACTCAATCCTGGAAGCACCACAAATTCGATAGCAACGATCGACACACGAACTACAAATGCAGCGAATTCGCAAGGCAATCCGGTTCCAGCGCAGACAATTGGCAGCGAGACTGCATTGGCAGCACAAGATCCAACCACACCTGCCCAGGCAGCAGTTGCCGGGCAAACCAGCGATACCAGTTTCCAGACTGCAGCACTCAACACTGAAAACAGCATTTCGTTCCTGCCAGTCTCTGGTGCGCCACAAGGAGCAGTCACCGCCTTGTCCCGCTCTCTGCGTGTCTCGGCGCAAGGTTCGGGCCTTTCACTTATCCCGGCAAACCAACCCGGTGCGAAATATCAGGTAAAGGGATATTTTTCTGCGCTTGATGATGGATCGGGAACACTTCTGGTCTATGTCTGGGATGTACTCGATAGTACTGGCAACCGGCTACACCGAATTAACGGACAGGAGCGGACAACCTCGAAGTCCACCGATCCCTGGCAAGCGGTGGGTGCTAATGAATTCAACAGCGTAGCAGGTACGACGGTTGCAAGGCTCAATTCGTGGCTTAACTCCACTTCCCAGTAAGTTCCCGGGCTATTTATTCAAAATTCCAAAGATTATTTGTTGGTAATCAATGCTATGGCATTGATAGGACTTTGCTATTGGCCTATTACACCCCTCATTAATCGGGGGTCGGCTGCGGCTGAGAAAGAACATTATGAAACTCTTTGCCGGCAACTCAAATCAGGTGCTTGCCGCACAAATCTGCAAATATTTGGAGATCGATCTCGGCAAAGCCGATGTTCGCCGATTTGCTGACGAGGAAATTTTCCTGGAGCTTCTGGAAAATGTCCGGGGCGAAGATTGTTTTGTACTGCAATCGACATCGTATCCGGCCAATGATCATCTGATGGAACTGCTCATCATGATCGATGCGCTTCGGCGCGCCTCAGCTCGCCGGATAACTGCAGTTATTCCTTATTTTGGGTATGCCCGCCAGGACAGAAAGCCAGGACCGCGTGCACCAATTTCAGCAAAGCTGGTTGCCAACATGATCACGGAAGCCGGTGCCGACCGGGTTCTGACACTGGATTTGCACGCCGCCCAGATACAAGGTTTTTTTGACATACCAACGGACAATTTATTCGCCGTACCTGTGCTTGGCCGCGATGTCAAAGAACACTATGACCTTGAAAACGTCATGGTCGTTTCACCCGATGTTGGGGGTGTGGTTCGGGCAAGAGCACTGGCAAAACGCACCGGCTCCATGTTGGCGATTGTCGACAAACGGCGCGACCGGCCCGGCGAATCTGAAGTCATGAATGTGATCGGCGACGTGGAAGGCAAAGATTGCATCCTCATCGATGATATCATCGATTCTGGTGGAACATTGTGCAATGCCGCTGAAGCACTGCTGGCAAAGGGTGCCACCAGTGTCACTGCCTATATTACCCATGGCGTGCTATCCGGCGGCGCTGTTGCGCGCATAACCTCATCAAAGCTGAAAGAACTGGTAATTACCAACTCGATCCAGCCCACGGCGGCAGTCGAAGCAGCACTCAATATTCGGGTGGTTTCAATCGCTGAACTGATGGGCGAAGCGGTCAAACGCACCGCGCTGGAAAAATCTGTATCAAGCCTTTTCGACTAAAATTCCCCACCGGAAAATCCCTCTGCATCCGCGATTCTTGCGCTTGCGCAAACTTCAGTTCTCGCCTATAAACCGCCTCGCCCACACAGACACCCTTGGAGGCAGTGTGGGCTTGTTGTTTTTCAGACCTTGAAATCCTGGTTTGCAACAATTTCTGGAGGCATTGTGCCACCGGAAAGCCCTCATAAAGCACAACCCGAAAAGTGGACTCCGGTTTTCGGATAAATTGTGCGCAAACGAAAATTGGAACGCAAGATTGGCTTGGCCAAGTTGACGCTCCATATGCGAAAGGCAGAACAATGAGCGACACATACGAGCTCGAGGCCCAAGCGCGCGACCGGGTTGGCAAGGGGGCCTCCCGTGAACTTCGCCGCAACCAACTGGTGCCTGCCATAATTTATGGCGACAAGAAAGATCCCCTGGCGGTAGCACTCCCCTACAAAGAGTTGGCAATGAAAATTCACGGTGGTGGTTTCATGACAACAATCGCGACCATCAAGGTTGATGGCGAATCGCACCGCGTGTTGCCCAAAACCTACCAGCTTGACCCGATCCGCGATTTTGTTGAGCATGTGGATTTTCTCCGCATCTCGAAGAACACAGTCGTAACCGTTGATATTCCGGTTCACTTCGAAAATGAAGAAGAATGCCCTGGCCTTAATGTCGGCGGCGTGTTGAACATTGTACGTCACACGGTTGAAGTGAACTGCCCGGCAACCGACATTCCGGAATTTTTCTCCGTGGACCTCATCAATTCAGAGTTGGGCGACTCGCTTAATATTTCGAGTGTTGCACTTCCAGAAAATGTAGTACCAACCATTTCTGACCGCGACTTTACGATTGCAACTATTGCTTCACCTGCCGGATTGAAATCCGAAGAGGAAGAAGATGCGGATGGCGAAGCACCTGAAACAGAAATCATCGGTGAAGAAAAAGAAGACGGTGATGATGCTGAAGAAGGTGAAAACGAGGAATAACCTCGATTTTGCGAACGGCGGTTGAGCCATGCTGATCATTGCAGGGCTTGGTAATCCAGGCGACAAATATGCCGCTAACCGGCATAATATAGGATTTATGGCAGCGGATGAGATTGTCCGCTGCCATGCCTTTGGTCCTTGGAAATCAAAATTCAACACCGAAATTGCAGAAGGCACGCTTGATGGACATAAGGTACTGGTGGTTAAGCCTCAGACCTTCATGAACAAGTCGGGCGAAGCAATCGGCAAACTGATGCGCTTCTACAAGCTTGCACCTGAAAACTTGATCGTGCTGTATGACGAGCTTGATCTGGCTGCTGGCAAGCTACGCATAAAGACGGGCGGCGGTGCTGGCGGCCACAATGGCATCAGATCGATTGATGCCCATTGCGGCAAGGAATATCGCCGGATTCGGATTGGTATTAGTCACCCTGGAGACAAGGCACGGGTCACAGGCCATGTGCTTGGAGATTTTGCCAAGGTTGATTCCGAATGGCTGGAGCCGATGTTGGCAGCGATCGGGGAAAATGCACCACTGCTGGCTAACGGCGAAGATTCAAGCTTCATGAACCGGGTGGCGCTGGCAACCAAGGGCGACAAGTCGGATAATCATGCGGCGAAAAAGAAGACCGGAAACAAGGCCAAATCACACATTCATCAGGCTCGTAAACCTGACACAACGAAACAACTTCCAAAATCCGGACCGATGGCAGATATGCTCAAAAAACTGTTTGGCGGCGGTGATAATTAGGGGCTCCAAACATGGGTTTTAAATGTGGCATTGTGGGACTTCCAAATGTTGGAAAGTCCACCCTCTTCAATGCGGTTACCAAGACCGCCTCGGCTCAAGCCGCGAATTATCCGTTCTGCACGATCGAACCCAACACGGGTGAGGTAGCGGTTCCAGATCCACGGCTTGAAAAAATTGCCACAATTGCCGGATCAAAGGAAATCATTCCAACCCGGATTTCATTTGTCGACATCGCCGGTCTGGTTCGTGGCGCGTCCAAGGGTGAAGGACTGGGGAACCAGTTCCTGGCAAATATCCGTGAGGTTGATGCGGTTGTGCATGTGTTGCGTTGCTTTGAAGATGACGACATCACGCATGTGGAAGGCAAGATTGATCCGGTAGCTGATGCAGAAACCATCGAAACAGAGCTCATGCTCGCCGACCTTGAAAGTCTGGAGCGCCGGGTTGATCAAACCCGAAAAAAGGCGGCCAGCAAGGACAAGGAAGCCATGACGGTCCTGCCGACAATGGAAGCAGCACTTGATTTGTTGAAGAACGGCAAACCGGCCAGACTGTTGCTCGATGGCATTGCCCAGGAAGATTTGAAAATGCTCAAAGGCTTGAACTTGCTGACCTCAAAGCCGGTGCTTTATGTTTGCAACGTGGCTGAATCCGATGCAGCGAGTGGCAACGCCCATAGTGAAGCAATTGCGAAACTTGCAGCTGAGGAAAACGCAGGCTCCGTTGTCATATCCGCTGCAATTGAGGAAGAAATCGCTCAACTGCCTGAATCAGAACAACCGGAATATCTGGAAATGAACGGGCTGGAAGAATCCGGCCTCGACCGGTTGATAAGTGCCGGATACCAACTGCTTGAACTGATTACCTATTTTACCGCCGGACCGAAGGAAACCCGTGCCTGGACCGTACAAAAAGGTTCCAAAGCACCCCAAGCTGCAGGCGTCATTCACACTGACTTTGAAAAGGGCTTCATCCGCGCCCAGACGATTGCCTATGATGACTACGTAACGCTCGGCGGTGAAACCGCCGCAAAGGACGCGGGCAAGGCACGCGACGAGGGCAAGGAATATGTAGTGCGCGATGGTGATGTACTGCTGTTCAAATTCAACGTTTAAATTCTACTTAAGAAGCACAGCGCGAGCCCGGGAAAAATACTGCCGACGAATCAACACCACGATCACGATCACGGTGGTTAGCAGAAACATCCAGGGCCCAATAAACCAGCCAAGATAGGCGACGGAAAAGAAAATTCCGCGCAGCCCCGAAGTAAAGTGGCGACCGGCAATAATGTTCATTTCCGCGGCTTCCGAAGCCGCAATTCGGCGGGCCTTAAGATCAGCCTCCGGTTGAGGCACCGCGCCTACCAGAATTGCGCAATAATTGAACAGGCGATACGACCAGCCAAACTTGAAAAACGAATAGGCAAACAGCGCGGTTAATCCCAAAACTTTGATTTCCCAGATAACCGGGTCCATTCCCGATCCCAATGGCAGGCTTGAATAGATTTCCAGCACCTGATCGGTAGATCCCAATAGTGCAAAGCACCCGCCAATCGCCAGGATAGATGTCGATGCGAAGAACGCGGCGCCCTGTTGCAAGCCACCAAGAATAGATGCGTCAACAATGCGTAGATCGCGTTCTACCAACACCTCCATCCATGCTCGACGTTTATCGGACATCAAGCCGCTTAGGCTCTTTCGCTTGACGTTGGAAAAATCAATAATGTATTCGAAGGTGAGCCAGACCAGCAGAAAAAACCACAGGGCAAAAAAATCAATCGGCTGTAAGTTCTCTAATATTTCTGACATGTCTGTTTGGCCAACTCATCCTGATATTGCGCGGATAGAATGTGCAGCATTTGACTGCAAACTCAAGGCTTTGATCAACTCTCATCCCTAAGTGGGGTACTGTCGAATGATGTATGCGGGCATCAACTTACTAAAACTGCTTCCGTCAGGATCATTTGGCATTAAGATGCTTCCTCAACCGCTGGTGCGAACTAGTGAAATTTCATCCAAATCTGGAGCAACTTCCACCAATGGCTTTTGATTTCATATTTATGCTGACTGCAAACGACAGTACAATTCCCGACGCAAGGGAACGATTGGACGATGTACTTGCAGGCGGCGCACGCCACATCGGTTTCAAGGATGTCGGCCTGCCCTTTGAGGAATTGAAAAGCCTCGCCCGGGATATCCGCGCTTCAGGGGGCCGCGCCTATCTGGAAGTTGTAAGTCTCGACGAAGAAAGTGAATTGCGCTCAGCCAAAGCGGCAATCGACCTTGAGGTGGATTGCCTGTTGGGCGGCACACGCGCAGCCAAGGTTGCACCGATGCTGCGGCACCATCCCATTCGATACTACCCGTTTCCTGGTGAAATTGTCGGCCATCCAAGTGTTCTTGCCGGTACAATTGAGGAAATTGTTGAAAGCGCCCGACAATTGGCGGATCTGGAAACCGTACATGGTCTGGATTTGCTGGCCTATCGTCTCGACGGAGACGTGCCAGCGCTTATGAAGGCTGTTTGTAGCGCCGTAGACAAACCAGTGATCATGGCAGGAAGCATCGACCAGGAAGAGCGCATTATTGCTGTCGCTGAAGCAGGTGCTGCAGGTTTCACCGTTGGCACGGCTGCATTTGAAGAAGCATTCCCCGCTAGCGGAGAAGGTCTCGTATCGCAGGTTCAATCCATCATGATGATGACCGGCCACGCGAAATTGCGTTCCTCTGCTCCCAAAAGGATTGCGCTTGTTGCCCACAACAACCGCAAATCACACCTAAAAGCCTGGGTCAATCGGCATTGCGAAACCCTGCGCCGGCATAAAATTATCTGCACTGGCGGTACCGGCACAATGTTGGGTGAAGCTGCTCCGGAACTGTTCATCCACCGGCTTCAGCGCGGCTCCCATGGCGGCGACCAACAATTAGGCGCACTTGTTGCAACCGGCGAACTGGATGCGGTCATCTTCTTTGCTGACCCTCATGGGCCGGGCTCAACCGATGTGGACCTGCTTGCGCTCATTAGGCTTGCAATCCAGCATGACACGCCAATTGCCTGCAGTCCTGCAGCGGCAGACATGATTGTCGCAGCTGGCTTTTAGGCGAAACGCTTCACAGGTTAATCAAGAAAGCTATCCGCGCGTAATCCTGCCCGTTCCAAATGAATTGGCAGAACCTTGCCATAGAGCTGCTTTGTTCGCTCTGGTGATCCAACCATCCCCTGCTCCTCCACATAGGAGAAGATCGCTACATAACGCGGCCGTTTGCCCCTCAGTGGAGCTACCCTGTGCATGGAATATCTACCCTTGAAAATCTGTAGATCACCCGGTTCGAGCGTCAGGGTTTTCAACTTGCTGGAAGTTCCATCCAGTACGCGGCGTACCTCGTCAAAATTTTCATCCTGCTTGCGGATATTAGGGGCATATTGAAAGTCTCCACCCTCCTCCGCATTTTGAATGGCGAGCGTGACCGTGTAATTGTTCGTGTCAAAATGCCAGGGGAAACCGTTGCCCTCTTCCGCCATGTTGACGATCACATCAGCCAGCGGGTCGGCGTATCGATAGAAATTCGTTTCTCCCAATGCGTTACGGACAAACTCAAAGAATGGTTTCCATTCATATATCTCTCGCAATGCAGAATTCTCACTGAAATTGTCCGCCGGAATAAATGCGTTCGAGCGATCAAAGAATTGCCGCTTGGGATGATCAGATGGAAGAGTTTCATCATCCATCGTGAAATACGCATTGGTGCGATTTTTGGACATATGGCCATTCGGTGCCGCCAAATCCGACTCGATTACAAGATCACCAATACATTCCGACCGGACAAACCCTTTCAGAACTGAGCAGCCATCGTTGGAAAGTTCGCGATGGACTTTCTGCAACACGGATTTAAAAGCTGGATCGTCCGAACGATCCAGAGGATAGCGTTTCAGATCAATATAGGCTTTTGGGTCAGGTGCCATCACAGACCTCATGGTTATCACCGAATGTGAACCAATACTCCCAGATATTCACCCCACCGCCAATTTCCAAACGCGACAGCAAATCTCGCATTTGAAAAATCGAAATGAGAGTATCAGTCGCCTTCAAATTCAATCAGGGTTTGCACGGGAATGCCAAACGACTTCACCAAGTCCGCACCACCCAGATCAGGCAAGTCAATTATGAAACATGCAGCAACAATGTCGGCATTCAACTGCCGCAGTAGTTTGATCGCAGCTTCAGCAGTACCACCCGTGGCAATCAAATCATCAACCAGCAGAACTTTCTGACCCGGTTCAACTGCATCCTTGTGAAGCTCCAGTCGGTCCTCACCATATTCAAGTTCATAAGATACGCTGATGGTGTCACGCGGCAGTTTTCCCGGTTTGCGAACCGGAACAAACCCGCTAGATAATCGGTGCGCCATTGCCCCACCCAAAATGAACCCGCGCGCCTCAATCCCGGCAACTTGTGTGATACCCTTGTCGACGAAGGGCTCAACTAACGCATCAACGGAGCGGCTGAATGCATCCGCGTCTCCAAACAGGGTCGTGACATCACGGAAGATGACGCCCTTTTTGGGATAATCCGGAATTGATCGGATTGCGCTTTGGAGTTGAGTACGAAGTGTGTTTTCCATGGATCCCCCAAAATTCAGACAAACAAAAAGGGCCCTGCATGACAAGGCCCTTTCAGTAATTAAAAAATCATGTGATCAGTCTTTGAAACCCGAGAACACCCGCTTTTTCGTCAGGTACAAAAGACCTGCGAAGATCAGCAGGAAGATCATCACCTTGAAGCCCATTGCCTTGCGCTCAACCAGGCTTGGCTCAGCGGCCCACATCATGAATGCGGCCACATCCTGTGCATGCTGATCCAGCGTTTCAGGTGTTCCATCGTCATAGGTTACCGATTCATCATCCAGTGGTGGAGCCATTGAAAGAGAAGGCGCTGCTATGAAATACGAATTGTAATAGGTGCTTTCAGGTATCTCGACATGATCTGGAGCATCTTCATAACCGACCAACAGTGAATAGATGTAATCCGGACCGCCCTCGGCATAGAGCGTGAAAACATCAAAAACAAAAGTCGGGAAGCCGCGACTAACACCACGCGCTTTCGCCAAAAGCGAGAAGTCGGGAGGCATTGCCCCATTGTTGGATGCCTTGGCTTCTGCATCATTGGCAAAAGGCCCCGGAATGCGGTCGGAGGGCAGAGCGGTACGATCAAACATTTCACCATCTTCGTCAGGGCCATCCTGAACTTCGTACTCTGCGGCAATGGCCTTGACCTGCGCGTCGGTATATCCAAGCGCAGAAAGATTGCGGAACGACAGAAGGTCGATTGAATGGCAAGCCGAACAGACTTCGCTGTAAATCTTGTAGCCGCGCTGTAACTGGCCAATATCCCAGGTTCCAAACGGACCGGCAAAACTCCACTCAACTTCCTTGGGAGGTTTGATCGGATAGTGAGGTGTTTCCCCCTCTTCCGCACCAAAGACCACCGAAGCGCTGAGTGCCATCATGGCAGCTGCGCAAAATCCGGTAAATTTCACAAAAATGCTTCTCATCTCTTGGTCTCCGGACCTTGTTTACTCGGCAGGCTGTGCTGCGTTGGATTTTTTGGCAAGTACGGCATCTGCAATACTCGGTGGCACCTTGCTCGGCTTTTCAAACCATCCAAGCCACGGCAGAATAAGGAGAAAATGCGCGAAGTAGTAGGCAGTCAGTATTTGAGCCGCCAGAACATAGATACCATCAGCGGGCTTGGAACCAAGCCACCCCAGCAGAATACCAACAATGACAAACACCCAGAAGAACTGTCTGTACAGCGGTCGGTAACTTGCTGAGCGCACTTTGGAAGTATCAAGCCATGGCAGGAAGAACATCACTGCAATTGAACCGACCATCGCAATCACCCCACCAAGCTTTGAATTGATCAGGACAATGTCGGTGAAGGGAATTGAAATGTTGAAGGTGATCGCCCGCAAAATTGCGTAGAACGGCAGGAAGTACCATTCAGGCACAATGTGTGCTGGTGTTTTAAGGGAGTCAGCCCGGACGTAATTATCTGGATGACCAAGAAAATCCGGCAGGTAAAATACAAACCAGGCAAACACCAGGAAGAACACGATGACACCCAGCGCATCCTTGATGGTTGCGTATGGAGTAAAAGGAACGGTTTCTTTCTTCATGTCCTTGACTTCGACGCCGGTCGGGTTGGTCTGACCAACCACATGCAGTGCCCACACATGAAGCGCTACAACACCGGCAATCATGAACGGTAGCAGGTAATGCAGCGAGAAAAAGCGGTTAAGTGTTGGGTTATCCACCGCAAAGCCACCCAGCAACCACTCTTGAATGGTTGTTCCAACCAGCGGAACTGCAGAGAAGAAGCCGGTAATAACCGTTGCACCCCAGAAGCTCATCTGGCCCCATGGCAACACATATCCCATGAAGGCAGTCGCCATCATCAGCAGGAATATCAACACACCCAGTATCCACAGCACTTCGCGTGGGTTCTTGTATGAGCCGTAATACATGCCCCTGAAGATGTGGATATATACCGCCAGGAAGAACATCGAAGCACCGTTCGAGTGCAGCCGTCGCATCAACCAACCATAGTTCACATCACGCATGATGTGTTCAACGCTGTCGAAAGCTGCACCGGTTGATGCAACATAGTGCATCGCCAGCACAACGCCGGTGATGATCTGAACCACCAGCATGATCGATAAAATTGCGCCAAACGTGTACCAGCCGTTGAGATTACGGGGCACCGGATAGGCAATAAAGCTGTCATATACCATGCGGGGAAGCGGTAAACGCGCATCCAGCCACTTCATGAAGCCGTTGTTCGGGGTGTATTGGGAATGACCAGCACTCATGATTTTGTTCCTTAGCCGATCTTGAGGGTTTCGTCTGAAACGAATTCAAACGGTGGTATTGCAAGGTTTTCTGGTGCCGGTCCCTTGCGAATGCGCCCGGCCGTATCATAGTGCGACCCGTGACACGGACAGAACCAACCGCCAAAATCTCCCGAAAGACCGACCGGAATGCAACCAAGGTGTGTGCATGAGCCGATCATGACGATCCAGTTTTCCCTACCTTCACCGGCAGACCGGTTTGCGTTGGTTGCCGGTGCTGAAGCTTCAAGGTTTTGATTTTCCGCAATCTTGTCTTTCAGTTCGTCAAGGCTCACCGCACTGGCCTCTTCAACTTCCTTGTCCGTACGGTTGCGGATAAATACCGGCTTGCCGCGCCATTTCACCGTGATCGCCTGACCCGGTTCAATCGATGAGACATCAACCTCAATGGAAGACAAAGCCAGAGTGGAGGCGTCCGGAGACATCTGGTGGATTAGCGGCCAAGTCACCGCTGCTGCACCCACCGCACCCATGGTTCCGGTGGCAATGTATAAAAAGTCCCTGCGGGTAGGTTCCGGTGCCCCGGCCTTTGATTTCGCGCTCACGGAATCACATCCTTTCAAACGTCATGCAAATTGTCGTCTATCCTGGAAAGTTTAGCAAACTGGCTTTCCAGAATCTCCGGCAACAGAATATGTTGGAGGAGTTCTAAGCTGCCCTGAATTTGCTGTCCAGACATGATGGAAAATTACGGCAGTTTGTCGCGGGAAGAACTGCCCGTCTCCAATGCACTTGTAGAATGGTCAAATCTGTGGCTGGCATGGGTTTTTGGAACAAAAGTCGCCGCTTGAACGATTCGCAAAGGGTGAAACATCATGGCTATTGAAATTATCCTTATGCTGGTAGCGGCAGGTTTCGTAGCGGGCGGCGTCAATGCACTTGCAGGCGGCGCAACGCTTTTGACATTCCCTGTTCTAATGGCTGCCGGGCTTCCGCCTACCGTAGCAAATGCCTCAAATTTCGTCGCTGTACTGCCTGGAAATGCTGCTGC
The DNA here is from genome assembly GCA_021775415.1 of Hyphomicrobiales bacterium. Lineage (GTDB taxonomy): Bacteria > Pseudomonadota > Alphaproteobacteria > Rhizobiales > Rhizobiaceae > JAALLB01. The sequence continues at coordinate 123,109 of JAJFHV010000002.1, read as the reverse complement.
AATCCCGGCATACGCAAAGGAATTGCGTGGCAATCGGCAGGAAGCGTTAAAACTGGTCACGGCTGGCCTTGCTGGCGGTGCGGTCGGTTGCGGGCTGTTGATGATCAGCACAGACAATTTTTTTCTGGAAATTGTTCCATGGCTGATTTTAACTGCAACGCTGCTTTATGCCTTTGGCGGGCGCATAAACGAGTATGTTACCGCCCGAACAGGTGGCACTGCATTGGCCGCTGGATTTCCGGGCTACTGCCTGATGTTCCTGTTTTCAATCTATGGCGGCTATTTTGGAGCCGGTCTTGGCGTGATCACACTGGCCGTCCTTAAAATCATGGGGTATCTCGACTTCCATGACGCAAACGCGCTTAAAAACCTGACTAATACGGCTGTGAGTGTTCTGGGGGTTATCCTGTTTTCAATTGGCGGCTTGATTTCCTGGCCGGAAGCATTGGTGATGATGGTAGGTGCAGCAATTGGCGGGTATACAAGTGCCTACTACGCAAGGCGCATTTCACAAACCCTGTTAACAAATGCAGTTGTGATCCTGGGATTCTGCCTTTCAGCCTATTACTTTCTAAAGTAGCCCATGCCGGCACCCATTCTCTTTTTGCAGAACATCCATCTCAATTTCGGTGGCACGCCACTGATTGAAGGGGCTGATTTGTCGATCCATGCTGGTGATCGCTTGTGTCTTGTTGGGCGCAACGGGTCAGGCAAATCAACCCTGCTCAAAATCGCCGCAGGCATTGTCGAAGCGGATTCCGGTGAGCGATTTGTTCAGCCCGGTACGACACTGCGATACCTGCCCCAGGAACCGGATCTTGCTGGTTTCGAGAATGTGGAGAAATACGTCGCTGCAGACCTTGCTCCTGGAGATGATCCACACCGCGCCAAATTGCTGCTTGAGAGTCTCGGTCTCAAGGGAGACGAAGATCCCAAAAACATGTCCGGTGGTGAAACCCGAAGAGCGGCAATTGCTCGTGCACTGGCGCCAGAGCCAGATATCCTGCTGCTGGATGAACCAACCAATCATCTGGATCTACCGGTAATTGAGTGGCTGGAAACTGAACTGCGTGAATTGCGTTCTGCCATTGTCACAATCAGTCATGACCGGCGATTCTTGGAAACTCTATCCCGCTCCACAGTCTGGATGGATCGCGGGCGCTCCAGATCACTTGCAAAAGGATTTGGTGCGTTCGAGGATTGGCGAGACACCATATTTGAGCAGGAGGAAACTGAACGACACAAGCTTTCTCGAAAAATCGTTCGTGAAGAACACTGGATTACCCATGGGGTGTCCGGCAGGCGCAAGCGCAACATGCGCCGTGTTCGCGAGCTGGGAGATTTACGTCAGACGAAAGCCAGCGAACGCAAAGTTTCGAGTGGCGTAAATCTCACTCTCGCCGAGGGCGAGAGCTCGGGCAAACTGGTAGCCCGTCTCTTCAATGTGTCTAAGTCCTTTGGTGCGAAGCAGATCATCAAGGATTTTTCGGCAATCATCCAGCGCGGTGATCGTGTTGGCATTGTCGGGCCTAATGGCTCTGGAAAAACCACAATGGTCAATCTGGTAACCGGCAAAGTCGCGCCGGATAGTGGCAAGGTAAAGATCGGCATTGGCAGCGAAATTCTGGTGGTTGATCAAAAACGCGAAATGCTGGATCCGGACTGGACCCTGAAAGACGCCCTGACCGATGGCACGGGCGACATGGTTTCAATTGGTGAGGAAACCAAACACGTTATTTCTTACATGAAGGACTTTCTGTTTCTGCCGGAACAACTTCGCACCCCTTTGCGTGCTCTTTCCGGCGGCGAGAAAGGACGTCTGATGTTGGCACGCGGTTTAAGAACTCCTTCAAATTTCCTGATTTTGGACGAACCCACAAACGATCTTGATCTTGAAACACTCGACCTTTTGCAGGAATTCGTCGCTGATTTTCCCGGCACGGTTTTGATTGTAAGCCACGACCGTGATTTTCTTGATCGGACTTGCACTTCGGTGATTGCATCAGAGAGCAAGGGTATCTGGCACGAATATGCCGGTGGTTACTCCGACATGCTTCGTCAACGCGGAGGTGGCAAAATCCCGGTCGCTTCACCCAAGGCAAAACCAGCCAGTAAATCAAAGCCCCGACAGGACAAACAAACAACACCCGGTTCAAAGCTTTCCTTCAGTCAAAAACATGCACTCGAAACCCTGCCGAAGGAAATTGAACGGCTGGAATTTGAAATTGGCAAATTGAACAAGGCGCTGGAAGACCCGGAGTTGTACTCCAAAGACCCCAAAAAATTTAACACCTGGGTCAAGGCGCTGGCTGATCGTGAAACATCACTCTCCGCAAAAGAAGAAGAGTGGCTTGAGCTGGAGGTGTTGCGCGAGGAGATGGGTGATTAATTTCATATCGCTCAATAAAAATTTCTGTAAAACGGTGTGATGTCGAATCCTTCACACCTTAAATCCCTGACCATTCTTGCTGCTTCTATTCTGTCTGCGGTGCTTGGCTCTGTTCATGGCTTTTCTGTTTTCCTGGTGTTCCTGGAAAACGCGTTTGCCGTAAATCGGGCATCAGCAAGCCTTACCTACTCCTTGGCGCTGGTATTCCTGACGCTTGCAGTTCTTTACGGGCACAGGTTTTATGGCAAGGCACCTCCGCCGATCTTTGCGATATGTGTTTGTCTATTGGCTGCAGCCGGCGCTGTAGTTGCAGCCTTTGCACCCAATCTTTGGTTGGTCTGGTTCGGCTACAGCTTGATTTTTGGCACCGCTAACGGCCTAGGATATGGATACGCGCTGCAATTGGCGGGTCAGGCCCTCCCGGAACGCAAGGGCTTCACAATGGGCATCGTTACGGCGGCCTATGGTATTGGTGCTGCGGGTGCACCCATCGGTTTTGCTGTTGCAATGGAGGTAGGCGGTTTTTATGCAGCAATGATGTCGCTTGCATGTATTCTGGCAACCACCGGTCTGGTGACTGCTATCCTGCTTCAGAAATCAGGAGCCCGGTTTCAAACAGATATCCAGGAGGAAACGAGCAAGACCAGCGCGACACCATTGCAGACGGTTTGGTTATGGTTCGGGTTTGGCACCGGGGTCGCCGCCGGCTTGATGGCGATCGGACACGCCGCTCCAATTGCGCAATCACTGGGAATGTCAAAATCAACTGCCGTTGCCGCTCCGGTACTGATCTCACTATGTATCATCCCCGGTGCTGTGTTGGGTGGTTGGCTGGTGGACCACGTGAAACCCAAATCGATCCTTTTTTGGTTACCCTTGTTATCGGCGGGCGCATTATTGCTCTTGACCCAATCGAACGGAGGTATTCTCCTGTTTGCCTGCTTGATGATCGTTGGATTTGCATACGGCGCACTCATAGCCGTCTACCCGTCGATCATTTCCCACGCATTCGGCGCAATTGAAGGGATACGAATTTATGGCCGTGTGTTTACTGCCTGGGGATCTGCAGGACTGGCCGCACCCTGGTTTGCAGGAATTCTCTACGACCTCAGTGGAAATTACCAACAGGCACTTTTGACTGCTGGCGCATTTGCAATCCTGTCCTCTGTGGCGGCAGCCACATTGAAACTGACACGTTAACCTTCAATCCGTTCGATAAATCCACCGGACTGCCGCGCCCACAATTCTGAATACAACCCGCCGCGCGCGATCAGTTCTTCATGGGTGCCCTGATCAACAATCTCGCCTCCATCTATGACGACCAGCCGGTCCAGTCTGGCAATCGTTGACAGGCGATGGGCAACAACCAGCACGGTTTTACCCTTCATCAACTTCAACAGATTCTCCTGAATGGCCTGTTCAATACCAGAATCAAGTTGGCTGGTTGCCTCGTCAAGCACCAGGATTGGTGCATTGCGCAAGAACGCGCGAGCAATTGCAATCCGTTGACGTTGCCCACCCGACAGTTTCACCCCACGCTCACCTACCCGGGAATCATACCCGCTTCGTCCACCCGTATCTTCCAGATTGACGATGAATTCATCCGCATTGGCCATGCGGGCCGCTTCTTTCACATCGCTCAGGCTTGCACTCGGCATTCCATAGGCGATGTTTTCAAACACCGAACGATGGAACAGTTGTACATCCTGCTGAACCAGCGAAAAATTGCCCTGCAAGCTTTCCTGAGTGACTTTAGCTACATCTTGCCCGTCGATTAAAATGCGCCCGTGTTCCGGATCGTGAAATCGCATCAGCAAATGCACGAGCGTGGTTTTACCGCTCCCTGATGGTCCAACCAGTCCCACCTTCTCACCCGGTTTAATGGTGAGTGACAAATCAGAAATTATCCCGCTTTCACGACCATAGTGAAAACCAATACCTTCGAACTTGATTTCACCACCCTTGAATACAAGGTCCTTTGCATCAGGTACATCAACCAGCCCAAGCGGGCGGGCAACCAATTCCATGGTGTTCTGGGTTGTGCCAACATTTCGGAAAAATCCATTGAGCGTTCCAAGCAGTCGGCCTGACAAAAGATGCAACCGAAGCACAAGCGCCAACACGAACGCTACGCTGCCAATTGAAGTACTGCCACTCAACCACAAGTCGATTGATATCCACGCAATTGCAGAAATAACAAATCCATTGGCAATCGAAAGCACAACCCGCATAGAAGTTAAAACCCGGGTGAACTTCTTCAGCGAATGATGGTGAGCCTGCATACTTTCCAGCACCCAGTCATCTTCACGCGAGTTGCTACCATGCAGTTTGACAGTCTGGATATTGGTGTAGCCATCCACCATTCGCCCACTCATGACAGAGGCGGTTTCGGCAGTGACCCGGGCATTGTCGCGAACCCGCGGCACGTAAATCCGGGCAATTGCAATGAAGGTTGCAATCCAAATCACAACAACAAGACCCAATTGCCAATCAAGTGCTGCAAGCAGTCCGGCCACCGTGATGGCATAGACGACGATGAACCAGATCACTTGAAGCAGGCCGATCATCATGTCACCGGTCGCCATCCCCGACTGGAACACTTTCTGCGAAATGCGACCAGCCAGATCATTTTGGAAAAAAGAAAGCGACTGGGCAATTACATGCTTGTGACTCTGCCAGCGCATCATGACAAAAAAACCGGGTACAATCACCTGCTCTTCAATCAATGCACCCCATGCAACCACCAATGCCCGAAGCACAGCCACGACAAGCACCATGTAAAGCAGCGTACCACCAAACGCGTCGACCAATCCGGCCCAGCCGGTTTCCTTGAGCCCCGCTTCCTGAAACTGGGTCAGCAAATCAACCAACCCGCCGACGAAAGTGAACACGGTCGCCTCAACAACCGCATTTAAAAATCCGTAGGCCAGCAGGGCAAAAAACGCCCAACGAACCTCGCTCACGTAAAACCACACGTAAGCCAACAATTTGTTGGGTGGCTCGTAACTGCTGCGCGGTTGAAACGGATCAATCCAGCCTTCAAACAGGCGAAAGACTGGTTCGAATAGTTTCATTGACAGTTTTACTCCGCAGCGCTTTGTTCATCTTGCGCAGGATCCTGTACCACCAAAAAACCACCGGATTGCCTGGACCACAGATCCGCATATATGCCACCGGTGGTGATCAACTCCTCATGGGTGCCGGATTCAACGATTGCGCCCTGATCCATTACGACAAGCTTATCCAGTTGGGCAATGGTTGAAAGTCGATGCGCTATTGCAATCACCGTTTTTCCCTCCATCAGCGCAAACAGGTTTTCCTGTATGGCCGCTTCAACTTCTGAATCAAGCGCTGAAGTTGCTTCATCCAGTACCAGAATTGGAGCATCCTTGAGGAATATGCGGGCAATCGCAATCCGCTGACGTTGACCACCGGAGAGTTTCACACCCCGCTCACCCACCTGCGCATCCAGCCCGGTATTGCCTTCGTTGTCGACCAGTGTTTCAACAAACTCCCACGCATTGGCCTTGCGGGCAGCCTCAATGATTTCCGCGTCACTTGCCTCCGGTTTTGAGTAGGCAATGTTATCGCGGATTGAACGATGCAACAGGGACGTATCTTGCGTCACCACGCCGATGTTTTTGCGCAGGGAATCCTGCGTCACATCAGCAATGTTTTGATCCCCGATCAGCACAGCGCCGCCTTTCAGCTCGTAAAACCTCAACAGAATATTCGTAAGCGTGGTTTTACCGGCGCCAGAACGCCCGACCAGCCCAAACTTTTGGCCCGGCGCTATTTCCAGCGAAAGGTCTTCAATAACCTGCCCATCCCCACCATAGGCAAAACGGATGTCTTCAAACCTGATCGGTTGACCGGCAGCAACAAGTTCCACTGCTTCCGGCTTATCTTTGACTGAGACAGGCACGGACAGCATGTTGATGCCATCCTGAACAACACCAATTGATTCAAACAATCGTGCCAGTTCCCACATAATCCAGTGCGCCATGCCGTGCAGCCTCAAAGCAAGCGCCATTGCCACCGCCACGGCTCCAACACTGGAGTTGCCACCGATCCACAACCAGATGCCGATAGCTGCACACGCCGCAATCAGTGCACCATTGAGAAATTGAACGATCACCTCGAATACGGTGGAAAGGCGCATCGGTGGATGAACCGTCTGCAGGAAACTATCCATCGCATCATGGGAGTATTCCTCCTCCCAGGCGGTGTGGGCGAAGAGCTTCACGGTAGTAATGTTGGTGTAACTGTCGACAACGCGACCCGTCATCATCGAGCGGGCATCAGCTTGTCGTTTTGACATCACGGCCATTTTTGGCAAAACAAAATACAAGATAATGGAGTACAGGATCAGCCAGATCAGAAACGGTACAGCCAACGTCCAGTGGAAGGATGCAACAAGCAGCATACCACCAAAGAAATACACAAACACATACACCAGCACATCCAGAAACGTCACAATGGCATCACGCAGTGCCAGGGAAGTTTGCATGACCTTGGCTGCAACCCTTCCGGCAAATTCATCGGCATAAAATCCCATGCTTTGGCGCAGCAGATAACGGTGCATTCGCCAGCGCAGAGCCATGGCAAAATTGCCAAAGATTGACTGATAGGAAACCAGTGAATGCAGCAATCCCAGTAGCGGTATCAGGAGGAGGGCCACGACAAGCATCACAACAAGTTTGTAGCCTTCATCGGCAAAGAAGGTCTCGGGATTTGCTGCGTTGAGCCAGTCAACGATGTTGCCCAAAAATGCGAACAACACAATTTCCGCGACCGACAGCGAAGCTGTCAACAAAGAAAGCAGGGCAAGGATCGGCCAGGCTTTCTTCGAATAGTGCCAGAAAAACGCACCCAGCGAAGACGGTGGTTGTACAGGACGTTCATCCGGATAGGGATTGATCAGGCGTTCAAAATACGAAAACATAGGTAAGTTCCAGCGCTATGAGAATTGCCGACCAGACTAAACAACGTAGTAATGAAAATTGTTGCGTCAACCGGCGGGAGGTCGTTAATCGGCGTGACTTAATTCACGAACCCAACTATCCGACAAAGGAAGGCATGCATTTACAACTGGTAATGATCATCGATGCCTCCACTCGCTGATTTGAACTGATTCGATCATGAACCTTGTTGATTGCGATTGCAATTCCCCACAACCCAATTCACTTACTATCTAATCGAGTGTGGCTTCCACATCACACAATCAAACAAGGCTCCCCAATGCCCGATCTCGTTCTTTTCCAGCCGGACATACCAGGAAACACCGGAACCCTTCTGCGACTTGGGGCCTGTATGGGTGTCCACGTACACATAATCGAACCTGCCGGATTTCGCCTGGATGACAAGGCCCTTAAACGCTCAGGAATGGATTATCTGGAAACCGCGACCCTAGTTCGCCACACAAGCTGGGACGATTTTGAGACCTGGCGCACTGAAGAAAATCGGCGACTGGTTTTGCTCACCACCCGATCAAAGCAGAACTATCTGGACTTTCAGTTCAAGACCGATGATTTGCTGATGTTCGGGCGGGAGTCTTCCGGTGTACCGGATGATGTGTATTCCTCAGTGGATGAAGCTCTCACTATACCCATGCAGGATGGCGCCCGCTCAATCAATGTATCGCTTTCTGCGGCAATGGTGTTGGGCGAAGCCTTGCGGCAAATTCGATAAGAACCGGCCTAATCCGCACTTGGCAATCGACGCACAGTGAACTCAATGACATCCCCGGGAAGTACCCGCCAACTTTCAATTTCCGACCAATATGCAGCTTTTGGATATTTCTTCAAAAACTTGCGGGCAAACTCGCGCGCTTGCGGGCGCGGCATCGAATGGGTTTCTCGTTTCCAGGTTTCCTGTTGCCGAACACTTTGACGCATTTCCTTGCGTCGCTCTGCCCAATTCTTGTTGGCAACGCGAGAACTCTCAACAGCCGCCGAAGCTCGTGCCGCATCAGACACTGAATATTTGGGCTTTCTGGTGTTATTGTTGTCCTCGTCAGCCATTGTCTTTCTCGGGCCAGAACCCTGACCTGTCCATGCATAACACCCAATGTGGTATCGCAACCCCCATTGTGTCAAGATTTGAGCACAATTGAGTATATTGCAAATTATCTCGATTTATGGACAAGTTCGCTCTAATAGAACTAACCAGGATTACAGCAATTGTCAGCAAACCACACCCCACCACCACCGGGGCATCCAGAAAATATTGATCAGAAGAAGCAGGCGGCCAACCAATGGTTTGAACAATTGCGTGACATGATTTGCACCCAGTTCGAAGCACTGGAAGACGCTCTTGAAGGGCCAATGTCAGATCAGCCAGCTGGTCGCTTTGAGCGAACGCCCTGGTCTCGTAACGAAGACAATGGCGGTGGCGGCGTCATGTCAATGATGCATGGACGCGTATTTGAAAAGGTCGGCGTCCACATTTCGACTGTATTTGGTGAACTCTCAGAAGATTTCCGCTCACAGATTCCCGGTGCCGACCGCGACCCCCGATTTTGGGCATCAGGTATTTCATTAATTGCCCACCCTCGTAACCCGCATGTTCCAGCCGCCCATATGAATACACGCATGGTGGTCACCACAAGCCAGTGGTTCGGAGGCGGCGCGGATTTAACGCCTGTTCTGGATACCCGTCGTACTCAGGAAGATGAAGACACCCGGATATTTCACCGGGCAATGAAATTTGCCTGTGACCGGCACACTGTGGCAAATTATGATGAATACAAGGCTTGGTGTGATGAGTATTTCTACCTGAAACATCGCGATGAAATGCGCGGCGTCGGGGGTGTTTTCTACGACTATCTGCGCTCCGCAGAAGAACAAGGAGGCTGGGACGCCGATTTTGCCTTCACTCAGGATGTTGGCCGCGCATTCATTGTTGCCTACCCCGCATTGATTGCAAGAAACTTCAACAAACCCTGGAATGACGTCGAGCGCGAGGAGCAATTAATCCGCCGGGGCCGTTATGTAGAATTCAACCTGCTCTATGATCGCGGAACGATCTTTGGTCTCAAGACGGGTGGAAATGTGACGTCAATCCTGTCCTCAATGCCACCGGAAGTGAAGTGGCCGTAAGATCAGGGCATTTCCTATATTAACTCCAGCAAAGCTTCCCGGTTGAGCGTAAACCCGCTTTCCACCCAGGCATTCTCGATTTCCGCAAGTTTCTTGCCAAGCGCCGGGCCTTCTGAAAGTCCCGCTTCAACAAGATCACGACCCTTGATTGGAAGTCCTGGCCGTTTCCAGGAACTGGCATGTTGGAGTGACTTCAACATCGCACTCTCGGCGGCTTCATCCTCCCCATGAATCCGCACGATTTCCAACCGCATACGATCAACAATCGCAGATTGCCTGCCCTTATATAGAGCCTGCTCAAGTTCTACTGGCGCCATATCAGGATCAAGCACAAAACTTCCCGCCCAATCCACAAGCCGCGCTCTTTCAGCCGTCGACATTGCAAGCCGCTTCGTAAGTGTTGTGACAATTTCAGAATTGGGGGGCAGCATTGCCATCAGCCGCAGCATTGGATCGACTTTCCAACTGTGGATTTGCTCCAATTTTATCAAGGCGGGTATTGCATCTATTCCCCATTTTTCGGTTTCTGGCAGCGCCTTTGCCAAAACCCCGGATGTACGCATCCAGAGCAATGCCCGGCCTGGCTCAGCAGCGGACAGGAGTTTCTTCAACTCCATCCAAATCCTTTCAACCGAAAGGCCTGCCAGCAAATCCCTCAAGGAAGCGCAGGCTTTTATTCCTGCTGCATCCGGCCTGCCCTTTCCATACCAGGCGAAGAACCGGAAAAATCGCAATATCCGAAGCGCGTCTTCTTCTATGCGTGTTGCCGCATCTCCGATAAAGCGCACTTCGCGATTGACCAGATCGTCATACCCTCCCACCGGATCAAACACTTTGCCATCCCGGTCGCAGTAAAGCGCGTTCATCGTTAAATCACGGCGATGCGCGTCTTCGCTCCAGTCCTGCCCGAACCGCACAATCGCATGTCGACCGTCAGTTTCAATATCCTGACGCATGGTCGTGACTTCGAAACTTTTCTTGTCGATGACGGCAGTAATTGTTCCGTGTTCAACACCCGTCGGCACCGCTTTTTCACCAGCAGCCTCCAATAGGGTAATCACCTCTTGCGGTTCAAGCGTTGTGGACAAATCAACATCCGATGCGCCCTCACCCATCAGTGCATTGCGAACTGCGCCACCGTTGACCATGACTTCGCCACCGCCGCTGGAAAGGATATCAAACAGCCGTTGCAATGGTTTTTGTTTCAACCAACCAGCTTTGACTTGAACATTTTGGAGCAACTCCATCAGGTAAAAACCCTGTCATGCATTACTCGAATGATTCCAGCAGTCACCCCCCAGATGAAGTGCTCTTTATACGGCATTTCGAGATAGAAGCGTTCACTGCCGTCAAACATGCGACTACCGGTCTTGTGGTTGTCTGAGTTCATCAAAAATGCCAGCGGGACTTCAAAAACATAATCCACCTCATCCAGATTCGCACTGATACTAGCCGCAGGGTCAATAATCGCCAATATGGGTGCTATGCGAAAGCCTGATCCACTGTAATAATCCGGCAACCGCCCCAGAATATCAACGTGCCGGTTTTCCAATCCAATTTCTTCTTCTGCCTCGCGCATTGCGGCGGCTTCAGGAGAACCGTCCTCGGCATCAATCTTACCACCGGGAAACGCCACTTGACCGGAGTGCGAGGTCAAACGTTCCGCCCGTTTGGTTAGAACAACACAAACTCCTTCCTGCCGCTCAACCATACCGATCAGCACAGCTGCGTTGACAGCAGCGTCGGATACCACCCAATCCCTGAAATCCGGGTTCATGTGATAATCACCATCATGTTCGCCGTCATCGTATTTGAGCCGATCGAGAACCCGTCCGCGAACGTGTTCAAGAGTGAATGATTGTAGATCGATAGAATTGCTCATGGATATTACCAGGTGCTAGGCACTCAACCGCGCCAGTTCATCGGCTGGCATGATCGGGAATACCGCCCCTTTGCTGCACACTGCAAACATCAAGCGGCCATCCAGTTCAATTTCCTCACCATGGGATATCAGTTCATACATGACGGGGCGAGCCAACACCGCTTCAAGCCGTCCACGCACCAAAACATACGGCTTTACGCCGTCATTTTCTTCAACGGTCACAAACCATAGCGGATTGTCTGCACTTGCTTCAACGATATCACCTACATTTGTCCGGAAAGTTAAAACCTGTTCACCGTCATTCAACGCATTCATTTCAACCACAACAAAATGCGCGTCTTCAACACTGATCCCGATTTTTTCAACTGGCGTCACAAGATAGGTTTTACCATCTTCATCCTTGCGCAGGACCGACGAGAACAGCTTGACCAGCGCATGGCGCCCAATCGGTGTTCCCATATAAAACCAGGTGCCATCCTTCTTGATGATCATGTCAAGATCACCGCAAAATTCCGGTTCCCACTTTTCAACCGGTGGCAGGCCACGATCAGTCCCACCTGCCCGCTTAATCAAGGCCTGGAGACCGGTTAAACCACCCATTTGTTGACTGTATTCAGTTTCCGACATTCGCCGACTTCTCCTGACCTTCCCACGCTTATCCAGGTTCACCACAATGTGTTTCACATCGTCTCAACCTAAAGGTGACATTCGACACAATTAGCATGTTATAACAACCAAAGAACGGAATCACATTGGTGCCTTATGAATATTGAATACTTTCGGCACCCATAACATGTTTGGCAAGGCCCAAAAGCGAAACACAAACTGGAGATTTGCATGAACGCAATCGATAGCACACTCACCAAAGCCCAGGAAAAAGCCGTCGTTGAAATGGCTGAAAAAGCGGCTGGGGACTTGAAAAATGTACGCTCCGCTGTTGGCAAAGTCTTTTTTGGACAAGATACAGTTGTAGACAACACCCTTGTCGCATTGCTGGCGGGTGGCCATGCGTTACTGGTAGGATTACCCGGTCTCGCCAAAACCAAACTGGTTGAGACACTGGGTGTCGTGCTCGATCTTGGAGATCATCGTATCCAGTTCACCCCGGACTTGATGCCATCGGATATTCTCGGTTCTGAAGTTCTCCATCAGGACGAAGCCGGCAAGCGGTCATTCCAGTTCGTGAAGGGACCGGTATTCGCCCAACTCCTGATGGCGGACGAAATCAACCGGGCAAGCCCCCGCACCCAGGCAGCACTGCTTCAGGCAATGCAGGAGTATCACATTACAATCGCCGGTGAACGCTACGACCTTCCAGCTCCGTTTCACGTGCTGGCAACGCAAAACCCGCTTGAACAGGAAGGTACCTATCCTCTTCCCGAAGCCCAGCTTGACCGTTTCTTGATGCAGGTGGACGTTGAATATCCTGATATTGATGCTGAGCGGCGCATTTTGTTTGAAACAACCGGCAGCGATGAAAAGCCGGCCAAAAAGGCAATTTCATCTAAACGCTTACAGGAGCTTCAGGAACTGGTGAGAAGACTGCCTGTCGGCAAATCCGTCGTCGATGCAATTCTTGAACTGGTGCGGTCTGCCCGACCGGGGAGCGGCGCCTCTGATCTTGTTGATTTCATTTCCTGGGGTCCTGGCCCCCGTGCAAGTCAGGCGCTGATGCTGACCGTACGTGCACGGGCGTTGCTTGATGGACGCCTTGCACCTTCAGTCGATGATGTGCTGGCATTGGCCGAGCCCGTGTTGCAGCATCGAATGCAACTTTCCTTTGTCGCACGTGCTGAACAAATGCATGTGCGCGATGTAATCAGCAAACTTAAGGAACGGATTGGTTGATCCTGAATTCTTTCATGCTGCAAACCTGCCGCTCGTGGGGCATTCGCCGATGAGCCCTGCGATTGGCACATCAACCCGTCGCGAGACCGGGCGGGAGATCATGGGCCGTGCGCGGGCACGCGCAGCCCTTATTCCTGATTTGCTGGTTGAAGCACGACGTGTCGCCAATACAGTGTTTTCGGGATGGCATGGACGGCGCAAACGTGGCGTCGGCGAAAATTTCTGGCAGTTTCGTCCTTATGTGGTGGGTGAAACGATGGCCCGTATTGATTGGCGTCGCTCGGCCCGTGATAACAACATTTATGTCCAGGACAAGGAATGGCAGGCAGCCCACACCATCTGGCTCTGGGTAGATGAATCTCCTTCCATGCTGTTCAAATCAGATCTTGGAACAGTGGCTAAACAATCCCGCGCGATGGTTCTTGCATTTGCGATGGCAGAACTGCTTGCACGCAGTGGCGAGCGTACCGGATGGATGGGGGTGAGCCGACCATTGCTGAGCAGAAATGCCGCCGAGAAACTTGCCGAACATCTCGCTGTTGCGCCCGTTCAAACAGAGTTTCCAGCCGGAAGTGATCTTGGCAACCATTGCGACCTCATTATCTTCAGCGATTTTCTGGATCCGGTAGAGACCACTGTTTCACGATTGGCTGAGCTGGCGAAGAGCGGTGTGCGTGGACACCTGGTCCACCTGATTGACCCGGTTGAAGAAACATTTCCCTACAAGGGTCGTGTTGAGTTTCAGGACCCTGAATCCGGTGCAAAGATTATCGCCGGAAATGCCGAAACGCTGCAGCAAGCCTACAGCGCAGAGTTTGCTTCCCGCTCAACTGCCCTGCGGCAAACCACAACTGATCTGGGCTGGAGTTACACCAAACATCATACAGATCGCCTGGCGTCAGAGGCACTTGTCGCGCTCCATACCCATCTCGGCAGTTCAGTGACGGGAGGCCAATAGGATGTTTGGCCTCGCAATCGGATTTTTGTCTCCCTGGCTTTTGATGGGATTATTGGCTCTTCCAGTGATCTGGTGGCTATTGCGATTGACGCCACCGCGTCCGCAAGAGGAAGTGTTCCCACCCGCAGGCATTCTGGAAAAGCTCATCAAACCGGAAGAAACACCGGCAAAAAGTCCCTGGTGGCTGACCCTGCTACGGTTGATGATGACTGCCCTGGTAATCTGTGCAATGGCCGGACCGATCCTCAATCCGCAAGAAAGCCTGCTTGAGGGCGAAGGACCGGTTCTGATTGTCATTGATGATGGTTGGGCAGCAGCTGGCAATTGGGATGAACGGCGGGAAGTTGCCCTGACGCTTGCCGCTCAGGCACGGGAAGCCGGTCGAACGGTTATACTCGAAAGCACCACCAACAGCACCCCATGGGACGGCAGGCCGGTTTCCGCAGAAGAAGCCATCAAGCTACTGGAAGCGGCGCAAAATCAACCGTTGAAACCCAATCACAAAAACACCGCCACGCGCATTCTGACAAACGCTATTCAAGCTAAACCCGGCCACATCGCGTGGCTCTCGGATGGGCTTTCGCGGTCAGATACCAGCAACCTGATTGCAGCGCTCAAAACAGTCAACACAGGCCGATCATTGTATTTGCCTCCCGCCAATGAGTTGGTCATCATCGATGCGGTCCAAAATTTACCGGCCAAGCTTCGGGGCACTCTGGTCCGAGGCAACACAAATGAAGCCCGGGAAATCAGCATAACCGGGCGTGATCTAAAGGGTGTTGTCCTTGCCCGCCGCAAGATCATGTTTGAAAATGGTGTCTCAGAAACTGAATTTGCTTTTGATGAACCGGTCGAGTTGCGTAACCAGATTGCCCGCTTGGAACTTGATGACATCAATAATGCAGGCGCAGTTCAGCTACTCGATGAAAGCAATCAGCGTCGTTTGGTTGGTTTGATTTCCGGCGAAAAGCACGACCAATCACAGCCGCTTCTTTCACCTCTCTACTACATCTCAAAAGCGCTTGAACCGTTTTCAGACCTTCGCCGGTCAGATGACGCTAATGTCGCGGCTTCCGTTCCGCAATTGCTTGCACAGGGTGTGTCCGCAATCGTTCTGGCCGACATTGGTCTGTTACCGGAGGAAGCCGCCGATACACTTGGAGAATGGGTCTCAAAGGGAGGCATGTTGATACGTTTCGCAGGGCCACGTCTGGCCGTATCGCCAGACCGTCGCCTGCTGCCGGTAGACATTCGGCCCGGAGACCGAAGTCTGGGCGGAGCACTTTCCTGGGAAACCCCGAAACCGGTTGCGCCGTTTGAATTGCAAAGTCCGTTTTCAGGCATTGATGCGCCACGCGAAGTTGTGGTCAACAAACAGGTTTTGGCACTGCAGGAAAGCGACCTTGAATCCAAAACCTGGGCAACGCTCGAAGACGGGACACCATTGGTAACGGCCGAGCAACGCGATCACGGCTGGATTGTATTGTTCCATGTGAGCTCAGATGCGCGCTGGTCCAACCTGCCGCTCTCGGGAACATTCGTTGAAATGTTGCGACGGGTTGTCAATCTTTCCAAATCAACCGGTCGTCCGATTACCGAACGCGAGGAAATTTCGCTGTCACCTCTTCGCTTGCTGGACGGAAAAGGCAATTTCGTTGCACCGGGAATATCGGTAAAACCGCTGACCCTTTCCGCCGAACACGAACCAACTGTATCACTTGAAAATCCACCTGGTTTTTACGGAACCGAAGACGGATTTACCGCCCTTAATCTGTTTACCGGTCAAACTAAACTGGCGCTCCTCAATCCGGAAGATCTTGGACCCGGCTTCAACCGGCAGAGCTATCTGGGAGAAAGCCCGTTTGACCTCAAACCCTGGCTTTTACTTGTTGCTGCCATCCTGTTGGCACTGGATTGTCTTGCTGTATTCTGGATGGGTGGAGCTTTGAGGTTGCGGCAATTGCATCCACGTTCGCCAACACCTGCAATTATTGTACTTTTGGGTATCGGGGCAATGCTGCTTTCAACCGGCATCACCCATGCACAAGAAAATGAAATTGATTTTTCGGCGGCCCTGCGCACACGTCTCGCCTATGTGATAACCGGCGTTAAAAGCGTTGATAATTTAAGTGCTGCCGGAATGCGGGGACTTACTTATTTCCTTTCCAATCGCACCGCACTGGAGCCTGGTGAACCGGTGGGCCTCGATATGTCCACGGACGAGCTGGCATTCTACTCGCTGATTTACTGGCCGATAGATCCACAGGCAGCAATTCCCGATGCCGCAACCATGGCTCGGGTGGACGCCTACATGAAAGAAGGCGGCAGTATCCTGTTTGATACTCGGGATCAGATTTCCGGAGTGTTCGGTGGAACATCAGCATCTCCCGCGGCGCTAAGCTTGCGGCAGATCCTGTCGAATCTGGACATTCCACCCCTTGAACCGGTGCCATCCGATCACGTTTTGACCAAGTCGTTTTTTCTGATTGATAGTTTTCCCGGACGCTTTTCCGGTGGCGATCTGTGGATTGAGGCTTCCCAGAAATCTGCAGAACAAGACGGTCGCCCGGCACGCGCCGGTGACGGGGTCTCTTCAATCCTCATCACCAGCAACGATTTTGCCGGTGCCTGGGCTGTAGACAGAAACTTGCGTCCGCTGCTTCCCACCGTGCCACCGGATCCAATCCAGCGCAATTATGCATTCCGTGGTGGCGTAAACTTGATGATGTATGCGCTTACCGGAAATTACAAAGCAGATCAGGTGCATTTACCTGCACTGCTTGAGAGGCTGGGGCAGTAAGAGATGGAAAATCTTGACCTAGTATTCTCACCTGAATTGCCCCTGTGGCTTGCGATTGCAATGAGCACTCTCATTGCTGTCTTTTGCTTGTTCGGTCTGATCCGCCGATTGCGAGGTTCATTTCTTCGGCTGGTCGCGGGTGCCCTGATTTGCCTGGCGCTGTTCAACCCTGCAATTTTGCAGGAAGACCGAACCCGGCTCAAAACCATCATTCCGCTGGTAATGGACAAAACCACAAGTCAAAAATTAAACGATCGCGAAAGCGAGACCGAACAAGCTGTCACGGAACTTAAAGCGCGATTTGAAAAACTTGAAAATTTCGAACTGCGGGAAATCCATTCAAGCGACCAAATATCCAAGACAAGCGACGTCTCTTCTTCACTCTTTCAGTCACTCAATAACGCGCTTCAGGATGTGCCCGTTGATCAGGTTGGTGGAGCGATATTCATCACTGACGGTCAGGTTCACGATGTACCGGAAAATCCAAGTGAGTCCGGCCTAACCGGTCCGTTGCACGTCTTGCTAACGGGTAGCGACGGCGAACATGATCGTCGCATCGTATTGAAAAGTACTCCGCGGTTTGGTGTCGTCGGCGAAAGCCAGGAAATTCTGTATGAGGTCGAACAAACAGGCTTTGATAGCGCGAGTGAGCAGGTCAGGGTAACGATCAGTATCGATGGCATTCCTGAAACAGTCGATGAAGTATATGTTGGTGAACAATCCTCCTTCGTTTTCGATGTTCCCCATGGTGGCAAAAATATTGTCGAACTGAGTGTGGAAACAGCCGAGGGTGAAATTACAGAAATCAACAACCGTGCGTTTGTAAGCATCAACGGCATTCGTGAAAACCTTCGGGTGTTGCTGGTTTCCGGCGAACCTCATGCCGGTGAGCGCACCTGGCGCAATCTGTTAAAATCCGATGCATCTGTTGATCTCGTGCACTTCACCATTTTGCGGCCACCTGAGAAACAGGATGGCACGCCGATCAATGAACTCTCGCTAATAGCGTTTCCAACCCGGGAACTGTTTGTTCAAAAGATCGACGAGTTCGATCTCATCATATTTGATCGCTACAAGCGCCGCGGGGTGCTGCCGATACTCTATTTTGATAACATCGCCCGTTATGTTCAAAATGGTGGCGCGGTGTTGGTTGCTGCCGGTCCCGAATACGCCGAACCAAGCAGCATCGCCACGACCCCGCTGAATGCAATACTACCTGCCCTTGCGGATGGTCGGGTAAGCGAGCAGCCCTTCACGCCCCTGATTTCCGACATTGGGCAGAAACACCCCGTTACCCGGAAACTCGATGGCTGGAATCCGGAAAAACCGGAATGGAGCCGCTGGTTTCGTACGGTTGGGGTCGATCAACTTTCTGGCAATGCCGTCATTACCGATGAAAATACCTCGCCAATCCTTTTACTCGAACGAATGCAGGAGGGACGCGTGGCACTGTTCCTTTCTGATCATGTATGGCTTTGGGCGCGTGGCTTTGAAGGTGGCGGACCGCATGTACAATTGCTTCGTCGACTTGCCCACTGGCTGATGAAGGAACCCGAGCTGGATGAAGAGCGATTGACCGCCAGCTCAAGCGCGGACACATTGACGATTTCCCGTCAAACCCTTGGTGATAAACCCGCTGATGTAGATGTCACGCAACCCTCCGGAGAAGTGCAAACACTCGAGTTTATTGAAAAGAATGCGGGACTTTGGCAAGCCGAAACACAGGTAAGTGAAATAGGGCTCTACCGTGCAACAAGCGGTGATTTCACTGCACTTGCGCAGATCGGTCCGGCTAATCCAAGAGAATTTGCCAGTGTCGCCAGCACTACCAAACTGCTCCAACCGGTTGTGCGCTCGACCTCCGGTTCTATCAGCAGAATTTCGGAATCCGGAGTTCCCCGCATTGTTTCCGCAAGCCGCAACGCAACCACCCATGGCCGGGGCTGGATTGGTGCAGTGGATACCGGCGCCAGCGTTCTTAACGGCGTTACCCGCATCCCGATGTTCGGTGGCTTGCTTGGCTTTGCCTTGCTGATTGCCGCTTTCGGTTCAATGTGGTTGCGCGAAGGCCGGTGATTTAAGGGTGCCGCTCCGCCAGACCGCAAAAATTATCCGTCAGGGTCGATTGTAGCGGGCAGATCAATATCCGGTCCGGGTCCGCAGGGCCGGGCAACAGAATATTTCCTCTTTCAACCTTTTCAAATCCAAAGCGCTGGTAGTATGGCAAATCACCCACCAGCAGAATTGCACCAAATTCAGTCTTTTGAGCCGCAGCGACCGATGTTTCCATCATCAATTTACCAATGCCGGAATTTTTGTGCGACTGCGCAACGACCAGTGGCCCCAACAATAATGCCTCCGCATTGCCTATTTTAATGCGTGTAAGCTTGACCGACCCAACCAGCTGATCGCCCACATGAACCACAAAGGACAGATCTGGTTCATGAGGCACATTTTCTCGCAACCGGAATGCGCTGCGGGTAAACCGCCCCGGGCCAAAGGCCTCGGCAGTTAATTTTTCAACGACTTCAAAATGCTGTGGTTGTTCAAGTGTGATTTCGGTATTCATGGAACAGGCTTCTCAAAATAATCTCCAAAGAGGAAACCGGGAACCTGGTACTAATCAGACAAACGGCTTCGCGTGCGAAAGGCTGCGCCGGGAGCGCATCTCGGTTCGTCGTCGCAAAGCATTTTGGATCAACATGTTGTTTCCATTAATGTTACCGATGCGGTGCGTACCACACGAGGCTTGGGGGGTCCATCAAAATCTGGTTGGATCATAATCTACCAATAATTGGAACGTTTTTTTCCGTTCAACACCTCGCCAAGTCGTGCTTTTGTACCAGGAGTAGTGCCATCCGGCAGGTTATCGATCGGGAAAAACCCGATCTCGGCGATTTCCATATTCGGCTCGAAAACCTTCAATTCTCTCCACTTGTCACATCGATAGAGCAATACGTGATCGCGTCTGGAAATGTTTTTGTTCATGTAGATGCCGAACAGTTGGGGTTCACCCAGAAGCTCAAGATAGGCTTCCTCACGCACTTCCTTTGATGCCGCCTCCTCCGAGGTTTCACCCGGTTCAACCCCGCCTCCAGGTAAATACCAACCCGTCACATAGGTGTGACGAACCAGCAAAATCTCCCCTTGCTCATTTTCAATCAGCACCCGAACGCCAAGCGTCATTGGCCTTTTGAAAAGCCACAGCAAGTGAAACAATTTTCGGATTATCCGGTTATCAGCCATTCCCACTACCTAACAAGTTTTGCCTGGAACTGCGAGGTGGTTGTTTGGATGGCAGGACCAATAGGACCGGATGGGATGCACACACGAGAATAACTGTATACGACGGCACCTTGCCGGGTAGAACGATGATCTGTAAGCACAAGTCACCAACGCAATTTATCCCTGACCCTCTGTTTGCCAATGTTTCGACTTGCCCACATCTCTGATGTTCACCTGAGCCCATTGCCCAAACCGAGCTTTTCGGAATTGGCATCCAAGCGCATGATCGGTTTTTTGAATTGGCAACGTGCCCGCAGGAAAGCCCATTCCGGCAACACACTGCCATCCCTGATTGCCGATCTTAAGGACAAGCTGCCAGACCATCTGGTAATCACCGGCGATCTGGTCAACATCGCGCTTGACCAGGAGTTCAAAGATGCATCCCTGTTTTTGCAGTCCCTGGGAACACCGAGCGATATCAGCATAATTTGTGGCAATCACGATGCCTATGTGCCCGGTGCCCTGGCCAGGGCAATCGAGTTCTGGCAACCATGGATGGCAGGAGACGATCAGCCACTGGGGTCAACAAATGATTATCCGGTGATGCGCCGGTTGGAAGATGTTGCACTCATCAGCTGCAATTCCGCCGAAGCGACTTTGCCCTTCATGGCAACCGGTTACTTCCGCCAGCAACAGGCGGACAAGCTTGCACAATTGCTTGATGAGGCCGACCGGCAAAATCTGTGCCGTGTGGTAATGATCCATCATCCACCTATCAAGGGGTCAACACTGTTTCATAAGCGACTGATTGGGACAGACCGGTTTCAACAAGTTATCCGCGACAAGGGGGCCGAACTCGTTCTGCACGGTCATACGCACCTTGCAACGCGTCATCAAATTATCGGGCCGACTGGCGCGGTTCCCGTAGTGTCGGTGCCCGCCGCCAGCAATGGCTATGGGGGGAAACGGCCCGCAGCCCGCTACAATATCTTTGAGATTTCAAGAAAAGCAGGCACCTGGACCATTTGCATGGAAGAACACGGCATTACAGATAGTACAGGAAAGATCAGCCTGATTGCCAAACACACGCTGGCGTAGGATCAAGACCTAGATTGGCCAGAACCATGCGGAAAGCGCCAATACAGCTACGCCACCGACCAAACCAAGCAGAAACCACAAAGCCACAGCCCTGGCAGAATAGCGCGATGATTTGGTACCAATAAGGGCTGTAACGTTGCGATCGGCTCGCATGGAGACCCAGTCTCCTTCAAGTACCCGCTCGCGTTCCAAAATCCGCTCAGACACGTAGTCGGTGACCCGCTTACCGATTTCGTTACGATCCTTAGTGTGTGCCAAAATTGTTCGCCCAAGCCGCGTATCTCTTACAAATTCATATTCCCGCTGGTCACGTCCCATTCGCACAAACGATGTCATATCAATCCAAAGGCGGGGTGTATCACCTTGGGTAAGTGCAAATTCGAACTGGTCGTTGCCTTCCGGCACGTCGTTGAATACAGGCAGCAGTTCTTCAGCCAGCAATTCAAGCCGCGTTTTCGTGGCATACCGCATGTCAACAACGACATCATCCTTGTCAGCCTGCGCAACACGCATCCGTTCCATTGATTCAGCCAGATCATGGATCTTTTCCTCGATCTTCTTGGCGTCAAATTCCGTGTCAGACATGGGTTTTTCAACTCGTACAGTTCTTCGTTAACTCATTGTTTACGATAATAACGCCGGTTTGAAGCAAAAATCGATGTTTTTTGCCCTTTTGGGTTAATGGCCGTCAGAAGTGTGTCATCCACACACCCCTGCATTCACTCACTCCTTTCAAAACAGCGTCATCATCATTGGCGACGACCAGTTGCCAACTGAGGCGACTGCCGAAGCGCTTGGAGCACCCGCGTAGCCGTGGCAAAGCCACTGGCGCGAGCACAAAGTTTAAGCACAAACGCGGGACCCGGATACCGGAAAAAAAGCCCGTGTATGCTGGGGTGAAGAGCGGTTCGTCGCAGGCGAAGAAAACAGTGAAGCTGTTTTCAGCGATGAACGCGGCGAGCAGCGCTGCGAACCGCCGGGTGGCCCTCGCGTGACGTCACGCTTCGGGCGTTCGGTGCTGAAAAACAAAAAAAGCGCCCGTCTTCGAGACAGGGCGCTTTTTCTGTTTTGTAAATACAAACTGTTGGATCAGTTTAGTGCTTGTATTTCTTGATCTCACCGCTTTCCAAACGCGCCATGTAAGAATTCATTTCGGCTTTCACGATCGGTGCCAAGAAATACAGACCAAGGATGTTCGGCACACAGATCAAAAAGACCAATGCATCGGAAATATCCAAAATCGGACCAAGTTGTACCATACAGCCCAATGCCACGAACGCACAGAAGATCAACTTATAGATCGTCTGACCCGTTTGACCTTCGCCAAACAGATAGGTCCAACCTTTCAATCCGTAGTAGGACCAAGAGATCATGGTTGAGAAAGCAAACAACAATGCGGCAAAGGCCAACGGTAGCGGGAACCAGCTCAATTGACGCTCAAATGCTGCCGACGTCATTGCCACACCGGTTGCTCCATTCGCAAAGTTTGGATCAGCCACCTGGCTGGTACCGATCACCAGCGCTGTGATTGTACAAATCACGATGGTATCGATGAATGGCTCAAGCAGTGAGACATACCCTTCGGTTACTGGCTCCGGTGTCCGGACAGCTGCGTGCGCGATTGAGGCTGAACCGATGCCAGCTTCATTTGAGAATACAGCACGTTGGAAGCCGATGATCAGCGCTCCTAACGCACCACCGGCAACACCCTCGCCAGTGAATGCACCCGTAAAGATGTTCCCAATGGCTTCAGGTATCGTAGTGATGTTCATCAAGATAACGATGATTGCAAACACGCAGTAGAAGACCGCCATAAACGGCACGATCTTTTCGGTCACACGAGCGATGGACTTGATACCACCGATGATTACCGCGAAGACAACCGCGGCAAGAATTAGACCAACAAGCCAACCAAGGCCGTCCAGTGCGCCACCAGCGACTGTGTTTAGCTGAACGTAAGCCTGGTTCGACTGGAACATGTTGCCGATACCCAATGCGCCGATGAAGATACCGATCGCATAGAATGTGCCCATGAACTTGCCGAAGCCTTCCATGCCGCGCTCAGCAAAACCTTTGCTTAGGTAATACATCGGTCCGCCTGATACGGATGCATCCGGGTTCTCGGTCCGGTATTTCACACCCAGAGTACACTCCACAAACTTTGTGGACATGCCCAGGAAACCAGCGACAATCAGCCAAAATGTTGCACCGGGGCCACCGACCGTGACCGCAACCGCCACACCACCGATGTTACCAATACCGACAGTTCCCGAAACAGCCGTTGCCAGGGCCTGGAAGTGCGAAACCTCACCGGGGCTGTCTGGATCGGCATAGTCTCCGCGCACCAGTTCGATCGCATGCTTAAATCCGCGTATGTTCACAAACCCCATGTAGAATGTGAAAAACACCGCTCCGATCACAAGCCAAAGAACAACCAATGGGAGCTGTGCTCCGAATATCGGGATTTTGAAGAACACCAGCTGCCCTACCATTGCGGCGATTGGTGCAGTTAATGCATTAATGGATTCATCGAACCCGGCAGCATAGGCAAGTTGGGGTGTTATCAGCACCAAAATTATTGCGAATAAAATTCTGTACATCGAAATTCCCTCCTAATTTTTGAAATCCAGTTTAATATGTTCGATCACGGCACGACTGTAACCGCGACTGGTGATATCTGGACCAATGACCCCGCCACACTGCCAAACAGCAGCGTGCCCATCTTGGATTGACCTTTTCTGCCAATAAAGATGTTCTCCGCGCCTTTGTCGGAGGCGACTTTAACCAAAGTCTCCGCTGGGTGGCCGTGAAGCACTATTGTTTCGCACTTGAGGCCAGCAGCTTTTGCAATTTTTTCTGAGGGGCTTAAAATGGCTTCGTTCGCCCTTTCAAGTTCCTCTTCGCGACGTTTGTGTCGCTCAGCCAACTCTTCGGGTGTATGGAAAGAAAATGCCGACCATTCAATTACGTGGGTCAAAGCCAGCGTTACGCCGCGATCCTTTCCCATATCGATCGCTTTTTGCAGGGCACGGTCGCTACCAGGGCTTCCATCAACTGCGACAACAAAAGTTTCTGACATAATTATTCCACCTCCTGATCAATATTATGGTTAATACAATGCCGGTCAGCAGATTTGTGCCATAGACCCAGTGGGCTTATCCGGTGAGTCCAAAAAATAACATGGAAAGAGAACCTCCGCTGGAGGATCACAATATCCGCTGTGGGTCATTAGCGGACATTAAGCCTGCGTTATATAACGTCTGCTATACCCCCGAACGTGGACATTCACTTGCAGGCAACTAATCTCTGGGTCAAAGATTAAAGCGTTGCGTCGATCAATTGAGACCACCGTCAAAAGCTAAAGCCGCCTCAAATCTTTGAGCGTCCATCATCCTCAAACCATTCAACTGAAAAAGCTTCAAACACTTCCATCACCCGAGTGGGGCGCAGGGCTTTAAGGGTCGCAAGGCCAATCTGGCTTTTGGCAACCTTCTCCCGGATTGGCCGGATGGCCAGAGCCTGACCGTCATAGGTGACATCGCCATGCGGTCGTGTGGCAAGCAGCGAACACCCCAACCCGCGACCGACAAGGCCCCGCACCAGTTCAAGCGACGGTGAACTGAATGAAATTTGTGGGTGTATTCCAACGCTGGAAAACAGGCTGATGAAGTAGTCCCGGCTGGGGTTAACATCAAGCAGAACAAAAGATTCATCCACAAGATCGGTAAGTGAAACCGTGTCCAGCCTGGCCAGTGGATGGTTTGCCGGCAGCAGTACGTGAGGTTCCACTTCCCGCAGTTTGGTAAACGCCACATCGTCCGGCAGGTCCAGATCATAAAGTAACGCCATTTCGTGACGGCCATGACGCAGATTATCAATCAGCTCATCCTGCGTCCCTTCCCCCAGTTGCAGGCGGATATCCGGATAGCTTGCCCCAAGATCGGCAATCATGCCGGGTAAAAGCACCGGAGCCAAAGTAACGAAACTGCCAAGCCGCAGTTCTCCAGCCATCCCCTTGCCTGCCATTTCCGCCTGTCGTTGAAGATCCGTCGCGTGACTCAACAAGTTGCGCGCTGATTGGAGCAGCCGTTCCGCATCTGCTGTTGGGGTTACACCTTGTGCATGATGACGCAGTAACAGCTGCACACCGAGTTCGCCCTCCAGTTTTGCGATGGCCGTGGATATGGAAGGTTGCGAAACATTGAGCCTGTCAGCGGCACCCGCCAAAGAACCGGCATCAATGCAAGCCACAAGATATTCGAGTTGGCGCAGGGTATAGGAAGGCATGGTACGTATTTTAACATAGTATTTTTCTATCTAAAAACAAAAAAGAATGTATTTTATTTATTTAGAGTTGAGGATTAGATTTCGCGCTCCCCAAGGAGGCGATTGGATGAATATACTCACTCCAAACATGACCGGAATGTACGAGGACAATGAAACCTCCGCTTCATTCATTGAGGCGATGGCGACCGCAGTTACCCCGGTTTCAATTGTAACCACCGATGGCCCTGCTGGTCGTTTTGGCATGACGGTGAGCGCCGTAACGTCGCTTTCCGCAGACCCACCCATGGTGCTTGCCTGCATTAACCGCAAAAGCCCGGCACTGGATACCATCAAACATAATGGTGTGTTTTGTATCAACATGTTGAACGTCGAACAAAGCACCCTGGCAGATTGCTTTGCCGGAAAATCTGATTGTTGCCGGTCTTACGATTTTGGCCAGGCGGAGTGGCAAAGCCTTGCAACCGGTTCCCCGGTTCTGTGTGAGGCAGCTGCAGCGTTCGATTGTATGCTGGAAGCAACCCAAGATGCTGGCACGCATTCCATAATTATTGGTAATGTTATGAGTGTGCGAAACTCCGGACATTCACCATTGGCATATACAGACCGCACATATCAGGCATTGCACCCGATGCCATTTCAACAAGGCAAAGGCGCGTAAATCATGATCAGAACTGGTGAAGAATATCGGGAATCCATTTCCGACAACCGCGAAGTCTGGATCAATGGTGAGAAGGTCAAGAACCTGACCACTCATCCGGCTTTCAAGCCGGTGGTCGATATCCGGGCCCGCATTTATGACATGCAACACGAAGCTCAAACCCGGGATGCAGTGATCTATGAGGAAAATGGCGAAAAATTTGCCATCGGCCTGAAGCTTCCCTACGAGAAGAAAGACTGGGAAGACAAACGCAAGGCTGTCGATCTGGTCATGCAGGATATCGGCGGTGTGGTTACCCGCATGGGTGATGAAACCATCGGCGAGATGTGGTCCCTGTGGGATGGCAAGGACATCCTGAATGAAATTGACCCTCGATTTGCAGAAAATATCGAACGTCACATTCACGAAGCAATCCAGCAGGATCTGTTTCACGTTTCTGCCAATACAGACCCGAAGGGTGACCGTTCCAAACGACCGCAGGACCAGGATCCGGACATGCTGGTTCATGTGGTCAAGGAAACTGATGCCGGTATCGTAATTCGCGGAGCAAAGTATGAAACTGCCGCAGCTTATTCCAACCAGGGTTTTCTCAAACCGACCATCGCCAATTGGGGTGATGCGAAGCTTTCCGATTATGCCCTGGGCTGCATCGTGAAGATGGATGCACCGGGGGTGAAACACATCTGCCGGACCGGATTTGCAGGCCGCGCTCCGGCTGCTGATTACCCGCTTTCAAACCGCTGTGATGAAATAGATACATTGATGGTGCTGGATAATGTGCTGATCCCCTGGGAGGATGTCCTGTTCTACCAGCATACACGGGCCGCTGCTTTCATCCGTACAACCCTGCATCGTTATTCGGCATTTCCTTATGTTCAACGCACATTGTCTTTTGCAGATTTGTTGATTGGTGCAGCCCTTTGGAACATCAAACAGACCGGTTTGGACAAACAACCGGCCGTTCAGGAAAAGCTCGCTGAACTGGCGGTCTGGCGAGAGGGCATCAATGCCCATCTCACCGCCTCCATTGCGATGGCGGAAAAAAGTCCGAATGGTTTGTTGATGCCCAATCAGTCCCTGTTGATGAGCGGGCGTGTGCATGCCTTGAACAATTTGCCAAAAATGATCCACATTGCCCGCGAACTGTGCGGCGGCCAGATTTGCGTGACACCGGATATCGCAACCTTCGAAGACCCGGATACCAAGCCCTGGCTCGAGAAATTCTACTCAATCAATGAAGAGTGGGTATCCGATGATCGCCGAAAATTGCTGGCCCTGGCCCGGGATTTGGTGAACTCCGATTACGCAAGCCACCGATTGACCTTCCAATTGTTTGCCCAATCACCACCGTTTGCACAGTCCGCTGCGGTCTATCGCAATTTTGACTGGAATGGCCCGCTTGAATTTGCGCACAAGGCGGCGGGCTTGTCCGACAAGGTTTGGGGTGCCGACAAACAGGCTGCAGAGTGATCTAAAATCGCCGCAGCCCTTATTGCCGGTGTCTTTACAGTTGGGCAGTCAAGTGTGGAAAGGATTATGCCAAGATGACTATTGAAAAAATTGATGCAGTCGTTGTGGGCGGCGGACAGGCTGGCCTTGCCATGAGTGCGCACCTGCAAAAACTGGCAATACCGCACATTATATTCGAGCGCCTCCGGATTGCCGAGTGTTGGCGCTCTTATCGCTGGGATTCCCTTGTCGCCAACGGACCGGCCTGGCACGATTGCTATCCCGGCCTGGAGTTTCCCGGCTATGGGCCGGACGATTTTGTACCAAAGGAGGCCATCGCTGATGCATTTGAGGCGTTTGCGGAAAAGATTGAAGCGCCGATTCGTTGTGGCGTCGAGGTTCGTTCGGTGACCAAGCTCGATGGCCGGTCCGGCTTCCGGGTGGAAACTTCCGAAGGAGTTATTGAAACCAATCATGTGATTGCCGCCACCGGACCGTTCCAACACCCTGTTATCCCGCCAATCATGCCGGATGCTTCAAAGGTCCTGCAAATTCATTCCAGCGTCTATCACAATCCGGCACAGTTGCCGGATGGTGCAGTTTTGGCGGTTGGGGCAGGATCGTCAGGCGTGCAGATTGCAGGCGAACTCTGTCAGGCAGGCAGAAATGTTTTCCTTTCCGTTGGTCCCCATGACCGGCCCCCACGCAGCTACCGTGGACGTGATTTTGTCTGGTGGCTGGGCGTTCTGGGTTTGTGGGACGCTGTCACTCCACCAGAAGGACGCGAACATGTGACAATTGCCGTGAGTGGTTCGGACGGCGGCCACACGGTAGACTTCAGGCGCCTTGCCGAGCACGGCATTACACTGGTCGGCAGAACTGAAGAATGTACTGATGGTGTTATTCGTTTTGCCCCGGATCTGGCGGACAACATCGCGCTGGGTGATGACAACTATCTTTCCCTGCTGGATGAGGCCGATGCCTTCATCACACGCAATGGCCTTGATTTCCCACCGGAGCCGGAGGCGCGCGCAATCGGACCGGATCCCGAGTGCTTGAGCAATCCCGTCCTCGAACTGGACCTGGGTCAGGCGGGCATCACATCCATCCTGTGGGCAACAGGCTTTTCTGTCGACTACAACTGGTTGAAGGTTAATGCGTTGGATGAAAATGGCATGCCTCAGCATAAAAGGGGTGTTTCTTCCGAGCCTGGCGTTTATTTCCTGGGGTTGCCATGGCTTTCACGCCGGGGTTCAAGCTTTATTTGGGGTGTCTGGCATGACGCATCATTCATAGCCGATCAAATCGCCATCAAACGCGGATATATGGCCTATCAGGGAATCGAAGGAACAGAAGCCAGGGGCGATTTGTCAGCTTCTGAACAGACCAAAGTGTCAACTATCGGAGTACACACATGACAATTCACGAACGCATCCGGCCCTTCAATACGAAGGAAACATACCCGGAGCAAAATCTCGATAATGATTTGTGCCAGGCCGTTAAGGCACGCGGTTCAATGGTGTTTTTGCGTGGACAGGTCGCGCAGGATTTGGATACACGTGAATCCCTGCATGTGGGTGACGCGGGCAAGCAGACCGAAAAAACCATGCAGAACATCAAGCTGTTGCTGGAAGAAGCAGGTGGTACGATGGAGCATGTTTGCCGGATTGTCGTTTATCTGACCGACATCCGCTATCGCGATGCGGTCTACCAGGAAATGGGCAAGTGGCTGAAAGGGGTTTTTCCCTGTTCGACAGGTCTTGTAGTGCCCGCCCTTGCGCGACCAGAATGGGTGGTCGAGATTGAAGTAACCGCCGTTATTCCAGACTGACATGACAGGCAATGATCATCGGGAGACATTGATTTGACTTTTTCAATCGCTGGGCGCTGCGCCCGTACCGGCATGTTCGGGGTTGCCATTACCACCTCGTCGATTTGCGTCGGTGCGCGCTGTCCGCACGCAAGAGCAGGCGTTGGTGCAGTCGCCACGCAAAATGTCACGGATCCACATCTTGCAGTGCTTGTTCTCGATGCATTGCAATCTGGACAAAGCGCCAGTCAGGCAATCGCTGCTGTCATCAAGGATCGGGAACACATCGATTATCGACAGTTGACTGCCGTTGATAACAAGGGTGAGACAGCACATTTCACCGGCGGGCAGATTCTTGGCACCAATGCCGTGAGCGAAGCCGCGAACTGTGTTGCAGCGGGCAATCTACTATCCACCACGAATGTGCCTGCGGCTATGACATCAGGGTTCAATGCCAATCCGGCTACCCATCTGGCGGAGCGGCTGCTGCAGGGACTGGAAGCCGGTCTTGAGGCGGGCGGCGAGGAAGGTTCGGTGCATTCAGCAGCACTTTATGTGGCAGATAAAATGCCGTTTGCGCTAATCGACTTGCGGGTCGACTGGGAAGACGATGGTCCGGTGACCAAACTTCGCAAGCTGTGGAAGGATTATGAGCCGCAAATGCTCGACTACCTCAATCGGGCGATCAATCCTTCCGTTGCTCCAAGCTACGGAGTAGCCGGGGATTTGTAGACAGGACTTGCGTTCCTTTCTGTTTGGGGCGACAAAATACAGGTCATGAAAACACAAGAGCTAACCATCAAACTAAGCTCGACTCTCACTTGTCCAGAATGCGGCCATGTTGAAACCGAGACAATGCCTACAGATGCCTGCCAGTGGTTTTATGACTGCAAAGGTGCGGAGTTCTTTTGAAGCCCAAATCGGGCGACTGCTGTGTGTTTTGTTCTTACGGAACCGTACCGTGTCCCCCAATTCAGGAAGGTGATGGGTGCTGTGGTATTGAATGAGGCTTTCGCATCCCCATCTTAACCCACCAACATCCGTTGGAAGGAGATTTCAAAATGGGATTAGCCGTCATCATCGGCGCGGGCGAAGGGCTTTCCGCGTCCTTGGCCCATAAACTGCACGCCCGGGGTCACAAACTCATTCTGGCTGCGCGCAACATCGATAAACTCGCCGATCTTCAAAAAGCTACCAATGCCAAGCTCGTTTCATGTGATGCAGCGGATGCATCCGACATGGAAAAGGTCTTTGCAGCCGCAGATGATATGGGCGAACCGCTGGAGATTGCAGTTTATAACCCCTCCGCCCGGGTGCGAGGCAGCATCACGGAACTCGACCCTGAAGCTGTAAAATCAGCAGTTCTAATCACCGGATATGGTGCGTTCTTGATGGCCCAGCAGGCCGCAAAGCGAATGCTGGCCAACGGCAAGGGCAACATCCTGTTTACCGGCGCATCGGCGGGTGTGAAGGGCTATGCCAACTCGTCTACGTTTGCGATGGGCAAGTTTGCGTTGCGTGGGCTGGCTCAAAGCCTGGCTCGTGAACTGCATCCAAAAGGCATTCACATCGGCCATTTTGTAATTGATGGCGGTATCCGCAATACCAACCGCCCGGAGCGCATTGATGCGGTGGACAATCCGGATTCGATGCTTGATCCCGAAGCCATTGCCGACAGCTATCTGCACTTCCTTGATCAGCCGCGATCTTCCTGGGCATGGGAAATTGAACTGCGCCCCTGGGTCGAGAATTTTTAAACCAATTGGAATTTGACACATGAGTAAATCACCAGCTTACACGCCACCCAAAGTCTGGAAATGGGAAGATGAAAACGGTGGCGAATTCGCCAAGACCAATCGTCCCATTGCCGGCGCTACCCATAAAAAGAAACTGCCGGTTGGCAAACACCCGCTTCAACTCCATTCGCTGGGAACGCCCAATGGGGTCAAGGTCACGATGATGCTCGAAGAATTGCTGGCGCTTGGACACAAGGGTGCTGAATACGATGCCTATCTGATCAGGATTGGTGATGGTGATCAATTTGGCAGTGGCTTTGTCGACATCAATCCGAACTCAAAAATACCGGCACTGGTGGACCGCAGCGGCGCGAAGCCGGTACGGATTTTCGAATCTGGTGCGATCCTTTTACATCTTGCTGAAAAGTTCGGTGAGTTGATACCCACCGATCCGGTGATGCGGGCGGAATGTCTTTCCTGGCTGTTCTGGCAGATGGGCAGTGCACCCTATCTTGGCGGCGGGTTTGGCCACTTCTACGCCTATGCGCCGGAAAAATTTCAATACCCGATCGACCGCTACACGATGGAAACGAAACGCCAACTGGATGTGCTGGATCGCCATTTATCACACAACCAATATATGTGCGGTGACGAGTATTCGATAGCAGACATTGCCATCTGGCCCTGGTATGGCGCTCTGGCTTTGGGGCGGCTATACGACTCCGAAGAATTTCTTGATGTGAAAACCTACAAGCATGTGGTGCGATGGGCTGAGGGAATTGGCAAGCGAGAGGCCGTAAAGCGGGGACGAATGGTCAACCGAACCCACGGTGAACCTGCGGATCAGTTACACGAACGCCACGATGCCAGTGATTTTGATACCAAAACCCAGGACAAGCTTGAAGCGGCTGAATGATCGGATTGCACCCCATCAAAACCCAAATGGCTTGGCGTTTTGAAACGCTACTTTAAACGATCGCCGGAGCTTTGATACAGACCTGCGTACAAATTAGCCTGTGAAGTAATT
This sequence comes from Hyphomicrobiales bacterium, assembly GCA_021775415.1. Lineage (GTDB taxonomy): Bacteria > Pseudomonadota > Alphaproteobacteria > Rhizobiales > Rhizobiaceae > JAALLB01. Next base: position 90,842 of record JAJFHV010000002.1, on the reverse strand, counting down.
CCAACCCCTGGAGAGAAGAACATGGCCACAAAATTCGACGCAATTATCATTGGTACGGGTCAGGCTGGCCCGTCGCTGGCACAACGCATGACAAAGGAGGGCATGAAAACTGCAATTATCGAACGGAAGTTGTTCGGCGGCACCTGTGTCAATGTCGGCTGCATTCCAACCAAGGCACTGGTTGCAAGTGCAAGGGCTGCACATATGGCGCGGCGCGGCGGTGATTTTGGCGTCACCATCGACGGTTCGATCAACGTCGACATGAAGCAGGTCAAGGCGCGCAAGGATGCCATCGTCCAGCAATCAAATACCGGGGTCACCAATTGGCTCAAATCAATGGACGGGCTGACTGTGTACGAAGGTCATGCCCGCCTAGAGAGCCACAATACGGTTCGCGTCAATGGTGAACTTCTGGAGGCTGAAAAAATCATAATCAATGTTGGTGGGCGACCAGTAGTTCCCGATATGCCCGGCATCAAGGATGTCGAATACATGACCAGTTCCGACATCATGGAAGTTGATTTCCTGCCAGACCATCTCATCATTATTGGCGGCAGTTATATCGGACTGGAATTTGCCCAGATGTACCGGCGTTTTGGCAGCCAGGTCACGGTGATCGAGATGGCACCCAAATTGATTGGTCGTGAAGACGATGAAGTTTCTGCCACAGTGCAGGAAATCCTTGAGGCGGAAGGTATCCAGTTCCGGTTAAATGCCAATTGCATCAAACTGGCTAAACGCGGTGACGGGGTAGTAGTCACGGCAAGCTGTGAACCGGGGCCAGAAGATATCGTTGGCTCGCATGTGCTAATGGCTGTCGGTCGCAAACCAAACACGGATGATCTTGGACTGGATGCCGCAGGCGTTGAAACCGACGCCCGGGGCCAAATTGTGGTCGACGATGAACTTGCCACCAATGTTCCCGGAATATGGGCACTGGGTGATGTTAACGGCCGCGGTGCCTTCACACATACCTCCTACAATGATTACGAAATTCTCGCCGCCAATATGTTCGACAATGATCCCAGGCGGGTATCTGACCGCATCATGACCTACGGATTGTTCATTGACCCCCCGCTTGGCCGGATCGGCATGACCGAAGCCCAGGTTAAAGACTCTGGCCGCAAGGCATTGGTCGGCAAGATGATGATGGCACGTGTCGGGCGGGCCCGAGAGCGCAGCGAGACCCAGGGGTTCATGAAAGTTCTGATTGATGCTGAGAGTGAAAAAATACTTGGTGCGGCGTTTTTGGGGATCGGTGGTGATGAAGTCATCCACTCCCTTACCGATGCCATGTATGCAGATGCATCATACAAGGTTATCCAGCGCGCAACTCACATTCATCCAACGGTTTCAGAGCTGATCCCGACAATGTTGGGAGACCTCAAACCGGTTTCGTAATCTTGATACATAGCTTGGCACATTGAGAAGAAAGAGGTATAGATATCGAGCGATGGGGCTATTTCGCTGCAAGATTTAAACAGCTACAAAGCGCCATAACGTGAAAACAGCCTTCTCATTCTTTTTGATATTTTGCGCAATCCTTGCGTCTTGCGTCTCTTCAAACGCCCAGACAGCAATTGGCCGGGTGATTGCAGTCGATAAAGCTGTGGTTGGTAAAATTGGTACCCAGTCCCGCCCTTTGGTAGCTGGAGAATACGTACACGAGAAAGAATTAATAACCACAGACGCGACCGGTCTGGGTCAGTTTGAAATCAGTGATGGCACCCGCATGGTGGTTGGGCCAAACTCAAAACTCGTAATTGACAGCATTCTTTACAATCGAGCACAGAACTTGGAGAAGTTTGTGTTGTCGGCAGCAGCTGGTGCGGTGCGTTTCATCAGCGGGTCGGGCAATTCATCGGCATATAAAATAAACACACCAGTGGGCGTGCTGGGTCTTCGCGGAACCGCTTTTGATTTCCATGTTCTGGAGAACAAGGCTTATGTAATGCTGCTGGAAGGCCAGGTTAGATTTTGCGGTCAATCGGGCCGGTGCAAAACATTGACGCGCAAGTGTGACTATCTTGAAGCGGATTTAAGTGGTGCGGTTTCAGATCCGAAGCGACCAGCAAGCGGGCCGTTGTCTTTCCGTGACCGGCGAAGGATCTTTCCCTTCATCTCAAGTCAAAGAAAGTTACGCCGGCAATTTCGCTTGAAAACACAAGATTGTCGTGGTGCAGCTTCTAGGGGCGAACACGGCGGCGGCAGTGGCGGTAATGGCCAGGGCGGCACCGGTGGACCAAGTGGCGGTGGTGCCGGTGTCAACTAGTAGTGTTGGATTTTACCTGAAGCGAAAGCTGCCCGACACCTTGCACGTCGACTGATCTAAATCGACACACGGTTCCTTCCAGCGCGCTTGGCCTCATACAGCCTCATGTCAGCGGCAACAAATAGATCGTTCGCAGTCAGGCTGGATTTATTCAATGCAGCGCCAATCGAAACCGTGGGGTTGATACTGTTACCACCTGCATCAATTTGAACGGATTCAATTTGGGACCGGTAACGCTCGGCGATTCCTGGCAGTTGGCCATTGTCCACGAATGTTACAATTACTGCAAACTCCTCGCCGCCAATTCGTGCCAATACATCATGTTCTCTGACCAACGCCTTCAAACACAGCGCAATCTCTTTCAAAACAATGTCACCAGCATCATGCCCATAGGTGTCATTCACGTTCTTGAAATGATCCAGATCCAGAAAAAGTAACCCAAAGGAGGCTCCCTTCGACTGAAACTCTTCATGATAGGCCCGAATGGCTTGATCAAAAAACCGGCGATTGTGCAGCCCGGTCAGAGGGTCCCGGTAGGCCTTGTCACGAAAATCATCAGCAATATTCAAAGCTTCAAGTTGTTCTAGGTCTTTTTTGAGAAGCGCTGGATAAAGTATGGTGAAAGAATGAAACAAACCGCCCAACAGAATTGCCACAGTGACCAGTAACATCGGTTGTTGCATTGATAAAAGGGCATCAACCAGCGCTTTACCGGTGCCGTGTAGCTTGACAAATTTGATCCATGAAACCGTTGCCAACCCGGCACCCACGCCAAACAGCACCGTATTGGCCATCAACATCACGGTCGAAATATCATTTTTTCTTCGTATTTTCATGGGAGTTAATCACGGCCATTGGGGTTTTTGTCGGAAAAACGGTACGACAAACTCCCCAAAATACGCTTAATTGGAACGTTAAAAATTTTAAGTAAATAGTGAGGCCTGCTGTACGTTCGCCACCCCAAACACCAAGGGTCGCTCCCGCCAAATAGATGGCTCGCCAAATGTCATACATGACGAAGAATTTAGGCAACAAATTTACAATATCCTTACCTGTCACTGATACATTTTTCCCGAAGACATGGGTGTAAGGATTGATTGCCGTGAACATTAAAGAAAAATTGTCGGGATTTTGGAAAGAAACATCCGGAAATGTAGCCATGATAAGCGCGTTTGCAATTATGGCGATTGCTGTTAGCGCCGGCGCTGCAGTGGATTATTCCAGACTGCATTCCACCCAGTCTCATCTGGCTGGGGCGTTGGATTCTGCATTAATTGCCACGGCTGTGGAATTAAATGCAAATGATATGACAGACGAAGAAGCAACCGCCTATCTCACCAATTTTTTAAACGCCAATCTGAAAGCCAATGGTTTCGACCACACAGTCTCGATAGATTCACTCCAGGTTAACTGGACCGCGGAAGAAATCAGCGTGGCCGTCAGGGTAGACCTTCCCATGACGTTAATGCGCGCTGCCGGGTGGAACGAGGTACCGGTTACTGTAAGTGGCAGTTCGATATTCGGAGCATTGGAAACAGAGGTTGCCATGACCTTTGATGTCACCGGTTCAATGTCAGGCAGCAAAATTAACGCCCTGAAAGCCGCAGCGCTAACGGGAATTGATGAATTGCTGGCCGTGAATACAAAATCACGCGACCGTCTGCGCATCAGTGTCATTCCCTATGCGGATGCCGTGAATGTGGGTTCCTTGATCCAAAACGAACCCAATAAATCCAAAAAGAAGCTCCCGGATGGGTGCAAGACTGAAAGACCGGGAAAGTTCCAATATACGGATGATGGACCCGGAAGTGGCCCTCCATTCAGGGATTCAAGATTGGGCTTCTGTCCCAAGGCAGTAATTCAGCCCCTTACAAGTGATCCCGATCTTTTGAAGAACTCGGTAAAACAACTTTCTGCGTCAGGCTATACCGCTGGCCATATTGGCATCCAATGGGCCTGGTTTACCATTTCACCAAACTGGGCACCGTATTTTCCGGTCAGCTCCACCCCTGGTGACTACGACAAAAGTCTGAACAAGTTTGCGGTTATCATGACTGATGGTCAATTTAACACGGCGTTCGCGGGCGTTCCCAACAGCCAGAATGTTCGTCGGCAGCAAACAAAGTCGATGAACAATGCCCTGAAGCTTTGTGAAAATATGAAAGCCAAGGGAATTCAGGTTTTCACAATCGGTTTCGCGTTGAACAACAAGAGCGCAACCCAGACCATGCAGGCTTGTGCCACACCAAATACCAACAACATTCAGTATTACTATTCTGCCGCAAGCGGATCAGAGTTGGTTGAAGTGTACAAGCGCATCGCCCAGCAAATTAAGGTCGTACGACTGGCCCGCTAGTATTGGTGTACCAACAACAATTTTACCCAATTCTGCAGTAACCACTCTGGATCGTGTGTGATCTTTGTGCAGGTGTTTGTTGAGGTCGCCTCAGTATTGAATGGGGCTCATTGTGTTCGAAATCTCTCCCATGGACAAAGCGGTTGAAATCGCTTGCGACCGGTTTCGCGCATTCAATTTCCGTGCCGCATTGTTGAAGATCATGTTCACGGTCAATGCACCGAAATTTCTCATTTCGCCAATTTCGACGTCGTTGAATCCGTTGGCAGACAAAAACAGGATTTCTGCTTCAAGCAGAGAGAGACACTTGGGTGAAAAGAAATTGGCGATTTCCGGGAACCGGCCAATTAGCAAAATTGTGGACTGACTGACGGTGCTTATAATCAACTCTCTGGTCTGCCCGGCAAACGACAAGTTTGCCAATCCTATTGTGAAAAGTGCGAGGCCTCGACCGAGGATAATTGGGACAACCGCAATGTGTTCATGTGCCATTTTACGGATTTCCTGGAGAAACCGTCGGCTTAGAAAATCCGGATAATCAGTTTGATGAATTTCGAATGCATCAAACGGGTACAATACCCGTATCGCCTCTTTTGTAAGTGGGCACCCACCGTTTGGATACATGGCTGTTGATAGCTCGGAAATCGCACAAGGATAATTTCCAAAGGGACGGATAGCCGGGAGTTCATCCTCTATGTCGCAGAATTTCACCGACAGCAATTCGAAGCCCATGTCCGATAAATAATCCTTCAAAACAAGACAAGCCGAGGGAATGTCTTTCGAATTGGCCAGATCGGATATCAACGGGTCCAGCTTCTGGTCGGGAACAATCTTCGGCTTCTGGATATTCATGGGAATCTTCCATTGCAGTTCTAACGAATCACACCTGAAAACTGTAGCATCACGGGCATATGGGATTACACAGGTGCTGACACCTGAGCGAAAATTATGGTGGATATCCATGAAATCTCGATTGTATTGCCCGCCCAGTCCGGACAAACGGGGTACTTTTGCAAACCGGTCAGAGATGCCGCATCCTGACCATTTTGAAAATGACCGGGAGCACCAGTTTGTGTAGTTCTAAACCAGCCGGTTCACGGCAGAGACAAGCGCCTCGAGCGAAGCTGCGACAATGTTGGAGTTAATACCAACCCCAAACAGCTTGCGGCCTCCGGATTCGATTTCCATGTAACAAATCGCAGAGGCATCCGCACCGGGCCTGAGTGTATGTTCCGAGTAATCAACCACAGAAATCTCAATACCGGCATGTGTTGACAGCGCATCGACAAATCCGTCGATGGGGCCCGTACCTTTGCCGGTAATGGTGATTTCCTTGCCCTTGTCCAGAATGCTGGCCTCAAGATTGCGAAGCTTGGTAGCGCTGCCATCGCTCGCAAGCGTAGTGTGGTGGTCTACATAGGAAAGCCGTGCGCCGGGTTGTTTGACATAAACCTGTTCAAACAAATCATAGATGCGTTGTGAAAGAAGCTCACGCCCTTCCTCATCGGTTACCCGTTGTACCTCATCGCGCATCTCAATTTGCAGGTTGCGCGGCAATTGAATGCCGTAATCAGCCTCCATGATATAGGCGATACCGCCCTTGCCCGATTGTGAGTTGATACGGATAATCGCTTCATAGCTGCGACCCACATCTTCCGGATCAATCGGCAGATAAGGAACCTCCCACAAAGGTTTGTTGGCCTTTTCAAGTGCCTTCATGCCCTTGTTGATTGCATCCTGATGCGAGCCGGAAAACGCCGTATATACCAGCTCCCCCACATAGGGATGCCGCTCGGGGATCTTCAGCTGGTTTGAATATTCATAGACCTCTTTCATGCGCGGAATATCCGAGCAATCAATCGCCGGGTCGACCCCTTGCGTAAACATGTTGAGCGCAAGCGTGACAATATCCACATTGCCGGTTCGCTCACCATTGCCAAACAATGTTCCCTCAACCCGGTCGGCTCCAGCCATCAGCGCCAGCTCGGTTGCAGCAACTCCGGTTCCCCGGTCATTATGCGGATGCAACGACAAGACTATGTTTTCGCGGCTATCAAGGTTACGGCTCATCCATTCTATCTGATCGGCATAAATGTTTGGCGTCGACATCTCGACGGTCGCCGGCAAATTGAGGATTAACTTGTTGTCCGCCGTCGGCTGCATGACTTCTGTCACCGCATTACAAATCTCCAGCGAGAATTCGAGCTCGGTACCGGTGAAACTCTCGGGCGAATATTGAAATCTAAAACCACCACCAGCATCTTCCGCCATATCCCGGATCATCTTCGCAGCATCTACCGCAATTTGTTTGATGCCCTGTCTATCAAGGCCGAACACAACACGGCGCTGCAACTCAGAGGTTGAATTGTAAAAGTGAACGATCGGTGCACTGGCACCCTCAAGCGATTCAAACGTGCGGGTGATCAGTTCCGGGCGACACTGAACCAGCACCTGTAACGATACGTCATCCGGTACGCTGCCCTCTTCAATGCACCATCGCGCAAAATCGAAATCGGTCTGGGACGCCGAAGGAAAACCGATTTCGATTTCCCTAAATTTCATGTCGAGCAAAAGCTTGAACATACGCTCCTTGCGATCCTGCCCCATTGGATCGATCAGCGCCTGGTTTCCGTCGCGCAAATCGACTGAACACCACACAGGCGGCTTGGAAATTACATTGGCAGGCCAGGTCCGGTCACCCAACGCTATTGGTTCGTAGGTTTGATATTTGGTGGAAGCATTTTCCATCGATGATTTTGTCATGTCGATCTCTTGGTTTGCCCAGCAGTATCCGCATTGAGCGAATCACTGATGGCTAAGTTTTACTAAATTTGTGATGAAAAAGGACTAACGGCACCTGCCGGATCATTTCGATCGCCGGACGCCCTTTTAATACCGAGCCCGACGACCGCCGCTAAGCAGTAGCAGGCCGGATAGCATCCCGCACGCAGCTGTTCCAACCAACCGGTCAGACAAGCCAATATGTGAAGAGAATTTCAACATGTGGTTTTCTATCTCCCAAGCCACCCATTTTGCAACACAAAACTTTTAAACCACGTAAACAAACGAGTTTGCCGGCCTAACCCTGATACTCTGAACCCTGCTTCAACAACCAGTCCGCAAACTTCATGACTGCCGAGCTGCTTTTTGCACCGGGCATGAATGCAAGGAAATATCCGTAATCCTCAAGCCGGTAATCCATAACCTGCTCCAAATGACCAGCCTCCAACTCAGCGGATATCAACCCATCGTTAAGCGCAATTCCCTGACCATCCATGACCGCCTGAACCCGGACATTAGGATCGGGAATAACCAGCGTGTCCCCCTTTGCTTCAAATGGCATTCGCGCCACCTTGTGCCAATCTTCCCATGCAGTGCTTCCTTCCCGGTCCTTCAGTAAGGTCAGAGTTGAAAACCCTTGGCTTTTAATGCGTTTATTGGTGCCAATAGCGCCCGTGGCGAATGCTGGACAAGGAAACAGCCGATCCGATTTTACGTCGCTCCAATTTCCATCTCCCCAGCGAATTGCCAGATCGACCCCTGCATCCTGCAAATCCAGCAAATCCACCATTGGCTGAATACGCAACCGGATTAGGGGATGTGCCTTCATGAAATGCATCAGGCGCGAGGAAAGCCAACGGGAAGCGAAATAGGTTGAAACTGCAAGCGTCACAAACTGTTCCTCGGGAACCTTGAGCCGGGAGATTGCTGTCTCTATCTCATTGAAAGATTGCTCTGCAGTGGCTAGAAGCTGTTGCCCTTTCTCGGTGAGCGAGACCCCACTGGGCAAGCGATGAAAGAGCTTGAACCCCAACTCATCTTCAAGGTTCCGCATCTGGTGACTGATTGCACCTTTGGTGAGGTTCAATTCAATCGCCGCTGCCGAAAAACTCGCGCGTCTGGCGACAGTTATGAATGTCCGAAGATTGTCGTGATACCTAAAGCGCATCCTCTAGGTATAAAATAATTAAACGCCCGGTCAATTCATTTGTCTTGATAGCGGCATTAATGAGCCATAACCTGAGCACAGAAGCGGGAATACCCGCAAAACCACTTGGTTGTGATGAATGCAATTAAACACTCAAGATCCTGTGCCCGGTTCCGCTGAACCGGAAAGAAAACGCCGTCGCGGGCGGGCAGAGCGTGTTTCTGCGCCTCAAAGGGTTGAGGTTGCATCCAAAGACCGGAACCGGCAACTTCGATCCATCCCAACCTATGAATTGCAGGCTGAGGAAAGCCTCATAAAAATCGAGGAGCAAGCAGACTGGATTGCCAGGGAAATCGGTTTTGAATTTCGTGGGGACAAGGAAGCGCTTGCCCTGTTCAAGGATGCGGGTGCGTCTGTTGAGGGAGAGCGCGTCCGATTTGATACCGGACATTTGAAGCAACTTTGTTCCACTGCTCCGGCCACATATGAGATGCACGGCCGTGATGGCACCAACAATTTCACACTTGGTGGGGACCATGTGGTTCTCATGCCCGGTTATGGTTCACCATTTGCAACTGATCTGGATAAGGGTCGCCGCTATGCATCGCTTGAAGATTTCGAGAACTTTATAAAACTGACCTACATGTCGCCATGGCTGCATCACTCCGGCGGCACGATTTGCGAACCGGTCGACGTGCCGGTCAACAAGCGACATCTCGATATGGCTTACGCCCATCTGCGTTACTCCACAAAACCATTCATGGGAGGCGTTACTTCTCCCAGCCGCGCTCGCGATTCCCTTGAACTTGCAAGAATCGTCTTTGGTGAAGATTACCTCGAAGACAATGTGGTCATTCAGGCAAACATCAACATCAATTCACCACTTGTGTTTGATGACACGATGTCGGGCGCACTTAGGGTCTATGCGGCAGCCAATCAAAGCGTTGCTATCTCGCCAGCAATTTTTGGCGGCGCAATGGGACCGGTTACCCAACCTGCGGTGATTGCTCAAACCCATGCCGAGGCTATGGCAGGTATCGCGCTCACCCAGCTTGTCCGTGAAGGGTGCCCGGTCGTGTATGGCAGTTTTCACACGACCATGAATCTTAAATCCGGCGCTCTTACGTTTGGGTCACCGGAAGCAAATCTCACAACCATGGTACTTGCCCAATTGGGACGACGGCTCAAGGTTCCGGTACGTTGCGGCGGTGGACAGATTTCCTCTTCCAATTCAGCAGACGGCCAGGCAATGCAGGATTCCACCTCCTCAATGATGGTTTCGCTCCTGTCCGGTGCCAACCAGATTTGGCACGCGGCTGGATGGCTTGAGGGCGGACTCACCATGGGATATGAGAAATTTGTCATGGATCTGGATCATTGCGGCATGTTAATGCGCATGGTTCGTGGCCTTGAGGTAGACGAAGAGTCATTCGGTCGCGATGCCTATCTGGAGTCCGGACCGGGCCAAAACTTTCTTTCCACTCAACACACCCTGCGCCATTATGCAGATGCAAATTATCAATCAGAAATTCCAGAGGCCGGACCATATGAGACCTGGCTGGAGAACGGTAGCCAAACCGCCGAACAACGCGCCAACGGTCGATGGAAAGCAATGCTGGCAGCCTATGAAGCGCCAGCAATTGACGAGGCCATTGACGAAGCACTCAAGGAAACAATCGAACGAAAAAAATCATCCATGCCGGATGAATGGTACTAATCACACTTGGTTTAAAGAGGAATACATCATGACTGAAGAACTCAGCCGCACGTCGGCCCTTGCATCACGCCACATCGCTCTAGGCTCTGGCCTTGAAGACTGGAACGGAATGGGCACCGCATGGACCTACGACAGTGACCCGAATGACGAGCATGATGCGGTACGAGATGCCGTGGGTATGTTTGACATGTCTCCGCTCAAAAAGGTGTTTGTGCGCGGTTCAGATGCACTTGCCGTCCTTGATCACCTGACGACGCGCGACATGAGCAAGATTGCCCCGGGACAGGCTGCCTATCTTTCCGTTCTGACAGATGATGGCACCATGGGAGATGATGCGATTGTGTCGAACAACGGAAACAGTGAGTGGATGATTGCCCACGGTTCCGGAGACACGATGGCGCTTCTTGAAGCCTCGGCCGAGGGGAAAGATGTGGAGGTGCAATTCAGCGATGATCTGCATGACATTTCTGTCCAGGGACCAAAGGCATTGCAGGTGCTCAACGCCAATTGTGATGTTGATCTGGGCGCCCTTAAATATTTCCACCACACACCAGCAAACCTGTTTGGCCACCCCTGTCGCATTTCACGTACCGGCTATTCAGGCGAGCGCGGTTATGAAGTGTTTGCCGATGCTTCTGTCGTAGGAGATGTCTGGGACAAGCTGGCAGAAAAGGGCGTAATGCCATGTTCATTCACTGCCCTCGACAAGGTGCGAATTGAAGCCGGACTGCTGTTTTACGGCTATGACATGACAACCGATCAAACGCCGTGGGAAGCTGGACTGGGCTTCACAATCAGCAGCTCGAAGGGCGATTTTCGTGGCAAGCAAGCCGCAATGAATGCCAAGGGCAATGAGAAAATCAACAATGTCTGCGTTGTTGTTGATCATCCGGACATGGTGAATGGCGAAGAAACGCTTACCCTGAATGGGGAAGCAGTGGGTGCTGTAAACAGCCCTTGCTATTCGCACCGAATGGGCAAATCGCTTGCCCTTGCACATGTTTCACCAAAAGCCGCAGCTGAGGGCACGGTCCTGCAGGTTTCAGGTGGTGACATTGAGACAACCGCGACGGTTGCCAAGATGCCGATTTACGACTCTCAAAAGTCGAAAACGCACGCGTGATCAGAACATTGTACAATCGCTGAAATTGAAAATCTGCAAGCGCCAGATGGAACAACAAAAGCCCCCTCACAACAGTGACGGAGGCTTTTGATACTCCCACACGTAACGGGCAGGCTTCATTCAATCCATGCTGCGCTTACTGCAGTCCTTCCATAAATTGAATAATGTATTTGGCGATCTCGACCGGCTTTTCTTCAATGGCAAAATGACCGGCGTCCAATAAATGCAGTTCTGCGTTCGGAAGGTCTTTCAAGAAGGCTTCGGCACCAGCGGCCAGGAAAACCTGATCATGCTTTCCCCACACCAGCAGCGTTGGTGGTTGATGCTCTTTCATAAACGCTTGCCATTCGGGATAGGCCTTCAGATTGGTATTGTAATCCTGAAAGAGTTGAACCTGAACGTTTCTGCCTGCTTCCGCGCGAAGAAAGTTGTTATCATGCGTCCAGGTATCCGGACTCATGATGTGTTCTTTCTCCTTTACGTACCGCAGATATTCGTTCTGTTTTACGCTTTCAGGGCCTGTGTAATCATACATCCCTTTAATCATACCTGCCGATCTATCCGTCTGCGCCTGCTGGAACCATTTCTCCGTAGCTGGCAAAAGCCCTTCCGTATACGCATTACCGTTCTGTGCAATGATGCCCTTTAATCTAGACGGGTCTCGCATCATCACCCGAAAACCAACTGGCGCCCCGAAATCTTGAATGAAGAAAACAGCCTGCTTGATTTCCAATGCCTTGAGCAAACCGTCCACATGGTCGGCTAGAAGATCGAATGTATAGGTTGTTTCTTTTGGATCCGGACGATCGCTGTATCCAGAGCCAAGATTATCTGGCGCGATCACATGATACCGCCCCGACAACAGCGGGATCAGTTCGCGAAAATAATGAGAGGAAGAAGGATAACCGTGCAGTAAAACAACAGTTGGCCTATCAGGTGATATTGTTCCCGCCTCGCGGTAAAAAATGCGGTTTCCATTGACCTCCTGATAACGGTACTCCGTCTTGCTCGGCCAAGCAGCTTCCTGCGCCAGGGTCGCCTGCAAAAACACCAGTCCGAAACAAAAAGCAGTAATGCAGAGCTTCACGATTTTCATGATAGAATCCTGTTTGGGTTGTCTGACAAGCGATTAGATCGGCATACTAAAAACGTGGTTCAATTCTTTTTCCGATGGTTCACAACCGGAACCCATCCGACCACCGATGAATGTAAATCATTGTTTTTTGAACGATAAGATTCTTAATTCGGTATTCTCCAGCCCAATTTTCGGAAGATTGGGCGAGAGGTAGATTCCGGGCATCCTGCGCGCCTGACCGAAAGCAAAAAAAGAACCCCCTCACCTGGTGACGGAGGTTCTTTTCGATAACGCCATACTGAACAAATTGGTTCCGCTCAGTGCGTTTTATTTTCCAGGTTACGGATTGTGTCTTCCAATTCCAATACTCTTTGGTTTAGCTGGATAACCGCGCGTTCAGCAGGTGTATATTCCGACGCTTCCTCCATTTCCTGGATAAAGTTGAAAGCCCGCTTCCAAACGGAAACGTTGTTGTCGTGAGTTTCAATATTTACAGTCATTGGATTTTCCTTTGTGTTTGGTTGGTAATAAAATTCAGGCAGCCCACCGGGCCGGTTCAAACGCCTTGTCCAAAGGTGTCTCTGCTGCGTGATTGACATAGTTGGAAAGCGTTTTCACAGTGACCCCAACGATTACCTCGAGATATTGTTGTGCGTCGTAGCCAACGTCTAAGAACGCATCTTTGCTTGCCTCGGTAGGCCAACCACGGGTTTCCACAACTGACCGGGTCAGTACGGCCAGCGCATCAAGTTTGGGATCCGGCAATGTCGTACCGGAACGCAGGGCCTCAATGATTTCTGCTGGAACTTTCTTCATACCCGCGTGAGCAGAGTGTGCTGCCATACAGTAGTCACACTCGTTGACGTAGCTTGCAGCGAGCAGGATTGTCTGCTTTTCCGCATCCGAAAATGAAGACCGCTCGAAGATATCCATCACCGTGGTATAGGCCTCGAGTGCCGCGGGTGCTTCTGCGAACACGCCCATAAGGTTGGGCAAGAAACCCATCTTTTGTTGGACTGCCCCAAGGATTTCCTTGGACCCTTCCGGCGCGGTGTTAGTTGAATGAATTGGGAAATTAATCATGGTTTTTCTCCTTTTGGGGTTGGATTAGTTGGATAGTAGTTTCTGTGATGGGTGAAAGTCGTGACCTGTCGTTGCCACCACACGGCGATAAGAAACTGTCTGGGATATCAAACCAAACAGCATGGGAAGTATGAATGCCTGCGCTATGACTGCCGTTGGCAGTTCCGTTGGCGTTGCACCCGACACCGGTGTCGCCAATGCGGTGATCAGTGTGTTTGTAATTCCAACAATTGCCGCTACAAACAAGGCTCTCAGCGGTATGCCATGCGACATCGCAGTCACAATAAATCCATCATTTCGCCGCGTCCGCCCGTAGCCAAAACGAGCTTCTCGTATCGCTCGATGTGACCCAAGGGCTTGTGAAATGACGACAACAATAAATGGGGTCAAATACACCAGCACAAGTGGAAGCACTTGCACCGCGGCACTGTCAAATATTGCATTTGGCTGATTGACGAGCGTTAAAACGCTACCCAGAACAAGGGCAATAATAAACGCCCGGGTTAGAATGTTTTTGTCAATCAGTGAAGCAAAGGTTGGAAGGGTTGGGGTTCTGTCAGACATTTTATAATCTCCTTTCATGGGGATCGGTAAGGCGGCAGGCGCTGATGTTGCCACCAACGCCTGCGTTAAATTGTTAGGCCGCAACTGCCGCGTTGTTCACATGCGATTGCGAGGCTCTGCGCAATTCACGAACTTTGAAAAGCACTGTCAGATGCAAGATGATAAAGATCGGCACACCAAAGCTCGGGAAGAGATTAAGCGGCCAGACATCCATTGGTGCACTCGTCACACCGCCAGGGATGAGCGCAGGAAAGGAACCTGCAGCCAGACCTGTCGCCACGACAGCAACGGCAAAGTCCAAAAGACCAAGATAATGAAACCGGGTAAATGCAGTGGAAGTTACAAAGCTTGCATCCCTGCGCAAGCGCATAACTACGAATGGTGCCATCAGTCCGACCAGGACATCGCCCAGACCGGCGGGCCAGGCAAACAATCCTGGCAGGACATCATAAAAATAAAGCGTCAGGAACCCAAATCCCAGAACCCGCCAGTGCTGCAGCATGGTCAGGATTTCAATATCCTGAGCCAGCATGAAGTCCCGGAAACGGCCAGAAATCATGTAAGCGATCAAAAATGCAGACACCGGAAGGGCCACCGTTATAGCAATCGGTGGAAACATTGATTGCTGGTCATTCGTCAATAAGTGTCCAGTGCCAACTACATAGGCAACTGCAAATTGTACCAGCAGCAATGTGGTAACGATTGTGATTGCCCTGGATGTCCATGGGGAAGCTTGTGTGATTGTGGTCATTTTATCTCTCCTTATACGTGCATATGCACGTTTATTGTTAAATTCGAATTGGGGATTACCAATCAGGCGCGGCCGTGTTTGGGGCCCACTTCCTGAATGAGTTGCGCGATGAGTTCCGGGTGCTCAGAAGTCGTGAGATGCCCACCGAGCAGAATGCGTACGTCGAGGCCAAATGCACCCAGTCGTTGCTGCGCTGCGACGAGCTGGCGACCCTCGAATGGATCTTCTTCACTACCCGCTATATGGAACGACACCTCGCCTTTGGATGCGTGAAAAATTCGACCGAAATCCCAGCGCTCCGAATTGCGCTTGTGCTGATCAACAAAACCCGCTGACTTGCTCAGTGCATAGACACCGTTACGACGACCGATGGCGTCAAACAGTTCATTAATTTCACCATCAGTAAGGTTGTAACTCTTTGACCAGACTGGGCGCATCAATTCGCGAAACGCAAACTTTGAGCGCTGTGCCAAGGAGGTTACCAACCCGCCCATTGCAGATTTAAGCACCGGAGTGGTGAACCATGGGTGGGAGTGCGCGTCCGCGAACAAACCGCCATTCATCAGCAATACGCCCTTGATGGTAGTCGTAGGGGTAATCCCACGATCACGTCGATCCAGTTGCCGGCTGAGGAGTTCAAGTGCAACAATCGAGGAATAGTCGAAACCAACGATGAACGTCGACTTGATTCCTTCCGCTTCCCATTGGGCTTCAACAAGGTCCGCGCGTTCCACCGTACCGTATGGATAGCTGGCTGGTTTGTCAGAATCGCCATGGCCCACATACTCGACGAAAAGCCGTGGCCCGATATCTTCATCACCCAAATGCTGATTTACCTTTGCCCATCCAAATGAACCATCCGGCCACCCGGGTAGAAACGACATCCAGACCGATTTTTCATCAATACCGACATCATGCGAAGTGCCGTGAAACACATTGACGATATCAGTTGAACCATCAGTTTCATTCGGCGCAAGGATTTTCTTGGTACGGCGATCATACGGTACCCGGTCGCCTAAAGAGAACCATTCTTTGGCAGTGACATCAGGTATATCACCCTTCTCAGTCTTCTTTTCTGACTGTTGTTTTGCTGACACAGCTTCAACAGCTGAATCTACCGAAAACGCCAATTTCATTGCGTTGCTATAATTTTGCATTTTTCTTCTCCTAGTTATGTGCATATGCACGTTTCTCCTCAAAAAAATACCTTAAGATTTGCGGGCAACTTCAACCGCTGTATTCAAATCTTCAACAAATCCAGACCATCGGCCCAAACCTATGCCTTCGACCAATTGCGACTGCACCTTCACCCACAAAGGATAAGCTTCATCGAATTGTTTGGCCCCTTTGTTGGTAAGTCCAACCACCCTCACGCGTTGATCCTCTTCGGTTGTAATATTGATCAAGTCATCGCGAACAAGCGGCTTCAAATTTCTTGTAAGTGTGGTGCGATCCATCACAAGGGCATCCGCCAAAGCGGTAACCGGCATTTCACCCTGCTTCGAAAGCACCGCGAGAAGACCAAGCTGACCAGACTTAAGCCCGGTCTCCTGGAGCGCTGTGTCGTACATTTGCGTCACGACTCTCGCTGCCTTGCGAATATTGGCACAGGTACACAAATTCATGTTCAACATATCTTCGGGTTTGGTTTGGTTTCTGCTCATGTACGTGCATATACACGTAACATAAGAAAATGTCAAGCTCTACCCTGAAACAAAATGTGCCTTTAGCCCAAATGCTCGGGCATCAACTTACCAAGCAGGCCAACCAGAAATGCTGTGCTGAGACCAAAGTTAAGCAACCCCGTCACCGAGGCCATCGCACCAAAGATCCGGAACTCCGGCGCCATTGTGACATCGCCGTAACCCACCGTTGTATAGGTAACGAGGGAAAAATAAATCGCATCGGAAAGGTTCGGTAGCGCCTGCAACAAGACAAAGGAAATAGCCCAGATCCAAACCTGGATTGTATGTGCAAGAACAATCACAGCAAAGGTACTACCTATGAGAATGGGTAGATGTATTCCACGAACGGCACTGCCCAGGTACTTGTTGACCTGTTTCAGCCGACCGGCCCAGAAAACAAGAATCAACAGGTGAATAATCGAACAAATGCCCAATATGACACTGCCCCAAAATATTTGCGCAGTCATGGCTAAACCCCAGTTGCAGGACTCTCAGAATTCATTCAGGCATTTCGTCAAATGACGGAAGGCCATCGGTGATTTCGTACCAGGGTGCCATTGAGCCAGTGAAAATATTATCATCTGCACCGCGACCTGGGTCATCATCCAGCGATCCAAACGGGATAATTGCAATCTTGCGTTCCGGATCAAGTCTCGGCATCCCGGAGCCACATCGGGTACAAAACACTTGCGTAAAGAACCGAGCATCCGGTGCCTTGTATGTTTTCAGTAATTCTTCACCACGTAAATATGTAACACCATCAATCCCGGTAAATCCGTTCGTAGTATGCGCTGCAGCGCGCGCCTTGCGGCAACGCGAACAATGACAATTGTGCACCACCTTGATTGGTGTTGTTACTTCATAGGCAACATCACCACACAGACAGCTACCATGCAGCTTGCCGTCTTCGTTGCAGGCCCGATCTTCCATGGGGAAATTGACCGTTTCGCCCGGATAGGAAACATGCTGCGGGAGGTCATCATTGATGGAATGCCATGGTGCCTTGTCCTTGACGAAGATATGCGCTGAATTTTCAATCTGCGGATCTTCATTGAGACATCCAACTGGTATGGCCATTTCACCATCGCCGACTATGCTTGGTACAACGGAACCGCAATCGGAGCAAAACGCGCGGGGGTATCGTTTCGTTGAATTATAGTGCGTAATCTTGTCTTCACCCGATTGCCAACTGAAATCTTCCGGCGAAGATGAACAGTAACTACCAAACGCAGCAGCATGAGCCTTGCGGCACATGGTGCAATGACAATGATGAAGTTCATCATCGAGTTTCTCAACCTGCCAGCTTACTGAACCGCACAAACAATTTCCGGTTATCATTTTTCGCCTCCTGGATAAGCTTTCACTAGAGCGTTTTCCGGCCAGATGAGCAACAACATTTTCAATCGACTACAGACCGGCACACTGATTTAAAGCAAATGGTGGGAATGACCGTTTCGGTCGTTGTTATGATATTTCACGCAAAATTGTATTGGCACAAATACGCCTTACTCTTTAGCTTTAATCTGGGTAATTTTAACAGCGGATAATTCCATGAAAAAGATTCTGACTCAAATAGCCTTCGCTCTTGGCTCACTACTGTTAGCCACAACAGCTCAAGCCCAGGACGCGGACCGCTCCATAACCAAAGTTGCCGGTGATGTGTATCGTTTTCAAAACAACTTTCATTTCTCACTTGTGACCGTGACAGATGACGGCGTTGTTGTCGTTGATCCAATTAACTCTGGTGCCGCCACTTGGCTAAAGGAAAACCTGAGCCAGATCACGGATAAACCGATTACTCACCTGATCTACAGCCACAGTCACGGCGATCATGCCTCCGGCGGTTCAGATCTTGGAGCCGATACGGTAATTGCACAAGCCAATGCACCCGAAACCATTGATGGTGTTAAGCCAACACTTCGGTTTGACGACACCAAAACCCTAGAAGTTGGCGGCAAAACTTTCGAGATGACATGGCTTGGTGAAGGTCATGGTGAAGACATGATTGCAGTGGTTGTGCGTCCAGAGAATGTTGCTTTCATCACTGATGTGGCGGCACCAAAACGCCTGCCTTACCAAACCATGCCAAGTTCAAGTGTTGATGCCTGGATCGATCAGGTCAAGAAAGTGCAAACCCTTGACTTTGAAATCTTTGCGCCGGCGCATGGCAATGTGGGGGTTAAAGCAGATACAGACGATGTGCTGAAATATATGGAAACCCTGCGAGCTGAGGTTCTGGCAGGTTTGAAGGCTGGCAAGAGCGTCGAGGAGCTACAAGCCTCCGTTACCCTGGACGATTACAAAGACTGGATCCAGTACGATGCCTGGCGACCTCTGAATGTTAAAGGCATGGCCGAATATCTGATTAAAGCCGGTAAAGTGAATTAACACTTTGGTTTCAAACATCCTCCCCCGTTTTGGGGGAGGAAAAATCAAATCTATTTTCGCCCCAGATGGGCAACAACATTTTCAATCATCCGCATCCCCGCATCACCGCCGAGCGACATGATGGATTCCGGATGGAATTGCACCGCCGCAACCGGCTCGGTGGCATGTTCAATGCCCATCACCACACCATCATCGGTTTCCGCTGTGACGGTGAATGCATTCGGCAGCTTCACGCGATTTGCATGGATCGAGTGGTAACGTCCTACCGTAATCTCTTCTTCCAGTCCGGAAAACACGATGCCCGGTTCACGCACATACACCCGCGATGGTTTGCCGTGCATTGGCGCTTCCAGATGCAGCAACTCACCGCCATAGGCTTCCGCAAGCGCCTGTAATCCCAGACA
Source organism: Hyphomicrobiales bacterium (assembly GCA_021775415.1). Taxonomy (GTDB): domain Bacteria; phylum Pseudomonadota; class Alphaproteobacteria; order Rhizobiales; family Rhizobiaceae; genus JAALLB01. The sequence continues at coordinate 71,496 of JAJFHV010000002.1, read as the reverse complement.
TACGCCAAAAATTGGCAAGTCCCTGCTCCGCACTTCCTTAATGACTGCTTCACAGTCAAAATCCTTTGGCGTGCCAGGCCCCGGTGAAAGCACCACCAAATCCGGATTATGGGTATCAATCACCTCAGGTGCCACAGGTGAACGAACCGTGACGACTTCTGCACCGGTCTGTCGAAAATAGTTCGCCAGCGTGTGCACAAAAGAATCTTCATGATCAATCAGCAGGATTTTGACCCCTGCCCCAACCCCGGATGCACGGCGGTCACCGGCAGCGTCATTTGGTTTCCCCGCTTCTCTGATCGCCGCAAGCATGGCAGATGCCTTCAGTTCGGTCTCTCGTTCTTCTTCTTCCGGATTTGAATCAAACAGCAGCGTCGCCCCGGCTCTCACCTCGGCAATACCATCCTTGATCCTGACCGTACGTAGTGTAAGGCCGGTATTCATGTCACCATTAAAGTGCATGACGCCCACCGCCCCACCATACCAGGCACGCGGCGATTTCTCGTTTTCCTCAATATAGCGCATTGCCCAGAGCTTCGGCGCACCGGTAACGGTTACCGCCCAGGCGTGTGACAGAAATCCGTCAAACGCGTCCATCCCCTCCAGCAACCGGCCCTCGATATGATCGACCGTGTGGATGAGCTTGGAATACATTTCAATCTGGCGACGGCCAATCACCCGCACACTGCCCGGCTCACAGACCCGCGACTTGTCGTTACGGTCAACATCGGAACACATGGTGAGTTCGGACTCATCCTTTTTGGAGTTGAGCAGTTTGAGAATTTGTTCGGAATCCTCAATCGCGTCACGACCCCGTTTGATGGTGCCGGAAATCGGGCAGGTTTCAATCCGCCTGCCGGTCACCCGGACAAACATTTCCGGTGATGCTCCAACCAGATATTCCTGGTTCCCCAGATTGATGAAAAACGAGTAGGGCGACGGATTGATTGCTTTCAGCTTGCGCGAAATTTCTGCAGGCTGCGTGGTGCATTGCTCGTAAAATGTTTGCCCCGGCACGACTTCAAACAGGTCACCCCGGCGAAACTTCTCCTTCGCCTTCTCGACAAGCTTTGCATATTCACCAGGCTGGTGGTCACCCTTCGGCGGCGTGGTCCCACTTGGCTGAAAGGGTTCTTCTTCGATCGTGCGCGGAATATCGGCTGTGGATTTCCCATCGATCGTGAACTCGTATCGATTGTGCCAGGCAATCGCCTGGTGATGGTCGACCATCAAGATGTCATCCGGCAAAAACAACACCAGATCGCGTTGGTCATCAGGCCGTTGCATTTGATAGGCAAGATCATCAAATTGAAACACAAGATCGTAACCAAATGCCCCAAACAACCCAAGATTGGGGTCCACCTCGCTGCGGAACATTTCCACCAGCGAACGCACCACCGAAAACACCGTTGGCGCGCGAGAACGCTCTTCCTCGGATACAACTGGTCCCCGCTCACTCACCTGCACAATCAACCGGTCATTTTTCTTTTCGGCAGAATTGACATGCGGATGGGCTTTGAGATGTTTCAATATCGGATCAAGGAAAATCTCACCACGCGCGTTGTAAGCAATTACCGACACTTCCCGGCCATTGGCTTCAATGCCCAGCGGCGGGTTGACGATTGCCGTATCCCAACGAGTGTAACGCCCGGGATACTCATAATTTGAGGAAAGAACCGCACCGCGCTGCGTATTTACCCGGTCAAGGGTCTTGTCGATCGCCGTTGCATAATCGTCAGGGAAACTTTCCCGTTCGATTTTAATGCCGCCCTGGGTTTCAAATTCAATTGTTGCAGATGCCATCTGGCCTGCTCCCGATCAATATGCCACTTCTTGAATGGACCAAACCCTTGCGACAAAACAAAAGCCGCTCGGATGGTTCCGGCGGCTTGCCAAATTCACGCACAAAAAGTCGTGGCCGCCTGTTAGCGAGCCCACCACCATGATTTTGTGCAATTCGTTTTCATGCCCCTGTCATACCGGCAGGTTTTTCCTGACGCAAGTATTTTTGAAGAACAGTAATCTACCCACATGCAAAAAAATTGGCGACCGGGTATCACTCCGGTCGCCAGGGGCCGGTCCCTTGGCACCCCATCCCATTAGAATTGTAATTTACAGAAACCGGGAGGTCCGATCCGGGCGTGTTGGAGCGGACCTCCCTTTCTGATAACCTGTCCTGAGACAGGTACACGCCGTACCGAATGGTTAGCAGGGGGTATCGGTACTTCGTGTCTCTTGACCTCGGCAATCTGGCCGGGTGCTTGTTTGTATGTATATATCATAGGTTGTATTTGTAAACAAATTACTACCAAAGATTGTATTAAATACAATTCCCATACGTGTCATTAAAATCAATTAAATCAATCAGTTACAAGAAATAAGCCGAGCGACGCATCAGAATTTAAAGCTGGAACAGGTCGGATTGCAACCCAAGCAGAGCAAATATACGCCAATACAACCATGAATAGAAACTGATTCGCCAACACAACAACGGCGTTAGTTCTTCAATACGTCGCGCATCTCGGTCAAATTGGTGCGAACCCTCAAAATGTAGAAGCCCATTGTGGTGATATGGGTCGGCATCAACATGCCGTCTTCCCGACCATTGGAAATAATCCAAGGTGAAAGCACTACTGCATTTTCCAATTGCCCGATCATGTTGTCCCACAGGCCCCCAATTGCACGGCTTTCAACAATATCCTGAAAGTCAATTTTCGCGGCCCGCAGAATACCCAGATAGCCATAAAGCTGACCGTGTGCTTCCATGAAGGTGTTATCCGCCCGCATATCGAACCAGCCACCATTATACTGTTCGGCCCTATCTTTGATCACCGCTGTAGTCGAGCCAATATCCTTGGCAATGCGGTCCATCAATCCACTCAGATTGTCAGCCCGCGCATCAAACGATGCAGAGCATTTCTCCAAAAGCGCATTGTAGTCGTTAAAGGCTCGAAGAGCTCTTCGATAGGACGCCCAGGAAGTCTGCTTCACTCCTGGAGGATTGAGGCCCAGGTACCAGTTATATTCAGATATCTGAATGTTGCTGAGAGCAGTGTTGAGATTTTTGTCGCGCTCCGAAGTTCCCCGCTCCCGGCCAAGCGTTTCCTGAAGTTCGATTGCAGTGCTTCGGACCGCCCGGTGAACACCGCGTTGAAACGATGCCTTGTTGTCCATCCAGGGTGTTGCATCCCACGGGATACCAAACAAACCCAACCGATACGGCAGGCTCGCCGAAATCCAGCTGTTTTGATTGACATTAAAATCAAGCAGTTCTGCAGACACATCGACTATTCCTGATCTCCCACAGGTTCGCGTTGTGTCACTGCCACCCTCCACTGCCACCTGTTCACCGGCGGACACGTCAATCTGGCTGAACTGGAATTTGTCGGTGTAGTTCAAATCGTGATTGCGGATCCACGCAACATTCCAGATGAACCAGAGGTAGGGTAGCAAAATACCCAAAATCAGTATTGCAAGCAGAACCTTCAAGATACCGTGCGAGCGTTGATAGAGGTTTTTTACCCAGACAAATGGTGACAACAACCAGGCCACCAATCGGCCGATAGCTTTGCCTAAAAGAGCAAAGATGTTTGTGAAAAATTCTACCACTGGATCGAGCATAATTTTACCTGTTAGTGAAATAGTCTACTGCGCATATCGACCTTGCCATTGAGATAGTATTCCCCAACGGCATCCGCTACAAATTTTTTGTAGGCTCCGGGCCATTCTTCATGATCACGATTGAAGTTCGGTTTGTTGAACAAAAACCGGGTCAGAAAGTCGAAGGGCAGGTAATCTGAAATCAGCCGGTTGACCAATTCCATGTCCTGATGATCCGGATTGGCCCGGCACAGCACAAAACGCTTGCTTGGATGAATGTCGTCCATATCAATGTTTGACCAGTTAGAGACCTGCGAATTGACCCACTTCAACAGCGGTATGGTGCCTTCGTCTTCGACAAAATCTTTGTGATTTCTTATCCAGCGATTGGACCAGGTCTTTTCCGGCAGCGAAGACGGCAGGTCTTCGCCCTCAACGGCTGCAAGCCATGCCGCGTTCATGTGCAACCGCAATTCCAGAAGACCGGAACGTTCAATCCATGATCCACGTGGCGGGTCAAGCCGGCCGGTTTCCTCCAAAAAACTGTAAACCCGCCGCTGGTCACTGATATCAATGTAGCTGACCTGCCAGGGGCGCGACTTTCGAAACCCCTGGGCTGAAGGATCACAAATCACGGTGGTCTGCGGGTCATCGTTAAAAACGTAGATGCCGCCAAAATGTGAAGACCAGTAAGTCTCGTGCCGGAAAAGCACTTCGCTTGGCAACAGCTCATTATCGCGAATGTCACCGGTTTGTATGGCAATTTTCACCATGTCCTTCAGCATCGCGTCATCACGCCAGGCATCAGGCTCCTTAAGCAACCGGTCGATCATCATTTTCAATTTGGCAGTCTTGGCCGGCAGCCCTTCCGGAGTCGAAACCTTGAATTCCACCTGTTCGATTGAAAGAAGATCGTCAATGTCGCTTACTTCAAAAATGCTGTCCTCAATTTCGCCAAAGACCACATCCTTGATAGTAAGCGCGTGAAGTGCCCGCAGGTTCCGATTGAAAAACTCCTGCATCAAATCCTGGGTATTGGAAAACGATGTCTGCAAAGAGGGTAGCTTCGCCTGTTCCGGTGACAAAATAATAAACCGGCGATTGACCCCGCCCGGGTCAAGATATTGCGGGTCTTTCAAGGCCTTCGCGACCTCAGGTGAATATCCGCACAAATCAATCGAGAACTTCTTCAAACTAACCGGCTTGTAACCGAACCCTTCCAGCGCCTTGTTATAGCGCTCAATCAGGTGCGGCTCGCTGATTGCGAGGAGACGGCCAGGAAAAAGGGAATTGTCAGATGGTGCAATCATCGGCGAAACTCGTCTCCCTGAGCGCTGATCACAACAACTACCTGAAACCGTATCTTGTTGTTGCTCAATTTCGCTTCGCCTCCACATCCGGCAACTCAATATTCCAGCTCTTGAGCAGCAAGCCTCGCACCGCATGCGCCAATTCATAGGAGTGGTGCTGCAGAATTGACATCGGCAATGGTGGCACAGGTTCATCCGTTGTTGGCACCAGTTTTCCAAGTTCAACCATGGCCTGCTCAACCTTCGGATCTTCGACAATGCTCAATGGCCCCCAATAAAGCAGCCAGAAAGTGTGACGTGCTTTTTTCCATTCTTCCACATCCGTGGTGACAGCCAGTTTTGCAGCCGTTTCAGTCGCCTGAAAACCCAACTCCAACTGCTTTTCCAAAAACGGTTTTTTGTTCGCCTGCCCCTGCTCGGCGGTAAACTTCCAAACACCTACGAGAATGGTTGCAAATGCAAGCACCCATGGAATGAAAACCGCCAAGTTTGTTTTGGAGCTTTCTGCACCTTCATTTTTTGACTTTTTCAACCCGGTTCTCCTCTTCCCTGTTGTAGAGGTCATGCTTCGAACTCAAGCTTGTAATTACCCATAAAAGTGTGTATATATATGCGCATCATATTGGGACGTTTCATGATCGAAAAGAACAGCCGAAAGATCATCAAACACCTTGAGAGCGATGGCTTTGAACTACTGGGAGTGCGCGGCTCACACCACAAATTCAGGAAAGATGGTCGCATTGTCATCGTCCCGCACCCAAAGAAGCAACTGCCACTCGGCACAGCCCGCAATATTGCGAAAATGGCCGGGTGGCTTTGATTAAAATCGTGAGAAAGTTATGACCCACTACATAGCCATTGTCCACAAAGACCATGATAGCGCCTTCGGCGTTACCTTTCCGGATTTGCCCGGCTGTTTTTCTGCATCCGACAAATCAGATGAAATTCTGCCAAATGCTATGGAAGCGTTGGAGTTTTATGCTGAAGAATTCAAAAAACTTCCAGTTCCTTCACTGCCAGATGTTTTGAAAACCAACAAGGAAATCGCCCGCGATCTTGCTGAAGGTGCTTTTCTGATTGCTGTGCCACTACTCTACAATGCAGGAAAATCGGCAAGGGTAAACATTACCCTCGACAAAGGATTGTTGGCTGCAATCGACGGTGCTGCAGCCCTTCGCAAAATGACTCGCTCCGGTTTTCTGGCCCAGGCGGCAGAAAAAGAGATTGGAGGATAGCATATCAAAATAATGGTTCACAGGATCCATCCGAAGAACAAATCTGGCCGGCTGAGGCACCAATAAAAAGGCACAAAACCACAATCAAAATTAGTTTGGGAATCCAGCTTCTTCGCAGGTCATACCCACGTAAGATATACAATCAACTTATCCCAACTAGAACAAATATTGCTGCAACAAAGGTAATAACACCAATCCAAATGCCATAGAGCTGCATCGCGTATGCTGCAGGAAAAGCTGCAAATACATAGTTATTCATTCTGCTTCCCATCACCCGTCCCAATGTCCGTCTTTTTTCATCTGCTCTATTTTGTCGATCGCCTTTCCGCGCTGGCGCTCGCGGCGGATGATTTCTTCCACCGCCGCATTGTCGGACTTGTCCGTGTAGCGAAATTCTGAATCCGCATAGCGATTGATTTCCTGCATGACAATTTCCAGATCAAACGGACCACGCAATTCTTCGATCATCGCTTTTTTGTCGTCATAAGGTTTGTGCATGAACGTCTCGGGCTTTTCGAACCACTCATCCGGCAAATCGATATCCATTGCCCGCATCTTGATTGCGTCGGTGACGTTCTTGATTGCCCGGCCAGTAAAACGCGGTTCGACCTTTTTGATCATGTGCAGATAGGTACCGACATCCGCCATGGTCTTGAGTGAATTCTCTTTCGAAAATTTCTCGTGGATTTTAGCAAGGCCTTCTTCCTGTGGCGTGTTGTGCTCGCCATAGGCAGTCGAAACAGCATCCTTGATGATCTGGGCTGAATAAAGATCATGCTTGCCGAGTGGGATGTCATGGTTCTTTCCAGCCAGCAGCACAAAAATATCGATGTAATCATCCCGGCTTTGCGGCCCGTCAACAAGCCAGCGAGCCCCAGCCCGCTGGCGAAGCGCATCATCGACGTTTTCCGGATAGTTTGAAAACATGCCAAACGAGCAATTGCCCCGCACTACGGTTGTGGCGCCCGCAAAGCTTTCCATCAATACTGCAGTCACTTCTTGCTGGCCTGCGGAGGCGCGGTCATCGGAACGCTTGGCAGCGACCTGATCGATGTCATCAACCGTACCAAATCCGATGGTGCGTGGATTGATCACATTATTGATAAACTGCTTGCAACTTTGTCCGGACTTGCCCTGATAGGAGGATATCTGATCAATGCCGAAATTCTCATAAGTAAAGCCGTAACCGGCCGTCTGGCAGTAGTCATGAATGAGGCCCGCAATCATCTGGATAAGGATCGTCTTGCCGGTACCCGGCGCACCATCACCAATGAAGGTGAACAGGAAGCCGCCCAGATCGACAAACGGATTAAGCTGCCGGTCAAAATCATAGGCCATCAGCATCTTGGCGAGTTTCATCGCCTGATATTTTGCAATGTGGTTGCCGATGATTTCATCCGGTTTCTTGAACGTCATCACCAGCGGTTTGGATTTTGCCCCGGGTGCTACATCAAAACCATTGAGTTCAAACCCGTCGCTCTCAAGCCTGAGATGCGTTTCCTCGAACGAACCCAATCCGGTAAAGCGTGATTTGCGCGCCAGCAATTCTTCCATCGCATCATCGGCAAAGGCGCGGATACGTGATTGCAGAACCGTATCATCCGAAGACTGCTGCGCCTCGCCATCCAGCCCACCGACAAGGGTTTTCAATGCGTCCTGTGGCGTATCAAAGTTGAAGACTGGTTCCGCGATGTCATTGGCCGGTTCACCCGCCGCCTCGACCATCTGGTGCAAATAGGCGGAAGCCGTGAAAGCTGCCACATAGGCACTTGCCTCCAGCAACCCCCGATAACGGTCCGCCTCATCTCCGCTCAGCGAAGACGAGGCATTTTTGTCGCGCAACGTATCCAGGCCGGTCTGCTTTGCAAACTCATCTGACACGGCAAGTGCTATCGCGATGGCACGACGGGTCTTGAACAAAATGCCGTGCTGCACCGGCGATAACATGCTGTCATCCGCCTTGATGCTCGAAAGTGATTTGGTAAATTCCACCTCGCGTGAAGAACGCGTACCGCTGGTGGAAACCGTCGATACAAATCGCCGTTTGGTTCCAGCCAGTTCGGTTTTGCTTTTGCCGGTCGAGGCTTCGAGCAGCACCAGTCGTGTCACCAGACTTTGCGCCGTAGTGATGTGCTTCGCGATGTCTTTCTCGCTCAGCGTAGTGAGGCCGGTATCCATCCGCAGTTCCTTACATATTCCTCAAAACCTGACCGTCCGAGATCACATGGCTTTGATATCCTTCAAAAATCGCATCTGCCTGATCTGAAGCGTAAATCGCCTGATACGCCTCATGCGGCACCAGCGCATGGCGCTTAAAGGCGCTGACGCCCTGCCGTGCACAATCCAGATCATCGGTGTTGATGTAAAATTCTTCCCGTGCCGGTTCGCTTCCCCAAAGTCCCCATTTGGCGGGCTTTTCATTGGCAGAATAAATCTCCTGCATCGTCCATGTCATCAACCAGCCATTTTCAGGCCGCTTAACCTTCTGCAGGATTTGATCCACCTTCTCACCGTGTCTTGTGATGGTTGAATGATAGAACGGCCCCAGCACAAAGCGGCGCAATTGTTTGGGATGCAAATATTCAAAATCCGTGTCGAGATTGGTTGCAATTGTCGAAAGCGTCAGGCCGTAACTCGAGTTCTTCTCGCAAAAATCATCAAACTGGTGTGCCAGTTTCGGGTTCAACAACCCCTCAACCGGCAGCGGGATTTCCTCCCTTGAGTTCAGCTTGCCATCTTTGGCGACCAGCAGATCGATAATCTCTTCCGATGAATCCTCCACCGTCAACATGTAGATCATCGGCAGGTTGGCGCTGCCGTCATAATAGCCCCAATGGACCACATAATAGGGTCGATTGGTTTTTGGATTAACTGACACTCGAATGGTCTTCGGCAAAACAAACGGCGAGAAGTGCAAACCACTTTGAACCGATTCCAGATAGCGCCGCTCGGCCATTGTTTTTTGAAGCGCTGTAGGAAATTGCTTCTTACGCAAAATGAAGTCGACCATTTCCTCGCGGATTTGATTTTCGGTCGAAAGAGCCGCAAGCCGCTTCTTTGCATCCTTTCGGTCATTGTCGAGGTCAAGCACATTTTGAAATGCCGGAAATCCGCTTTCCGAGCGCGACACGCGGAACTTGTTCGCAAATGATGTCCGGTCCTCCCAACTTGCAAGTGAAGAGCGAAGCCGTTTCAAATAATTGGTCACCACCGCACCAATCACATCATGCTTGTAGAGTGGGGAATCATCCTCGCGCAGGAATGTGTCCAACCCATCCAGTGCATTACCCACTGCGTTAAAATATCTGGATACTTGCTGGGCTTCCGAACTCATTCAGCATACTCCGGCAACAGCAATTTCAATCTCACTGGACGTAGTTCGCAGTGTTGTGCTTCTTCATCACCTCTTCAAACCGCCGACCAAAAGCCTCATCAGCAAGTTTCTTGCGCCGCTGTATATCCTTGGTGGAGAGCATGTTCTTTTCATGCATTTCCAGAAGGTCCCCAATATGCGACTGCGCGGCGGCACCAATACCCGCCATGGTTTGTTCAGCTGCCGTATCCACCTGATTACCGAGCGTGTTGATCTTGTGGGCCACATCCTGCTGCGCGGCAGTTTTAAGTGAATCTTCCAGCGCCTTGTAAAGCACGACCCGCTGCTCGGTATCGATGGTAAGTTTGTTGATGAGCGTTTGTTGTGCCGCAAGCTGGTTGTTGAGAGAATCCACGAAAGTCTGGAACATTGAAGTGTAGCGTTCCAGGGTCTGACTTTCGGCAAGCAATTCCTGTTCTTTTGCTTGTTGCAGATTGTATTCCGTTGCAAGCTCCGAACGCTTGCCTTCCAAATCCGCCCGCTGCTTTTGGTCCGTTGAGGCAGCAATCTGGTTTTCTATATCAAGCAGTAAGGGGTTGAGTTCCTCAATCCGATTCTGCGTCGCCTCCAGTGTATCCATTGTGGATTTACGTCGACCAATTACCTTTTTCAGGCTGGTTTCAGAGGATTTATAACGCAAATCCAGCGCATCCTTCTGGGACTTCAAAATCCCCACAATCTTGTCAGACTTTGAAAGCAGCTCCTGAAGATTGCCAGCAAGCGACATGTTTCTCACCCGGTCGGAGCGCATGCGCTGCATTTTTTGCTTGGAGAATACGCCAATGAATTTCTCCCAACCGGAGTAGGATTTCATACTTTCAAATTCAGCACCGAACACATTGGTTGCATCTTCAAGCCCGATGATGAGGTCGGCGATATTGCCTTCCATCACCTTTTGTTGGCGCAAAATGTCCTGAATGCGGGCATTTTCAATGTCGAAGTCGGCTTCACCAATGGATTCTGTCTTGGCATATTCATCAAGAACTACCGCACTCTGGTCGAGTTTGCCCTGCATGTCCTCGACGGTCTGCCGAGCCTTTTCAATCTCTGAGTCAAATTCCTGTAAAGTGGCCACTAAATATTCCTCCCGAGGCAATGATCCGCAAATAACTTAGCGTAATATAGGTAATGCTGACATGTATTTGAAGCGAATGTGCGGGAATTTTCGGCTTCTACAGCACTATTGTTGCCCGGAACTCCCAGCCAAAACAATTGGCTGACCATGCGGCGTCCTCTGCACAGCTTCTCGCCAGGCAGTTTTTCTCGCTGAAACTTCTTCCGTTCCAAGCACCGAATTTTCCGTAATCAGGGTCTCAAGCGCCTCAAGCCACAGCTCATAATATGATCGCCCACTTTTATCCGCAGCAATCACCGCGCCGAGCGTTTGGGCCCAGTCTGCCCACTCAAACAATCCCTTTTCATGCATGGCAACAGTAAGCGCAAAGGCCTGCGCCTCCCACGGTTCACTGAACACCGGGCCTTCTTCATTTCCAGGAAATCCAGGAAGTTCCTTCAAATTAGGCGCGCTCAAGATAGGGTTCCCAACAATCGACCATTACCACCGCATTTGGTTCTGCACTTTCACCAAATAATACCTCGGCCTCAAATCCGACACTGTAAAGCCATTGCGGGTTTTCATCTTCACCCTTTGAATTCGTATCCGGGAACACATGACACCCCTGTACCTGGATAATTGTACCCTGTGCCCCACGCACATAACGCGGCAGGCGGGTGTGCCCCATCGGATTGATATTGCGGGCCCGAACCGTGCCACCAACCTCATACGCAGGCGTTGTTGTTGTATCACGCGAAACCGGTCCACCAGCCGCTAGGGCAGCAGGAGTTTCATCAGCCTTGAGTACATTCCGTGGCACAACAGGATCTTGGGTCATTTTCCCATTCTCCAGCTCATCGTTGGTAACCATGCCACGCTGCAACATCAGCTTTTCAAGACCGGCCAGCCAAATTTGATAGTAGGAAAGACTGAGATAGGTTGAAGGTGGCAGGCTTTCGCGGGAGTGCCGTGAGATGTCAATATTCCATGACCCCGTGAACCCCATCGCCACTGTTAACGCGAGCGCCTTCTTTTCCCAATTCGCATGAAATACGGGTTCGTTCGGTTCAGGTATGACCGGTCCGTAACACTGCATGCCACCCATGTCATGCGGACCGTTCATGCTGAAATCTCCGACGCTGAAAGTGGCAGACCAGTACCAATCATGCTGTCGCGCGTTACGAGTTCTGCGAGGCGGGTTTCATCCCAGTTATCCGTGTCCACCGGGCGTTGCGGAATAACCAGATATCGCATCTCTGCCGTCGAGTCCCAAACTGCAATTTTTGTGTCTTCGCCAAGCTCCAGGCCAAATTCAGATAATACCGCGCGCGGCTCACTAACCGCTCTGGAGCGATACGGCGCTGATTTGTACCAAACCGGAGGCAGACCAAGCACGCTCCAGGGATAACAAGAACACAGTGTACATACGACCATGTTGTGCACACCTGGTTGGTTCTCAACAATTCGCATGTGTTCGCCTTGACGACCGATAAATCCCAGTTCTGCGATTGCTGCAGTCGTATCTTGTCGAAGCCGCTCGAGATAATCCGGATCGCTCCAGGCTTTCGCAACAACCATCGCGCCATTGCGAGGGCCAACTTTGGTTTCGTAGGTTTCGACGATGACATCGAGCGCCTTTGGGTCTACATAGCCCTTCTCGACCAGCAGAGATTCAAGCGTCTTTACGCGCAGTTCCATATCCGACCAGTGGCTATGGCTGTGGGAATGTTCAGAGGATTTGGATGTGCTCAATTGCGATGCTCCCGATTGATTTCACACTGTGTGAAAATCAAGGCATCGGGTCAAGCAAACTATGAGGAAACGGGTTAAATTTAACAAACTACAGGACTGCCAATTCAATGGCGTTCCCTTGTTTAAGGGACTCGCTCAAACAATTGCAGCGATACGCGGCGAATTTGTCTGTTCAATGATTTCAGACACCTTGCTTAACAGAACGTCCGGATTGATCGGTTTTGTCAGGTAGTAGTCTGCACCCGCCTGCATGCATTTTTCTTCATCACCCTTCAGCGCATGAGCCGTTAGTGCCACAATCGGTACATGCCGTCCCGTGCCAAGTTCTTCAGCGCGTATTTCTCGCGTTGCATCCAAACCATTTTGTACTGGCATGGAAATATCCATTAAAATCATCAACGGTTTCAATTCCCGCCAGGCCGCAACTGCTGCTGCCCCGTCACTGACAATAACAAACGGTAAATCCTGTTCCCCCAGCGTGTGTTCAAGAACAATCTGGTTAACTTCATTGTCTTCGGCAGAAAGTATGCACCTGCCTACCAGTTCCGGATCATAGTTCATCTCAAAGCTCCCCAATGACTGCTAACAATTTCATCGAACCTGTTATCAACCGGCTTGCAGTTGCTGCTCGACCTGATCATCCGCTTCAATAAACTCGCGAATATATCCCATCGTCTGGTGCTCATCCTGCGCCTTGCCGAACAAATAGCCCTGCCCTGCATGACAACCATAACGTTTCAGGCTCTCTGCCTGCGCCATTTCTTCAATACCTTCCGCAACAACTGTAAGTTCAAGTCCGGCGCACATCTCAAGAATTGCCCGCACGATGTGCTCGGCCGGTTTGTCATCACCAATTGCCATAATGAATGCACGGTCGATTTTTACTTTGTCGAGTTTCAGTTCACGCAATCGACCAAGGCTTGACTGGCCGGTTCCAAAATCGTCCATCGATACCCGGATACCGGCGTCATGTAGTTCATCAATAATTTGCGCCGCAGTTTCGGGATCGGTCATCATGGCAGTTTCAGTTACCTCGATTTCCAGTCGGTTTGGCTCAAGTCCGGCTTTTGCAATTGTCTTGATGATCGATTTTGCCGTTGTCGGATCAACCAATTGAACACTGGAAAGATTGAAGGATAGAAAGAAATCGCCGGGCCAGGCTGCAGCCACGCGTGCGGCATGATGCAAAAGTTTGTCCGTCAAAGAGGAAATAATACCGCGCTCTTCAGCCAATGGAATAAACTTGGCCGGTGATACCATACCCAGTTCCGGGTCTATCCAGCGGGCCAGGGCTTCAAATCCAAGCAGTTTTCCGTCCTGCAATGAAATGATGGGTTGAAAATGCGGTTGTACATCATCATTGGCCACCGCCCTTCTCAAAGCCTGTTCCATCCGGGCCTTTTCAAGAATCAGCTGCTCAATTTCGTTGGAATACACCGTAATGCGCCCACGCCCACCCCGTTTGGAGTGATAGAGTGCGCTTTCGATGTTGCGCATGATGATTTCAATTGTGTTACCGGCATCCGGATAGAGTGCAAATCCAAAGGAACCGCTCAATCGCACTGTCCCACCGTCCAGATCGAACGGTGCTAGCAGGACTTCCTGAAGAATGCGTCCCATGTGTTCAGCACCTTCATGATCCTTGATTTCAGGAAACAAAAAACCGAACTCATCGCCTCTGGTGCGAAACACATACCCTTCTTTTTCAACTGCTGCGGAAAGCCTTTGTGCACATTGCTTCAGGATTTCATCGCCGCCGTTGAAGCCATAAAGCTCATTGACCGGCTTCATGCCATCCAGGTCGGCAATACCAATCAAGAATCTTTTGTCTGAACCGGATTGGGTATTAGCCAGCGTCTTGAATTTTTCCATCATGCGCTGTTCATTACCCAGACGGGTTAGTCGGTCCGTATAGGCCAGTGCTACAACTTCAGGCTTTGGTGTGCTGGCTTCAAGTGCAGCAGCCTCTCCAGCTGCTATTTCATCTGTTTTGCGATCACTTGTTTCCGCGATTGCGGCAGAACTGCTACGGGTATTGCCTGCAAATGAAAGGCCGACAAGACCGGAAGCTATCATTGCCAAAACCGCAGCAATCCACTCCTTGAACGGAATTGCGAGAAGTGAGTCCGGCACAAAGACAAGAAATCCGGCTAACAGGGCAATAAATACAGCGATCAACACCAATTTGGGAATTGAGCTGTTTTTCATGGATTTGGCGGAATTTGTTTCTGTGTTTGGTGTTTCAATCGTCATTTCATTGCCCAGCATTATAAATATAGTTGGACATTAGGTGGAAATGGTAAAAATCCCCTTTTAAAAACAAAAATATTTGCAATTACCTGAAATTTTGAATTTTTTGTTCATGCAGGCAATCTCAGACAGGAAATTCGCGGATTTCAACCCTTAAAACCCTTCGCAAGCATGTAAAGTTCGACGGACCCATCGCGAGAAGATGGCGGCTTCACATGATGGACGGACTTAAAGTTCTTTTTCATCAATGAAAGCAGTTCTGACTCCGTGCCACCCTGAAATGTCTTGGACAAGAAGTATCCGCCTGGTTTCAAGACTTGAAGTGCAAAATCAAGCGCAACTTCTACGAGATACATGGTTCTCAAGTGGTCCGTTTTTCGATGCCCGGTTGTGGGAGCTGCCATATCGGACAGGATTGCGTCGGGCTTTTCATTGTCGAGTGCTTTCATCAAGAGTTCTGGAGCATCGTCATCCAAAAAATCCTTCTTGAGGATCACACCACCTGGAACCGGATTCATATCAAGATAGTCAATTCCCACAACTCTGGGTTTGTCTACGGTTGACTTGGTAATCCCGACACTCACCTGGCACCAGCCACCGGGTGCCGCTCCAAGATCAATTACCCGATCTCCCGGCTTGATAATCTTGTGTTTTTCGTTGATCTCGATCAGCTTGTAAGCTGACCGGGAAACATACCCCTCGGCCTTTGCTCGTAGCACATACGGATCATTCAACTGACGCTCCAGCCATAAAGTTGAAGAAATTTTACGACCCTTTGCAGTACGCACCTTCGTGTGAAGGTTGCGCAGATTCGATTTGCCGGCCGAACCAGGTGCCTTACCTGATGTATTTTTGCTCATCCTGTTGCACCTTGTCTCGCAGACCGTTTTTTTGAGCGGCGTGAATTGCGCCACCGGTTTTTACGATGTTTGATCCAGGCGCCATCCCGGTTAATCATTTCTGCCAGCAATCCTTCACGTAATCCACGATCAGCAACCCGCAATCGCGGGCTTGGCCAGGTATTACGGATTGCCTCAAGAATTGCGCATCCGGCAAGCACCAGATCAGCCCGTTCCCGGCCAATGCATGGATTAAGCGCTCTCTCTTCATAAGCCATTGAAAGTAAGCGTGAAATAACAGCATCGATTTGCTCGTTGGCGAGCCAAACACCATCCACCCTGCGACGGTCATATTTTGGAAGGTCTAAATGAACACCAGCCAAAGTTGTAACAGTTCCCGATGTGCCCAACAAATGAACCCTGCCTTTGCGCCAGATTTTTTCCAACGCCGCGCGCCCCTCAAACGCATCAATGTGTTCTTCTACAGCGCTAATCATGTCGGCAAATATGTCAGCCGTGATATGCCGGCCACCAAAGCGTTCTGCAAGTGTAACCACCCCAAGTGGGAGGGATGTCCAGGCAACAATCTTGTCTGCGATGCGTTTTTTGCCCGGGTGTGTTCCATCAACGAGAATAAGTTCTGAAGAGCCACCACCGATGTCAAACAGCACCGCACCATCAGATTTTCGATCCATCAACGCCCCACAACCCTCCGCCGCCAGTTTTGCCTCGGTTTCCCGGTTCACCACTTCGAGTTGAAGACCGGTCTCTTCCTTCACACGCGCAAGAAATTCTTCGCCATTTTCCGCCTGGCGACACGCCTCGGTTGCGATCAACCGGTGCCGTTTGATGTTTCTGTTTGCCAACTTCCCGGCGCAGATTTTCAACGCTTCAATAGCCCGCTCCATCGCCGCTTCACTTAACCTGCCGGACTGGGTCATACCCTCGCCGAGCCGGACAATCCGCGAAAATCCATCGACAACGCGGAACCTTCCAGGTTCCTGCGGCAAGGCGACCAGCAAACGGCAATTGTTTGTTCCAAGGTCAAGCGCTGCATAAAGTCGCTTTTCGCGTGGTCCCTGATTTTTGTTTGCCGGCCTTGGCTTTGAAGACCGTTCAGTGGCTGGCTTGTTTTTAAACTGTGAATTTGCGTTTGCCTCGCCGGTTCGGGCGCCCGGATCAAATGTTACATCCGCAATCGGCTGCGGCACGGCCCGCATATTACGCAACTGTGACTGTTTTTTTCCCGTAGATTGATTTGCCCGGTCATTGGCACGCGCGCGTTTATTCTGGATTTTTGGAACCGAAGATGAAAAATTCGCATTTGCTTCGCCGATCCCGGCGTCAGGGGCCAGGTTTCCAGCCAGGTTGCTGGAGCCATCCTTTATCGCCTCAATCCCGCTATCGCGCGGTTGATTGGGGCTGGAAGACGCATTGGCGTTCATGCGGGCATGGGATTGTCCAGCACCATCTGTTGCTGGATTCCTGCCCCCGCGCCACTTCTTTCTGCGCCGGTTCCGGGTTGGCTCCTTCCCTTGCGGTCCTTGACCGTTGGAAAGTTTGCTCACACCGAATATCCTTTTAACTGCGCACCTGACAATCAGATGCAAGCAGCAAATATTTGTGGTTGGAGAAAACGTAACACCCCTCCGCCTACGCGCCAAGCACAATTCTGCTGAACTCGCTCCATAGGGTAATTTCAACAGCGGATAGAAGTTGCAAAAACCCCGACACAGCGATATACCGCCCACGCTACGATGATGGTGACACATAACTATGTGCCCGGTATCCTGCATCTCAACCTTGGGGATTAGTTTAACGGTAGAACGACGGACTCTGACTCCGTTGGTCCTGGTTCGAATCCAGGATCCCCAGCCAATAAAATCAACATCTTAAGGACGATTGATTTTTCTTAGGCACGCACTAGGCACGCAATCTTACCGATCTTTGGTTGGTTTTCGAAAAGCCAGGGTGTTTGTTTTCAGGCTACAAACATGGAGGTCGATAGTTCGATTCTTCCCGAGTGCGCCAATCAAAGGTAGCAGTTCAGCCAATCATGAACTAACATTCAAACCGGACCGATCAAACGGAACCGGCCAACGGGTGTAAGAAACTAAAACAAATTATCTATGGAGTTACGCAAAGAAAAATAGAAATTTGGATTCAACAAAATTTATGAGATGAATTGACGTATCACGCAGTAGTTTTTGATCTTGATGGAACATTGCTCGACAGCGAGGCCATAAACCAAGAAGCGGGCAGAATTGCTTTCGCGGAACATGGACTTGTTCTTGACCGCAAGCTCTTTCACAAATTGATTGGAAAAGATGTAAACAGCGCCAGTTCCATTATTCGTGATCAGTTTGGGTCGATCGATGTTGTTTCGATTGACGAAAGATGGACCTCGGCGGCTCGTCAACTGTCAAGGTACGGTATCCCTTTGAAAGCAGGTGCAAATGAATTGCTAAGAATGAAAAAAAATTAGGCCTTCCCACAGCACTCGCAACAACCTCCCGACTCGAAAACGTAGAGTACAAATTGGCGTGCTGCGATCTATCTAGCGCGTTCGATTTAATAGTGAGTTTTGAATCTGTAACGGATCCAAAACCAGCACCGGAGCCGTATCTAGTAGCTGCGAAAGGGTTAGGGATTAATGCCAACTATTGTCTTGCGTTTGAAGATACCGACGTGGGTGCAAGATCTGCACTCGAAGCTGGTATGACGGTAGTGCAGGTGCCAGATTTGATGCCTTCTGATGGACGTTTCGCACACTTTTTAGCCCCCGATCTTATCGTTGGCGCGCGACGTGCTGGCCTAGTCGGATAATTAGGCATAACAAATTTGAACACTGCCCTAGCAACCTGACCGAAAAGCCGCCCTGATCCAAATGTACCAGATAACTACAATATTCACTGCCAAACAACCAAGCTGGCAAGGTATTCGAAATGGCGGGTGCCCAGAAACGAGGCCCTGTTGGGATTTACTTTTCTTCCAAAAACGGTTCAGCCATTTTTAGATTCCCGATGGTGCTAACATCGGACCGGAAATCCTCCATGCACATATCAATGGCTGATTTGAACGGTAGCCGTAAAACATGAATTATTTCATCGGAAACCGCTACATCCACCTTTGACAATTTTCTGGCCGCAAACACATGTGATTTCCGTATACTTGTCGAAGGGTGTTCGTAGGCAAATCGAAGTTTTATCAACTCATCACACTTGTAACCGGTTTCTTCAGCCAGTTCTCGTCGCGCGGCATCTTCTACAGATTCATCAGGATCAGCCTTACCACCAGGCAAAGAAAGGATGAAAGAATTCGATCCAGCGCAATACTCGCTCAACAATAGAATATCTTGACCGATTATGGGGACAATAACAACGCCGTGTTTCCTGTGAACAATATCTCTTTGAATGAGGTGCCCATCCAAGTCGATTTCATAAGTGAACACCGAAAACGTTTTTCCAGAGTAAACTTTGTCTTTCTTTTTTATTATACCCATAATTTGTCAGTCTATTTTTTGAATTCGAGCGACCAATGCCCGGACATTGTAACACGAGCTTGAAGGAGTTGTATGTCTTTGGGATCCTTGGAGCTTACTTTTTTGTCTTTTCAACCATTTTGAAATTGCACTGGTTGAAGATAACTCCCGCTTCCAACCTGCGAGTATTCGAAAGTCCAGCTCTTGATTCCTACATTCGTCTGCGAGAACAAGAGCTCTCTCATTTAGGAAACAATCTAAATAGAAGTTGAACAGATGCAGGTAGACAACGCCAGAAAACTTCTCATCTTTGATTTTCTTTATCAGTCGTTCCCAAAACAGATCACCAGATACGATGAAGCCTGTTTCACCAGGAAGCATGGGTGGATTTGCTATCACCACATCAAAGCGATCCCATAGGATATTAAAGGCATCATCATTAAGAAAATTTTGGGCTTGCATTTCCGGCAATGTGTTCTTCGCCATTTCAAAACGGAGCTCGTTCAATTCTACACCAAAGTAGCTTTTGCAGGCATTTGATGCGAGAATAAAATTGGCCATGGTGCCGAAACCACTACCAACTTCCAATACATGTTTTCCCGCAAGATAGCTTCGAACACATTCAAAAAAGGCTTTCTCATCCTCAATCGCGCTTCGAGTTTTTGTTAACTGTAGATTATTAATTGATGTCTTGATTATGCTTCTCGCGTAACACTAAGTTGGAAAAGTTCCGCATTCGGCTTGAACAGGTAGGACACTTGATTCCTCCTAATGCCCTCTGCACGGAAACGGATTTTGCTAGCGCGGATTTCAACGATGTTTCAAACAGATTACAAACACATGCCTCATCGTTCGCACTAAGGTGAGCTCGCATACAACAAATCCGTAGATTGAAAAAAGGGTCGATGACTGCTGTAGTGTAGGATGCATAACAAATTTCGGGAGCCGAGTTTATTCCATCAGTTCGAATATCACAGTTTACATTTTTTACTTCGCAAGCTTTCAGTATCGCGATAAGCCGGTGATCGGTCCGCATGGCAATTTCCTGATCCAATAAAACCGAAGAGCGGATTTCTACTCCAGCAAGCCCATTTTTTATCAGCGATACCAACTGGTAAAGCGAACGAGCATCCTGAGGAAGGGTATCTATCAAGTATGAAAGAAAAATACGCCCAGGCACAGCAAGTTGGCATTCCAATAATGCTGAAACATTTCGCGAAATGATCGGTGAGAACTTTTGGACATACTCAGTGTGAATGCTAATCCTAATACTGATGAAGGATTCCAAAAACCGTTGTGAAAATTTCTTTAGATTCGAGGAAACGCCATTCGTGTATAGGTGGTTTCTTAAACCGATCGAAGAACTCGTTTCGGCGATCTCAAGGAACTTGGGATGAAGCAAAGGCTCTCCGCCGCCAGAGAATACTACGTCAAGACCTCCCTGACTTTGGAAATCCTTAAGTACCCGTCGATAGTCATGTGTTTGTGGTTTGCGAAAGTTTGATCCATAGATTGAGTTTGGATGTCCAATCGAATGGCAATATGAGCAAGCGAATTGACAAAAGTCGCTGAGATGGATTTCCAATACCTTTGGTAATGGCTGCCTCCCCTCGACCGCGCGACCGATATCGTCTGGATATTTGCTTTGGTACCGCATGTTTCTGTATTAATTTATCGCCACAATTGGTTTGATGGGATCTAACGCTAAGCAGCCCTTTATTGGGACTTCGTCAACAATATAGTTTTTCATTTCATCAAGGATTGCTGTCACATAGAAATCTCCCTGAGATGTACAATCATCAATGAGAAGCTGATTTATGAAATTGTAAATCGAACTATGTAGGTATTCAGTGTTTTCTTCAAGAAATTCAGTCGAGAGTAGGCACGTGCATATCGCAGAAGCGCTAAGTATCGAACGACGGATTTCACTCACGGACCTAGGCGCAAAGTTTTCACTGTGCCACAACATAGCATCCAGAAACACCCGAAGATTCAAGAAGCCCGCACCTTCCACTGCGTCAGCTGCATAAAGAACTCCCAGATGTCCGCAGTCGGTGTCATTATTGGTTGATAAAATCTGAGAATATCGAATGTATTCGGTCCAACTGCAAACACTTGGCTCCCCAATCAATTGAGATAGCGAAAAAACACGCGGGCATGAAGCCATTGTGATTTTCAGCGAAAAATCGTCTTTAAATGGCATTGGATCGTTGTGTGCTATATGGAAAGGTGGCAAATCCGAGTGCCAATAGGGAAGCGAAAGGCCGACTGAGATAGAGGCTTCTTCGAAAAGCTCAATGGCTCGTTGGAGTCCGTCGATCGTGGCAATCCATTTTAAATCATGGTGGCCTCGTTCCCAATCTACTAGAGTAAACAAAGGATCATCGCCGTGATGCTGTGCATGACGCGTGTTGACCAAGATGTTTCTGTTCGCAAAACCAGGCCAGATAATTCCTAAGGCAAACAGCTCCTGAAGAACTACCTTTTGCGTATCGCATACATATTGCTTTTGCTCGGGCGTACGAAAAAAGTCGAGTGTCAATCCAGAGATCGCATCTGAGACGAAAGCAGCTCTTTGTTTTGGCAGTGGATAACTTGACGCCACATTAGCGGAAATATTCTTACAATCACTAATCAATTCACGAATCTGATTTGTGTTGGAAACTTCTTTTTTAACTTGCGACCGAGATCCAATCTTCAAAAAGGATTTTTTTGATCCTTCCAGAGCGATGAAGGTGGAAAATGCATGCACGTGACTGGGAATGGCATCCGCCAATAACGACCGGAGTGGAACTATTACAGGATACCTTTCATTCAAAATCAAAACTTCCGAAATGGTAACGTGCTCGTGTTTTTCACGTGCAAGCAACCAACTTTTCAGTAGGTCCATTTTAGTCACTTGGTGGAGGTCCGTTCTATAACTTTTACCAAAACGTCTTCTTCACTGTATCCAATCGATGGATTGTCGATAAGTGCCTGTATTTTTTGGTAAGCAATAAGCCCTACCGTCTCGAGACGATAGTCTACACTGGTTACTTCCCTTATTCGAGCTTCGCGCGTGTTGTCAAATCCAGATATTCGAATCCCTTTTTCCCGCCAATCTGGTATGCTTTCTGCCATCGCATCAATGAATCCGATCGCAACGTTGTCAGCCATGCATATTACTGCTGAGTCCCTTTTGAGATTAGATGCAAAAGCATACGCAACTTGAGCACCAGTGTCGTAGTCATATCTTTCGACTTCAATGACAAATGCGCACCCTTTTAAATCAGAAACTTTCGAAAGTTCTTCTAAATTTCCTTCATACAATTGCAGGCTTCCGGCTTTTGCAGCATCCAGAAATGCTTGTTTTTTTTCTAACCTCGTCCTGTCAATTGCCACTCCCTTGAAGGGATTTTCAAGAGACTTTGAAATGAGAATTGCTGTAGGTGCCTTTTTTCCAGCAACAAGTTCTCTACAAAACGCAACGAAAGGGGCATGATCTGGCATGATAGCACAAGAAAACAAAAGATTAGTGTCGGCGTGTGTAATGGAAACAATTGGCATAGCGAAGGGATTACCTTCAGTAGAATCTATTGAGGGAATTGAGCAATTAATTGTGATTAGACCCGCCATCTTACTTGCTATCGCGTCACTGATAATAGATTGTGCATGATCATAATCCTCTCGAAACATATCAAAAACCAACAACTTTCGTTGAAGCTTGGGTATCTCGCGCATTGACGCGTTTCGTATCGACCTAATTATTTGAATGTAATAGTCCGTTGACCACGAAGAAATCGGAGCGATAATCCCAATAATTTGATCTGTCGCGTGAGTTTTTCGAGCCTGATCAGCGACTAGGGATCGGCCCTGGAATTTGGGAAGATGGGTCGATTTGTTACTTTGGAGTCGGTCCTCACTTTGTGGTGGGAAGATTTTTTGAAAGCGCACCGGGCTTGATTTTGCCAGGATGCCTTTTTCGTCAGTGCTAACTCCTTTGCTGTTAAAATGTGAAACAATATGTTCCCTGGCACCAGTTCGTTCGATAAAAGATAGAAATCGGTTCAAAACGAAGTGTTGCGAGTTGGTTAAGTTCGCAAAATCGACAAGATCTCGTCTCCCTTTCGGACCATCACGTCGCGCAATAAACGAAAGCAGTTTTGAGTAAGCTAGGACGTGCGCGGCGGGTACGAGTATGTTGTCCGCAGCGGTACCATCGTAGACAAATGCGATAGCGTCTTCAAAGAAATATTCATAATCAATAAGCGGGTAAGGCTCCCGCTCTAGGATTTTCGGACCCAGAAAAACCCTTACCCCATTTGCACGATTGTGACAGATGAAAGAGGGCCTAAGGTCGTTTTGTAGTTCTTCGATCTCGTAATCCTCGGGGGGATAAGCGGAACCAAGTATTCTTTTCTGCTGGGCGAGCGAACACACCAGGTCCAAGTCCTTTGACACACGACCTTTGAAATATCGTTGAACAGCAAGACCGCCGATAAGTAATATCGGCTCATCAAGATAATTGTTCAGACGAAGGAGTTCAATTTTCGCATTGTGCTCTTCCATACAGCCTCTTCTTACTAATACGGCATCAGCTAACGTACATCAAAATCATTCCTGTCTGAAAGCTCATTCACGCAATTCATGAGTATCTACTAGCCTGATCGAAATTTGCCTAGTGACATGGACCTTTGCCCAAACATCGCAACTATTCATTTGCCGCTGCAGCCAAACGTTTTTTCCGTCTCATAAAACCTTAATTTTTTCATGACGTTCGCTTCCTACCTACCGCAAGGTCAGTTACAGGAAATTTAATTTGAAAATGATCCGAACTTGCAACCTGCCAGATTTATCTCAAATGCGGTGATAACGTTACGTGTGGATGGATAGCAGATTTCATAGTGATCTTGCAGAGAATGGTTTGCTCTGCCTGCCATCAATCATCAATCTCACAAACATTTCGTAGTTACCAAGGTTCACCAAATCGCGCAGTTCTGGAATATCCGCTGCAAATTGCTTGGTCAAAATTGCTGCGTCTGTGGCACCTACTCGGAACGCTATTAAGGTTCCAATGTTTCCCAAAATGGCCTGGAAAATGTCATTGCTGATCTGCCCGGTGTATTGCTGGGAGAGTACCAGTGCTAGTCGGTATTTACGCAGTTCCGAGAGCATGTCTGCAAAGGCTGAAGTGGTGAATGAATGGAATTCATCAACGTACAGAAAATAGGGTTTGCGCTCTGCTTCCGGTTGACCCGCGCGGCTGTAAGCGGCCAACGCGAAGTTTGAAACAATCATCCCGCCCAGGATATTGGAAATATCAGCACCCAGTTTTCCCTTGGCGAGATTAACGACCAAGTTAGTTCCCTCATCCATCATTTTTCGAAACCGTAGTGGTTCATCCGGCTCACAGACCGCCTTGCGGACCAGCGGATTGGCCAGGAAGGCACCCAATTTGTTCGCTATGGGTGCAACACCATCAATAGCGGTTTTGTAGTTCATTTTTGGAAATTCGTCGCACCAGAAACTACGAACTTGTGGGTCGGTCACATACCCTAGTATTTCTTGTTGAAACTTCCTGATTGTGAACAACGGTGTAATGTCTCGAAGATCTGAACCTGGTCGCTCTAGCAAGGCTAGGAGCGCATAGCGCAACAAATGCTCCATCCGGGCACCCCAGGCATCGGGCCATTGTTTTTTGAGTGTATCAATGAGGCCGGAGGCAATGAGTGGTCGAAATTTTTCTGAAACATGGGTGAGTGGATTGTATCCATGCGGGCAGAATGGATCAGCAGGGTTCCAATAGACCGTTTCACAATTCACAACCGTTCTAACCGTTTCGGCCAAATCACCGTGGGGGTCAATGAGGCAGAATCCTTGGCGATGGGCTGAGTCTTGTTTCATTAACTGAAAAAGCAGCGTCGATTTACCCGTACCCGTTTGACCAATTATGTATTGGTGAAACAGCCGATCGCTTGGCCAAATGCTAAAAGTCTTGCGCGGATGTCTACCGCGCGTTTGACCAATTATCACAGGTTGATGTTTCTCGTATTTCACTCAGCCATTGTGTGTGACTATAGCTTTTCTGCAAACACTGCCACAATCTTTCCTGCCTCTTCTGAAAGAGAAAATTCGATCAATTGCTCGATTTGTTGTTCATTGTAAGTAGGTTTGGTTCGTAAAGTGGTACGTTCTGGTCCGCATTGGTACGTCTTTACAGATCACAATCGCATGGTGTGGTTGGTATCCCACTCAACTTCAATGCGGTTGGGTGGGTTTTCTTTCAGATTCAAATATTTTTGGCGTTAATGGAAAGAATGTATGATCCGAATAATATTCAGGACCTACTGATCTTAGTCTTCCCTTCAGCGAACCGTTGTTTTCCAATGGATCAAATCCGTTTGCGTCCATCAAACGATCAATGCTGCGTATAAATCTCTTGTGCATTCTTCTGTCTAACATTGCGCGTGATTTGTTAAATAAATGACCGACAGTCTCAGTATCAAAAATTGATGAGCCGTCAATTATTCGAGCATACCCATACTGTGCCCACATGGCCCAATGCAAAACTTCATCAATGCTTCCAGTTCCATGTTTGAATTTATGCTCTCTGTTATCTTTAGCGATTGAGGTTATGTTTTTTGTGGCCGCATCGAATTTCAAACTGCTTCCATCCATGTATGAAAAGGCTGCTAGTAGGCCTTGTTCAGCAAAATCGAAATTGTTTTTTGACAACGCGAGAGCGATAAATTGGGAATATCGATTCCAGCCCGTAACTGGATCAGCACCAACAGGATGGTGTATCATTGTAAAAATTCTATCTAGATGATTTTTTAGATGTGCATCTTTGCCATTTTTGGTGAATTCTACAACATCTTTAAATAATGATATTCCTGATTTCAAAACATCGTGGCGTGAGTCGATTTCCTCAATAGTTCCGACACCAAAATAGTCATATACATCATGCAAAACTGAATTTATTTTTGTTTCTAATGTAATCTGATTTCCCGACCGATTTGAACGAGTGCTTCCTTGGTCAGACATATAAATACCGTTCAACTTATTGCGGCACAGATCCAAAAACTGAATATCCGATAGATTTTCCTTTTGCTGTAATGGTTGATCGAGCATATCAACGGCTCTATCATGGTTGCCAATATTGTTTAAAACTTTCGCAAATCGGCGATAGATTAGAATCTGACTATCTGGACTCAGATTGGCAATGTTTTTGTACATATCTTCGTACGCTATTTCTGCCGCCAACAGGTTGCCCGTGCCATGGAGTAATGCGGCATCAATTAGATACAGGATTTCCGCAAAATTCGCCGGTACATTTTGTTTCAATGCAACTAGGTTTGAAACTTGATTTCTAGAAACTAGAGCGTTTTCCAACTCACCCAAATAATATGCCAAAGCAGTTTCATACTCCGCAGAATTCTTATATAATTCTACGGCTGCAATTGGACCGCCGACGGCACCGGCAATCGTTATTAAAGCACCTACTGACTTTACAAATACTCTTCTGTCTGGGGTTTCACTATTTCCAAGCTTTTTTTTCAACCCCTCAGAGATAGTAGTTTGATCATAAACTACGTTCCCGTTTTCTTCTTCAGAAATTAAATTTTCTACTTCCTCCTCGTAAACCAAATTATTTTGGCATTTATTACAGTAAGTTCCGCCAATGTCTGGATCAGGAACATCGCATTTACAATATTCTTTGTTTTTCACCACAGCAATAATTCCTTGTGTAAATTTCACATTGAGATGAGAACCGAATTATTCAAGGCGCCGTCTATCATCAACTTTACGAGAATCTGATAGTTACCGAGGTATACTAGATCACGTACTTTGGGAATATCAGCAGGGAGGATGCCGAATTTCTTTAGTGGGTAACCTGCCGAGGGTTTGGCCAATGATCACGGATTCACAGGATTTCATTTACCCATTGTGGATGGGACCAACTCTTTCTTAAAGACGGTCTCAATCTTTCTCGCGTCTTCCGAAAGAGACAGTTCGATCAATTCCTCAATCTGCTGGTTGTTTAGGGTTGATTTGGTTCGAAAAGTGGTACGCTCTGGTCCGCAATGGTACGTCTTTACACACAAAGAAAATGTGTCGTGTAAAAACTAACAAACCAAGGAGCAGGCACTCGCCGGAGCTGGTTGCATTTTATTGATCGCTGTCAATTTTGACGAAATCTCCTAGCTCTTTGACAAAATGATTTGGTTTCCAGCCGCCAACAAATTTATCCAACAAAAAAGTATCGGCAGCACTGATGGTAGCTCCCGCAGCCGTTCCCAATCCACCTGCACCCAGCAGATCAACTCCCATGCCAACACCAGTAAAAATTGCCCAACGTGAAGATTTGAAGGGTAACTTGTCAGCCCATGTATCCTTTACAACCGCATGATGATATTCACGAAGTAAATCTACATCAGGATCCTTTTCTTTTAGCCAGCCTTGAAAGCGCTTGGCTTTTTCTAGGATTTCCAAAAATTCTTCATATGAACGATCCCCGTTCGCCAAGACTTCTCCGATGTCTCTTGCGTCATCGAGAACAAAATTCCGGAAATTCTCCATTTTTTCGGTGCTTGTAGTTCGCTTTTCGATCAATTCTTCAATTTTTAAACTCAGCAACTTAGAACTGACGTTGTCTGTTGCAATTTCTGAACCGAACATAGAGGCAAAATGCATATCACTTCTCACGTGGAACAAGTGGCTCAGTAAGTAAGCATTTGACATCGTGGAATGAGTTTTTGGAATCCGTGCGTTATAAACGTTATTAAGTGTCGTGTAATTGATATTTGTATCAACCACTAAACCTCCTACATTTTTATAAATATTGAATTTGACCTTTTCGATGTCGCTAAACTCAGGTGTATAAACCCGGAGTATTTCCCTAACTGATTCTTCAACATATTGAGGATTGTCAAAATCATCCCGGATATCGTTTATAACATCCGCATTTGTTTCTAGAACATTCACACTTCGTTCGAAACGATTGGCCAGGCGCCGACCTTTGCCTTGTTTTCCAGTGGCTTTTACAAATATGTCCCGGGCGGCATTGTCAAAATCCCAAACAGGCAGGCTGTACAATATTGGATTGTGTTTTTCATGCAGGGTGCCAGTGTTTTCGGTTTGAATTCCTTCTCCGTTACCCAGATACTCTATTTTCAAGAATCCATTTTCCACCAACTCCAAAACAAAATTATAGCCACATTGCAACACGAGTTGTTCAAGAACGCTTTTGTCAGCCAACAACGTTACTGATTGATAGAAAATGAGGGATTCCATCAGACTACCTAAATCCAAAGGATTTTTGGCATCAAATCTTCGCTGTCTTCTAAATATTACTGAATCAAACATAAAATACGCTCATAAAAACCATAGCACAATGTAACGTTATTTTCCTTTTTGCGGTAAAGACACCATCCGCATTTTCTCTGCCTCGTCTGAAAGAGAAAGTGCGATCAATCGTTCGATATCTTGGTCGCTTAGCTTAGACTTGGTTCGAAAAGTGGTACGTTGTGGTCCGCATAATGGGACGGTCTTTTCACATCAAAGTTTTATGGCATACCTGAAGATAGTCAGGGCCATTATTTGGAGTATGATGTGAGGATGGCACACAAATTAACGAACTTCAGTATAGAGCACTTTAAAGGATTACGTCAGGTAGAACTACAGGACGTATCATCTATCAACGTCTTAGTTGGCAAGAATAACAGTGGCAAAAGCAGCATACTTCATGCGATCGACATCGCTGGATTAGCTCTACAGTACGGTGATTTTTCGCGCTTTCAACTCAAGCTCGAAATTAAAGATCTATTTGAGGACATTGGTCAATTTGGACTCGGGCTAACTTACGAGGATGGTTCGCAAATACAAGTTGGATCTCAAGAGCGATTTCGTCCGGTCATAGAACCGGCAGCGAACGACGATCAGAAAATTCGGTCGATTTTGATTTGGCCAGACGTTAATTCTCTCGTGACAAATCGCAGCCACTTCACACCAAAGACGATTGTTGAGCGGATTGAAGCTAGGAATTTCCAGGGAATCAGTGGCCTGCAAATTCTGAATGCTATCAAGTTCTATGGGCAGAGAAACGAAAGAGGACTCACGCCAGAGTCGTATCAAAATCTGATAGATGAAGTGAGAGCATTTTTTCCGGACCTGACGCGTATCGATAGTGGGCGAACCGAGGACGACATAGACACGCTGTTTTACGAAGAGTACGGCAGGCAACTCGACATTATATATTCAGGTTCCGGTTTAAGGCACTTTGTGGATATTCTTGTGAAACTTGAGATATCGGGTGCAAACGTAGTGCTGCTTGATGAGCCCGAAATGGGCCTTCATCCTGATATGCAGAGACGTTTCGTTGGTTATCTAAATCAATTGGTTGCTGAGAAAGGATTACAAATATTTGTTTCAACTCACTCACCAATCTTCCTAAACGGCCTCGAACCGCTGAACTGTTACCGCATCCAGAACATTGGCGGCGAGCGCACTGTCGCCAGGATTGATGATGACGCGATTAGAACGGTCATGGGTGATCTTGGTGTGCGTCCAAGCGACATGTTTAATCAGGATATTTGCTTCATGGTGGAAGGTGCTGACGACGTAGTCTACTTCCGTCACATATTTGAGGAGATTTATGCAGAAGATTTCTCAGATGTCTCAGTCGGAGTGTTGCAATATGCAGGTGGTGCCGCTGAGGGAATTATCAGCGGCGTCATTGATGTCTCAAACATCGTGCCAGCTCAAGGACATGTCTTTTGGTTGAGAGATCGGGATTCTGCACCAGCTGATAATCCGTCTCAAAATGCAACTAAATTCATCAATGCTCTGGAGAGGCAAGGTATGCCCGCACGAATCTTGGAAAGACGCGAAATTGAATATTACTATCCAGAGCCTTTGATGGCTGCCGCTCAACAAGGCGATGAAGATAAAGCCAGATTGGCAGTTAATGCCCTAAATGGCGACCAAGGTGTCAAGTTCCGCGATGTTGCTAAGGATAGCTTTACAGTTCCAAGGGGCAAATACATGAGGCAGCTTCTGCATGATCATGTGCGAACCAAAGAAGATGTCCCGGAGGAGCTTAAAAAGATAATTGAAGAAGTGTTGATACCTTGGAAAGCAGAGATCACAGGTGAGTAGTACGATTACTCTCTGAATCCAGGATTACCTGAATCTCTCCTGCCTCATCCGATAGAGAAAGTTCGATCAATTGCTCGATCTGTTGGTCGTTTAGCTCTTGATTGGTTCGAAAAGTGGTACGTTGTGGTCCGCCATATGGGACGCACAACGCATTTTGGGTTGCAAGCAGCCAATTTGCTGGCTCCAAATATACATTTTTCATCGATAGTCGCCGGTTCGAAGTCGCTATTTCAACGATCTGGCGTTTTTCGTTTGGCGCGGCGAAAATGTAGTGTTCTGCAAGGTTTTTCAGGCGTTCGAAGAATTTGCGCACCGTCGCTGGATGGGTTCGCATTTTCCCGGCATTCGACTTTGCTTCTTCAAGCCTGGTGCGTTTTAGCAACAGTTCCTTTTTGCGTCTGCCATGGTTTTGCTGGTCAATAATTTTCTCAATAGCCGCGTCATCAAGCTTCTCCAGTTGATTGTCAACCTGTTGCAATTGCATCGCATGGGTTTTGGCTAGTTCCGGGCTGGCACTTTTCTGGCACCATTGCTGAACCGCGTTGGATATGTATTCCAAATGCGGTTCGCTGAACCTCACCTTTTGAAGAACTGCGATGATTTTCTGCTCAATCCGTTCTTCACGGACGCATTTGGTTGGGCAATCGGGGTTGTGACACCGGTAATATACATGACCCTTTTGCCGCTCTGGATGCATGGTGGCAGTGCACAAGTTGCACTGAAACAGGCTTCTATATGAGAAGTCGTGCCGGGTAACTCTTTTGATTGCCTTGCCACTTTTGACAGCCTGCACCGTTTCAAAGAGTTTGGCGGATATAAGCTTTTTGTGTGTACCTTCGAAAATTTCACCGGTGCGTTTCAGGCGGATTAGGCTGCAATAGAACGGGTTAGACAGCATGTTTTCAATGCAACGTTTGCTGGCCGCACGACCGTTGCGGGTCTGCAATCCACGCACGTCCATTTCGCGCTCCAGCGATTTAATGGAGAATTGCCCGCTGGCGTATAATTCAAACGCGCGCTTCACTAAAGGCGCTCGAACTGGATCAAGTGTCTTTGGTTTCCCGCTGCCATTGTCGAGATAACCAATTGGGGCAGCAAAGGGATAAAGCCCCTGTTTCAATCGTCCGCGAATGCCCTTGATACATTCTTCGCGCAGATTGCGGACATAATCAGCAGCAATGACCGCTTGAATATCAGCAGACAGCCGTCCACCCCGGGAGCGAAAATCCAAGCTTTCATTGGCGAAATGAACATCAATACCAGCATCAGACAACTCACCGATATTAGCCCAGTCACGGAAATTGCGGGCGGAACGGTCAATTTTGTGAATGACCAGACCATCAGCCCTACCCTGCCGCAATTGTTTCAGCATGGAATTGAAACCAGGACGACCGGATTTGGCAGCTGTTTCTTTTTCCTCAAACCAGTGTTTTATAGTGATATTGTTTTGCGCGGCAAAGCGTTCAATTGCTTCGCGTTGGGCCTCCAGCGAAACCCCCTCGCCTTGCTTGACGGTAGAGACACGGACATAGCCAAAACACTGTTTCATAAATCATTGGGGTTATCCTCTGAATCTATCACATCTGGAGAATCTGGCGAGTCCGGCTCATCCGGCCATGGCCAGGTACCGTCACGTTCCATGCGTTCATAGATGCGTTGGCAAAGCGCCAGATAGCGCTCCAGTTCTGGTGGAATTTCTGGTTTCATGAAAGAATCTTAGCGCCTGTACGTCTTAATAAAAGACGGCCCCATTCTGTTCTAGCGCAATTGGGGCCTAGTTGCATTGAGTCCGGATTCCGGTAGGCTGAATACACCAAAACACTAGATCACTGATACCACCACCAATTTGCTATGGGTTGTTAACGGAGGGGTTTCACCCCTCCGCAGAACGATTACCCAATAGCGAATTGGTGGTTTTGTGTTCTTTGAGTAAATCTCAAAGTAGGAGCAGTGTTGCTGGTGTTGGGTTGCGAATATCGCAACTTAGTAGGTCTACCGCCACCACATCAAGCTCTATAGACTCAATGCAGGGATTATCAGTTTAAACCCAAAACATATGTCGCAATCATTTGCGCTGGACCTGAAGGTAGCCCGGAAAAAAGCCGGTCTGACCCAGGGAGACTGCGCTCATTTATTAGACGTGTACAAGGACAAGGTTTCACTCATGGAACAAGGCAAGCGATTGCCGAGTGTGCTGGAAATCTGCACCTTGTCACTCATCTATGGCCGATCTTTTGAACGCCTATTTGGCAGCGCCCTTGAGGATGCGCACCAGGTACTCAAGGAACGGCTGGCCACTTTGCCGGTGGTATCAAACCGGTGGATTGGTCGTTTTAACCGCCACGATACCCTGAACCGCTTGGCTGCCCGATTGGATGAATTTGATCCAACGGAACATGGCTCGTCTTAGGGTACTGTCGATTGCTGCGGCCACGGGCCGGGTTGGTTATGTCTTTTTGATGGATGGACATCTCAAATATTGGGAGTTCTCCAAAAAGGCCAGTCGCTCACCAAAGGCAGCCCGGCAACAGGTGACAGCGTGGATCAAGTTCTTCAAACCCGATGTACTGGTGACGGAAAAGATCACCGATGAATCGCACAAGGGTGAACATGCCAAGGGTCTGATTGCCGCCATCGCCAAGGTGGCAGAACAGGCAAACTTGTTGGATGTAGCGGTAACCCGGTTGCAAAAGTACAAAAACAAGTACGCAGAAGCGCAGGCCTTAGCCAATCGCTTCTCTGACCTCAAACCACAGCTCCCCAAGGAGCCGCGTATCTGGCAATCGGAACCCTATAGCATCAGCTACTTTGAGGCTCTGGCAATGGCGCTTGTGGTGATTGATCAGCCAAGGATTTCGTAACTCAGTCGGTAGCGTTCGTTCTTGTATTAAAGGCGGGTTAGATACTAACTCGCCTTTTCTTGAATCTGCTCTCCCAAGCCTTCAGTCATCCGGCGCGGCCGGTCACCCGTAATTTAAGAAGGGCTGGAGCAGAACGCAGGATGGCGAAGCCATTGACGGGACAAGCCGGATGGCTCTGCTTTATAGGAGCATAATTTTCCTTAGCCAAGCGAAGCACGGCAGGCGCCAGAGCAAGTTTTCCATTCACACGCTCGATATTATTGTCTCAGATAGCAAGCAATTCAACCGGACAATCCCATAACAAGAGCATCAAAAATTCTGGATCCGTGATTAGGGGTACCGATCACTGTACCGGCTCACCCCACTAGCATCGGTTTGGCTTAAGAAGAAGCTGTGGAAGGATGCCCATCAGCAATCGTTAGAACCTCCAATTATTTTTTTACAGGCAAAAGTGGAGCTTTATCGATTGCGTGTTTGATCACGGTCCATGATGTTCCATCGTATTTGATGCTAGCATCCCCCTCGTCACTTGCCGCACCGACCACATCGTGGATCAGATCAGCATAATCACTGATATTTTCTGGTTTAGGCACACTTGTCAGCACGAGCGTCGGTCCATCCTTAAGCGTTCGGATCTTGCCTACAAATGTTCGCAGGGTGTTAGATGGGCGCGATTTTGATTTGGTTTCATGGGATAGGAGCAGGAGTGATGAGCTTAGCTGTTTTCTGCCACCAGACTTGAGCAATACCCGGTAGAAGTGGGCGTTGGCACCACCATGATGCGAAATTTGCACGACATGAAGCGGATTGAGTGCTTTGAGCAATTTTTTGTAGTAAGACTCGGTCCTGCCCTTAGGTTTGAAATCGACGCAGCCCGTATCTCCCGAAATCAAGATGCCTTGACCTTCTGATTTGAAGTGCATGACATAACTCAGCTGATTGCTTGGACTAATACCGACAATTGGAATGTCAGTTGCCGAAGCCAGGCTGAACATGCGTGCGATCGGTAGTCTTTTCCAATGCTTAGCGACCAGGCTTTGAGATGGGCCCAGCAACGAGAATTCGACTTCTCCGTTTGCTCTTTTGCCTACTTCGACAAACTGGCGCCTCCTTTTGTTCCAAACGAAACGTCTTGGCTCGCCATCCTGGATCTGCCGACTGTATACGGGGACGCCCCGTTTCTTGAGAGAGACCACGACATCATTCAGCGCCTCCGCATTTACGGCACGTGATGCTGTCGATTTCTTAAGCCATGCCAGGCGTTGCTTTGTTTCCTTCGTTCTGCTTCGAGTTAACTCCGCACCGAGGTCGTTCCAAAGTGGTACAAATCCTTCGTCAGTGACGAGAGCTTCAACCTGTCGAGCAACCCATACGTCTGCTTCCCCCAGCAATGCCACATCAGCGATGTTGTCTTCATCAAGATCACTTGATTCAAGTTCCACATGGGAATGCTCTTCAATCCCAAGAATTTCTGCCGATTCAGCAATCAGTCTGTGGAAAAATTCCATGCCTTCGCCTTCATCACGCTGCTGCTGTACTGGTTCTGCGGTTCGAGCTTCGTCCAGTCTTTCAGCGTTCCATTCGCTCAAATTGGCTTCAACGGTAACTTCCATGTCTTGCAGTTGCTGGCAGTCATCTCGCTTTGCGGCGATGTACCGCCTGTAGACATTTCCACTTTCAAAATCGCGGGCGAATTTTACTGCAAGCAAACTCTCATCACTAAACGCTTGATCGCGTGTCGCATCTTCAGTTTCATCAGCAACCGGTGGCATCCAGGCTTCGTCGATTGTGATGTTCTCATCTGTGATGATGGCATTCATCCGATTGAGGTGATCCTCGTCATAGTGGGTTCCGATCAGTAAATTTATGTGAACCGGTGCATCATGACCAACACCCAAGGCCTTTCGTAACTTGTCTTTGACGTGGTTGTCACCGTAGCCACCGCCATGGGTTCCGGCGTCAGCCAATATTGTGACAGTATTACCGTCATCTAGCTCAAATCGAAGCAGAACTGCCGCACCCAACTGAACTTCAAACATATCAATATTAATCACAACACGTTCCTCTCCCCATAACTTTCAATGCGGAACTATAACAAACTCATATCCCGCAGAGACACCAATCAACCATTTCAATGTTTAAAATATTCTGGTTGCGAAATTTGACATGTTATTGAATTCAGTCAAATATGCGTCAGTAAAATTTTAGCCTAAACCATGAAAGCAGGTTGATAATACTGCTGCAAGTACAAATTAATCTCTGTTCTGATGTAGAATTGCTCGCGAGCAGCACCTGAACCTACTCGAATCGGTGTTCGCCGTTAGAATACCCCGACAGAATATTGCCTAGTATTCGGAGATTAACAGGAGGACAATATGCGTTTGATCCATCAGGTATCCCTGGCTTTATTTGCACTGGTGTTGCTGGGAAGTACAGCGGAGGCTCAAACACCTGCTGGATGGGAACCGGCTAAGAACACCCCACCAGCGAATTGGCCCGGCCCGGTATTTGAACCTAGCTTCAAATTTCCAACCAGCATACCGGCAGAAGACACGCAGCCCTGGAAAGCGTTTGATTTTAAGACCGAACCCAATGAATACATGGAAGCTGTTCTGGATTACGTCTTCGAGGGGCAGGATCCAGATAGCTGGCGGGTGCAGGATAACTCTGTTCGAAAATGGTATCACGTCCCTTGGATGGTTTCTCACGGCAATGGGCGAGAGTTCATTCATGGACTAACCCGCGAACGTTCAACTCCGGCTGGTGATTTGGGAAGCAATCACCGCAGATGTACGCAAGCTTGGGGTGTTGGTTTTTATAACCCAATCGGCGGCTATACGCTCGGTAAAGTATTTGGCGACGGAACATCACCGCCCGACGTGAGCGAGGCAACATTCCTTCCGGGAACCGTTGTTGCTAAGATTCTCTTCACTGAAGCAATCGCTCAGGAGACAGACATCGTCACTGGTGCGCCTGAATGGGAAGTCAACATCAACGCCAGACAACCGGTTAATGCACGTAGCTGCCCGAGAGCTTCAAATCCCCGCACGCGGGCAAAGTTAAGATTGTTTCAACTTGATGTTGGGGTTCGCGACACAGATGCGGATGAATTCACCGGATGGGTTTTTGGAACTTTTATCTATGACCCTGCAAGCACTCAGACGAATCCTTGGAGAAAATTGCGTGCCGTTGGGCTAATGTGGGGAAACGATAATGATCTGTCTGATGCAGATGCCCAAAACGGACAAATGCCAGAGGAGAGTATCATTTTGTATAAGGCAGATTTATTACGCGACTTTGGCCGCGGAGGTCGTATGAATGGGCCTGTAGATAATCCTGTATCCAGTTGTCTAAGCTGTCATTCAACCGCCATGTTCCCGCAACGCGCGGGGATGACACCAAGAAGAAATGACGGTTGGGACCGAGCCTCATGCTGGTTTAGAAATTTGAATCCAACCGAACCTTTCGGGCGCCCCCCCAGCAACACGCGCGCATGCGGACAAAGTACCGGCGGTCTTCGGTCGCTTGACTATTCACTTCAACTTTCTAGGGCGCTCATCAACTACAGCGCCGCACAACCCTTCTTGGCCGAGCTCAACGCCATTCCCAACAAATTGGATGCTCCATTTATTGACGTCAACCGCCAATTAAATGATTTGACACTCGATGATGAGGAACCGATTTACGATGTTCAGCGTTAGCTCGTTGGGAATTTGCATACGATTTACAAGGATCAATGTTTCCCTGCAGAGCAGCACGGAGCCCCTCGTCCAGTAGCCAGCGTGCTCCAGGGATTAATCCCAGTTGTCGACGGTTAAGCCGCACAGCAGTGAGGGGCTTGATAAGAGCGAGTCTGGCTTGCATTAGCGGATGCGTTTGCATTGATAGTTCAACCAACAGGATCGTTCTGGGTGATCAGATGCAGTTTCAGATTGGGGATGCCCCAATGTTTCTTGAATTGCTTCGATTGTATCAATGCCTTGTAGGCCGCTTGTTTCAAGCTTTTACTGGATACCCTTGGAGTTGACCGGTGCGCGGGACTGGTGCGTTCACACTCCAATGCCCAAAACCGATAGCGCTTGTTACCATGAATCAGATATTCGATGCCATACAGGCCATCTGGAATGATATGGGTATCAAACCTTGATTTAATGTCAGGGAATTCACGACAAGGTCTGATGGTGACCGGAACTGAGAGTGGATTACTGGCTACCTGGGTCTCCCCTGGCGCACGGGACAGGATTTCATCAACCGGCACAAAACGCAGGTCAGGAGATTGCAGGGTCAATAATTCAATCTTCACCAATGCATCAATGATCATCATGGTATGCAGGAGCTGTGGATTATTTCCACGTGAAGCACGCCTGGAAAACGTACCCGCCCGGTGCGGTAGCACATTAAGCGATTCCAAGTAGCGAATACCGGCATTGCTGATTTCATAAATCATTGGAGTACAACGGCTGTCGAAATGCCGATGCTGAACTATTGGCCGATTGATTAGGCCAGTTTCATGAAACAGGTCGCCAAGACGTTCGACCAATCGCTTGGTAGATTTAGGTTTAAGAAGTTCCACCAGTTGGGGACGCCGAAGGTACCGATAGCGGTAAAGTCGTTGCAAAATTACAAGATCACGATCCACCAGTACCAACCGTTTACCGGTTGGAGCTCGTTGAAAGCGTGTTCGGCGCCCAATACGGTCTAGCATTTCCGGTTCCGTAGTTAAGTTGAAACAACGCAAGCATACGGGGAGGAAACAGGCACGTCACCGTTCGCAATGATGTTCTATGGAAGTAGGTCAGCTGCAATGAGCAGATTTGTTAAGATCAAAAAATCACAGATTGTGAGTAAATGCTGACTCCGACAGGCTACACAGTTTCAACTGCAGCAACGTGTTCTAGTCTACCTTAACGTTGACCATGGCCAACTTATTGAATTTGATGCCTGCGGAACCAAGGCAGGATACAATTTAGCAGATTGGCCGAGGTCAAAAGTTCCCCCAATTTAACGTACAACCAGTCTATATAGTCGGTATTCTCTTATTGGCACGTATGGCCGTTCAATCAGTCAATTTGCATTAAGTTGCTACGGAACCAAATACAGTAGGCGCGCCCTAATTTACCCACTAAATGCAACAGCTTTAGAAAAAAGCGTCTGGTATCTATTCTCTTGCATATAAACCCAGCGATTAATATTCGCGGCCAATCTCTTTTACATCGGTTTGTCCACACTAATTCACAGTAATTCACATACAAAATTGTAATTATCAATTTTAATTTATGAATTTCGCAAAAAAACACTCATTATCGATGAGTTTTAACAAACTTGCGAAGTAGATCATGGATTGGAATTTTCGAATTAATTACCGCTGCTTGGCTCAGGTTCTCATTTCTCTGCCTTTCACGTTTATGATGTTAGCCAATGTGGCAATGGCCCAAGAGGTAAATAGCAACCTGAATGCGGAGAATTTAGAAAATATAAAGTCTAGTATAGATAACGTTTCCAAAGCTTTTAAAACCATTGGCGTAGAAATAGAAAGCCTAACTAAGGAAATTAAAAGAATCGATAAAGAAATATTTGATTTAGGTAATTCTGGGGATACTGCGAAAATAACAAAAGGTGAAAAAAGTACCATTGATTATTTTTCTAATGAATTGGTAAATTTACAAGAAATAGATAAAAGCGCGAAGAGTAAAAGAGCTGATATTATTGGCAAAATAGACAAAATTCATAATGCGATATTAGATATCAGATACAGAAAAAAGACACCAAAAGGCACTCTCAAATTAGAAGACAAACCAGCAAAATTTTTAAAAGACAAAATGCTCGCAAACATTCAATTGATGCTTGAGGATGATGAGCTATCGAAAATCAACGCGGCAATCAAAAATAATGCAGATAAAGTCACCATAGATGATCTCGCGTCACTTGAGAATGCGATTACCAAATTTCGCAGTAATTTGGTCGGCGATGCATCGGATAGTGCCGACACACTTCTTCAACAAATCACGTTGGTAAAAGCCACTTTGTCTGCGGATGACTTTGTACCGCTGATTAAAGAGGAATTCGAACAATCTCCGGACCATGGCGGGTTACTTTGGTTGGCGACAACAGGACTTCTGGAGGAAGTTTCCACTGAACTTCGAAAGGCAAATGCCACGAAACTTCTTGAACAAGAAACCAATGCCGCGACTGAATCATTGAGAAAATTTGTTGCTAATGAGGAATCGACGTTCTTGCCGGATGACGACGTCCCCACCTCGCTTAGCACGCCGGTTTCACTCGACGAAACACCCCGCCAAGCAGGCATCAAATTCTTGCGTGTCATGCAAACCGTACTCTTGAATCTGACTCTGGCCAGCAAGGAGGGCAAGAAAAAGGACAAAACTCCTATTAAAAATCCCATTGTCGAAACCGGGAGTCTTGACGGTATTGCCCAGTACGCCAGCGCGCTTGAAGAAGCATTGGAAAAGATGAATACGGGTGATCTTGCGCATCTGGGTATGCAGTTTGGGAAAGTGCAGAGCAAGTTACCCAACGCGTTGGAGGAATTGGTCACCGATATCCAAACGCTTCAAGCTAAAGAAGCCCTCAAGATTCGTATTCTTGAAGCGACAGTTGGGGATACCTACGGTAAATCCTACTCCGACTGCCTCGATATCAATGGACTGCTCTACCGTGAGGAGTGCGTCCATAAGGTTGTTGACACCTACCATAAACACCGAAATTCAAAACGCTGGTGTGATGCAACCATGGCCACGCGT
Source organism: Hyphomicrobiales bacterium (assembly GCA_021775415.1). GTDB lineage: Bacteria > Pseudomonadota > Alphaproteobacteria > Rhizobiales > Rhizobiaceae > JAALLB01. The sequence continues at coordinate 31,844 of JAJFHV010000002.1, read as the reverse complement.
GTTGCTTGCGATCGAAAGGGCGAATGTGACTTTTCTGACGCCACCGTCGGTAATCAAGTACTTCCCGCAGGGTATCAATCGCGCCTTTGTGGGTTTAACCCAGCACCAACCGCAGATCCAAGACATCGCGGTGTTCATGTATTCTATCAATGCCTACGAGATCATACCAAAAACTTTGAAAATGACCCAATCGTCGTTGGCTCAATTGAAGCCAAATCGATGACCGAAGAATTCGGTGACGTGCAGTACGCTCTCTTACGTCAAGGCGGGCAAATTGTTTGTCCAGGAAATTGATTATGTCGGTGGAAGGCCCAATTGTTTTGTGGGTGGAGTACCTTAAGTCGAGGCACAACCTGCTGCGGTCTTTGCTCATGACCATTTTTACCATCTGCACGCTTTCCGGCTGTAATGTGGTTAGTTCAACCCAGGAGTTCGAAAAACTCAAAAGCGGCAAATTTTCACAGAAATGCACCTCTGGACTAGGATCATATTCGCTTGCTTACTCTACAGTTACTATCGAGGTGAAGCAGTTTTTTACGACGGGTGGCGGCGAAACCAAAATTAAGAATGTACCTACTGGCAGCCCAACTGTTAACCTGACAAGTTCCAATCATTATCCCGACAACGACCATATCTATTGCTTGAATTTCCTTGAGTCAGGAGCGGCGAGAGATGTGGTGAATGTGCAGTTTGGAACAGACGCGCAATTGGCAAATTTTACGAAATCTGATGGCACGACGGGAACCGGCGCCGAATTTCTAGCTGCTAGAAAAAACGCAGAACCAAATGGCTTGCTGGCATCAGTGATATCTCGAAACATTGATCAAACAGGGGTGATATTACGCAAAATAGTCCGAGCGTTGTTTACGTTGCTTTCTGGAAACTCGAATCTTGACCCGGGACGATCTGCACAATTGGGTGAGGCAGGGGCAGTCCCACTTACAGTAGCAAAAATCGAATTTGATCCGTTCGATCCTGATGACATTCTGATGGTAAATCGACGTTTGGAGGAATATGGGGTTTGTATTACATTGCGGGAATACACGTACCACTCCACCGAGCTTTCTGCACAACGCTATTGTAACAACCCTAGTTTGGCCGATGGGGAACAGTATTATTCTCGCTACTTGAGAAATGCCAAAAAGCAGGGATTTCTGGTTAAGCAGTTACCAAAGGGCATCTATTACAGACCGCGGCAGGACTATCCTCTCAACGTATATGTGAAGGACGATCCAGGTTACCCTGGCGCCTGGCAGTTGCGCAAAACTGCCTATATTTCATCAGAAAATTTATCGCCAGTACTTTCACTCGGCGTAAATCGCGCTGCGTTTGCCGAAAAACGGCTCATTCTCGCGTTCGATAATGGGAATCTAATTGACTACTGCATGCTAAAGGGTAGCGAAGTCGCTGGTGCACTAGAGGTACCACTGGAAATTATATACGGGATTGTGGCGCTGCCGGGAAACACAATTAAGGCGCAAGTTGATCTGGCATCAGGCAAGCAGAAGTTGCTAAAAGCCCAATCCGATTTGCTCGGAGTCCAGAACCGATACATCAAATATTTGACAGAGGAAAATAAAGCCGATCACAAAGTGCCTGATAGCGGCGCAAATCTTACTGCCAAAACCATCAGTCAAACAACTGGCGGAGCGTCATTTGGGAGGCCACAAACCAAGGACAAAGACGGCAATGATCTTTCAGTAATTTCGTCACCCGATTTAGATCTGCTCACGGCAAATGCAGCTAATGATACAGCCGAAAAAAATCTAGATAATTTTTGCAACCGACTGCAAAAATCCAATTTGGGTAGCTAGGTCGATGATCTCTGAAACCCTTCGATACTCAAAACCTGATCGAGCATCATTCAAACTTGGAAGTTTGTTGGTAGTGAATGTCCTAATGGCCATCGCATTAGCAGGGTGCAATTCTGTTTTCAAAACTGTTGCCCTACCAGATTATCACAAAGAATCGCCCAAAATGAACAAAGGCGGCAAAAACAACGATAAACACAAACTTGCACGTAAACGCAAACCTGAAACCTGCAAGAGTAGCACCGGTGCATATTATCTACCAAAAAGTTTGATCACGGTCCGGGTCGACAAGAAATTTGCCGCTGACACTTACACCTATGATATTTCACACGGATACAGAAAATCCGATGGTGAAGAAGAAACGACAGGTACTGATCCCAATAAAAAACTTGCCGAAAATCTCGTTCGAACGGTGGCTGACAGACGTCACCAGTATTGCCTTGATTATCTCTCAAACATATTTGCAGCCGATCATATTAATATACGGCGCAATAATCATCAGTTGCTGGAACGGGTGTTCAGCAACGTTAGAGATCAATCGGTTACAATTGCTGAAAAATTGATTGAAGCTGGTGGATTACTGGCGGCATCACTGGGACCAGGGGCCGGTGGGCGCAGTACTTTTGATAATGCGACTCCGGAAAATCAAACCGTTAGGGTAGCCGAGTTTGAGTTTGATCCTTTTGAGTACGGCGAGATTACCGAAGTCAACAATGCATTGAGACCATTTGGTTACTGTGTTTATCTAAAGCGTAACCGGGACAAGTTTGTGCCAACGTGGATGGATGAGCAGTGTAAAGGCCAGCCGGAACACCCGAGTAAAACAGGAAAATCTTACAGCGGAATGTCCATCGTCAACGATTCAAAAGAAGTAACAAAACGATTGCAAAATGGCATCCTATACAAGCCGCTCTTGACTCACACATTGATAGTAATGCGTAAACGGGATCCAGAATCGAGTTTGCCTTGGAAAATTCACTCGGCTCAACGCGTAAAAATGCCCAACGCTGCCCCGCCGTTTATGCTCGAAGTAAAACGCGCAATTTTTACCGACCGAAAGACCGATATAAAATTCAAAAACGGTATGTTGCAAGAGGTTTTTGTGGACAAAAAAAGCGAATGGGAAGCTTTTGTCAGAATTCCAGTGCGTGCAATTCAAGTGTTGGTTGAAATTCCTGTACGCGCCCTGACGCTTGCTCAAACTCAAGCCGAAAATCAACAGGCACTCGTCAACGTCAACCAGCAAATGATTGAAACGCTCGAGGGGTTTGAAGAGCAGCAAACTACCCAAAGCGACCTTTTGGCAGGTTTATCACCCGCTGATCAACTCAACATTGCCAACCGAGGTGGAGTGCCGGGTTTACGAAATTCAACAGGTCGTTCGACTTCTGAACTTTCTTTTGAGGCGTGCTTGCAAAATGCAGTATTGCAGAATCCCGCCACTGCGGAGGACCGTTGCAATGAGGTATTGGCGAATTGACATGGTTCGATGTTGTGAAAAGCTGATGATGGCTAAAAACTGTTTATGTTGTTTCATTTTGGCATTGGCCGCATTGTTTGTTACTCCAGAGATTGCGTACAGTGAGGACGCTGTCGAATGCGATCAGGAGCAAAGAAAACTTACCATAGATTTCAATGAGTTGAATTTACAGGATTATCTGCAAGCCAATAATGTTCTTAAAGAAAGCACAATTTGTGCGGAATTCATCGAACAACAAAAAAATAGCAGAAATACAAGAGGTGGATCTGCGGAAATAGTCGATGGAACGGATGACCCAACAGAAATCATCAAACAACGGCTCGGCTCACTGAACAGTGAAGGTGGTTTTGCAACGATAGTTGACGGAAGTCCGGCTCTTGGAAGTTTTTTTAATGACGTTGTACGTATAAAGTTTACAAATCAGTTTGGCAAAAAGGACCTGTGCACTGGTGTCGCAATATCACCAGATGCCGTATTAACAGCGGCACATTGCGGTTGTGGATTTGGGTACACAGTTGAACTAAAAACATCAAACGCAAAAACTTCAGAATTCATTTTGGTGCAAAACTTATCTAAGCCGCATCTTTTTCCAGGATTTGAATGCGGTAAAGCACTGCATACACAAGCCGGTAAAGATTTAGCTTTGTTTCGGTTTCAAATGCCTGCGATTCAAAGTGATTTAGAGAGCGCAAATTCTATATCCCCGGCACATGTCACGGATGTGATTTGGACTCCACAAATAAAATCTTCAATGGAAATCTTATCGGACAAACGAATAAACACACTGGTAATCGCAGGATTTGGTTTTGACGAGAACAATCAACTTCCCGATTCAGTATTGATTGGTTCTGTATTTGTAGTGTCTAGATACTGCAGGCTGGGCTATGCATTTCGATCAGTTTGCGCGATGTTCCGAGAATTTGTTTTGATGAGTGCACCGGTAACGGGTACGGGAAAATCTACTGATACCTGTGGCGGGGACAGTGGAGGCCCGGTGTATCTTGTTGAAGGCAAAATTATTGTAAACTCTGAGAGCTCCTTTGAACAAATCCCATCAAAAAGTCTGATTGGTATAACATCCAGGGGACTAGCCGGTGTGAAGCATCAGTTCAATGGGAAATGTGGTGGAGGAGGGCTTTACACCGCAGTAGGTACCAAACCAGTGCTTGATTGGTTGGAAACTATGAATGTTGGTTTTCAGTTTTCTTTCGAGCCCGCTCAGTTCCCGTAGGCAATACCATCAGAATTTACTGGCGCTGCGTGATACACTCAATGCAATGCCAAACAATGTTTTCTGTCAATAAATACAACAAAAAAACCTATCAAAATTCATCAGATAGTTTGTTGATTAGGTTTTTAGTATCCTCGTCCAACTCTCCGGTAGCCACCAAATTTTTACTTTCCTGAAATCTTTTGATTGCTTCGGATGTGTTACTCCCAAACACGCCATCTTCAATGCCGGAATCAAATCCCAATCTATTTAGAAACTTTTGTACGTAATCCGTTGCTACGGATTTAACCCTACCGCCGAAATCACCGGGGCTAATTGAAGGGTTTTTGATCAACAGAATTTTCGATCCTGTACTTTGTGGCTGCTGAGTTTGAATGACTGCAGCCATATCGCCCTTTGCGTTCAAAGCCACCTTAGAAACCCCAAAGGGCAGGCTATGCTTCGAAGAAAACTTAAGTTTTCTCTCATCATAGGAAAATACACTGAGTGCATTTATCCATCTGCTACCAACTGCAATTAACTCGCCAGTTTTGTTCGCAGCAACATCAATATCACCGCTATCATCTCCCACATTCCAATGTTGCTTCGCATTTGCAAAGAAATCCAAAAAATTGTCATTCAGCATTAGTCTTAAAGCGTCTGTTGCAACCTGAGCAATTTCGCCAGTTGAGGTAATGATAAATTCAGTTGCAAGCAGGGAATCCGATTCCAGAATTGCAATAAACAGTTTTTGAGATGTTGAGTCAGCTGTTTCCAATGTAGCTATTGTTTGTCCCAAGGTGCTTTTAACTTTTTTATCTGAATTAATACTAAAAACATTTTGGACACCAATTGTGGATTTGCATTCAGGATCGAAACTAGACTCAGATTGCTCATCAATCGAGATATTGCTTACTTCCACTACTCCACCACCCAGTGGGGTTGTAACCACAAGATTTTTCGCAATTACACCAACTCCCATCGGTCTCCCACATTTCAAGCGTACGAAATCCCAATTGCGGGATTTGCCATCCGCTCCTGTCGTGATTTCATTTTTGGACGTTGTGTACACGTAACTTTCGGAAAGGGTGGATATGAATACATCCAACGTCTGGCTGACAAAAATAGAAGGCTCATAAAAGTCATCGCCAATAACTACATCGGCGCTTACCTGCCAATCGGAATCTCCATTTTCCCTACTAAAAACTAAGAGCCGACCTTCGTCTTCCTCGCTCGTTCCGACGACAAAAACATTGTTTTCCGAGTCTACAAATATGTTCGTGGGGTGAAAATTTAAAACTTCAATAAAAGATTCCCTGACGGGGATTGGAAAGACACGATAAAATTCAATTAATCCATTGCTTGCAACAACTAATTGGCCAGACGTTCCTTCAAATGCAATCGCTGTTGGTGTGGTTTTCGTTTGAATAAACTCCCACCCAACCTGCTTTTGCAAATTTTCAGATACCCCACCCGACTCAGCATACGCTGTACCTGCCGCCAAAATATTGGACAACAATACAAAGGTGCTTAGAAAATTTACAACCTTTCTCAACCCTGCGTTCCTTTCACAATCTCACTTAAGATTTTTTTTGTCTCTGCGTCGGTTTTAAAACGCAGTTCTCCGCGTGAAAGTGCTTCGTAACCCTCTGTCCCGAGGTCCATTTTGTCAAATTTCTTGTCCGGATTGCCATCAGGTTCCTTCTTACCAATTACAAACTTATACCCTGTAAAGTCTGCCCCATATTTGCTCAGGTACTTTCGTGTTGTTTTTGATGGAACATCAAACACATGTGTAGTTGCAGCATCAGCTGGTGATATTTCTCGCTTGCTTTCATTGTCCCACTTACAAAAGTGAATATCTTGCAACTTGGCCCCGTCTTCTGTGAGAGCATCTTTAAAAATCACGTTAAAACACGCAAACAAAGCCAAGTCGTCCGCGTCTTTGTTTTCTTGGGGACCTCGGTAGTAGGCATTAACTAAAAAATTCCATTGGCCAATTTTCTTTATCCCCTCGCCATTTCTTCTAATTATTAGCTGATCTGAAACTTCAATTTGAGGTGGTAACAGTCGGATTTTTTCAATGTAATTTTGTATCTCACCGATTGCAGAAACTAACTTGGCCAATTCCTCAATTTGCTTTTCGTCTTTCAAATCATCCAAGTTTTTCTTGAAAATTCTAGCAACGTTTGTGAATTTTCCACTTACATCTTCATCCATGTCCGTTATTTTTTTGAATGCACTGGGAGGTGTGCTACACGTCGCATTTTTGTCACCGTTAATATCAAACGTTTTCGATAGGTCATCCAACATGTTTTCACCCAAAGGTTTCATATAGGCAAAATTCTGTTTCCCTGTTTCAGCTCCTTGATGAATGCCTACTAAATGTCCTTCATGAGTTAAATACGCACCACCACTCATACCGCCAGCGGTTGGCACATCAACAATAACGTTTTCTGGGGTATAACTGGTGACAATCCCATGACGATAAATATCTCTGTAGCCGGAAAGAGCGAATCCGGCAATGTAGAGACGCACCCCTTCACGAGGAGCACATGCGATTATGTCGAGTGCTGGATAAGGCTCTTTGTCCCTCTTATCCACTCTTATAAGGGCGATATCTTTTGTCGGAAAAATCACACACTCAATCGTAATCTCACCGTCGCCACTTTGCCCCTCATAAATTTTTAAAGCTTCCTCATCAAGATCCTTTTCGCAATTTGTTGGATGAGGGTCACGGAGATTATTCCCTGCATCTTTAATTATTTGCACCACATGGCGGCTTGTAATTATGTACTGAAAATTGTGGCCCTTTCCGTCTTTTTTGCTGCTGGTAACAATAACCCCAGTTCCGGTTAGGGTTTGTTTGTTAACTTTAAGTTCAATTCGAACAACCGACTTTAGTCGATCATCTGTCCAAACATGTTGAGGGTCTTTCGCAAAGACATTTGTGGAAAAAGCAGCAAACCACAAGCTGAGGCTAGATAGGTATAGAAAAAAATTTGATAGGAAACTATTCTTAAAACCAATCAATGAAAATTCGCCATTTCGCATGATAAAGTCCCCCCAATCAGAATTCCATTATCTTGATCAGCATATGTTTATCTGTATTACTCAACTGTATTGGAGATTTATATATATCTCCACAATAGTTCATAATCGAATCAGGATCATAATCTGTTTCAGCAAAATCTGGATCATAACCAATTACATCCCTCTTTCTTTCCCATAGCTCTTTACATTCAGGATCAGCATCGCTTCGCAATTGTTCGTGCAAGAATGACAAAGCATGAAGAAACTCGTGTACCGCCACAACTTCAATACATTCCTTTAGATTCAAACCGCTCCTAAAACACAGGTTTTTTACACTAACTGTTTGCTCAAACTCAAAGTTCAATATCATTCTGGTGGGTAATGACTGAGGCTCGCCTTTTAGTTTCAACTTGTTCCCGGCAGCGTCGCGCACATATTGTCGACCGACTTGACTTCGCGGGGTAATGTCCCGAATCTTAATCCAAATTCCGGGGACATGGTTGTCTTTGTTGCATTCTGGCCACACTCCTTCCTCAGTTTCCAAAAAAATATACTTCGAGTTTCCACCCTCACTCCCAATGTACGTAGCAACAGCCTCTCTTACAAATCTCCTTTGGTCGATGTATTTATCGGGCTTTTGTTCCCAACAAACAGCAATAAATTTGCTTTTCCATACTCCTTCTCTATCGATATAAGCTTCTGGACCCATAAATTGCGCTTGAACACGTGGATTTATCAGAAAAAAAACACCAGTCAAAAAAACGAAAAATACAAGTTGGAAGTTTGTTGCAGGTTTGTATTTCAACATTTTTGTCATTTACGCTGATAGTTATCTAGAGTGCAGGCCGCGGGATAGCTTCAGTACTCAGGCTTGAATGAATTCATCGTCGTCCAACAAGCGCTTAACTACTTTTTCTAGCGAAGCAGCGGATATTATTGGGAATTTCCAGTCTAACGTCGCCAGAAACAAACAATAAATGCAGTTGCTCTATCTGCAGAATTTTCATTAACCTACGATTGTTCGAAATTGTCAATTGTATTTCCCAGTGAACTTTGATTTCCATGGACAATATTGAAAAACGTCGTGTGGACAAACCGACTTTGCGCAATTGTTGGAAGGCGTTTAGTTCAAAACGCGTGAGGGAAAGTTCACCCAAATTGAATTAATCAAATACGCATGTTCCCACCCCAAGATTTTTGTCTAAGCCAAGTCTGTTTTTACGCGAATGAGCCCAAACGACCCCTGCGAGTAAATTGGCGCGAAAATACTTAGGTCTAAAAGTCTGAATTCCACACACACCAGACAATTATCGCAAATCCCAAGCATCCCAAAGCTTGCCTGTTACCAATTGCACAAAGGGCTCCCCACATCGATGAATTTTCCTTTTTCATGTTCAGCCATATACCAACGTTTCGTTCTAAGATTGTATTTGTTGCCTTCGAGCTTTCCTAAAACTGCTGTGTAGCAAGGTCTGAAGTCTTTGTTGAGATCCAGCTCTTTCAACCCTTCAGACGTAGAGACCTGAGGATATGCCAGTTTTAGACGACGTCGATAATTTTCATCATCCATTACCCGTTGAAACGCTCCAGAATTAAAAACTGTAACGACTTCGAAGTCACTGAGCTTAATATCGTGACCCTGTTCAAGTTGGTGTGTGTGACCATAAATGAACGTGTTCATTTTAGGATAAGTCTTCTTTCGCAGTTTAAGGTGATTGCGTTTTATCCGATGACGGGACTTGACAAGGGCCTCTAAAACCGCCCCCCCTTTCGGGGCCCAACACCTCGCTTTGTCGGCTTGCAACGCTAGTTGGTCGCACAAATGTTTTAATTCATCATCGCTTAACTGCTGTATTAATGCATTAAATTCTGCCACAATCTTTTTGGCTAGGTCGCTGTTCGACTCCTCTGTCAATAACTTTCTAAGCTTGTCATCGCTTGGTAGAGAAAATACAAAAAGCTTGTAACCAAGTTCGTTGCGAGCGTATTGCAGATCCCATTGGATACTGCCGTTTTGGAGCGTAGGCCCGCCCCCCAAAACGTCAACTTTGTGCTCAAACGAAGTTTCAAAAAGCATGAAGTACGCGAGTTTGGCTATATCTGCGATACTGCCTGAAATTCCCCTATCTTGCGCGCGATACCATGCCCCGGCCACTTCGGGACTCAAGTTATCGATAATCGGATATTCCCTTTCCACGCTATTGAAGAGCTTCTGCACGTTAAGCTCTCCTTCGACACGCACCATTCGTTCTCCACTTTTCGGTACAACTTCCGGCCAATTGTCATAGCGATTTAAATCTGCACCCATCTGTTGTCCATGCTCTATCACCACACGGCCATCAATCGAGTTCCATACGCCCAAACTGTCTTTTCCAACAAGTCGAATTCGACCACGATCGGCTTGGAGTGCATTGGCGACAATTGCCCAAACTTGGGGAACTAGAATTGCTGCATCGTGATTTCCAGGCACTATGTGCAATCGATTTTCACCTCGTTGACTAAACGCTGCGAGTGAATCAAAGGCTTTTGGAATTCCATCACTGGTTCCAGAGTGTGCCTTCACCACGCGCTGCGCAATGCGCTCAACTTCATTGATAGTGCAGCCTAAATTGGGGCCATCTCCCTGACAGGCAACATCCGCGGGATATTGCCACAACTCAAGAAAATCGCCTGCTATAACCAAATCCACATGCTCGTTACCGAGTTCTGATATTTTGTGCAAAAACGCATTCAATGCGCCTGGCCATCGAAAATCTTCATAAGGGTGCCATTCGCCATTAATTTTTCCGAGACCCATGTGTAAGTCACTTATGACAACGAGATAGCGAGTCTCGAGGCTGGTTGGTGCCTTAAAACGTGAATCCGCCATAACCTCCGTACCGAGCAAAAAGATCCAGCTGCAAAAAACCAAGAAATACCGGTGGTAGCAATGTATAAAATTTATCATGGAATTTCTCTCACTTTATCAGGAAGGCAAAGCTTAATCTCTGGATTACCAAGCACAACAAATTCGTGCCGCATGTCATCAAATTGACGAGTGGGATCTTCCATCGCCACTTGTTGGGCGGCTTTTTCAAACAACGTGACTATGCGTCTATCAAGATTTGGGTCTAATTCTTCGTTAGTTTCACGAATTATTCCATCCATTTTTTTGGCTAACTTTGCACCATAGCCAAGTAATACCTGAAATGGAGCTGCGATAATTAGGTCCATCCCCTGTGCATTAAAGCGTTTTAGCGCCCTCCGATTTTCATAATCTGTTCCAGCTGCTTCACAAGTTGCCAAAATTGCTGCGCTACCATGTTGATAAGGGCGCTTTATGTCTTCCGAGAGAAACTTTCTACTCATTTTGTCAAACCAAAAGGTGCCTTTTGATTGATGTGTCACTGCCAGAAGCCCTTCAGGTTCAGTTTCTTCCATTTCGAATTTTCCTAATTGATGCCGCAAGTATTGGCGAAGATCATCGTCTACAAACCCAAACACATTTCTGAGCCACCCAGATTCAGGTTTGTTACGATTTACATCTTGCATCACGCTCCACTCGCTTTCAGCACTTTCCGCAACCGGAAGCATGTAAGACCATTCTCTTATGCAACTATTGCTTGGTAGGTGATTTTCGTGAGGAAGCGCCTGCACAATCGAAAGGCGTCCTTTTAGTGGGCTATTATCGCCACCGGCATGGAGTAGACCAAGCGGCGCATACAATGTGTCTCCAGTCCCATTCACCAAACGAGTCTTTATTGAACGACCAGTTACGGCAAACTCTTGCAAGATTTCCCACGCCCTGGCTGCTTCAGGGCTCTCCGAATATTCTACATCGAAAAAAATTCGGTCGCGTAATCGCCCAGCCAGGTACTCATAAGCATTTTGATTTTCCTTGGCTGCTTCAATCTGTGCCTCTGCGATTAGATCGGGCATCTCAACATCAAAGAATTTGCTTAACGGAACATCTGTTCTCCAGCTATAGGTTTCGACAGATTCTGGGTTTCGTGCGTCAGCAAATACAACGATCGACACAATTTCTTTGGGCGTAACTGCAAATTCAAAGAAGTGTAATCCACCATCAACTAATTTCGTGTTACCGTCTAAATGATTGAGATTTGCTGTTATGAGTGTGCTGAAACCAGCTTCGAAAACTGCGGTGGAACTATCCGTTAGACATCCATCCAATGAGGAACCACGCTCTCCCACAAATGTTCGATACACTACATGATCAAGCGGTATTGATCCTGTTTCATCCCAAACCGAAAAACCTACTGCTGCACATCCAGGATCCAACGACGTCTTTAAAATAACTGATACCGGATCACGTTGTGAATTTTTTTCCAAATTGGTCGGAAGCACCCATGCAGCACGCACTTTCTCCGCAAATTTTCGCTGATCCATAATACCCAGTTGGGCAAGCTCATGATACTCTTTCTCGTCTTCACGAACTTTGGAAAATTTGCTTGGATCAATGACGACATCAATATCTCCATATTGTGTCGACTTTCCAAAGGCACCGCTGGTAAAAGGCCTTAATTTAATAGCCACTCGTCCTTTGGCATTTGAAATTTGATCAACTAATTGTCGTTGAGCTTCCGCAGCTGAAATGTAATTGATAAACAGATCAGAAAAATCGTAGGCAGATAGATCGAGCACAAATTTGTAATTTTTGCCTGTCTGCAATTCGCTCTGCCGGACAATTTTGTTTTTATCTTCAAACCACACATTCCAGTAAGGACGTCTTCGCTGAATCCTTTTTTCAGGGAAAAAAGCACCGTCCGTGGCGGCATCATTATTTTCCACATTTACAATTGGTTTATGCGGCTTTTGGGTTGTAGTTTTTATACTATCGTGCTTTGGCGATGTTGTAGCTCGCGGCTGTGCGATTTTCACATTAGAATTGTTCTTTGCACAGCTGACGATCAACATCGGTAACAGCAGCAAATAACATATACTCAACAACCAAATGAATTGTCGCACCCATTTACCCAATATTTGTTTGTAGCTTAATCTATACTAAAATAGACGGCTAAGTAAGCAAAAAATTTATCAAAGAAATAGATGTTCTATCTTATAATAGTTGTTGCTCAGCATCCGACTATGACTGATCAGATGCCATCCCATACACGCAATCCAGGATCGTCGGGATCATCTTCTTAATATGTTAAATGCTAGGCAAACTGTTCAAGGTCCAACGTCACCAGACATCTGGCTTACCATCATCGGATTCTAACTCGCTATCACCGTGACTCAATTCGGGCGCATCGCCCGCTGCGTTCAATTCCGAATAATGCACTGCGTACTTCTCACGCATCATTTCTCGCTGAAGATCTCTATCTACCTCACCCATCCTTGGTAAGCTTTCCAGCCGCCCTGGCTCAATCTTCAGTGAAATTGCTCGCTTGGTCTGACCTTTGATGAAGGCGGCGAAGGTGAGCTTTTCCTGTTGCTCAATAAAGCTGGCATCAGTACGCAGATCACTGGCGATGCTACGTGCATCCTTGGCTGAAACGCCGCCAGCAAATTTGATAGATGTGTTTGCGGCAATTGCTTCCTGGAGCTTGGCATCCAGTTGACCAAGATACTGATGCGCCAGTACCATGCCAACGTTGTATTTTCGCGCCTGACTGAGAATGATGCCGGTGTTACGATCAAAATAGTCATTGGCCTCGTCGACATAGACATAGGTTGGCAGGCGGCCCTCCTTGGCCAGCACTGCGCGCTCCTGGGCGGCTTGTGCGATCATCGCGATAAAGAACCGTCCAAAGATTTCCGTGCCATTTTCCTTCAGGAGATCCTTGGCAGTGTTTATCAGGATGACCTTTCCAGTGTTCAATTCTGCAAAGAGATCAAGCTTGCTCTTAGGGTGTGAGAACATGCGCTCAAAGGTCTGGTTTTCCAAAATGCCGTAGAGCCGCCGCAGTACTTGTTGCTTGGTTCGTTTGAATTCTGAACTGTTGAACTCGTTTTCAAAAAAGGCACGGGCTGAACCCTCAAGTTCCAAGATGTGTTTTTCGTATCGTTCGTAACCGCCATCCTCGAGCAATTCCCGCAAGGTGTGAATGGTGGCGTTTGGTATGCGCAGCAGCAGCCGTGTGATGTACCGGAAGATTACGGTCTGCTTCTGGGTCATTCCGGCGTCCAGGAGCGACCCCAACACAAAATCATAGAGTTCCAATATGCTGTTGGTTAGCCGTTCCCGATCCAGCTTCGAATATCCGTCCAGCCGGTCCATCCCGACATCGAACAGATTGAGCGCAACGGGATATTCAATGTCCGTTGGATCAATCAGCACCAGTCGATCCGCCAGTGATTGCCCTGGCGCAAACATTTCCATACCGGCAATGTTGTTGATCAGATCACTCTGACTATCGATCACTATGATCGATGCACGGCCTTGTTTGACTGCTTCCAAATCATGCAAGATGAGATGCTGCAGGGTCTGAGTCTTACCGTGACCCGATCCGGCAACGATATGATGATGCTCAAATCTGGTGTTTGGTTGCAGTTCAATCGGGATGGAAAAGCCCAGCAGATCAGCCAACGGTGTGCCACCCAGATAATCATCAATCAGGCTGCGCGGTGAAAGGGAGGGTTGTTTGGTCGGTAGTTTTGGAGTGCGAACGCTGCTTGAATCACTGGGTGCGCCACCGGAAGCAATATGCAGATTATATTGCAATCGCTCTTTCAGACGGGGGGTAAGGTCAAAGGCTTCCAAATCCGGTACAAACGGTAACTGCACCAGGTTTTCAGTAATTGAGGGAGGGTCATTCAAAAGATCAATCAGGTCAGTTTCAAAGCGGATGCTGTCCGCATTCGTCTCATTGTCACTGGACAGATTGGGAAACGCTTGCAAGATCGGACTGGCAAGTTCTGTTAACAGAGCAACAGAAAGTCCCGCAACTTCATCGAGATTGTCGACGATCTTTTCAACCCGTTTCAAATGGTCTTCAAGTTCCCACAACTCCGACCGGGTTGGTGAACCATCTGTATCAAAATCATTTGGGACAGCAAACCATCCTTCAAAATGAATGAGGTCGGTAAATACTGTTGTCAGATGGTCGCGAAGCGGATGATTCGCCGGATCGCCATCGACCAAATCTTTCAATGCTTGAGCGACAATCGATTCCGCAAAGGCAAATTGACCGTCGGATTCTGTCAGTGATTGCTGTTGAAGTTTGTGCCGTACCTGTTCGGCTAGAGTGGCTGCGCCTCGCAAATCCTTATTGAGGCCAATGCCGGTGAAGGTTTGCCTGACTTTTCGGGATAGGCGGCCCGGAACATCCCAGCCTTCATAGATCGGTCGAAAACTCATTTAGATACCGAGTCTCTGGAGTACTGCCTGCTTGGCCTCCTCTTTTTTCAACGGCGGTATACTGATCGCCTCACGGTCATGCCAGTGCTTGGCACTTTCGAGCACCTGTCGTAAATATCCGCAGATGTATTCCAGATAGGCTTCTTTCTGGATCAGAGCGATAATGCTGTCACAACGAAATTTTCGACCACCGGCCATCAACTCACTGACAATGATCTGCTCGCGCAGGGTTTTGAAATAGACAATGGTCATGGCCAGCGTCACCATTATCCCTAGAGTCATGGCGGTGCCAAATGCCCCGGTGAGGCTAATAATTACGAAGATAACAAACCCGAGCAACAAAGCCGGTCGAAAGCTTTGCTTTAAGTCGTCAATGGGGTCGCTGATTACAAGCGGTGCCTTGGTGAGATTGTATTTCTGGAGCAACGCTTCTTCTTCTGCATCTAACTCCAAACTGGCATGAAGCGTGAAGTTAACCCCGCTACCAATCCGTAGCGGTACCAGAGAAAATACGGACGCGCTGATTTGATCACGATTGAATAATAGCTGCATGGAACCCTCCCAATCACAAAGAATACTTTGCTTCTTTGTGATTCCTGCCACTTTGCCCCAAGATCAATGTATAGTTATGTGCTTCTATGAGCAACAATGAGTTATTTCCTGTCCATCATATGCTTGGGGATACCGTATCCCCATGGCTATCCCCCTGAACTGATTGTTCGGGAACCAAAAAGAGAGCCGGTGTTACCACCGGCCCTCTTCGCTCTCACAAAAGGAGAGTCAGACTTGTTGATCGCGAGCATCAATGCGAATTTGAAGCCAATCCAGTACTTCCTGTTCGATCCATCCGACCCGGTTGAAGCCTAGCTTTACCCGCTTGGGGAATTGACCGGCTGCTTCCAGGCGCGCGATGTGTTGGGGGGAATACAGAACCAACTCCTTCACCTGACGCTTAGATAACAATTTCATCACGAATACTCCTCATGTTGAGGAGCATCGCGATGCCCCGGGGTTAAAGTGCCCTAGGGTGGTGTGAAGATAGCAGAGAAAGCTTCATTGGTGAAATGCTGTGGCTCGGCAGCGAGGTGGACACTATGCCTGGGCACTCACGGCCCAAAGCTGCCGTTCACGTGATTTAAAATTTTCAAGGTGGATTTCCCGAAAGCAGACATTCATTGTACTTGGCCGACAGAAGCTTTGAATGCGAACTTTCCAGCCCCCCAGAATTTATCGGGCAAATCATTTCTCACACGTAGATCGAGTTGGTCAGACTAATGCCAATGCTGCTGAAATGTCGATCAGCCCCGGACCAGTAGCGCCATCTCGTCCCGGTCCCGCTGGCATGCCGCCATTGTTCTCGTTGCTGGCAGCGTTAGCAGTTCCATTGACTACATCCTTTGAAGTCTGATCGAAAACTGTCTTGATGTCGGCTGCACTCAGACCAGGGTTCTTCTCGAGTAGCAATGCGATCGCACCTGCCAATTGCGGTGCTGCAGCGGAGGTGCCGCTAATGACAGCCCATCCATCATTGGTTGCAGTACCGTCTCCATTTTGGCGGTCGATATCGCAATCCGGCTGTAGAGGCAGCATGATATAATGTGCACCGTTTTGAGCTAGTCCAACAAGGCCACAAACATCCGGCACATCGCGCGCGGGATAAATCTTGGAGGAAAATGCGCTGGCGTAGTCGGAAGCACGCATTGTGCCATCTTGTTCTACGTATACTCCTCCTGCAGAAATAACTTCCGGCATCATGCCTGGAAAAGCCACATGTCCGTTGCCGGCAGAGAACACAACAATAACCCCGGTTGCTGCAATTGCTCTGATTTCCGCTTCAAGGGCTTTTAGGGAGTTAGGCAATGTAGTCAGATGTGAATTGCTGGTACGTTGGCCCAAACTATTCGTAGGGCACATGTCATAGCCTAGACTCACCGATATAACTTGCGGATTATGCAGCATCGCCGTTTGCAGGCCTTCAAGGATCGTTGCGCCATTAGCTGGAAAAATTTCATTGTCTAACTTCACACCGGTGAACTCCACATCCGGTGCCATGGCCAGCAGATTTGCAGATTCCGCAGTGCCATGCCCATTTCCATCAAGATTTACATCAGTGGCCCCTGGTGCCAGCACGGTGCTGGTTTGGTAGCCACGGGCTTGAAAGTAGGCATGATCCATAGCGAAACCACTGTCTACCATTGCCACACGTACGCCCTTACCGGTGATTCCATCTCTATGTGACAAGTCGGCGTTAAGAAGCATTGTAACATCGCCTGGAACACGCAGGTGATGATAATTTACCGTCGGCGGTATCGCGGAAGTTGCTCCGCTGAACAACGAATTCATGTAGATGTGCGGCCATTGGATATATGCGTCGTCGATCATCGACATCAGTCCCTGGTCCGGATTCCAGGGCGCACCTTCCCCTGGAAAGTAGAATGCATTGGCTTGACAACGCTCGCCTTTGTGAAACGGCAGGCGATGTCGGGTCAGCTTCGTGCCAAACAATTTTTCGTAAGTCTTTTTTGAACACCGGGCACTAATTGAAAACAGTCCTTTATTGGTGACTTCAAATCCCAGCTTCTCAAGATGCTTCATGGTGGTGGCAATGTGATTTTGATCTGGGCGCATCTGTTCCATCGTCGTCTCGGTGATTGCGCCGGAGAAGGCCACAGGCCCTTCATTTATATCGTGACCCGGTAGAGTAACAGCCACGCGAACTGTATCAGAAGCTTTGCGTCGGGTATGGGCTTTTTCCTTGGGACTGGGCATCTGGTATCTCCTCAATTTTATGCTGGTTTAAAAGTATTCTCCAACCTCTTTGGGGCGCTATTTTACTCCATCCTCGTTGTCGAAATGACGCGCAGGTGGGAGGATTGAAACGTAATCGATAAGCGGTGAAAGCAAATCCGGTATGACAATTGGTGGATCTTCAAAAAGACCACTACTGCCAACGGAATCCGACGTTCTTGAAAGGGTAGCCGGAAAATCTTTCGTCCTACTTTTGAAAACCTCATCGAAGTCATCGGCCTCGGCGACGAAAGTTAGGCTTACAAGTCCACCTCCCGTTTGATGCACTCCATGTTTACTCAAATAGTCGATAATCAGACGCCGCCCCTTATCTGCCTGTCCCGCTTCGCTTAGACTGATTGCAACTTTGAGCAAGTGATCCTCTCCTACATTGGGTTTGGTCGCACCATACCTAGCTTAACACTCATTATGACGTGCATCAGACCGTAGTGTCCCGCCCGAAGGGCGCGCAGGGGCACGTTCAATCGGAACATCGGTTTTCTAGGAGATTCCAAACGCTCTGCCCAGATCCACAGAGTAGCGGCAATCATCCAGGCCAAACTGTGTGATGGGGCGGCGAGAGCGGCCAGCATGATTGGGCTGCAGGTGGTAAAGCACCAGAATCCATGGGTAACACCGTAGCGGGTTCCGGATCGAAAGGTGGTTGAGCCAAATGCCGACAATGGCCGTTGGGAATGGCATTTGTTCTGCGCATACTGCTTCCAAGGCATCATTTGCCAAATAAGCATCATGCCAATTGCGAGAACAAATTGTAGATAAGGAACACTTGTTGTCAGACGCAAGAACACCGCTAAATAGATTAGTGGAAACGCTGCGATAACCCAAATCGCAGTATAACCCAGCACAAAACTCGCTGAAGCCACTACCCGATCATGTCGAAATGATTGTGCCCAAACATGGGATAGCGGACCGGAAACAACTGGCAGCATCATCGCAAATAACATCGTAGTCCAGCTTAAGGCCAATTGACCAGGTGAAAGCCACGTCAGAACATATTCGAACTCGGTTTTCGAAGGCAATGTCGCGATGATATGCCCCGTGCAAAGCGCAGGAACCGCTAAATACGGTCCTCCACCAAAAAATAGAAGCACCCAACCAAAAGCTGATGCAAAAACCAACACCTGAAAGGTAGTGTTGGGCCAGTAAAGCTTATATCCCTGCTGCATCGCCATGTTTACTCCGATTGTCGATAGATGCTTATGTTTCCAATCTCGACACCCTCACCTTCAGGAATGTCGTTTACTGGTACAACGTCGACATTAATTTCGGCGGAGCCGAATTCATTATTCAAAAATAGGCGGTCGAAGATATCCGTAATCTCAAGCACGTGTGTAATACCATCGCCAGCATGCAGTTCCGATGGATCACTAGCAATTGACGTACCAAAGAGTGAAATTGTTCCGGCAAGATTGTCAGGATTATCGCCCGGATTCGCGTCGACTTGTAGGCCTATATAGACTTTAAACAGCACTGTGTCGGTTCGGCTGCGTACGTTTTCAAGGTTGAGAAAAACACGATCCGGCAACCCTGCCGGCGCTGCTTCGCCAGAAAGGCTTGCGGCCAACCGCGAAAGCGTGGGAGCATCCAGTTGCACACCACTTCGTTTGCTGGCTGTACCGGAAAGTGAAACCTTGCCGCTGCCTGAACCAAGCAGTTCGACGGTTTTGTTCGAAGCCATGATAACACCTCCAGAAAGCGCTGCTGGTTGTGCGAGACCCAAATTAGCTATGCGAGAGGCCAAGACATTTGATTGCACCGGCATACCGGGCGTCAGGTCAGCATAAGAATAGTCCAGTGTCGAGATACTCTCCATTTCGGCTGGTGTAAAATTCCACTCCGTCCCGTCGACGTTTGGCATTGCGAATGCTCTGTCTCCTGAAGCCGCAGGACCATCGCGCCAGCTCTGCCCGGCTGGATTATTCCAGTCATTCGGATTGATCGCAGGTTTGCTGGGTGGATGACTGTTCCAGCTTTCCCAGAGGCGGTCTATGTTGCAATGATGCAGCCAAAAGATCGGATCAAGGGCAGCAGTCGTTGGTGTAGACATCAGACCAGGGATGGGAATTTGATGATTGGGCGGCGGATAGGGAAGAAAGGCAGTAGGATGTGAACCTCCAATCTGGCCGTGCACATTATTGTGAGGTTGCCATTCCGCTCCGCCGTTTTCACCTCGAGACCAATTGAACCCAGTCCTAGGGCCGCCGAAACCGGTGCTGCCACCGTTGCCTGGGCCAGAAAATTCGCGATCAGAGAGTGGATTAAGATTCACATCGTTTCTTAGGTCATAGGTAGGGTCGTTGCTCATTGGTCCCCAACGCTGTTCCACGAACAGTGGGTTGTCCGCTGCTCCATCGGGCCAGCTTGGTGAGCGAAATGCCGGTGGGATCAGCCCGCGATCGGTTTCAAAGTAATTCCAGTATGGTAAGGCCCAGGTCTCATGGGGCCCGCCGAGTTGTTCAATTTCATGGCGGATTTGCCGTTCAAAGGCTATCAGGTATCCTCTGTGCCAGGGCAGGAAATACCAGCTTTGATGTTGGCACTGATTAATATATTTCGGGTTGGATTCATCGTCCGCCGGTCCGGGATCCGTAGTCAGCGTGATCCCATGAAGGTCCCAAAGCCATCGCGTGTAGCCGTGAATTGCACCATAAAACGTCCAACTTGTAACGTTATCCAACAGGCGAGTTTTCATAGCTTTCACACCACGCGCATACCACAAGACTGACTCGGCCCAGTCATCTCCTATATCGTAAATATTCTGGCGTACAAACATAGTTCCTCCCATTATTTCTTTGCTTTTGATCAAATCGGTTTAATTGATAATACAAGCGTATTATAAGACTTTATGGATGCAAAATTTTATTATTTGACATTTATATAAAATTATCAATGGCTATTCATAAGAATTTGGGAAATGCAGCAAAAATGACAGTTTATACTTTGACATACGGCAATCGCTATATCAGAGTTTAACCTTTGACTGGTCTATTTCGGCCCATAGCTGCCGTTTGTTGGTATTTATGATTGCACAGGTTCAATCACCAATGCGGACATTCAAATTCTCGGCTCGATTTCCTGGAACAACTTCGAGGAGCGGGTCAACAAACCAGCCAATTCTCCAAATAACTGAAGGAAAGCTGGGGCTCAGATCACAATGATTATACATCACTATTTGACACGGCGATTACGCTCGCAATCACCATTTCTTCAGAATGACTGATGCTAATCCACCATTCAGTTATTTCTCGCCCTTCTGCTATCTTTGCAGCTCCACCATGTAGGGAGACCGTGGGCGGGCTGCCAGAAACACGTTGAATCTCTACATCGGTGAATGCAATACCGTTACCAAAACCAGTTCCGATCGCCTTCAACACGGCTTCTTTTGCTGCGAAACGGCCAGCAATTGTTTGAGTTCTGTTGACACCTTCACCGAAAGAAGTGATTTCACCGTCGGTGAACGATCGGCTCGTAAATGCAGTTTCCGAGTGTTCTAAGAGTTTTTGAAACGCAGGAAGATGGACCAAATCAACTCCATGGCCCACGATTTTCATTGATCCGCTTTTTCCGGTTTATTGTGATCTGGAGATTTTACCGAGATGCTTTTTTCGTTGAAATACTCTTTCAGCTGCTCACCCTTGCTCAGCAGGATCGGGCCGAAAAGAGCAAGTAAGGAAAGTGCCACCCCAGCGAACAGGGTAATGAAAAAGGTGGTCAATATATTTGACAACAATTTGGCAGTAGACTTTTGCTCTTTCAGACTTGCTTCAAACTGTCGGATTTTTTCGGCAAGAGATTGCAGTGAGTAAATCTCCTTGCTCATACCATGCATCAGATCATTGCCAATCTCGGATTTACCGTCTCCCTTAAATACATGACCTTCTTCAGACTTTCTATCTAGATCGACAAACCAGATTTTAAAGATCTGTTCTCCTTCGCTGATATGGAGGGGTGAGGGACTTGCATTGTATGCCGCATAGATCAGTTTGCCTTTATAGCCTGGATCGACATGGAAACCTGATACATTGATCAGTCCCTTAAACTTGATCCCAGTACGCATTGAAATGAATGCCATGGCATTTGAAGGAATGTTCAATTCTTCATGCGACATCAAGTAAGCAAATTGTCCAGCTGGAATAATGAATGGCTCACCAGGTTTCAGATATTTCTTGGTTTGGTCTTCACCATTACTGGTGGTGAAATAGCAATCTCCCATTTTCAGATTGTAGGCATTGGCATCAACCTGATCCGGATTGAAATCTTCAATAACGGATGGGTTTTCAAGCAGTTTCTCGCCGGACCAGAAGCTCACCTATATCAATCCAAAATGTAAAACTGGCGATCAGCGAGTTCGGATCGTCTAGTTTTCATTGCGGCTTCAATATCGAGCTCGTTGGCAGCTATGGCAGAAAAAACCCAATTAAGTATATCTTGATTGGATGTGCGCGCCATCTCCACAAACTTTTCCATGTGGTCGATTTTTTCACAAGCATCGGCAAAGCGCCCAGCGGCATCAGCCAATGGTTTGAAATTGTCGTTTTTCAAATCTTTATGCAGTAGGTTGTCGCCTGGAAGATCGAGCTTTTGGTGGAGAGTGTTAGCAGCGCTAAGACATACTAATGCAGTGTCCACAATTGTGCGCTCAACTGAGATCGGGTCCGCTTCACCCCTTGCAAGCCGACCTACATACTTGGCAAAATGTAGGCCATAGTGCTTCAAGCGATCAGTTTTGTGTAGGCAAGCAATATCAGAATGATTGCGCTGATCATGACTATGCTGCGCGCTTTGCCACTCCAAAAGGGTGTCGTGTGTTTCATTCTGCATTTTTTGGTCTCCGACTAGGATCGAAATTCTTGATTTTACCCAATCCAACATTCCAAGTGATTCCCCCGGGATATTAACATCAAACTGGTCTCGACAGTTAGCTCATAGCTTTCATGCACTCATTCATACCCAGTGTTGACCAACGGAAATGACCTCATGGCACTGAATCTAACTCAATTTGGTCATTTATCGCCCATTTTGGCGGGTAGAAATACTCAATCTGCCTATTTATAGGTACGAACTTTTGTTTTATGCGCGTTCTGCCAGATATGCCGTTAATTTCGGGGTGTGCCACCCGTGCATATTTGTCGACTTCGCAAAATAGATTTTGACAATCGATAAGCTGAAGTGAGCGGCCCCACAATGAGCGAAATGTTAGCCCTAGCCGTTCAAATTCTTCTTCTTGACGATCTGCCATCAGTCGAATGATTTCAGGTTCCGTAAGACCACCATAGTCGGCGAAACACTTTCTGATACCATCGCGAGCCCCTGGACCAGGTATAACAAAGTCCATTTCACTAAAGTCGGTCAATTGGCTGTAGTTGAGGTCAGTGATAAACTGGTAGGCTAGAAAGTCTCCTAGTGTAGGATAGGACTTAAGGCATTCGAAGCCATTTTGCATGGACGGCATTTGAGCTAACCGGTCTGGCACTCGTTGTTCAATCATCATTTCCAATAGTAGGAGATGATTTTGATGTTTGGCAGACTTGCCAAACGACTTGCTGCCTGGAGGCATTATGTATGCGGCAGAATAAACACTATCTCCTTTAGATCGAGCTTTTGAAAGCACCTTATCGAAACTCTTAAACGAATAATTCTCAAAGGTAATATCGCCGAACTCACTTTCAAACAATTCCCAGGTTTCAATTTTGTTGAAAAGCTTAAACAAGAGAATCCTGAAGAAAATTTCCACCGCAGTATTGGGCAGGTCATCTCGATAAATGACATTTTTGATCAGGTACTGGCTTGTTCGGTCAGACGCCCTGTACGCGTTGGTGAACTTGTGGGTGTTTAGTATCAAATCGTCGGTCCAGGGTCCGGGAGTTGAGCTAATTCGATTGAAAAAGATACGTTGACGCTCAACTGCAAAACGCCAATAGGTGTCAAACACGGGGGTCACCTTTGCAGGCGATAATCTCGTAAAGCAATAAGGTGCCGATACCGATGCCGGCGAATTTGGGCTTGCATTAGAATGTGGTTCGAACGTCATTCGAGGTTCTTCGCTGAATGCAACATTGGATCTCGATTTTGTCAACTTTGGTCCCTGAAAATGTGTAGTCTATGCCGCTTTAACTTTGATATCTTTGTTTAGTTCAATAAGTGACCTTGAACACCTAATTACAGCTTGAAGATCTGGATCTGATTTTGTGATGCGTTCCAGTTTGGCAACGCCCACAACAACGTTTAGGCGGGCTAACTGCATTCCGAGTTCGTGCGCCATGAATTTACCTAAGTGAGCCAAGCCTACGTAATTGCCAAATGCCTTGTCAAAAATTTGCTGCGTTGCGTAAAAAGCGTTGACGACCAAACCAGCTGCCGTCGGTTCAAAGCTCACATGTTGAAGACACGGAAATCCGAGAAGAGCGGTTGCGTTGTGGTCCTTTTCTGCGTCAAAAACTGTGGCCTGTAACATGGATCTTCGAACTCCATCACGGCGCAAATATTGAGAGATGATCCACTCCAACTGATTGCCGTTGCAAGGACCTCGACCATACATCATCATCCGCTGAAAATAGAGACCGCGGCCATTCAATTTGCGATCTCGGGATTGAATTCGACCGAATGTATTCCCATAGAGATCGAACAATCGTGCCCTGCTGCCAGCTGCTATCTGCCAATAGCGCTGAGGGAAAATTGTGAACGCGACATTTTCCACGCTTGTTTTGTTTTTTCTTATTAGAAGTTCATCCAGAGCCGCTCTTAATTCTTGATCTTCTGCAAGATTGTTCTGCTCATCAAACTCGCTGACGGATAGAACCAAAGGAGCTATTTCCTTTCCAGGGTGATCCAAAATATGTACAAAAATTCGGGCCCAGGCATCTGATAAACTTGTTGATTCAATAACTAACGGTGCAGTCGCCACTCCTGATTTAACTTTGGTCATGGTTTATTCCTCTAAGTGTCTGTAGCGGGCCATGCCCATATATTCTTTACGCGCAATTCTTGCGAATGCAGCCCACTCCGGCGTTCTAATTTGTGCAATCCCGGGTTTCACCGCTTCAAAAAGAGAGGCGTTTTTAAACTGTCCAACTGGACTGAGTTTGTCAGCATCAACAAACGCGTCTTTAGGAAGCATAATCAGTGTGCCAACTTCTGCGTCAACTCTTGGATTCAATCGTTTGGCACCGGCCACAATGAGTGGAGAGGCGGTTTTTTGTCCCAACAGCCTCGATCTAATTTGTTTAGGGGAAACTTTTTTAAGCTCGGCAGCTCGAATGGAATTCATCAACCGCAAACCGACCGACAAATGTGTGACAAGAGTTGTGTAGCCCACGCCGAAATCACATGCGATTACATAGATCTGTTCTGAAGTGGCGGTTTGGATTTCCAGTCCACGGGAATTGAAGGCCCCACGCAACCCAATTGTTGGCATCAATAGATGTGCTGCGAAAGAGTCAGCTTTAAACTCCTTAGGATCTTCCCACGATGGACGTTCCGCGTCTTCTTTTAATTCATCAATAGAACTGCCGTCGCCGAATTCATGATGACCAAGTTCATGCGCACAATTGTACACACGCCTGGCGAGGGGCCTTTTAGATGACAAATAGATTTTGGGGCGGGCATTTTTTTCGTACATGCCTTCCATATTGTTGTCTATAAACCGAACGGTGACGCCAAGCTTATCGCATACGTCATAGATGCACACTGGCAGATGTTGCTCAATACCAAGCCTTACGCGGACACTGGTAGCCTGCTTTGCTGCCATGTTCGCGGACGTTTGCCGACAGAAATGAGTATTGGCGGTTTTTCTAGCGGCCATCATGATTTTTTTCCCTCATCGTCAATACGCATTGCCGCCATTACCCGAAGCAACCTGTCCAAATCATCATCTTTCAATTTGGATAGTTCACGTGCTGCCAACTCCAAACGCGGGTCATCTCTGCTGATTGTGCTGGCCGAATTGCCAACAACCCAGTCGGTACTGACATCATAAATTTCACAAAGACTCGTCAATTCACCTGCCGATACTCGACGGTTCCCTGATTCAAATTCCGAAACTGATGGTCTTGGAATGTTGATCATTTTAGCTACTTGGTCCTGGGAAAGCCCAGCCAAACGGCGTGCTTCTTTTAGTCTAGAGCCTATGAGGGACTTTTGATCAATATTATTGTCTGTCATGCTGCTTTTTCTGATTTCTTAGCTGTATTTACAATTTGTAAAACGAGCTCGCACACCTGAGAGATGTTCAGAGCATCGTTTGATTTTTTGTCTACAAATATATTTTCATCGTCGGGAATTTCAGCCTCAATTTTTGCTGCCAACATTGTCGTCGCAACTAACCACACTTTGCTGTCAAAACTGGGAATATCGTTTGCTGGAATAACGGATTCTCCCAGTGCGGGGCAATCCAGACCACTATTCGTCTGGATTTCTGTAATGACTTCGGTTAGCGCTTTTTCGATGTCTGCAGGGGTCACTTGGCAATTCCTTTCTTACAGCGTGTAAGATAATCTTACAAAATGACCTATTTGTCAACCCCCAATTGCCGCCATGTCCGCTTTTGGATTTTTCTGAGCTGTGAAAAACTACTATACAAGGGCAGCTTTCCCCCATCTCTGTCGTTCAAAACGACGTTCCTTCTTCCATTGCAAAGATTGCTGCAGGTCTCCACGGATACTATCTTGCCCTCCGTGCATTCTGCGCTTCGCAAATTGAGCTCTGACTCTCAGCGGAGAATTGAACTTAAATGATCCTCATATTTTTCAACAGCATCGCGCATTTCCGGCAAATAAGTATGCCGGTTGTAAATGGCCGCCACACCAGAAATCGATCCTGAGACATGATTGAGTAGACGCTCCGTAACATGAATTGGCGTGCCAAGCTTTGCGTGAAACGTACTGAAGGTTCGTCGCAAGTCATGCAGCGTGTAGGGTGCAACATTTTGCAGCGTAGCATCGAACTCTCGTTTTGATTTCGCCCAACCATTGAACGTCGCATTGGCTTTGTTTCGGCCAGAAAAAACGTATTCGTCAATTCTAGGCAAATTCTTCAAGAGATCGACCGCGACATCACCAATTGGAAATTTATGAGTTCGCCCATTTTTTACGCGTTCACCAGGTAAAGTGATTATGAGTTCTTCTAAATTGATCCACTCCCATTCGAGCGCACCAACTTCACCCGGCCGTTGCCCCATAAGAAGACATAGTTGAACAATCGGCCCATACGGCCACTTGAATTTTTGTGCTTTTTTATAGACTTCGCCTGCTTCCAATTCGCTCAGGACGCGTTCACGGGGTGGTCGCTTTTTCATCCTGGGCAATCGATCGGCAGGATTGCGATCAATCAATTCTTCCCGATAGACCCAGTTGAAGAAAATGCGAGCTGCGGTTTTAGCATGGGCCTGTTCAGAGGGCACATGGTGGAGCTTGGCTAAACAATATTGCAAATCCTGTTTCGTAATTTCAGTGATCTTTTTCTTACCAAACGGAAAATGCTTTTTGAGCAACCGCTCATAACATGCTGCGGTACGCGGACGCGTGGTCAACCGGGCATGCTCAAGGTAGCGGTCGCGTGCTTCAACAAACTGAATTGCTCCTCTAACGGGCTGCTGAATAATTCCAAGTGCCACACCTGCCAATTTTTTCTTTGCTTCTTCACGGGCAATTTTAAGGCTCTGAATTGGATATTTGCCAACAATCTTGCGAGCCCGTGCTTCGCGTGGACCATGCATCACCACAAATGTCTTTTGGCCACCCTGGGAGACACGACAACCAAATCCAGGCATTTTTTGATCCCAGTAGGTAACCTGCCCTTTTGGCGGGATAGGAAGGGAGCGAACCGTAATATCTGTCATCAAGATTTTGGGCATCTTAGGCACGCATTAGGCACGCAAATCGCATGCGTAGGAGGGTTTTTCTATGTGTCTCTATAGCATCAATTAACACCTTAAACAATTGAAATATAAGAGTAAAATGTTCATCTATGAGTCGCTATGAAAAGCCTCAATCCGAAACTCTGACTCCGTTGGTCCTGGTTCGAATCCAGGATCCCCAGCCAGCCAGACACCCTATTTTCTTGCGCTGACATTTTTCTGCGATTTCTCTCGACTTTTCAAAGGCGTGTTTTTTGATTGTGCAGATGGAGACTGTTATCTGGTCGATTCTCCAGCGATCTATGCCAAAAGTCTCCACCGGCGATTTTGGCGCTGACAGTTTGGTTAGGGTGGAATGTGGGAGTAGCCTTGCGACGCTAATGCTATCGTTACAATCGGGATATGAGTTCCCGTTGATCATCCCATGATAGAGGAAGCGTACGGCGTGTAAGCCAGTCTGTTGTAAGGCCGATTGGCTGGTTGCCTTGAAGGATGCTTTTGACAATCTCTGGTGAGAGGAATGCAAGCTTCAAGAGTTGTTGCAGGCGGCGAGTGGAGATATTGGCCAGTGCTGCGAGTTCAGGAATGGACATTCCCTTTTTGAGCTGTCCGTACCAGTTATTTGCCTTGGCAATGTTGCGGATCAGGATTGGATCCATCGATGCCTCCGGTTCGCCAAGAATT
Organism: Hyphomicrobiales bacterium; assembly: GCA_021775415.1. GTDB lineage: Bacteria > Pseudomonadota > Alphaproteobacteria > Rhizobiales > Rhizobiaceae > JAALLB01. The sequence goes on along the minus strand of JAJFHV010000002.1, from coordinate 3,665 downwards.
ATTTTGCTTTCCACACCCCGTTTTCGAAGCTGGAAGGGTATTTCGAAGGTCAGCATCTCATAATTGATTTGCTGTGTTTTTGTTCCAAGTAGTTCCGCAACACCTTCCTGATTGAGAGTGATGACACCTTTGCCCTGACCGACATCAAATCGCTGGATGCAATTGAGCAGGAGTTCGTTGTCTTCAACGGATGACTGTAAATTCTGCATCCTCGCCATGGTTTCACCGAGCGTCTCGACACCGACGTCGATCAACAACCCATCTGATATCGCTTGCTTGAGATACTGATGCACACACTTTGCGAGTTGCATCTCCAGCTTTTTTGCGGGCAATCGCCAACCGGATGACACGTTGTTTGTTTTGTTTTTCGGTGCATCTTTCTCACAGGACTTTGAGATTAGCCGGTTGGAGACATAATAGTGATAGTGTTTGCCTTGTTTGTTGGCATGGCTTGGTGTGAGTCGATCGCCGTCCTCATCGAACAACTTGCCTGCCAGTAGAGAGCTAGTGTTGCTAGGGTTTTTTGATACGCCTCGCTTCCGTGCAGCGCCGAGTAGAAGCCGTTCTTGCACCAGTTCCCATTGCTCGGGTTCAATGATTGCCGGATGCAGGCCCTCATGAACCTTGTCCTTATGCCGTATACTGCCTGCATAGAGTGGATTGGTTAGGATGTAATGGATATGGCCCCTACCCAACAGCTTGCATTGCGAGTTTGATTTGGGCTTTGATCTTAAACCCAAGCCCCTAGCTTTTTCAGTTACCTCCCTAACAGTGCCCAGATCCAAATAAAGATCATAAATCTTGCGAATGGTCTTTGCTTCGCTTTCCTCTATGACAAGTGTCCTGCCCTGTGAAGAATATCCAATTGGTATGGTGCCTCCCATCCACATACCCTTTTGCTTCGAGGCTGCAATCTTGTCTCTTATGCGTTCTGCTGTAACTTCCCGTTCAAACTGGGCAAAGGACAACAAAACATTAAGCGTAAGCCTTCCCATATTGGTTGCTGTGTTGAAAGATTGCGTGACTGACACGAAGGAAGCTTCGGCTTTTTCCAGCTTGTCCACCAGCTTGGCAAAGTCGGCTAAAGACCTTGTAAGGCGATCAATCTTGTACACCACAATCTGGTCAACCAGCCCTTCTTCCACATTCTGCATCAGCTTTAAAAGTGCTGGACGTTCAAGCGTTCCCCCGGAGATACCACCATCATCATAGTGTTCAGGCAAAATCACCCAACCCTCGTGCTTTTGACTGATGATATACGCTTCACAGGCTTCCCGCTGGGCATCCAGTGAGTTGAAGTCCTGTTCCAGACCTTCCTCCGAAGATTTGCGGGTATAAATTGCACATCGAATTTTGTTCACAACATAGCCTCTCTTGACATAACCTCATTTGGCAATTCTGCACTCAAATTGGATCTTTGTGCTTTTGACACCAGCCCGAAGAAACGCGGGCCAGACCATTTGACCCCGGTAATCCGCTTCGCAATGGCAGAAAGGGACGTATAGGGTTTGCCGTCCATCCGGAAGCCGTCGCCCAGAACTTCAACCTGATAGGTTTTACCATTCCACTCGCGCACCAGCTTTATTCCAGGGCTGAGCACTGCAGCCGGATGCGGTACAACATCAGCAGTAGAAGCAACCCTATCCCGGCCCGCGAGTGATTGTTTCAAAACCCGCCGGAACCGTGCTGGTAAGCCTCCGTGGGCTGCACTTTGAAGTTCAAAAGCCAGTGCCTGTCGAAGGAACACTGAGGACGTGTATTTGGGTGGCTTTGATCCATTGACCCGTTCCCACTCAAGCAAGAGTTTCTCGCGGCTCATTTGCTCCAGTTCGAAAAGCTGATCATCTTTGGAAGCTTTTTGGATATCCGTCACGGTCAGCCTGCCACCTGCTTGAGCGTTACTGCGGCACCAGTGGTCTTCTTGATCTTTGGGTTTGATGCCGGTTCTACAATCCGGTATCGGCGAACACCCTTGGCGTCTTTCCCACTTTCCACATGCAGCTTTAGTCGCTTCTTCAGCGTGCCGGAGATAAAGCCCCGGATCGAATGTTCCTGCCACTCACTTGCCTTCCCGAGTTCGGCAAGCGTTGCACCCTTTGGGCGCTTCAAAAGCGTTATAATGCGATCTTGTTTGGTGGGCTGCCTGGATTTGGAATTAGGCTGGGACATATCAATCTCCTTATTGTGTTGCGGCAGTTCCGCCGTTTCGGCGTTGCCACTGACACAACCCCGCAATTGGGCGGGGCGAGGAGGAGTGTTCCATCTGTACTCGGTAAGAGCCGCGTTCTCAGCTATTCCTTTCCATACTGGCCAAGTCCATTCACATAGGTCGCCAGCACAAACAGTTTCTTCGCATCATAGAGTTTGGGTTCAACTTCAAGCATGGCCTGAAGGCAATCCTTCATGCGTCCGGCTTTGATGTCGTTGGAGGCGCTTTTGGCAGCAGAGTGAGCCTGTTTGGTTACCGCTTCCAGATCTCTGGCAATCTGTTCCAGCAGCTTTGCTTTCTCTGTCTTATTGATCTTCGCCATCGTGCTGTCTCCGGTTCATCGCACGACCAAGCAATGCTTCCTTTGCCTGTGAAGTCCAGAGTGGAAAGATCCACGAATGTTGGGGCGGGCTGTAATGGCAATTATGGGCCGAAAGCAACCGTAAATCCCTGTGAGGCCAATGTCGGCTTACGAAGCTAAAGCAGACATCAAATAAGGATCGCGTTATGTCCGCTAATGACCCAAAGCGGACATTCAGCGATCAACAAAAAAACCCGCCAAGCAAGCCTGGCGGGTTCGTAAATGTTCTAAATCTGGCGCTGGTTCGCGGCGCCACTGGAGTCTCGGGTTTAGAAATCGCGGCGAACCGTAACTTCCCAGTTACCATAATCGAAGCTTGTACCAAATGGCTGAGCTGCACCATTAACCAGATAGGAAGCCGATTGCTCTTGTTCACCCTGAGTGTAGGATGCCTTGACATGGAAGCCAGGCGCTGCTGCAGGATACCAGTTAAGACCAACAGACCACTGGTCTGTGTCGCCTTCTGTGATACCACCAAAACCAGCAGCGGCCCCAACCGTACAACCAAGACCAACTGCACCAACTACACCACCGGGACCGGCAGCACCGCCAGCAGCACCACCAGAACAGGCGTTACCCCCTTCTACATGGTAGTAGTTGGCCCAGAACTGAACTTCATCCGTCAGGTCCATCTGGTAAGCCACACCCCAAACACTTTCGGCATTTTCTGTCATCAGGTTAGAATGCACATAGGCGGTGTTGTAGTCGCCATCAGCCATGTACATGGCCCAAAGCGTTGCACCGGGTGCCATGCTGGAGAGATCAATGTTTGCACTAACCTTGTATGCCCAACCACCAATATCGGTGATTGTCATTGGGGTAATCGGACCAGGCCCCACACGGGATACTTCAGGTGCAATGGAGTCGTGTACTGCAGTACCAGCAATGCCCCATCCGTCACCAGAGTAATTGAAACCGGCATAGAAGTTGGCACGACCATCAGTACCACCAGCATTGGTAGCGTTACCGAATGCATCACGACCATAGTCAATGCGTGGATCGTCAGCACCTACTGTGATTGCAAGACCATCAGCTGCCCAAGTGTAGTCAGCAAGGGTTGCATCATCAAAGCCGTAGAAGCCGTCCGGGTAAATG
>JAJFHV010000001.1 GCA_021775415.1 Hyphomicrobiales bacterium | reverse complement strand
GCTGCCAGCGATCCCATATCTCGGACTTCTGTTGTCAGGTAAAATACAGTCTGCTTCGTCTCTTCATCGTAACACTCCATCTTTGCAAAAAAGATTAAAGTGTTGCGTCGATCAGTTGTGACCACCACCCAAAGCGGACATAGAGCTATCCATATATGATGTCTGCTTTAACCTCCGAAAGCGGAGATTGGCATTTGGAATCGAATCTCTGATAGAAGTTGGCGCATGGCGCGCATTCAGATCACAAACAGTATTTCACTTCTCGATAGTGAGCTTGAGGAGAAATTTGTCCGCTCGAGCGGGCCTGGTGGTCAAAACGTCAACAAGGTGGCAACGGCGGTGCAACTGAGGTTCAATGTGCGAACTTCGCAATCCCTGCCTGAAAGGGTCCGTGCGAAAATTCTCAACAGTGGCGATGCGCGGCTTACGAAGGAAGGCGAGCTTATCCTGACTGCCGAACGTTTTCGCACACAAGAATCCAATCGGCGTGATGCCCTGGAGCGATTGAAGGAGATTATCCGTCAGGCCTCTCATGTTCCGCGCAAACGCATTGCAACCAAACCGACGCTTGGTTCCAAGAAACGAAGGCTGGATGGGAAAGCAAAGCGCGGTTCGGTCAAGAAAAACCGAAGCGGCAAAATTGATCTGGATTAGGAGGCTTAATCGACAATGATAACTTGCCCGGTTGCAGCACCCTCGACACTTTTAGCATATGCGCGACCGACGCGTTCGGATGAAACTATTTCATAACCGGGAAAGAAGCTTCCGAACTTTTCTGCCGACACGTCCAGAAGACCGGGGCTTACGACATTGATACGTAACCCTCGTGGCATTTCAATTGCAGCGCCTGTTGCAAATCCGCCGAGCGCTCCGTTCGCGGTTGCAGCGCTGGCACCCATGCGGATCGGATCACGATCCAGAATGCCGCTTGTAAGGGTAAATGAACCACCGTCGTTGATATAGTCGAGACCCGCCAGCACCACATTGACCTGGCCCATAACCTTGTTTTCCAGCCCCAGCATGAACTGTTCTTCGCTGAATTCACTCAAAGCGCAGTAGTGTACCGCACCGGCTGTGGAAATTACGGCGTCTACTTTGCCGGCTTTTTGATACATCGCTTCTATGGAAGCCCGCTTGGAAATATCCGCAATGATATCTCCACTGCTGCGGCCAACCTTTATGACCTCATGACGGGCTGATAGTTCATCGCGCACAGCTCGACCTACATCGCCTTCGGCGCCAATCAGAATAATCTTCTTTTTGATGTCTCCTGCCAGATTGTCAGTCAGATTTACTGCTTTCTGATTTGTATTCATTTCTCATAATCCTTGTAGATAGAGAGTTTGTAGGCGAGCATCTTCTCGCAGTGGTCCAGATCCGTCCTTCGCTTTTTTAAGTGCTCTGAATGCTCAAGCAGGATTTCTTTGCGTAACGGAATTGTGTGGTCTCCGGTATGATAGAGCGTCGCAAAGCGGTGCATTGTTTTCATCGGCATCCCGGTTTCCCTCAGCCAATACAGAAGGGTGAGCCATTCGATGTTTTCTACCGAAAATCGGCGTTGCTTATCTGTACCGCGCCGTATTTCGGGTAGTATCCCAGACTTCTCATAGTACCGGATGGTATCAATGCCTAAGCCACTTCTGGATGCTGCTTCCGCAATGCGCATTTATTGCTCCCGTGAAGATTATTCTCATTAGGAGTACCAAGCTGGAGTTGCTTCAGGTCAAGGCCTTTTTTTTATATTAAGAATGAAGATTGGTGGAGTGAATGTTTCAGGGAAGGTTTTGACTTAGTCCCGATAGATTTCGTCAACAACATCATCACATTCCTTCAGGAAGTCCACATTTGCAGCAACATCACTGGGTTCACGCACCCCCCAAGCCCTAACCAGATGCTGTTGTTCAAATCCCAGATAGTTGAAACTGGCGGAATAGCTGTCCATTAAATCGCGATAGCGTTCTTCCGGCTCGCCTTGGGTTTGGATGAAGACCAATTGTCGTCCAGATGACAAGCGACTTTTCTTTTCAGCGGTTGGGTAATCCGGCACAAAGAACGAAAAGAAACGGTCAATCGCCAGTTTCAAGATGCCTGTAACATTGGTGAAATATACCGGGCTGGCCAGTACCAAAACCTGCGCTTGTGAAATCGCATCCAGCACGGGCGTCAAGTCATCTTGCTGTACACAGTGCGAGAGATCCTGCTTGCAGCGAAAGTGATTTTGGCAGCCATTATAGGAGAGTTCGGACAATGCGAACTGTTCTATCTCTGCGCCGTGTTGCGCTGCACGCTCACAAAAGTGCTGAGCCAGGGTATCGCTGTTTCCGCCGCGCCTGGGGCTGCCCAATAAACAAACCGTCCTCATGTTCGTCACAAATACCATTCGTGTTCGCGGGGGCTGATTTCAGACAGAAAGTCATCAAACTCTCCGCGTTTGACAGCCGCGTAGGCTTTCGGGAAATCCGCGCCGAGATAATCCTGCAGGATGCTTGAACCTTCCAAACGATCAAGCGCTGACCACAGTTTTAGCGGCAGGGTTTCATCGACATTGGCTCCGGCGTTGCCGCTTGCTTGTGGGGTCGGCGCAAGCCCGTTTGCCAACCCATAGTGAGCAGCAGCAAGAATTGCCGCGACAACAAGATAGGGATTTGCATCCGCACCACTTACCCGGTGTTCAATCCTTGTATTGGCGGGGTCGGACGCAGGAATGCGGAAGGCCATTGAACGATTGTTCTCGCCCCAATCAGGCGTTACCGGTACGAATTGATCCGGCTCAAAACGGCGGAAGGCATTAATGCTCGGTGCAAAGATTGCCATTGAATCAGGCAGAACGGTTTGAAATCCGGCCACGGCCTGTTTGAGCTTTGCATTGTTCTTGTCGTTACCAGGATCAAAGATGTTCCGTCCCTTTTCATCCAGCAGGCTCAAATGTACATGCATGCCTGAACCGGACAGATCGCTATAGGGCTTGGAAAGAAATGTTGCATCAAAGCCTGCCTGTCTGGCACCCATGACTACGGCACGGCGCAGCAATGCTGCATCATCAGCTGCTTTTACCGGATCACTGGTGTGGTCGAGATTGATTTCGAACTGGCCGGCACCATATTCGCTCAGCGCGGTGGAAGCAGGTATTCCTTGTATCTCGCAGATTTTGCCGATGTTCGAAAGAACGTCCGAAAAATCCTCCAGCACATCCAGGCTGAACACATTGCCGGTCCAGCTTCGTTCACCGCTGCGCGGGTTTACAGGGGGTTGCGGTGCACCATTTGAAGTTCGCTCCGCATCTGTCAGATAGAATTCAAGTTCGACAGCAACCACCGGAGTGAGTTTCATCCCGGCAAGACGTTTAATGATGTTTTCAAGAATGATACGCGGCTCAAACCAGACTGGATTGTCCGTGCCGGTATCTTTCATAACAATCATGCATTGGGCGCCTTTTCCATCACTCCATGGACATGGTTTCAGCGTACCGGGCACAGGCCAGGCATCTGCGTCTGGATCACCATCAGAAAATCCGTACCCCAACGGATCAGACGTATTGCCATTCACGTCGAGCAGATAGGTGGCGGCACAGAACGGGGTGCCGGACTTGTACACTTTTTCCAGTTGAGAGATTGGATAGCGTTTGCCGACAGCTCGTCCGCACAAATCGATTATGAACGCGTCGAAATATTCGACATGCGGGTTGGCTTTCAAAAATGCACGTGCCTCGCTTGCATCCTGTTTCATGGTATTCGTTTCTCTTGTTTCAGCCCGTTACAATTCCCATATTGATGACATGAACCCCAACTGAAGGGAACATATCATGTTGGAAAATCTTTCGACCACACAGACACTCGCTGCCCTGATCGGGCTTTACTTCGTTGCGGCTGGAACCGGACTACTTGTCGAGCGGCAAAACATGTCCGCAATGTTCAAGGATCTGTCAAACCACGCGATGCTGGGCTATCTGGGTGGGCTCATCGCATTCACCATCGGCGGCGCAATGGTTGCCATTCACAATGACTGGAGCGGTTTGCTTGCAGGGTTTGTTACCCTGGTCGGTTGGATGGCCCTGTTCGAAGGGGTAATGATGCTGGCTTTCCGCAAATGGTTTTTGGAATTATTTGAAAACTGGTTGTTATCACCCACGGTTGTCAGTGGGTTTGGCGTTGGCACCATCATAGTTGGCGCAATTGTGCTTTATGCAGGGCTTGGCGCCTAGCCGTCATCCTTGCCGGATATTGGTTCCGCATAGGATAAATCCATATCCCACGGGAAGTAGATCCACGTATCCTGCGAAACCTCGGTGACATAGGTATCAACCGTTGGTTTCCCGGTCGGTTTTGCATAGACAGTGGCATAATGGGCATTCGGCAAATACTCGCGCACCTTGTTGGCGGTCTTGCCGGTGTCGGTTAGATCATCAATCACCAGTATGCCCTTTTTGCCGCCATCCGTGTCATCAACAAGCTCTTGGGAGATGCCTTTGATAACGTCGAGTTTTCCCTGATCCTGATATTTGTGGTAGGAGGCAATACAGATTGTTTCGATGTTTCTCACCCCAAGCTCACGCGCGATGATTGCGGCGGGAACCAGCCCGCCCCTTGTAATCGAAATGATTGCTTTCCATTCACCCAGTGCGTCACCAATGCCGGCAAGTCGCCAGGCGAGCGCCTTGCAATCGCGGTGAAACTGGTCCCAGGAAACCGGAAATGCCTTGGGTGCTGGTTGGGTCATGAAATTTTCCTACGTGTCTCGTTATGAGTGAAAGAATTTAACCAGCTGTCAAAATTGCACAATGGCTGGCAGGAATGATACCCAGAAATTGTTTGCAGGTGCTGCAGAAATTGAGACTATTGGCTGATTTGAGAAGGACAAATAGATGATCACCCCGAAATATGTACACACCATGGCCTGCTACAATCAGTGGCAGAATGAGAGTATCTATAGTGCTGGTGACGAACTGGATGAGGCTGAACTGCAAAAAGACCGGGGGGCCTTTTTTGGATCTATCCAGCGAACACTTTCGCATTTGTTGTGGGGAGACACGCTGTGGTTGCACCGGTTTGCTGGAACTGAAGAACCTTCAGTTGGCTCAATCGGCGAATCTGCGGATATGGAAGTTGATTGGGGCGTCATGAAATCCCAACGGGTCAAAACCGACAACTTGATTTTGGATTGGGCCAGCAGAATTCAACCATCAGATATTGCGGGAGAACTCAGCTGGTTTTCCGGCGCAATGAACAGGGAAATCACCAAACCAAGAGCGATGTTGTTTGTGCATTTTTTCAATCACCAGACCCATCACCGCGGACAGGTGCATGCAATGCTTACCGCTGCGGGTGGCAAGCCTGATGACACGGATCTACCGTTTATGGATTAACTGGAAAAGCGGCTTGTCAGGTGGCGTCTTCGATGGTTTCAGCGACGAACTCAATCGGCTCTGCGGTTTCTTCACCGATGGTCACCATGCTGCCAATCAATCCGATTGCAATCAACATGACCATCAGGCCGTATTCGATCAGTGTCGCACCAGAGGTGCATTTGAAAAACTTGGTGAACATGTCGCTTCCCCGGATCTGTGCAACTACCTGCAGTTGTGAACGGATTGGATTAATTTTTTACTAATACTGGACGGTATTTGGTTTTCAGTGCGCTACGATGCAAGTTCATCAAGCATTTTGTGAATAGCCTTGACTGCGCGATCAATGGAATTCTGACCGCGTCCACGCACGACAATCTGGGTCATATAGCGTTTGCCATCGTGGCGCGGATAGGAACCGATGGCCGTCTCGGGATTGTCCTTCTGGATTTTACCGAGAGCGTCGCCAACTGTTCCTTCACCAAAGGGGCAATCCACAGTTGCAGACAGCATACGCTCGCCTCCTTCAAGACCGGGTGAAAGTTCGCCCAGCATTGCCTGAAAGATTGCCGGAACGCCGGCCATTACGTGAACATTTTCGATTGAGAATCCCGGTGCTCCGGATACCGGATTTTCTATCAGCGATGCACCATCAGGAATTCGTGCCATACGCATTCGCGCGGTGGTCAGCTCGTATTGTGTTCCGGCATAATGGGATTTGAGGATGTTGATCGCCCGTGGGTCGTGGTCAATCGGGACTTCAAAGGCTGCCGCTATTGCATCAGCGGTAATGTCATCATGGGTCGGACCAATACCGCCGGAAGTGAACACATGATCATATTTGTGTCTTAGTGCATTGAGCGCTTCGACAATTGCCGGTTGATCATCGGCTACAATCCGTACTTCCTTAAGGTCTATTCCGTGAACTGTCAGAAAGTCTGCCAGATAGGCAATGTTCTTGTCTTTGGTCCTGCCGGAGAGAAGTTCATCGCCGATGGCAAGCATTGCTGCGGTGACAATCTTGGCGGGCTTACTCAATGTTGGCATTAACAAGTCCTGACTTATGCCTTGATGATGGTCAGAGATAAGCCAGCTTTATCCGTGCGACAAGGGGACATTTATGTTTGTCGCTTGATTGTTGGCATGGCCTCGGCTAGCCACGTACATTATTACCATTCCATATGCGGGCATGGCGGAACTGGTAGACGCAAGGGACTTAAAATCCCTCGGCTGTAAAGCTGTCCGGGTTCGAGTCCCGGTGCCCGCACCATGGAAACAAATCAGCCTGCTGACAAATTGTGGGCCCCGTCTCTTCAAACGATAGCTCTATGTCTGCTAATGACCCAAACGGACATTCCCGAAACTACGAAAGTCCTCCAATCTGTCTGAAAGGAGAAAGAGCCGCGCGGCAATGATACCGGAGATTGCACGGTGTGCGAGGATGGCAGTGGGCGGGCAGTTCGATATCAAAAGGCGGTAAAATTGAAGTCCTACCCGCCGTCTTTTCTGAGTAATTCCACGACGCCTGCAGGTGGACCATCATCCCTGGAACCGTTTGCTGGAGGACGGAACAAAGCGTTCAACACAATTGCCTTATCTTCCTGCGTAAGTGTGTCGGTTTGATCAGCAAGACTTAAAAATGTAGTCGCAAACATGGAACGAAACTTTGCGTCTGCGCTGTTATCAACCGCACGCACAAACAATCGGCTGACATGTTTCAGAACCCACCCGTATGCAACCACCGGAATAGTCACCACAACCAAGGCCGTCACAGAGAAGCTACCACCACCATCTGTGATTAACTGCTTAAACCACAAATCAAACTCAACCCAATTGAACCAAACCAGAACAAAGGGTGCGGCGATCAAGCAAACAAAAACTATCAACCAAACAATCCACTGGAATACGGCCCACCTTTTCATACTCGTCCAATAACTGGCCGGAGCCTCAAGCCCCAATTTCGTACGGAAAAGCGCGTTCACTCTTTTTAATTCTTGTTCGCTGGTTTGGTAAAGCCCGCGTGAATTTTCCAACTCCACGGCATTTTCCTCGTGCAATTTGGTAATGTCGTTTCTGAGAATTTGTGCCGCCAAACTGTGTTTAAATCCAGTTGAGTGCAGATTTCCATATGTCAAATATCGCGCAAGACCCAATTCTCTTTGAACATTCGCGTTTTTCACGTGATGCAATTTGGTGTGAATGCAGATGGAAAGAGTGGCACTCTGCACATCACCTTGCTGATGCAGTTGAATTGCATCAACCATTATTGGGCTACTCGAAAACAGCATTCCGTAGTTTTTAGCGTTTTTGCCTATTTCATCAGCTAGCGCTGATAAATCAGAAACTGATCTCATCGTTTCAATTCTATTGAGACTTGTTTGCCAAATTGTTTGGTAAAACGTTCCAATCTGCGGATCGAGACCAATGGAGACGACAATCAGTTGGTTAAACGTCCCGACGTTTGTTACCCAAAAATCGAGTTCACCTTGAATCCATTTTTTGAATTCGGGCTTGTTGTCAAAGCCAATTGATACACCCTGCTCCGGGCATAGGATTACATATTTGCCTTCTACTTCTTCGGCTGTTGTAATTTTTTTTGCCATTTTTACACTTCAAAGAACCATATAACGAGGAAATTGCACACAAATTCAAGCCTAAAATGTCCGCTATTGGTACAAAGCAGACATCCAGCACGCAACCAAATCTGGAGAATCGCCAGCGCCGCCGCTTGCGGAAACCAGCATTACTTCGTCGAGGTAACTTGTTGGATTTTCGCTGGTTAGCTCTTGTCTGAAGTGCCTGAAGATTTCTCGAGAAGTTGGAATCGCCCCTCAACTTAGGGAAGATATGGTCGATTTTCCAACCCGTGCGGCTGTTCCGGCCATACAGCGGTTTACATATTGTGTTGCCGAGCAAGTCCCGCCGATAAAGATTTGTGTTCTTTCCACTCTTGGACAGCGGCAGCGATGATTGCTGAGAGGGAACCGGGGCTTGCTCCACATTCAGGGGTATCATCACCTGAATGCGACCGGTCAGTCGCAAATAAAGAAGCAGGCAAAGTTCGCCCTTGCCACACTGGCATAAACCAAGGGGAGCTCCATGCGCCGCGCACTTATAGATAACTGGACGCTTTTTCTTGGCATGGCCATGTTGATGGTCGCCAACGGTCTGCTGGTCACCCTTTTGTCAATCCGGGGGGCAGGACTGGGATTTTCGCCACTGACCATTTCAATCATGCAGGCCTGTTATCCACTGGGTGCGCTGATCGGTACGATTACTGTGCCTAAACTGGTTGAGAAAGTTGGCCATATCCGAGTTTTTTCGGCACTGGCCTCAATGGTTTCAATCGCGGCGATCATTCACTTGCTAACAAGCGACCCGATGAGTTGGAGTGGGATGCGTTTCCTGGCCGG